>JAMLIV010000001.1 GCA_023954075.1 Lysobacteraceae bacterium
CCAACGGCTCGTCGAGCAGCAGCAGCTTGGGCTGCTTGGCGAGCGCGCGGGCGAGCGCGACGCGCTGGCGCTGGCCGCCGGAAAGCTGGTCGGGCTTGCGCTTGCCGAGGTCGGGCATGCGCACCAGTTCGAGCATCTGCGCCACGCGGTCGCGGACCTCGGCGGCGGAGAGCCTGTCCTGCTTGAGGCCGAAGGCGATGTTCTGCTCCACCGTCATGTGCGGGAACAGCGCGTAGCTCTGGAACATCATGTTGACCGGCCGCTCGTAGGGTGGCAGGTTCGAAATGTCGACACCGTCGATCATCACCGTGCCCCGGTCGGGCTTCACCAGGCCCGCCAGGATGCGCAGCAGGGTGCTCTTGCCCGAACCCGAGCCGCCCAGCAGCGCGAACAGTTCGCCCTGGTAGATGTCGAGCGAGACATCGTCGCAGGCGTACACCTTGCCGTAGGTCTTGGTGACGTTCTGGATGCGCAGAAATGGCTGCGCGGCGGGGTCTTGCCAGGGGGCGACCGGCGCGGGGCGCCGGATCGAGGGCTGGGCCATCAGGCGGCCTCCGGAAAAGGCGACCGCCGGCGTGCGGATGCCGACGGCCGCGGGCAGGTGATCGGTGGTGGCAAGCGGCTTATTGGCCGCTCTTGATCGATGTCCAGGCGCGCACGCGCTCGCGCTGCAGGGTTTCGGGGAGGGAAACCGGGTCGACCAGCTTGGCAAGGGTTTCCTGCGGCGGATAGACGCCCGGGTTCTGCGCGATGTCGGGATCCATCAGGGCGGTGGCGGCGGTATTGGGGTTGGCGTAGCCGACGTAGTCGCTGATGTCGGCGATGACCTCCGGCTGCAGCAGGAAGTCGATGAAGGCGTGCGCGTTCTTCGGGTGCGGTGCATCCTTCGGGATGGCCATCAGGTCGAACCAGCGTACCGCGCCTTCCTCGGGAATGATGTAGTCGATCTCCACGCCGTTGCCCGCCTCCTCGGCGCGGTCGCGGGCCTGGAACACGTCGCCGGAGTAGCCCATCGCCAGGCACAGGTCGCCGTTGGCGAGGTCGTCGATGTACTTGGACGAGTTGAAGTAGCGGATGTGCGGCCGGATCGCGGCATAGGCCTGCTTGACCGCCTCGATCTGCGCCGGATCCTGCGAGTTCGGATCCTGCCGCAGCCAGATCAGCGCGGCCGAGAAGGTCTCCTGGTCGTCGTCGAGCACGCTGACGCCGCATTTGGCGAGTTTGGCCGCATTGGCAGGATCGAACAGAAGGCTCCAGGAATCGAGCGTCGCATCCTCGCCCAGCGCTTCCCTGACCTTGCCCACATTGATGCCGAGGCCGGTGGTGCCCCACATGTAGGGCGCGGCGTGGGCGTTGCCCGGATCGACGTCGGCCAGCGCCGCCTGCAGCGTCGGATCGATGTTGGACAGGTTGGGCAGCAGGGTCTTGTCGAGCGGCGCGTAGATGCCCGAGGCGATCTGGCGCTGCGCGAACGGACGCGCCGAAGGGAACACCACGTCGTAACCCGAGCCGCCGGTGACCAGCTTGGCTTCGAGCATCTCGTTGGAGTCGTACACGTCATACACGACCTTGATGCCGGTGGCCTGCTGGAAGCGGGCAATGGTGTCCTCGGCCACGTAGTCGGACCAGTTGTAGACGTGCAGCACCCGGGCCTCTGCACTCGGCGTGGCGGGAGCCGTCGCATCCTGCGCCTTGTCGCCACAGGACGTGAGCATCAGCGCAGCGGCCGCCAGCGGCGCGACCTTGACGAGGTTGAGCTTCATCTTCTGGAATCCCGAACGGCGCGGCCCGATGCCGCTGCGCCGCATGTTCGGCACGCCGGTCCGCGCTGTCAACGGATCGGGCGGGTTCCTGGTCACATCCATGCCGCCGGTGCCGTCAATCCGCGCGCCACTGGAGCGGCACCGCGCCCTTGGGTAATGTACGCCGTCGTTTCGCCCGCCCCGTCCCTTCCACCTCTGGAGATTCCGATGATGAACCTGTCCCGCATTGCCGCGGCACTTGCACTGACGGCGTTCGCCCTGCCCGCCGCTGCCCAGGAAGGATCCGCCTGGTCGATCAACGGAATCATCGGGGTGGCCAGCGACTACACCTGGCACGGTGTCTCCCAGACCCAGGAAGATCCCACCTGGCAGCTGGAGGTCAACCTCGAACACGAGGCGGGGTTCTATGTGGGCGGCCAGTTCTGGGGCGTGGACTTCGTGCCCCCGGGTGAAGACTGGGATGACGGCATCAGCTATGAAGCCAACCTCTACCTGGGCTGGAGCCGCGAGCTCAGCGAGTTCCTGACGCTGACGCTGGACTACACCCGCACCTTCTATCCTGGATCCAAGCCGGATTTCGACCAGGATTTCAACGAGTTCAGCGTGGAGCTGGGACTGGGCGAGAACGTTACCGCGCTTGTGACCTGGTCCGACGATGCGGTGAACCTCGGGCACGAGGGTCTGTACCTGGGCCTGTCGGGCAGTTGGGAGCTGGGCGAGTCGGGCTTCCAGCTCGGTGCCGCGGCCGGCCGTTACGACCTCGGGAGCGAGCTTGGCGGTGCCTACAACGACTACGAAGTCTCGCTCTCGCGCAGCTTCGGGTCGATCGCGACCAAGCTGGCGTATGTCACTACCTCGGGCTACAACGACACCCTGGCCGAGTCTCTGGGCGAGCGGCACCTGGCCGACGGGCGCGCAATCCTGTCCGTGGGCTACGAGTTCTGAGGCCGCCGTGCGTTGACGCCAAGGGCCGCGCTGCGTAAGATGCGCGGCCCTTCAGGGTGTTTTTTCACGTCGTGTCCGCGACGCCGCCGGGGTATAGCTCAGCCTGGTAGAGCGCCAGCTTTGGGAGCTGGATGTCGAGAGTTCGAATCCCTCTGCCCCGACCACGGACCCCGCGAACCCAAACCCGATCCGGCAGCGACCGGTGCGCTATCATTTCCCGATGCGCCCGTAGCTCAACCGGATAGAGCACCGGCCTTCTAAGCCGGGGGTTACAGGTTCGATTCCTGTCGGGCGCGCCACGGTGCGGAGCAGCCGCCTTTCTCGGGGCAAGTCCGGATCGGTGCCTATGTTGAAAAGTCCGCGCATGGATGCGCGGGCTGTTGCGGAAGGATCCGCATGCTGTGGTGGATGTAGCTCAGTTGGTGGCGACGTCCGCGGCTTTCGATCTGCCGGTGGCAGATCGAGCGGATGGCGCCGGTGAGGCAGGGATGCCGAACGGCGGGCGCTCCAGGGATGGGTTCGGAGCGCAATTGGATTCAGTGGTGGATGTAGCTCAGTTGGTTAGAGCACCGGATTGTGATTCCGGGGGTCGCGGGTTCGAATCCCGTCTTCCACCCCACTTCCCGATGCGGCATAATGCCGGGTCGAAGCCGCTCAGGGCGGCAGTTTGAAACGATGGGCCGTTAGCTCAGCTGGTAGAGCAGTTGACTCTTAATCAATTGGTCGAAGGTTCGAATCCTTCACGGCCCACCATCTCCTCCTCCCAGGCTTCGTCACCTCCGCTTCCGAACCGGCCAGGCCGCGTGCCGGGCAGCGCGGGGTGCGTGTGCGTTGCGAGAGTGGCGGAACTGGTAGACGCGCTGGATTTAGGTTCCAGTGGGGCAACCCGTGAGAGTTCGAGTCTCTCCTTTCGCACCATTCCGACCGGTTGCCGGCCCGTGGTCCGTGAACGCCGATAGTGGCGCATCGCGGCCGTGCCGGGCATCATGGCGGGCCCGATTTCATGCGCCGTGGCTCGACGCGGGCGGCGGCGCGAAACCCTTGAGGAGTGACCATGCAAGTCTCCATCGAAAACGTCGGCACGCTCGGCCGCAAGCTCACCGTCAGCGTTCCTTCCGACCAGCTTGAATCCACCATCCGCCAGCGCCTGAACGATCTGTCGCGCACCGTGCGCCTGAAGGGCTTTCGCCCCGGCAAGGTGCCGGGCAAGGTGATCGAGCAGCGCTTCGGTGCCCAGGTGCGCAGCGAAGCCGTCGGCGACCTGATCCAGCGCTCGTTCAACGAAGCGGTGCAGAAGGAAAACCTGCGGCCGGCGGTACAGCCGCAGATCGAGACGTCCGGGCTGCCCGAGGGCGGCGAGTTCAAGTACGTGGCGACCTTCGAGGTGATGCCGGAGATCGGCACCATCGACGTGTCCGCGCTGAAGATCACCCGGCCGGTGGCCGAGGTCGTCGATGCCGACATCGACCGCATGATTGATACGCTGCGCCAGCAGCGTCGCACCTGGGAGGATGTCCAGCGTCCCGCGCAGAAGGGCGACTTGGTGATGTTCGAGTCGGTGGCGACGACCGATTCGGGCCGCATTCCGGCCGAGGGTGTGGACCGCTCCGGCACGGTGCTCGGGTCCGGCGGCATCCTCGTCGAGCTGGAAGAGCAGCTGGTCGGTCTGGGAGCGGGTGATGCCAGGTCCGTGGAGGCCACCTTCCCCGCCGACTACCGCAACCCGGCGCTGGCCGGCAAGGCGGCAAAGATCGAGGTCAAGGTGGTGCGCGTGTCCGAGTCGAAGCTGCCGGCGCTCGATGATGCCTTCTTCGCCGCGTTCGGGATTCCGAGCGGCGGTGCCGAGCGCTTCCGCGTCGAGGTGCGCTCCAACCTGGAGCGCGAGCTCAAGGGCGCGCTGATGGTGCGCCTGAAGAACGACGTGATCGCCAAGCTGCTGGCCTCCCATGCCGATCTGGATGTCCCGGGCCGCATGATCGAAGCCGAGGCGCGCGGACTGGCGCGTCAGGCCGCCGAGCAGGCGCGCTCGCAGGGTCAGGAGGTTCCGAAGGAGGTCAGCTTCGAGCCCTTCCTCGGCCAGGCGAAGCAGCGCGTGACCGCGGCCGTCCTGCTGGGCGAGCTGGCGAGGCAGAACAACATCCGGCTGGACCCGGCGCGTCTGCAGGAGATGATGCAGCTCATCGCCTCCACCTACGAGGAGCCCGAGCAGGTCATTGAACTTTACCGCAAGGACCCCCAACTTCTGGACGGTCTGCGCAGCCGCGTGATCGAGGACCAGGTCATCGACTGGATCGCGGACCACGCCGACGCCAGCACCACGACGCTGAGTTTCGAGGATGTGATGAATTCCGGGGCCGCCGCCTGAGGCGGTGCCACCCTTTCGGGAGAACGAGCCAATGAACGTGCAGGGCCTGAACCTGGTGCCGATGGTGGTCGAACAGACCAGCCGCGGCGAGCGCGCCTACGATATCTACTCGCGCCTGCTCAAGGAGCGGGTGATCTTCCTCGTCGGGCCGATCGACGACTACGTCGCCAACGTGGTCATCGCGCAGATGCTGTTCCTGGAGTCGGAGAACCCGGACAAGGACATCCACCTGTACATCAACAGCCCGGGCGGCGTGGTCACGGCAGGCCTCGCGATCTACGACACCATGCGCTTCCTCAAGCCGGACGTGAGCACCATGGTGATCGGCCAGGCCGCCAGCATGGGCTCCTTCCTGCTGGCTGCGGGAACCCGCGGCAAACGCTTCGCCCTGCCCAATTCGCGCGTGATGATCCACCAGCCGCACGGCGGCGCGCAGGGCCAGGCGACCGACATCGAGATCCAGGCGCGCGAGATCCTCTACCTGCGACGCCGTTTGAACGAGGAGTTCGCCGCCAACACCGGGCAGCCGCTGGAGCGCATCGAGCGCGACGTCGAGCGCGACCTCTTCTTCAATGCGCAGGACGCCAAGGCCTACGGCCTGATCGACGAGGTGCTGGAGCGGCGACCCGAGGACACCGTCAAGCCGGGTTGATTCTGGCCAGGCGGTTGTTTTTCCTGGGAAATACGGCGCTTGCAAGGGCCGCCGAACGGGAAAATGCCGCAAGGCACGCTTTTTTTCTTGCGCCCTGAGCTATCCTCGGGGCGTGTCAGGCAATTTGCGGGACGAAGGCAGGCATGAGTGAAGAACGGCAAGGCCGTGGCGGTGACAGTGGCAAGATCCTGTACTGCTCGTTCTGCGGCAAGAGCCAGCATGAGGTGCGCAAGCTGATCGCTGGCCCGTCGGTGTTCATCTGCGACGAGTGCGTGGAGCTGTGCAACGACATCATCCGCGAGGAACTGGAGGAAAAGGCCTCCACTTCGCGCAGCCACCTCCCCAAGCCGCGCGAGATCATGGACGTGCTCGACCAGTACGTCGTCGGGCAGGCGCGCGCCAAGAAGGCACTGTCGGTAGCGGTCTACAACCACTACAAGCGCATCGAGAGCCGCCAGAAGAACGACGAGGTCGAGCTGTCGAAGTCCAACATCCTGCTGGTCGGCCCCACCGGCTCGGGCAAGACGCTGCTGGCCGAAACCATGGCGCGGCTCCTCAACGTGCCGTTCACCATCGCCGACGCCACCACGCTGACCGAAGCCGGCTACGTCGGCGAAGATGTCGAGAACATCATCCAGAAGCTGCTGCAAAAGTGCGACTACGACGTCGAGAAGGCGCAGCAGGGCATCGTCTACATCGACGAGATCGACAAGATTTCGCGCAAGAGCGAAAACCCCTCGATCACGCGGGATGTTTCCGGTGAAGGCGTGCAGCAGGCCCTGCTCAAGCTGATCGAAGGCACTGTTGCCAGCGTGCCGCCGCAGGGCGGGCGCAAGCACCCGCAGCAGGAGTTTCTGCAGGTCGATACCAAGAACGTGCTGTTCATCTGCGGCGGCGCGTTTGCGGGCCTGGAGAAGATCATCCAGCAGCGCACCCTGGATTCCAGCGGTATCGGCTTTGGTGCCGACGTGCGCAGCAAGAAGCGCAAGGCCAGCGTCGGCAAGCTGCTGGCCGAGGTCGAGCCGGAGGATCTGATCAAGTTCGGCCTCATCCCGGAGTTCATCGGCCGCCTTCCCGTCATCGCCACGCTCGAAGAGCTGGATGAGGACGCGCTGATGAAGATCCTCACCGAGCCCAAGAACGCCATCACCAAGCAGTTCAAGAGACTGTTCGAGATGGAGGGCGTGGAGCTGGAGTTCCGTCCCGACGCGCTGCTTGCGGTGGCGCGCAAGGC
This sequence comes from Lysobacteraceae bacterium, assembly GCA_023954075.1. GTDB lineage: Bacteria > Pseudomonadota > Gammaproteobacteria > Xanthomonadales > Xanthomonadaceae > Denitratimonas > Denitratimonas tolerans. The sequence continues at coordinate 6,960 of JAMLIV010000001.1, forward strand.
GATGGAGCGCAAGACCGGGGCCCGCGGCCTGCGCACGATCCTGGAATCGGTCCTGCTCGACACGATGTACGAGCTGCCGTCGCTGGAGAACGTGGTCAAGGTCGTGGTCGACGAGTCGGTGATCAATCACCAGGCCGACCCCTACCTCATCTACGAAACCCCGGCAGCGGTGCCCAAGGCCGCCGCGGAATGATGGGAGGCGCGATCATCCGTCATTGACCGGAATCCGCGCCGCCATCATAATGCGCGGCCGCATTACCGGGCGGTTAGCTCAGCGGTAGAGCATTGCCTTCACACGGCAAGGGTCGCAGGTTCGATCCCTGCACCGCCCACCAATGAAAACAACGATTTGGGCTCGCTTCGGCGAGCCTTTTTCGTTTCCGTGCGACAGGCGTACAAAAAGCCTCCCAAAGAGCGGATCGCCCTGACCACTGTGGTCGGCGGCGTTCTCCTCGGTTCAGTTTCTTCGGTTCAGCCCAGCGCCGCTTCCAGCAGCGGGCGCAGCACGATGCGCTCCAGGCGCTCGGCGCGCTCCGGCAGGTAGCTTGTCGCGCCCTCGTCCATGTAGGTCGATTGCGCCAGTTCCAGCTGGATCGCTTCGACGCCGCGGGCCGGGTTGCCGTAATGGCGGGTGATGTAGCCGCCCTTGAAGCGCCCGTTGATGACGTGGCTGTAGCGGGTTTGCGACGCGAGCACGGACGCAAGCCGCGCCTGCAGCGCGGGCGTGCAGCTGGTGCCGCTGGCGGTGCCGAGGTTGAGGTCGGGCAGGCGGCCTTCGAAGAGGAAGGGCAGTTCGCCGCGGATCGAGTGGCCGTCCCACAGCAGCGCGCGCCCGAAGCGTGCGCGCAGGCGCGCCAGCTCGTCGGCGAGGGCGTCGTGGTAGGGCCGCCAGTAGCGCTCCACGCGCGCGGCGACTTCCGCCGCGTCCGGCTCCTGGCCCGGCAGGTACACCGGCTCGCCGGTGAAGCGCACGCTCGGGCACAGGCCGGTGGTGTTCTGGCCGGGATAGAGCGAGACGTCGTCGGGCGGGCGGTTGAGGTCGACCACGTAGCGCGAGTGGTTCGGGCGCAGGATCGACGCGCCCAGCTCGCGCGCGAAGGCGTAGAGGCGCGAGACGAACCAGTCGGTGTCGGGCGCGGTGCGCGCGGCGGGCGTCATGCGCGCCGCGAGCGCATCGGGGATGTGGCTGCCGTCGTGCGGCAGGCTCACCAGCAGCGGCGCGCGGCCGGATTCCAGCGTGAAGATTTCCATGCGCCCATTGTAGGCGCGTGCCGTCGCGCCAGGGCCGCGATGCCGGATCTCAGAGCTGCTCGGCTTCCTCGATCATCGGGCGCGGCGGTGCCAGCACCGGATCACGCTTCACGCCGCGGCGATAGCCCCACCACAGCGCGACCGCCGCGATGCACATCAGCGCGGCAGCCAGTGCGAGCAGGCTGCGATGGGGCGCGAGCAGGGGTGCGAGCAGGCCGGCGATGAGGGCGTTGATGCTCAGGCTGGTGAAGGCCTGGATCGAAGCCGCCGCGCCGCGGTGGCGCGGGTACATGTCGAGCATGAGGATGGTCAGGAGCGGAAACGCCAGCCCGATGCCGGCAGCGGCAAAGCCGAGCGGAATCACCGCCCAGGGCAGGCTGACCGCATCCACCGACAGGTTGTAGGCCAGGTTGGCCAGGGCGGCGAACAGCGACAGCCCGAAGCCCAGGCGCGCGGTGGCCGACTGGCTGGCGCGCCCCGCCAGGCGGCTGGACAGAAACGATCCGACCATCAGGCCCGCCACGATCGGCACGAACATCCAGCCGAACTGCTGCTCGTTGAGCCCCAGGTATTCCAGCACCACCACCGGGGCCGATGCGATGTAGAGGAACAGTGCGCCGAAGTTGAAGCAGGCCGCGAGCGAAAGCTGCAGGAAGCGCGGGTTGCGCAGAATGGCCCAGCTGCCGCGCACCAGTGCTGCGAGCCGCAGCGGCGTGCGCGCCTGCGCGGGATGGGTTTCGGGCATCCACGCCAGGCACGCGAGCAGCACCAGGAAGGCGAACAGGGCCATGGCCCAGAAGATCGCGTGCCACTGGCTCCAGCCCAGGATCCAGCCGCCGATGATGGGCGCGATGGCCGGGGCCACCGAAAAGATCATGGTGGCCTGTGCCATCAGCTTCTGCGCGGCATCGCCGTCCAGGCAGTCGCGGATGACGGCACGCGCCACGATCAGGCCGGCACCGGCGGACATGCCCTGCAGGGCGCGGAACACCAGCAGCCAGAACAGGCTCTGCGACAGCGCGGCACCGATGCAGGCGAACACGAAGATCGTCACGCCCGCGAGGATCACAGGGCGTCGCCCGATCGCATCCGACAGCGGCCCGTGCAGCACGCTCATCAGCGCGTAGGCGGCCAGATACACGCTGATCGTCTGTTGCACCGCGCCGTGCGATGCGCCGAAGTCCTCGCGCAGGGCAGGGAAGGCGGGGAAGATCGCGTCGATCGCGAACGGGCCGAACATCGACAGACCGGCCAGCAGCAGGGTGAGCCGCCACAGAAAGGCGGAGGAGCGGGTGGGCATCGCGGCAACCGGAAGGAAACGCGCAAGCCTAGCGCGTGAGTCCCGAGCGCCCGATGAAGCAGCGTCGACATACGGTGCCGCATGGTGCAATGCAGCGTGCGCAAGCGTGAAGAGCGTCGTAGATTCCGAACCGTACGCATGCGTACGTTCAGGCTGGATCGCGGCGCAGACCGCCCGGCATCGACACCATGGGGAGAGCATGATGATTCGTTCCACGTTCGTTCGGCTGACGCTGGCGCTGCTGCTGTGCGCCGCGTCGGGACTTGCGTTCGCGCAGGTCAATTACACCCGGACCCAGCATCCGATCGTGCTGGTGCACGGCCTGTTCGGCTTCGATTCGCTGCTGGGCGCGGTCGATTACTGGCACGCGATTCCCGGCGACCTGCGCGCCGGCGGCGCGAGGGTCTACGTGGCCTCGGTGTCCCAGAGCCACTATTCGGAGGTGCGCGGCGAACAGCTGATCGCGCAGCTTGATGCCTGGCGGGCGCTGTACGGCCACAGCCGCTTCAACCTGATCGGGCACAGCCACGGCGGGCCGACGATTCGCTATGTGGCCTCGGTACGGCCCGACCTGGTCGCCTCGGTCACCTCGATCGGCAGCCCGCACACCGGCAGCAAGGTGGCCGATGCCATCGATGCCGCGCTGCCGTCGGGCTCGCCACTGCGCCCGCTCGTGGCCGGCTTCGCCAACGCCCTGTCGAGCCTGATCGCCTTCCTGTCGGGCAATCCGGCGCTGGCGCAGGACTCCCTCGGCGCACTGGCTTCGCTCTCGAGCGCGGGTGCCGCGCAGTTCAATGCGCTGCATCCCCAGGGCATGCCGTCCACGGCCTGCGGCCAGGGCGCGGCGGTGGTCGATGGCATCCGCTACTACTCCTGGGGCGGCACCTCGCGCCTGACGAATCTGTTCGATCCCAGCGACGCGATGATGGTCGCGGGTGGCCTGTTCTTCGGCGGCGAAGCCAACGACGGGCTGGTCGGGCGCTGCAGCTCGCACCTGGGCGTCGTGCTGCGCGACAACTACGGCTGGAATCATCTCGATGAGGTCAACCAGATGTTCGGTCTGCGCGGGCTGTTCACATCCGATCCCAAGGCCGTCATCCGCAGCCACGCCAACCGCCTGAAGAACGCCGGGCTGTAGGCCCGGCGCGGGCCGGGATGATGCGCTGGCGTCGATCGCTGCCGGTTGCCGTCGTGGTGATTGCGGGCGGCCTGCTGCTTCTGCGGCAGGCCGCGCCGCGCGCGCCGGTCGATGCGTTGCCCGGCGCGCCACCGCCGGTCGCGGCCGAAGCGCATCCGCTTGCACGGCCCGGCCGAACCACGGCCGAGGCCGCGCCGCATCAGGCGCATGCCACGATGCCGGATCTTCCCGAGGCCGAGCTTGCCGCCCTGCGCGAGCGCCTTGCGCACAGCTCGCTGCGCGGAGCCACGCCCGACGGCGAGCTGACGCTCGATGCGTCGGGGCGGGTACGGCCTGATCGCGGCCTGCGGCGCCTGTTCGATCATTTCCTCAGCCTCTCGGGCGAGTTCTCCCTGACCGAAATCCGTGCCCTGGTGGCGGAGCGGGTGCGCGGCACCCTGGGTGATGCGCAGGTGGCGGATGTCCTGCGCTGGTTCGATCGCTATTGCGACCTGCGCATCGCGGAAGGCGCAGCATCGGCGGGCGATCCGCAGGCACAGGCCGCGCACCTCAAGGCGCTGCGCCGCCGGCACCTTGGGAATGCGGTGGCGCAGGCGTGGTTCGGTGCCGAGGAGGCGGAGCTGGATCTGGCGCTGGCGCGGCTGGCGGTGCGCGACGCGCCCGGAGTCGGGCCGGAAGAGCGCCAGCAGTGGCTCGACGAACTGGATCAGGCGCGTGCCGACGAGGTGCAGGAGGTATTGCGCGGCAGCCTTGACGCATCGCTGGCGCAGGCACAGGCCGCCCGCTTCGAGGCGGAAAATGCCGATGCGGCAAGGCGCCATCACGAGCGCGCCGCGCTGTGGGGCGAGGACGCCGCGCTGCGCCTGGCGCAACTGGATGCGCAGAACGCCGACTGGGCGGTGCGACTGCGGCATTACCGCACGGCGCGCGCCGCGATGGCCGCCGAGCCGGCGGCCTTCGATGCCTGGCTGCAGGCGAACTTCAGCGCGCCGGAGCAACGTCGGATCATCGCGCTGGAGGCGATGGGCGACGGCGATCCCTAGGTGCCTGCGCCGCCGCGCATGCGGCTCGAATCGCGCCGCAAGCGCGGCGTCCCGGACGGCGCGTTCACGCGCAGGCGTCCGTTCCTCAGCGCAGGAACACCCGCTTGCCGCCGACCCAGGTCTGCAGCACGCCGATCTTCCAGATGTCCTCGGCCGGGATGCTGAAGTAGTCGCGGTCAATCACGATGAAGTCGGCCCACTTGCCCGGTTCCAGCGTGCCCTGACGCGCCTCCTGGTGCGCGGCCCAGGCGGCATCGAGGGTGAAGGCGCGCAGCGCTTCCTCGCGCGTCATGCGCTGGTCGGCGTACCAGCCGCCGTCGGGATGGTTCTCGTGGTCCTGCCGCGTCACCGCCGCGTGCAGGCCGAAAAACGGATTGGGCAGCTCCACCGGGAAATCCGAGCCGCCCGCGATGCGGGTGCCCTGGTCCAGGAAGCGCCGCCAGGCGTAGCCGCCCAGGATGCGCTGCGGGCCGACGCGGTCCTCGGCCATGTTCATGTCCGAGGTGGCGTGGGTCGGCTGCATCGAGGCGATGAGCTGCAGCGGCAGGTAGCGCGGGATGTCCGCCAGCGCGGCGATCTGCGAGTGCTCCACGCGATTGCGCAGGCCGCGCGCCTCCGGATGGGCCTTGTAGGCGATGGAATAGGCGTCGAGCACCTGGCGCACGCCGGCGTCGCCAATCGCATGGATGTTGACCTGGAAACCCTGCGCGAAGGCCTTGTCCACCGCGTTCCGGAGTTCGGCGGGGGTGCGGAACAGCAGGCCGTGGTTGTGGGGATCGTCGCTGTAGGGTTCGATCATCGCCGCGCCGCGGCTGCCGAGCGCGCCGTCCGCCCACATCTTCACGCTGCGCACGGTCAGATGATCGTTGCCCGAGGCCAGCAGCGGGCCGTTGGCGGCGATCTGGTCGAAGTCCTCGCCGGTATCGCGCACCATGGCGTAGATGCGAAGGCTCAGGCGGTCGGCGTCGGCCATCTGGCGGAAGAGGTGCCAGTCGTCGGCATCGATGCCGGCATCGTGGACCGAGGTCAGGCCCAGGCTTGCGAGCGTCACCAGTGCGCTCTCGAGCGCGGCGCGCGCTTCCGCGGCATCGGCCGGCGGAATCTTTGCGCTCACCAGCCCCATTGCCGCATCGACCAGTACGCCGCCCGGATCGCCGTCGGCATCGCGCTCGATGCGCCCGCCCACCGGATCGGGCGTGTGGCGGTCGATGCCGGCAAGCTTCAGCGCCGCGGAATTGGCCCAGCCGGCGTGCCCGTCCACCCGTTCCAGCCAGACCGGACGATCCGCCACCACGGCATCCAGCTCGCTGGCGGTGGGGAAGCGGCCCAGCTGCCAGATCACCTGGTTCCAGCCGTTGCCGACGATCCAGCCGTCGCCGGGCCGCGCGTCGGCGAAGGCGCGCACGCGCTCAAGCGCTTCGTCGAGGGAGCGGGTGCCCACCAAGTCGGCCTGGCGCAGGGCGAAGCCCAGTCCCATCAGGTGCCCGTGCGCATCGGTCAGGCCCGGAAGCACTGTGCGGCCGGCCATGGATTCGATCCGGGCCTCGCCGGCGCGCTCGCGCAGCGCCGCTTCGCCGCCCGTTGCCACCACGCGCCCGTCCTCGTCCACCAGCAGCGCATCGAAGCGCTGCAGTGTGCCGCTGCCGTCCAGCGTGTAGCCGTTCATGCGGGTGAACAGCACCGGTTCGGCCGCGGCGGGCAGAGCGAGGGCCAGTGCGGTGGCGCAGGCCAGCAGGCGAAGGATCATCGGTGCTCCGGAATCCGCGATGGATGGAGCGACGAGTCTATAACGGACGACGCGATCAAACTGTCACGCCGCTTCCAGCGCGAGCAGCCTGCGCTTGCGATCCAGACCGCCGGCATAGCCGGTGAGCGCCCCATCCGCGCCCACGACGCGGTGGCAGGGCACGATGACGCTGATCGGGTTGCGGCCGACGGCGGCGGCGACGGCGCGCACCGCGCGCGGGCGATCCAGCTGCGCCGCCAGCGCGCCATAGGTCGTCGTGGTGCCGGCGGGAATGCGCAGCAGCGCCTGCCACACCGTTTGCTGGAAGTGGGTGCCGCGCGACATGTCCAGCGGCAGCTCGAACGCGCTGCGCCTGCCGGCGAAGTATTCGTGCAGCTGGTGCGCGGCAGCGTCCAGGATCGGATTGCCCCGGCGCTCCGGAACCTGCGCAAGATCCGGGAAGTGGCGCTGGCCGTCGAACCACAGCCCGCACAGGCCGGCGGCGGTGGCTGCCAGGGTGACGCCGCCGAGCGTGGTTTCGATACGCCTCAGGACGGTGTCGTTGGCGAGCGGGCTGCGATGCAGGGTGATGGCGTCCACGGTGGAACTCCGATGAGAGCCTGACGGCCAGCATAGACCCGTTGCCGGGCTCGTGGAACGCCGCTGCGCCACCAGATGCCCTGCTGGCGTAGCATCGGTACGGGCAAACCCGTGCCCGATGGAGTCGTGTGGATGATGCGCCCTTCCGTTTCCCCCCGATGGCTTTGGCTGGCGCTGTTGCTGTGCGCCCCTCCGCTGGCGGCCGCGCCGGCGGCCTACCGGATCGATCCGGTGCACACGCGGATCCTGTTCCGGGTGGGACACAACGGCTTTTCCAGCGCCATGGGCACGTTTTCGCGTCCCGAAGGCACCCTCTGGTTCGATTCCGAAGACTGGACGACGGCGCGGCTGGACGTGAAGATCAGACTGCAGACGCTGGATCTTGGCGACGCGGACTTCGACGCGCGGATCCGGCGGCGCGCCTGGCTGGATGTCGGGACGCATCCCGATGCGCGCTTCGTCTCCACCTCGATCGAACCCGTCGACCGGACGCACGCCCGCGTGCACGGAATCCTCACCCTGCGTGGCACCAGCGAGCCGGTGACGCTGGAGGTGCGGCTCAATCGCCATGCCCGCACGGCCTACAATTCGATGCGCCGCACGGCGGGCTTCTCCGCCAGCGCCACGCTCAGCCGGGCAGCGTTCGGGATGAAGGCGCATCCCGGGGCCGTGGACGATGCCGTTCATCTGATGATCGAGGCCGAGGCGATCCGCATCCCGAAAGATGAATGATGCGCAGCGCCCGCCCATTGTTTCGCCGGATGCAACGTCGCGATCCGCCGAATCGTCTTTTTCCCGATGCGGCCTGCGGTTAGGCTGCTCCCTGTCACTGGAGCCATGAGGAACCCCATGTCATTGCGCAATACGAACGATCGCTGGGCCTGGCCCAGCATGACGCTGCACTGGCTCATCGCGCTCTTGATCCTCGCGCTCCTGGGCGTCGGTTTCGTGATGGTCGAACTGCCGCGCTCGCCGCGCTACTTCTGGGTTTACGACCTGCACAAGTCGATCGGCCTGACCGTGCTGGTGCTGATGCTGATACGGCTGGGCTGGCGGATTTACGCCGGCGCGCCCAAGCCGGTTCCCGGCACTCCGCCCTGGCAGCACGTCATGGCGCAGGCGGTGCACCTGGCGATCTATTTCGTGGCCCTGGCGATGCCGATCTCCGGCTGGCTGTACGACTCGGCCAGCGGACTGCGGGCGCTGAAGTTCTTCGGCTGGTTCACGGTGCCCAAGCTGGTCGCGCCCGATCCCGGGATCAAGAGCGTGGCGCACGAGTTCCACGAATGGGGCGCGTGGGTGCTGATCGTCCTGATCCTGATGCACGCGGGTGCCGCGCTGGTCCATCATTGGGTGCAGCGTGATCGCACGCTGTGGCGCATGTTGCCTGCTTCTTTCGAAAAAACTCGCTGAGAGGAGATTCCGACATGATTCGCTCCATGGTCCTTGCCGCCGCGCTGGCGCTGTCGTTCGGTGCGCATGCCGGCGACTGGCAGGCCGATCCGGCCGCATCGTCGCTGAAGTTTTCCGGCTCCGCAGAGGGCGAGTCCTTCGTCGGCGCATTCAAGACCTTCACCCCGGCCATCGCCTTCGACCCGGCCGATCTGGCCAGCGCGCGCTTCGAGGTGGACATCAGCCTCGCCAGTGCCGACAGCGGCAGCGCCGAGCGTGACGAAACCCTGCGCGGCGGCGACTTCTTCTCGGTGGCACGTTTCCCGAACGCCACCTACACCGCCAGCGCGTTCCGCGATCTGGGCGGCGGGCGCTTTGCCGCCGACGGCACGCTGTCGCTGCGCGGCGTGGAGAAGCCGGTGACCCTGGAGTTCACCTGGTCGCAGGAGGGCGCAACCGCCACGCTCGACGGCACGGCCAGCGTCAACCGCATCGATTTCAACGTCGGCGGCGGCGACTGGGCCGACGCCTCGACCATCGTGCACGAGATTGGCGTCACCACGCACCTGTCGCTGCGCGCGAAGTAGCGGCACGAGAGGGCTTTGATGGCGAGGCGTGTGCATGGGGTGGCGTGATCGCTGGCGGCGCCTGCGCCGGCCGCGCGGTGGCGATGCGCCGGCGCGCGGCGGTGACACGCACCTGCTGCGCGCCGCCGACAGCCTGCGCGCACTGCTCGACGATCCCTCCATCCCCGGCAGCATCCGCGCCAGCCTCGCGGCCGACTACGGTCGCATCGAGGTGATGCTGGACAAGCTGGAGCACGGGCACGTCCACATTGCCGTGTTCGGTCGCGTCAGCGTCGGCAAGTCGGCGCTCTTGAACGCGCTGCTCGGCGAGCCGGCGTTCGAGGTCGGCGTACTGCACGGCACCACCGTCACCGCCGGCCACCGCGCCTGGCGCGAGGCGCTGGGGCAGGGCGTCCATCTGATCGATACGCCCGGCATCAACGAGCTTTCCGGCGAAGAGCGCGAGGCGCTGGCCCTGGACGTGGCTGGCCGCAGCGATCTGGTGATCTTCGTCGTGGATGGCGACATGACCTCGGTGGAGGTGGATGCGCTGCGGCTGCTGGCAGGCACCCAGCGCCCGCTGCTGCTGGCCCTGAACAAGGCCGACCGTTACACCGCGGAAGAGCGCGAGGCGCTGCTGGCGCGGCTGCGCGAGCACGCGCGCGGCCTGGTGGTGGCGGAAAACGTCATCGCGGTGATGGCCCAGCCGGTGGCCCAGCGCGTGCTTCAGGTGCAGGCGGACGGGCGCGAGGTGGAGGTCGAGCGTGCGCGTGCGCCCGACGTGTCCGCGCTGCGCGGCCGCATCCTTGAAATCCTGGAGTCGGAGGGCAAGACCCTGGCGGCGCTCAACGCCGCGCTCTTCGCCGGGAAGCTCTCGGACGAGATCGGCGGGCGTCTGACCGCCGTCCGCCAGGATCTGGCCGGCCGCACGATCCGCCTGTACTGCCTGGCCAAGGGCGTGGCGGTGGCGCTCAATCCCGTGCCCGTGGCCGACCTTCTCGCCGCCGCGACGCTGGACGTGGCCCTGGTGATGCACCTCTCGCGCATCTACGGCCTGCCGCTGACGCGGGTCGAGGCGGGCCGGCTGCTGGCCACCATCGCCGCCCAGCTCGCCGCGCTGATGGGCGCGATCTGGGGCGTGCACCTGGTCGCTTCCGCGCTGAAGCTTGCCAGCGCGGGGCTGTCCACCGCGCTCACCGCCGCCGCCCAGGGCGCGCTGGCCTGGTACGCCACCGTGCTGGTCGGCCGTGCCGCGGAGAAATACCTGGCGCAGGGCAAGAGCTGGGGCGAACTCGGCCCCAAGCGCGTGGTGGCGGATATCGTCCAGAGTCTGGACCGCGACTCCATCCTGCGCGAGGCGCGCGAGGAAATCCTCGCGCGCCTCAAGAACCGACCGGAAGCCTGACTCCGGCGGCACCGCGCCTCAGGGGAGTTCGAACCCGTCCGCGAAGATCGCGGCCGGCAGCCCGGCCGCGCAGCTCGTGCCCTGTACGATCTCCACGTCGTCGATCCACCAGCCGGTGGAGCCAACGCTCTGGTCCGAGGCGAAGCGGAAGCGGAACCGCACCGACTGGCCGCCGAAGTCCGCCAGGGTCACGCGCGAGACGAGGAAGCCGCCCGAATTCCCGACCCATGCGGAGCGTCCGCCGATGGCGCTGCCGTAGCTGGTGCTGATCGTGGTGGTGTAGCCGTTGGCGAGGAAGCGGCTGCCGTTGGCCGGCACCGTGCCGCTGCCGGCGAGGATGTCGATCCAGGTGGTGCCGTTGTCCAGCGAATACTCCAGCACCGCGCCGTCGTAGCTGGCCTCGGTGGCGTACCGGTGCGCGAAGGAGAGCACCGCGTTGGTGCCCGACACGAGCGCGATCGGCTGGGCCATCGCCAGCTGCCGGTCCGACAGTCCGTTGGGGTCGGGCACGAACCAGCTGTGGGTGGGCGAGTGCGCGTCCGTGGTGACGATGGCGAAGTTGCTGCCGACCGAGCCGCTGCCGGTTATCGTCCACTGCGCGCTGCCACTTTCCACATCGTCGCTGAAACTCGTGACGTCCGGGCCGAAAGCCGCCGCGCTGCGGATCACCAGGTTGGTGTCCTCCAGTCCGCCGCACTGGCCGGCGGCCGGCTGCGCGGCAAGATCCTCGGCGCGCACGATGTAATGCTGCGTCACTCCCGACCCCACTTCGTCCACGTCGGACAGCGCCGTGCCGGTGAGGCACGAGGCCAGCAGATTGCCGACATCGGGGGTGAAGTCGGGCGCGGTCGAGCGGTACACGTTGTAGCGGATGTCGCTGGCTGCCCCGCAGCTCGAGGTGGCCGCCGTCCAGGCGAGGTTGATGCCGCACTGGCTGGCGCTGCCGGCGCTGGTGGCCGAGCTCAGGCCGGCGAAGTCGGGCGGCAGGGCGCAGGTGCCGGTGGCCGTGGCCGATGCGCAGCTGCTTTGCACGGACGGACATTCTTCCGCATCGTTCCAGGCGATCACGCGATAGCTGTAGGCGCTGCCGCCGGACACGTTGCCGTCCACGAAGCCGGTGCCGGTGACTTCGCCGATCTCGACGTAGCCGGTGCCCGGGCAGGTGCCGAGCGTGCGCAGCACGCGGTAGCGATCGGCACCGGCCGCGGCGTTCCAGCTCAGCGTGATCTGATTGGGCGCGGTGGCGACGGCTGTGACGCCGGTCGGTGCCGGCGGCGGATTGCAGTTGTCGATGCCGTCGATGAAATCAGGTGCCAGCCCCAGCGGATCGAGATGGTCCCTGGCCCGCGTGGTGGACGTGCCGACGCCCTCCCAGGCCGCGAACAGGCCGCCGTAATCGTCGTTGAGTTTGCCCGCTGGCGCGTTGCAATAGGAGGCGCCACCCGACAGCACGCCGACCAGGCGCTGCTGGCCATTGTAGAGCGGCGAACCCGAGGAACCGGGTTCGGTCACGCTGGGCGGCAAGACGGGCGGCATCGGGCTGATGTTCGCAAGCCTGGGCGGGGTCGGATCCCAGTTCGCGCGCCAGTGGGTGTCCTGCGCGCCGCTGATGCCCGACAGCGGCATGTTCACTTCGACGAAGGTGATGCGCTTTTCGTCCACGCCGGGGTGGTGGATCGAGGCGCACAGGCCGGCGGTGGAGGCTGGATCGGCCGGCGCGCCGCAGGTCGTGGGCGGCGGGCGACGGTCCCAGCCGGCCCAGTGCAGGTTGAAGCTGTTGCCGACCGGCGGGGTGACCAGTTCGATCAGGGTGAAGTCCGAGCGCGAACTGGCGGTGCCGCTGCCCCAGGGGCTGTTCGTGGCCGCCACGAAGGCCAGGCCTTGCGAGGTGGTGGTGGGACGCGCGATCGGTGTACCGCTCGCCGCCGAACCCGGCACGCGGCAGGTCGGCGATTCGTAGTTCCAGTAGACCACCATAGCTTTGCGCCGCACTGTTGCTGCCAACGCCGCAGTGGGTTGCCGTGGCGAAGAGCATTGCGGCGATCGTTGGCGGTGTTGTTCAGGAGCGAACCGGTGCAGGTATCGGTGCCGCCGACGGTGTAGGCACCCACCGAGCGGCGCGGGCGGTTCCAGGGATCATTGCTGGCCAGACAGGCGACGTCGGTGTTGCAGGAGCCGGATTTGCAGACCTTGGAAAAATGGCCGAAGCCGCGGTAGCCCTGCCCGACCCGCATCAGGCGAAGATGCGCCTGGTTGCGGCCGGTGGCCGGAACGCGAAGCTGGATCGTGGCGTCCTCGCCGTCGAGCACCGCGGTCCAGAGCTGGCCATGCGGCGGAATGTCGGCGGCCGTGTACGGTCCCAGCGCGGTGGCACCCTTCGCACCGAAGATGTCCAGCCGCGCGCCTTCCGGCAGCCGCACCTGGTCGAACCCGAAGTTGAGGTGGACGGCACCGCTGCCGCGCACCTTGTACTGCCATACCCAGTCGCCGCTGTCGGCCTGCGCCCAGAGGCCGCCGGCCTGGGTGGAGACATCGATGCCGCGCGCGACCGCGAAACGGCGCGGAAGGCCGGAGTCGGCGTCGCGCCGCAGGTCTTCATCGGCCAGCGCCCCCCAGATCGAGAGCGGGAAAACTGCTGGCGGGCACCTTGCCCAGCTCCAGCAGGATCGGCGCATCCGGTGCGCTGGCGTCCGTTTGCGCGTGGGCGAAGGTCGCAAGCAGCCCCACGGCTGCCAGCGCGAAGAAAAGGCGTGCAAGGAGTTTCATGCAATGGGTCTCGAGGATGGCGAGGTTCGCGCGCAGGCGCAGCGCGCAAGCCGCCCCTTCGGCTCGCGCAAGGCTCGGCCGGGCGCGCGATCACGCCGGTATGTCCGGCCATGCTGCGTCGGACTGCCGCTGCGGTGCGGGGAGTCTAACCGAGTCGGACTCAGCCGACAGCCGTCAGTCCGAAATCGATGCCCAGAAGGACCAGGAGACCGAACAGGGCGAAGATCGCGGCGGCGAGGAAACGCATCTTCGCCAGCGGGAATCGCCGCGCGAGGCCTTCGCCGACCAGCACCGCCGGCACGTTGGCGGCCATCATGCCCAGCGTGGTGCCGAGCGTGACCATGATGAGGCTGTCGTAGCGTGCCCCCAGCGCCACGGTGGCGAGCTGGGTCTTGTCGCCCATTTCGGCCAGGAAGAACAGCATCAGGGTGGTGAGGAAGGCGCCGCGCCGCAGCGGGCGGGCGTCCGATTCATCCAGCGTGTCGGGAATCAGCGCCCAGGCCGCAAAACCCAGGAATGCAAGGCCCAGAATCCATCGCATCAGCGCCGGCCCCACGTGCAGCGCGACCCAGTCGCCGATCGCGGCGGCACCGAAGTGGTTGACCAGGGTGGCAACAAGGATGCCGGCAACGATGCGCCACGCCTGACCGGGAAAACGCGCGGCCAGCACGAAGGACAGGAGCTGGGTCTTGTCGCCGATCTCGGCGATGGCGACCATGCCGAACGAGGTGATGAGGGCTTCCACTCAGGGTTCCATGCGGGCCGGCGATCGGATACCAATGACCCTGTCGTCCGTCGCCGGCCCGGCTCCGGAAAACACGGTCAAAGGTCTCGCCCTTGCCACCGACGCCATGGTCCGTCGACCAAGTCTGTTGACGTCGGCTCCTCCGTTGCGGAGGCGGCTACTCCCCAGTGACGGCGCACAGTGTCGGCAGCGGGCACGGCGCTGTCAACAGCGGCCGTAGACGTCTTCCAGGCGCTCGATGTCGTCTTCGCCGAAGTAGTCGCCGCACTGGGTTTCGATCAGGTGCAGATCGCTGTCGCCGGGGTTTTCCAGCCGGTGCAGGGTGTTCATCGGGATGTAGGTGGACTGGTTGCGCGACAGCAGCCGCTCCTCGTCGCCCACGCGCACTCTGGCGGTGCCCTGCACCACGGTCCAGTGCTCGCTGCGGCGCTGGTGGCGCTGCAGCGAGAGCACGCCGCCGGGCTTCACGGTCAGGCGCTTGACCTTGCAGTCCTCGGAGTCCTCCAGCACCGTGTAGCTGCCCCAGGGCCGGTGCACGGTGAGGTGGTGCTGGGCGGCGTAGTGGTCGCGCTGGCGCAGGGTATCGACCACGTGGCGCACCGCCTGCACCTGATCGCGGCCGGCCACCAGCACCGCGTCGCCGGCGTCCACGATCACCAGATCATTGACGCCGACCGCGGCGACGAGGCGACCTTCGCTCTGGATGTAGTTGCCGCGGCCTTCGACCACGATGGCCTCGCCCTGCACGCGATTTCCCAGTGCATCGGGCGCGGTGAGCTCGCCCAGCGCATTCCACGAGCCGATGTCGCTCCAGTCGAAACGTGCCGGCACCACGGCGCGGCGCGCGGCGCGCTCCATCACGGCGTAGTCGATGGAGATGTCCGGCTGGGCCAGGAAGCTTGGCTTGTCGAGGCTGACCACGTCGCTCTCGCGGGGCGTGGCGTCGAGGCAGGCGCGGGCGGCGGCCAGCACCTCGGGGCAGGTTGCGGCGGCGGCGGCCAGCAGCGCGCCGGCGCTGAAGCAGAACATGCCGGCGTTCCAGGTGTAGTTGCCGGCGGCGAGGTAGCCCTCGGCGGTGGCCAGATCCGGTTTTTCGACGAAGGCGTCGATGGCAAAGCCGCCGTCGAGCGCGGCACCGGCGCGGATGTAGCCGAAGCCGGTTTCCGGCGCGGTGGGCGTGATGCCGAAGGTGACCAGGTAATCCTGCGCCGCCAGCGCGCGCGCGGCGGCGACGTCCTGCGCGAATGCGTCCACATCGCGGATCAGATGGTCGGCCGGCAGCACCAGAAGCTGGGCGTCCTCGCCGTGGCGCTGCGCGATGTCGAGCGCGGCCAGCACGATCGCCGGCGCGGTATTGCGCCCGGCCGGCTCCAGCAGCAGGCGCGAGCGGAACGGTCGCGTCGCGCTGCGGGCGTATTCGTCCGCGGTGAGGAAGCGGTAGTCGAAGCCGGTGACCGTCACCACTTCCCCGGCATCGGCCACCGCCAGCGCGCGGTCGAGCGTGCGCCCGAGCAGCGATTCGCCGCTGGGCAGGCGCATGAAGGGTTTGGGAAAGGCGCGGCGCGAAACCGGCCACAGGCGCGTGCCGGCACCGCCGGACAGGATCACGGGAATCAGGACGGACACGTTGTTCTCCGGAAGGATGCGCGGCTCAGCGCGCCAGCTCGCCGACCACCTGCGTCACGCCCTCGCGCCAGTCCGGCAGGGTGACGCCGTAGCGCTCGCGCAGCGCGCGGGTATCGAGGCAGGAATAGGCGGGACGGCGGGCGGGCGTGGGCCAGGCGAGGGTCGGGATGGCTTCGACGAAGGGCGCGCGCTCGATCAGCCCCGCGACGAGCGCATCGGCGAAGATCGCCTCGGCAAAGCCGTGCCAGGTGGTGTGGCCGCTGGCGGCCAGGTGCACGGTGCCCGAGCGCCAGGGGTTGCCGTTCCGCGTCCGCGCCAGGGTCAATGCGGTCGCCGCCGCGATCCAGCGCGCCGGCGTGGGCGATCCGGTCTGGTCGCACACCACTTGCAGGTGGTCGCGCTCGGCTGCCAGGCGCAGCATCGTGCGCAGGAAGTTGTGGCCGCGCGCGGCGTAGACCCAGGCGGTGCGCAGCACCAGGTATTCGGCACCGCTATCGGCCAGGGCGATTTCGCCCTCGCGCTTGCTCTGGCCATAAACGCCCAGCGGCGCGGTGGGGTCGGCTTCGCGCCAGGGGCGGTTGGCGCTGCCGTCGAAGACATAATCGGTGGAGTAATGCAGCAGGCGCGCGCCGTAAACCTTGCACCAGCGCGCCAGCACCGCCGGTGCCTCGGCGTTGATGCGCGTGGCCAGCTCCGGCTCCGACTCGGCGCGGTCGACGGCGGTGTAGGCGGCGGCGTTGACGATCACGTCGGGGCGCTCGGCCTGCAGCAGCGCTTCGAGCGAGGCGGGCGAGGCGAGGTCGGCCGCGCGCGCGCGGCCACCGCCGGGAAGCCGGCCGTCGCGCGTCGCCGGGATCACCTCGCCCAGCGGTGAGAGGCTGCGGTGCAGCTCGAATCCGACCTGTCCGCCGGCACCCAGCAGAAGCAGCTTCATGGCGTGTACTCCGGCAGGCGATCGGGTGCGACTTCCGCAAGGAAGGGCGCGCGCGCGTCCTTGTCCGAGAGGATCGGTTCGGCGAGCGGCCAGTCGATGCCGAGGGTGGCGTCGTTCCAGCGGATGCCGGCGTCGGCGGCGGCGTCGTAGGCAGCGGTGCACTGGTAGGTGAAAACGGCGCGTTCGGACACCACCGCGAAGCCGTGCGCGAAGCCTTCGGGAATGTAGAAGTGACGCCTGTTCGCGGCGGTGAGCATCACTGCGCTCCAGCGCCCGAACGTGGGCGAACCGCGGCGGATATCGACCGCGACGTCGTAGACCTCGCCCTCCAGCACGCTCACGAGCTTGCCCTGCGGGTTGGGCCACTGGTAGTGCAGGCCGCGCAGCACGCCGCGCGAGGAGGCCGAGACGTTGCCCTGCACGAAATCGACCGTCAGGCCCACCTCGGCGAGCTTCGCCTTGTTCCAGCTTTCGTAGAAGAACCCGCGCTCGTCGCCGAACACGCGCGGCTCGATGATGAGGCAGCCGGGAAGATCGGTTTCGATCAGCTTCATTCGGCCGCATCCTCGCGCAGCAGCGACACCAGATACTGGCCGTAACCGTTCTTGAGCAGGGGGGCCGCGAGGCGTTCGAGCGCTTCGGTGTCGATCCAGCCGTTGCGCCAGGCGATTTCTTCCGGGCAGCACACCTGCAGGCCCTGGCGTTCCTGCAGGGTCTGGATGAAGTTGCCGGCCTGCAGCAGCGATTCATGGGTTCCGGTATCGAGCCAGGCGCAGCCGCGCCCGAGGCGTTCGAGCCGGAGCGAACCGTCCTCCAGATAGCGCCGGTTGAGGTCGGTGATTTCCAGCTCGCCGCGCGGTGAGGGCTTCAGCTCGGCGGCGAAATCGCAAGCCCGTGCGTCATAGAAATACAGGCCGGTGACGGCATGGTGCGACTTGGGCCGGGCGGGCTTTTCCTCCAGCCCGATCACCCGGCCATCGGCATCGAACTCGGCCACGCCGTAGCGCTCCGGATCGCCGACCCGGTAGCCGAACACCGTGGCGCCGTGCGTGCGCTGCGCCGCATCGCGCAGCTGCGCCTGCAGGCCGTGGCCGTGGAAGATGTTGTCGCCCAGAATCAGGCAGCTCGGCTCGCCGGCAACGAAGTCGCGCCCGATCAGGAAGGCCTGCGCCAGGCCGTCGGGGCTGGGCTGGGCCGCGTAGCGGATGTCCATGCCCCACTGGCGGCCGTCGCCCAGCAGGGTGCGGAACAGCGCCTGTTCGTGCGGGGTGTTGATCACCAGAACCTCGCGGATGCCGGCCATCATCAGGGTCGCGAGCGGGTAGTAGATCATCGGCTTGTCGTACACCGGCAGGAGCTGCTTGGAAACGCCCTGGGTGATCGGATACAGCCGGGTGCCGGAACCGCCGGCGAGGATGATGCCGCGCGGGGCGGCAGGGGTATTCGATGTCATGTCGTCATCTGTAACGAGATTCGTAGAGCGCAGCTTGCTGCGCTGCTCCCATGTTTCACGTAGTGCAAGCGCAGCAAGCTGCGCCCTACTGGCCCAATCGCTCCATGCGGTAGCTGCCGTCCAGCACGCGGTTCACCCAGGCCTGATTGGCGAGGTACCAGTCCACGGTGCGCGCCATGCCGTGCTCGAAGCTGACCGCCGGACGCCAGCCCAGTTCCTGCTTGAGCTTGGAGGAATCGATGGCGTAGCGCCGGTCGTGGCCGGGGCGGTCCTTGACGAAGGTGATCTGTGCCGCGCGCGGCTTGCCGTCCTCGCGCGGCCGGCGCGCGTCGAGCAGGGCGCAGATGGCGTGGACCACGTCGATGTTGCGCCGCTCCGCATCCCCGCCGACGTTGTAGACCTCGCCCACGCGCCCGCGCGCCAGCACCGTGCGGATCGCCTCGCAGTGGTCTTCCACGTACAGCCAGTCGCGCACGTTGGCCCCATCGCCGTACACCGGCAGTGGCTCGCCGGCCAGCGCCTTGGCGATCATCAGCGGGATGAGCTTTTCGGGAAACTGGAAGGGGCCGTAGTTGTTGGAGCAGTTGGTGGTGAGAACCGGCAGCCCGTAAGTGTGGTGGAAGGCGCGCACCAGGTGGTCCGACGCGGCCTTCGAAGCCGAGTACGGCGAGTTGGGCGCATAGGGCGTGGTTTCGGTGAACCTGCCGGTATCGCCGAGCGAGCCGTAGACCTCGTCCGTGGAAACGTGCAGGAAGCGGAACGCGGCGCGCTCGGCCTCCGGCAGCCCGCGCCAGTGGTCGCGCGCGCATTCCAGCAGGGCGAGCGTGCCCACGACGTTGGTCTGCACGAACGCCGCCGGGCCGTCGATCGAACGGTCGACGTGGCTTTCGGCGGCGAAATTGATGATCGCCTGCGGCCGGTGCCCGGTCAGCAGGCTCGCTACCAGCGCGGCGTCGCCGATGTCGCCGTGCACGAAGCGGTGCCGCCCCGAGGCATCGAGACCGGCCAGGGTATCGAGGTTGCCGGCGTAGGTCAGCGCGTCGAGGTTGATGACCGTCCAACCGGCGGCCACCGCGCCGCGCACGAAGTTGCCGCCGATGAATCCGGCCCCGCCGGTGACGAGGACGGTGTTCATCAAAACGGAATGTCGTCGTCTTCGAAGGGCACATCCGCCGGCGGCGGAGGCGTGGCCGCACGCGGCGCAGGTGCCGGACGGTCACCGCCGCGCGCGCCGCCGTAACCGGCACCGCCGCGGGTTTCGAACTCGTCGTCGCGCGCGCGCGGCGCGGCGCGCTCGGGACGGGCACCGCCGCCGCCTTCGCCGCGGCTGCCCAGCATCTGCATCTCGTTGGCGATGATGTCGGTGCTGTAGCGCTCCACGCCGTCCTGGCCGGTGTACTTGTCGGTGCGCAGCGAGCCCTCGATATAGACCTGCGAGCCCTTGCGCAGGTACTCGCCCGCGATTTCCGCCAGGCGGCCGAAGAACTTCACCCGGTGCCACTCGGTGCGCTCCTGCTGCTCGCCGGTCTGCTTGTCGCGCCAGCTCTCGGAGGTGGCGATCCGGATCGAGGTGATGGCTGCACCGGACGTGGAGTAGCGGGTTTCCGGGTCAGCGCCCAGGTTGCCCACCAGGATGACCTTGTTGATGCCGCGCGCCATGTGCCTGATTCCTTTGAATTGCCGCGCCATTCGCGGCGGGATGACAGACTAGTATATCGTCGCGACGCGAATGCCCGGAAATGGCCGTATCCGGGCCTGCGACTTTTCCGCATTCGCGCATCGGAAAGCCGCCACGGCGGACCGTATAATGCGCCAATGACGATTGCCGCCTCCGCCCCGACGCCGCCTCCCGCGACAGCCCTGGCCCCCGATGCGATCGGGCGGCTCGTGAAACACGATCTGGACGGGGTCGATGCCCTGATCCGGGCGCGGTTGGCGTCCGACGTGCTGCTGATCAACCAGGTGGGCGAGCACATCGTCGGGGCCGGCGGCAAGCGCCTGCGCCCGCAGCTGCACCTGATCGCGGCGCGCGCGCTCGGCTACGCCGGCCAGGATCACCTGCAGCTGGCGGCGGTGATCGAATTCATCCATACCTCCACCCTCCTGCACGACGACGTGGTGGACGAGTCCGACCTGCGGCGCGGGCGCAAGACCGCCAACGCGCTGTGGGGCAACGCCGCCAGCGTGCTGGTCGGCGACTTCCTCTATTCGCGCAGCTTCCAGCTGATGGTCGAACTGGATCGCATGGCGGTGATGCAGGTGCTGGCCAACACCACCAACGCCATCGCCGAAGGCGAGGTGCTGCAGCTCCTGCACGTCAACAATCCGGACGTGGACGAGGCCGCCTACCTGCGCGTGATCGAACGCAAGACCGCGGTGTTGTTCGCCGCCGCCACGCGCCTGGGCGCGGTGCTTTGCGATCTGGATGCGCGCCACGGTGCCGCACTGCACGCTTATGGCCTCAATCTGGGTTATGCCTTCCAGGTCGCCGACGACGTGCTCGACTACACCGCCGACGCCGCGGCGCTGGGCAAGAATCTTGGCGACGACCTGGCCGAGGGCAAGGCCACCCTGCCGTTGATCCACGCCATGTCCCGCGCCGACGCGGCCACCCGCCAGCGCCTGCGCGAGATCGTGCAGGCGGGCGACGCGGAGGCGATGCCCGAAGTGCTTGCCGCCATCGAGACGGCTGGCAGCATTGCCTACAGCCACCAGCGCGCCGTCGACTACGCTGATGCCGCCGAGCGCGCGCTGGGGACGCTGCCGGAGAACGCCTGGACGGCGGCATTGCGGGGGCTGGCGCGCTATGCGGTGGATCGGGATTTCTGACCGGATACCGCGTCGAACACCCCGTCGGGGACGTAGCCCCGACCTACGAGGCGCGGTATCCAACAGCCTCCGCAGGTCGGCCCTGCGTGGCCGACGCTGCTGACCGGATACCGTGTCGAACACCCCGTCGGGGACGTAGCCCCGACCTGCGAGGCGCGGTATCGAACAGCCTCCGCAGGTTGGCCCTGCGTGGCCGACGCTGCGTCTACGTGGTCGACGCAGCGCCGGATGCCGTCAGCCCGCGTGCTGCACCAGCTGCGCCAGGCGGCGCAGCGCCACCGAGGCGGTGGGGTAGTCCAGCTCGCGCTGGGTGCGCATTTCCTGAAGCATCGCCACCGTGAAGCGCAGGCCCGACTCCTCGCGCGCCAGCCAGGCCGTGAGGCGATCGGCGGGTTTGCCGGCACCCGATTGCAGCACCTGGGCCACCAGCGCGCTTTGCTGCGACTGCAGTTCGTCACGCAGTGAGCCGCGTGCCAGCGCGTGCCAGCGCCCGTCCACCGGCAGCGTATCGATGCGTTCGCCGAACCAGGCCAGGTTCAGCGCCTGGCCGAGTCCGAAGTAGGTGCGAGCCACGTCGAGCACCTCGAAGCCGTTGTCCAGCGCCACCTGCACGATGTCGAGCGCGCTGCCCAGGAAGGGCATCGAGGCCAACTGCGTGGCCATTTCCTGCGGGAAGCCTTCGTCCATCCAGCGTGCGCGCGCGTCGGCATGGGCCAGGCGATCCTGTTCGGAGAGCACCTGGTCCAGTCCGTTGCGAAGGGCGGCGACGCCGGCACCGTAGCGTTCGACCGACGCGGCGATATCGAGGTTCACGCCCGGCAGGTTGAGCAGCCAGCGCGTCATGCCGCGCAGCGAGTGCCACACCAGCATCAGCGCATCCAGGCGGGAGCGGTCGGGAACCGAGAGGCTGAGCCCGTCGATGCCGAGCCACAGGCTGCGCGCCTCGCCGATCACGCGGGCGATGGTGTAGGCCTTGGCGACCTGGGCGGCGGTTTCGCCGGTGTCTTCCTGCATGCGCAACAGGAAGGTGGCACCCATGCGGTTGACCATGGAGTTGGTCACGGCGGTCGCGATGATTTCCCGCTTCAGGCGGTGGCGCTGCATGTTGGGCGCAAAACGCTGCTGCAGCGGAGTGGGGAAGTAGCGCTGCAGTTCCGCGGACAGGAACGGATCTTCCGGCACGTCGGAGTCGATCAACTGGTTGTAGACCGTCATCTTGGCGTAGGCGAGCAGCACCGCAAGCTCCGGCCGGGTCAGGCCTTCGCCGCGCGCCTTGCGCTCGGAGATTTCCGCGTCGGATGGCAGGTATTCGATCTGCCGGTCCAGCAGACCCTGGCTCTCCAGGGTGCGGATGAAGTGCTGCTTGGAGCCCAGGCGGGTCACGCTCATGCGTTCCATCAGCGACAGCGCCTCGTTCTGCCGGATGTTGTCGCGCAGCACCAGGCTCGCCACTTCGTCGGTCATCTCATGCAGCAGCGCGGCGCGCGACTGCGCGTCGAGCTGGCCGTGTGCCACGGCGTCGTTGAGCAGGATCTTGATGTTCACCTCGTGGTCGGAGGTATCCACCCCGGCGGAGTTGTCGATGGCATCGGTGTTGAGGATGACGCCGGCCTGCGCCGCCTCGATGCGGCCGCGCTGGGTCATGCCCAGGTTTCCGCCTTCACCGATGATGCGACAGCGCAACTGGTTGCCGTTGATGCGGATCGCGTTGTTGGCGCGGTCGCCCACTTCGGCGTGGGTTTCCGAACTGGCCTTGATATAGGTGCCGATGCCGCCGTTGTAGATCAGATCCACCGGGGCGCAGAGGGCCGCGGTGATCAGCTCGTTGGGCGTCAGGTGCTCGGTGTCTTCGGGCAGGGCGAGGAGCGCGCGGATTTGCGGGGTGATCGCGATGGATTTGAGGCTGCGCGGGAACACGCCGCCGCCCTCCGAGATCAGCGCGCGGTTGTAGTCGGCCCAGGACGAGCGCGGCAGGTTGAACAGGCGCTCGCGTTCAACCCAGGAGGCGGCCGCATCGGGGTTGGGGTCGATGAAGATGTCGCGGTGGTCGAAGGCGACGACCATGCGGGTGTGCTTGGACAGCAGCATGCCGTTGCCGAACACGTCGCCCGACATGTCGCCGATGCCCACGCAGGTGAAGTCCTCGTTCTGGCAGTCGCGCCCGAGCGCACGGAAATGCCGCTTGACCGATTCCCACGCGCCGCGCGCGGTGATGCCCATGCCCTTGTGGCTGTAGCCCACCGAGCCGCCGGAGGCGAAGGCGTCGCCCAGCCAGAAGCCCTCGTCCAGCGCCAGGCCGTTGGCGATGTCGGAGAATCGCGCCGTGCCCTTGTCTGCCGCGACGACCAGGTAGGGATCGTCCTCGTCGTGGCGCACCACGTCCGGCGGCGGCACGATCTTGCCTTCGACGATGTTGTCGGTGATGTCGAGCATCGAGCCGATGAAAAGCTTGTAGCAATCGATGCCCTCGGCCTGCACCGCTTCGCGGTCGGTGGGCGGACGCTTGACGAAGAAGCCGCCCTTGGCACCCACCGGCACGATGACGGTGTTCTTCACCATCTGCGCCTTCACCAGACCCAGCACCTCGGTGCGGAAGTCCTCGCGGCGATCCGACCAGCGCAGGCCGCCGCGCGCCACCGGGCCGAAGCGCAGGTGGGTGCCTTCCACGCGCGGGCCGTAGACGAAGATTTCGCGGTAGGGGCGCGGCTTGGGCGATTCGGGCATCGCCGAGGGGTCGATCTTGAACGCGATGACCTCCTGCGCGCGGGGCTTCTGACGCTGGTAGAAGCTGGTGCGCAGGGTTGCGAGCATCGCGGTCTTGAAGCTGCGCAGGATGCGGTCCTCGTCGATGCTCTCGACCCGGTCCAGCACCGCCAGCAGCGCCTGGTGCGCGGCGTCCATCTGGGCGTGGCGCCCATCGAGGCGCGCGGCGATGACCGGCTCGACCGCCTTCATCGCGGCCTCATCGGCACCCACCAGCGCCTGCAGTTCGATACCGAAATCCTTCTGGCCGGCGGCCTTCTGCGCGCTGTCCTCGTCCGGATGGAAGCGTGCTTCGAACAGTTCGACCAGGAGACGGGCAACGAGCGGATAGCGCGCCAGCGTTTCTTCCATGTAGCTCTGCGAGAACGGCACCCCGACCTGCAAGAGGTACTTGGCGTAGCCGCGCAGCATGGCGACCTGACGCCAGTCCAGGCGTGCCGCCAGGATCAGGCGGTTGAACCCGTCGCTCTCGGCGCGCCCGCGCCAGATGTTCTCGAAGGCCTGTTCGAAGCGCGCGCGCACGGCGTCCACGTCGACCGCGCCGATGGCCTCGATCTCGAAGTCCTGGATGAAGGTGCCGGCATCATCCAGGTGCAGGGCGTAGGGGCGCTCGGTCTGGATGCGCAGCCCGAGGTTTTCCAGCAGCGGCAGTGCCTCGGAAAGCGAGATGTCGCTGCCGGTGCGGTAGATCTTGAAGCGCAGCTGCGGCGTCCTGTCCTTGGCGCGGTGCAGGTAGAGGTTCAGACCGAGGCCATCATCACGCTCCAGCGCGGCGAGGCGGATCACGTCGTCGGCCGCCACCTCGGGTGCGACTTCCGCGACATAGCCGGCCGGCAGGGCGCGGGCAAAACGGTTGGCGAGTTTCTGCCCTTCGGCTTCGCCGCAGCGCTGCACGAGGTGTTCACGCAGGGCGTCGTGCCAGCTGCGAACGATGCCAGCCATCTGCTGGTTGAGGTCATCCACGTCTACGTTCTCCGGTGTACCCGCCTTGGGGCGGACGATCATGTGCATTTGCGCCAGCGGCGAAGAGCCGACGTGGCTGGTGGTGTCGATCTGCTGGCCGTTGAGTGCCGCCATCAGGAGGTCCTCGATGCGCTGGCTGACCTCGGCGTTGAAGCGGTCGCGCGGCACGTAGGCCAGGATCGAAAAAAAGCGGCCGAAGCGGTCGCGGCGCAGGAACAGGCGCGGGCGGATCCGTTCCTGCAGCGCCAGCACGCTCATCGCGGTGCGGTGCAGCTCGCGCGAATTGCTCTGGAACAGTTCGTCGCGCGGCAGGATCTCGAGGATCTGGCGCAGGGCCTTGCCACTGTGGCTGTCCGGTGCCAGCCCCGACTGGTTCATCACGAAGGCGTGGCGCTGGCGCACCAGCGGAATGTCCCAGGCACGCGCGCTGTACGCGCTGGAGGTGAACAGGCCGATGAAGCGGCGTTCGCCGGTCGTGCGCCCGGCGGCATCGAACTGGAGCACGCCGATGTAGTCCATGTAGCCGGCGCGGTGCACCGTGGAGCGGGCGTTGGTCTTGGTCAGGATCAATGCGTCCGGTTCGCTTTGCGCGGCGGTGAGCGAGTCGAGCACGCCGCGCACCGAGCGCGGGCGGCCGGCGCGCTGGTCGCTGCGCAAAAGGCCCAGGCCGCCTTCCGGCAGGGCGCGCAGGACCGTGTCATCGGGCGAGGAGCCCAGCGCGTACTCGCGATAGCCCAGGAACACGAAGTGGTCGTCCGCGACCCAGCGCAGGAATTCGCAGGCCTCGTCCACGCGCTCGCGCGGCAGGCCCGAACCGGCCTGCGACAGGTGTTCGGCGCTTTCAAGCGCGCGATCGCGCATGGCGCGCCAATCGGTGACGCAGGCGCGCACGTCATCGAGCGCCGAGAGGATGGCGCGCTCAAGCCGAAGGAATGCCGCCGGGCCGATCTGGCGGTCGATCTCGATGTGCATCACCGATTCGGTGGCCCCGCTGCCCAGTCGCGTGGCGACACCGCTGGCGTCGCGCTCCACGTCGATCACCGGGTGGCCGAGGACGTGGATGCCGACCTGGGCCGCGTCGAGCACCATGCTGACCGAGTCCACGAGGAAGGGCATGTCGTCGTTGGCGATCTGGATCACCGTGTGCGGCGACTCCCAGCCGTGCGCCTCCAGCGTCGGGTTGAAGATGCGCAGGGCCGTCGTTCCCGGCGCACGCTGCTGCAGGAATTCGAGGTATCCGCGGGCGAGTGCCGCCCATGCAGCGGGCGCGCGGATCGCGTACTCCTCCGCCTCCATGCGGGCATAGAACGCCCGCGCGAAAAGGTCGGCGTCGTGTGCCTTGTTGGCAGGCACGCTGCCGCGCAGCGCGTCGAGGACCGCCCCGAGCCGTGCGTCGGCTGTCGGGGCGGTTGAATCGGAAAGGGTGGTCATCGTGAACCGAAAGGTTGGGAACACGGCCGGAAATTATGCCACCACGGCATCGGCTTCGGTGGCCTTGCAGCGTGCCCGGGGTGCTTTGCCGGGATATTTCGCAGCTGCGGGGTCACGGCGGGTTCAGCCTTGCACCGCGGCGCTTGCGGCGCAGTCCGCGCCATACGCCTAGGTATGTGTGCCGCGCGACGGGTGCCGTCGGATGCCGGCATTGGAGTAAGCGCGCGCTTCGCGCTAGAGTTTTCCCCCCGCCACCCGCTGCTGCGAGAGTGTGTAATGAGCGCGACTTCCCCTGCCGCCCCCCTGATCGGAATCACCGGCATCATCCGGCGTCTGGCGATGGACGGCGTACTCACCGAAGCCGATGCCCGACGCGCACAGGATGAAGCAGGCAAGGAGCGCAAGCCGATCCCGGTCTGGCTGATGGAAAAACGCCTGGCCAGCGCGGCCCAGATTGCCGCGGCGAACTCGCTGGAGTTCGGCATGCCGCTGTTCGACGTGACCTCGATGGACCTGCGCCAGGCACCGACCAAGCTGGTCTCCGAGCAGACCATGACCACCCACCAGGTGCTGCCGCTGTTCAAGCGCGGCACCCGCCTGTACGTGGGCCTCGCCGACCCAACCAACACCCGCGGCCTGGACGACGTCAAGTTCCAGACCAACCTGTTCACCGAGGCGATCCTCGTCGATGCCGACCAGCTGCGTCGTGGCATCGAGACCGCGCTGATGGCGACCGACTCCTTCGATGCCGGCGGCGAAGACGACGAGGGACTTGCCGACCTCGAATCCTCGACGGGAGACGATGACGAGGATGCCGGCGGCGGCGTGGATGCCAAGGGCGACGACACCCCGGTGGTGAAGTTCGTCAACAAGATGCTGGTGGATGCGATCAAGCGCGGTGCCTCGGACGTGCACTTCGAGCCCTATGAATCCGAGTACCGCGTGCGCTACCGGATGGACGGCATCCTGCGCACCGTGGCCAAGCCGCCGGTCAAGCTCAACCCGCGCATTTCCTCGCGCCTGAAGGTGATGAGCGGCCTGGACATCGCCGAGCGGCGCGTGCCGCAGGACGGGCGCATCAAGCTCAACCTTTCCAGGAACAAGGCGATGGACTTCCGCGTCAGCACCTGCCCGACGCTGTTCGGCGAGAAGATCGTGCTTCGCATCCTGGACGGCAGCGCGGCCAAGCTGGGCATCGACATGCTGGGCTACGAGGACGACCAGAAGCAGCTCTTCCTGGACGCCATCGCGAAACCGTATGGCATGGTGCTGGTGACCGGCCCCACCGGCTCGGGCAAGACCGTGTCGCTCTACACCGCGCTCAACATCCTCAACACCGACGCGCGCAATATCTCAACGGTGGAGGATCCGGTGGAAATCCGCGTTCCCGGCATCAACCAGGTGCAGCAGAACGCCAAGCGCGGCATGACGTTTTCCGTGGCCCTGAGGAGCTTCCTGCGTCAGGACCCGGACGTGGTGATGGTGGGCGAAATCCGCGATCTGGAAACCGCCGAGATCGCGGTCAAGGCCGCACAGACCGGCCACATGGTGCTGTCCACCCTGCACACCAACGATGCGCCGCAGACGGTTTCGCGCCTGATGAACATGGGCATCGCCCCGTTCAACATCATTTCCTCGGTGTCGCTGGTCATCGCCCAGCGCCTGGCGCGGCGCCTGTGCCAGCACTGCAAGAAGCCGATGACGCTGCCCGACCATGCGCTTCTGGCCGAAGGATTCACCCAGCAGCAGATCGATGCCGGCCTGCACCTGTTCGATGCCGTGGGCTGCGACCAGTGCAACGAGGGCTACAAGGGGCGCACCGGCATCTACCAGGTGATGCCGCTGACCGAGGAGATCCAGAAGATCATCCTGGAAGGCGGCAACTCCATGCAGATCGCCGAGGCTGCGCAGCGCGCCGGCATCAACGATCTGCGCCAGTCGGCGATCCGAAAGTGCGCGGCCGGCGTCACCAGCCTGGCCGAGATCAACCGCGTCACCAAGGATTGATCACGCGGCACCGGGAAGGGTGCCGCGTCGGCCGCGTCAGACGCGCCCGGCGAATTCGCCGGTGGCGGTGTTGACCCAGATCTTCTCGCCGTTGGAAATATATTCGGGCACCTGGATTTCGATGCCGGTGCTGAGGCGGGCGGGCTTGGGGCGCTTGGTCGCGGTGCCGCCCTTGAGTTCGGGCGGGGTGTCGATCACCTCCAGTTCCACGCTCTGGGGCAACTGCAGGCCCACCGGCGCATCGTCGATGATCTGCACGTAGCAATCCTTGAGGCCTTCGCTGATGTAGCCGGCGCTGTCGCCGATCAGCTCGGGCCCAAGCACGTACTGGGTGTAATCCTCGTCGTCCATGAAGACGAAGGCGTCGCCGTCCATGTAGGAATAGCTGCAGGAGCGCCGGCTCAGCTCCACCTCCTTGAGCTCATCGTCCGCGCGCAGGCTCAGGTCGAGCTTGCTGCCGGCCGGTACGCTGTAGAGGGTGAAGCGGAAGGTGACGTTGCCACCGCGCGCGGTGGGGGAACTGCGCTCGATGTCGCGCACCTGGTAGATGCCGCCGTTGTGCTCGACGACGTTGCCCTTGCGGACATCGGATGCCTTCATGGGAGAAATCCTGCTGGGGAGTTACTTGGGCTGCAGCCGGATCGCGCCATCGACGCGGATCGCGCTGCCGTTGAGGTAGCCGTTGCGGAGGATGTAGGCGACCGTGTCGGCAAACTCGGCCGGATCGCCCAGACGCGAAGGGAAGGGCACCTGCGCGCACAGCGACTGGTAGATCGCCTCGGGCATGCCGTCGACCATCGGGGTGTGGAAGACGCCCGGCGCGATCGCCATCACGCGCACGCCGATGCGGGTGAACTCGCGCGCCAGCGGCAGGACCATGCCGATCACCCCGCCCTTGCTGGCGGAGTACGCCGCCTGGCCGATCTGGCCCTCCCATGCGGCGATGGAGGCGGTGAAGACGATCGCGCCGCGCTCGCCGTCGGCGTTCGGCTCGTTGTGCTGCATCAGGCTGGCGGCGGCTTTGGCGATGTTGAAGCTGCCGATCAGGTTCACCCGCACCGTGGTGGCGAAGCGCTCCAGCGGCATCGGGCCCTCGCGCCCGAGGGTGCGCCCGGCGCCGAGGATGCCGGCACAGCAGACCGCGGCGTTGAGTCCGCCCATCTGCTCGCGCGCCTGCGCCAGCGCGGTTTCCGCGGCGGCCTCGTCGCTCACGTCCAGGTGCAGGTAGCGGGCGGCCTCGCCCAGTTCGGCGGCCGCGGCCGCGCCCCTTTCGTTGTTGAGGTCGAGCAGGGTGACGCGACCGCCGTCGGCGACGTTGCGCCGCGCGGCGGCCAGGCCGAGGCCGGAGGCGCCGCCGGTGACAACGGCGCGGACATCACTGGATTTCATCGTGCGGGTTCCTGGGAGCATGCGAAGACAGGGCCCGCATTGTAGCGGCCGGGCCCGCCGCGCGGGACCGGCGGCGGGCTGTGCCTTCAGCGTGCTTTCGGCGCCGGCCGGCGGATCAGGCCGGCGCCGCCTCCGCCGCCTCGGACTTGGCCAGCGGCAGGATCTTGAGGCCGGCCCAGGCCATGAACAGGGCGACGAGCGGCCCCGCCAGGTTGAAGAAGGCGTAGGGCAGGTAGTCGAAGGTGGCTACGCCCAGAGTCGCCGCCATGTAGGCACCGCAGGTGTTCCAGGGCACCAGCGGCGAGGTGATGGTGCCGCCGTCCTCCAGCGCGCGAGAGAGGTTTTCCGGGGCCAGGCCGCGGCGCCGGTACTCGGGCTGGTAGAGCCGCCCGGGAATCACCAGGGCCATGTACTGGTCGGCGGCCACCACGTTGGTGCCGAAGGCGGTGACGATGGTCGCGGCGATCAGCGAGCCGGCCGACTTGGCCGCCGCCAGCACGCTGCGGATCATGCGCTCCAGCAGGCCGGTGCGCTCCATCACCGCGCCGAAGCCCAGCGCGCAGATGATCAGCAGGACCGTATTGAGCATGCTGATCAGGCCGCCGCGGGTCAGCAGGCTGTCGACCGCCGCGTTCCCGGTATCGGCCTGGTAGCCGTCGATGACCGCCTTCCAGGCGCCCGCCAGCAGGGCCAGGGGCCGGGACAGCTCCTCGTCGTCGGCCAGCGCCACGGTCAGGTCGGGCTGGAAGAGCACCGCGAACAGGCCGCCGAGCAGGGCGCCGATCATGATCGTGGGAATGGCCGGGAAGCGCTTGACCGCCAGCACGAAGACCACCACCAGCGGGATCAGCAGGTACCAGCCCAGCGCGTAGTGCTCGCCCAGCAGCACCGGCAGGTCGCCGAAGCCGACCTCATTGCTGCCGCCGTGGCTGCCGAACAGGCCGATCGACGTGAACAGCACCAGAGCGATGGCGATGCTCGGGAAGGTGGTCCAGGTCATGTGGCGGATGTGCGAGAACAGCTCGGCGCCGGCCGCCGCCGGGGAGATGATGGTGGTGTCCGAGATCGGCGACATCTTGTCGCCGAAGTAGGCGCCGGAAATCACCGCGCCGGCGGTGATTTCCGGCGACATGTCCAAGCCCTGGGCGACGCCGATCAGCGCCACGCCCAGGGTGCCCGCCACTGTCCACGAGCTGCCGATGGCCATCGCCACGATGGCGCAGATCAGGCATGCGGCCGGGTAGAAGTAGGCCGGATGCAGCAGCTTCATGCCGTAGACGATCAGCGTCGGCACCGTGCCGCTGAGGATCCAGGTGCCGATCAGCGCACCCACCCACAGGAGGATGAAGATCGGCACCACGGCCAGCGCCACGCCGTGCACCAGGTGGTCCTGGATGTCGCGCCAGGCGATGCCGTTGCGCAGCCCGACGAGGGCCGCCACGCCGGCTGCCAGCATCAGCACGATCGGGCTGGCCCCGGAGGAGGCGTCGTCGCCGTACAGATAGACGGCGCCGACCAGCCCGACGATGAGGAACAGCAGCGGCGTCAGCGCCTGGAGCAGGCTGGGCTCGCGCGGGGATGCTGCGGTCATGGGGAGTGCGTCCGGGCCGCCGGGATCAGCGCTTGCGCAGCTTGCTGTGGCGGTAGCCGTAGGCGAAGTAGATCACCATGCCGATGGCGGTCCAGCCCACCATCAGACGCCAGTGCTCGGAAAACGGCTGGATGAACAGGTAGAGGCAGGCGGCGGCACCCAGGATGGAAACGGCCCACACCGCGCGCACGCGGAACGGGCGCGGCAGATCCGGGCGGGTATAGCGCAGGATCAGGACGCCGATGCATACCGTGGTGAAAGCCAGAAGCGTGCCCATGGAAACCAGCTCGCCCAGCAGGCCGATCGGGAACAGGCCAGCGAGGATGGCGGCCACGGTGCCCACGATGATGGTGCTGATGTAGGGCGTGCGGAACTTCGGGTGGACCTTGCCGAACACGGCCGGCAGCAGGCCGTCCTTGGACATCGAGTAGAAGATGCGCGGCTGGCCCATCAGCATCACCAGGATCACCGAGGACAGGCCGGCGATGGCACCCAGTTCCACCAGCCACTTGAGCCAGGCCAGCGAGGGGTAGGCTTCCAGCGCGGTGGCGACCGGCTTGGCGGTGCCGAGCTGGGTGTAATGCATCATGCCGGTGAGGACCGCGGCCACGACGATGTAGATGATGGTGCACAGGAACAGCGAGCCGAGGATGCCGATGGGCATGTCGCGCTGCGGGTTCTTGGCTTCGCCGGCTGCCGTGGATACCGCGTCGAATCCGATGTAGGCGAAGAACACCACCGCCGCACCGCGCACGATGCCGCTGTAGCCGAACTGGCCCGGGCCGGTGTTTTCCGGGATGAAGGGCACCCAGTTGTCGGGGTTGATGAACTGGATGCTGAATGCCACGAACAGCAGGATCACGGTGACCTTGATCGCCACGATGATCGAGTTGACGAAGGCCGACTGGGTGATGCCGACGTAGCACAGCCCGCTGATCGCAGCGACGATGAAGACCGCCGGCAGGTTCACGATGGCGCCGCTCATCACGATCTCCGAGCCGGAGATGGTCAGCGGCGCCGAAGACAGCGCGGCCGGCAGGGCCATGCCGAGATTGCCGAGGAAACTGTTGAGATAGCCCGACCAGCCGACCGCCACGGTGGAGGCGGCAAAGAGGTATTCCAGCACCAGGTTCCAGCCGATGAACCAGGCGATGAACTCGCCCAGGGTGGCGTAGGAGTAGGAGTAGGCGCTGCCCGAGACCGGCATCATCGCGGCGAACTCGGCGTAGCACAGGCCAGCCAGGGCGCAGGCGAAACCGGCCAGGACGAAGCTCAGCACAAGGGCCGGACCGGCGTGCGCGGCCGCAGCGTGGCCGGTGAGCACGAAAATGCCCGCGCCGATCACCGCGCCGATGCCCAGCATCACCAGCTGCCGGGCGGTGAGGGTGCGCTTGAGGGTGGCCTCGCCTTCGAGACTGCCTTCCACCGGCTCGCCCGCATCGACGTGGCCCGATGGTGCGATCGGCTTGGTGGCCAACAGGTTCTTGAGCATGCGGTGTTTCCCCTCGCGGCAAATGGCGAATCCGAAAAGCGGCAGGACGCAGCCTGCCGCAATGAGCGCCGAACCTTAACGCGGCCTGAGAGCCGCATCAAGCGCGAAACGCGATGTTCACGGTCATACTGCAGCGCCGCGATGCCACGAGCCTTTCCTGATGCCGCTCCATCCAACATTGCACGCTGCATTGCAGCATCACGCGCATGCCGTGCCCGATCAGCGCGATGCCGTCGAAATCTTCCTTGCCTTCCTGCGCTCGAACCCGGGCGTTTTCGAGCGCAGCCACCCGCCGGGGCACTTCACCGGCTCGGCCTGGCTGGTCAGTGCGGACGGCGCTCGCGTGCTCCTGACACACCACCGCAAGCTCGGGCGCTGGTTCCAGCCTGGCGGCCACGCCGATGGCGATACGGACCTCGTGCGCGTGTCGCTGCGCGAGGCCAGCGAGGAATCGGGCCTGTCCGACCTGGTGGTGGAGCCGGCGATCTTCGACCTGGATCGCCACCTGATCCCGGCGCGCGGCACTGAGCCTGCGCACTGGCACTACGACGTGCGCCACGTCGTGCGGGCGACCGGGAGCGAGGCGTTCAGCGTGGGCGAGGAATCGCTCGATCTGGCCTGGCGAAGCGTCGCCGAACTGCCGGAAGACGCCTCGCTGGATGCCTCGATCCGCCGCATGGCGCGGCGCTGGCTGGCGCGCCAGGCGGCATCGTGAGGCCGCCGCAACGCGGGTCGGCTACTGGATCGGGCCGTCCTCGCGCAGGAATCCGGTGCGCACAGCTTCGCAGCGCCCCTGCACGCACTCGCAGCCGCTGATGGCGGGAAAGCCGCAGATGCTGCTCGTGCCCGAGGCCGCGCAGGCGGCTTTCACCTGGTCGGGAAACGTGGGGCTGTCGACGTTGACGCAGGCCGGGTAGTAGCCGCAGCAGTTGCCGACGTTCTTGACGGCGCAATCGGCATCGCTGCGGCAGGTGTAGTCGACCTCGCCCACGTCGTTCTGCTGCGCCGCAGCGTCGGCCTTGCGCGCGGCTGCAGGCGGCATCGGGTCGTTCGCGGGTGCGCGAACGGCGTCGGGCCGGTCGGGTTCGAACGAGTCGGCGGCGACGGCCACCGCTGACGCGGCGTCCGCATCCTCCGGTGCCGTCACCTCGCGCGCCGCGCCGCAGGCCGCCAGCAGCACCAGCAGCACGGCGAACGCGAAGTGGCGCAGCGCGGGGCGCATCAGGCGCTCCAGGTGTCGCGCAGGGTCACCACGCGGTTGAACACCGGGCGCGCGGGCGCGTGGTCGTAGCGATCGGCGGCGAAGTAGCCGCTGCGTTCGAACTGGAAGCGGGTTTCCGGCTCAACCTCGGCCGCGGCCGGCTCGACGTAACCCTGCACCACGCGGCGCGAATCAGGATTGATGAAGTCGCGGTAGGTCTTGCCGTCGGCGTCCACGTCCGGGTCGGGCACGGTGAAGAGGCGGTCGTAGAGTCGGATCTCGGCCGCAATCGCGCGCCGCGCGCAGACCCAGTGGATCGTGCCCTTGACCTTGCGATCCACCGCGCTGCCGCCGGGGCGGGTGTCCGGATCGAGCGTGGCGCGCAGTTCGACGATGCGTTCGCCCTCGCGGATGACCTCCTCGCAGCGGATGATGCCCACGCCGCGCAGGCGCACTTCGCCGCCGGGCACCAGGCGCTTGAATCCCTTGGGCGGAACCTCGGCGAAATCCTCGCGCTCGATCCACAGCAGGCGCGAGAAGGGCACGCTGCGCTGGCCCATGGACGCATCCTTGGGATGGTTCGGAAAATCCAGGGTTTCGGCGTGGTCCTCGGGCAGATTGGTCAGCACCAGCCTGAGCGGATCGATCACCGCCAGCCGGCGCGGCGCGTGGGCGTCGAGGTCCTCGCGGATGCAGCCTTCCAGCACCGAGTAGTCGATCAGCGAGTTCTGCTTGGAGATGCCGATGCGATCGGTGAACAGGCGCAGCGCCGCGGGCGTCGCGCCGCGGCGGCGGATGCCCTGCAGGGTCGGCATGCGCGGATCGTCCCAGCCGTCGACCAGGCCGTCGTTCACCATCGCGAGCAGTTTTCGCTTGCTCATGACGAGGTAGTTGAGGTTGAGGCGCGAGAACTCGATCTGGCGCGGCTTGGCGGCGGTGTTGGGGAAACCTCTCGCCACCAGCGGTGCCATCAGTTCGGGGTGGCCGGCGAGGTCCACCTTGTCCACGCACCAGTCGTAGAGCGGGCGGTGGTCCTCGAACTCCAGCGTGCACAGCGAGTGGGTGATGCCTTCGATCGCATCGCCCAGCGCGTGCGCCATGTCGTACATCGGATAGATGCACCAGTCGCTGCCGGTGTTCTGGTGCGGGGTGTGCTTGATGCGGTACAGCGCCGGGTCGCGCAGGTTGATGTTGCCCGAGGCCATGTCGATCTTCGCGCGCAGGGTGCGCGCGCCGTCGGGGAACTCGCCGGCGCGCATGCGGCGGAACAGGTCGAGATTCTCCTCCACGCTGCGGTTGCGCCAGGGCGACTCGCGCCCCGCCTCGGTCAGGCTGCCGCGATAGGCGCGCACGTCCTCGGCGGAGAGATCGCAGACGAAGGCGTCGCCCTGCGCGATGAGCTTCTCGCAGGCGAGGTAATACACCTCGAAGTAGTCCGAGGCGTGGCGCAGCTCGTTCCATTCGAAGCCCAGCCAGCGCACGTCGTCCTGGATGGCCCGGACGTACTCGGGATCTTCCCTGGCCGGGTTGGTGTCGTCGAAGCGCAGGTTGCAGCGCCCGCCGAACTCCTGCGCGATGCCGAAATCCAGGCAAATCGCCTTGGCGTGGCCGATGTGGAGATAGCCGTTGGGTTCGGGCGGGAAGCGCGTCTGGATCGCGCCGTGCTTGCCCGACGCGAGATCCTCGCGGACGATCTGGCGGATGAAGTCGTTGCGTTCTGGCGCGGCGGGCGTAGCGTCGGACATGGCGGCATGCGGAGCGGAAAAGGGAAGTGTAACCGGCGTCAGGGCGGCGCTTGCCGCGCCTGTGCGCTGGGTCAGGGGGCGGTGCGGCTCAGCTCGTGCACGGCATCGACCAGCGCCTTGAGATGGTCGGGCTTCACGTCCGGGGTGATGCCGTGGCCAAGGTTGAAGACGTGGCCGGGGCCGGGGCCGTAGCTTTGCAGCACCGCGGCGGCTTCGCTGCGGATGCGTTCGGGCGAGGCGAACAGCACCGCCGGGTCGAGGTTGCCCTGCAGCGCCACGCGCCCGCCGGTGCGCCGACGCGCCTCTTCCAGCGTCACCGACCAGTCCACCCCGATGCCTTCGGCACCGCTGTCGGCCAGGGCTTCCAGATGCGGCGCATTGCCCTTGCCGAACAGGATCAGCGGAGTGCGATTTCCACCTTCGCCGCGCGGCAGTTCCTGCGCGATGCGGGTGAGGTAGCGCAGCGAGAACTCGCGGTACATCGCCGGCGCAAGCACGCCGCCCCAGGTGTCGAAGATCTGCAGCGCCTGCGCGCCGGCCTCGCGCTGGGCGGCGAGGTAGGCGATCACGGCCTGTGTCACCACGTCCAGCAGGCGGTGCAGGGTGGCCGGATCGTCGTACATCATCGCCTTGATGCGGGCGAAATTGTCGCTGCTGCCGCCTTCGACCATGTAGCAGGCGAGCGTCCAGGGGCTGCCGGAAAATCCGATCAGCGGCACGCGGCCATCGAGCTCGCGCCGGATCAGGGAAACCGCGTCGGTGACATAGCCCAGTTCCGCTCCGATATCGGGCACGGCAAGCCTGGCCACGTCGGCGGCGCTGCGCACCGGACGCTCGAATTTCGGGCCTTCGCCTTCGACGAAATACAGGCCCAGCCCCATCGCATCGGGCACGGTGAGGATGTCGGAGAACAGGATCGCCGCGTCGAGTTCGAAACGCTCCAGCGGCTGCAGGGTGACTTCGCAGGCCAGCTCCGGGGTTTTCGCCAGCGCCAGGAAGCTGCCGGCGCGGGCGCGGGTGGCGCGGTACTCGGGCAGGTAGCGTCCGGCCTGGCGCATGATCCAGACGGGGGTGCAGTCGACGGGCTCGCGCCGCAGCGCGCGCAGGAAACGATCGTTTTTCATGGTGTGGTTCCGGGTGGGGCCGACTCAGGCGGCATCGGGGTGTGGGCCGCGGACCTCGAATCCGCGCCGGGCATGTTCGGCGCGGGCCGCCTCGAAGGCGTCCACGGCCTGTGCGCGGGACAGGAACAGCGCGCGCCGCACCTGGCTGCGACCGCCGGCCTGCCCGGTTTCCCGGATCAGTTCCCAGCCGCCGAGCAGGTCCTCCTGCAGCACCAGCCGCACGAAGCGGGGTGTCGGGAGGCTGGTCGAGGTTTGCTGCATCGTGAGTTGTCGCATCCGGGCATTCTAGCCTGCGCGTCGCGCGCTGTCGGAAGCGGCTGCTTCGAGCGTGCCCAGCACCGCAGC
Source organism: Lysobacteraceae bacterium (assembly GCA_023954075.1). GTDB lineage: Bacteria > Pseudomonadota > Gammaproteobacteria > Xanthomonadales > Xanthomonadaceae > Denitratimonas > Denitratimonas tolerans. The sequence continues at coordinate 43,785 of JAMLIV010000001.1, forward strand.
CTCGTCCACGTCCGGGACGATCACGGCGTGGCCGAGTCCGTGCCACAGGATCAGGCGCAGGCGGCCGGAGAGGTTCTTCTTGTCCAGCCGCATCAGGTTCAGCAGGCGCGCCGGATCGCTGCCCGCCGGCAGCGCCGTGGGCAGGCGCAGGCGCGCGAGCAGGGATGCCAGACGCGCGCCGTCCTGCGCCGGTGCCAAACCCAGCCGCGCCGACAGCCGGGCCGCCAGCACCATGCCGATGGCGACCGCCTCGCCGTGCAGGAGGCCACCGTAGGCGTCGGCGGTTTCCAGCGCGTGGCCGAAGCTGTGTCCGAGGTTGAGCAGGGCGCGCTCGCCCCGTTCGGTTTCGTCGCGCGCCACGATCGCGGCCTTGTGCCGGCAGCTGCGCTCGATCGCCTCGCCCAGCGCCGCGGTATCGCGCGCGAGCAGCGCCTCGGCGTGTTCTTCCAGCCAGGCGAAGAACCCGGCATCACCGAGCGCGCCGTATTTGACCACTTCGGCCAGGCCTGCGCACAGTTCGCGCTCGGGCAGGGTCGCCAGGGTGTCGGTATCGGCGATCACCGCGGCCGGCTGGTGGAAGGCACCGACCAGATTCTTGCCTTCGGGCAGGTCCACTGCGGTTTTTCCGCCCACGGACGAATCCACCATCGCCAGCAAGGTGGTGGGAAGCTGCACGAAGGCGATGCCGCGCATCCAGCAGGCCGCCACGAAGCCGGAAAGGTCACCGATCACCCCGCCGCCCAGCGCGATCACGGTGGCGTCGCGGCTGGCCTTGAGCGCCGCCAGGTCGGACAGCGCCTCGGTGAAGCGGGCAAGGGTCTTTTCCCGTTCGCCGGCCGGGAGCACGCGGACCGCGACGACCCTGCCGGTCAGGCGCGCCTGCACGCGCGCGAGGTAGAGTGGGGCGACGTTGGCGTCGCTGAGCACCAGGACGTGCCGGCCGCGGATCAACGCGGGCCAGTCGTCATCGGCGAGAAGACCGGCGCCGATGCGGATGGGATAGCGGCGCGAGCCGAGTTCGACGTCGATCCGTCGCACGCGATCGGAGTTCACGGGATGGTGTCCGGAGCGGGGCGGATGGGAGCCTGCCAGTGTTCGCACAGCAGGCCGGCGAGGCGTTCGGCGGCCTGGCGAACGCTGCCGCGGCCGGTTTCAAAGCGCAGATCGGCCACGTCGGCATACAGCGGTGCGCGCTCCTCGCCCAGGCGCTGCAGCACCTCGCGCCGGTCCGGGCGCTGCAGCAGCGGACGGGCGCGGTCATTGGCGAGGCGCCGCAGCTGGCTCTCGGGGTCCACGTCCAGATGCACCACGAAGCCGTGCTCGGACAGCAGGCGACGGTTGTCGGCGCGCAGCACCGCGCCGCCGCCGGTCGCGATCACCGAGGGGCCGGAGCGGCACAGGCGTGCCAGCACTTCGTGCTCGCGCTCGCGAAAGCCGGCCTCGCCCGCCAGTTCGAAAATCAGCGGGATCGCGGCCCCGGTGGCGCATTCGATCTCGCGATCGGCGTCGACAAAGGGCAGGCCGAACCGGGCCGCCAGCCGCCGGCCGATCGAGGACTTGCCCGCGCCCATCGGGCCGACCAGGATCAGGTTTGAAGCAGATTTCATGCCGTGGATGCTAGCATTGCGGGCCATATTCCCTGGGCGGCTGCGCCGTACTGATTCGGATGATTCGATTTTTCACCATCTTTGTCGTGCTCCTGATCACGCTGTTCTCGCTGCGGATCACCACCATCGGCCACGATTACGTCACCGAACCGTTCACCGGCCTGCTGGCTTCGGTCAGCGCGTTCCTGATCAAGCTCTGGGACAAGGACGTGATTTCCTATGGCGTCATCATCCAGAATCAGGTCAACGGTTTTGCGGTGGGGATCGCGCCGGGCTGCGACGGCATCGAGGCGGTCATCATCCTGATCGCGGCGATCGTGGCGTTTCCCTCGCCCTGGAAGCACAAGCTGGTCGGCATCCTGATCGGATTCGTCGCGATCCAGTCGCTCAACCTGGTCCGCATCATCAGCCTCTTTTATCTCGGCCAGTGGAACCAGACCTGGTTCGACTGGTTCCACCTCTACCTGTGGCAGGCACTGATCGTGCTCGATGCGCTGGCGGTCTGGCTGATCTGGCTGCGCTACCTGCCGCGTCGCAAGCGCCCCGGGCGCACGCCGCCGCCGGACGCGGGCCTGCCGGCGGCCGCATGACCTCTTGCCGGCCGCCATTTCCTGCGGAGCGCCCATGACCGACAGCAAACTCGTAGGATTGCTTGAAGACGACGAGGACCAGAGCCGGCTGCTGGAAGCCTGGCTGGTACAGGCGGGCTATACGGTGCGCTGCTACCCCAGCGCGACCGAATTCCGCCGCCGCCAGGGCGCGGCCTCGATCGATCTTCTGATCCTCGACTGGAACCTGCCCGAGGAGAGCGGTCTGTCCGTGCTGCGCGCGCTGCGTGACGCCGGATCGATCCTGCCGGTGCTGTTCCTCACCGCACGCAATGACGAGGCCGACATCGTGGCCGGCCTGCGCGAGGGCGCGGACGACTACGTGGTCAAGCCCGCCAAGCAGGGCGAGCTGCTCGCCCGCGTGGAGGTGCTGCTGCGCCGCACCCACCTGCAGATGGAAGCCGGTGCGGACGAAGACGCCGAACCCTACCGGATCGACGTGGCGCGCCGTCGTGTGGAAGTGGCAGGCGAGGAGATCGCGCTCACCGATCGCGAGTTCGACCTCGTGCTGTTCCTGTTCCGGCGTCGCGGCCGCGTGGTCAGCCGCGAGACGCTGCTGGAAAACATCTGGAACATCCGCGGCGACGTGGCCACGCGCACCGTCGATACCCACGTCAGCCGCCTGCGCAAGAAGCTCCGGCTGTCCGGCGAGCACGGCTGGAGGCTCAACGCCGTGTACCAGCACGGCTATCGCCTGGAGCGCACCTGACGGTGGCTGCGGTACTGCCCGACGAGGTGCTCGATACCTTCGGCCGGCTGCTCGAAGGCGCGCGTGCCGCCGGCGATCCCGAGCCGACCGCAATGACCTTGGCGACCAAGGATCCGGACGGACGGCTGTCGGCGCGCACCGTCCTGCTCAAGGCCTTCGATGCGCGCGGCTTCGTTTTCTACACCAACACCCTCAGCCGCAAGGGTCGTGCGCTGGCGGCGCATCCGCACGCCGCGCTGCTGTTCCACTGGAAGACCCTGCGCGACGGGGTGCAGGTGCGCATCGAAGGGGCGGTGGAGCCGGTGGAGGCTGCCGAAGCCGATGCCTACTTTGCCAGCCGCCCGCGCGAAAGCCAGCTCGGGGCCTGGGCCTCGCTCCAGTCCGAGCCGCTGGCCGACCGGGAAACCTTCCAGGCGCGCTACGCCGAGGTCGAGGCCCGCCATGCGGGGCAGGCTGTGCCGCGGCCGCCGCACTGGTCCGGCTACCGCGTGGTGCCGGAGGCCGTCGAGTTCTGGTACGGCGCGCGGTTCAGGCTGCACGATCGCCACGCCTATCGCCGCGTCGATGGCATCTGGACGCGCGGGCTGCTGTATCCCTGAGCCGGCCTATTTGCGCGAGAACAGCCGCGACAACGGGTTGCGCTCATCCTTCTTCGCGTAGCCCTGCAGGCTTTGCCTCGGGACGTAGTCGAGCCGCCCGATGGCGTGGTAGGCGTTGACCACGTCGAACACTTCCTCCATCTGCGCGCCGCTTACGCGCGCGAGCACGTGCAGGTGCATCGGGGTCGCCATCAGCGCGACGATGCGGCCGTGGGCGCGCAGATCCGGCGCGCTGTCCAGGGCATGGCTGACGCTGTAGCTGCCGCCCGGGTCCAGGCTGGCATCGAGGCGACCGCGCGAGGTGGTCAGCGCCACCAGCCAGCGCAGTTCGTCGAAGGACCCGGCACGCTGGTTTTCACGCGCCTGCTGCAGTTCCGAGCCGACGCTGCGCGCGCTCTGGACGCGATCGCTGCCGGCCTCGACGTAGGGCTGCAGCTCGTGGAGGCCGGCACGGCTGTAGTAACGGCGCAGCTTGGGATCCAGGATCAGGTCCGCGAGGCCCTCGCCGCTGAGGCGGGTGGGGCTGAGGATCGCGCCCTCGGCCAGAAGCGCGGGCAGTACGGGGCGGCCCTGGTCCAGACCGGCGGTGCTCGTCTGCGCCGGCGGGAGATGGGAGTGGCCACCCAGCGAGATGGGCTCCACCTGCATCGGGGTAACGCCCAGCAGACTGGCATCGTGGGTCCCTGTCTCGTTGTGCCGCATCGCGCTGCGCGCGGTGGCCGAATGCCGATGTGGTTCGATGCGGGTGTCGCTGGTGATCAGCGGTGCCGAAGGCAGGGGTTCCTCCAGCGGGTCGCCGTGCACCAGAAGCTCGAAGGCGTCCACCGTGGAGGCGGGCGTGGCATCGTCCGCCACCTCGCCGTGGGCGTGCTCGGGTCGGTCCCAGGTGGCCGCGCTGCGGCCATCGGGAATCAGATCGCCCAGTTCGGCGTTGTAGAAGTCCGAGTCGGCTCCGGTGACGACCGGGATGTTGTCACGCAGTTTGCCGGCGGCGTTGAGGACGGCAACGAGCTGGCCGAGCTTGATCGGGCGTCGCAGCACCATCCCGTGCATCACCACGGCGTCGGCGTCACACAGGATCGCGAACGCGATGCCTGCGGCCTGATAGCGTGCCTGCAGGGTGCGCGAGGCGACGTCGTCGGAAGGCTCCAAAATGACCAGATCGGCCTCTTCGCCGTCCTGCAGCGCCCAGGCGTGCTCCAGGCGCATGCCGGCCATGCGCAGCAGCAGTCGGACGTGTGCCGCGCTTTCTTCGGAGGCGCCAACGATGGACAGGGTGCGAGGCGCTCGCATCGTCGATTCCCGGATTCCGCCCTTGAGGGCTGCAAGCATAAGCCAGATTGGCGGATTTTTGCCCCATCGGTCGGAATCCCGCGCGATTCCCCGCAGGCGCGGCACGGATGGCGCGGGCCGCGGATGGGCGCGTGCTGCTACGATTCCGCGCCATCGTCACAGCATTGCAAGGGGAGTCGGATTCATGGCCAAAGTGCGCAAGAAGGTGCCGGGCAAGGGCGCGGGCGCGGGAGTCCCAGGCGCGCAGAGGTCGCGGCTGGCACCGGACCGCTGGCTCCTGGGTCTGGCGGGCGCGGGCGTGCTGCTGACCGCCTACCTGCTGTTCGTGCACCTGTCGGGCGGCGGCGCGCTGTTCTGCAGCGAGGGTGCGGCCTGCGACATCGTGCAGGAAAGCCGCTGGTCGAACCTGTTCGGCCTGCCGATCACGCTCTGGGGCCTGGGCCTGTATGTGCTGATCGCGATCGTCGCGGTGACCGGACGCACCGCCGCGGTGCGCTGGCGTCGCGCCGCGACGCTGTCCCTGCTGGGCGTCGCGGTCAGCCTCTATCTCACCGTTGTCGGCTGGGTTGCGCTGGAAGCGTTCTGCGGCTGGTGCCTGGCCTCGTTCGCGCTGGTGACCGCGATCTTCGCGTACTGCATCGCGCGCCGGCCGCCGCAGACGCCCGCCGCGGGCTGGCCGCGCTGGCTCGGAACCCATGCCATCGTGCTGCTGCCGATGCTCGCGCTGATCGGCGCGGCGCAGGCGGGCTGGCTGTCGCCGCCGGTCGATCCGCGGCTGGAGGCGCTGGCGGTGCATCTGAAGGACAGCGGCGCGAAATATTACGGGGCCTTCTGGTGCCCCAACTGCCAGAAGCAGCGCCGTCTGTTCGGTCGCGCCGCCGACGCGCTGCCCTATGTCGAGTGCAGTCCCAACGGTCGCACCGGCGCGATTGCCTTCGAGTGCGCCAGCCAAGGCATCGACAGCTATCCGACCTGGGTGATCCGCGGGCAGCGCCACCAGGGCATGCTCACCCCGGAAGAGCTCGCGCGCCTGTCGCGCCACAACAAGTGGAATGCGCCGGTCGGGCAGGGCGACAGGAAGGGCGCGCCGTGATCGGGATCGAACAGGTCGCGCGGGTGCCGCCAGCGCGCGGGTTCGGGGCCCTGCGGCATGGCTGACAGCGAGCGCCGGCTGGTACGCGGCCCGACCCAGGTGTGGCGTGCGCTGCAGTGGTCGCTGCAGGGCCTGGCGGCGTGCTGGCGGCTCGAGTCCTCGTTCCGGCTGGAGTGCCTGCTGGCCCTGGTGCTGGCACCGCTGGGACTGTGGCTGGGGCAGACGCCGGTGGAGCGCGTGCTGCTGGTCGCAAGCCTCCTTGCCGTGATTGCGATGGAAGTGATGAATTCGGCGCTGGAGTCGGTGGCCGATCGCTTCGGTACCGAGCGCAACGAACTGATCGGGCGCGCCAAGGACATGGGTTCGGCGGCGGTGTTCGTGCTGATGATGAACGTGCTGCTGGTCTGGGGGCTCCTGCTCCTGCCGCGGCTTTGGGCCTGACGAGGCATCCCGCACCACTTTTCCAGGAAATTCCGATGTCCGATTCGACCCTGCCTGCACTGCTGCTCAAGCGCGGCGAAGACCGCCGCCTGCGCGCCGGCCACCTGTGGGTGTTCAGCAACGAGATCGACGTGGCGAAAACCCCGCTGACCGGATTTGCCGCAGGCGATGCGGTGCGGATCCTCGATGCCGGCGACAAGCCGCTGGGCACCGGCTACGTCAATCCCTCCACCCTGATCGCCGCGCGCCTGGTCGATCGCGGCGGGCACGCGCTGGATGCATCGCTCCTCGTGCATCGCCTCAACGTGGCGCTGTCGCTGCGCGAGCGGCGCTACCCGGGCGCGCCGTTCTACCGGCTGGCGTTCGGTGAGTCCGATGGCCTGCCGGGCCTGGTGCTGGATCGCTTCGGCGATGTCATCGTCGGGCAGACCACCACGGCGGGCATGGAGCGGCTCAAGCCGCAGGTCGAGGATGCGGTGCGCAAGGTGCTCGATCCGTCCGCGATGATCTGGAAGAACGATGCCGGCGCGCGTGCGCTGGAGGCCCTGCCGAGCGAAGTGGGCGTCGCATTCGGCACGGTCGATGGCCCGCTGCGGGTGGAGGAAGGCGGGCTCGTCTTCGAGCTGGATGCGCTGGGCGGGCAGAAGACCGGCTGGTTCTACGACCAGCGCGCCAATCGTGACCAGCTTGCGCCCTGGGTGGGGGGTGGCGCGAAGGTGCTGGATCTCTTCAGCTATGTCGGTGCCTGGGGCCTGCGCGCGGCGGCCTTCGGTGCCGGGGAAGTGACCTGCGTGGACGGCTCTCAGCCGGCGGTGGATGCGGTGCGGCGGCACGCTGCGCTCAACGGATTTTCCGACCGCGTGGATGCCGTCTGCGCCGATGCCTTCGAGTTCCTGAAGGACGCGCGCGCCGAGCGCCGCCGCTGGGACCTGGTGATCGTCGATCCGCCGGCATTCATCAAGAAACGCAAGGACTTGCGCGAGGGCACGCTCGCCTACCGCCGCATCAACGAGATGGCGATGCAGGTGCTGGAGCGCGACGGCCTGCTGGTGAGCTGTTCGTGCAGCCACCACATGAGCCGCGACGCGCTGCTGCGCGAGATCAACGCCGGAGCGCGGCATCTGGATCGGCAGGTGCAGGTGCTGCAGGTGCTGCAGCAGGGGCCGGACCATCCGGTGCAGGCCGCGATTCCCGAAACCGAGTACCTCAAGGGCTACATCTGCCGCGTACTGCCGAGCTGATTGGACATGAGCATCCTCAACGACATCGATCCGGTGGCCATCCAGCTGGGGCCGGTAGCCGTGCACTGGTATGGACTCATGTACCTGCTCGGCTTCGGGCTGGCCTGGTGGCTCGGGCTGCGGCGGGTGCGCGCCGGACGGCTGCCGGTCAGCGAACAGGCGTATGCGGACCTGATCTTCTACGCCATGCTGGGCGTGCTGCTGGGTGGGCGCATCGGCTATCTCCTGTTCTACGGCACCGCGCAGATCGCGGCCGATCCGATGTATGCCTTCCGCGTCTGGGAAGGCGGCATGAGCTTCCACGGCGGCCTGCTCGGCGTGCTGGCGGCGGTGTGGTGGTGGTCGCGCAAGCAGAAGCTGCATTTTTTCGACAGCGTGGATTTCATCGCGCCACTGGTGCCGCCGGGGCTGGGCTTCGGGCGGCTTGGCAACTTCATCGGCGGTGAGCTTTGGGGGCACCTGACGAGCCAGCCCTGGGGCGTGGTGTTCCGCAGCGCGCTGCCGCCCGGCCTGGCCGCCGCGCCCGCCGACACACTGCGCGCCATGCACGAATCCGGCGCGCTGGATCGCTATGCGCGCCATCCCTCGCAGCTTTACCAGGCGTTCCTGGAGGGGCTGGTGCTGTTCGTGGTGCTGTGGTGGTTCTCCAGCCGGCCGCGACCGCGCTACGCGGTGTCGGGCATGTTCGCGCTGCTCTACGGCGCGTTCCGCTTCGCGGTGGAATTCGTGCGCGAGCCCGATGCGCACCTGGGCTACCTGGCCTTCGGCTGGCTGACCATGGGGCAGGTGCTTTCCCTGCCGCTGGTCCTGCTCGGGCTGTGGCTGCTGTGGCGCGCGCGCCGCGCGCCGACGCTTGCCCCCGGAGCCACCTGAGATGCGCCAGTACCTTGATCTTCTCGCCGATGTGCTCGAACACGGCGCGCCCAAGGCCGACCGCACCGGCACCGGCACGCGCAGCGTGTTCGGGCGGCAGCTGCGCTTCGACCTCGGCGAAGGCTTCCCGCTCGTCACCACCAAGAAACTGCACCTGCGCTCGATCGTGCACGAGCTGCTGTGGTTCCTGCGCGGCGACACCAATATCGGCTACCTGCGCGACAACGGGGTGTCGATCTGGGACGAATGGGCCGACGCCGAAGGCAACCTCGGCCCGGTGTACGGCCACCAGTGGCGCCACTGGCAGGGACCGGACGGGCAGGCGTTCGACCAGATGCGCTGGCTGGTCGATGAAATCTCCCGCAATCCGGATTCGCGCCGGCTGGTGGTGAGCGCCTGGAACGTGGCGGATCTGCCGAAAATGGCACTGCAGCCCTGCCACGCGCTGTTCCAGTTCCATGTGGCGCAGGGAAAGCTGTCCTGCCAGCTCTACCAGCGCAGCGCCGACATTTTCCTGGGCGTGCCCTTCAACATCGCCAGCTACGCCCTGCTCACCCACCTGGTGGCGCAGGCCAGCGGCCTGGGCGTCGGCGACTTCGTGCACACCCTGGGCGATGCCCACCTGTATTCCAACCACCTCGAACAGGCCCGCGAGCAGCTCGCCCGCAGCCCGCGCCCGCTGCCGCGCCTGCGGCTCAACCCCGAGGTGCGCGACCTGTTCGCCTTCGGCTACGGCGACATCGCCTTCGAAGGCTACGATCCCTGGCCCGCGATCCGCGCGCCGGTGGCGGTATGAACGGAGGCCGGGATTCGGGATTCGGGATTCGGGATTCGTCGGGGCTTCGGGAAGCCGCAGGCGCGCGGGACCAATCCCCAATCCCCAATCCCCAATCCCCGCGCTTGACTCTCATCGCCGCGCTCGACCGCAATCGCGCGATCGGCAAGGGCAACGCGCTTCCCTGGCACCTGCCCGATGACCTCAGGCGCTTCAAGGCGCTGACCCTGGGCAAGACCCTGCTCATGGGGCGCAAGACGGCCCGATCGCTGGGGCGTGCGCTGCCGGGGCGGCGCAACCTGGTGCTCACGCGCTACGGCACGGTGCCGTTCGAGGGCATGGAGGCGGTCGCAACGCTGGACGAAGCGCTCGCGCGTGCGGGCGGCGGCGAGCTGTGCGTGATCGGCGGCGGCGAGGCGTATGCCCTGACGCTGCCGCAGGCCGACGCCCTGCGCCTGACCTGGGTCGATGCCGCCATCCCGGATGCGGATACCTTTTTCCCGGTGATCGACCCGGCTCTGTGGCAGGAAATCGGGCGCGAGCACCGCCCGGCCGACGCGCGCCACGCCTGGGCGATGGATTTCGTCGACTACCGCCGGATCGGCTGAGCCGGGGCGGCCCTGGCCTGATCTGCCGTCGGCTTGACCTGCGTCAAGCCGGGACGTGAGCCGCAGCTGACCGTCCGGCTCCGGTTTGATGATGATCAAGCGGGCGGGGGAGGCCCGAACCTATCGTCACCGGCAGTATCCGTGAGCGAGGTTTCCCATGAAAATGCTGAAGATTCTCGGCATCGGCCTGTCCCTGGCGTCGCTGGTCGCCGCGAACGGCGTCCAGGCGGCCGAGGGCAAGCCGATTTTCGACGTGCGCTACCGCTACGAGCACGTCGAGCAGGACAACGCGCTGGCGCACGCCGTGATGAACTCGGTGCGCACCCGGCTGGGCTATGCCACCGGCGTCCACGGCGGTTTTTCCGCGCTGGTGGAAGTGGATCACGTCGGCCACCTGGGCGGCGACTACAACGACACCCGCAACGGCCACACCGGCCGCTCGCTGATCCCCGATCCGAGCGGTGCCGCAGTCAACCAGGCCTGGGTGCGCCACTCGGGCGACTACGGCAGCCTGACGGTGGGCCGCCAGCGCATCAACCTGGGCAACCAGCGCTTCGTTGGCGGTGTGGGTTGGCGGCAGAACGAACAGACCTACGATGGCGCGATGCTGCAGCTCAATCCGGGCAGGGATCTCGCCCTGTCCTACGCCTACATCGGCCGGGTGAACACGATTTGGGGACCGGATACCGGCGCGTTTGCAACCGCCGTCAACCCGGCCCGCGTCGATGGCGACAGCCACCTGTTCGACCTGCGCTGGGCGTTCACGCCGAGCTTCAGCCTGGGTGCCTACCACTACCGCCTGGGGCTGGACGACCTCGCGATTGCGCCCACGGCCGCGCGCGGGACGCTTTCCAGCGCCACCACCGGGCTGCGCGCCCAGGGCAGGAGCGGCGCGCTGGATTATGTTCTGGAATACGCCACGCAGAAGGATGCCGAGGGCAATCCGCTGGCGCTGGATTCGCGCTACCACCTGATCGAAGTGGGCTATGCCTTCGAGCAGGTGAAGCTGCGCGCCGGGCAGGAGGTGCTGGGTGCCGGCAGCGGCGCGGGCAACCGCGCCTTCCAGACCCCGCTGGCGACCAAGCACGCCTTCCAGGGCTGGGCCGACATGTTCCTCACCACGCCCGCCGATGGCGTGGATGACCGCTATGTTGGCGTCACCGTGCCGCTGGGCGGCGGCAATCTGCAGGGCTGGTACCACGATTTCACCCCCGAGCGCGGCGGCGGCGACTACGGCAGCGAGTTCGACCTGAGCTACGCGCGCCCGATTCCCGGTATCAAGGGTCTGTCGGGCCTGGTTAAATACGCCAGCTACAGCTCCGACGACCGCGCCCGCACCGTGGATGCCGACAAGTTCTGGGTGCAGCTCCAGTACGCGTTCTGAGCCGATGAAAACGGCCTGGCATATGTCCTGCCCGGGTATTTCACGCGGGATGGCATCAGCGGTCACTTGGGCTTGATTCACCCCTCCGAAGAGTCGCCGTATGACTGGCAGCATGTAGTCAACCACACCTCTGCCGATGGCACGCTTGCAGGGGGTGCGTATCGCTCCCCCTCGATGATCGGCAGCTTGCCGAATGGCGGTTCAGCCTGGCGCGCATTGATCTGGACGCGGGATACCGGCCACGTGCTGGCACCGGAACTGCTGCAGGAGCTGGGGCAGGCTCTGGATTGGCCTCCGATGTGGATTACAGCGATCTCTCCGAGCGGGGAATACCTCGTGGTGACCACGGGAGAAATATTTCAGCCTGGCATGGGCACGCCTTCCACGGCACGTTCCGCCTTGCTTCGGTTGATAAATAAATAGATAGAAGCATCCCGCCTCCCGGCACCAGGGAAGGCCTGAACGAGCCGCTGCCAGACAGAAAAACCGCGACTGCGCGACGCCCGGTTCCGCGCAGTGCGCCGCCGGGCGCGCCGCCGCGGCGTCAGCGGCGCGCGGTACCGCGCGTCACCGGTGGCGCATCACATCCCGCCACCTGCACGAAGCGTGGGGTTTCCTCGTCCAGCGCCAGCGCGGTGAGTTTCCCGCCCCAGACGCAGCCGGTGTCGATGCCGTGGATGCCAAAACCCATGTAGAGGCCCAGCGTGGACCAGTGGCCGAACACGATCTTCAGCTCGCGCGTGACCTGCCCCGGCACCATGAACCACGGGTAGGTCCCGGGCTTCTGCGTGCCAGGAGCCCCCTTGTCGGCGAACGAGATGGTGCCGCGCGGGGTGCAGTAGCGCATCCGGGTGAACACGTTGATGATCGCGCGCAGCCGGTCCATGCCCTGCAGTCGCGGATGGAAGGTGTCGGGCCGATTGCCGTACATGCCCGACAGCAGGGCGCGCGGGTTGGGGCCGTGCAGGCGCTGGTGCACTTCGGCGGCGTGGCGTTCGGCCTGCGCCAGGGTCCAGCGCGGTGCCAGCGCCGCGTGCACCATGGCCCAGCCCAGGGCGTGGTCGACATGGATCAGGGGCCGCATCCGCAGCCACTCCAGCAGCTCGTCGCGGTCGGGAGCGAACAGCACGGCGCGTAGGTCGGGGTTCACCCGCGCCTGTTCCTCCTCGCGGCGCTGCGCGATCGCCAGCAGCGAGAGGTCGTGGTTGCCCAGCACCACCTGGCTGTTGGCATCGAGCGACTTCACCAGGCGCAGGGTTTCCAGCGACTGCCCGCCGCGGTTGACCAGGTCGCCGCAGAACCACAGGCGGTCGCGCGCCGGGTCGAAGCCGATGGCGTCCAGCAGGCGACAGGTGGCGTCGTGGCAACCCTGCAGGTCGCCGATTGCCCAGATCGCCATCAGTGCAGCGTGCGCGGGATCGAGAGGGTGAAGCGCGGGATCGGCGCCTCGAAGCGCGTGCCGTCGTCGGTGATCCACTGGTAGGCGCCGGTCATGGTCCCCATCGTGGTTTCGAGTACCGCGCCGGAGGTGTATTCGAAGCCCTCGCCCGGGCGCAGGCGGGGCTGTTCGCCCACCACGCCCTCGCCGCGCACTTCCTCGACCCGCCCGTTGGCGTCGGTGATGATCCAGTGGCGCGAAAGGAGTTGCGCCGGCGTGTTTCCGCGGTTGCGCAGGTGGATGGTGTAGGCGAAGACGTAGCGGTTCTGCTCGGGCGCGGACTGCTCGTCGAGGTAGCGCGTGCGCACCTGGATGTCGATGGCGGGGCGGTCTGGGATATCCATGCCGGACAGTCTAGCGGCATACCCGCCGCGGGGAAGAGGTCAGCCGCCGGCTGCGGCGGCGTGATTGGCCAGGGCGATGAAGCGCGCCACGTCGATGCGTTCGGCGCGGTCGCCCGGATCGATGCCGACCGCTTCCATCCACGCCGGTGGGCAGACTTCGTGCAGGGCGTTGCGCAGGGTCTTGCGACGCTGCCCGAAGGCGGCTTTGACGATGCGGGAAAAAACCGCCGGGTCCGCGATTCCGATTTCCGAGGGCGCGCGCGGCAGCAGCCGCACGATCGCCGAATCGACCTTCGGCGGTGGCCGGAACGCGCCCGGCGGTACGCGGAACAGTGCCTGCACCCGCGCATGCGCCTGAAGCATCACCGACAGGCGTCCGTAAACCTTGCTGCCGGGCTCGGCCGCCATCCGGTCCACGACTTCCTTCTGCAGCATGAAGTGCATGTCGACGATGGATGCGGCGTGGTCGAGCGCGTGGAACAGGATCGGCGAGGAGATGTTGTAGGGCAGGTTGCCGACCAGGCGGATCGGGCCGTTTTTCCCGAGCGTGGAGAGATCGACCTCCAGCACGTCCGCATGGATGATCCGCAGCGGTGCCACGCCCGCGCTGATGCGCTCCAGCCCGGCGATGAGATCGCGGTCGAATTCGATCACGGTGAGCGCCGGATCGGGCGGCGCATCGCCCGAGACTTCGAGGATGCGGCGCAGCAGGGGCAGCGTCAGCGCGCCCTGGCCGGGGCCGATTTCGACCAGGCGATCGCCGGGTGCGGGATCGATGGCGCGCACGATCCTGTCCACGACGCCGGCCTCGTGCAGGAAGTGCTGCCCGAGCTGCTTCTTGGTCTGGTAGCGGTCCGCGTGCATGTTCAGGCCAGCAGCCGGGGCGCGAGTCGCGCGCGCCGGGCGGCGAACCCGATGGCGCATTTGGCGGCGAGGATCATGCTGGAGGGATCCGCTTCGCCGCGGCCCGCCAGTTCCAGCGCCGTGCCGTGGTCCACCGCCACGCGCACGTAGGGCAGGCCCAGGGTGATGTTCACCGCGTTTTCGAAGCCGGCGTGCTTGAGCACCGGCAGGCCCTGGTCGTGGTACATCGCCAGCACCGCGTCGACTTCCTGCAGTTTCTGCGGGAGGAAGGCGGTATCGGCCGGCAGCGGGCCGGTCAGCTGCATGCCGCGCGCGCGCAGCGCGTCGAGCACCGGGGTGATGACCTCGATTTCCTCGCGGCCCAGATGGCCGCCTTCGCCGGCGTGCGGATTGAGGCCCAGCACGGCGATGCGCGGGGCGAGGATGCCGAAGTCGGCCATGAGCGCCGCGTGCAGGATTTCCAGCGTGCCACGCAGGCCCTCGCGGGTGAGGGCGTCAGGCACCGCGCGCAGCGGCAGGTGGGTGGTGGCGAGCGCGACGCGCAGCTGCGCGCTGGCCAGCATCATCACCACTTCGCAGCCAGCCTCGGCGGCCAGGAGTTCGGTGGTGCCGGTGTAGGCGATGCCGGCCTCATTGAGGATGCCCTTGTGCACCGGCCCGGTGACCAGCCCGGACAGGGTGCCGGCGGCGGCCAGGCGCGCGCCTTCCAGCAGGCTGTCGTGGACGTAGGCGCTGTTGCGGGCGTCGAGCTGCCCGAATCGGCCGGGAACCCGGCGCGGGCGGTGCAGAAGACGCAGCTGGCCCGGGCCGGCGACGGACGCATCGGGCGGCAGCAGCTCCAGGGGTTTTCCGATGCTTGCGGCGGCTTCGCGCAGCAGGTCGCCGTCGGCAATGGCCACAAGCGCGTTGCCCAGCGTGGTCTGCGCCAGGTGCGCGCACAGTTCCGGCCCGATGCCTGCCGGTTCGCCGGGAATCAGGCCCAGCAGCGCGGGCGTGGCACCATCCATTCGACGAGGCCGCGCCGCGGCGCGCTCAGCCGTTGCCGCCGAGGCGCTCGTCCACGTAGGACTCATCCCGCATCTGGCGCAGGAAGCGGTCGAACTCCTCGTCGGCCTTGCGCCGCACGATGGTCTCGCGCATGCGGTTGCGCTGTGCTTCCTGGGTCACGTCCTGCTGCCGGGTGCCAAGGCGCTGGATCAGGTGCCAGCCCACGTCGCTGGCGAACGGCTGGGACAGTTCGTCGTCCTGAAGATTCTCGAGCACGTCGGCCACCGCCTTGCCCCACGCGGAAACGGGAAACCAGCCCATGTCGCCGCCCTGGGCGCGCGTGATCGGGTCGTCCGAGCCCTCGCGCGCCACCTTGGCGAAATCTTCGCCGCCCGCGATGCGGGCGCGCAGCGCGTCGATCTTGGCGCGCGCCTGCTCGCGGCTGACCACGTCGTTCGCGCGCACCATCAGTCCGCGCGCGTGGTACTCGGTCACGATCTCGGTTTCGCGGTCGCGGGTTTCGATGACGCGGATGAGGCTGAAGCCGCTGGGTCCGCGCAGCGGCTCGGATACGCCGCCCTGCGCCAGCGAAGGCAGCGCGTCGGCAAAAAGCGGCGGGATCTCGTCCATGCTGCGCCAGCCCATGTCGCCGCCTTCCAGCGCGGTCTGGTGGTCCGAATAGCGCATGGCGGCGGCGGCGAAATCCATCTCGCCGCGCGTGATCAGGTCGCGCACGCCGTCGATCTTGGTCTTGGCGGTTTCGATCTGCTCGGGCGTGGCGCCATCGGGCAGCGCCACGAGGATGTAGCCCAGATGCACCTGGGGCTGATCGGCGCCGCGCGAGGCCAGGGCGTTGTCGATTTCCGTCTCGCTGACGCTGACCCGGCTCTGCACGAAGTTCTGCTGCAGCCGCGCCACGATCATTTCATCGCGAATCTGCTGGCGGAAGTCCTCGAAGCCGCCGCTCGAACCCGACACCTGCTGGCGCAGCTGCTCCATCGTCAGGTTCTGCTGCTGGGCGATGCGGGCGATGGTCTGGTCCAGCTCGATGTCGGCGATCCGCAGCCCCATGCCTTCGGCACGCTGCAGCTGCAGGCGCATCATCACCAGCCGCTCCAGCACCTGCTTTTCCAGCACCGCATCCGGCGGAAGCTGGTCGGTGCGGCTGCTGAAGCGTTCCTTGATGTTGCGTACGGCCTGATCCAGCTCCGAGCGCAGGATCACGTCCTCTTCCACGACCGCCACGATGCCGTCGATCGGGGTCGTGTGCAGGGCCTGGGAAAAAGCGCCCGGCGCCAGGCCGAGGAGCAGGGTGAAAGCCAGAAGGCGGGCGGAGGATATGGTCATGTTCGGGGATTCGATGGCGGGGGCCGGGGGCGCGGCGCGGTTCCGCGCCGCACCGTTCAATGCGAATAGCCGAGAATAGCACGCTCCAGAAGCTCCTCGGACTTGCGCCCCAGCGTGGACAGACCCTTCAGTTCAAGTTCGACGTAGAGGCTGGTATTGACCTCGCCCTCGAAGTTGCGGATGTAGCGCCGCACCAGCACGCGCGTGGCCAGGCAGCAGTTTTCCCACTCCACGCCGGCGAAAGCTTCCAGCGTGGTGCTCTCCAGCAGCGAGTAGTTCCAGCGGGCGACGAAGCGCCAGCGCTCGTTGAGCGGGACCAGGGTCGATGCGTCGAATTGCTCCAGCGTCACGCGATCCTGCGTCGCCATCCCGGCATCGCGCCGGAAGCGGTAGGCGAAGTTGACGACGCCCTGGCCGCCGAAGCGGTACTGTGTGCGCAGCGTGGAAAGGTCGGAAAGCTCGCGGCTGGGGTCCCAGTGCTGGCTGACCGCCACGCTCCAGCGGTCGTCGAGCTGGAGTTCGACGTCGGCCACGAAGGCCGAGCCGGCCCGATCGATGCCGGGTACGCCGGGCATCTGCACGCGCTGCGCCTCGAAATAGCGGATCTGCCCGAGGCTGGCCGACAGCCGCTCGCGGCCGCTGTCCTCCTCGAAGAAGCGCGTGCTTACCGCAAGCGTGGCCTGGTTCGCGTCGGACTGGCGGTCGGCCCCCGAGAAGCGGTTGGGCCGGAACAGCTGGCCCCAGCTGAAGCCCAGTTCCTGCGTATCGAAGATCGGGAGTGCATCCTGCTCGCGGTAGGGAACGTTGAGGTAGTACAGGCGCGGCTCCAGCGTCTGCAGCGTGCGGGTTCCGAACAGGTCGGCGCGGCGTTCGAAGACCAGGCCGGTGTCCAGGCTGAAGATCGGCGTGGTGCGCGAGGGCGAGCGGTCGGAGAAGCCCGGGAGGTAGCTGTCGCCCAGGCGGTATTGCGTGTGCCGCATGCCCAGTTCCGGGCGGATGAAGCCCGCGGCGCGCTCGTAGCGCCAGCCCACGTAGGGATGGACATCCACGCGGGTCGCATCGAGGTCGCCGTCGCGATCGAAGGCCACGCCTTCGGCGCGCACGCCGGTCACCAGACCCGCCGCAAAGGGATGCTCCCAGGCCAGCAGCGCGCGCGGCAGGCGTCGGAAGGGTTCGGCACTCTTGGGAACATACGGGTCGGCGATGGTCCAGTCTTCGACGCTGAGACTGGCCGACCACCCCGCACCGCGACCATAGATGCCGGCGGTGCTTTCCAGCAGGCTGGTGGCCGCCATCGTGAGCGAGTCGCCGAAGTCCTCGAAATAGCGGTCGTCGGAAATGTGGCTGACGTTGGAGATGAGCTGCCAGTTGGTTCCCAGCCGTCCGCGATGCTCCCAGGTCAGGGTGCCGCGGTCTTTGCCGGTGCGGTCGTCGCTGGGCAGCCAGGCACCGTAGAAACGACCGCGCTGGGTGTCGGTGAGGTAGCGGAACTCGGTGCCAAGCATCACCCCGCGCTTGGTCATCAGGCGCGGCGTCAGGGTGACGTCGTAGTTGGGCGCGATGTTGATGTAGTACGGTACCTGGAGATCGAAGCCGCGTGAGCGCGATAAGCTCACCGAGGGGAAGAGGAATCCGGTCTTGCGGCGATCATCGATGGGCAGGGTGGCGATGGGCAGGTACAGCACGGGCACCGAGCCGATGCGCAGCGTGCCGCGCCGGATGGTGGCCATGCCCTCGCCCTGGTCGATGTCCACGCGCCTGGCGCGGATGGTCCACTGCCGGTCGTCCGGATCGCAGGTGGTGTAGGACACGCCTTCCAGTCGGCTGATGTCGCCCTGGTTGGTGGCCTGGTCGGCCTCGCCGTTGCCGCGCGCCTGCAGCAGCTGGTAGCGCAAGCCGACCAGCGTCGCACGCTCGGCTTCGAGCTCGCCTTGCGCGCTTGCGGCTTCCATCAGCATCCCGGCGTCCTGATACTGGACCCGCCCTTCGGCCCGCCAGGTTTCCTGCGCCGGGTCGTAGTGCAGCAGCGCCGCCGCCACGCGCTGGTCGGCGCGCTGGATCTCGACGTCACCTTCGAGCCGGTAGTCGTCGCCATTGCGCAGGTCGATGCTGTGCGCCCAGATCTGGGTCTGGGCGTGTGCGCGATCGGCCTCCGGGGAGGTGATCGGGCGATAGAACTCATAGAGCGCATTGGGTTTGCACAGCACCCATTGGGCCGGGTCGTACTCCAGGCGCGAGCGCGCCTGCGCCACACTCGTGCAGACGGCGATGGTGAGAATGCTGAGCGAAAGGGCGAGACGGGCGTGCGGCACGAGGCGGGTCCAGCAGAAACGGCCGCCAGCTTGCCGCAAACCGGGCGGTTCGGGCAATGCAACCGCGGCTGCATTCGGGCCACCGCTTGTCGCACGCAAGCTCAAACGGTACAATTTTCGTCCCCTTTCGATTCCGCACCCGGTTGTTCCGGCTGCGTGCCACAGGATCGAGCATGCTGCGTGTCACCCGACTCACCGATTATGCCACCTTGCTCATGACCGTCCTGGCGCGCGCGCCGGGGACGGTGCACAGCGGTGCGGCGCTGGCCGAGTGCGCGCGTCTGGAGCTGACCACGGTCAGCAAGGTGTTGAAATCGTTGGCGCAGGCGGGCCTGATCGAGGGCCTGCGCGGTGCCTACGGCGGCTATCGCATGGTGCGTGCGCCACACGAGATCAGCCTGCTGGAGATCGTCGAGGCGATCGAGGGTCCGCTGGGCATGACCGAGTGCAGCGTCGCCGACTTGCACTGCGACCGCGCGGCGTTCTGTACGGTCGCTCCGCACTGGCACCGCGTGAACGATGTCATCACCGATGCGCTGCGCGCCATGACGCTGGACTGCATGATCGCGCCCCTTCCCCCTTCTGCGGCCGACGCGCGACGGGTTCCCGTGCGCCACGTCACCTGACCCCAAGGCAGCCCGATGGCCACCGAACGCAAGGAAATCGAACAGGCGCTGGCGCGTCGCTACGAGGCCGGTTTCATCACCGACATCGAGACCGACTCGCTGCCGCCGGGCCTGGACGAGGACATCATCCGTGCCCTCTCGGCCAAGAAGCACGAGCCGGAGTGGATGCTGGAGTGGCGCCTCGCCGCCTACCGGCATTTCCTCACCATGCGCCAGCCCGACTGGGCCAAGCTGGAGATCGCCCCGATCGACCTGCAGGCGCTGTCCTACTACAGCGCGCCGAAAGGGCCGAAGTACAAATCCCTGGACGACGTGCCCAAGGAGCTGCTGGATACCTACGACAAGCTCGGCGTGCCGCTGCACGAGCGCGCCAAGCTCGCCGGCGTGGCGGTGGATGCGGTGTTCGATTCGGTCTCCGTCGCGACCACCTTCAAGAAGGAACTGGCCGACGTCGGCATCATCTTCACCTCGATGAGCGACGCCATCCAGAACCATCCGGAATTGGTGAAAAAATACCTGGGTACCGTGGTGCCGACTGGCGACAACTACTTCGCCGCGCTCAATTCGGCGGTGTTTTCCGACGGCAGCTTCGTGTTCATCCCCAGAGGCGTGCGCTGTCCGATGGAGCTGTCCACGTACTTCCGCATCAACGCCGGCCACACCGGCCAGTTCGAGCGCACCCTGATCATCGCGGAAGAAGGCAGCAACGTCTCCTATCTGGAAGGCTGCACTGCGCCGATGCGCGACGAAAACCAGCTGCACGCCGCCGTGGTGGAGCTAGTGGCGCTGGATGACGCCCACATCAAGTACTCCACGGTGCAGAACTGGTATCCGGGCGACGAGAACGGCGTGGGCGGCATCTACAACTTCGTCACCAAGCGTGCCGAGTGCCGCGGACCGCGCAGCAAGGTGGTCTGGACCCAGGTCGAAACCGGCTCGGCGATCACCTGGAAGTACCCCTCCTGCGTGCTGACCGGCGACGACTCGACGGGCGAGTTCCACTCGGTCGCGCTCACCCACCACCGCCAACAGGCCGACACCGGCACCAAGATGATCCATATCGGCAGGAACACGAAAAGCAAGATCGTCAGCAAGGGCATCAGCGCCGGGCGCGGGCAGAATACCTACCGCGGGCTGGTGAAGGTGGCCAAATCCGCCAGCGGCGCGCGCAACCACACCCAGTGCGATTCGCTCCTGATCGGCAAGAAGTGCGGTGCCCACACCTTCCCCTACATCGAGGTGAAGAACCCCGGGGCCATCGTCGAACACGAGGCCACCACCTCCAAGATTTCCGACGACCAGCTTTTCTATTGCCTCTCGCGCGGCATCGGCGAGGAAGACGCGGTCTCGATGATCGTCGACGGCTTCTGCAAGCAGGTCTTCCGCGAGCTGCCGATGGAGTTCGCGGTGGAAGCCAAGAAGCTGCTCGATCTTTCCCTGGAAGGGGCGGTCGGGTGAGTGCGCGCCACCCAATCCCCAATCCCCAATCCCCAATCCCCAATCCCCAATCCCCAATCCCCAATCCCAACATGCTCAAGATCACTGACCTGCACGCCAGCGTTGCCGGCAAGGAAATCCTCAAGGGCCTTTCGCTGGAGGTGAAACCCGGCGAGGTTCACGCCCTGATGGGCCCGAACGGTGCCGGCAAATCCACCCTGGGCAACGTGCTGGCCGGACGCGCCGGGTATGAGGTGACCGCCGGCAGCGTCGAGTTCGAGGGCGCGCCGCTGCTCGATCTTGCGCCCGAGGAGCGCGCCGCGGCCGGCCTGTTCCTGGCCTTCCAGTACCCGGTGGAAATCCCCGGCGTGAACAACACCTACTTCCTGCGCGCCGCGCTCAACGCCCAGCGCAAGGCGCGCGGCGAGGCCGAACTCGACTCGATGCAGTTCCTCAAGCGCGTGCGCGAAAAGCTCGCCGTGTTGCACCTGAAGGACGAACTCCTGCATCGCGCCGTCAACGAAGGGTTCTCGGGTGGCGAGAAGAAGCGCAACGAGATCTTTCAGCTTGCGGTGCTGGAGCCGAAGCTGGCGATCCTCGATGAAACCGATTCGGGCCTGGACATCGACGCGCTCAAGGCCGTGGCCGACGGCGTCAACGCGCTGCGCTCGCCGGAGCGCGCCTTCCTCGTCATCACCCACTACCAGCGACTGCTCGACTACATCCGGCCCGACGTCGTCCACGTGCTGGCCGAGGGCCGCATCGTGGAAAGCGGCGGCCCCGAGCTCGCGCTGGAGCTGGAGGCGCACGGCTACAGCTGGATCCGCGACCGCCTCGGACCGGAGGCGGCGTGAGTCTTGCGACGGGATTCGGGATTCGGGAGTCGGGATTGGCAAAGGCCGGTCTCCCGCGAGCTCCGAATCCCATCGAATCTCCAATCCCGAATCCCGAATCCCTGACCACCCCATGACCCCTCTCCTTGAATCCCTTGCCGCAGGCTTCGATGCGCTCGCGCTGCGTGATGCCGGCGGGCTGGCGGCGGCGCGGCGTGCGGCGCTGGCGCAGGCGCTCGAGTCGGGCCTTCCCACGCTGCGCCAGGAGCGCTGGAAGTACACCTCGCTGCGCGCGCTGGAGCGGCGTCGCTTTGCGGTGGACGGTGCGCCGGTGGCGCTTGATGCCGGCGCGCTGGCGCTGCCCGCCGCGCCGCGCCTGACCTTTGTCAACGGCCGCTTCGCGGCGGCGCTCAGCGATTTCTCCGGCCTGCCGGACGGGGTTTCGCTGCGGCCCCTGTCGCAGGCCCTGCGCGAGGACTCGCCGCAGGCGCTCGCCTTCCTTGCGCGCCGCTTCGATGCACGCGACGAGGTCTTCGCCCAGCTCAACGGCGCGCTGGCCGAGGAAGGCGCGGTGCTGCGGGTGGCGGCCGGCGTCGCGGTGGAAGCACCTTTGCATCTGGTGTTCATCGGTGCGCCAGCGCCCGAGGATGCGGCCTGGGCGCTGCGTCACCTGATCGAGTTGGGCGAGGGCGCGCGGCTATGCGTGGTTGAGCACCAGCGTGCGCCGGGCGCACACGCGCATCTTTGCAACGCGCTGACCCAGGTCCGGATCGAGCCGCATGCCGAGCTTGAACATCTGCGCATCCAGGCCGAGGCGGCGAGCGCGACGCATTTCCTGCGCACCGAGGCCGTGCTTGCGGAACAATCCACCTATCGGCGGCTGGATCTGGAGCTGGGTGCAGCGCTGTCGCGGCATGAGCTCAACGTCGGGCTGCATGGTGAAGGCGCGCGTCTGCACGCCAACGGCGTGCTGCTGGGCGATGGCCGCCGCCATCTGGACACGCGCCTGGGCATCAGGCACGTCGCGCGCGACACCTCCTGCCTGCTGGAATGGCGCGGCCTCGGAGCGCAGCGCTCGCGCGCCGTGTTCCACGGCGGCATCCTGATCCAGGCCGGTGCCGACGGCACCGACGCGCGGCTTTCCAACAAGAACCTGCTGCTATCCGACGAGGCCGAGATCGACACCCAGCCGGTGCTGGAAATCCACGCCGATGAGGTGCAGGCCGCGCACGGTGCCACGGTCGGCAGCCTCGATGACACCGCGCTGTTCTACCTGCGCTCGCGCGGGATTCCACAGGCGCAGGCGCACCGCATGCTGACGGCGGCCTTCTGCCGCGAGGTGCTGAGCGTCCTCGACGCGCCCTTGCGCAGCACCGCCGAGGCGGCGCTCGACGGCCGTCTGGACACCCTCGCGTGAGCCCGCACGAACCCGACTGGGCGGCACTGCGCGCGCGCTTCCCGCTGCTTGCGCGCCAGGTCCACGGCAAGCCGCTGGTCTATTTCGATTCGGCCAACACCAGCCAGAAGCCCGATGCGGTGATCGCGGCGGTGGACGATTTCTACCGCTGCCACAACGCCAACGTCAGCCGCGCCGTGCACCAGCTCGGCAACGAGGCCACCGAGGCCTACGAAGGCGCGCGCACGAAGCTGGCGCGCTTCATCAATGCGCGTCGCGACGAAATCGTGCTGACCAGCGGCACCACCTTCGCGATCAATCTGGTCGCGTATTCCTGGGCACAGCCGCGGCTCAAGCCGGGTGACGTGATTCTCCTCACCCGCATGGAGCACCACGCCAACATCGTGCCCTGGCAGCTGGTGGCCGCGCGCTGCGGCGCGCGCATCGAGGTGGTCGAGCTGCTGCCCGACGGGTCGCTCGACCTTGAAATGCTGCACGAAAAGCTCACCGGCGCGGTGAAGCTTTTCGCCCTCACCCACACCTCCAACGTGCTGGGCACGGTCAATCCGGTGCGCGATATCTGCCGCGAAGCGCGCCGCCGCGGCATCGTCACCCTGGTCGATGGCTCCCAGGCGGTGCCGCATCGGGCGGTCGACGTGGCCGCGATCGGCTGCGATTTCTACGCCTTCACCGGGCACAAGCTGTGCGGCCCGACCGGTACCGGCGCGCTGTGGGCGCGGCGCGAGCACCTGGAGGCGATGCCGCCGTTCCTGGGCGGTGGCGAGATGATCAAGGAGGTGCGCTTCGAGGGCACCGTCTACAACGATCCGCCGCATCGCTTCGAGGCCGGCACACCCAACATCGCCGGCTTCGCGGGTCTGGGCGCGGCGGTCGATTTTCTCGAGGGCGTCGGGATGCACGCCATCCACGCGCGCGAGGCGGAGCTGCTTGCGCACCTGACCGGGGAGCTGGATCGCATCGACGCCCTGCGCATCTTCGGCCGCGCGCCCGACAAGGCCGCGGTGGTGTCGTTCGCCATCGACGGCGTCCATTCGCACGACCTGGCCACGCTGCTGGACCTCGAGGGCGTGGCGGTGCGCTCGGGCCAGCACTGCGCGCATCCGCTGCTGCAGTGGCTGGGTGTGGGAACGACCTGCCGCGCCTCGCTCGCCTTCTACAACACCCACGAGGAAATCGACGCCTTCATCGCCGCACTGCGCAAAGTGCGCGCGCTGCTGGCCTGAGCGTTGCGGCTACACGGCCTCGGGAGAATCGCGGCACGCGGTGAACAGGTCGCGTTCGGGGTCATAGGCGCTGGTTTTCACGTCGAACACGCCCAGCAGGGTCGAGAACAGGTGATCGTGGCTGGTCGGCTTGCGCGCGACCTCGCGCACGCAGGCCGTGTCGATGCGGCTGTTGGCGGAAAACGCGGGTGACATCCACAGCACCATTGGCACGTGCAGCTGCGCGCGCGGTGCCACGCGGTAGGGCGCGCCGTGCAGGTAGATGCCGTATTCGCCGAGCGATTCGCCGTGATCGGAGACATAGAGCATCGCGATGTCGCGCCCGCGCTCGGCGGCCAGAAGCTCGATGAGCTGATCCAGCACCGCGTCGGTGTAGAGCAGCACGTTGTCGTAGGCGTTGGCGATTTCCTCGCGTCCGCAGCGGCTCAGTTCGGCGGTGCGGCAGGTCGGGGTGAATTGCGCGCGGTCGGGCGGATAGCGTTCGAAATAGTTGGGGCCGTGGTTGCCCAGCATGTGCAGCACGATGAGCTGGTCGCCGGGCGCGGCCTGGATGCGTTCGGCCAGGCCGCGCAGCAGGATTTCATCCAGACAGCGGCCATCGTGGCAGAGCGCGGGATCGTCGGCAGACGACATCGCCTGCGTTTCGACGCCGTCGCACACGCCCTTGCAGCCGGCCTGGTTGTCGCGCCACAGCACCGAAATTCCGAGGTTGGCGAGCACATCGAGCACCGATGCCTCGCCGGCGATGGCGGCGCGATCGTAGTGCGCCCGGCCGCGCGGGGAGAACATGCACGGCAGCGAGACCGCGGTGCTGGTGCCGCAGGCGCTCACGTCCGGAAAATTGACCAGATCCGCGCGGGCCGCCAGGGCGGGCGTGGTCTGGCGCGCGTAGCCGTTCAGCCCCCAGTGGTCGCCGCGCACGGTTTCCCCGACCACCAGCACCAGCAGGCGCGGGCGGCGGGTAGCGGCGGTGGGCACTTGGATGGCGTCGGTCGCGATGGGCCGCTTCGGGCCGAGCGCCGCCTTCGCGTCACCCTGCGCCAGCGCGCGCGCGCCGGAAACCACAAAGTTGCCCGGCGTGATGCGGTAGCGCAGCAGGGGATCGCCGCGCATGAGTCCGAACACGCCTTGCGACACCGGCAGCAGCGCACCTACGGCCAGCGCCAGCGTGGCGACCAGGAACAGCAGCCGCCGTTTCAGCTGGCGTCGCCAGGGCAACTGCCTGGGCGTGACGAGCCACAGTGCGGCGGCAGGCAGCGCGCCTTGCAGCAGCACATGCAGGATCAGGCTGGGGCTGAGCAGCTCGCGCGTTTCGGCCGGATCGGTTTGCACGATGCTGCGCATCATGTCGGCATCGAAGACCACCGCGAAGCGATCCATGTACCAGGTGGCGAAGGCGGTGGTGACCAGCAGCACCGCCAGCAGCGGTCGCACCGCGCGGCCCCAGGCGCACAGGCCGATCAGGAAGGCGTGCAGCGCGAACATCGCCACGCCCAGCGAGACGGCCAGTGCGGTGGATGCTTGCGCTCGCTGTACGGCGGCCCAGAACGGCCCGTTGCAGGCCAGCACGAACCAGGCACAGGCCAAAAGGATCATCGTTTCGCTGGACAGTGCCGGGCGGCTCCAACGGCGGGTGCTGCGCGCGCCCTCGTCGATGGCGATGGCGTTCATCAGGCACCACCCCGCGCGTTGCCCGGGCGAACAGGCGTGCCGACGGGTGCCTCGGGATCGCGCCGGCGCCAAAGCATGAACAGCCGCGCGGCCACCAGCCAGCACAGTGCCGCGGTCCAGATGTCATGCGACAGGAAATGCGCGCCGCGAATCTGCTGGGAGATGCCGAAGACCAAGCCGGCCGCGATTGCCAGGGCCCATGCCAGACGCGCGCGGCGCGGATTGGCCGCGAGCGCGAAACCCGCTGCCACCCAGGCGTAGCCTGCGCTGGCATGACCGGCGGGAAAGCACGCGCCGGGCTGGCCCAAAGAGGCCGGCGAAAACGGCGCAAGGTAGGCGTAAGTGCCGCCGTAGCGCAGCAGGTCCCAGGGGCAGTCCACGCCGCTGCAGCGCTTGATCAGGCCCACCAGCAGAGTCGATGCGAGCACCGTCACCGCCAGATAGCCCAGCGGCCTGCGCCAGTGAGCCGGCACTATCTTCCAGCGCCCGCTCGCGGCCCAGGCGGCGACCACTGCCAGCCAGGCGACGACGCTGAGGTGATGCCCGCCTCTGTGCAGCACGGTGGAAAAAAACCAGGTGTCGCGCAGCGCCCACTGGCCGCCCTGCCAGCGGTAGATACGGTCGGCAAGCCAGAGGTCTCCACCCGCGTATTGCAACAACCCGGCCAGGAGGGCGGCGAACAGCAGTACGGCTGCGCTGGCCTTCCAGCCTGCAAGGAGTACGGGGTCGAGGTGCCGATCGGATGCCGGCACGGATTGCGCCGGACTGACGGCGCGTTCGGCTGGGTGAATTGCGTGAAGCAGGTTCGACGACATGACGCAATGGCTGACGGGTACAGGGTCCGAGTGGCCGAAAGCATCGGTCCAGCGGTGTCGGAGAGCCGTCGAAGTTTCGTTTGTTGCGCATTAATTGACCGGGCAAAAGCCTGGGACGGACACACGATGCAGCCCTCGGACTGGCACCGAAGTGCGACTTTGACCATGCTTTGCGCACTGTCCCGGATGCTGAGCCGATGCGCCTGCTCGTGATCGAAGACCACCCGGCCCTGGTGGCAAACCTGTTCTCTTACTTCGAAGCGCGCGGTGCGCACCTCGATGCCGCCCCCGATGGCCTGGTCGGACTGCATCTCGCCCTGACGCAGGACTACGATGCCGTGGTGCTCGACTGGATGCTGCCGCGCATGGAAGGCCCGGCCGTTCTGGAAGCCCTGCGTGCGCGCGGCCGCGACGTTCCCGTGCTGATGCTGAGCGCACGCGATCAGCTGCCGGACAAGCTGGCGGGGTTTCGCGCCGGTGCGGATGACTACCTCACCAAACCCTTCGATCTGGCAGAACTGGAAGCGCGCCTGACTGCACTGGTGACGCGCGCTCACGGGCGGATGGCCGTTCGCGCCCTTCGCGTTGGCGATCTCACGCTCGACCTGAGCACGCTCGAGGCGCGCCGCGGTGACCGCACGCTGCACCTATACCCCGCCTCGCGCCGGCTTCTGCAGGAGCTGATGGAGGCCAGCCCGGCGGCGGTCAGCCGGCAGCAGCTCGAGTACGCGCTGTGGGGCGACGAGCCTCCGGATGGCGACGCGCTGCGCTCCCACATCTACGAACTGCGCCGCAGCGTGGATGCCGGCCAGACGGTCAAGCTGATCCATACCCTGCCGCGCGTCGGCTATCGCCTGGCGGTTCCCGATGATCAGGATTAGGTCCAGCCTCGCGCGCCAGGTGGGCGTTGGCCTGGTGGTCTACGGACTGCTCCTGAGCGCGGCCCTGTTCACGCATGGGCTGATGGTCAACGAGCACGCCGAGCGCATGCTCTGGCAGGCGATGCTGGACACCGAGATGGACATCATCTTCGCACGCCTGCGCGATGATCCCGATCATGCCTGGTCGAACAACGGCAAGCTCGACCTCTACCGCTTCGATGCCGGTGCGCAGGTGCCCCCGGAAGTCTCGGCGCTGCCGCCCGGCCTGCACGATGAAGTGCGCTTCAACGACAACGAATGGGTGGTTCTGGTGCGCGACGATTCGCACCAGGCCCGACACGCACTGGCGCTGGATATCGACGGATTCGAGGCGGCCGAATGGCACCTGATGCGCCCGGTGATCCTGTCTTCGATCCTGGCGATGCTGCTGCTGAGCGTGGCGATTTTCTTCGGCGTGCGCCTATTGACCGGACCGCTGCGCAACCTGGCGACGCGAATCGCCGATCTGGCACCGGATCGGCGCGGCCAGCGCGTCGAACTGTCGCGCTACGCCAGCACCGAGCTTGAGGTGATAGCCGCGTCGCTGAACGATTACCTCGGGCGCAATGACCGGTTCGTGGAGCGCGAACGCGCCTTCATCGACAGCGCCAGCCACGAACTGCGCACGCCGCTCACGGTGATTCGTGGTGCCACGCAGGTTGCGCGCGTGATCGACGGCATTCCCGCCGCCGCCCTGAGCCAGCTGGATCGAATCGCACGAACCACGGCCGAGATGGAAGAAATGGTCGCCATGCTGCTGATGCTGGCGCGCGACCCGCGGCGCATCCGTGACGCTTCCGAGCGCATCCGGCTCGATGAGGTGGTGAGCGCCGTGGTGGAGGATCACCGCGCGCTGTGCGAAGGCAAGGCGCTGCGCCTGGTACTTGGGTCGCTCGCGCCGTGCATCGTGATCGCGCCCGAGACCGTGGTGCGCGTGACCGTCGCGAACCTTGTCCGCAATGCCATCGAACACAGCGATCAGGGCGACATCTGCATCTGGCTGGACGCGAGCGCGCGGGTGGAGATCCGCGATCCGGGACACGGCATGACGCCGGAAGAGATCAGCGCGCTCTATGCCCGGATCGCGCGCGGCGGGGATCGCGGCAGCGGCATCGGGCTGGCGCTCATCGCCCGCCTCAGCGAGCACTTGGGCTGGCCGCTGGACATCCAGCCGGGGCCGGATGGACAGGGCACGCGCGTGCGGCTGGACCTGTCCGGCTCGCTGGCCCCCTGAGGGCGGCGAAATGGCTCGCTTCCACAGCCCGGCCCGGGGCGTAGCCGCTACCATACGCGCATGACCGAACTGCCTGATGACCTGGTTTTCGATAGCGCCACGCCGGCCGACGTTGCCGCGATCGTGGCGCTGGTGGAGTCGGCCTATCGCGGCGACGCGAGCCGCCAGGGCTGGACCACCGAGGCCGATCTGCTCGACGGCCAGCGGGTGGATTCGCAGGCCATCGAGCAGGAGTTGGGCCGTCCGCGAAGCCGCATCCTCCTGGCGCGGCGCGGCGATGAACTGCTGGCCTGCGCGCATGTGGCCGTGGATGGCGACGCGGGGTATTTCGGCATGTTCGCGGTGCGCCCGGACGGGCAGGACGCGGGAGTGGGCAAGCGCGTGCTGGCCGAGGCCGAGCGCATCGCGCGCGAGGTCTGGGGCCTGGCGTCCATGCGCATGACCGTGATCGACGTGCGCGAGGAGCTGATCGCCTTCTACGAACGCCGCGGCTACCGCCGCACCGGCATCACGAAACCGTTTCCCTACGGCGATTCGCGCTTTGGCCTGCCGCGCCGCGACGACCTGCGCTTCGAGCTGCTGGAGAAGGCGCTGTGAGCGGCGGCTGGACCGTGCTGTGTCCGACCTCGGACGTGCTGCCCGGCGAATCCCACGTCGCCTGGTTCGGCGACGTGCCGCTGGTGATCGTCAACTTCGACGGCATCTTCTACGCGCTGGAAGACCGCTGCACGCACGAGGACTTCGAGCTTTCCGCCGGGCCTTACGATCAGGCCACCGGCCAGATCGAGTGCGTGCTGCACGGCGCGCTGTTCGACGTGCGCAGCGGCGAAGCCCTGCGCGCCCCCGCCTACGAGCCGGCGCGTCCGTACCCGGTCAAGGTGGAGGACGGCATGATCTGGGTGCGCGAGCCGGATTGAGCGACGCGCATGCGCGCCCGGTCGCCGGCGTCAGCCGCCGATCTTCAGCGCCGCCGGCACCATCAGCGCGACAACGCAGGCGATGCCGCCTAACCAGGCCAGGCTGCGCATCAGCGGGATCGCGGCGAGATAGAACACCCCGTGCAGCACCCGGCAGGCGATGAAGGCGAGGGCCAGTTGCGTTATCAGGGCATGATCCACGCCGGCGAACTGCGCCATCAGCACGCCGGCGGCAAACGGCGCGAAGGCTTCGAAGGCGTTGAGGTGCGCGGCATAGCCGTTGCGCACCCGGGGGCTGTCCTGCCTGGCGATCCAGCCGCGCGGATCCCGGTTGTTGTATCCGGGCGCGCTGGACTTGGCGATGGCGACCCAGACGTAGGGCAGCGCGGCGGCGATCAGGATGCACCAGTAGGCGATGGACATGGGGAGCTCCGCAGCGGTGGGGGATTGCGGGAGTCTGGCATATCCGGGCGTGGACAGGACGCCCGGCCTCAGATGTGGTCGCGCGCGATGCGGCAAGCGCGCAGCCCGCCCCGCACGCGGGTGCGGGACGGGCGTCGCAGGGTGACGCGTTACTCCGGCTGCGCGGCGCGGGTCGCGTCGAGCTGGATGCGGTCGCGGTTCTTCTCGACGGTCGCCGCGCCGATGCCCTTCACCGAGGCGAGCTGGTCGACGCTCTTGAACGGACCGTGGGCCTGGCGGTAATCGACGATGGCCTGCGCCTTGGCGGGACCGACGCCGTGCAGGCCGGATGCGAGCGCGGTGGCGTCGGCAGAGTTGATGTTCACCGGGTTGGCGGCGAAGGCGGCGAAGCTCAGCGCGAGCGAGAGCAGGAGGGACTTGAGGATGAGGGCGAACTTGGTCATGGCATGTCTCCGATGAGGGGTGGATGTGCCGCCTGGACGCGATGTCCGGCGGTGGAGACAGTGTCCTCATCGGCGTGATTGCCCGGCATCCGGGAAACGACGGCCCTGGCGCAGGAATTGGCCCGAACGTGGGGTCGGACTTGTCCTAGGGAACCTCTGGGCAAGCCTTCACCGTCATTCCAGCGAAGGCTGGAATCCATTCAAAAACAGCAGCATGGATCCCGGCCTTCGCTGGGGTGACGACTTGTTCGGAGCCTCCCGGGGTGGGCTGGAACGCGGTTGGCCGCATTTGGCGCGATGCTCCGGTCATCCTTCCGGCGCGACGTAACCCGCCGGCATCTGCGCCCCTTCTCCGAACAGGAATTTTTCCATCTCCGCCTGCAGGAAGGCGCGCGCCTTCGGATCGCGCGGGGTGAGGCGGTATTCGTTGATGAGGATGGTCTGGTGGGCGAGCCATTCGTTCCAGGCGGGCTTGCCGATATGGTCGAGCACGCGCTGGCCGAGCGGGCCGGGCCATGGGGCAAAATCGAGGGCTTCGGCTTCTTTCTGGTGCTTGGTGCAGAAGACGGTGCGGGTCATGGGGTTTCCTCGCTGGATGTGGACTGGTGGGCGCACTGGGACTGGAGCAGCTGGCGCACCGGCGCGGGAAGGCCGATATCCGGCCATTCGGCTGGCGCGGCCCAGCGCAGTTCCGGGCCATTATTGTCGGCCACCCGCAGGCGCGCCTGCGCGGCGCTGTGGCGGTGTGGAGTGATCGTGAGGCGGTAGTGGCTGAAGACGTGCTCGAAGGCGGGCAGGACGTGCGCCGCGCCGCGGGTGCACAGGTGGCGCTGGATGAAGGCGTCGAGCGAGTAGGCATCGGGCGCTTCGGGCAGGCTCCACAGGCCGTTCCAGACGCCGGGGCCACCGCGCTTTTGCAGCAGCACGCGGCCGGATTCGTCGAAGGCCAGGAGCACGACGCATTCACGGCGCGGCAGGATTTTTGCCGGTTTCCGGGTGGGCAGCTGTTCGACGCGGCCCTCGCGCCGGGCGACGCAGTCCTGGCGCAGCGGGCAGCGTGGGCAAGCGGGTCTGGTGCGGGTGCAAACGGTCGCGCCCAGGTCCATCAGCGCCTGCGTGTAGTCGGGAAGGCGATCGTTTGGCAGCAGCGATTCCGCGAATTGCCAGAGCTCGCGCTCAACCGCTGAAGCACCGGGCCAGCCGTCGATGCCGCGCCAGCGCGCCAGCACGCGCTTGACGTTGCCATCGAGGATCGGGAATGCCAGCCCGTGCGCCTGCGCAAGGATCGCGCCCGCGGTGGAGCGCCCGATGCCGGGCAGGGCGAGGAGCGCGTCGAAATCGGTGGGAAGCGCGCCGCCGTGTCGCTCCATGCACAGTTTCGCGGCGGCGTGCAGGTTGCGGGCGCGGGCGTAGTAGCCAAGCCCCGACCACAGCGCCATCACCTCGTCGTGCGAGGCGGCGGCGAGTGAAGGAAGGTCGGGCAGGGCGGCGGTGAACCGTTCGAAGTAGGCGATGACGGTTTGCACCTGGGTCTGCTGCAGCATGATTTCCGACAGCCACACCCGATACGCGCTGCGCGGATGCTGCCAGGGCAGGTCGTGGCGTCCGTGCGGTTCGAACCAGTCGAGCAGGCGCACGGCGAAGCCGGGTGGGTCATGCTCCGCACTGCCGTCCGGCGCATCCGGGCAAGGCCGATTCTTGCGGGCGATATTCAATGCGCCGCGTCCTTCTCCGCATCCTCGGCCCCGGGTGGCGTCAGCCGGATGCGGATGCCCTCGGCCTGGATGCCCTCGTATTCCAGCCGCGGGATGC
Organism: Lysobacteraceae bacterium; assembly: GCA_023954075.1. Lineage (GTDB taxonomy): Bacteria > Pseudomonadota > Gammaproteobacteria > Xanthomonadales > Xanthomonadaceae > Denitratimonas > Denitratimonas tolerans. Next base: position 76,079 of record JAMLIV010000001.1, read on the forward strand.
GGATTTCTCCTTCCGCCGGGGGCACGAGGCCCCGCTCCTTTCCGCCGAGCCAGGCCAGCGTGTCGTGCAGGGTCAGCGTGCCGCGCAGTCCGTCGTCGCCGCGCCAGAGGGAAAAGGTGGCAAGCCCGGTCAGCGCGGCATCGCCCGAATAGGCCAGCGCCAGAACCGTGGCGTCCGCATCACCCGGCGGCAGCGGCAGGGCGGGCCAGTCCGCGGGCCAGGCGGCGATCTGGCTGGTGAGCGCGAGCGCCAGCGTGCCGGAGGGATTCCACGAGACGATGCCCTCGATGCGGGGACGCCACTGCGGCACGGCATCGAGCACCAGGTCCAGCGCGATCTGGTCGAGGCGCAGCGTGGAGCCGTCGCTGTGCGGTACGGCAGCAAGCTGCAGGGCGAACCGCTGGCCCGCCGCCGGCGCGCTGTCGGTGCCCGACACCCACAGCGCGCTGGCACCGAGGCTGGTGCGCGCGCCTTCGTGCAGCGCGGGCAGGGTGAGGTCGAGCTGCTCGAGCGCCCAGCCGTCACCGGCGATGCGCCCGTCGCGCACTTCCAGCGGCGCATCGAGCGTCGGAATGCGCATGGGCGCGGGTGGCCCGATGTCGTCGTCGCGGTCGAGAAAGTCCTGCAGGGCGACAAGATCGAGCTGCGGCGAGATCAGGCGCAGGCCGAGCAGGGTGATGTCCTGATTGCGCAGCATCGACCACGGCAGCGCCGCCTCGATCCGCTCGGCGCGCAGCAGCGGCTGTGCGGCACCCGGCGCGCGCGCGCCAAGGCCGGTGAGCTGGACGTGCAGGTCCGGCCACAGGCCGACATCGGCGGGGCGGTCGAGCGACAGTTCCAGCCCGGTTGCCTGCTGCCCTTGCTGCAGCAGGAAGTCGCTGATGCGTTCGGGATGCAGCAGTGCGCGCAGCCCCAGAGCCGCCGCGATGGCCAGCCCCGGCAGGAGCAGCACCAGCAGCCAGCGGCGACGCGGCCGGGCGGCCGCTTCAGGCCGCGGCGAGGGATTCGGGGAGGAGTGCGTCGACGAAGGCATAGGGATCGAAGGCGCGCAGGTCGTGCACGCCCTCGCCCAGTCCGACGAATCGGATCGGCAGGCCGAATTCGCGCGCGAGGGCAAAGATCACTCCGCCCTTGGCGCTGCCGTCGAGCTTGGTGACGATCAGGCCCGTCACGCCGGCGGCCTTCTGGAACTGGCGCACCTGGTTGATCGCGTTTTGCCCGGTGGTGCCGTCGATCACCTGCAGCACCTCGTGCGGCGCGGTGGGATCGAGCTTGCCCAGCACCCGCCGCACCTTGCCCAGCTCGTCCATCAGCCCTTGCTGGGTGTGCAGCCGCCCGGCGGTGTCGGCGATCAGGATATCGGTGCCGCGTGCCTGCGCCGTCTGCAGCGCGTCGTAGACCACCGCAGCCGGATCGGCCCCGCTGGACTGGGCCACGACGTGTACGCCGTTGCGCTCGCCCCAGGTTTTGAGTTGCTCCACCGCAGCCGCGCGGAAGGTGTCGCCGGCCGCCAGCATCACCTGCTTGCGCTCGTCCAGATAGCGCCGCGCCAGCTTGCCGATGGTGGTGGTCTTGCCGACGCCGTTGACGCCCACCGTGAGGATCACGAAAGGTTTGGCACCGGTGTAGATGTTGATCGGCTCGGCCACCGGCACCAGCAGGGCAATCAGCTCGCCGCGCAGCGCGTTGAGCAGGTCGCGCGCATCCGAGAACTCGCCCCGATCCATCCGCTGGCGCAGGTCCTCGACGATGATCGTGGTGGCCGCAACGCCGACGTCGGCGGTCAGCAGGCAGGTCTCGATTTCCTCGAGGAAATCCTCGTCGAGTTTGACGGTGCGCGAGAACAGCGAGGAGAAGTTCCTGGCGAACCCGCTGTTGCGCAGCCGGTCGCGCCAGTTCGCAGCGGCGGGTTCCGGTGCCTGCGGCGCGGGTGAAGCCACGCTTTCGAGGCCGGCTGCGGGCGCGTCGTGCGGGGACGAATCCACGGCAGGCACGGGCGATGGCGCGCCCTGCGCAGGCGACGCGGGCGCATCGGCAGCCGGTTCGACGGGCTTCTTGCGGAAGAGTTTGAACATCCAGGGGCGGAGTGTCGGAGAATGGCCGGCATGGTATCACCCGCCTCCCTTCCTTCCGATGAAGCCACTGCGTGCCGGTGGTCCGCATGAGTCGCCCGCGGACCGCCGCCCGATCGCCGGTGCCGCCGGCGGGCAAGGTGAGGATCATCGCCGGCCGCTGGCGCGGCTCGCGCCTGGAGGTGCCGGCGGTGCCCGGGCTTCGGCCCAGCCCGGATCGGGTGCGCGAGACCCTGTTCAACTGGCTGCAGGGCGATATCGCCGGTGTCCGCTGCCTCGATCTTTTTGCCGGCAGCGGCGCGCTCGGGTTCGAAGCGGCCTCGCGCGGTGCCGGCGAGGTGGTGATGGTCGAGCGCGATCCGCGCGCGCTGGCGGCGCTGGGCGCGGCCAAGGCGCGTCTTGGTGCCGATCAGGTCGAGGTGGTGGCCGACGATGCGCTTGCGTGGCTGATGCGCGGTCCGGGTCGGCCGTTCGACGTGGTGTTCGTCGACCCGCCTTTTGCCGCCGGGCTGCATCGGGCGGTGCTCGATGCGCTGGGGCCGTGGCTGTCGCCCGCGGCCAGGGTTTATGTGGAAAGCGCGCGCGGCGAGCCCGTCCATGAGCTGTCGGGGTTCACGCCGCATCGCCAGGGCGAAACCCGCGACACGCGCCACGTTCTTTTCGCGCGCCGGAAAGACGCTTCGGTGCATGATGCGCCTGCTACACTCGCTCCATCCTCCGGCGACCAGGCGCCACCGACGACATGAGTCCAGCCAGGCACCGCATTGCGCTTTATCCGGGCACCTTCGACCCGATAACCAATGGCCACATCGACCTCGTTGCTCGGGCCGCGCCGCTGTTCGAGAAGATCATCGTCGGGGTGGCGGAAAGCCCCGCCAAGGGGCCGGGATTCGCGCTTGCGGACCGCATCGAGCTGGCGCGGCTCGGGTTGGCGGAGGTTCCGAACGTCGAGGTGCGCGGGTTTTCCACGCTGCTTGCGCACTTCGTGACGGAGGTGGGGGCGGGCGTGCTGCTGCGCGGGCTGCGCGCGGTGTCGGATTTCGAGTACGAATTCCAGCTTGCCAGCATGAATCGGCATCTGGTGCCGGAGGTCGAGACGCTGTTCCTGACGCCGGCGGAAAAATACGGATTCATTTCCTCCTCCCTGGTGCGCGAAATCGCCAGGCTCGGAGGCGATGTGTCGGGCTTCGTGCCGGCGGCGGTGCTGGCGGCGCTGAAGAGGAAGTGGGGACGTGGTTAGGTACGCACCCGGACTTGCGGGCGCTGGGGAAATCGGAACAATCCAAGATCTGAGGTGAATGACATGACCAAGAAGATGGCTCTCATCGCGCTGGTGGCTGGCGCACTGTTCCTTTCCGGCTGCAATCAGCAGGGCAAGGACGCCGCGGCACCCAAGGTCGAGGCGGTGGCGCAGGCACCGCTGGTGGCACCGCCGGCCGACAACGCCCAGGCCTGGAAGCTGTACCTGGTCAACGTGGCCAAGCAGCACATGGAGGGCATCCGCAGCAGCCCGTTCATGTACTACCTGCCGTCGCAGGACGCCGAGGATTTCGACGAGCAGTACCAGCGCCAGGTCGACAACGTGGGCGGCGCGGTGATGCGCGGCGTGCTGCCGGGCAACATGCTCGCCTTCGGATCGCCTGCGTCCGGACGCATGGCCGACCTCATCGTCGAGGCTTTCCAGCATGTGCCGGCCGGCTCGATGAAGGATGTTCGCGTCCTCTTCATCGGCAGCAGCGATGATCTGGAGCGCGTCAGGACGGCGGTCGAGCCGAGCGGTGCCAACGTGGTGTTCCACGAGGTCAAGTGATCCTGATGCGGTGGCGCGGCCTGACGGGCCGCGTCATTGCCGGTGACCCGGCCACGGCTGCGCCGGGTTGCTGCGTTTCCGCACGCGACCGCCCGCAGCCCGTGCTGCCGTCGCGGATGCGCGCAGGGTCTGGCGCATTCCCGGGCCTCAGGCTGGCCGCTGCGCCGTTGATTGATGAAGGCGTCGCGCCGTGGCGCGGCCCGCAGGAGCTGTTTCCATGAATATTCGTCCCGTTCTGCTGGGCCTGATCCTTCTGCTGCTGCCGTTTTCGGCCGCGCTGCAGGCGCGCGAAGCACAGGCTCCCGTACCGCCGCGCCAGGCGGCAATCGCCAGCGCCAACGCCTATGCCACCGACGCGGGTCTGGAAGTGCTGGCGCAGGGCGGCAATGCGTTCGACGCCGCGGTGGCGGTAAGCGCAACCCTCGGGCTGGTCGAGCCGGAGAGCTCCGGGATCGGCGGCGGTGCCCTGATGCTGCTGCACCTGGCCGATGGCGACCGGGATGTCTTCGTCGATGCGCGCGAGCGCGCACCGCTGGCGGCCACCCGCGACATGTACTTGGATGCCAGCGGTCAGGTGCGTCCGAAAAGCTCGATCGACGGCCCGCTCGCCGCCGCGATCCCCGGACTGCCGGCCGGCCTCGCGCATCTTTCGGAAAAATATGGCCGGGTGCCGCTTTCGGTGTCGCTGGCCCCGGCCATCCGCCTCGCGCGCAAGGGCTGGGTGATGAATGCCAAGACCGCCCAGGTCCTGCCCTGGCGCAGCGAAGTGCTGGCGCAATCGCCCGGTGCGCGCGAGCTGTTCCTGCGCAAGGGCAAGCCGGTCGAAGCCGGGCAGGTGCTGAAGAATCCGGACTATGCGCGCACCCTGGAGCGGCTTGCGCGCGACGGTCGCGAGGGTTTTTACGCCGGTTCGCTGGCCCGCAGGCTGGTGGACGGCGTGCGCGGTGCCGGCGGCATCTGGACGCTGGAAGACCTGGCCCAGTACCGCGCCGTCGAGCGCGAGCCGCTGCGGTTTTCACACCGCGGCTTCCAGCTCGTCACCGCGCCGCCGCCGTCCTCGGGCGGGGTGGCGCTGGCGGAAATCCTCAATGTGCTGTCGGGTTACGACTACCCGGCGATGGCACAGGGCGAGCGCACCCATCTGGTGGTCGAGGCCATGCGTCGCGCCTACCGCGATCGCGCGCAGTTCCTGGGCGATCCGGATTTCGTCGACGTGCCGCTGGCGCGCATGATGAGCCTGGACTTCGCCGCCGGCCTGCGCGCTTCGATCCACCCGCACAAGGCCACGCCCAGCAGCCTTCTGCCGCCGGTCGGGCCGGCGCGGGAACGGCCGGACACGACGCACTTCTCCATCATCGACACCGAGGGCAACCTGGCGGCGGTGACCCAGACGGTGAACCTCACCTTCGGCAACGCCTTCGCGGTACCGGGAACCGGCTTCGTGCTCAACAACGAGATGGACGACTTCTCCGCCGCGCCGGGCGTGCCCAACGCCTTCGGCCTCATCGGCGACGAGGCGAACGAGATCGCGCCGGGCAAGCGCCCGCTGTCCTCGATGACGCCGACCTTCCTCAGCGATGGCGAGCGCACCGCGGCGATCGGCACCCCCGGCGGCAGCCGCATCATCACCATGGTGCTGCTGGGTCTGATGGATCTGATGGACGGCGGCGGCGCGCAGGCGGCCGCGGATCGCCCGCGCTATCACCACCAGTATGTTCCCGATGCGATCCTGGCCGAACCGGGTGCGCTGCCCGGCGACGTGGTGGCGCAGCTGGAATCGATGGGCCACACCGTCAAGATCGCCGATTCGACCTGGGGCAACATGCAGGTGGTGCTGTGGAACCGCCGCAGCGGCGAGGTCGAAGCCGGGAGCGACCGGCGCTGGAAGGCGGTCGGCAAGGGCGCACTGGGCGCGCCGGCCGCGATCTATCGCTGAGACAGCCCCGATGACACCGCTCGACCATCGACCCGTCGCCATGCGCGCGGCGCGCGGCGCGGACGTGGCCATGCTTGCGCTGGGCCTGGCGCTGCTGGCCGCGGCGGTGGTCTGGATGGTCATTCTGGTGCGCAGTGCGCCAGCGTCAGCCGCGGGCGAGAGTGCGCCCGCAGCCGTTGTCGAAGCACCGCAGGAAGCGCCCCCCGTGCTGCGCGACGAGGCCTTCGGCGTGAGCCTGGAAGGCCTGGCGCTGCGGCGCGTGGTGCAGATGCTGCAGTGGCGAGAAGGCGTTGGCCAACCGCTTGATCCGGGTGACGAAATCGTGTCCGAGCACGCGGGCTACCAGCGCCTCTGGAGCGAACGGATCATCGACTCGACCCGCTTTTCCCGGCCGGAAGAACACGCCAATCCGCCGGCACCGCCCTATCGCAGCCAGAGCTTCGGCAGCCCGCAATCGATTGAAATACCGGGAATTGCACAGTCCGGCTGGCGCGCGGTTTCGCCGGCGCGACTCGCGCTGCCCGAGAATCTCGCGGCGGCGTTCCGCGCCGATGGTGCCTGGTGGGTCACCACGCCGGAGGGGGCCATTCCCGAGGTCGGTGACCTGCGCGTGCGCTTCGAACTGCTGCCCGCGCCCGGGCCGGTGGCGGCGGGCACGCAGGAAGATGCGCGCGCCGCAGCCGATGATGAGGTGACGCAGGCCCTGCGCTGGATCGCGCGCAGCGCGGCCTTCATCCTCGCGCTGCTGGGCGCGGGCCTGGCGCTGCGCGCCGGCGCGGCCTTGGCGCGGCCCGGTTCGGCGCTGGCGAGGCTGGGCGGCGTGGCGCTGCTGGCGGTGGCGGCCTGGGTGGGCGTAGGCGCGATCCTCGTTGCGATCCTGGTCGCGCGTCTGCTGCCGCCGGTAACCGCCTGACCGGCTCCATCGCCGCGTGTGCGCACGGCGCGGCCGCTGCGTGCACTGGCGTGACGGGCCGCTCAGGGCGTGCGCCGGGCCGGACTGCCGTCCGGATTGCGATCGAGGAACCAGAGTCCGGCGTAGAGCTTGGGGTCGATCGAGTAGCCCTCGCGCATCCTCGCGGACAGCCAGGCGGCGGCGTCGGTGCGCGGGATTTCGTGCACGCGGATGTCCTCGGTCTCGTCGCCGCCGCCCGGCCCGACCCGAACCAGATCCAGCGCGCGCACGAAGGCAACCCGTTCGTTGCTCATGCCCGAAGAGGACGGGCCGGCCATCAGGTAATCGATGCGGCCCGCGCGCCAGCCGGTTTCCTCCTCCAGCTCGCGCAGCGCCGCCGCCTCCACCGATTCGCCGTCCGCGATGTCTCCGACCAGACCGGCGGGCATTTCGATGCTGCGGGCGTTGACCGGTATGCGGAATTGTTCGACCAGCAGCAGGCGGTCCTCGGGCGTCACCGCCACGATGATGACGGCGGCGCTGGCGTTGGTGCGTTCGGCGTATTCCCAGTGCCCGCGGCGCCGGATGCGCAGGTAGCGGCCATTGAAAAGCGTGTCGGTTTGGTCCATCGTTCGCGCCCCGCGCTACCCTGATCTGCGGCATTTTCACCCGGATCCGCGTCCGGATCGACCGCCGCGCCGCTCGCGGCCGCGCGCGGCGGTGGAACCTCCGCGCGCAGCGTCGGTCCAAGTCGCCCCCAAACCCCAGGTATTCCCATGAAATCGATTCTCGTCCCCGTCCTGTTCGCCGCATCGCTCGGCCTGGCCCACGCCCAGGCGCTCATGCCCACGCCGCAGGATGCCGCCAGCGCGGCAGCGCCGTCGCCGGAGCTGGAGGCCAGGATCGCTGCCGTGGACGATCTTCAGACGCTGTCGCAGCTGGTGGTGTACTACCGCGAAAACGGCGACCTGAACGCCGAGCTGGCCGCGCTGGATCGCCGCATCGCGCTGCGTCCGCATATCGGTGCCTACAAGCTCGACAAGGCGGTGACGCTGGCGCGCGAGGATCGCAAGAGCGAAGCCTATACGCTGCTGATCGAGATGCAGAATGCCGGCTACGCCTACGACCTTCGCGGCGACCAGCGTTTCTCGCGGATCGCCGATACCGAGGTCTGGGGCTACATCCTCGACAACCTCGACCGCAACCGCCAGCCGTTCGGCGAAGGCAAGCTCGCGTACACGCTGCCGCGCGAGGACCTGCTGCTGGAAAGCATGGCGTTCGATGCCACCCGCAGGCAGCTGCTGGTCGGCAGCGCGCGCGAGGGCAAGGTGTACGCGGTGGGCGAGGGCGGCAAGCTGGCCCCGATCGCCTCGGCCGATGCCGACAATGGCATGTGGGCGGTGTTCGACCTGGTCGTCGATGCCCCGCGCAACGTGCTTTGGGTCGCGTCCACCGCGGTGCCGCACTTCAAGAGCTACCGGCCCGAGGCCGACCTGGGGCGCGCCGGCGTCTTCAAGTTCGATCTCAAGACCGGCAAGTTCCTCAAGAGCTACCTGTCGCCGGTTGTGCCGGGGCAGTCCTTCCTGCTGTCCTCGATAGCGCTGGGCAAGGATGGCGAGGTGTATGTGGCCGATGGCGTCAACCGCGCCATCTACCAGGTGCGCGACGACCAGTTCCGCCGCATCCTCCACGCGCCGATGCTCGGCTCGATCTCGGCGCTGGCGGTTTCCACGGACGGCAGGCGCCTGTACATGGCCGATCCGGAGCGCGGCGTGCTCGGGATCACGCTCAGCAACGCCCAGCCCTTCGACGTGCGCGTGCCGGAAAAGCTCTCGCTCGAAGGCATCAGCGCGCTGGAGGTGATCGGCAACGATCTGCTGGTGGTGCAAAGCGGCATGAACCCGGCGCGCGTCATGCGGCTTGCGCTCTCGCCTGAAGGCGACACGATCGTCGGGGTGCGCCCGATCGAGGCCAGCAATCCGCAGTTCGGCAAGATCGGCACCACCGCGCTGGACGGCACCACGCTCTACCTGATCGCCAACGAGCAGAAGGACAACTACGACCGCTTCGGCCTGCTCAGGAACAAGGACCGCCTGGAAGGCACGCGGATCCTGCGCATGGACGCGGACTTCCAGTCCGACGAGCCGGGCGTTCGACAGTAACTCGACGCTTGCCGGCAGCGCTCAGAGCCCGGCCTGCGCCAGCGCGCGCCGGCGGGTCATGGGGCCGATCCGGACTGTTTCGAAAACTTCGTCGAGCCGCGTCGTGTCCACCTGGCGGCGCGCGGCGTCGCCGATGCCTTCGGGCAGCGGCGCGTCCAGGGCGATGGTGGCCAGTTCACGCGACATGAGGGCCTGGGCGCGATGCTCGCGCAGGCGCGCGGCGTGCGCGGCGGCGCCCCGCAGGCGCAGGAACGGCAGTTCATCCACCCGCGCGAGCAGCGCGTCGAGCGAGCCGAAGTGCTCCAGCAGGGCCGCGGCGGTCTTGTTCCCGATTCCCGGCACGCCCGGGATGTTGTCGACCGCGTCGCCCGCCAGGCCCAGATAGTCCGCCATCTGGTGCGCATGGACGCCGTGCCGGGCCTTGGTGCCGGCGGCATCCCAGCGCAGGTCGCGTGCGTAATCCCACTGCTGGTCGGACGGGCCGAGAAGCTGCGAGAGATCCTTGTCGGCCGAGACGATCACGCCCGCGAACCCGCGCGCACGCTGGCGCGCGAGAAGCGTGCCGATGAGGTCGTCGGCCTCGTAGCGGGCATCCTTCAGCACCACCAGTCCCAGCGCGGCGGCAAGCTGCTGGCACTGCCCGAACTGGCGCTTGAGCTCCTTCGGTGCCGGCTCGCGATTGGCCTTGTAGGCCGGGTAGATCCGGTTGCGGAACGAGCTTTCCAGCGACTCATCGAAGGCCACCGCGACGTGGGTGGGGCGCTCGCGCTCCAGCAGTTCCAGCAGGAAGCGCGCGAAGCCGTGCACCGCATTGACCGGCCAGCCGTCCGCACCCGTGAGGTCCGCGGGCAGGGAGTGCCAGGCCCGGAATACGTACAGGCTGGCGTCGACAAGATGGAGCCTGGGCATCAGCCTTGCCACACCGAGAAGTGCGCCTCCACCGCCGGGCGCGGACGCTCGGACGCCGGTTCGCGGATGCTGCCGACGTGGATGAAGCCCACGATGCGCTCATTGCCCGCCAGGCCCAGGTGAGCCGCAACGGCCGGGTCGTAGGCCGCCCAGCCGGTAAGCCACTGCCCGCCGAAACCCAGGGCCTGCGCGGCCTGCAGCAGGGTGAAGCAGACGCAGCCGGTGCTCAGGATCTGCTCGATCTCGGGGATGCGCGAGGGTTGCTGCAGGCGGGCCACCACGGCCAGCACCAGCGGCGCGTGGGAAAAGCGCCGGCGGTCCTTGTCCAGCGTGGCTTGCGCCGCCTGGGGATTGAGCTCCAGTGCGCGCTGCGCGAGGAATTCCCCCAGCGCATGGCGGCCCTCACCCTCGATCGCGAGAACCCGCCACGGCGCAAGGCGGCCGTGGTCCGGCACCCGCATCGCCGCCGCCAGCATCTGCTGCAGCTGATCGCGGGACGGGCCGGGAGCGGCCAGTTGGCCGGACGGCACGGAAAGGCGGCGGGAAAGAAAGGTCAGGTGGTCCATGGGATTCCGGGAAATGGGCAGTGGGACAGGACGAACGGTGGGCAAACCGCGGGAAGGTTCACAACCCGCAGGATAGAATCCGGCATACTCGTATCCGGGGAATCCGGGTGATGGCTTGCTGGACGCAATCCAGAGTTCCGGGCGCGTGTCGCCCGCTGTGCCTGCAACAGGAGAGTTCACTATGACGGCGCCATTCCCTGCCGACAAGGTCGTTGACTTCAGCGTCCGAAACGCGGTCGGACGCGGGGAGCCACACCCGATGCTGGTGTCGATCCGCATGCGGGCGATCAAGCGCCTTTCCGGGCTGGTGGCCGAGGTGCTCGACAAGGCCGATGACACTCTGTTCGACTTCGTGCAGCGCGGCGACGGGTCGATCAGCAGTCAGGACTATTTCGACGCGATGCGCGAGCTGCGCAAGCAGCGGCAGGAGATCGAGCAGCGCTTCGCCGAGCACCTCATTTCGGCCTTCGTGGCGCTCGAGCGCCGCACCCCGCTGATCGTGGACCTGCAGCGCAATCTTGCCGAGTCGCAGGAGTTGAGCCTGATGTCCGAGGATCAGCTCGAGGAACAGCTCGGCACCGGCATGATCGCCACCGCGCTGTCGCGCCAGTTCGGGCCGCTGCTGGGCCAGCTCAACTACCGCATGGGCATCATCGCGGGGATGGACGAGCTGGACGAAAAAGCCAATCCGATCGCGCCCCCGCACGTGGCCTTCGCCTTCCGCCACTCGATGCAGACCAGCGAGGTCTCCATCCGCATCAAGGTATTGCTGTTCAAGCTGTACGAGCGCGAGATGGGGCACGGTCTGGCCGCGTTCTACAACGAAACCAATCGCGCCCTGGTGGACGCGGGCATCGCGCCGGAAATCAAACCGACCTACATGCGCATGCCGCAGGCGGCGCGCGACAGTCGCCCGCGCGGTCCGGAGGAATTGCCGGGCGATGATCCGCACGCCGCCGAGGCGGCGGGCTACGGCACGGTGCAGATGGCGGCTCCGCCGGCGGGAACACGCTACGTCCCGGTCCCCGAGACCGCCGCCGAGCGCAGCATCTTCGCCAGCCTGCACGAATTGCTGAGCGGTTACCGGCGCATGCGCTCGCTGGCCGACGGCGCATCGGATGCACACGCCGGGCACGGCGCAGGCGAGGGCGCGCCGCAGATGAGCGCGAACGAGGTGCTCTCGGTGCTGAGCCTGTTCCAGAACGAGATGCCCGCCGGGCTGCAGGAGGCCGTCAGCGATCCGAACGCCTCCATCACCCAGCACATCAAGCGCGAGCTGCTGAAGGGTGCCGAGCGCCTCGGCGTCAGCCCGGGCTCGCGCATGGCGGCGTCCGACGAAGACTCGATCGATCTGGTCGGCATGCTGTTCGACGTGCTGCTCGACGAGCGCGACTTCAATACCGATTCGCGCCAGCTCATCGGCCGGCTGATCGTGCCCTTCGTCAAGGTGGCGATGCTCGACCGGCGCATGTTCCTGCAGAAGACCCACCCGGCTCGCCGCCTGCTCAACGCGCTGGCCGAGGCCTGCGAGGGCAATACCGGCCAGGCCCCGCAGGAGCGCGAGCTGATGACGCGCGTGGAGCGCACCATCGATCAGCTGGTGGCCGAATTCAACGAGGACATCGCGATCTTCGAGGCGCTCGAACAGGAATTCCGCGAATTCATCGAGAACCACCGCCGTCGCGTCGCATTGGCCGAGCGGCGCACCGCCGAGGCGCAGCGCGGCAAGGAGCGACTGGAGCAGGCGCGCGTCACCTCGCTGGAGGATCTGCGCGCGCTGCTGGAGCGCCATGGCGACCTGCCCCCGGCCATCGAAGCCTTCCTGCGGCGCTACTGGACCCATCACCTCACGCTCTGCGCACTGCGCGACGAAACCGGCAGCACCGGCAAGTACGCCGAGGCGGTCGCGGTGGGCGAGGATCTGGCCGGACTGCTGAAGCTCGACAACGCGGTGAATCGGGCGGAGCGCCTGGCCGCCATGCGCCCGCGCCTGCAGCCGATCCTGGTCAGCGCCGGCTGCGCGGGTTCGGCGGTCGAGGACGTCATGGTTTCCCTGCGGCACGCCCTGGGCGATGAAGAGATCGCCTTGCCGCAGGCGGAGGATGGCGTGGTCGAGGACGCCGCCGTCGCGGCGCTGGAACGCAACGCGCCGCCGGCTGCCGTACCCGATTCCGAGGTGCCTGTCGCCATCGATGAGCCCGAAGGCCCCGCGCTGGAGTTCGACGAGGCCGATGCCGATCGCGTGCGCAAGCTGCAGGTGGGCACCTGGATCCAGTTCACCGAGGAAAACGGCACGGTGGTGCCGGCCAAGCTGTCCTGGGTCAGCCCGATCTCCAATCGGATGCTGTTCGTCAACCGGCGCGGCCTGCGCTACTGTGTGGCTTCGCCCGAGGAGCTGGCGGCGATGATGCGCGAGAAGCGGCTGAACATCCGTCAGAACGACGAGGCGTTCGAGCACGCGATGAGCCAGGTGCTCGGCAAGCTGCGCGCAGGCGGGCGCGCCTGACCGGGTGCTGCAGCGCGGCGCGGGCAGGGCGCGCTGCGGGTGATCGCGTCCAACGGGCCGTTTGCCGTGCGATGACCTGCGCCCCCGCGATGCGGTAGCATCCGGCAGCCCGCTGGACGCCAGCGCATCCACCACGAGGGAGACATGACGGTCACCGTAGTCGCACTGCGCGAGCGTGCACCCAACGAGCGGCGCGTCGCACTGTCGCCGGAAGTGGCAAAAAAGCTCAAGGCCCTCGGGGCGCAGGTCGTCATCGAGGCCGGTGCCGGCAGCGGCGCAAACCAGCCCGACGGGATTTTTCCCGACGTGGAGGTGGAGGCGACCGCAGCGGCGGCGCTGGCGCGCGCCGACGTGCTGCTGGCGGTGCAGCCGCCCTCGCTGGACACCATCGCCGGCTTGCGCGAAGGCAGCATCGTGATCGGCTTCATGCAGCCGCACGCCGATCCGGAACGGGTCAAGGCGCTGCGCGACCGCAAGATCACTTCTTTCGCGATGGAGTTGCTGCCGCGCACCACCCGCGCCCAGGCCATGGACGTGCTCAGCTCGCAGGCCGGCATGGCCGGCTACAAGGCGGTGCTGATCGCCGCCGAACTGTCGGGCAAGTTCTTCCCGATGCTGACCACCGCCGCCGGCACGATCCGCCCGTCGAAGGTGCTGATCGTCGGCGCGGGCGTGGCGGGCCTGCAGGCCATCGCCACCGCGCGTCGCCTGGGGGCGCAGGTGGAAGGCTTCGACGTGCGTCCGGAAACCCGCGAACAGATCGAATCCCTCGGCGCGAAGTTCCTGGATCTGGGCGTGAGCGCCGCCGGCAGCGGCGGCTACGCGCGCGAGCTGACCGCCGAAGAACGCGCCGAGCAGCAGCAGCGCCTGGCCAATCATCTGAAGAACATCGACGCGGTGGTGACCACGGCGGCCGTGCCGGGCCGCCCGGCCCCGAAAATCCTCACCGCCGCGATGGTGGAAGGCATGAAGCCGGGCGCAGTGGTCGTGGACCTGGCGGCCGAAACCGGCGGCAACTGCGAGCTGACCCGGCCGGGCGAAACCTTCGTACACAATGCCGTCACGCTCGCCGGCCCGCTCAACCTGCCGAGCATGGGGGCGATCCATTCCAGCGAGATGTACGCGCGCAACCTCTTCAATTTCCTGGCGCTTTCGCTCAACGAGGGCGAATTGGTGCTGGATTGGGAGGACGAACTGATCGCCCAGACCTGCCTGACCCACGCCGGCCGGATCCGGCACGAGGCCACGCGCCAAAAAATCGAGGGCGGCGCATGAGCGCAGCACACACGCATCGCATACAAGGGGACGCACGCTGATGGACGGGTTTGTCGCACTTTACATCTTCCTGCTCGCGGCCATCCTCGGCCACGAGATCATCGCGCGCGTGCCGGTGATCCTGCACACGCCGCTGATGTCCGGCTCCAACTTCGTGCACGGCATCGTGGTGGTCGGTGCCATGGTGGCCCTGGCCCATGCCGATACCAACCTGGAGCGCGCGATCGGCTTTGTCGCGGTGCTGCTGGGCGCGGGCAACGCCGTGGGCGGCTACGTCGTGACCGAGCGCATGCTGGACATGTTCAAGTCCAGCAAGAAGCCGGGCGGAGGCAAGTAACATGGATATCTCGCTTGCCCACGCACTCGATGTCCTCGCCAAGGCCAGCTATCTGCTGGCGGCGCTCCTCTTCATCTTCGGCCTCAAGCGGATGTCCTCGCCGGTCACCGCGCGCGCCGGCATCGTGCAGGCCGGTTGGGGCATGGTGCTGGCCGTGGCCGTCACCTTCATCGCGCCGGCCACCTGGGGTGGCCACGGTGCCGACTGGAGCCTGGCGAACATCGACCGGCTCAACCTCGGCCTGATGGTGCTGGCGCTGGCGCTGTCCGGCGTGTTCTGGGTCTGGGGCCGCAGGGTGCCGATCACCGACATGCCGCAGATGGTGGCGATCTTCAACGGCATGGGCGGCGGTTCGGCCGCCGCCATCGGCGGCGTGGCCCTGCTCAAGGCCGCGCTGTTCACCGGCACCTGCGATGCGGCGGCCATCGCCGATCACGCCTGCATGGGCCGCAGCGGCATGGTGCTGGGCGTCGTGGGTGCCCTGATCGGCGCGATTTCCTTCTCCGGTTCGGTCATCGCCTGGGCCAAGCTCGACGGCCGCCTGGACAAGCGCTTCACCTTCCGCGGCCAGCAGTACTTCAACCTCGCCGTGTTCATTGCGACGCTGGCGCTGGGTGCCTGGCTGGTGTGGGATCTCAGCATTCCGGTGGTCATCGGATTTTTCCTCCTGGCCTTGGCCGTGGGTGTGCTGATGACGCTCCCCATCGGCGGTGCCGACATGCCGGTGGTGATCTCGCTCTACAACGCGCTCACCGGCCTGGCGGTCGCGTTCGAAGGCTATGTGCTCGGCATCGAGGCGCTGATCATCGCCGGCATGGTGGTGGGCGCGGCCGGCCTGCTGCTCACCCAGCTCATGGCCAAGGCCATGAATCGGCCGATCAGCAACGTGTTGTTCTCCAATTTCGGTGGCGGCGGCGAAGGCGGCGGCGAGATCGCCGGCAGCCAGAAGCCGATCGAGGCACCGGACGCGGCTTCGCTGCTGTATCTGGCCGAAAAGGTCGTCATCGTGCCGGGCTACGGCATGGCCGTGGCGCAGGCCCAGCACAAGATCTGGGAACTGACCCAGGCCCTGCTCAAGGCCGACAAGGAGGTGATCTTCGCGATCCATCCGGTCGCCGGCCGCATGCCCGGCCACATGAACGTGCTGCTGGCCGAGGCCGGCGTGCCTTATGACCTCATCGCCGACATGGACGACGTGAACCCGGAGTTCAAGACCACGGACGTGGCCATCGTCATCGGTGCCAACGACGTGGTGAATCCGGCCGCGCGCACCGACAAGTCCTCGCCTATCTACGGCATGCCGATCCTCGACGTGGTGAACTCGCGCCAGGTCATCGTCATCAAACGCGGCAAGGGTACCGGCTTTGCCGGCATCGAAAACGCGCTGTTCTACGCCGACAACACCCGCATGCTCTATGCCGACGGCAAGGATGCGGCAACGAAGCTCATCGCCGAACTCAAGGCACTGGAGGGCGGTGGCGGGCACTGATTCCCGCCCCGGGGCGCTGCCGTCCGAGCCGGGCGGCGCGCGGCTGGCGGCTGCGGAATTCAGCGCTATACTCGCGTGAAACCGCCGCCTGCGAACCGGGGCGTGACGCGCGCCACCACGTGAGCGGATTGCTGAGGACAGGACATGGATATCGCGGAACTTCTGGCGTTCTCGGTCAAGAACAAGGCGTCTGACCTGCATCTTTCGGCGGGGCTGCCGCCGATGATCCGGGTCGATGGCGACGTGCGCCGCATCAACATCCCGGCGCTGGACCACAAACAGGTCCATGCGCTGGTGTACGACATCATGTCCGACAAGGTGCGGCGCGACTACGAGGAGTTCTTCGAAGTCGATTTCTCTTTCGAGATTCCCGGCCTGGCGCGCTTCCGCGTCAACGCTTTCACCCAGAACCGCGGCGCGGGCGCGGTGTTCCGTACCATTCCCTCCGAGGTTCTCACCCTCGATGACCTGGCCGCACCCAAGGTGTTCCGCGAGCTGATCGACCAGCCGCAGGGCCTGATCCTGGTCACCGGCCCGACCGGGTCGGGCAAGTCGACCACGCTGGCGGCGATGGTCGACCACATCAACAAGAACGAATACGGCCACTTCCTCACCGTCGAGGATCCGATCGAATTCGTGCACACCTCCAACCGGTGCCTGATCAACCAGCGCGAAGTGCACCGCGACACCCACGGCTTCAACGAGGCGCTGCGCTCGGCCCTGCGCGAAGACCCCGACTACATCCTGGTGGGCGAGCTGCGCGACCTGGAAACCATCCGTCTGGCGCTGACCGCGGCGGAAACCGGGCACCTGGTGTTCGCGACCGTGCATACCAGCTCGGCGGCCAAGACCATCGACCGCATCATCGACGTGTTCCCGGCCGGTGAAAAGCCGATGGTGCGATCGATGCTGTCCGAATCCCTGCGCGCGGTGATCTCGCAGTCCCTGCTCAAGAAGGTCGGCGGCGGCCGCGTCGCCGCGCACGAGATCATGGTCGCGGTGCCCGCGATCCGCAACCTGATCCGCGAGGACAAGGTGGCGCAGATGTATTCGGCGATCCAGACCGGCCAGAACGTCGGCATGCAGACACTCGACCAGTGCCTGCAGGATCTCGTCAAGCGCGGCCTGATCACGCGCGTTTCGGCGCGCAGCTACGCCAAGGACAAGCGTCTATTCGAATGACCGGGAATAGGGCACAGGGAATGGAGAATCGTCAAGAGCACGCAGCGCGTCGGCTTTGACGATTCCGATTCTCCATTCTCCATTCCCGGCTCCGCAGGAGCCAACCATGAGCAGCATCGATTTCACCTCGTTCCTCAAGCTGATGGCGCACAAGAAGGCGTCGGACCTGTTCATCACCGCCGGCGCGCCGCCGTCGATGAAGGTGCATGGCAAGATCATGAAGATCACCCAGGATCCGCTCTCGCCGCAGCAGAGCCGCGATCTGGTGCTCAACGTGATGACGCCGAGCCAGCGCGAGGAGTTCGAAAAGACCCACGAGTGCAACTTCGCCATTGGCGTGTCGGGCGTGGGCCGCTTCCGCGTGTCGTGCTTCTACCAGCGCAACCAGGTCGGCATGGTGCTGCGCCGGATCGAGACCAAAATCCCGACGATCGACGAGCTGGCGCTGCCGGCGGTGGTCAAGACCCTGGCGATGACCAAGCGCGGCATCATCATCTTCGTGGGTGCCACCGGTACCGGCAAATCCACCTCGCTGGCGGCGATGATCGGCTTCCGCAACCAGAACTCCACCGGCCACATCATCACCATCGAGGATCCGATCGAGTTCGTGCACCGGCACGAGGGCTGCATCGTGACCCAGCGCGAGGTCGGCATCGACACAGACACCTGGGAGGCCGCGCTCAAGAACACCCTGCGCCAGGCACCGGATGTCATCATGATCGGCGAGGTCCGCACCCGCGAGGGCATGGATCACGCCATCGCCTTCGCCGAAACCGGCCACCTGTGCCTGTGCACCCTGCATGCCAACAACGCCAACCAGGCGATGGACCGCATCATCAACTTCTTCCCGGAAGACCGCCGCAGCCAGCTCCTGATGGACCTTTCGCTGAACCTCAAGGGCGTGGTCGCGCAGCAGCTCATTCCAACGCCGGACGGCAAGGGCCGCAAGGTGGCGATGGAAATCCTGCTGGGCACGCCGCTGGTGCAGGACTACATCCGCGACGGCGAGGTCCACAAGCTCAAGGAGGTGATGAAGGAGTCGGTGCAGCTGGGCATGAAGACCTTCGACCAGAGCCTGTTCGAGCTTTACCAGGCCGGCGAAATCTCCTACGAAGATGCGCTGCGCCACGCCGACTCGACCAATGAGGTTCGCCTGCGGATCAAGCTGGCGCAGGGCGGCGACGCCCATACCCTCAGTCAGGGCATGGACGGGATCGAGCTGACCGAGGTGCGCTAGCCCGCGGCGGGCGTGTCGCAACGGCGCTCGGATCGCAGATTCCGTCATCTCGCATGGATCCCGCAGGGCTTGTCGCGCGCATCAGAAGCTGGGCGGCCGAGCTCGGCTTCGCCGAGGCGGGCATCAGCGATACCGATCTTTCCGAGGCGGCGGCGGGCCTGCGCGAGTATCTCGACGCCGGGCACCACGGCAGCATGGCCTGGCTGGAAGAGCGCGAGCGGCTGCGCACCCGGCCGGAGGAACTGCATCCGGGCACTCTGCGGGTCATCAGCCTGCGCATGGACTACGCGCCGGTGGACATCGGACGCGCCTGGGACGTCCTGCATGACGGGACCAGAGGTTACATCTCGCGCTATGCGCTGGGGCGCGATTACCACAAGCTGGTGCGCAAGCGCCTGCAGAAGCTTGCCGACCGCATCGTCGGCGAGATCGGCCCGTTCGGCTACCGCGTGTTCTGCGATTCGGCCCCGATCATGGAAAAGCCGCTGGCGCAAAAGGCCGGGCTGGGCTGGCGCGGCAAGCACACCCTGACGCTGTCGAAGACCGCCGGCTCCTATTTTTTCCTCGGCGAGATATTCACCGACCTGCCGCTGCCCGTCGACGCGCCGGCAAGCAACCACTGCGGCAGCTGCACGCGCTGCATCGACCTGTGTCCCACCGGTGCCATCGTAGGGCCCTACCGGCTCGATGCGCGCCGCTGCATTTCCTACCTCACCATCGAGCACAAGGGGGCGATCGACGAAGCCCTGCGCCCGCTGATGGGCAACCGCATCTTCGGTTGCGACGACTGCCAGCTGGTCTGTCCCTTCAACAAGTACGCCCGGGTCAGCATGGAGGCGGACTTCGCACCGCGCCACGGGCTGGACGGGCTGAAGCTGGTGGAACTGTTCGGGTGGGATGAGGCCACGTATCTCGACAAGACCGAAGGCATGTCGATCCGTCGCGCCGGCTACGAGAGCTGGCTGCGCAACATCGCCATCGCGCTGGGCAACGCTGCGTGCTCGCAGGAGGTGACGGCGGCGCTGCGTGCGCGCGCCGACGATCCTTCGCCGGTGGTGCGCGAGCACGTGGCCTGGGCGCTGGCCCGGCAGCGCGAGAAGGGCGCGGATTCCGGTTGAGGGGCGATCAGTGCTCAGCGCCGAGCGAGGCGTTCGAGCACCGCCATGCGCACCGCGACGCCGTTGGACACCTGCTCCAGGATCACCGACTGCGGCCCGTCGGCCACCGCGTCGGCGATCTCCACGCCGCGGTTCATCGGCCCCGGATGCAGCACGATGGCATCGGGTCGCGCCAGCGCGAGCCGTTCGGGGGACAGGCCCCAGTCGCGGTAGTACTCCTCCAGCGAGGCGACCAGGCCCTCGTCCATGCGCTCGCGCTGCAGGCGCAGCATCATCACCACGTCACAGCCGTCGAGCGCGGCGTCCAGGGTTCCGGCCACCTGCGCGCCGGCGAAGCTGGGGTCGCTTCGATCAGGCAGCAGCGCCTCCGGTGCCGCCAGGCGCAGGTCGCGCACGCCCAGCGCACGCAGCGCCTGCGCATCCGAGCGCGCTACGCGCGAGTGGCGGATGTCGCCGACGATGGCGACCTTCAGGCGGGAGAAGTCCTCACCCTTGTGCTGGCGGATCGTGAGCATGTCGAGCAGCCCCTGGGTCGGGTGCGAGTGGTGCCCGTCGCCGGCGCTGATGACGCCGCTGGCGGGCGCTGCCGCCGCCGCGAGCGAGGCGGGCACGCTGCTGTGGGTGTGCCGCACCACGAACAGGCTGGCGCCCATGGCTTCGAGATTGCGAAGGGTGTCCACGAGGGTTTCGCCCTTGCGGGTGGAGGAACTCTCGGTCTCGAAGTTGAGCACGTCCGCACCGAGCCTTTCGGCCGCAAGCTGGAAGGAGGCGCGGGTGCGGGTGGACGGCTCGAAGAACAGGTTGGCCACGGTCAGGCCGCGCAGCGGGCGGTGCGCGCTGCGCCGCAGGGCGTGGGGCCGCAGCGCCTGGGCGGCATCCAGCAGGCGGGTGATTTCGTCGCGCTGCAGGTCTTCGAGGGTGAGCAGGTGGCGCATCGGGCTCTCGGGAAATGTCAGGGTGAGGGCAGGGGTGATTCGCCCAGCCAGCGTTCGACGATGACCTGCGCCGCGAGCGCATCCATCGCTTTCGCGTCGCGTCGGCGCGCGCGGCCGTCGCGGCGGGCAGTGGCGAAGCGTCGTTCGGCTTCGCGTGAGCTGGAGCGCTCGTCGATCAGGTCGACCGGCAGCGCATAGCGGACCGCAGCTTCGCGCGCAAAGCGCCGGGCCATGTGGGTTGCGGGCTGGGGTTCTCCGTCGAGGGTCAGCGGTTCGCCGACCACCAGCCGATCCGGGCGCCATTCGCGCACCAGGGCGCTGACCGCATCCCAGTCCGGCCCTTCGTCGCGCGCCGCCACCATGGCGATGGGGCGCGCGGTTCCGGATACGGTATTGCCGACGGCCACCCCGATGCGCCGTGCACCGACGTCGAAGCCCAGTACGCAGAGGGTCGTGGCGGTGTCGCTCATGCGTTTCCGCTGTAGCTGGCCAGCGCCGCGGGATCGATCCCGATGAGGCGCGTCGCGGCCCGCCAGCGCGCTTCGAGCGGCACCTCGAACACGATGTCGGGCGTGGCATCCACCGACAGCCAGACGTGTTCGCGCAGTTCGCTCTCGAGCTGCAGCACGCCCCAGCCGGAATAGCCCAGCGCCACCGCCGCGTGCCGTGGACCCTGGCCGCGCGCCATGGCTTCGAGGATATCCCTGGAGGTGGTGAGGTGGATCTCGCCGGATACTTCGAAGGTCGAGTCCCAGGGGCCGCCGTCCGGGCTGTGCAGCACGAAGCCGCGCTCCGGTTCCACCGGCCCGCCGGCGAGGACCGGCATGGCGGCCAGCTGCGGATCGACGGACTGGATGCCCATCTGCGCCATCACTTCGCCCAGGATGAAGTCCGAGGTGCGATTGACCAGCAGACCCATCGCGCCCTCCGCGCTGTGGTGGCACAGGAGCGCGACGCCGCCGTTGAAGTTCGGGTCGTCCATGCCCGGAACGGCGATCAGGAAGCGGTTGGCGAGTGAGTCCGTGCTTTGCATGGTGCCATTCTACGGCCTTCAGCCCGCCCCGCCATCCGGAGGTGTACGGCGTCAGCGGCTCTGCATCATGTTGCCGGGCAGGTAATGCCAGGTGCGGGTGATGTGCAGGATATCGGTGCCGTCGCCCGAATCGGGCAGCGGCGCGAAGGGCTCGGCCAGGCGCACGGTGCGGACCGCGGCCTCGTCGAGCACGGCAAGTCCGCTGGGTTGGACGATGGTGATGTCTTCCACACTGCCGTCGCGGCGAATGGCGACCGTCAGCACGAGCTGGCCGATGAGGCTGCGGCGACGCGCCTCGTCGGGATAATTGAGGTTGCCGATGCGTTCGACCCGCGCCTGCCAGGCGCGCAGATAGGAGGCGTATTCGTATTCGCGCGTGTTGGCGGAGACGAACTTGCGCTTGGGGCGGCGCGCATACTGCTGCTCGCGTTGCTCCACCGAAGCCGCCAGCCGCGCCATTTCCAGGCTGCGCTCGATCAGCTCGCGGTTGGTAGGCAGCGGCGTGCTGGGTGTGACCACGGCGCGGGTGGTGTCGACCTGCTGTTGATCCGGCGTGATCGAGGCGACCACGGCCTCGGCATGGGTTTGCTGCGGGCGCGGCGAACCGGCCTCCAGCGGCGCGGGCGCGACGCCGGGTACCGGGTTGGGTGCCGGTGCCGGCTGCGGTTCGCTGGGGCGTTCCACCGTGTCGACCTCGCCGCCGCCCGACTGGTTCGCCTGGGCGAGAAAATCCGCCTTGTCGGGCGCCTGGTCGGAGTGGGTCTGCACCAGGATCACGTCCAGGGTCGGCAGCACCGGGGCCGGATCCTCGATGGCGAATCCAACGCCCAGCGCGAGCACGCCGTGGGCGATCAGCGAAAACACCAGGGTCGCCCCGAGACGGTCCCCGCTGGTGACCGGGGGAGCGGTCGTCACGCCGGCGCGGCCTCGAGCCGGTCGAACAGATCGCCGGCGATGTTCAGGCCGAACTGCGCGTCGAGTTCGCGCATGCAGGTCGGGCTGGTGACGTTGATTTCCGTCAGCCAGTCGCCGATCACGTCGAGGCCGACCAGGCGCATGCCGCGCCTCGCCAGATCCGGCCCCACCTGCGCGGCGATCCAGCGGTCGCGCTCGGTCAGCGCCCGGCCTTCGCCGCGCCCGCCCGCCGCCAGGTTGCCGCGGAATTCGTCACCCTGCGGGATGCGCGCGAGGCCGTATGGGACGGGCTCGCCATCGATCAGCAGGATGCGCTTGTCGCCTTCGACGATCTCCGGCAGGTACTTCTGCGCCATGGCGAACTGCCGCCCGCCCTCGGTCAGCGTCTCGAGGATCACGTTGAGGTTGGACTCGCCGGCACGGGCGCGGAAGATCGATCGTCCGCCCATGCCGTCCAGCGGCTTGAGCACGCAGTCCCCGAATTCGGACACGAAGTCCTTGAGCGCGGCTTTTTCGCAGGACACCAGAGTCGGCGGGCAGCACTGCGGGAACGCCAGCGCGGCGAGCTTCTCGTTCATGTCGCGCAGGCCCTGCGGATCGTTCACCACGCGTGCGCCCTGATGCTGCGCCAGGCTCAGGATCTGGGTGGCGTGCAGGTAGGCGGCGTCGACCGGCGGGTCGCTGCGCATGAAGACCAGGGCGAAGCCACCCAAGGCGCGCTCCTGCGGCGCTCCCGGGATGTGCCAGGCCTCGGGGTCGTCACGCACCTGCAGCGGCGTGGCCTGCACGATGGCGCGGCCATCGCGCACGCCCAGATCCGGGATTCCGGCCACATGGATGCGGTGCCCGCGGCGCTGCGCCTCAAGCAGCAGCGCAAAGCTCGTATCCTTGCCGACCTTGATCGACTCGATCGGGTCCATCACCACGAGTACTTCAAGCGACACGATCACACCTTTTTCATGAAAACGCCCGCGATAGGGCGGGCGTGTGTTTATACTAGCATCGCAGCAGCGGGGCGAGATTTCGGGGAGATGCCTTGACAGACATCGGCTTCCGTTGCGATAAGACGTCAATGCGCGGCGACTGCGTGCCGTGCCACAGAGGGACCATTGGATGGATGGCAACACAGGCAGTCTGGCGGGGATGCGGGTGATGGTCATCGACGACTCGAAGACCATCCGACGCACGGCCGAGACCCTTCTCAAGAAGGAGGGGTGCGAGGTCTTCACGGCGTCGGACGGATTCGAGGCACTGTCCAAGATTGCCGACAACCAGCCCCAGATCATCTTCGTGGACATCATGATGCCGCGGCTGGATGGCTATCAGACCTGCGCGCTTATCAAGAACAACCAGCTTTTCCGGTCGACGCCGGTCATCATGCTGTCGTCCAGGGATGGATTGTTCGACAAGGCGCGCGGGCGAATCGTAGGTTCCGAGGAGTACCTCACCAAGCCGTTTACCCGCGAGGAACTACTCTCGGCGATACGGCGGCATGTGGTGCATGATTGACCGCCAACTCTTGCGGGGGGAGCATGGCTGAAGTCCGAAATCCAGTGCAGGCAGGTTGTGCGATTGCCCGGAACGCGCGGCGCGCGCCGTGCCGTCGGGCAGCTGTCCTTCACGGCTGTGCGGGAGGCTGACCCATGACGTTCTCCTCGGCCACCCCGTTCGACATCCTGACCGACTACGAGCGACGCAGCCTGACCCACGTCGCGGGCCTGCCCGACCAGATCGATGCCCCCGGCCTGTGGCGCGGCATAGCGTTTCGTCTGGGTGCAAAGCGCCTGGCCGCGAGTTTCGCGGAGGTCGTGGAGATCATCTCGGTGCCGCCGCTGACGCCCGTGCCCGGCGCGGACACCTGGCTGCTGGGCGTGGCCAACCTGCGCAGCTCGCTGCTGCCCATCGTCGACCTCAAGCAATATCTGGAAGGCGAGCGCACGGTGCAGCACGCCACCACGCGCGCGCTGGTGATCCGGCAGAGCGGCGGCAACGTCGCGGTCCTCATCGACGAACTGCTGGGACAGCGCAACTTCAACGAAGGCCAGATCGTGGCCGTGGAGGGCGTGGCGGGGAGCGGCTATGCGCCCTTCGTGCAGCGCGCCTATCGACTGGGCGACACGGTCTGGGGAGTGTTCGACATGGCGCGATTGACGCGTACGCCGGAATTCAGGCAGGCCGCCGCCGCACAGGGCGGTATGTAATGCATTTCAGGGTGAGGTTCTTGCGATGAGCACATTGGGCGCCGGTACCGGCAAAGAACGCAGCGGGATGATCAACTTCTGGATCTTCCTGCTGGTAATCGCACTGCTGGCGCTGATCGCCAACGCCGTGCTCTCGACCAAATACGCGGGCGAGGAGGGGCAGGCCCGTGACCTGGTGGCCGACGTGCGCGTGCTGTCGCAGCAGGTGGCAAAGGCTGCACAGGACGCCGCATCCGGCGGCGTGGACGCGTTCGACGAGCTCGAAAGCACGCGCATCGCGATCCAGGCCAACCTCGATGCCCTGAACAAGGGCGGCGCAAGCAACCCGGCCTACGCCGGCGACGCGACCGTCGGCGTGCCGCTGCAGCGCGTCACCGAGACCTGGGGGCCGATGAACGACGCGGCCCGGCGCATCCTCGACAGTCGGGAGCTGGTGTTGGGCCTGACCGAGACCGCCGACCGCTTCGCCAACGCCGTGCCGCTGATCCAGGCCGAGATGGACGAGGTGGTGCGCGCGATGGGTGAGGCCGGCAACGCCAGCTATGCCCAGCTTTCCACCGCCATCCGCCAGATCGTGCTGGCCGACCGCATGCTGCGCCACGTGACCCAGATTCGTCAGGGCGGTGCCGCGGCCACGTCCGCCGCCGACCGGTTTTCGCGCGACGCCACCCTCTTCAGCCAGGTGCTCGGTGGCCTCCAGAACGGCCTGCCCGAGCAGAACATCCGCCGCATCGACAGTCCGGTGGCCCGCCAGTCGCTGGCGCGCGTGGCCACGCTCTATTCCGACCTCGAGCAAAACGTTGACGCCATCCTTGACGCCTCCACCGAATTGTTTGAAGTCAAGAACGCCGCCGATGAAATCTCGCAGGCCTCGGCCCAGCTCCTGGGCGGCGCGGAAAACCTGACCCAGGCGTTCGTCAATCTTCCCGCCAGCCGCGCGTTCCCGAGCGTGTGGATCGGTATCGCCGCAGGCGCGGCCGCCATCATCGCCATCCTCGGCCTGCTGTTCACCCTGTACCGCGACCAGGTCAAGCGCTTCCGCGTCACCCAGGAACTGAACCAGCGCAACCAGGAGGCCATCCTGCGCCTGCTGGACGAAATGGGTTCGCTGGCCGAAGGCGACCTGACCGTTCGCGCGACGGTGACCGAGGACATCACCGGCGCGATCGCGGACTCGATCAACTTCGCGGTCGAGGCGCTGCGCTCCCTCGTTACCACCATCAACGAAACCGCCGTGCAGGTGGCTGCCGCTGCCCAGGAAACGCAGGCCACCGCGATGCATCTGGCCGAAGCCGCCGAGCACCAGGCGCAGCAGATCACCTCGGCCTCGGCCGCGATCAACGAAATCGCGGTTTCGATCGACGAGGTGTCGAAGAACTCGGCCGAATCGGCGGACGTGGCGCAGCGCTCGGTGCAGATCGCCGCAAAGGGCGCCGAAGTCGTGCGCCAGACGATTCAGGGCATGGACTCGATTCGCGACCAGATTCAGGAAACTTCCAAGCGAATCAAGCGTCTGGGTGAAAGCTCGCAGGAAATCGGTTCGATCGTGGAACTGATCAACGACATTGCCGAGCAGACCAACATCCTGGCACTGAACGCCGCCATTCAGGCTGCTTCGGCCGGTGAGGCGGGCCGCGGGTTCGCGGTGGTGGCCGACGAAGTGCAGCGACTGGCGGAACGCTCCGCGAATGCGACCAAGCGAATCGAGACGCTGGTGCAGACGATTCAGGCCGATACCAACGAAGCGGTGTCCTCGATGGAACAGACCACCGCCGAAGTGGTGGCCGGTGCGCGACTGGCCGAGGACGCGGGCCTGGCCCTGGGCGAGATCGAAAAGGTGTCCAACGACCTCGCCGACCTGATTCAGAACATCTCCGAGGCGGCGCGCCAGCAGTCGGCTGCCGCAACCAACATCTCGGCCACGATGAACGTGATTCAGGAAATCACCACGCAGACCTCGGTTGGCGCGAGCCAGACGGCCGAGTCGATCGGAAACCTCGCCCAGCTGGCTGCCGACCTGCGTCGTTCGGTCGCCGACTTCAAGCTGCCGGGCTGAGGTGCGGGCGGACGGGGGCTGCGACGGAATGGCCACGGTAGCCACATCGGCATCGGCAATCGGCATGCGTGCACTGGACGA
Source organism: Lysobacteraceae bacterium (assembly GCA_023954075.1). Lineage (GTDB taxonomy): Bacteria > Pseudomonadota > Gammaproteobacteria > Xanthomonadales > Xanthomonadaceae > Denitratimonas > Denitratimonas tolerans. The sequence continues at coordinate 102,791 of JAMLIV010000001.1, forward strand.
TGCCGAGTTCGACCGGTGGGTGCGCCTGCTCGAGGCGCGCACCGGCGTCATCGTGCCGCCCGAGCGCAAGCCTTTTCTGGAAACGGGCCTGCGCCGGCGCATGCGCGAAACCGGCCATACCGGGTTCCAGACGTATTACGACGAGCTTGTCAAGGGAGCGCGCGGGGCGGTCGAGTGGGCCTCCCTGGTCGATCACCTCACCGTCCATGAAACCCATTTCTTCCGCCACCCGCCGTCGCTCGCCCTGATCCGCGAGGAATGGCTGCCGCGCTGGCTGGATGCCGCCGGTGCGGACGCCTCGCTGCATGCGCTTTCGATCGGCTGTTCCACCGGGGAGGAGGCCTTCTCGCTCGCCATGGTGGTGGATGCCGAGCTGTCGCGAAGTGCACCTGAGCGGCGCTTCGGGGTCACCGCCACCGACGTCAGCCAGGCCGCACTGGCCGTGGCGCGGGCCGGCGAATACCCGATGCGCCGGATCAGCGAAATCCCGACCGCCTACCGGGCGCAGGTCGAGGCGCTTGACGATGGCGAGAACTTCCGCATCTGCGATCGCCTGCGCAAGCGCGTCGGCTTTGCCTGCGTCAACCTGCTGCATGCGTCACGCGCGCCGCTGCGCAAGCTCGACATCATCTACTGCCAGAACGTGCTGATCTATTTTGCACGCGAACGCCGGGGCGAAATGCTCGATGCCCTGGTGGAACTGCTCCAACCCAACGGTCTTCTGGTGCTCGGCCCGGGCGAAGCGCCCGGCTGGAGCCACCCGCAGATGCGCCGGACCGGCGGGCCGCAGACGCTGGCTTACCTCCGGAATACGAAAGAGACCCAGGCATGAGGCCGCAAGACGACATCGACTTCACCACGCTGGCCTGGGTCAAGGGCGAACTCGACGAGACCCTGAAGCAGGCTCGGCAAGCCCTTGAGGCCTACGTCGAGGATCCCTCCGACGTCAGCCAAATGCGCTTCTGCGCCACCTACCTGCATCAGGTGCAGGGCACCTTGCGCATGGTCGAGCTGTACGGTGCGGCCATGGTGACCGAGGAGATGGAGAGCCTGGCCGGGGCGCTGCTGGACGGGCAGATCGCGGATCGCGACGAGGCCTACAGCGTGCTCATGCGCGGCATCATGCAGCTGCCCGATTACCTGGAGCGACTGCAGACCGGCCACAAGGACATCCCGATCGTTCTCCTGCCGCTGCTCAACGACCTGCGCACGGCGCGGGGCGAGAAGGGCCTGTCGGAGATTGCACTCTTCACGCCCAACCTGGGGCGTGAACTGCCGGTCGGTGCCGGCGGGCCGGCGCAGCCGCTACCCGAAGCCGAGCTTCGCGCGAGGGCCGAACCGCTGCGCGCCCAGTTCCAGCTGGCGCTGCTCAAGTGGTTCCGCAACGACGACGTCGACGGCAACCTGGCGCGCCTGACCGACACCTTGGACAAACTCATCGCGCAGACCGCCGAGCTCGAGGCGCGCCGCCTGTTCTGGGTCGCGGCCGGCGTGCTGGAGGCGCTGCGGGCCAAGGCTTTTGAGCCGAGCCTTCAGCTCAAGCAGACGATCGGCAAGGTGGAGCGGGAGATCAAGCGGCTGGCCGATTCTGGCGAGCGCAGCTTCAGGACCGACCCGCCGCACGAGCTCACCCGCAACCTGCTTTACTTCGTGGCCCATGCGCCCACCGAGCATGGCCGGATCGGCGAGATGCGCGAGGTTTTCGGCCTGGAGGACCTCCTGCCGAGCGAGGAAGAAGTCGAACACGCTCGCAGCAGCCTGACCGGGCACAACCGCTCGCTGCTGGACACCGTCGCAGGCGCGATCAAGGATGACCTGCTGCGGGTCAAGGACGCGCTGGATCTGCACCTGCGCAATCCGGAGGCGGAAGCGGCACAGCTTGCCAACCAGGTCGAGGTGCTGGAGCGGGTTTCCGACACCCTGGGCATGCTTGGCCTCGGGGTTGCGCGACGCGTGGTGCAGGAGCAGCGCGATGCCGTGCGGGCCATCACCGACGGCTCGCGTGCGGCCGATGAGTCCGCCCTGCTGGATATCGCGGGCGCGCTGCTGTACGTCGAGGCGTCGCTGGACGACCAGGTTCAGCATCTGGGCGGCGTGCCCACGGGCGAGCGCGCCGAGGCTGCGACCCGGCTTCCGGCGATCGAGACGCGCCGCGTGATGCAGGCGCTGGTGAAAGAGGCTCAGGTCAATTTCACCCGCGCCAAGGATTGCTTTGTCGGCTACATCGAATCGAGTTGGGATGCCGCACAGCTCGAGGCCGCACCGGATCTTCTCAGCCAGGTCGCGGGCGTGCTGCGGATCGTCGAGTTGCTCGAACCGGCGGGCTATCTGGAAGCCATTGCACAGTTCACCCGGCGCGAGCTGCTGGAAAAGCGGCTCGTGCCCGATGTCGCGCAGATGGAGACGCTCGCTGACGCCCTTGCCAGCCTCGAGTATTTCCTCGAAGCCCAGGCAGAGCAGCGCCCCGGCCGCGATCGCATCCTGCTGACGGCGCACGGCAGCCTGGAGAAACTGGGCTACTGGCCGGTCCCGGAAGTCGCCGTCGCGGCGCCGCAGGACGCCATCGAGCCGTCGCCTCGGGATTCCGCGCCTGAACCGGTCTCGGACGCAATCGTTCCCGCAGTGCCGGATGCGCGCGTTTCCGAGGATGACGTTGCGGCATCGCCGGCACGGGACGACGCGGATACGGTGGAGGTGCAGCCCATCGCGCCGATGCCGGATGCGGCGACGCCGGCCGACGCCGCATCCGGGAAGGTGCCGCCGGCACCGGCACCGGTACCGGCAGAGGTCGCCTCCGAACCGGAGAGCGGCCCCATCACCGGAGGCTTCGAGGCCGCCTCGGAGGAGATCGACGAGGAGATCCGCGAGGTCTTCGTCGAAGAGGTGCAGGAGGAAATCGAGAACCTCGGGCAGCTGCTGCCGATCTGGATGCAGGCCCCCGGCGACCTCGACCAGCTCAAGTCGATCCGACGCGTGTTCCATACCCTCAAGGGCAGCGGCCGCCTCGTCGGCGCGCTCACCCTGGGCGAATTCGCGTGGAAGATCGAGAACATGCTCAACCGCGTGCTCGACCACACCATTTCCGCAACGCCCGCGGTGACCTCGCTGGTCGAGGCGGCGTTTGACGTGCTGCCGGAAATTCACGCCGCGCTGCGCGGTGAGCGCAGCGTTCGCACCGATCTGGATGCGATCAAATCCGTGGCCGACCGGCTGGCGGCCGGCGAGCAGGTCCACTACGTCCCGACGCCCGTCGCGCCGCCTGCGATGCCCGAACCGACGCACGAAGACGTCCCGGCCGTGTCCGAAGTCGACGCGACCGCCGTGTCCGGGGTCACCGGCCCGCCCGTCGCCGGGGCGCAGGATGCCATCGCACCGCCGCAGGAGGAAATTTCCGCGGAAGCTGCCTTCGAGAGCATTGAAGAAGCCCGTGACGATCGCATCGAGGTCGCCACCATCGACCCGGTACTTTTCGAGATCCTGCAGCCCGAAGTCTCCGGGCATCTCGACACGATCGAAGCCTGGCTGGCACAGCCGGCACAGCCGCTCGATGAAGCGGTGGTGCGTGCGGTGCATACGATGAACGGCGCGTTCGCGATGACCGAGCTGCCCCTGGTCACCGAAATCACCTCGCCGCTCGAGCACTACCTCAAGCGCGCGCTGTCCAACGGACTGACGCTTTCCGAGCAGGGACGCGCGGTACTCATGGACTCGACCCGCGCGTTGCGCCAGGTGCTGGTCGAACTGGAGGCCCGGCCGCCGCGACTGACGTCGCTGCGGGAGCTTGCCGCCCGGCTTTCCATCGAGCGCGACACGCTGCCCGACACGCCGAGTCCGTTCGCGCCGGTGCCGGCGCACGAAGAAATCACCAGCGAGGCCCCGGAATTGAGCAGCGCCGTGTCGCTCGAACCGTGGTCGCAGTTCACATCGGAGGAGATCGCCGCGCCTGTTGTGGACGAGGTGCCGCCCGTGGACGCCGCGGCCGAGGGTCCGGAGACCGTCCTGGACGAAACGCTGGACTTCGATGGCCTGGATGTCCAGGCCGATCTCACCAGCGTGGTCAGCATTCCGATGGCTGACGCACCCGCCGACGCGGATGCAGCGGCCGCCGCACCGCCAGCCAGCGACGAGTTCCCGGTCTGGAACATCGAAGACATGGCCGCCGCCGAAATCGACGAGCCCGCCGCTGCGGAACCGCCCGCGCCGAGCCTGGAGGTCGAGGAACTCGCTGCCGGGGAGCCGGCAGCGGGCGAAGCGGTCGAGTGGTCCGAGTTGATCGAGATGCCGTCGGAGCTGCCGGCAACAGCGGAAATCGACGCGGGCCTTGAAGTCGTCGAGATGGAGTTCTCCGAACCGGAGTTCGACGTGCCGGAAGAGGCCATGCTGGAATCGGTGAGCCTGGCGGACGAGGCAGCTGAATCCGGCGATGAGGCCAGTGCCGAGGCCACGACGGCAGAAGCCGCGGAGTCCGCGTCGGCACCCGAAACCGGCGTGGACGATCTGATTCGCCAGTGGCTGGCGGACGAAGCGGCGGCGCAGGTGCCGGCCGCAGCGAGCACGCCTGGCGTGGACATCGAGACGGTGGACCTCGCCCCGACCGAGGCCAGCGATCCGGCGCACGCCGGGATCGTGTCCGCGGATGCCTTCTTCGATCATCTGGATGATGAGCCCGCGCCTGAGGTGTCATCGGATACGGTCGATGCGCCGATCCCGGTGCCCGTCGCCGAAGACGAAGACGTTGACGCCGAGCTTTTGCTCGGGATGCCTGACGGGAATGCCGCCGAACCTGTCGAAGCGACGCAGGTTCCGGGCGAGGAAATCGCCCCGGAATGGGATGTCGCGCCGGGCGTGCGCGTGCCGGTGCCTTTTGGCGACGAGGCGGCTGCCGCGCCGCTGGATGCGTTTGCCGAGACCGGATCGGCCGCGCTGGAGGCGGAAGAGGAATACATCGATGCGCTGATCGACGAGCCGATCTGGGACGGCGCGCAGATCGAGGAACCTGCCGACGCGCTGGAACCGGAAGCCGCGCCTGCGCAGGCCGATGACCGCGTCGTCGAAGAAGCCGCAGCGCGCGCGGAAAGGACGTCCTCTGCCGATCCGAAGCAGACCATGCTGGCTGAATGGTTCATCGCCGGTCTCGATACCGCGGACCCGGATCCCGACCAGCCGCTGCGCATTGCGGACATGGACGAGGAACTGCTCGACATCTTCGGCGAGGAAGCGACCGACATCCTCGACCACTCCGACGGGCTGATGGCACGCCTGCGCGAAACGCCGACCGATCAGGAGCTTGTCGTTGCCCTGCAGCGCGACCTGCACACCCTCAAGGGCGGTGCGCGCATGGCGGGTCTGTATGCCATCGGCGACCTCGGGCACGTGATGGAAAGCCTGCTGGAGATCGTGGCGGAAGGGAAGCGCGCGCTGCCGCGCCACGGCATCGATGTGCTGGAGCTTGCGTTCGATCGACTCAACCGCATGACCGCGCGCGTCGCATCGCGACAGGCCATCGCTTCGCCCGTGCTCCTGATCCAGCGCGTGGACATGCTGGCGCGCGGCGAGGAACCGGAGCTGGTGCCGGGTGCCGTCGAGGATGCCGCGGTGGCCGTCGAAGCCCTGGAAGCGGCGCAGCCGCCGATCGCTGCCGATGTCGTGACCGCAACTGAGGTCGAAACCGAAACCGAAACCCCGGCGACCGCGACGGAGTGGACCGCCGAGGAGGCCGTAGCCGCTCCCAGTGTCGAACTGGCACCCACGGCGCTGGACGAAGAGGACGTCAGCGTTCGCGCGCCGCAGGAGCAGATCCGCATCCGCGCCGACCTGCTCGACCGCCTGGTCAACTACGCCGGTGAAGTCGCGATCTACCGCGCCCGACTGGAACAGCAGCTGGGCCTGTTCCACGCCAACCTGGCGGAAATGGAGCAGACCAACGAGCGTCTGCGCGGCCAGCTGCGCAAGCTGGAAATCGAGACCGAGGCGCAGATCGTCGCGCGCTACCAGCGCGAGGTGGAGGCCGGCGGCAGGGAGGCGTTCGACCCGCTGGAGCTGGACCGCTTCTCGACCCTGCAGCAGCTTTCCCGCGCGCTGTCCGAGTCTGCCGCCGACCTGGTCAACCTGCAGGGCACGCTGGAAGACCACACGCGCCAGTACGAGACCCTCCTGCTGCAGCAGTCGCGCGTGAGCTCGGACCTGCAGGAAGGCCTGATGCGCACCCGCATGGTGCCGTTCGATTCGCTCGTGCCGCGCATGCGCCGCATCATTCGCCAGACCGCTTCGGAGCTGGGCAAGAAGGCGCAGCTGCGGGTCGAGGGTGCGCAGGGCGAAATGGACCGCAGCGTGCTCGATCGCATGACCGCGCCGTTGGAGCACATGCTGCGCAACGGGCTCGCCCACGGACTGGAGACGCCGGAGGAGCGCCGCGCCGTCGGCAAGCCGGAAGAGGGCACGGTCCGCATCGCGGTGCTGCGCGAAGGCTCCGAAGTGGTCATCAAGGTGGCCGATGACGGACGTGGCCTGGACCGCGATGCGATCCGCCGCAAGGCGATCGAGCGCGGCCTGCTGGCTCCCACCGCCACCATCACCGACCAGGCGCTGTACGCCTTCATCCTGGAGTCCGGTTTTTCCACCGCATCCACGGTCAGCAAGATCGCCGGCCGCGGCGTCGGCATGGACGTGGTTCACAGCGAAATCCGCCAGCTCGGCGGTTCGCTGACCATCGAGTCCGAGCGCGGCAAGGGAACCGTGTTCACGGTGCGGCTGCCCTTCACCCTGGCGGTGACGCAGGCGGTGTTCGTGCAGCAGGGCGAAACCTCCTTCGCCGTGCCGATTGCCTCGGTTCAGGGCGTGGCGCGCATCGATCGCAGCGAACTGGACGCACAGCTCGCCACAGGCGCGCCCCGCTTCGTCTACGCGGGCGAGGACTATGTGATCCATGACCTGGGCCGCCTGCTGGGGCAGGCTCCGGTCCGCGCCGAGGGTAGCCTGCAGGTGCCGCTGCTGCTGGCCCGTTCCGGCGACCAGCGCGCCGCGATCTGCGTGGATCACGTCATCGGCAGCCGCGAGATCGTGGTCAAGCCGGTGGGTGCCCAGGTCAGTTCGATTCCCGGCATCTTCGGTGCCACCATCATGGGCGATGGCCGCGTCATCGTGATTCTCGACGTCGCGCCGCTGGTGCGTCGCTACACCGCCATGCACCTCGACGGTGGGGTGGTCGAAGCGGCACCGGCCGCACCCGTCAGCCGCGTTCCGCTGGTCATGGTGGTGGACGACTCGATCACGATGCGCAAGGTCACCGGCCGCGTGCTGGAGCGCCATGGCTACGAGGTGCTCACCGCGAAGGACGGCGTCGACGCCATCGAGAAACTGACCGAACGGGTGCCGGACGTGATGCTGCTCGACATCGAGATGCCGCGCATGGACGGCTACGAGCTGGCGACGCACATCCGCAACGATGTGCGCCTGCGCGGCATCCCGATCATCATGATCACCTCGCGCACCGGCGAAAAGCATCGCCAGCGCGCGTTCGAGATCGGCGTTGATCGCTACCTCGGCAAGCCGTACCAAGAGGCGGACCTGATGCGCAATGTGGACGAAATCCTGAAGGTGCACCGTGGCGATCTCGGCTGAGTCCTGCCGGGTCGCTCTCCTGGGCCGGGATGACGGCGCGCGCCGCCAGCTGCGCGATGCGCTGCAGGAGCTCGGTGCCTCCATCGCCTTCGAGGGTGAGCCTTCCGCCGCGCCCGGTCCGAGCGCGCTGGGCGGCGCACTCAACGTGGTGATTGTCAACCTGGAGGAAGGGCTGGACGACACCCTGGACCACCTGCAGGCCGTGCTCGACGACCCCGAAATCAACGTCGTGTTCAACGACGCGGATGTCAGTCGCTCGCTGGAAGGCTGGGATCTGGCGCGCTGGGCGCGGCATCTTGCCGCCAAGGTCCTGGGTCACGGCGAAACCATGCCGCCCGTGCCGGAAGGGGCCGGGCGCCTGCGCGAGCCCGTGTCGCTTTTCCCCGATCCCGGTGCCGTTCCGACACCGGCCGAGCTGGTCCCCGAGCCGGACGTGACCCCTTTCATCGACGAGGCCCTCGACATCTCCGGAACGGTTCCCGTTGATGCGCTGCCCGAGGTGCCGGAGCTTTCGCGTGCCGATACCGGGGAATTCAGCGAGGAATTCACCGCAGCGCCGGCGGGTGCGCGCGAGCCGCCGCAGGGCGCGGGCGCGGCGCTGGACATTGATTTCGACCTGCTTTCAGACGCCCTGAGCCTGGCGGATGCGCCCGCGCCCGAGCTGCTTGCGCCCACGCCTGGCGCGGTCGATGCGGCGGTGCTGGCGGATGAAGCCTTGGGCGACGCGCAGATCGAACGGGCGCTCGCTCTCGATGCCGAGGCACCGGCGCGCGAGACTTCGTCGCCCGACGCCGAGATGGTGCTCGCCGCGACCGAAGAGCTCGCGGAGTTCAACTGGGATTTCGGTGAGGAAGCGCCGTCGGACGCGCCTGCTCCGGCCGTCGGGCAGGACGGCTCCCGATCCGATGGAACAGGCGATCGGGGCGGCCCGGAACATTCCGGGAGCATTGAATTCGCCGATCCGGCCTCCCGGGAATCCACGGCGCAGGAAGATGCGGCGGCACCCGGGATGGGCTTCGATGCCGAAGCTTGGAGCCTGGACGACGGCGCAGGCGAGAACGACGCGGATTCGGCCGGCGCGCTGGACGACGAGGTTGCGGCCCTTGCGGCGCAGCTGGATGCATTCGAGACCACGGACAACGGAGCCGCCTTGGAGGAGCTGGATTTTTCCGCCTTCGATGCGCCTGCCGGCATCGACGCGTCTGCGCCGGTCGCGGCGGCGAATGCGGAACCGGCGAGCGCCGCGCGTGTGCCGGTCGCCGGTGGTGGACTGGAGCTGGCGCTGGCATCGCTGGACGAGGGGGTCACGCTGGCCGAATCGGACTCCGCCACCGGAGCCGAGGCAAAGCCGACCTATGATTTCGGCGATCTCGACAAGTTCAGCCTGGAACCGATCGAAGAGGAAGAGGTTGATCCGCTGATGGTCGCCATGGGTCTCGTGGAGGCTCCCGCCAGCGCGGTGGACACCGCGACGGCCGCTACCGCAGCCGATGCCAGCCCGCTCGGCCACGTGTTCGTCCTGGGAGCTTCGATCGGCGGGCCGGATGCCGTGCGAATCTTCCTGTCCGAGCTTCCGGCCAATCTGCCGGCGGTATTCCTGCTGGTGCAGCACCTGGAGTCGGGCTATTTCGAACGCCTCGCCCAGCAGTTGCAGAAGGCCTCCGCGCTGCTGGTCCGGATCGCATCGGCAGCAGTGCCCGCGAAGAAGGGCGAGGTGCTCGTCATTCCCGCGACCGAGCACGTCGTGCTGGAAGCCGACGGCAGCGTGGTCGCCCGTCCGCACGAAAAACCGCCGCGCTACACGCCGTCGATCGACACCGTGTTGCAGGACGTGGCCGATCGCTTCGGCAGCAAGGCCACGGCCATCATCTTCAGCGGCATGGCGGGCGACGCCGTGGAAGGTGCGGCCTACCTCACCACCAAGGGCGGTGAGGTCTGGGCACAGGATCCGGAGTCCTGCGTGGTCAGTTCGATGGTGGACGGTGCGCGCGCCCGCGGCGTGGTCGAATTCACCGGTTCGCCGCGCGAGCTGGCACAGCGTTGCGTTGCGCGCGTGGCGCGCTGAGGGAGTTGCAGGGATGAGCACCGTAGTCTCGCAGGACATCCGAGGCGTCATGATCGCCGTCACCGGCGCACGGGCACTGCTGCCCAACGCGACAGTGGCCGAGGTGATCACCTATTCGCCGCCCGACCCGGTGGACGGTGCACCGGCCTGGATGCTGGGTCGCATTCGCTGGCGCGGCTGGCGCCTGCCGGTCATCTCCTATGCCCGCATGATCGGTTCGGCCGAGCACGAGAGCGAATTCGGTGCCAAGGTCGTGGTGCTCAAGGCCCTGGGCGGCAATCCGCGCCATTCATACTTTGCCATGCTGACCCAGGGCTTCCCGCGCCTGGTCACGGTATCGCACGATGCGCTGGCGCGTGACAGCGGTGATGACGATGCGCCCGCAGAAGGCGTGCTGATGCGCGTCATGCTGCGCGACGAAGAGGCGGTCATCCCGGATCTGGCGGCCATCGAAGCGCGCATTGCCGAGATCGATTCGACCGCGGTGGCCTGAGTCCAGCCCGTCTCGTCGGGCGGTGTGCCGGATTTTCGCGTCCGCCCATCGCCCGAGCGACATTCGCGCAGCGGCGTGATCCCCATCAGAAATCCCCGTACAGCGCCTGCATCGCGGCCAGCAGGGCCAGTCCCGCGGTTTCGGTCCGCAGCACGCGCGGCCCGAGCCTGATGCCGATCGCGCCGCTGGCGCGCAGCAGCGCCAGATCCCGCTCGCCCAGCCCGCCTTCCGGCCCGATGACGAAGCAGGCACCGGCGCGTGCGGCCTCCGGCAGGTCGCGCAGCGTCGTTTCCGCATCCGGATCCAGGTAGAACAGCGGCAGGCGCTGGTCGGGCGAATCGCTGCGCGCATCCAGCCCTGGCGCGGGCGCGCCGACGAGCCAGTTCGCCAGCGTCGCCACCGGCCCCAGCGCCGGCAGGCGCGCGCGGCCGCACTGTTCGCAGGCCGCGGCAAGGATGCCTTGCCAGTGCGCGCGACGCTTCTCGCCGCGCTCTGCGTCGAGCCTGACTTCGGTGCGCTCGGTGACGAGCGGCACGATGCCTGCCGCGCCCAGTTCCGCAGCCTTCTGCAGCACGAAATCCATCTTTTCCCCGCGCGCCACGGCCTGGGCCAGCACCAGCGTCAGCGGCGACTCGCTGTCGACGCGGCGCGCCGCGATGACCTCGGCGCTGGCACCGCGCCTGTCGACCTGCGCCAGCTCCGCTTCGTAGTCGTGCCCGTCACCGTTGAACAGCGCGAAGCGCGCGCCCGGCCCCAGCCGCAGCGCGCGGGTGAGGTGGGCGGCGGCGGTATCGGGCAGCGCGAGGATGGCACCGGGCGAGAGCGGTGCGTCGATGAAGCAGCGGGTCAGGCGCATGGTGCGCGTCCTTCGGAATCCATGCCGACATGATGCCTGCCGGGCGACGCTGCTTGCCACGGTCGGCTAGAATCCGGGCGAACGCACGCCGGCCAGGGTTACGCCATGCTTCCGATTCGCCGCTCCACCGCATCACGCCGCACCCGCGCCGAGTCGCGCATGCGCGGCTTCACCCTGATCGAGGTGCTCGTGGTCGTCGTGATCCTCGGCATCCTGGCGGCCTTCGTGGTGCCCAAGTTCTTCGACAAGCCCGGCGAGGCGCGCCAGGTGAAGGCGCGCGCCGACATCCAGGCGCTGTCCACCGCGCTCAACATGTATCGCCTCGACAACTTCACCTACCCCAGCACCAACCAGGGACTGGAGGCGCTGGTGAGCCAGCCCGGCGGCCTGCCCGAGGCGCGCAACTGGAAGGCCGGCGGCTACATCGACCGCCTGCCCAAGGATCCGTGGGGACGCGACTATGCGTACCTGAGCCCCGGCCAGCGCGGCGATTTCGACCTGTATTCGCTGGGGGCCGACGGCCAGCCCGGCGGCGAGGGCGAGAATGCCGATATCGCCAGCTGGGACAACTGATTCGACCCACGCGCGACGCGCGCCCGTGCCCGCGCACGGGTCGACCGGTTTTTCGCTGATCGAAATCCTCGTGGTGCTGGTGATCGTCGGCATCGCGGTGACGGGCGCGGTCCTGTCGATCGGCGGCAGCGGCGAGCGCGAGGTGGAAAACGCCGCGCGCCGGGCCGAGCGGCTGGTGCGGCTGGCCTGCGAGCGCGCCGTCATCGGCGGGCGCGACATCGGGTTTGACGCGGTGCGTGACGGCCTGCGCTTCGGCTACGTCGAGATCGACGGCTGGCGGCCCTTGGGCGAGGGCGGCGCCGACGAGCTGCGCGCCCGGCCGCTCGGACGCGAGCTGCTGATTTCGGCCCAGCGCGACGGCCTCGATCTGGTGCTTGGCGACGAGCCCGGGCGCGAGCCGAGCTTCGGCTGTTTCTCGTCCGGTGAGCTGACCCCGTTCGTGCTGCGCATCGATCGCGCCGACGTGGCGCAGCCCTGGCAGCTTCAGGGCGCACTCGACGGCACGCTGACCCTGATCCGGGTGCGCCGTGATCGCTGAAGCGCGTCCGCGCGATATGTGCCACACGCCGCGCCGCGCGTCGGCAGCGCGCGCAGCGATCCGGCAGCCTCGATCGCCGGTCGCCGCCGGTGGTTTCACCCTGCTCGAAGTGCTCGTGGCGCTGCTGCTGCTGGCGCTCGCGCTGGTCGCGATGGTGCGCCTGGCGGGTCTGGACGCACGCGCCCAGGCGCAGTTGCGCGACGGTACTTTGGCGCAGTGGGTGGCCACCAACGTCGTGGCCGATGCGCGGCTGCGCGCGCCGTTTCCCGCCGTCGGTCGCAGCAGCGGCGAGATGCGCATGGGCGGACAGCGCTGGCGCTGGACCCTGGACGTCGAACCCACGCAGGAAGTCCGCGTGCGCCGCATGGACGTCACCGTGGTGGCCGCCGAAGGCGACGCGCGCAATGGCGTCGCGGCACGCCTCTCCGCCTTTGCGAACCAGCCCTGATGCGGCGCGCGCCTTTCCGATCGTGCCTGCACCGTGCGGTGCCGCTCACGGCCGTCCATCGCGGCTTCAGCCTGCTGGAAATGCTGGTCGCCGTGGCGTTGTTCGCCGTGGCCTCGGCGCTGGCCTGGGGCGGGCTGCGCGCGCTGGTACAGGCGCAGGAGCAGTCGACCCAGGCCACCGCGCGCCTGGGGCGGCTGCAGTTTGCCGTCGGCCTGATCGAGCGCGACGTGATCACCGCGGCGCGGCGCGGGGTGCGCGACGCCTATGGCGGAATGCGACCGGCGTTCGAGGGTAGCGCCCAGCGCATGGAGCTGACCCGTTACGGCCACGCCAATCCGCTGGCGCTGCCGCGCTCCGAGCTTGAACGCGTGGCCTGGATCCGGCGCGACGGCGATCTGCTGCGCCAGCGCTGGGCGGTGCTCGACCGCGCCGCCGGCACGCAGCCGATCGAGGACCGCCTGCTTGACGGGGTGGATTCGCTGGAGCTGGTGTTTCTGGATGATCGCGGCCGCGAGCATCGCCAGTGGCCGCCGCTGAATGGCGCGTTCGGCGTCCTGCCGCGCGCGCTGCGCCTGCGGCTTGAGGTCGAAGGTTTCGGCGAGATCGAACGGGTGCTCGAACTGCCCGCGGAGCCGGCCCCGTGAGCGCGCGGCGACAGCGCGGCGTGGCCCTGCTGGCCGCGGTGCTGGTGGTGGCGCTGGCCACGGTGCTGATCGCCGCCCTGCTGGATCGCAGCGAGGCGACGCTTGCGCGAACCCGCAACAGCCAGCGCGCGGCGCAGGGCTGGGAGCTGATGCGCGGGGTCGAAGGCTGGGCCGGCGCGGTGCTGCTGCAGGACGCCAGCGATGCTCCGGGCATCGACAGCCGCGAGGATCCCTGGGCCCAGGACATGCCGCCGATCGACCTGCCCGGCGTGCGCATCTTCGGCCGCCTGCGCGACCAGGGCGGCTGCTTCAACCTCAACAGCCTGCATCCCGGCGATGCCGACGATGCCGGTGCGATTGCGCGCTTCGAACGGCTGCTGCGCGCGCTGCGGCTTGATCCGGCCATCGCCGAACAGGTCGCCGACTGGATCGACGCCGACGCCATCCCGCGCTCGCGCGGTGCCGAGGACGCGGCCTACCTGGCGCGCCAGCCGCCGCAGCGCGCGGCCAACCAGCCCTTCGTCCACGTGTCGGAACTGCGCCTGTTGCCGGGCGTCACGCCCGAGGTCTATGCGCTGCTTGCACCGGAAGTGTGCGCGCTGCCCGCCGCCGCGCCGATCAACCTCAACTTCGCCAGTCCGGCGCTGTGGATGAGCCTGTCGGAGGCGATGACGCCCTCCATGGCCGAGCGCCTGGCGCGCGACGGGCAGGCCAACTACGCATCGACCGACGAAGTGCAGCGCGAGCTGGCCCAGATCGGCCTGCCGCCGGTTCCGCTGGCCGGCTACGCCGTGGGAACCGAGTGGTTCATCCTGGAAGCCCAGGTCATTGCGGACGGCATTCCCTTCCTCTATTCCAGCCTGCTGCACCGGCGTCCGGGCCGCGTCGAGGTGATCGCCCGCGCCCGCGGCCGGCTGTGATGGCGGCGCGACGCCTGCAGCGCAGGTGCGGTGACTGCGGCTAGAATCGACCGGATTGCATCGAGCCTGCCATGCCCCATCGCCACCTGATCCGAATCCTCGACGATGAACGCGCCCAGTGGCTGGCGCTGGATCGCGCCGGGCGGGTTCTGGCGGGGCCGACGCCGGGATTCCCGCCGCACGCGCCGCAGGGCGATACCGTGGTGCTCGTGCCCAGCGCCGAGGTGCTCCTGCTGGAGGCACCGCGCATCGCGCGCCAGCGCCGCCAGCTCGAGCGCGGCCTGCCGTTCGCCATCGAGGATCAGCTCGGCGAGCCGGTCGAACAGTGCCATGTGGCCGCGTTCGACGACGGTCGGCCCGAGACCGTGCTGGCGCTTGCCGCCGCGCGCGCGCGCATGGAGGCGTGGCTGGCGCTGCTTTCCCGCCACGGCGTGCGGGCCGACTGTCTCGTCCCCGAAAGCCTGCTGCTGCCGCAGGGCACCGGTCCCGTGCTGCTGCTCGACGGTGACTGCGCGACGCTGCGCCACGCGCGCGGTGGCGTGCTGGCCGGGAGGGTGGAAGAGGTCGCGGGCTGGCTGGCGCTGCTCGCGGACTCCGGCGCGACCGCACCCTTGCAGATTCTGGGCCGCAGCGTCGATGCCTCGATCTCGTGGCCGGCGGGGATCGAGCACACGGCGGTCGATGTGCCGGTCTGGCTGGCAACGCGCCTGGCGACGCTGGACCTTGACCAGAGCAATCTCTTGGCCGGTGACTATCGTCCGCAGGATGCGCGCGCGAACCCCGGTCGCGGCTGGGCCTGGGCGGCGATCCTGGTGGCTGCCGGCGTGCTGCTGGGCATGACCTCGATGGCGGTCGAACGCTGGCAGCTCGACCGCCTCCATGCCAGCCAGCGCGCGCAGATGGAAGCCCTCCTGCGCGAGGCATTGCCTGACGTGCAGCGCGTGGTCGATCCACGCGCGCAGGTGGCCGCAGAGCTTGCGCGTCGCGGCGGCGCAGCGCGCGGCGAGGGCGTCCTGGGCCTCCTGGCGCGCAGCGCGCCGCTGCTCTCGGGCAGCGGCCGCTACACCCTGGACGGGTTGGAATACCGCGCCGGCACGCTCGATCTCACCCTGCGCGGCGGCGACGTGGCCACGCTCGACGAACTGCGCGAGCGCATGGCCTCCCTCGGCCTTGCCGCCGAGCTGACCGCGATGACGCCGGGCAGCAGCGGAGTCGAGGGCAAGCTGCGCGTCCGCGAGGGCGGCCGATGAACGCGCTGCGGCAGTTCTGGGAAGGCCTTGCGACGCGCGACCGCCGCGTCCTTGCGATGGGTGCCGGCGCGCTCCTCCTCATCGCGCTGTGGCTGCTGGCGTGGGAGCCGCTGCGCGAGGCGCGTGATGCGGCGCGCTTGCGCACCACGGCGGCCGCCAATGATCTGGCTTACCTGCGCGCCGTGGTGCCGCAGCTGCGTGATGCCACCGCTACCCCCGCGCGCGACGGGCGTTCCCTGCTGGCGCTGGTGGATGCCACCGCGCGCGCTTCGGGCGTCGGTGAGGCGCTGCTGCGCGTGGAGCCGGTCAGCGCCGCGCAGGTGCGGGTCTATTTCGAAGGCGCGGGATTTGATGCCCTGGTCGACTGGCTGGCTGCGCTGCAGGCCGGGCAGAGGATTTCGATCAGCGATTTCAGCGCCACGCGCAGCACCGGCGTCGGGCGCGTCGATGCGCGGGTCGTGCTTGAACGCCCAGGAGGTTGAGGATGAAGCGTCTGTTCTGGCTGTTGGTGTTGGCGATCGTCGTGCTGGCGATCGTGGCGGCGACTTTCCCCGCGAAGCTGGCCGTGCGCCTGCTGCCGTCGTCCAGGCTGCCGGTGCAGCTGGAAGAGGTCGCCGGCACGGTCTGGTCGGGCCGCGCCGAGCGTGTGCTGCGCAATGGCGCGGACCTGGGGCGGCTGCAATGGACCGTGCATCCTGCGGGTCTGCTGCGCGGGCAGATCGATGCCGACCTGGCGCTCCAGGGGCAGGCGCTCGATGGCACCGGCCGCGTGGTCGCCGCGCGCGACGGCAGCGTGCGCATCGCAGGGGCGAAGGTGCGGTTCCCGGCGGCGCGCATGGAGCGGCTGCTGGATGTCCCGGCCCTGACCCTGGTCGGCAATGTCGATCTCGTGATCGAAGACCTGGAGCTTCGCGGTCGGGTGCCGGTGGCGCTCACCGGGCAGGCGACCTGGCGCGACGCCGGCGTGAGCGGAGGCGAGCAGGCCACGTTCGGAACCCTGCAGGCCCGCTTCGGCGCGCTCGACGGCGGCGGCTTCGGCGGCACCCTGGGTGATCAGGGCGATGGCCCGCTGGCGCTGGACGGCTCGTTCCGCACCACCCTCATGGGCTTCGAGGCCCGGGCCACGCTGCGCGCGCGCGACGACGATCCGCAGGTGCAGCGCGCCTTGCGGCATATCGGCCAGATGCAGCCCGACGGCAGCGTGGTGTACGAGGTGAAGGGCGGGCTGGCAGGGAAGGGATCTTGACCTCGGCACCTGCGCCCGATGCTGCGTTTCTCGATCGCGCGCTCGACGTGGCGCGCCGCGCCGCGCGCGCGGCGGCGGCAATCATCGACGGGTATTACCGCGGCGGCGCGCAGGTCACGCTCAAGCCCGACGCCACGCCCGTCACCCAGGCCGACATCGAGGCCGAGGGCGCCATTCGCGCGGTGCTGCGCGAGGCCTTTCCGGACCACGCGATTCACGGCGAGGAGGCCGGGCGCGAAGGCGAGGGCGACTTCCTCTGGCTGGTCGATCCGCTCGACGGCACCAAAAGCTTCGTGCGGCGCAACCCGGTGTTCTCCACCCAGATCGCGCTGATGCATCGCGGCGAGCTGGTGCTGGGCGTCTCCTGCGCCAGCCAGTTCGGCCAGATGGCCTGGGCGCGGCGCGGCGGTGGTGCCTTCCTCGACGGCGTGCCGCTCAGGGTCGCCGAGACTGCCGAGGTCGCGCAGGCGGTGGTATCCACCGGCAACCTCAAGTCCCTCGCGCAGGGCCCGCGCTGGAGCGCGCTCGGCCAGCTTCTGGTCGAAGCCAACCGCGGCCGCGGTTACGGCGACTTCCTGCACTACCACCTGCTCGCCCAGGGCAGCGTGGATGTGGTGATCGAATCGGACGTCAGCATCCTCGACGTGGCGGCCCTGGCCGTCATCGTGCGCGAGGCCGGCGGCGTCTTCACCGACCTTTCCGGCGCTCCGCCGGATCTCGACACGCGCAGCGTGCTGGCCGCCGTTCCGGCGCTGCACGCCGGCGTGCGCGAGCGCTTTCACGGATGGAACGATGCGTAAACTTCCCGACATCCTCGCCCGCCGCACCCTGGATTACGGCGGGCGCTTCCAGATCGAGCGCGTCGACCTGCGCTTTTCCAACAATGCCGAGCGCACCTTCGAGCGCATGGTGCCGCGCGGCCAGGGCGCGGTGGTGGTGGCCGCGATGCGCGATCGCGGCACGCTGCTGCTGGTGCGTGAATACGCCTGCGCCGTGCACCGCTACGAGCTCGGGCTGGTGAAGGGGCGCATCGATCCGGGCGAGTCCCTGGAAGTGGCGGCGGTGCGCGAGCTGAAAGAGGAGGCCGGATTCGGCGCGCGCCGCCTCACCGTCCTGCGCGAGATGACCCTGGTTCCGGCCTACATGCCCTACCACAGCTGGCTGGTGCTGGCCGAGGACCTCTATCCCGAGCGCCTGCCCGGCGATGAGCCCGAGGAGCTGGAAGTGGTGCCGTGGAAGCTGGACGAGCTCGACCGGCTGATGCTGCGCGAGGACTGCTCGGACGGCCGCTCGCTGGCCGCCGCCTTCATCGTGCGCGAATACCTGCACCAGCGCGACGCCGGCAGCCTGCCCGCGGATGCCCCGCGTGCGATGGCCGTGCCGACATGAGCCACGCGCCGATCCCGCAGGCGTGGCAGGCCGCACTCGTCGCCATCGCGCGCGAGGCCGGCAGCGCGATCCTCGCGGTTTACGGCACCGACTTCCCGGTTCAGGCCAAGAGCGACCGTTCGCCGCTCACCGCCGCCGATCTTGCCGCCCATCGCGTGATCGCCGAGCGCCTGGCCGAACTGGCACCGGACCTGCCGCTGCTGTCGGAGGAGGGGGGCGATATCGACTGGGACACGCGGCGTACCTGGTCGCGCTACTGGCTGGTCGATCCGCTCGACGGCACCCGCGAGTTCGTCAAGCGCAACGGCGAGTTCACCGTGAACATCGCGCTCATCGAGGACGGCGTGCCGGTGCTGGGCGTGGTGCATGCGCCGGTGCTAGATTATCTGGTGCATGCGCGTCGCGGCGTGGGCTGCTGGCTGCGCGAAGCGAACGTGGATCGCGACATGGCGCTGGCAACCCGACGCCCGGCGCAGGCTCCGCTGCGCGTTGCCGCCAGCCGCTCGCACCTGGATGCGCGCACCGCGCGCGCGCTCGATGCGATCGGTGAGCATGCGCGCATGGGCCTGGGGTCTTCGCTCAAGTTCTGCCGCATCGCGGAAGGCTGCGCCGACGTCTATCCCCGCTTCGGGCCGACCTCGGAGTGGGACACCGCTGCCGGCCAGTGCGTGCTGGAAGCGGCGGGCGGCGCGGTGCTGGGGCTCGATGGCCAGCCGCTGCGCTACAACCGCGGCCCCTCGCTGCTCAATCCGGACTTCATCGCGCTGGGCGATGCCGACCTGCCCTGGAAGGCGTGGATCGATGGCCTCGATGGATGAACTGCTGGCCATCATGGCCCGCCTGCGCGATCCCGCCCGCGGCTGCCCGTGGGACCGGGCGCAGGATTTTTCCTCCATCGCGCCCTATACCATCGAGGAAGCCTACGAGGTCGCCGACGCCATCGCCCGCGACGACCGCGCCGCGCTCAAGGATGAGCTGGGCGACCTGCTGTTCCAGGTGATCTTCCACGCGCAGATGGCCAGCGAAGAGGGCGCGTTCGATTTCGACGACGTGGCGCGCGGCCTGCGCGACAAGCTGGTCCGCCGCCATCCGCACGTCTTTGGCGATGCGGATGCGAACGACGCCGAGACAGTGGCCGCGAACTGGGAGGCGATCAAGCGCGAGGAGCGGCGCGCCACCGATGACGATCCGAGCGCGCTCGCGGGCGTGGCGGCGGGATTGCCCGAGTGGCTGCGCGCCCTGAAGCTGCAAAAGCGCGCCGCGCGAACCGGCTACGACTGGCCCGATGTCGCGCCGGTGCTGGACAAGCTGCGCGAGGAGATCGTCGAGGTCGAGGTCGAGCTGGCGCAGGGCGCGGATCCCGTGCGGCTGGAGGACGAAATCGGCGACGTGCTGTTCGTCTGCGTCAACCTCGCGCGTCACGCCAGGGTCGATCCCGGTGCGGCGCTGCGGCAGGCCAACGCCAAGTTCGAGCGGCGCTTCCGCGCGATGGAGTCGCTTGCCGCATCGCGCGGGCTGGCCTTCGACGCCTTGGGTCTGGAGGCACAGGAAGCGCTGTGGCGCGAGGTCAAGCGCCTGCAGGCGGATGGCGGACACGCGGGCTCCTAGCGCTTCCCCGCAAGACCGGCGCGCCGGCGGCTGCGGGCGGTCAGGCCCGGAAGATCAGCCAGGCCGCCACGATCATCAGCGCGAAGCCGGCCAGGTGGTTCCACTTGATCGGCTCGCCCATGACCCAGACCGAGAAGCCGATGAAGACCGTCAGGGTGATGACCTCCTGGATCGTCTTGAGCTGGGGCAGGGTGTAGACCGCGTGGCCCATGCGGTTGGCCGGCACCTGGAAGAGGTATTCGGGCAGGGCGATCAGCCAGCTGACCAGGATGACCAGCAGGATCGGCGCGCCCTTGAACTTCAGGTGCCCGTACCAGGCGAAGGTCATGAACAGATTGGAGCAGGCCAGAAGCAGGACCGGTATCAGATAGGTCCAGAGCGTCGGTGCGGCGGGCATGGCGCGATGCGTTCCGTCAGAGTCTGTGGAATTTGCGAACGTTTCCGGACCGGGAGCCGGGGCGGATTGCGCAAGGGTGTTTTCGGAGCGTCGAGCTGGTCCGGAAACCTCCACAAGCGCCTGGTTTTGCGGGAGCGATCCTGCTCGCGATTCCGCGCTCAGCACTCGATGACGTTCACCGCCAGGCCGCCGCGGCTGGTTTCCTTGTACTTGTCCATCATGTCGCGGCCGGTGTCGCGCATGGTCTTGATCACCTTGTCGAGGCTGACCTTGTGCTTGCCGTCGCCGCGCAGCGCCATGCGCGAGGCGTTGATGGCCTTGATCGAACCCATCGCGTTGCGCTCGATGCAGGGAATCTGCACCAGTCCGGCGATGGGGTCGCAGGTCAGGCCGAGGTTGTGCTCCATGCCGATTTCCGCGGCGTTCTCGATCTGCGAAGGCGTGCCGCCCAGCGCGGCGGTCAGGCCGCCGGCGGCCATCGAGCAGGCCACGCCGACCTCGCCCTGACAGCCGACTTCGGCACCGGAGATGCTGGCGTTTTCCTTGTAGAGGATGCCGATGGCTCCGGCGGTGAGCAGGTAGTCGAAAATGCCCTGTTCGCTCGCACCGGGAATGAAGCGCTCGTAGTAGTGGCCGACCGCCGGGATGATGCCGGCGGCACCGTTGGTCGGCGCCGTCACGACGCGCCCGCCGGCGGCGTTCTCCTCGTTCACCGCCAGCGCATAGAGGTTCACCCAGTCGAGCGTGGTGAGCGGGTCGCGCATCGCCGCCTCCGGGCGCGACAGCAGTTCGTGGTACAGCGCCGGCGCGCGGCGCGAGACGTGCAGGCCGCCGGGCAGGTTGCCCTCGGCGCGGATGCCGCGCGCCACGCACGCCTGCATCGTGGACCAGATCTCGCGCAGGCCGGTGCGGATTTCCTCCGGCGAGCGCCAGGCCTCCTCGTTGGCGAACATGATCCGGGCGATGGAAAGCCCGCTGTCGCGCGCCTGTGCCAGCAGTTCGTCGCCGCTGTGGAACGGATAGGGCAGGGGCGTGGTGTCGGGCACGATGCGGTCGGCGGCGGCCTCGTCGGGGTTGACCACGAAGCCGCCGCCGACCGAGTAGTAGTCGCGCGTGGCCAGCACCGCGTCGTCCGCATCGAAGGCGGTGAAGCGCATGCCGTTGGTGTGGAACGGCAGTTTCTGCCGCTTGTTCATCGCAAGGTCGCGCTTTTCCTCGAAGCCGATGCGCTTGACGCCGCCCAGCAGCAGGGCCTTCTCGCCGCGGATGCGCTCCAGCGTGGCCGGCACGATGTCCGGGTCGATGCGGTTGGGTTCATGGCCTTCCAGCCCCAGCATCAGCGCCTTGTCGGTGCCGTGGCCGCGGCCGGTCAGTGCGAGGGAGCCGAACACCTCGGCGCGCACCCGCGCCACCCGCTCCATCAGCCCGGCGTCGCGGATGTGGTGGTCGACGAAGCGCGTCGCGGCCCGCATCGGGCCGACGGTGTGCGAGCTGGACGGGCCGATACCGATTTTCAGAAGATCGAAGATGCTGACGGCCATGACCACCACTCCGGGGAGAACCCGCTATTCTAGAGCGATTGCTCCAACGCGATGTGAACCCCGGCAATCCGTGAACCTGATCCTCTTCCAGCGCGATGATTGCCACCTGTGCGACCTGGCGCTGGACGTGCTCGCAAGCGCCGGCGCGCCCGACTTCGAAAGCCTCTTCATCGATGGGGACGCCGCGCTCGAGGCGCGCTACGGTGCGCGCGTTCCGGTGCTGCGCTGCGGGGACTCGGGTGTGGAGCTCGACTGGCCGTTCGATGCCGCCCGGCTGGCGCGCTTCCTCGCGCGCTGAGGCACCTCTGAACAAGTCGTCATCCCGGTGAAGGCCGGGTCCATGCTGCTGTTTTGGAATGGATTGGACAGGCCTTCCGCTGTCAGAAACGGCCAGCCTTGGCTGGAATGACGGTGGAGCCTTGTTCAGACCTTCCCTAAGGTGCCGCAGCTTCGGCCGCTTCGAGCTTGGCGATGGATTCGCGGATGCGCGCCAGCGGCCCGTCCGCATTGCCGAACAGCGTGATGTGGATGGCCAGCGAGCGCTCCAGGCTGGCGCGCGCCGCGGCCAGATCGCCCAGGGCGATCTGCGACAGGCCCAGCCCGCGCAGGGTCTCGGCGGTGGCGCTGGTTTCCGGGCCGAATACCGTTTCAGCCAGCGCCAGTACCGCCAGCAGCTCATCGCGCGACTCCTGCGCCTGGCCGTTGTCGCGCAGCCAGTTGGCGTGGTTGCCGCGCACTATCACGGTCATCGGTGCGTCCGGCCCGTTGTGGCGCAGGGAATGTTCGTAGGCGAAGCGGTAGTGCGGTCCCGCCTCGGCGATCCTGGCCACTCCACCCTGCTGGCGCAGCGCGCCGCCCAGGTTGCCGTGCACCATGGCGAGGGTCGGGGAGTCTGCGCCGAACTGGCTCGCGACCGGCTCCAGCATCGCCTTGAGGATGGTTTCCGCGCCGGCGTAGTCGCGCTTTTGCAGGTGGAAGACCGAAAGACTCAGCCGCATGTTCAGGACGCGCGGGTGGTCGATGCCGAGGTCTTCCGCGCGCCGCGCGATCATTTCCTGCAGCAGGGCGATGGCCTCGTCGTATTTTCCCGCATCGCTCAGCAGGATGGACAAGCGCAGTCCGGCATCGAGGAGCTGCGGGTGGTTTTCCGGAACGCGCGCCTCGAGCGCGTCATAGGCGCGCTGTGCCTGCACCATGGCTTCTTCCATCTGGCTGCGCTGGCGCAGCGTCCAGCTCAGCCGTGAACGCAGGTCGGCTTCCAGCGTGGGGCCGGCCCGGCGCGGATCGCGGCTGGCGACGTCGATTGCTTCGCGCAGCACGGCTTCGGATTCGGCGTACTGCCCGGCATCGACCAGCGCACTGCCCAGGCGCTGCGCCACCAGCAGCGCCTCGTGGCTGTCGCTGCCAAAGCGCGCGTTGACCTGTTCGCGTGCGGCCTGAAGCTGGGGGATCGCCTTGCGCGGCTGGCCGATGCCGGTGTAGCTCTCGGCAATCACCAGCTCCACCGCGAGCCGGCCTTCCGGATCTTCGGCCAGCTCCACCGCGGTGCGCCGGGCGGCGTCATCCAGCACGCGCAGCATGAGGGTGGGATCGAGATCGCGGGCGAAGTCCGGATCCACGCTCGACAGCACGCTGCCGAGGAAGTCGGAGGTCACGCGCGCACGGGTAGCTTCGCGTTCGGCCCGCTGCAGCGCCCAGGTGGTCGCGACGAGGCCGCAGACCAGGGCCAGCAGCACGGTTGCGGCGGCGACGGTGCCGATGCGATGGCGGCGAATGAACTTGCGCACCGCCTGGGCGCGGCGCGGCGGTGCGGCGTTGACCGGGTATCCGTCGAGGTAGCGGCCCAGGTCTTCAGCCAGCAGCGCGACGGATGCGTAACGCTGCTCGGGATCTTCCGCCATCGCCTTGCGCACGATCCAGTCCAGGTCGCTGCGCAGCGTGCTGAGCAGGGCGGCCGGCGTGGATCCGCACTGGCGCGCGTGGGCTCGGAGGGTGTCGTCAGGGATCGTCGCCAGACGATGCGAGGGCGTGGGGGCATCCGGCCCCGCGTTTTCCGCGGGCGGCCGTTCGCCCGCCATCAGCTCGTACAGCAGTGCACCCAGGGCGTACACGTCGCAGCGGCTGTCGCAGCGGCCGTTCGGATCGCGCTGCTCGGGACTCATGTAGCCCGGCGTTCCCGCGGCCTGCGCGGTGCCTCCGATACCGGCCGCAATGCCGAAATCGATGATGCGCGGGCGCGCGATGCCGTCAACCTCTTCCACCAGCACGTTGGCCGGCTTGATGTCACGGTGCACCACGCCTTTCTGGTGCGCATGCTGGACTCCGTCGCATACGCGCAGGAACAGCGCAAGGCGCTCGCGCAGCGGCAGCGCGTGATTTTCGCAGTAGCGCGAAATCGGCTCGCCTTCGATGTATTCCATTACCAGCCAGGGGCGATCATCGGCGTCGGTTCCGGCATCGTGGATCAGCGCGATGACCGGATGACGCATCTGCGCCAGCATCTGGCGCTCGACCTCGAAGAACGCGCGCTGCTGGCTGTCCAGCCCGATGCGGTCGATGAGCTTGAGCGCCACCTGGCGCTGGTAGGCACCGTCGGCACGATGGGCCAGGTACACGGCGCCCATGCCGCCGTGGCCAAGCGGTTCGTCGATGGCCCAGGGGCCGAAGCGGGTGCCGGGCGGCAGCGTGGCATTGGAGGCGAGCAGCTTCATCACGCTGACGGCGGGCTTGCGCATGCGGTGGGTGGCCTGGCTCTCGATGTCGAGCATGCGCAGCAGCTCGTCCAGCAGCAGCGGATCGTCGCTTGCGCTGCTTCGCGCAAAGGCGTCGCGTGCGTCCGCCGGCAGCTCGCAGGCCGCGTGGAACAGATCCTGGAGCCGCTGCCAGCGGATGGCGGTACTCATGCCAGTCTCGATGCAAGCCAGATGCGCGCGAAGCGCAGGTCGCGTTCCAGCGTGGCGGTCGAGATGGCCAGGATCTCGGCGATTTCATCGTGCGGGAATCCCGCAAGTTCGGCGAGCGCAAACGCCTGCGACTTGCGCTCATCGAGTTTTTCCAGCTGGTCGAGCGCATTGCCGAGGATCGCAAGATCGGCGGGCTGCGGCGAAGGATCGACCAGGCGAAGGCTCAGGGTGGCCGGGTCCGACTGCCCGGGCCGCGCCCGGGCGCTGCGCGCAAGATCGATCAGGAGCCGGCGCATCTGCAGCGCGGCGAAGGCGAAAAAGTGCTGGCGGGTGGGGAAGGCGACATGCGCCTGTCCCACCCGCATCCAGGCCTCGTGGACCAGTTCGGCCGCCTCCAGCTGCGGCCGGCGCTCGCGCTGCAGCTGCACGCTCGCAATGCGGTGCAGCTCGGCATAGACCTGATCGGCCAGTGCGTTGGAGGCACCGTCCTTGCCGTCCGACCAGGCGCGCAGCAACTGCGTGATGGGTGCGTTGTCGAGAGGTGGGGCCGTCATGGGGTGCGATGATACCTGCCGCAGGTGACATCACCATTGGCTGGTGACATCGCCGGACGCGGCGGCGGGGTGGCACGCGGCGGATGCGACCCACGCGCAGCGGATTTGGGTGACAATGGCCAGATGACTTCCGATCGCATCATTGCCGCAGATGCCACCTCCGAGGACGCCGCGGCCGAGGCCCACATCCGTCCGCGCACGCTCGACCAGTACCTTGGCCAGCAGGCGGTGCGCGAACAGCTGCGCATCTACATCGACGCGGCGAAGCAGCGCGGCGAGGCGCTCGACCACGTGCTGATCTTCGGCCCGCCCGGGCTGGGCAAGACCACCCTGTCGCACGTCATCGCCAACGAGCTGGGCGTGAACCTGCGCCAGACCTCCGGCCCGGTGATCGAGAAGGCCGGCGATCTGGCCGCACTCCTGACCAACCTGCAGCCGCACGACGTCCTCTTCATCGACGAGATCCATCGCATGCAGCCGGTGGTGGAGGAGGTGCTGTATCCGGCGATGGAGGACTACCAGATCGACATCATGATCGGCGAAGGCCCGGCCGCGCGCTCGATCAAGCTCGATCTGCCGCCCTTCACCCTGGTCGGTGCCACCACGCGCGCGGGCCTGCTCACCGCGCCGCTGCGCGACCGCTTCGGCATCGTGCAGCGGCTGGAGTTCTACACGGTCGATGAGCTGACCCGCATCGTGCGCCGTTCCGCGCAGATCCTCGAGATCCCCTGCGAACCGGAGGGCGCGGGCGAGATCGCGCGCCGCGCGCGCGGCACCCCGCGCATCGCCAACCGCCTGCTGCGACGGGTGCGCGACTACGCGCAGGTCAAGGGCGATGGCGTCATCACCCGCGCCATCGCCGACGCGGCGATGGCCATGCTCAAAGTCGACCCGGAAGGCTTCGACCAGCTCGACCGGCGCATGCTGACCATGATCATCGAGAGTTTCGACGGCGGCCCGGTCGGCATCGAGTCCCTCGCCGCGGCGCTGAGCGAGGAGCGCGGCACGCTGGAAGACGTGATCGAGCCCTACCTCATCCAGCAGGGTTACCTGATTCGCACCGCGCGCGGCCGCATGGCCAGCGCCAAGGCGTACCGGCACCTTGGGCTGGTGCCTCGGGCGCGTGAATCGGGAATGGAGAATGGAGAATCGGGGGCGCTGTTCTGATGCCGTCTCCGCCGGTCGCGCCGACTCCCGACTCCCGATTCCCGATTCCCGAGGCACAGGCGTTCAGCCTGCCGATACGGGTTTACTGGGAAGATACCGATGCCGGCGGGGTGGTGTACCACGCCGCCTATGTGCGTTTTCTGGAGCGCGCGCGGACCGAATGGCTGCGCGCGCTTGGCGTTTCGCAGCAGGCGCTGCGCGATCGTGACGACGTGGTGTTCGCGGTGCGAGGCATGCGCCTGGATTTCCTGGCACCGGCGCGGCTGGATGACGCGCTCGAGGTCGAGGTCCGCCTCGTCGGGGTCGGGCGGGCCAGCGTGACGTTCGCCCAGCGCATTGCCCGCCCTTGCGACGCGCGGGTGCTGCTGGAGGCCGAAGTCCGCGTGGCCTGCCTTGCGGCATCCACGTTCCGCCCGCGTGCCTTGCCCGACGGGCTGCAGGCGCAATTCCGCAATTCGATGACCGAGGTGAGCTGACGATGATGTTCCTGGCCCTGCTGCAGTCCGCCGCCCCGGCTGGCGCTTCGCCGCTGCCGGATGCGCCCATTCCGGGCCTGCCCGCGGCACCGGACGCCGGGCTGGATTACCTCCAGCTCATCCTGCACGCGAGCCTGCCGGTGCAGCTGGTGATTGTCCTGCTGCTCCTGGCCTCGGTGGCGTCCTGGGCGATCATCTTCCGCAAGCACCGCGTGTTGCGCGGCGCGAACCGCGCGGCGGACGATTTCGAGGAACGGTTCTGGTCCGGCGGCGACCTCGCCGCGCTGTTTCGCGAAGTTTCCGGAAGTGACCAGCGCCCGACCGGGCTTGCCGCCATCTTCGAAGCCGGTTTCCGCGAGTTCGCCCGCCTGCGGCAGAAGCGCGGCATGGATTCGCGCACCCAGATCGAGGGTGCGCAGCGCGCGATGCGCGCCAGCCTCGCGCGCGAGGTCGATGGGCTGGAGAGCAATCTTGAACTGCTCGCCAACGTCGGCTCCATCAGCCCCTACGTCGGCCTGTTCGGCACGGTGTGGGGCATCATGATCTCGTTCCACGGCTTGGCCTCGATGAAGGAAGCCACCATCGCCACCGTGGCCCCGGGCATCTCCGAGGCGCTGGTCGCCACCGCGATGGGCCTGTTCGCCGCCATCCCGGCGGTGTGGGCCTACAACCGCTTCGCGACCAAGGTCGATCGCATCAACGTGCGCTATGAGGCCTTCGCCGAGGAGTTCAGCTCGATCCTGCAGCGGCAGGCACCGCACGACGAGTATTGAGCCTCGCATAGCCCCGCCGCCGCCGTTCCACCGTTCTTCGAGTCCGCAGCGCGCCCGCCGGCGCGCGTCCGAGCCAGGGTGATCCCATGAGCATGCGCCTTCGCAAACGTCGCCGGCTGAAAGCCGA
The DNA here is from genome assembly GCA_023954075.1 of Lysobacteraceae bacterium. GTDB lineage: Bacteria > Pseudomonadota > Gammaproteobacteria > Xanthomonadales > Xanthomonadaceae > Denitratimonas > Denitratimonas tolerans. The sequence continues at coordinate 130,379 of JAMLIV010000001.1, forward strand.
GATCAACGTCGTTCCCTACATCGACGTGATGCTGGTGTTGCTCATCATCTTCATGGTGACCGCGCCGCTGCTGCGGCTGGGCGTGGACGTGAAGCTGCCCGAGGCCAACGCGCGCGCCATGGAAGCGCCCAAGGATCCGATCATCGTGGGCGTCACGAAAGACGGGCGCTACCTGCTGACCCTGCAGGGCCAGCAGGCCGAGGAGCTGGACGAAGCCGCGCTGGAAGCCCGCATCGCCGCCTTCGTACGCCAGGATCCCCAGACCGCCGTCTACATTGCCGGCGACATGGGCGCACAGTATTCGCTGATCTATGGTGCGATGGCGACGCTGCAGCGCGCCGGCGTGGTGCGCATCACCTTCATGGGCGAATCCGCAGGCAAGGCGGGGCGCTGAACCGATGCAGGAGCGCCGCGACAACCTGCTCGCGATCCTGCAGGCGCTGGGCCTGCACCTGCTGCTGCTCGGGTTCCTTTTCGTCGGGCTGCTGTTCCAGCGCACGCCGCAGCCGCTGTCCGTGGCCGGCGGCACGATCGAAGCGGTGTTGACCGACACGCTGGCGGCACCGCCTGCCGCACCGCGTCCGACACCCGCCGCGCCGCAGTCCCGGCCGCGCCCGCAGCCCACGCCCGAACCCAAGCCGCAGGAGGCGGTGCAGCCACCCCAGCCCACACCGCAGGCCCCGGTGCCCAAGCCCGACGCCGTGGACCAGGAGCGCATCGTGCGTGAAGCGGCCCGGAAGGCCGAAGACGCGCGCCGCGAGCAGGAAGAGCGGCGTCGGCAGGAACAGGTGCTGCTGGAAGAGCAGAAGCAGCAGCAGGAGGCCGAGCGCCGCCAGCGCCTCGCCCAGCAGCAGGCCGAGCGCGACAAGCAGCTCGCCGATATCCGCCGCCAGCGCGAGGAGGCCGAGAAACGCCGCCGCCTGGAAGAGGAAAAACTCAGGCAGATCACCGACATGCGGCAGCAAGCGGCGGACGCTTCCTCCGCGCCGGCCTCCACCGCGCCGCCGTCCGATCGCCTCGGCAACCAGGGCACCGACGATGGTCTTCTGGGCCGCTACCAGCTCGCGATCCAGCAGCAGGTGGACCGCAACTGGCTGCGCCCCGACAGCCTGCGCCCCGGCCTGCGCTGCTACGTCGGCGTTACCCAGATGGTCGGCGGCCAGGTGAGCGGTCTGGACTTCGCCCGCTGCCCGGCCGATGACATCACCCGCCGCTCCATTGAAGCGGCGCTCATGCGCGAGGCGCTACCGTATCGCGGCTACGAAAGCGTGTTCCAACGCAAGCTCAACATCCCCTTCTGCTATCCCGTCGAGGTCTGTGTCCGATGATCCGCATCCTCCTGCTGCTTGCCGTCGTCCTGCTGCCGCTGCGCGGGCTGCAGGCGCAAACGCTGGAAATCGATCCGATCCGCGGCAGCGCGGCGGCGCTGCCCATCGCCGTGGTGCCGTTCGACTATCTCGGCGTGCAGGTCGCGCCCGATACCGACGTGGCGGCGGTGGTGCGCGCCGACCTCAACCGCTCCGGCTCGTTCCGCACCCTGGCCGAACGCGACCTGGTGGAGCGCCCGCTGCGCCAGTCCGACGTCAACTTCGGCACCTGGCGGTTGCTCAAGCAGGATTACCTTCTGGTGGGGCGCATCCTGGACGATCCTTCCGGCGGCTATCGCACCGAGTTCGAGCTGTTCGACGTGGCCAAGCAGGAGCGCCTGCTGGGGCTCGCGCTCAACGGCCGCCCCGGCAACATGCGCGACATCGCGCACCAGGTGGCCGATCAGGTCTACGAGAAAATCCTCGGCGTGCGCGGCGCGTTCTGGACCCGCATGGCCTATGTGACCGCCGTGGGTACCGGGCGCGACATGACCTACTCGCTGATGATCGCCGATGCCGACGGCTACAACCCGCAGACCGTGGTGCGCTCGCGCGAGCCGCTGCTGTCGCCGGCGTGGAGTCCGGACGGCCGGCGTCTGGCCTATGTGAGCTTCGAGCGCGGCTCCTCGTCCATCTATATCCAGGACCTGTCCACCGGCTCGCGCGAGGTGGTGGCCAGTTTCAAGGGCATCAACGGCGCGCCGGCGTTTTCGCCCGACGGCACCCGCCTGGCGCTGGCGCTCTCGCGCACCGGCAATCCGGAAATCTACGTCATGGACCTGGCCAGCCGCGCCCTGACCCAGCTCACCAGCCACTGGAGCATCGACACCGAGCCGGTGTTCTCGATCGACGGGCGCAGCATCCTGTTCACCTCCGACCGCGGCGGCAAGCCGCAAATCTACGAGGTTCCCGTGGCCGGCGGCGAAGCGCAGCGCGTGACCTTCAGCGGCCAGTACAACGCACGCGCCTCGCTCGAGCCGGGTGGGCGCATCGCCATGGCGCAAGGGGCCGGAAACGTGTATCGTATCGCGGTTCTTGACAGGCTCCACGGTAGCGGTGGCGAGGTGCGTTTCATTTCACCCGGCAACCTGGACGAGTCGCCGAGCTTCGCTCCGAATGGCAGCATGATTCTGTACGCCGCGCGCGAGAACCAGCGCGGCGTGCTGTATGTCGTATCCAGCGATGCGCGGGTACGGCAGCGTCTGGTTCTAGCCGATGGCGACGTCCGGGAGCCCGCCTGGTCGCCGTTCAGGCAGCGGTAACTCGCTGGACGGGCTATGTTCAATAATTAAACGATTCGTTCCCGATCACCTCACGCCTCCAAGGATTGCGCCGCAATGAACACCCTGTTCCGTATTGCCCTCGTTTCCGTCCTCGTCCTGTCCGTTGGCGCTTGCACCAAGAAGACCAAGCCCGTCGAGCAGCCGCCCGAGCCCACGCCGGCTCCGGTGGTCGACACCACCCCGGTTTCCGACGGCCGCTACACGCCCGCCGACCTCGACACCGACTCCTGCCTGCGCCAGCGCGTGGTCTACTTCGACTTCGACCAGGACGTGCTGAAGCCGGAGTTCGCCGCGATCGTGTCCTGCCACTCCAAGTACCTGCGCGACCGTTCTTCCGCCCGCATCACCCTGGAAGGCAACGCCGACGAGCGCGGCACCCGGGAGTACAACATGGGTCTGGGCGAGCGTCGCGGCAACGCCGTGTCCTCGGCGATGCAGGCCAACGGCGGTTCGGCCGGCCAGCTCAACGTCGTCAGCTACGGCGAAGAGCGCCCGACCTGCACGGCGTCCAACGAGTCGTGCTGGAGCCAGAACCGTCGCGTCGAGATCGTGTACACCGCCAAGTAATCGATGTCGATGTCGCGTCATTTCAGCGTCACCTGCGCAGCAGTGGTCCTCTGGGCCACTGCTGCGTGTTTTTCTGCGGCCTTCGCACAGGGCGGACGCCTGAGCCTGGCCGACCGCGTCGCCCAGCTCGAACGCCAGCAGCAGGCCGCTCCCGCGACCGATGCCAACGCCAACGTCGAACTGCTCAACCGCGTGACCCAGCTCCAGTCCGAAGTGCAGGCCCTGCGCGGCATGCTCGAGGAACAGGATTTCAAGCTGCGCGAGATGGAGCGCCGCAACCGCGATCTCGCGGTCGATTTCGATTCCCGCCTGGAGCGCCTGGAAGGCGGCTCGGGTACCGCTGCGCCCCTGATCGACCGCGAGCCCGCAGCGGCCACCGGCGGCACGCTCGGCGGCGTGGTGGGTTCGGTGATGGAAGAGCCCGACGTGCGTGCGCCCGTCGATGGCGGCGTGCAGTCGCAGCCGCTGGACGGCGGTGCGGCCGGTGCCGTGCTCGAGCCGATGGCCGATCCCGCGGCCGAACGCGCCGTCTACGACACCGCTTTCGACGCCCTCAAGAACGGCCAGTACGCCGAGGCGGCCCGCCGCTTCCAGTCGTTCCTGGCGCAGTATCCCGACGGCGAGTTCGCGCCCAACGCGCAGTACTGGCTGGGCGAGTCCTACTACGTCACCCAGAACTACCAGATCGCACTGGACGCCTTCGAGCGCCTCCTGGCCCGGTTTCCGACCAGCAACAAGGTGCCCGACGCGCTCCTCAAGGTGGGCTATTGCCACTATGAGCTGCGCCAGTGGGACCTGGCCGAGTCCACGCTCAACCAGGTGATCCAGACCTACCCCGACAGCACCGTGGCGCGCCTCGCGCAGGGCCGTCTGCGGGCGCTGCGGCTGGAAAACCGCTGATCTTCGGCGCAGAGCGGAACATGGACGCCGCAGACACCGAAGTGCTGCGGCTGCGCATCACCGAAGTCTTTGTTTCCCTGCAGGGCGAAGCCCGCGATGCCGGCTGGCCGACGGTGTTCATCCGCCTCACCGGTTGCCCCCTGCGCTGCACCTACTGCGACACGGCCTACGCCTTCCACGGCGGCGAATGGCGCAGCATCGAATCGCTGCTCGCCCAGACGCGCGCGTTCGGCGTGCGCCACGTTTGCGTCACCGGCGGCGAGCCGCTCGCGCAAAAGCGCTGCCTGCCCCTGCTCGAACGCCTCTGCGACGCCGGCTTCGATGTCTCGCTGGAAACCTCCGGCGCGATCGATATCGCCCCCGTCGATACACGCGTTTCGCGCATCCTCGACATCAAGACGCCCGGCTCGGGCGAGGCGGCGCGCAACCTCTGGCAGAACCTTGCGCAGCTCACCGCGCACGACCAGGTCAAGTTCGTGATCTGCGATCGGGCCGATTACGACTGGGCGGTCGACGTGCTGCGCCGCGAAGCGCTCGATACGCGCTGCACGGTCTGGTTCTCGCCCAGCAAGGGCCAGCTTTCCGAACGCGACCTGGCCGACTGGATCGTCGCCGACCGCCTGCCGGTGCGCTTCCAGATGCAGCTGCACAAACTCCTGTGGAACGACGAGCCGGGGCGCTGATCCCCTGCGGATGGAGACGCTCGTGAAAAAAGCAGTCGTGCTGGTTTCCGGCGGCATGGATTCGGCCGTGGTCCTGGCCATGGCGCGCGAGCAGGGATTTTCCTGCCACGCGCTCAGCGTGCGCTACGGCCAGCGCCACACCTCGGAGCTGGACGCCGCCGCGCGCGTGGCGCAGGCGCAGCATGCGGTGGAACACAAGACCGTCGCCGTCGACCTGCGCAGCATCGGCGGCTCCGCGCTCACCGCCGACATCGACGTGCCCGAATCCCCGCAACAGGGCATCCCGATCACCTACGTTCCGGCGCGCAACACCATCATGCTGTCGATCGCCCTGGGCTGGGCCGAAGTGCTCGGCGCGCAGCATCTTTTTTGCGGCGTGAATGCGGTGGACTATTCCGGCTACCCGGACTGCCGCCCCGAATTCATCCGTGCCTTCGAAGCGCTCGCCAACCTCGCCACCCGCGCCGGCGTCGAAGGCCATCGCCTCACCGTGCACGCCCCGCTCATGGCCATGAGCAAGGCCGCCATCGCGCAGGAGGGCGCGCGCCTGGGCGTGGATTTTTCCCTCACCGTCTCCTGCTACCAGGCCGATGCGCAAGGCCGCGCCTGCGCGCGCTGCGACGCCTGCCGCCTGCGTGCGGCGGGCTTCGACGCGGCGGGAATGGCCGATCCCACCCGCTACGCGCCGGCCTCCTGACCCACACGCGATGCGCCCCGCGCTTGTCCCGCGGGCGCAGCCTCACTTAAACTTCGTCCCCTTTCGCGCGCCGCATCCTGCGGTGCCCCGACCACGAAAGAGCGCCGGCTCACCCCGGCCGCACAGCACACCGGGCCGTTAGCTCAGCGGTAGAGCAGTGGACTTTTAATCCATTGGTCGATGGTTCGATCCCATCACGGCCCACCATCCCGCAGCGCCGCCCCGCTTTCTGGCACCGCCCTGCGGACCGAGCGAATGGGAGCTGTACGATCTGCGCGAAGATCCGCTGGAGCAGCGCAACGTCGCTGCCGAGCACCCGGAGAAGTTCGCGGAGATGCAGGCCGAATGGCAGGCCTACGCGCGCTCGGTCGGCTACATCGAGGCTTCGGGCGACCGCGCGCTTGCGCACATGAGCGCCAAGGAGTTTTTCCCGCCGCTGCGGCAGGTCCGGCTGAGTCCGGTTCCAGCCGATGGCGGAATCACGCGTTGAAACACCGGCCGCCAATGGTGTCGGCCCGGCACCGTTATCCCGCATCGTCGATCCTGATGTTGCCCCACAGCAGCTTCCAGGCCAGCACCAGGCTGAGCGCCGCTCCCGCCGCAAGCAGGGCCTTGCCGACCTGCTGCTGGTCGGCAAGCAGATAGTTGGCGCACAGCCGCTGCGGCAGGGCCAGGTACAGCCAGCCGACCCGGAACGCGGTGGCGATTACTTCGGCCAGGAACACGCCGCGCACCACGAATCCCATGCGCGGCCAGCTCAGCGCGAGCGGCAGTCCGATCAGCGCGGGGACGGCGAGGAACTTCGCCGCCGCAACCATCGGCGCATCAATCGCCGCGTCCAGCACGCGCGGGATCATCCAGACCAGGCCGGCCAGCGATGCCAGCAGGAAGCCACAGATGCCGCCGGCATCCCAGCGCGCCGCCGCCACCGCGACGCGCGGCGGCAGCGCGCCCGCCAGCAGCGATCCCGCCACGGCCAGCAGCGGAATCTGCGCCAGCATGTGCAGCGTCATGGTGGATTCGAGCGCGTGCCGCACCGGCGGCAGCGCGAGCAGGCCCCACAGCAGCAGGCCCGCCCACGCGCGCCGGTTTGTCGAGGTGGTCCTCATGGTTGCAGCCGCGCACGCACGTAGCGTTCGGCTGCGGCGGCGTCGTTCCAGTCCAGGATCGCGACCAGTCGGCCGGCGGGATCCACCACGTTGATCGCCGCGTTGTGGACGTAGCCGTCGAGTCCGTCCGGGATCGCGATGACGCCGAACGAGCGCATCAGCGCATCGAGTTCGCCCGCCTTCGTCGGCCGCGCCGCGATCCAGCCGGGGCCCCGATTGCGCGAGCGGCGCTGGTAGTCGGCGAGCTGCGCGGGATCGTCGTGCGACGGGTCGAAGCTGATGCTCAGCAGCGCGACCCTGCCGTCCGCGATCGGTCCGGAAAGCCGCGTTTCGAGGCGCGCGAACTCGTTGCCCTGCACCGAACAGTACGTGAGGCATCGGGTGTAGATGAAGTCCACCAGCAGCCAGCGGCCGTGCAGGCTGGCCAGTTCGATGGTGTCGCCGCCGGCGGTCTGCAGCGAGGCCGCCGGCAGCGCGCGCGGGTGCTCGCTCACGGCGATCCGCCGTGCGCCTTCCACAGTGAATGCGCGAAATCCGTGGGTAACCGCGGCGAGCGTTGCGATCCCTGCGGCGACGATCAGAAGGCTAGCCAGCAGCGTCCGCAGCACCCGCACCGGATCCTCCCGCCGCCGGCTTGCGCAAGAGGCCCGCCGTGATCCGGATCGCGAAGTACAGCATCGCCAGCAGGACCAGGCTTCCGCCGATCGCGCCGGCCACATCGGAACCGAGCCAGGCATCCAGATGCACGTCCATGCGCCGGGCGACGCTGTCGAGGCCGCCGCGCAGGAAGGAGAACGCGAGAGTCAGACCGCCGACCAGCAGCATGGCCAGGCCGATCAGGTTGTCCGCGGTCGAGTTCGGCGGCACCTGCTCATCGCTGCGCCGTCCCATGACGTGGAACATCAGCGCCAGGCACATCGGCAGCACGCCGATCAGCAGGTAGAAGTGGAAATGCCCCGGCACCCACTGGGTGTTGTGCATCACCAGGTTGTTGCGGATCGTGCCGTCGAGGATCGCCGGGACGATGCCGGCCGCCCAGCCGAACATCGCAAGGATCATGAGCCTGGAGGGCAGGTTCCAGCGGATGTTGGACTGGTAGAGGTTGGTGAGCGCGCCATAGACGGTCACCAGGAAAACCGGGAATCCCGCGCCCCAGGACACCACCTGGCCCATGATCGACAGCCAGCGCGGCTGGGCGAAGTCCATCAGCAGGTGGTGCGGGAAGACGACGATCACGAACACCGTGCTTACCGCCCACGACCACAGGAACGGACGCGAGATGGGATAGGGCTTCTGCGTGTAGCGCGGCAGCAGCGCGTAGACGACGATCACGCCCATGTAGATCGTGGCATTGATGTACATGTGCCCGAACCAGTAGATCAGGTTCTTGGCCAGCAGCGCGTCGAGCGTGACCTGCGGGAAGTAGATGTTGACCAGTCCCATCACCAGCACCACGGCACCGGCGATGATGCCGATCGAGTTGGCGATGATCACCATGGTGCTGGCCACCACGGTCTTGGGATGATCCGGATCGATGGTGCCGCCGAACAGCCACTGCAGGCCCAGCGCGCGCCCCAGGTTGCCGTGCACCTTGATGATGGCTGCGGCCGCGTCGAAGTAGAACAGCAGCGCGCCGACGCCGATGAACAGGTAGCCCAGCATGAACAGCGCCGCCGCGCCGGGCGTCCACAGGCCCATGCTGCTGGTGGGCAGCGGATACAGGAAGGTCCACAGCCCGCCGTAGTTGCCCAGGAAGATCGAGGCGATGATGCACAGCGCCCCGATCAGGAAAAGGACGTAATTGGCGACGAAGGCCCACAGGTGCAGGCGCACGTACTTGCGCAGGAAGTACCACATCACTCCCATCGTCACCATGCCCATGGTGCCGACCATGCCGGCACCGTGCATCGACAGCAGCTTGTAGAACCAGTCCGGCGGCACGCCGATCCAGCGCGCCTGCGCCATGCGCATGGTCACGCCGAAGGTCATCATCAGCACCAGCAGGATCACCGCGCTGATCATGTACCAGTTGAACGCCACGCGTTCCCCGCCGCGCAGGCGCTCTTCTTCGGGATACAGGGTGAGTGATGCCATGGTCGACCCCCTTATTGGCCCGCGCTGCGCAGCGCGGCCACCTGTGCCGGCGTGACCGGGTCACCGTGGTTGCCCCAGGCGCTGCGCTCGTGGTTGACAACTGCGGCAATGTCCTCATCGCTGAGGATGTCCTTGAACGGCTGCATGGGCACCGGATAGGCGACTCCGCCGATGACCTTGCCCTGCAGCCCGTAAAGCACCGCGTGGATGTGTGCGGTCGGATCGGCGTCGTTGACTGCCGCGTTGTCGGCCAGCGGCGGGTAGATGCCCGGCAGGCCCTGGCCGCTCGGCTGGTGGCAGGCCGCGCAGTGCGTGGCGTACACCTGTTCGCCGCTGGCGGCGACCGGTTCGCCTGCCGCCGCCGCCTTCCCCGCGGCGGGGGCTTCACCTGCAGCCGGCTGCGCCGACGCGAGGCTGGCCACCACGTTGATCGTGGCCGTCATCGGGGCGTGCCCCAGTCCGCAATACTCCAGGCACATGACCGTGTACTTGCCCGGGGTGTCGAAGGTGTGCAGCAGCTTGTTGGTGTAGCCGGGCATCGCCTGGGTCTGGCTCACGATGCGGCCGTCCGGCGAGTACAGCGCGAACCCGTGGTTGACATCCGCGCTGGTGACGCGGAACTCCACGGCGCTGCCGGCCTCGACGGTCGATGGCGTGATCTGCCAGGACCACTGTCGCCCCACCACGTCGACGACCTGCTGGGCCGCGAGCGGTTTTTTCTGGTGTGGAATCGGATAGTGGCGCAGCGTCGCCCAGGTGCCGACAGTGAAGCCCACCAGCAGGATGCCGAAGAGCCATGCCTGCAGCCGCCGCGCATTGCGTGCGGACCTGCGTGCTGCCTCGTCGTCTGCAGGCTTGCCGGCCTGCAGAATGACCAAAAGGAATCCGAGTGCGACCAGCCCGATTCCCGTCAGGGCGATGATCCAGACAACCTCTTGCAGGGCCATGCGTCTCCCCTTGCATGACTGCGGCATACCCGCGGTTTTACTACTACCTCAGCAAAGCGCTGTCAACAAGGGAGCATCGAAACTGCCATGTCCGGACCAGCGTCACCGCAACGATACGACGTGGTCTGATCCGTACGGGCAGGTGTCGCAGGCTCAAGTTTTCCGCAGATTGAAACCGCCGCTTCGCAACGTGCCGCCACGCGTGCGCACGGTGGTTTGCCGGGTCGGATCCGATGGCGATTGCGCAGGTCGTCTCGCGCGTCCCGATGATTGCGCCGGTGCTCCGATCGTGCCAGTCTGTCGATTCCGTGACCGGAGGTGACCCGTGAGCAAAGACCCTGTTTCGATCAAGGAATTGGCCAAGGGCAACAAGGATTTCCGGCGTGAGGCCGTCACCGGCAAGCATTCGCAGATCGTGCTGATGTGTCTGGAGCCCGGGGAGGCCATCGGGGAGGAGGTGCACGGCGGGAACGACCAGATCTTCGTGGTCGCCAAGGGCAGCGGCGAAGCGCTGGTCGCGGGGGCGTCCCAGCCGCTGGAAAAGGGCTCGATGCTGCTGGTGCCCGCGGGCACGCCCCACGACATCCGCAATACCGGCAGCAAGCGCCTGCGTCTGGTCACGATCTACTCGCCGCCGCACCACGCCCCCGGCACCGTGCACCGCACCCGCGAGGACGCGATGCGCGCGGAAGCGCACGAGCACTGACGGCGCGGCGCAACGGCCCGAAACTTCGCGCGGCGGCAGCGGCGCGCCGCAGTCGGACTGCGTCCGCTCCGCTGCGCGGACAGCTGCGTCGAGCCTGCGGGTTCGGTCCGGACAAGTCGGGTGCGAAAAGGGCGATCCCGCGGCGCTGGCGGGCAGCCGTGGCCCCGCTCATCGCGGGACCAGACCCTCGGTCACCGTTGCGCTCATCCTTGCAACGCAAGCGCCTTGCCAGGCACCGTGCGATCCAGTCCTTCAGGTTCAAATCGACCGCCTTCGGCGGACAGCGGCAGCGCCGCCCATGCGTGCAGCGTGTTCACCGCAGCGCGCGTGACCCGTGCCAAGTCGGCAGGGACGACCAGGATGATCGGGCGACCGGCCTGCCCCGTGGCCGACTGCACCAGCAGCGCGCCGGTGATGTTTCCGCCCAACAAAAAACCAGCCGCGAGGGCTGGTTTTTTGTATGTGGATGGTGGCCCGGGGCGGAATCGAACCACCGACACGCGGATTTTCAATCCGCTGCTCTACCAACTGAGCTACCGGGCCAGGTACTGAAGATGCGATGCAGGCGCGAGGCGGGCTGCAGCGAGCGCGCTATTAGATCGGCTCGCGGGGCAGACGTCAAGCTGGATCGGGCTCGGATGGTGCGGCCGATGCTGGATCGGGCGGTGTGCGTGGATCGGGCGCGGGCGGCTCGGTCTGTGGTGCGCTCCGGGATGGGTCGGACGAGGAGGATGCCGGATCGGCGCGGGTTGCCAGCCGCAGCACCAGCGCCTCGCCGCTGCCTTCCAGCACCAGGCGATCACCGGGCATGGGTTCGAGCAGGAGGCTGTCGCCGGCGGACAGGGCCAGCGTGCCCTGCGCACGCAGGCGCGCGTGGCCGGCCATGAGGTGGACCAGCCAGCGCACGCCCTGTTCGGGCAGGAACACCATGGGTCCGACCAGCGGCCGGTGCAGCAGGCGGGCGTCCAGCCGCTGCGGATCCCACATCAGGTTGAACACCTGCACCGGGCCGGCGGGAAGGTGGCAGGCGACCACTTCGGCACCGTCGAATTCGTAGCGCTGATGCGGGGCTTCGAGGGTGATGCGACGCCCGTCGCTGAAGCCCAGGCGCAGGGCATCGCCCAGCAGCAGGACCTGGCTGCGGCGATAGCCGGGATAGGCGGAGAACAGGGTGTCCTGGCTGATTTCCGCGATCGAGGCGCGCCAGATGAAATCCTCCGCCTCCGGTACCCGCAGGATCTCGCGGGTCCAGCCCTGTCCGTTGCGCCAGCGTTCGCGGCGGTATTCGTTGGCAGGCAGCAGGTGCACGATGGCGGGCATGGTTGCGAGCGGGTGGTTGCAATGCGGCGAGGGTAGCGCGGTCGTGCGGGGCGGTGGAACAGGCGCACGGCGCGGCGCGGTAGAATTGCGCCTTTCCCCGATGGAGCCGGCCATGGATACCGCCCGCATTGATCGTTTCACCTCGCGCAAATGGGACGAGGACATCGTTCCCCAGTTGGTCGAGTACATCCGGATTCCGAACAAATCGCCGCTGTTCGATCCCGATTGGGTGGCGCATGGCTACATGGATCAGGCGGTGGACCTAATGGAGCGCTGGGCGCGCGCCCAGCCCATCGCCGGCATGCAGGTCGAGGTGGTGCGTCTGGCCGGGCGCACGCCGCTGATCTTCATCGACATTCCCGGCACCGATCCGGCAAGCGATGACTGCGTGCTGCTGTACGGGCATCTGGACAAGCAGCCGGAAATGACCGGCTGGGCCGAAGATCTCGGCCCGTGGATTCCGGTGCTCAAGGGCGACAAGCTTTACGGGCGCGGCGGCGCGGACGACGGCTATGCGATTTTCGGTTCGCTGGCGGCGGTCATGGCGCTGCAGGAACAGGGCGCACCGCACTGCCGCTGCGTGGTGCTGATCGAGGCCTGCGAGGAATCGGGCAGCTACGACCTGCCGTTCTACGTCGATCATCTGGCCGAGCGTATCGGCAGGCCCTCGCTGGTGGTGTGCCTGGACTCGGGCTGCGGCAACTACGAGCAGCTGTGGTGCACCACCTCGCTGCGCGGCATGGCGGGCGGCAACCTGCGGGTGAACGTGCTGTCGGAAGGCGTGCACTCTGGCGATGCCTCGGGCATCGTGCCATCGAGCTTCCGCATTCTGCGCAGCCTGCTCGATCGGCTGGAGGATCAGGCCACGGGCACGATCCGCATCGACGATCTCTTCGTCGAAATCCCGGCCGAGCGCGTCGAGCAGGCGCAGCGCGTGGCCGAGGTGCTGGGCAGCGAGGTGTTCGACAAGTTTCCCTTCCTCGCGGGCATGACGCCGGTCGCCAGCGACCTGACCGAACTGGTGCTCAATCGCACCTGGCGTCCGGCGCTGGCGATCACCGGCGTCGACGGCCTGCCGCCGCTGGGCAGCGCCGGCAACGTGCTGCGCCCGACCACGGCGGTGAAGGTGTCGCTGCGCCTGCCGCCGACGCTGGACGGCGAAACCGCCGGGAAGATTCTCAGCGGGCTGCTGCTCGATTCTCCGCCTTACGGTGCCCAGGTCGAGTTCAGTCTGGAGAAGTCCTCGACCGGCTGGAACGCACCGGCGATGTCGCCCTGGCTGTCCACGGCGATCGCCGAGGCGTCGCAGGCCTTCTTCGGCAAGCCGGCGATGTACATGGGCGAGGGCGGCACGATTCCCTTCATGGGTATGCTGGGCGAAAAGTTCCCCGGCGCGCAGTTCATGATCACCGGCGTGCTGGGTCCGCACTCCAACGCTCATGGTCCCAACGAATTCCTGCACATTCCCACCGGCAAGCGCGTGACCAGCGCGGTGGCGCACGTGCTGGCGGCGCACCATGCGGCCAGCGGCCAGGGCCTGACCCGCGGTGCCGCCGCGGCTGCCGGCGACAGCCGCTTCGGCGATCATGCATCCTGCTGCTGAACCTTCGATCCACCGTACGCAAGGAGTCACACCATGATGAATCTTCTTGGCACCATCCTGATCGGCCTCGTCGCGGGCCTGATCGCGCGCGCGATCAAACCGGGCAATGACCCGATGGGCTGGATCATGACCATCCTTCTTGGCATCGGCGGCTCGCTTCTGGCCACCTGGGGCGGACAGGCGCTGGGTCTGTACCAGGCGGGGCAGGCGGCGGGATTCATCGGCGCGGTGGTGGGGGCCGTGATCCTGCTGGTGCTGTGGGGCGCACTGAGCAAGAAGCGCTGACCGGGCGGATTGCGCGGCGCGGGCGCAGGTCCGCTTGTGCCGGAAAGAGCATGAATACAAGCCGGCTGGGCATGGCGATGGCGGCAGTCTTGGCGCTGGCGGGATGCGGCACCGCACCGGTTTCCGATGCTGCGGATGCCGCGTCGCACGAGGTGACGGAGGGCGGCGGATCGAGGCCGCTGGACGGGCAGTTCTGACACCTGTCCACTGCCGATCGCGGTCCGCTGGCGGCGCTGGCGCATGCGCGCACGGTGACGCTCGGCTTCGGCGAGGGCCGTGCCTTCGGCTACGCCGGCTGCAGCCGCTACTTTTCCGGCTATACGCTCAGCGGCAACCGCCTCGCCCCGGGTCCGTCCGGCAGCACGATGATGTACTGCGAAGGCGAGGGCGGCGAGGTCGAGCGCGCCTTCCTGCCTCTGCCGGAGCACCCTTTCATCCTCCAGCGCGAGGGCGAGCACATGCGCCTCATCGCGCCGGATGGAACGCGGCTGGAGTTCGAGGCGGCAGCGGTGGAGTCGCGCTACCCGTAGCGCGTCACGCGCCGGCCTGCGCGTGCGTCGGCGCGACCTCGTCGAAATAGCGATCGATCACCGTGGGGCGGTCGATGGCATAGCCTTGCGCGTAGTTGACGCCCAGGTCGGCCAGCCGCTGCAGGACCGCCTCGTTCTCGGTGCATTCGGCGATGGTCTGCTTGCGCATGACCCGGCCGATGTCCGTGATCGAGCGGATGATGGCGTAGGCCAGCGGCGAGTGTTCCACCTCGCGCACGAAGCTGCCGTCGATCTTGAAGAAGTCCACGTCGAGCGAGCGCAGGTAGCCGAACGAGCAGAATCCGGTGCCGAAGTCGTCCAGCGCGAAGCGGCAGCCGAGCGAACGCACCGCGGCGATGAAGTGCTGCGCGCGGGCCAGGTCGACCAGGGCGCTGGTTTCCGTCAGTTCGAAGCAAAGCTGATCCGGGCGCAGGGCGCTGGCGGCCAGGCGGGCGGCCAGATGGTCGAGAAAGTGCTCGTCCTGCAGCGAGCTGGCCGACAGGTTGATCGCACACAGCCGGACTCCGCGCGTATGCTCGGGATGCCGGTTGAACCAGTGCAGGGTCGTGTCGAGCACGTGCCGATCGAGCCGGGCCGCGAGGCCATAGCGTTCGGCGGCCGCGATGAACTGCCCCGGCAGGACCAGCTTCTGCCCCGGCTCGCGCAGTCGGATGAGCACCTCGAAGTGGCGCGGCCCATCGGCGGCCGCCTGCAGCGGCGAGATCGACTGGCAGTGCAGCTCGAAGTGGTCCACCTCGATGGCCTGCCCCAGGCGCAGCGCCCAGCGCATCGTGTCCGAGCTCGCCTGCACGATGTCGCGCTGCCCCGGTTCCACGCGCTGCACGCGATTGCCGCCCTGTTCCTTGGCCGCGAAGCAGGCCGTGTCGGCCAGTGCCAGCAGGCTGCCGAAATCAGTCTGTCCACCGGTGACGGGAACCAGCCCCATGCTGATCGTGGGGGCGGCTACGTGGCCGCCGGTCTGGAACCGGTAGCCCGCCACCGCCTCGCACAGGCGCTGCGCCCGCGCCGTGGCGGCTTCCGGACCCACCTCATGCATGAGCACGGCGAACTCGTCGCCGCCGATCCGGGCCAGGTCGTCGCCCGGCGGAAGGTTGGCGCGCAGCACTCCGGTCACGGCGCAGATCAGGTCGTCGCCCACCGCGTGGCTGAAGGCGTCGTTGATCAGGCGGAAACGGTCAAGATCGATATAGGCCAGCGCCAGCGCCGGCAGCGGTCGCACCTGCAGCGCCCGTCGCACCTGGTATTCGAAGGCGCTGCGGTTGAGCGTGCCGGTCAGCGGGTCGGTTGTGGCGCGGCGCAGGAGCCGTGCAGACGCGATCCGGCTCTGATGCATGCCCATCGCGAGGGTGACCGGAATGATCGCGATGACGCACAGGAAGGCCGCCAGGATGGTCGCCTCGATCGGCGTTGTCGGTGCGGGGCCGGCCAGGCCGAGCGTCACGGCGGTGGCGAGCAGCACCGCCACCACGGCGTTGGCGACGGCAGTCACGATCGGCGGCAGCCGCACCGCCGCCCAGGTCAGGGCCGCCAGCGGCAGGCCGACCATCGCCAGCGCGTGTGCTTCCAGCGCCCGGACGATCAGGATCCCGCCGAGGAGGATCAGGCAGGTAAGGAGGATCCACGCGTGCAGTTCGGTACGCGTCGCGTAGCGCAGGGACATGCGCGACAGCGGCCGACTGCGACGTTCGAACGCATGGTGCAGCAGCAGGAGCGTGGCGGGTGTCATGGTGACGATGCCGAACAGGTCGCCCATGGCCCAGCGCGCGGCATCGGCGAACACCGCGTCGGCGCTTGTCATGCCGCTGACCCGCAGGCCTGCCGTTGCCAGCGTCGCACTGCTGACTGCCGCAAATATCCCGCCGAGAATCATTGCGCTGCCGGACGCGATGTCGAAGCGCCTGACCGCATCGGGACGCAGCCGCCGCACCAGCAGGACGCCGCCCACGCATCCGGCCACGTTGGCGGCGATCGACCAGGGCACGAACGAAGCCGGCACCGGCGCGACCGTCAGGTGCACCAGAAGCACCGCGATGGCGGGCAGCGGCCACCAGCGCGGGCCGAAGTACAGCAGCGCGCCGAAGGCGATGCCGGTGGGAGGCCAGATCAGGGTGACTTCGGTGGGGCCGGTGGCGAGCAGGGAAGTCCAGGCCAGCGCTACGTAGGCGCTGACCAGAATCGCTGCCGCCCCGAATTGGCGCGCCCCGGCTCCCATGGGCGGAGTGTAGGTGCAAAACGGCACCCGCGGGTGGCGCGGGAAACTGCTAGAGTTCGGGCGATTGGTGCGTGAACGATCCCGAATGAAAAAGTCCATCGAATGCCGCCGTTCGCCGATCCACGGCAACGGCGTCTTTGCGCTGCAGGCCATCCCCGGCGGCACCGTCCTGTGCCGCTATGGCGGCACCCTGATGACCCACGAGGAGGCCGACGAGCGCTATGGCGATGCGCTGGAGAGCGGCCACACCTTCCTCTTCACCCTCAACGACGAGTACATCGTCGATGGCGGCCGGCGTGGCACGATCGCGCGTTGGATCAACCACAGCTGCGCGCCCAACTGCGAGGCGCAGGTCGTCGAGCACCCCGATGATCGGCGGCGCGACCGCATCGAGATCCACGCCCTGCGCGACATTGCCGCCGGCGAGGAGCTGGCCTACGACTACGGCATCCGCCTGGAGGTGCCGCACACGGCGCGGATGAAGGCGCTGTGGCCCTGTCGCTGCGGCGCGCCGGCGTGCACCGGAACGATGCTGCGGCCGAAGAGGTAGGCGTCGGCCTCAGGTCGCGAGCGATACGGCCAGATCCTGCAGCGGCGCGACCAGCAGGATGCGCAGCAGCAGGATGCCGAGCATCGCCAGCATCGGTGAAAGGTCCAGCCCACCCGGTGCCGGCAACGCGCGGCGCAGCGGGCGCAGCACCGGTTCGGTGAGCTGCACCACCAGCGGTACCAGCGGATGGCGGCTGCCGTCACCGATCCAGCTCATCACCACCCGGATCAGGATCAGCCAGAAGTAGAGCATCAGCAGCAGGCCGATGGTTTCCGCCAGCCCCAGCAGCGCGACCGCGAGCGGTGCCGGTGACCGCCCGGCGAGCGCCAGGGTCAGCGCCGCCTTCACGCATCCGATCGCCAGGGTCACGAGTGCCGCGGCCAGATCGATGCGCCGCCATGGCTTGAGCCAGCGCCGCAGCGGCATGAGGACGGGGTTGGTGAAACGGTAGAGGCCCTGGCAGATCGGATTGTGGAAGTTGACCCCGGCCCACTGCACCAGGACGCGCAGCGCGAACAGCAGCGCCAGCACGCCGAATACGACCTCGATCAGCAGCAGGGCGGCCTGGCTGACGTAGGACACGGTCAGCGGCCCGCCTGCGCGGAAAGTTCGGCGCCGCGGTGCGCGGCGGCCTCGATTGCGCGCGCGACGATGCCGGAGAACCCGTCGCGCGCGAAGCTTTCCAGCGCCGCCTGGGTGGTGCCGCCGGGCGAAGTCACGCGCTGGCGCAGCGCGCCCGCGTCCTCGCCCGATTCGGTCAGCATTCGCCCTGCGCCCAGGCAGGTTTGCGCCGCCAGCACGCGCGCCGCTTCGGGCGGCAGTCCCAGGCGCTGCGCGGCGGCCTGCATGGCCTCGGCCAGCAGAAAGACATAGGCCGGGCCGCTGCCGGACAGCGCCGTCACCAGGTCCATGTGCGCTTCGCTGTCGAGCCAGACGCCCACCCCGACCGCGCCCAGAACCGTATCGGCCAGCGCGCGCTGGGCCGGAGTGACCCGGGCATTGGCAAAAAGACCCGTCGCGCCGGCACCGAGCAGGGCCGGCGTGTTCGGCATCGCCCGCACCACCGCCCGCCCGCCGCCCAGCCAGGCATCGAGCTGGGTCGTGGTGATGCCTGCGGCGATCGAGACGGCCACCGCCTGGGGCGGAAAGGCCGCGGCGAGGGATTCGCAGACTGGCTTCATCACCTGCGGCTTGACCGCAAGCATCACCAGCGCGGCATCGGGCAGCACCGCCGCCGCGTCGGGCGCGGTGCCGATGCCCCAGTCGGCGGCAAGGGCATCGCGCGCCTCCTGTGAAGGGTCGACCGCGACGATCCGCGCCGCCGGCGTGCCGCGCGCGATCAGGCCGCCGACCAGGCTGCGGCCCATGTTGCCGCCGCCGATGAACAGGATGAGGCCGTCGGATTCGGCGCGCGCAGAGGCTGGGTTCATGGGGTACGTCCACGGGGAATCGACGGGAGCATGGCAACAGCGCCCGGCCACCGCAAGCCGCGCAGGCTCAGCGTCCGAGCCGCCAGGCCAGCGGCAGCGCCAGCGCGGCGGCGAGGCCGTCGATCCAGCTTGCGTTGAAGCGCCACCAGGTCAGTGCCAGCGGCGGGTCGATGCGCCAGATCGCCTCGTGCGGCAGCGCTCCGAACGCACGGCCGATGCTGATGGCGGCGATCACGAAGGCACTGGTTGCGAGCGTTGCCAGCGTGGTGCCCAGGGCCAGCGCCGCGCGGCCGCGGTCGGCGCGCAATCCGGCCAGGCGCAGCATCAGCGCGACATCGATCGCGGCCACCGGTGCCATCCATCCGCAGGGCGATTTCAGCACCAGCGCCACCGCGCTCCAGATGGCGCTCATGCCGGCAATGGCGAGCAGCGCCGTGGCGGCGGCAAGCAGGGCATATCGCACGTGGAAGCTCCGGACTCGGTGATGCGGACGGGGTGCAGTAGAATAGCGAGTTGTCCGACCGGCGTTGCCGCGACCTGATCCGCAGGACGCGGCAACCGGCCCTGGACCATCTTTTCAGCGAAATGGCCAACACATGTACAGCCGCAGCAGTGAGCCGGTGACGTTCGAACGCGATTGCCAGGCCGTAATGGTTCCCCAGGGCGACGAGGTCACCCTGCCGGCGGGTGCCGTCGGCTATATCACCCAGGCGCTTGGCGGCAGCTTCACCGTCTTCGTCGAAGGCAACCTGTTCCGCATCGCGGGGGAGGATGCGGATGCTCTCGGCAAGGAAAAACCCGAGCCGCTGCGCGTCCCGGAGGATGCCACCGACGCCGACATCGAGGCCCTTGCCTGGGAACAGATGCGTACCTGCTTCGACCCGGAAATCCCGGTCAACATCGTCGATCTGGGGCTGGTGTACGGCTGCGAGGTCATCCATGGCGACGACGGCACGCGCCGGATCGAGGTGAAGATCACCCTGACCGCGCCGGGCTGCGGCATGGGCGAAATCCTCGCCCAGGACGTGCGCGGCAAGCTGGAGATGATCCCTACCGTGGTCGAGGCCGACGTGGAAGTGGTGTTCGATCCACCGTGGAACCAGTCGCTGATGTCCGAAGCGGCGCGTCTGGAAACGGGCATGTGGTGAGTCTTCCCGCGGCGCGCCCGTCGCGCTGCGCGGCATCGGCGTGATGCCGCCCCGTCTGCCGCGGTCGCGCCCGCCGCGGCGTGCCCGATCGGTTGCACGATCGGCGGACGTCCAGACTGACGCGGGGCGTCAGATTCCGCCCTCCGGCGACGATTCTTCGCGCATTGATGCGATGCATCATGCGCCAGCCCCTGTTCGCATGGCGCGCACGGAACCGCATGGCCATGCGGTTTTGCGGGTCTGACTGAGAGCCGGCTCACGGTTTGGTTGACAGCGCATTTTTCCCGTTGCTAGGGTCCGCGGCGCGGTTTCCCGGGGAGTGGGGTGATCGCAGCCATTCGCAGATATCCACGGTTCGGCAAACGGCTCACGGTTGATCGAAGTGAGCGCGGAACCGCGGAAGCCGGGCCGCAGGAAGCGGCATGGGCGGATGGTCGAAACGGGGAGCCTGTCCGGTGGATGAAAGGGATGTCATTCCCGGCACCTTCATTTTCCAACCTTTGGGGATCACACGTGAATACATGCAACTTCCGCTCGCTGCGGGCCAATGCCGTGGCGCTCGCGCTGGCGTTGAGTCTGCCGGGTCTCGCGTTCGCGCAGGCCGATGTCACCTTCGCCGGTGCGCGCCTGCAGGCATCGGCCATCGACCAGGCCGAAACCTACGACCGCTTCATCATCAAGTTCCAGGACCAGGGCGCACGCCAGACCGGTGCGCTGCGCGCCAGTGCCTT
Source organism: Lysobacteraceae bacterium (assembly GCA_023954075.1). GTDB lineage: Bacteria > Pseudomonadota > Gammaproteobacteria > Xanthomonadales > Xanthomonadaceae > Denitratimonas > Denitratimonas tolerans. The sequence goes on from JAMLIV010000001.1 coordinate 150,562, forward strand.
GAGCCTTGCGGGAAGCCGGCTCGGGGCCGAGGTGTCCAGCCTGCGCCAGCTGGCGGTGGGCGGCGAAGTGCTGATGGTGAATCGCAAGCTCAATGCCGGGGAAGCGCTGAAGTTCATGCAGGCGCTGGCCGAGCAGGGCGGCGTGGAGTACGTGGAAATCGATCGGCTCAACCAGCCGCTGTATGTCCCCAACGACACCCGCTACGGCGAGCAGTGGCACTACTTCGAAAGCGTGGGCGGACTGAACCTGCCGGCCGCGTGGGATCATTCCACCGGCAGCGGCGTCGTGGTCGCGGTGCTGGATACCGGCATCACCAACCACAGCGACCTCAACGCCAACGTGGTGGCCGGCTACGATTTCATTTCCACCGCTTCGGTCGCCGGTGACGGCAATGGCCGCGACTCCGACCCCTCCGACGTGGGTGACGCCTCCGGCGGCTATCCGTCGAGCTGGCACGGTACCCACGTGGCCGGCACCGTTGCTGCGGTCACCAACAACAACAAGGGCATCGCGGGCGTCGCCTTCAACGCCAAAATCCAGCCGGTGCGCGTGCTGGGCAAGGGCGGCGGCTACGATTCGGACATCTCCGATGCGATCATCTGGGCTTCGGGCGGCAGCGTCAGCGGCGTGCCCGCCAACGCCACCCCGGCCAAGGTCATCAATCTGAGCCTGGGCGGCAGCGGTTCCTGCGGCACCACCTCCCAGAATGCGATCAACAGCGCGGTGTCGCGCGGCGCGGTGCTGGTCATCGCGGCGGGCAATGACAACGTCAACGTGTCCGGTGCCTCGCCGGCCAACTGCAACAACGTGATCGCGGTGGCGGCCAACGACAAGGAAGGCAACCGCTCCTGGTATTCGAACTACGGTGCGCTGATCGACGTGACCGCGCCGGGCGGCGAAACCTGCGTCCCGAACTCCACGCTCACCGGCTGCCAGACCGCCACCACCGCCAAGGGCATCCTTTCCACGCTCAACAGCGGTACCAACGGGCCGGTGGCCGAGACCTACGCCTTCTACGACGGTACCTCGATGGCCACCCCGCACGTCGCTGGCGTCGCCGCGCTGATGATCAGCGCCTCGCCCACCACGCTCACGCCGGCGCAGATCGAGAGCACCCTGAAGAGCACCGCGCGCGCCATGCCCGGCACCTGCTCGGGCGGCTGCGGTGCGGGCATCGTCGACGCCTACGCGGCGGTCATGGCGGTCAAGGGAAGCACCGCCAACGTGCCGCCGGTGGCGAACTTCACCAGCAGCGTGAACGGCCTGACGGTGACGTTTACCGATACCTCCACCGACAGCGACGGTTCCATCGCCTCGCGCAGCTGGAACTTCGGCGACGGCACCAGCTCTACCGCGGCCAATCCCAGCAAGACCTATGCCGCGGCGGGCACCTACACCGTGACCCTCACGGTCACCGACAACAAGGGTGCCACGCACAGCAAGAGCGCCTCGGTGACGGTCAGCGGCGGCGGCAGCCCCGGTGGCGGCGCGTTGACCAACGGCGTTCCGGTCACGGGCATCTCCGGCGCGACCAGCAGCACCCAGTACTGGAGCATCGCGGTGCCGTCGGGAGCCAGCAACCTGGTGGTCGAGACCTCGGGCGGTACCGGCGACATGGACCTCTACGTGCGCTTCGGTTCGCAGCCCACCACCTCTGCCTACGATTGCCGTCCGTACCGGGCCGGCAACGTCGAGACCTGCACCTTCGCCACGCCCGGCGTCGGCACCTACCACATCATGCTGCGCGGCTACAGCGCCTTCACCGGCGTCACGCTCAAGGCGAGCTACGCGACCACGGCACCCAACGTGCCGCCGGTGGCGAACTTCACCAGCAGCGTGAGCGGCCTGACGGTGAATTTCACCGACACCTCGACCGACAGCGACGGTTCCATCGCCTCGCGCAGCTGGAACTTCGGCGACGGCACCACGTCCACGGCGACCAATCCGAGCAAGACCTACGCGGCGGGTGGCACCTACACCGTGACCCTCACGGTCACCGACAACAAGGGCGCCACGCACAGCAAGAGCGCCTCGGTGACGGTCAGCGGCGGCGGTGCCAATGCCAACGGCGGCGCGCTGGCCAACAACGTGGCGGTGACGGGCATCTCGGGTGCGGCCAGCAGCACCAAGTACTGGACCATCGCGGTTCCGGCCGGGGCGAAGAACCTCAGCATCTCGATCTCGGGCGGCACCGGTGATGCGGACATGTACGTGCGCTTCGGTGCCCAGCCGACGACCTCGACCTACGACTGCCGCCCCTACAGGGCCGGCAACAGCGAGTCGTGTTCGGCGACCACGCCTTCGACCGGCACCTACTACATCATGCTGCGCGGCTACAAGGCCTACTCGGGCGTCACGCTGAAGGCGAGCTACACGCCGTAAGCGGCGGCCTGAGGCTGCATGAAGAAAGAAAAAGCCCCGGTTCGCCGGGGCTTTTTCATGGATCTGCGCGGGAGCGGGCCGTCGCGCGGTGCGGCGTCAGTCTGCGGCGGCCTCGAAGCGGTTGGCCGCCACGTTCTTGCGCACCCGGGCGGGATCCCAGATGCGCCCGTTCATGGCGATGTAGACGCCCGCCGGCAGGCACTGCACCGCGCCGACCGCGCAGCCGATGTTGAACTCGGCGTCCGAGCCGCGGAAGCGCGCCGGGTTGAGCGCGCCGGTCAGCACGATGGTCTTGCCGGGAATCGTCGCCAGCACCTTTGCCGTGGCCACCATGGTGTCGGTGCCGTGGGTGACCAGTACGCGCTCGGCCTCCTGCGCCGCGATGGTGGCGCGCAGCAGCTCGCGGTCGGCATCGGAGATGTGCAGGCTGTCCTTGCGCAGGATTGGAATCACGCTGAAGGAAAACGCCACGCCCAGCTCATTCAGGATGCGGCCGATCTGCGGCTCGCCGATCTGGTAGTCGGATTTGTCGTCGAAGTAGATCTTGTCGATCGTGCCGCCGGTGGTGACGATGCAGAGCCGGTCCATGGGGATTCACCGTGCGCGAAAATGTCGACCGCCAATCATACACCGCGACGGCGCGCGAACCGCTGCCGCAGGCCGCCCCAACTGGCCGCGACGACCAGCGCGACCGACAGCGCGACTTCGGTGAGTGCCGCCGCCCGCACCTCTGCATCGGCCCATGCTTCGGAGACGCCGTGGCTGAAGGTGAAGAGCGCGCCCAGGCCGCCCCAGAAGGCCGCACTGCGTCGGCGCAGCAGGAGCAGGACCAGCGCCGGCAGCATCGGCGCGGCGTGGATCGCGGCGGCGAGCCATGCGGGCACGCGCGCGGGAACGAACCACCACAGCTGCCAGAACAGCGCCAGCGCGAACAGCGCCACGATGCACGCCGCGGCCAGCGCGCGCCGGCTCACGGCGCCGGCCTGCATGCGCGATCCGGGCCGCGCCGGCGGAGGAGGGCGACACGCGCGGCGTGGGGAAGGGGGGCGTCGAGCATGGGCGGGCTGCCGGAAGGAAAACGCAAAGCCTAACGGCCCGGCCTGCGGAAGTCGCGCCCTGGGAGCCTGCGCGGCAGAAGACTGTCCGGTCTGCGAAGCCCCCTGTGCGGTCCATTTTTCCGCCGCTTCTTGACCTGTAGCGCTGCTACAGGCCTGCAAACCGTCAAAAAACTGCCTGGAGCAAGTTTTTGACATCGCGCAGCGATGGCCCGAAGGGTTGCCGCCATGGACGGCGGCAACAAAAAACTGTCCTCGCACAGGATGCTTCTCGCCTCGAACGCTTCTACCGCGCAGGCTCCTGGCCGGAAGGTCATGCCGGCTCCCCCGGACCGGCCCGGCAGGGCTACGCTGCAACCGCCTCTTCCCGGTATCTTCCCGTCCATGGCCGGCTTGCCCAACCTCTTCGGATGGATCGACCCGCACCGCGAGCGGGTGCGATCGTTCCTGCGCTTCCTGGCGCGGCGCTTCATCGAGGACCGCTGCTTCGATTCCGCCGCCACGCTCGCCTACGCGACCCTGTTCGCCGCGGTGCCGCTGGCGGCGGTGGTGTTCGGCATCGTTTCGATGTTCCCCATCTACGAGAACTGGGTGGAAGACCTCACCCGCTTCATCTTCGCCAATTTCATGCCGACAGCGGCCGACAGCGTGGCGAGCTTTCTTGCCGAAGCGGCCGGCAATGCCCGCACGCTGTCGGCCGTGGGTGCGATCACGGTGCTGCTGACGGCGCTGTTGACGCTGTCGCGCATCGAGGACACCTTCAACCGCATCTGGCGCGTCAGCGCGCCGCGGCGGGCGCTCTCGCGCCTGCTGATCTATTGGGCCGCGATGACGCTCCTGCCGCTGCTGGCGGTGGCCAGCTTCGCGGTGTCGTCGTATCTGACCTCGCTGCCGCTGCTCGCCGACGAGGCGCAGCACGGGATCCTGCTGCGGGTGTTGCCGGTGGGACTGGAGCTGCTGACCTTCACCCTGGCCTATCGGCTGATTCCCAACCGCACCGTGGTATTCCGCCACACTCTCATCGCCGGCGCGCTGGCGACGCTGCTGTTCGAGCTGGCGAAGTGGGGCTTCGCGCTCTACCTCACCCGCGCCAACTACCAGGCGCTGTACGGCGCGATCGCGGTGGTCCCGATTTTCCTGATCTGGCTCTACGTTTCCTGGGTGGTGGTGCTGCTGGGCGCGTCGCTGGCGGCGTCGCTGTCGGCGTTTCGATACCAGCCGGCGCAGCAGCGCCTGCCGGCGGGATTCGAGCTGTACGGCCTGCTGCGCCTGCTGGGGCGCTTTTCGCAGGCACAGGGCACCGGCAGCAGCCTGCACACGGCGCACCTGCAGCAGCTTGAGCCGTCGATCAGCGACGATGTCCTCATGCACCTGCTGGCCGCGCTTTCCGAGGCGCGCGTGATCCAGCGGCTGGACGACGGCGGCTATGCGCTGGTGCGCGACCTCAATCACCTGCCGCTGGCCGAACTCTACGAAAGCGCCGCGCTGCGCATCCCGCTGACGCAGGCTCCCTTGCCTGACGGTGGCGACGCCAGCGGGCGGCGCGCGGCCGCCGAGCTGGAGGCGCTGCGCGCGCCGCTGCGCGAGCGGATGCGGCGCAGCGTGGCGCAGATTCTGAACGGATTGGAGGAATGACATGAAGGCGTGGTTTTTCGGGCTGGTCCTTGCGATATCCGGACTCGCGGCCGTGGGCGCGATCGCCAGCGAAGTGGCGCAGGATGGCGCGGTTCCCGAGCTTCGCATCGCCACCCTCGATGGCGACACTTTCGATCTGTCGCAGCAGCGCGATCGCTGGGTCGTGGTGAACTACTGGGCGACCTGGTGCAGTCCCTGCCTCAAGGAAATGCCGGATCTCGACGCTTTTGCCACTTCCCGTACCGACGTGACGGTGATCGGACTGGCCTACGAGGACATCGCGCCGGAGGAGATGCGCGCCTTTCTGGCCGAGCATCCCGTGAGCTATCCGATCGCGATCGTCGATGTGTTCGAGCCGCCGGCGGATTTTCCCGCGCCGCGCGGTTTGCCGATGACCTGGCTGATCGCGCCCGACGGGCGGGTGGCCAAGCGCTTCCTCGGGCCGGTGACCGGGCACGAGCTGGCCGAGGCCATCGCGGCCGACGCATCCGCCCGATGACGGCCGCGCGCTTCTTCGTGGAAGGCCGGGTGCAGGGCGTGTTCTATCGCGCCACCACCCGCGACAAGGCGCTGTCCCTGGGTCTTTGCGGCCATGCGCGCAATCTGGCCGATGGTCGGGTGGAAGTGCTGGCGGCCGGCCCCGAAGCCGCGCTCGATGCCCTGGAGGCATGGCTCTGGCAGGGGCCGGCGCTGGCGCGGGTCAGCGCGGTGCGGCGCGAAGCGGCGGGGCCGGATGCGGTGGGCGAGGGATTCGTGACGGGCTGACCGCTGGCGTCACGGCGCATCGGGCGGGAGCCGCGCGCGCAGCGCTTCCACTTCGGCACCCAATCCCAGCCGCGATGAAGCATCGATCAGGCGCTCGATGGCTTCGCGGGTGCGCGGATGGTTCGGTCCCTGGTTGGCTTGGAGTAGGACCAGCGCCGGTTCGAGCTTTTCATGCGCGGCGCGCGCGTCGCCTGCCGCAAGGTCGGCGGCGGCGGCGTTGGAAAGGAACACCGGCCAGTTCGGAAAATTGGGGCCGACGACGTCCGGTGCCAGCCGCAGGAGCTCGCCGAAGCCGGCGCGCGATTCGGCGATCCGGCCAGCCTTCAGCAGCAGCATGGCGCGCGCGTTGCGGGCTGCCAGGGTGTCCCGATTCGGCGTGCCGTGCTCCATTGCGATCACCTCGTCAGCCAGCGCCAGCGCGCGCTCCGACTGCCCGAGCTTGTCGAGCGTGGTGACGAGCATCACCCGGTCGATCAGCGCATCGCGCGTGTCGCCCTCGCCGCGCGCTATGCGGCTGTCAAGCGCGCGACGAAGCAGCGGCTCGGCTTCTGCGGGGCGATCGAGGGTGTTGTAGGCGGCCGCCAACTGGGTACCCGCGCCGAGCGTGAGCGGGTGATTGTCGCCGTAGCGCTCGCGGCGTCGGGCGTAGACCTCGGCGTACCACTGCGAGGCCTCTTCCAGACGCCCCTGGCGGTGCAGGGCCTGGCCCAGCACCTTGCGGGTGTAGAGCGTTTGCGGGTGATCAGGACCCAGGCGCGCGGTTTCCGAATCGAGCACTTGGCGGATCAGGGCTTCCGCCTCCGTGAATCCGTTGCTGTGCAGCAACGCATAGGCAAGGTTGTGGCGCAGCACGTCGGTGACCACGGCGGCATCGGGAAGCTGCGGCAGCAGGGGGGCGGCCAGCAGGGCGCGGTCGAGCGCGATGGCGGCTTCAACGCTGCCGGTTTCTTCCAGCGCCTCGGCCCGAACCAGGCGCACGCGCAGCGCCAGGTGGCGTGCCCACTCCGCGTCGATGTGCGCCAGCGCTTCTTCCAGCGCCAGCGCTTGGTCGATCGCGTCGGATGGCTCGCCGCTGCGGGCGAAGTCCTGTACGCGAGCGAAGCGCGCTTCGGCCGATTCCGGGCTGTCCGGCCCGAATCCGCGATCCAGCAAGTCCTGCGCGCGATCGAAAAATCCCTGCGCGGTGGCGCTTTCGCCCAGAGCACTCCAGGTGCGACCGAGCAGGAGTGCAACCTGGCCGGCCGTGCGCGGCGGCGTACCGGGAGCGTCCAGCGTCTGCGCGGCACCGCTCAGAACCTGGCGCAGCGGCATGTCGGGCGAACCTTCCAGCTCCGGGTCCGCCTGGGTCAGCATCTGCTCGACGAACTGGTTGACCGCGGACAGTTCTGCGGTGCGTGCCTGGGCTTCGGCCAGCGCCGCACGGGCATGCCGGGCCGCCAGCGTGCTCACCAGGGTGGCGGTTGCCAGCGCCACGAACACGATGCCGGCGGCGACGGTGAGCACGCGGTGACGGCGCACGAAACGACTTGCGCGGTAAGCGAGAGTCGGGGCGCGCGCCAGCACCGGACGGTGGCCGAGGATGCGCTGCAGGTCGTCCGCAAGCCCGCCGGCGCTTGCATAGCGCCGGGATGGCTCGCTGGCCAGCGCCTTCATCACCACCTTGTCCAGATCGCCGCGCGCCTGCGGAGCCAACCGGCGCAGGCGCGCGGGCTCTTCGCGACGGACGATGTCGATAGCCTCGAACAGGGTGGAGGTGCTCAGGCGCGGATGCGGCAGGCTGCCGCCGATCAGCTCGTAGGCGATCACGCCCAGCGCGTAGACGTCGCTGCGTGCGTCGACCCGGGTATTGTGTCCGGCGAGTTGCTCCGGGCTCATGTAGGGCACCGTGCCCAGCACCTGTCCGGCCTGGGTCATCTCCTCGTCGGCGTCGCGCAGCCGCGCCACGCCGAAGTCGAGGACCTTCGGCTGTCCGCCGACGTCCACCATGATGTTGCCGGGCTTGAGATCGCGGTGCACCACGCCGCGTGCGTGCGCATGCTCGACGGCGCGGCAGATCGCGATCAGGAGACGCACGCGGGCGGTGAGGTCGGGGCGGGTGCGCTCGGCCCAGGCGCGCAGGTCCTGGCCGCGGATCAACTCCAGCGCGAGCCAGGGCATCGGGATGCCGGCGATGATGTCCTGGCCGGCAGCATAGAGCCGCGCGATTCCCGGGTGTTCGAGCTGGGCAAGAAGTTCGATCTCGCGCCGGAAGCGCGCCAGCGCGTTGCCGGACAGCCCGCGCACCACCTTGAGCGCCACTTCGCGCGGCGGGTGGTTCTCGCGGGCCAGGTAGACCCGGCCCATGCCGCCTTCGCCAAGCAAGCCGATGATTCTGTAGGGGCCGACCTGCGCGGGAAGCAGCGCCGATTCCGCGTCATTCTCCAGCTTCAGCGTCGCGTCCTGCACGTGCGTACTCCCGATGCGATGCCGCATCCTGCCACAGGTGTCGCCACGCGCGGCCGGGCGCATCGACCGCGCCTTCGCGGTTGGCTGGATGCGAGGCGGCGGGGTGATGAAATCGGCGTCCGGCAGACAGGGGGCCTTACTGACTTGAGGCTGCACGGCGGCTCGTCGTGGCCTGGAACGCGTGAAGGCAGGACTATAATCACCGCCTTCCTCATCGACCTGCGCGCCCGGCCGGGCGTCTTTCCCCATGTCCGACGTTTCCCTGCAGGCGCGCCGCCGGCGCACCTTCGCCATCATTTCCCACCCCGACGCGGGCAAGACCACGCTGACCGAGAAGCTGCTGCTGTTCGGCGGCGCGATCCAGATGGCCGGTTCGGTCAAGGGCCGCAAGGCCGCGCGCCACGCCACGTCCGACTGGATGGCGCTGGAGCAGGAGCGCGGCATCTCGGTCACCAGTTCGGTGATGCAGTTCCCCTACGGAGACTGCATCGTGAATCTGCTCGACACCCCCGGCCACGCCGACTTCGGCGAGGACACCTACCGCGTGCTGACCGCGGTGGATTCGGCGCTGATGGTGATCGACGTGGCCAAGGGCGTGGAGGAGCGCACCATCAAGCTGATGGAGGTCTGCCGGCTGCGCGACACGCCGATCATGACCTTCATCAACAAGCTCGACCGCGAGGGCCGCGAGCCGATCGAGCTGCTCGACGAGGTGGAAAGCGTGCTGGGCATCCAGTGCGCGCCGGTGACCTGGCCGATCGGCATGGGCAAGCGCCTCAAGGGCGTGGTGCACCTGGTCACCGGGGAAGTCCACCTGTACGAGCCGGGGCGCAACTTCACCCGGCAGGATTCGACCATTTTTCCGTCGCTCGACGCGCCCGGGCTGGCCGAGCGCATCGGCGAATCCATGCTGGCCGATCTTCGCGACGAACTGGAGCTGGTGCAGGGGGCCAGCCATCCGTTCGATCTGGACGAGTACCTCGCCGGACGCCAGACACCGGTGTTCTTCGGCTCTGGAATCAACAACTTCGGCGTGCAACTCCTGCTGGACTTCTTCATCGAGCACGCGCCGGCACCGCAGCCGCGCGCCACCACCACCCGGATCGTCGATCCGGCGGAGCCGCGGCTCACCGGTTTCGTCTTCAAGATCCAGGCCAACATGGACCCCAAGCACCGCGACCGGGTGGCCTTCATGCGGGTGTGCTCGGGGCGTTTCGAGCCCGGCATCAAGACCCTGCACGTGCGCAGCGGCAAGGAAATGAAGCTCGCCAACGCGCTGACCTTCCTGGCCTCGGATCGGGAGCTGGCCGTCGAAGCCTGGCCGGGCGATGTGATCGGCATCCACAACCACGGCACCATCGCCATCGGCGACAGCTTCAGCGAAGGCGAGCCGCTGACCTTCACCGGCATCCCCAACTTCGCCCCCGAACTGTTTCGCCGCGCGCGCCTGAAGGATCCGCTCAAGCTCAAGCAGCTGCAGAAGGGGCTGACGCAGCTCTCGGAGGAGGGGGCCACGCAGTTTTTCCGCCCGCTGATGAGCAACGACCTGATCCTGGGCGCGGTCGGCACCCTGCAGTTCGACGTGGCGGCCTATCGGCTCAAGGACGAGTACGGCGTGGAGGCGGTGTTCGAGCCGGTCTCCGTGGCGACCGCGCGCTGGGTCTACTGCCAGGACGCGAAGAAGCTGGAGGAGTTCCGCGAGAAGAACGCGATGAACCTCGCGCTGGACGCCGCCGACCAGCTCGTCTATCTGGCACCGACGCGGGTCAACCTGCAGCTGGCGCAGGAGCGCGCGCCCGCGGTGGCGTTCCGCGCCACGCGCGAGACGGCTTACGCTGCGCCATCGGCAGCAGGCTGATGCCGGGGCGTCGGCTCAGCCGGTGATGTAGCGCTGCAACTGGTCCAGCTCGTGCTGTTGCTGCTCGATCACTGCGGCGAGCAGGTCGCCGATGGAGATGACGCCCTGCACCCGGCCGTTCTCGACCACCGGCAGGTGGCGGATGCGGTTTCGGGTCACGGTCTGCATGCACGTCTGCGCATCGTCGTCGGGCGATACCGTGATCAGCTTGCTGGTCATGATGTCGCGTACCGGCGTTTGCTTCGAGGACAGGCCGGCCAGCACGATCTTGCGCGCGTAGTCGCGCTCGGAAAGGATGCCGATCAGCGCTTCACCCTGCATGACCAGCACCGCGCCGACGCCCTTCTCGGCCATCAGACGGATGGCGTCGATCACCGGGACGTCGGGTGAGATGGAGTGGATGTCCGGAGACTTGGACTCCAGAAGTTGCCGCACAGTACGCATGGACCGCCCTCCCGCTGTTGGGTCCGGGCCCGCGCGGGCCCGGCGCACCGGGTCCGAGGATACCCCATCCGAGCGGGCCTGGGACGGGTGAGGTTGCCGATCGCATCCGGTAAACTGCGCCGCTTTCGCGGGTATTTGACTCAGGTCAAGCGCGCCGCCCCTGCCACGGCACACCATGCCCCGTCCCTGCATCGAGGCCGAACATGTCTTCGACAACGCTCAATGAAACCTACAACGACAAGGTGGTGCGCCAGTTCGCGGCTGCAACCGTGATCTGGGGCATCGTCGGGATGCTGGTGGGGGTCATCATCGCTGCCCAGCTCTACTGGCCCGAGATGACCGACGGCATCGCCTGGCTCGGCTACGGCCGTCTGCGCCCGCTGCACACCAACGGCATGATCTTCGCCTTCGGCGGCTCGGTGCTGTTCGCCACCTCGCTGTACGTGGTGCAGCGCACCTGCCACGTGCGCCTGATTTCCGACCGGCTCGCCAGCTTCGTGTTCTGGGGCTGGCAGGCCGCAATGGTCGGCGCGGCCATCACCCTGCCACTGGGCATCACCCAGAGCAAGGAGTACGCCGAGCTGGAGTGGCCGCTGGACATCCTCGTCACGGTGGTCTGGGTGGCCTACGGCTGGCTGTTCTTCGGCACCATCGTCAAGCGCCGGGTCAAGCACATCTACGTGGCCAACTGGTTCTACGGTGCCTACGTGATCGCCGTGGCGCTGCTGCACATCGTCAACAACCTGGTGATGCCGGCCGGGCTGTGGAAGTCCTATCCGGTCTACAGCGGCGCGGTCGACGCCATGGCGCAGTGGTGGTACGGCCACAACGGCGTGGCCTTCCTGCTGACCGTGGGATATCTGGCGATGATGTATTACTTCGTGCCCAAGCAGGTGCAGCGGCCGATCTATTCCTATCGCCTTTCCATCGTGCACTTCTGGGCGCTGATCTCGATCTACATGTGGGCTGGCCCGCATCACCTGCTGTACACCTCGTTGCCCGACTGGGTGCAGTCGGTGGGCATGGTGTTCTCGCTGATCCTGCTGGCACCCTCGTGGGGCGGTGCGATGAACGGCATCCTCACGCTCTCGGGGGTCTGGTACAAGCTGCGCACCGATCCGATCCTGAAGTTCCTGATCGTGTCGCTGAGCTTCTACATGATCGCCACCTTCGAAGGCCCGATGCTTTCGATCAAGACGGTCAACTCGCTCTCCCACTACACCGACTGGACCGTGGGCCACGTGCACGCCGGCACCCTGGGCTGGGTGGCGATGATCTCGATCGGCTCGCTCTACGCGCTGTATCCGCGCGTGCTGGGCCTGCAGCAGATGTATTCGGTCAAGTGGATCGACGCACACTTCTGGCTGCATACCATCGGCGTGGTGTTCTACATCGCCTCGATGTGGATCGCCGGCGTCATGCAGGGCCTGATGTGGCGCGCCACCGGCGACGACGGCACCCTGACCTACACCTTCGTCGAATCGGTCGCGGCCACCTATCCCTACTACCTGTTCCGCTTCCTGGGCGGGGTGATGGTGCTCAGCGGCATGCTGCTGATGGCGTGGAACGTCATCAGGACCTACGGCATGACCGACAGGATCGTGCCGGTGGCGGTTCCGGCCCCGGCGCACGGTTGAGGAGACGATCATGAGTCAGGAAAAAGTCACCGGACACGGCAAGATCGAGCGCAACGTGGGCCTGATGGCGGTGCTGATCGCCGCCGCCATCTCCCTGGGCGGGCTGGCGGAAATCATCCCGCTCATGTTCCAGGCCGAAGCCGTGGAGCCGGCACCGGGCGTCAAGCCCTATCCGCCGCTGGAGCTGGCCGGGCGCGACGTCTATGTGCGCGAAGGCTGCTACAACTGCCACTCGCAGATGGTGCGCACCCTGCGCTTCGAAACCGAGCGCTACGGCCACTATTCGCTGGCCGGTGAATCGGTCTACGACCGCCCGTTCCAGTGGGGCTCCAAGCGCACCGGGCCGGATCTGGCGCGCGTCGGCGGGCGCTACTCGGACGACTGGCACATCGTGCACCTGATGAACCCGCGCGACGTGGTGCCGCAGTCCAACATGCCGTCCTATCCGTGGCTGGCCGAGCGCACGATCCGCGCCGACGAGGTGGTCCGGAAGATCACCGCCCTGCGCAAGCTTGGCGACCCGTATTCGGACGAAGACCTCGCGGGCGTCGCCACCGCGGTCGAGGGCAAGACCGAGCTCGACGCGCTGGTCGCCTATCTGCAGGGTCTGGGACGGCATGCGCCGCGCCCCGGCGTCGATGCGGCCGCCGGAGCCGCGCCATGAGCAGCGGCACCGTGACCGGAATCGTCACCGTGGTGCTGCTGGTGCTGTTCCTCTACGGCTGCTTCTGGGCCTGGAGTTCACGGCGCAACGCGGATTTTGAGGAGGCGGCGCACCTGCCGCTGGAAGACGAGATCGTGAAGGGAGAAGGCCCATGAGCGCCGGCTGGTCGCTGTATGTCATCGCGCTGATCGTCCTGAACGTCGGCGGCTGCGTCTGGCTGCTGTGGCGCACCTCGTCGCTGCGGCCCGGCGATCCGGCTCCGGACGAGACCGGGCACGTCTGGGACGGCGATATCACCGAATACAACAAACCGTTGCCACGCTGGTGGATCAACCTGTTCTACATCACCATCGTGTTTTCCATCGGCTATCTGGTCCTGTACCCGGGCTTCGGCTCGTTCGTGGGCACTCTCGGCTGGACCTCGGTGGGTGAACACGACGCCGATGCCGCCAAGGCGCGCGCGGTGCTGGATGCCACGTTCGCGCGCTACGAGGGCCTGCCGATCGACGAGATCGCCAGGGATCCCGAGGCGATTCCGCTGGGCCGCAAGATATTCGCCAACACCTGTGCCACCTGCCACGGCTCGGACGCCAAGGGGGCGCGCGGCTTTCCGAACCTGACCGATGACGACTGGCAATGGGGCGGCTCGCCCGACGACATCCTCACCACGGTGCGACATGGCCGCCAGGCGGTGATGCCGCCGTTCGGCGACGTGGTGGGCGGCGAGAAAGGTGCCGGCGAGGTGGCGGTTTACGTGCAGTCGCTCTCCGGCCAGCGCGTGGACGCCGCCATGGCGGCGGCCGGCAAGCCGAAGTTCGACATGGTCTGCGTCGCCTGCCACGGCGCGGACGGCGGCGGCAATCCGCTGCTCGGTGCCCCCAACCTCAGCGACGACATCTGGCTCTACGGCGGCGACTTCGGCACGATCCGCGATGCGGTGCTGAAGGGCCACAACGGCGCCATGCCGGCGCACGAGCCGATCATCGGCGAGACCCGCGCGCGCGTGGTCGCGGCATGGGTCTGGGCCCAGTCGCACGGCGGCGGGGCGCAGTGATGTCAGGCACCGAGCCGGTCCAGCCCAACTATCCCTGCGCGCTGCCACTGGTGCAGCGCGTGGGAGCCATCGCCTGGCCGAGCTTCTTTTCGGCCTGCGTGATGACGATGGTGTTCTTTGCCTTCGTCGATCCGCTGGCGCTGCGTGACATGACCTTTCCGGAACTCGACATTCCGCGCGAGTTTGGCTATTCGGTCGGGTTCTTCATGTTCTGGATCGCGACCGCCAGTTCGAGCCTGTTCACCTGGCTGCTGCTGCACCCGCGCATCCGCTTCAACCGACCCTTGCCAAGATCGTAAAGGAGCAGGGCCGCGATCTTGTCGGCCCCCGCAGTGAAAAAGGAAATCCCTGTCAGCGTAGATACCGCGCTCTACGTCGCCGAGCCCAAGATCCAGTCGCGCGAGATCGACGGGCGCTACCAGCGCCTTCGCAAGCTCGCCACGATCGTGCTGTTGGGCATGTTCTACGTATTCCCATGGTTGACCTGGGACGGCCACCAGGCGGTGCTGTTCGATCTGCCGGCGCGACGCTTCTACGTATTCGGTTTGGCGTTCTGGCCGCAGGACTTCATCTTCCTCGCCGTGCTGCTGATCATCGCCGGGATGAGCCTGTTCTTCTTCACCGCGCTGGCCGGGCGGCTGTGGTGCGGCTTCGCCTGCCCGCAGACGGTGTGGACGGAAGTGTTCATCGGGATGGAGCAGCTGTTCGAGGGCGACCGCAGCGCGCGCCTGCGCCTGGACAAGTCGCCCTGGACGCGCGAGAAGATCCTCAAGCGCGGCAGCCGCCACGCGGCCTGGATCGTGTTCGCGCTGTGGACCGGCTTCACCTTTGTCGGCTTCTTTACCCCGATCAAGGAACTGGCGCTGCGCACCTGGCCGTTCGCCTGGACCGGCTGGGAAATCTTCTGGGTGCTGTTCTATTCCATCGCCACCTGGGGCAATGCGGGCGTGCTGCGCGAGCAGGTCTGCAAGTACATGTGCCCCTACGCACGCTTCCAGAGCGCGATGTTCGACCGCAACACGCTCATCATCAGCTACGACGCCGCGCGCGGCGAGCCGCGCGGGCCGCGCAAGCGCGGAACGCTGGATTCGGCAGAAGCGCGCGGGCGCTCGCCGCTGAGCCTCGAGCAAGCCGACTCGGCGCTGCTGTACGCGGCCCGGCATCAGAGCGCCGCCTCGCGCGCGGTCGACGCGCGCGTGACCACCGGCCTGGTCGATGACTGGGGCAACAGCGATGAGCTGGGCCGGGCGCTGTACGAAAAGGCCAGCCTCGACAAGACGCTGCTGGGCGACTGCATCGACTGCTCGCTGTGCGTGCAGGTCTGCCCGGTCGGCATCGACATCCGCAACGGGCTGCAGTACGAATGCATCGCCTGCGGGGCGTGCGTGGATGCCTGCAACGAAGTGATGGACAAGACCGGCTACCCGCGCGGCCTGATCCGCTTCACCACCCAGAACGCGCTCGAAGGCAAGCCCACCCGCATCCTGCGCCCGCGCATCTGGGTGTACGGCCTGCTGCTGCTCATGCTCCTGGTCGGCTGGGGCGTGGGCGTGACCTCGCGTTCGCCGGTCACGGTCGAAGTGCTGCGCGACCGCAATGCGCTGTATCGCGAGACCGCGCAGGGCACGATCGAAAACGGCTACGGGGTCAAGCTGATCAACAAGACCGAGCGTGCCGCGACCTATCGGGTGAGCGTGGAAAGCGACGCGGGCGTGAGCCTGGCGGATGCGCCGCGGGTGGTCGAGATTCCGGCGCAGGAAGTCGTCAACCTGCCGGTGACGCTGAGCGCCCCGCTGGGCGCGGTGCGCGGTCGCACCACGGTCGAGTTCGTGATCGAGGGCGAGTCGCAGGGCAAGCCGATCCGGATCAGCGAAGAAGCGGCTTTCTTCGGCCCGGCGAGGTGAGCGCCGTGACCGACTCCGCACGCACCGCGTCACCCTGGTATCGCGAACCCATGATGTGGCTGGTGGCGGGCATTCCCGCCGTGATGGTCACAGCCAGCCTGGTGCTGGTGGCCATCTCCGTGCACGTGGGCGCGGACGAGGCGCTGCCCGTCGACGTCAGGCGCACCGCGCAGATCCAGGTGGAAGACCTGCGCGCCGATCGCGCCGCCATTGCCTTGGGCATGCGCGGCACGCTGTCCATCGATCCGGCGACCGGGGCGGTCGACGTCGGCATCGATCCGCTGCCGGAATCCGCGGTACGGTTGCGGCTGGCGCTGATCCACCCCAGCCGGGCGGCGCAGGATCGCCATCTGACGCTCACCCGCAGCGGCGAGCGCTTCCTCGGGCGCGTGCCGCTGCCGCTGCCGGCGGTTTGGACGGTGCTGGTGTCGGCCGATGACGGTGCCTGGCGGATCGCCGGGCGCTTCGAGGCCGGACGCGCCGCGATCGCGCTGGCACCGCAGTTCTCGGAGGGGCATTGACTGCCTGCGTGATGGAAGTCGGCCAAACCCGCAGCGTGGAAGCGGGCTGCTTCCACTGCGGCGAACCCCTGGGTGCCGAGGCCATCGCCTCGTGGATCGCCGATGCCGAGCACGACTTCTGTTGCCGCGGCTGCGCCGGCGCGGCCGAATGGATCGCCACCGCCGGTCTGGCCGATTACTACCGCCTGCGCCAGGCGCAGGGCGCGCGGGTCGATGACAGCGACGCCGACCTTTCGCTGTGGGATCGCCCCGAGGTGCAGGCCGAACACGTGCGCAGCGTGTCGGAGGGCAGCCAGATCACGGTGCTGACCGATGGCATGCGCTGCGCCGCCTGTGCCTGGCTGATCGATCGCGCCCTGCGCCGCCGCGCCGGCGTGCGCGAGGTCGTTGCCAATGCGGTGACCGGGCGCATCCGCATCACCTGGGATGCCTCGGCCATGCGCCTGTCGCAGGTGCTTGGCGACCTGTCGGCGCTCGGCTACCGCGCCCATCTTTCGCCCGGACAGGCGCGCGAAGATGCGCGCCGGCGCGAGCGCCGCAGCGCGATCCTGCGCCTGGGCGTGGCCGGCCTGGGAGCGATGCAGGCGATGATGTTCGCCGAGGCGCTGTACCTGGACACCGCGCGGGAAATGTCGATCCCGCTGCGCGACTTCCTGCGCTGGGTCACCTTCCTGCTGGCCACGCCGGTGGTGTTCTATTCGGGCTGGCCCTTCATCGCCGGGATGTGGAACGAGCTGCGGCTGCGCCGCTTCGGCATGGATACGCTGGTGGCCACCTCGGTGCTGCTGGCCTATTTCGCCAGCCTGTTCGAGACCCTGCGCGGCGGCACGCACGTATGGTTCGATGCCGCAGTGATGTTCGTGCTTTTCCTCCTGATCGCGCGCCAGATCGAAGCGGCGGCGCGCGCGCGCGCCACCGATCACGTCGATACGCTGGCGCGCGCGCGGCCGGCGTTCGCGTGGCGTGAGGACGGCGATGGCTGCGCTGCGCAGGTTCCCGTCGCCACGCTGTCGCCGGGCGATGTGGTGCGGGTGCCGCCGGGCGAAGCCGTGCCTGCCGATGGCCTCGCGCTGGCCGCGGCCGCGGTGGACGAATCGCTCCTGACCGGGGAAGCCGAGCCGGTGTCGCGCGCTGAAGGCGAGGAGTTGCGCGCCGGAAGCATCGTGGTCGGCAGCGTGGCGCGCCTGCGCGTGACGCGCACCGGGCAGGACACCTGGCTTTCGCAACTTTCCCGCCTGATCGAGCGCGCCCAGAATGAGCGCCCCGCCGCGGCGCGACTGGCGGACGCGGTGGCCACGCGCTTCGTGCTGGCGCTGTTCGCCGCCGCCGCACTCACCTGCCTGTGGTGGCTGAAGCACGATCCTTCGCGCGCCTTCGAGGTTACGCTTGCGGTGCTGGTGGTGGCCTGCCCCTGCGCGCTGTCACTGGCCATTCCCACCGCCATCGCCAGCGCCCACACCGCGCTGGCGCGGATCGGCGTGCTGGCGATGCGTCCGGACGCGCTCGACGTCTTGGCGCGCGTGGACACCGTGGTGTTCGACAAGACCGGCACCCTGAGTCTGGGTGAGCCGAGCCTGCGCGCGGTGGAGACCTTCGGTGGCATCACCCGCGCCGAGGCGCTGCGCATCGCGCGGGCGCTGGAGCGCGACAGCCGGCATCCGCTGGCGCGCGTGTTTGTCCGGGAATCGCCGGAGAACCAGGGCACGCCCCGCTCCGTCATCCCGGTGCAGGCCGGGAGTCCGTTTGATTCTGCTGTTGAAAGCCGGATGGATCCCGGCCGGCACGGGAACGACGGTGAGGAAACCCTGATCGAGGAGTCGATGTTGCTGCGTACGGAGAGCGCACGCATCGAGCACATACCCGGCTTCGGCGTCGAAGCGCATGCCGGTGACCGGCGCTGGCGGCTCGGCCATGCCGCGTTCGCTGCCAGTCGCCCCGACGACGGCGCGCTCTGGCTGGGTGACGGTGAAACCGCGTTTGCCCGCTTCGCGATCCGCGACGCGCTGCGTCCGGATGCCGCCGAGGCCGTGTCCGCCTGCCGCGTGCTCGGGCTGGAATGCGAGCTTCTGAGCGGCGATGGCGAAGCCGCCGTGGCGGAGGCCGCCAGCGCGCTGGGCATCTCGCGCCACAGCGCGCGCCGTACCCCGGAGCAGAAGCTCGAACGCATCCGCGCCCTGCAGCGCGAGGGCCGCGTCGTGCTCATGGTGGGCGACGGCATCAACGATGCGCCGGTGCTGGCCGGCGCGGACGTCTCGATCGCCATGCACGGTGGTGCGGCGCTTGCCCACGGGGCGGCCGACGTGGTGCTGACGGCGCAGCAGCTCGCGCGCGTGCCGCAGGCGATCGCGCTGGCGCGCCGCGCGCGCGTGACGCTGCGGCAGAACCTGGCCTGGGCGCTGGGCTACAACCTCATTGCGCTGCCGTTTGCCGCGGCCGGCTGGATCGAGCCGTGGCTGGCGGCGCTGGGCATGGCCGGCTCCTCGCTGATCGTGACGCTGAACGCCCTGCGCCTGGTGCGGCGTGAGCCGGCGATGCGGCCCGATGTCGCCGCTGCAGCCCGGTCCGCGGCATGAACATCCTGCTCGCGCTCGTCCCGATCAGCGTGGTACTGCTCGGCATTGCGATCTGGGCCTTCGTCTGGGCGGTGCGGCGCGGGCAGTTCGACGATCTGGAAACCCCGGCGCTGGACATCCTGGTCGAGGATGCGCCGGCCGCCCAGGCCGTGCAGCCATCGCAGGCGGCGGATGCGGCGGCGCCGTCGCGGGACGCAGCGGCGAATGTGCGCGACCCGGACGGCCGCGATGCCGATTGACCTTGTCGCGCTGGGTGCCGCGCTGCTCGCCGGCCTGATCGGAAGCGTGCACTGCGTGGCCATGTGCGGCGGCATCGCCACCGGCTTCGCGCCCTTCGGCGCGGATCGGAAAACCGCCTGGCGGGTGGCGCTGACCACCAACCTCGGCCGGGTCAGCGGCTATGTGCTGGCCGGCATCATCGTGGGCGGCTTCGGGCATGGGCTGGTGGCGCTGTTCCGCGCCGAATCGCTGATGTTCGCCCTGCGCGCGCTGGCGGGGCTGGTGCTGATCCTGATCGCGCTGCGCGCGCTCGGGCTGGCCGGGCGGTTTCGCGTCCTGGGGGCGGCTGGTGAAGTGCTCTGGTCGATGGTGCGGCCGCTGCAGGCGCGCCTGCTGCCGGCGAACACTTTCCCGCGCCGCTTCGGCCTGGGAATGATCTGGGGCTGGATGCCTTGTGGCCTCTCCGGAACCCTGCTCACGGTCGCCTGGCTGCAGGCCACCGCGCCGGGCGGCGGCGCGATCATGGCGGCGTTCGGGCTGGGCACGCTGCCAGCCATGCTGCCGCTGAGCTACAGCGGCGCGCGCTGGGTGGCGCGACCGGGCCAGCGCCGCCTCGCCGGTGTGCTGATGCTGCTGGCCGGACTGACCACCTTGGCCGCGCCCTGGCTGATGCAGCTGCCCGCGCTGCACGATGCGCTTGCGGCGCTGGGCTGCCTGCCGCGAACGTCCTGAGGGCACGGCGGGACCGGGCCCTCACCGCGCCTGATCCAGGTCAAGCACCGCAATGGGAGAGCCGGACACAGCGACCGTCGAGTTCGATACACTCGGCAACGTTTTGTTAACCAATCACGGCAAGGGGATTCCATGTTCAGTTCGACCCATCGCAATGCGTTGTATGTCGCCGTTCTGATGGCGCTGGTCGCGATGCCGGGTGCGGTCACTCCTGCCGCTGCGGCAGGACAGGGCGCGGCCGGCTCCACCGCCACCGAGGCACAGCGCCTGGACGCCGTCACGGTGCTGGGCTCGCGTCGTCACGATCGCAGTTCGGATACGGATACGCCGGTTCCCATTGACGTCCTGCCGATGCAGGCAGCCGCCACGCAAGGGGGCAAGTTCGATCTGACCGAATACCTGCAGTACGCCTCGCCCTCGTTCACCGCCGGCCGCCAGACCGGTGCCGACAACACCGACTCGGTGGAGAACGCCGCGCTGCGCGGTCTGGGTTCGGACCAGACCCTGGTGCTGGTGAACGGCAAGCGCCTGCACACGGCGGCACTGGTCAACATCTTCGGCGTGCGCAATCGCGGTGCCACCGGTGCCGACCTCAACACCATCCCGCTGCTGGCGCTCGACCAGGTCGAAATCCTGCGCGACGGTGCCGCGGCGCAGTACGGCTCCGATGCCATCGCCGGCGTCATCAACCTCTCGCTCAAGCGCAGCAAGGGCTGCGAAGTGGTGGCGGGCTACGGCCAGTACTCGCGCGGCGATGGCGAGAACTGGACCGGTTCGGGCTACTGCGGCTTCGGCATCGGCAACGACGGCGTACTGGCGCTGACCGCCGAGTACCAGGACCGCGGCCGCTCCAACCGCGCCACCGAGGCCGATCCGCACCGCATCATCGGCGATGGCAAGGTGCGCAACGGCACCTTCTACCTCAACGGCGAGCTGCCGTTCGGCGAGAATGCGACGTTCTACTTCAACGGCGGCATCCAGAACCGCGACGCGTCCTCGGCGGCCTGGGGTCGCGGCGGCATCGGCTCCGACGACATTCCCTCGCGCAACTCCGAGGCGATGTATCCCGACGGCTACGCGCCCTTCATCGACGCCTACGTGCAGGATCGCCACGGCACCGTCGGTGCCTGGTGGATGAGCGGCGACTGGCGCATGGATTTGTCCCAGACCGCGGGCTACAACCGCCTGATGGACACCATCCGCAACACCATGAATGCCTCGATCGCCAACCTCGACCTCATCAACGGCGGCAGCGGCATCAGCCCGAGCGTGTTCGATGCGGGCGGCTTCTCGTTCGCGCAGCAGACCACGAACTTCGACGTCTCGCGCTTCTTCAGCGGCTGGCGCAGCGGCCTCAACCTGGCCTTCGGTGCCGAGTTCCGCCACGAGACCTACAAGATCTACGCCGGCGAAGAAGGCTCGTGGGCCGACTATGACGGCCCCGGCGGCGGCAACGCCGGCAGCCAGGGTTTCCCCGGCTTCCAGCCGGGCGATGCGACCAGCAAGAGCCGCCACAGCTGGGCCGGCTACCTCGACGTGGAGACCTACTGGACCGACCGGTTCAGCACCAGCCAGGCGATCCGCTTCGAGGATTACAGCGACTTCGGCTCCACCGCCACCGGCAAGCTGGCCGCGGCGTTCCGTGCCAACGAGGCCTGGCTGCTGCGCGGCTCGGCCAGCACCGGCTTCCGCGCGCCCTCGCTGCAGCAGCGCTACTTCTCCTCCACCTTCACCGACTTCGTCGCCGGCGTGCCGACCGACGTGGTGCTGGCCCCCAACGGCGGTGCCGTCGCGACCGCGGCCGGCATCCCGTCGCTGAAGGAAGAGGAGTCCATGAACTTCACCCTGGGCTTCACCTGGACTCCGACCGATGCGCTCTCGGTCACGCTCGATGGCTACCAGATCGAGATCGACGACCGCATCGTGCTCAGCGGCCGCTTCCAGGACGACGACCCGAGCATCGGCGACATCCTGCAGCAGCTGGGCGTGGGCGAGGCGCAGTTCTTCGTGAACTCGGTGGACACCCGCACCCGCGGCATCGACCTGACCATCAACCATCGCGCCAACGTCGGCCAGGGCGTGCTCAACACCTTCCTCGCCTTCAATCGCGGCACCACCAAGGTGCAGAAGGTGAACACGCCGCCCAACCTCCTCGGGCGCGAGGAGTCGCTGCTGGAGGAGCGCGACCGCCGCTTCATCGAAGGCGGCTCGCCGCGCTCCAAGGCGGTGCTCGGCTTCGACTACGTGCTGGGCAACTGGGCGACCGACTTCAAGGTGATCTACTTCGGCCCGATGACGCTCGGCACCTTCTCCGGTCCGCCGGAGCCCAACCAGGAGTACTCGGGCAAGACCTCGGCGGATCTCGCGTTCACCTACAGCTTCACCGAGAACGCCAAGCTCACGCTCGGCGGCACCAACCTGCTCGACACCTTCCCGAGCCGACAGAATCCGGACGAGACCGACAACGGCTACATCTACGAGGGCGTCCAGTTCGGCATCAACGGCCGCGCCTTCTTCACCCGCTTCAGCTATTCGTTCTGACCGCAAGCGGATTGGAAACGAAGAAGGGCGCCGCGGGGCGCCCTTCTTCGTTGCGAGGCCGCGGATGGCCGGTTCAGTAGCGGTAGTGCTCGGGCTTGTACGGGCCCTCGACCGGCACGCCGAGGTAGTCGGCCTGGGCCGCGGTCAGCCGGGTCAGCTTCACGCCGATCTTTTCCAGGTGCAGGCGCGCGACTTCCTCGTCCAGCTTCTTGGGCAGGATGTAGACCCTGTTTTCGTAGCGGTCCTTGTGGGCCCACAGGTCGATCTGCGCCAGGGTCTGGTTGGAGAAGCTGTTGCTCATCACGAAGCTCGGGTGGCCGGTGGCGCAGCCCAGGTTCACCAGGCGGCCTTCGGCCAGCAGGAAGATGGCGTTGCCGCTGGCGAACACGTACTTGTCCACCTGCGGCTTGATGTTGACCTGCTTCACGCCCGCCAACGCCTTGAGCGCATCGACCTGGATCTCGTTGTCGAAGTGGCCGATGTTGCAGACGATGGCCTGGTCCTTCATCGCGGTCATGTGCTCGACGCGGATGATGTCCCTGTTGCCGGTGGTGGTGACGTAGATGTCGGCCTCGCCCAGCGTGTCTTCGACGGTCGTGACCTCGTAGCCTTCCATCGCGGCCTGCAGGGCGCAGATCGGGTCGATCTCGGTGACGATCACGCGCGCGCCGTAGGCACGCAGCGAGGCGGCGCAGCCCTTGCCGACGTCGCCGTAGCCGCAGACCACGGCGACCTTGCCGGCCAGCATCACGTCGAGCGCGCGCTTGAGGCCGTCGGCCAGCGATTCGCGGCAGCCGTAGAGGTTGTCGAACTTCGACTTCGTCACCGAGTCGTTGACGTTGATCGCCGGGACCAGCAGCTTGTCGGCTTCGGCCAGCTGGTAGAGGCGGTGCACGCCGGTGGTGGTCTCTTCCGACACGCCCTTCCAGTCTGCGACCACGCGGGTCCAGTAGCCCGGGCGCTCCTTCGCGACGCGCTTGAGCAGGTTCTTGATCACCTGCTCCTCATGCGAACCCGAGGCGCCGTTCACCCAGCTCGCGTCGCCCTGTTCCAGCTCATAGCCCTTGTGGATGAGGAGCGTCACGTCGCCGCCGTCGTCCACCACCAGCTGCGGGCCGAGGAAGCCGCCCTTGCCGTTGGGGAAGGAAAGCGCATCGAGCGTGCAGTCCCAGTATTCCTCCAGCGTCTCGCCCTTCCACGCGAACACCGGCGTGCCGGTGGCGGCGATGGCGGCGGCGGCGTGGTCCTGGGTGGAGAAAATGTTGCACGAGGCCCAGCGCACGTCGGCACCGATGTCCTTGAGCGTCTCGATCAGGACGGCGGTCTGGATGGTCATGTGCAGCGAGCCGGTCACGCGCACGCCCTTGAGCGGGGTGGTGGCGGCGTGCTTGCCGCGGATCGACATCAGGCCCGGCATCTCGTGCTCGGCGATGTCGATCTCCTTGCGGCCCCAGTCGGCCAGGGAAAGATCGGCAACTTTGTAGTCGCCCGCGGCGGCGGGCTGGTGTGGTGCGTTCATGGCGAGACTCCGGTTCATTGGGCACCTGACCGAGGCGGGCAGGGCAGGGACAGACAAACCGGGCGCCGTTGTGGATGGCCGAGCCTGGTTGCGGACAGGAATCCCGCAATCGCAGCGCCCCTCGGCGGGCGGCATTCTAGCAGCCGGGCGGTGCCGCATCCGCGGTCTCGATACGGCGGGTCGGCTGGCGTTGGGGATCGCGCCGGAGGTTCAGTCCACGCGCCGCCCGCCGACGTACAGCGCGCGCAGCAGGTCGCCGCCCAGCCAGTAGCTCAGCTCCGCCGGATCGCTCGCGTTCCAGAGCGCGAGATCGGCGCGCAGGCCGGGAGCCAGCCGCCCGCGATCCGCAAGCCCCAGCGCACGCGCGGCGTTGACGGTGGCCCCGCGCAGGGATTCCTCGGGCGTCAGGCGAAACTGGATGCAGGCCAGCGCCATCGCCAGGCGCAGGCTCAGCAGCGGCGACGTGCCGGGATTGGCATCGGTGGCCACAGCCATCGGCACGCCGAGGCGGCGGAAGCCATCGATCGGCGGCAGGCGGGTCTCGCGCAGGCAGAGGAAGGCGCCGGGCAGCAGCACCGCCGCCGTGCCGCTCGCGGCCATGGCGCGCACGCTGTCCTCGCTGGTGTATTCCACGTGGTCGGCGGATAGGCCGCCGAAGCGCGCCACCAGCGCGCCGCCGCCCGAATCACCGAGCTGGTCGGCGTGCAGCTTCACCGGGATATCCAGCGCGCGCGCCGCCTCGAATACCCGCGCGGTCTGCTCCGGGCTGAAGGCGATGCGCTCGCAGAAGGCGTCCACGGCGTCGACCAGGCCCTCGGCCGCCGCCGCGGGCAGCATCGTGCGGCAGACGAAGTCGATGTAGTCGTCGGCGCGGCCGGCGTATTCGGGCGGCAGCGCGTGGGCGCCGAGGAAGGTGGTGCGCACCCCGATGCCCAGCGCCTCGCCGATGCGGCGAGCGGCGCGCAGCATGGACAGTTCGCTGTCGATGGTGAGGCCGTAGCCCGACTTGATCTCGATCGTCCCCACGCCGTCGCGCACCAGCGCGCGGGCGCGGGCGCGGCCGATTTCGACCAAAGCGTCCTCGCTGGCCGCGCGCGTGGCGCGCACGGTGGAGGCGATGCCCCCGCCGGCGCGGGCGATGTCCTCGTAGCTTGCGCCCTCCAGGCGCTGTTCGAATTCGCCGGCACGATCTCCCGCAAAGACCAGGTGGGTATGGCAGTCGATCAGTGCCGGCGTCACCAGCGCGCCGTTGCAGTCGACCACGACCGACGCGGCAAGCGCCTCCTGTGCCGCAAGCGCGTGCGTCGGGCCGGCGTAAACGATGCGGCCGTCGCGGCAGGCAAGGGTGCCGTCCTCGATCAGCCCGTAGCCACGGTCGTCGGCCAGCGTGACCAGGCGCGCGCGGGTCAGGCAAAGATCGAATGGGGCGGTGTCGGGCATGGTCCGGCTCTGGCAAAATGCGGGAGTGCGCCGATGATCGCGGCGTCCGACGCGCGTGTCGAGCCGCGCGGAGAACGCCATCGCCGCAGGTCGGCCCTACGTGGCCGACGTGGCGGGGCATCGAACACCGTTGCGGGACATTGAACACCCCGTCGGGGGCGTAGCCCCGACCGGCGCGCCGCTTCGCAGGTCGGCCCTGCGTGGCCGACGTGCCGCCGCCGCGCGTAGGGGGAGGGGTTGAGCCGCGCGCTGGGCGTCCCCACACAGGGAGGCCGCGCGTGGCATAATCCCATGCTTTTCCGGCACGCGCCGGCCCCTTTCCGAACAAAGCGAGTCTCTCGATGGATTTCCTGATCTCTTCCGCCTGGGCACAGGCTGCCGGCGCGCCGCAGGCTTCGCCGTGGTCGCCGCTGGTGATGATGCTGGTGTTCGTGGCGGTGTTCTTCTTCTTCGTCATCCGCCCCCAGATGAAGCGCGCCAAGGACCACCGCACCATGGTTTCGGCCATCGCCAAGGGCGACGAGGTGGTGACCAACGGCGGCATGCTTGGCCGCGTCGATGAAGTGGGCGATGCCTTCCTCGCCATCGAAGTTGCCGAGAAGGTGGTCATTCGCGTGCAGAAGAACGCCATCGCGGCGGTGCTTCCCAAGGGCACGCTCAAGTCCGCCTGAGTCGTTTTCCCGCTGTCCGAGCGCCGAGGGCATGGCTCCCGGTGCCCACCGCTGTCTGGTGAATCCAAATGCTTGAATACGCGCGCTGGAAATATGTGCTGGCGACACTGATCTTCATTGTCGCTTCGATCTACTCGCTGCCCAATCTGTATCCGCAGGACACCGCGGTCCAGATCACCGCCACCCGCGGCGGACAGCTCGACGATGCCCTCAAGGAGCGTGTCCAGGGCGTGCTCGAGCAAAGCCGGATCGGCTTCAAATCGATCGGGATCGAGAACAACAACCTCCTGGTTCGTCTGGAAGACCCCAATCTGCAGATCCGCGCAGCCGATACGATTCGCGGTGTAGTGGGGCAGGGCTACATCGTTGCGCTCAACCTGGCATCCACCGTGCCTGACTGGCTCACCGCCATCGGTGCCAAGCCGATGCTGCTGGGCCTGGACCTGCAGGGCGGCGTGCACTTCCTGATGGAAGTGGACCAGAAGGGCGCGCTGGAAAAGCGCGAGGCAAGCATGCTCGACGACATCCGCGGCGTGCTGCGCGAGAACAAGATTCCCTACGCCGGCGTGGATCGCGGTGCCACCGGCATCCTGATCCGCCTGCGCGACGCCGCCGACCGCAACACCGCCGCCGGCCTCATCGGTCGCGACGTGCCCCAGCTCCAGCTGGAAGACGGCACCGAGCCGGCGGTGCTGGTCGCCCACCTGCGCGAGGCCGAGCTCAAGACCATCCTCGACAATGCAGTCGAACAGAACATCGGCACCCTGCGCAACCGAATCAACGAACTGGGCGTGGCCGAGCCGGTGATCCAGCGCCAGGGCGCGACCCGCATCGTGGTGCAGCTCCCCGGCGTGCAGGACACCGCCCAGGCCAAGAAGATCCTCGGTGCCACCGCCACGCTGGAATATCGCGCAGCGGTCGACGGCAACGCCTTCGAGGCGGCGCAGAGCGGCCGCGTGCCGCCCGATGCGCGCCTGTACTACGAGCGCGGCACCCAGCGCCCGATCCTGCTGTCGCGCCGCATCATCGCCTCGGGCGACCAGCTGGTGGATGCGCGCTCCGGCTTCGATCCGCAGGGCGGTGGGCCGATGGTGTCGGTGACGCTGAATTCGGCCGCCGGCGCGCGCATGAACGACTTCACCCGCGACAACGTCGGTCGCTTCATGGGCGTGGTCTACATCGAGCGCCTGCCCGAAACCAAGATCGTCAACGGCGAAGAAGTTCGCAGCGTGCGCGTGACCGAGGAAGTCATCAACTACGCCCGCGTCAACGGCGTGTTCGGCCGCAAGTTCCAGACCACCGGCCTGGGTAGTTCGACCGAAGCCTCCGAGCTGGCCCTGCTGCTGCGCGCCGGCTCGCTGGCCGCGCCGGTGGACATCGTTGAGGAGCGCATCATCGGCCCCAGCCTGGGCAAGGAGAACATCCAGCGCGGCTGGACCGCGGTGAGCTACTCCTTCATCTTCGTGCTGGCCTTCTTCATCGTGTATTACAAGGTCTTTGGCGTGGTCACCAACATCGCGCTGCTGCTCAACCTGCTGCTTGTGGTTGCCGCGATGTCGCTGCTGGGTGCCACGCTGACCCTGCCGGGACTGGCCGGCATCGCGCTCACCGTGGGCCTGTCGGTGGACGCCAACGTCCTCATCAACGAGCGAATACGCGAGGAGTTGCGCCTCGGTCTGCCGCCGCAGACCGCCATCGCCGAAGGCTACGACCGCGCTTCGGGAACGATCTGGGATGCCAACGTCACCGCCCTGCTGGCCGGCATCGCGCTGTTCGCCTTCGGCACCGGGCCGGTCAAGGGCTTCGCCGTCACCCTGTGCCTGGGCATCCTGACCTCGATCTATACCGCCGTCGACGTGTCGCGCGGCGTGGCCACGCTGATCTACGGCGGTCGCCGCAAGGTCAAGCGGGTTCTGATTTGAGGCACGAAGGAGATCAGCGATGAATATTTTTCCCTACGACAGCAAGATCGATTTCCTTCGCTACCGCCACGTCGCCCTGGTGATTGCCGTGCTCATGATCATCGGCAGCATGGTGCTGCTGGGCGTGCGCGGGCTCAACTACGCGCTCGACTTCACCGGCGGCACCGTGGCCGAACTGACCTTCGAGCATCCTGCCGACCTTGACGACCTGCGCGACCGCCTCGACGCCGGGGGCTATCCCGGTGCCGTGGTGCAGGCTTTCGGCTCGGAGTTCGACGTGATGGTGCGGCTGCAGTCGAGCGAAGGCCAGGACAACATCACCCAGACGGGCGATGCGGTGCGGACCGTGCTGTCTTCGAACGAAAACCCGGCCACCCTGGTGCGCAGCGATTTCGTCGGGCCGCAGGTGGGCAAGGAGCTGGCGCAGAACGGCATCCTTGCCGCGATTTTCGTGATGCTGGGCTTCGTGATCTACATTTCCATACGGTTCGAATGGAAGTTCGCCATCGCGGCCATCCTCTCCACCTCCTTCACCCTCATCATCACCACGGCCCTGTTCGCGGTGACCTGGCGCGAGTTCGACCTGACCGTGATGGCCGGCGTGCTCTCGGTGATGGGCTACGCGATCAACGACACCATCGTGGTCTTCGACCGCGTGCGCGAGAACTTCCGCTCCCTGCAAAAAGTGGACACCCGGGAAGTGCTGAATCGATCAGTCAACCAGACCCTGTCGCGTACCGTCATCACCTCGTTCGTGGCGCTGTTGACCGTGATCGCGCTGTATATCTACGGCGGCGATTCGCTCGAAGGCATGGCCGAATCGCAGATATGCGGCATCATCGTCGGCACCCTGTCTTCGATCTTCGTGGCCTGCCCGCTGCTGCTCCTGCTTGGCACCACCAAGATGGACATGATGCCCAAGGTGCGCGACGACGCCGATCTCGCACGTCGTCCGTAACGCAGCGCGCCCGCGGTTTCCGCCGCGGGCGTGTCGCAAGGGCGCGGCGGAATCACCTGCGGCGGTTCCGCCGCCATGCGCCGCTACGGTTCTTGCCGGGACGCGGCTTTCTTCGCCGCGCGCAGCTCGCGCACCAGCGCGGGGGCCATGTAGATGTGTTCGAGCGCGGCAAGGATCGCGGCGGGGTGGACGGAGATGTTGCGGCCGCGGGTTTCATCGAAACCGTAGGCGCGCCCGAGGGCGTGGCGATTGCGGTCGAAATTGAGGCCCACGAGGCGGCGCTGGCGATCGATGATCGGGCTGCCGGAATTGCCGCCGATGGTGTCGATGGTGGTGACCTGGTTGAGCGGCGTGGACGGATCCACGGTGCCGCGTCGGTTGAGCCAGCGCGCCGGCAGGGCGAAGGGCGCGGCCCCGGTGGCGCGCTCGTACATCTGCCCGAGGGTGGTGAGCGAGGCGACCTCGCGGCCGTTCTCCTCGTAGCCGCGGCGCACCCCGAACGCGGCGCGCAGGGTGAAGCTGGCGTCGGGATAGGCATTGTCGCCGTCGCGGGCGAATCGCGCCGCCGAGATAAGCGCGTGCTGCGCCAGTTCGACTGATTCGACCTGTGATTCCCACGCGCTGCGCGCCGCGCGTGCGGCCGGGTCGATCGCGGCGGCGAGCGCGAGCAGCGGGTCGCGGTTGCTCGAGATCGCTTCCGTGCCGCCGTCCCACAGGCGCGCGCGTTCGGCCGCATCGCCCAGGCCGGTGGCCCGCATCACGCGCTGCGCGACGGCGTGCGGTGAGTCCTTGCCCAGCAGGCGGCGGATCGCCGGGTGCCCGCTGCCGAGCACCTCGCGCGCGTGGCCCAGCGACCAGGCCAGCGTCATGGCCTCGTAGTCGGGATGGAACGGGATCGCTGCCACGGTGCGCTGGCGCAGCGCGGGCAGGGCGGATTCCGAATACTCGCGCAGGCGCTCGCCGTCCGGCCGCGCACGCTCGGCGGCGGCGCGCAGCAGGCTGCGCGCGTGCAGGAACATCGGGCTGGCGAAAGCGTGTCCGGTTTCAAGCTGGGTGTATTCGGCACCGAGGCGACGGCGTGCGGCCTGCGCCTGTGCGATGGCCTCCCACGCGCCCGCGCTGCGCGCCGCGAGCGCCGGATCGGCCGCGACGAAATCGCGCAAGGCGCGCTCGTCCGCGCGCTTGCGCGCGAACAGATCGGGATCGTGCAGCGCCTCGATCTCGCCGCGCAGCACCTTGAGCTGGTTTTCCGCGCGGCGAAGATCGGCGCCGGCGAGGCGCGACTGCTCCGCGCCTTCGGCGCGATAGCGCGTCAGCAGGCCGCGCAGTTCGGCCAGGCGCAGCGCGGCGGCGGTGAGTTCGACGTCGCGCAGAGTCTCGAGCTGGCTCACCGTCAGCAGGCGGCGGGTGCGCCCCGGCTGGCCGGTGGCGACCACCAGCGCGCCTTCGGCGGCCCCGGCCGGATGCAGCGCGAACCAGTCGCCGGTGCGATAGGGCGCGCCATCCTTCCATACGCGCAGCAGCGCGGCATCGAAGGAAAAGCGCGGGAATTCGAAGTTGTCGAGATCGCCGCCGAAGCTGCCGGCGGCTTCCTCCGGCGCAAACACCAGGCGCAGCTCGCGCAGCCGCTCGTAGCGGTAGATCCAGTACTGCCCGCCCTGATACAGCTCCACCAGCTGGCAGCGCACGCTGTCGGCGTCACCTGCCACGCAGGCCGCTTCCAGTTCGGCCTGGATGCGGCTGCGCGCGGCGGCGAAGGCATCGCCCCGGGTGCCGTCGAGCGCGGCGCGCACGGTGGCGGTGACCTCGCGGGTTTCGACCAGGCGGCTGGCTTCCAGGCCCGGGCAGGTGCGTTCGTCGTCGCGCGAATCGGCGACGAAGGCGGTCAGCGCCAGGTCGCGCCGGGCGGTGGACAGGTCGCTCACGCAGCGCCGAACGCAGTGCGAGTTGGTCAGCACCAGCCCGTCGGGGCTGACGAACGAGGCCGAACAGCCCGATTCCAGCCGCACCGAGGCCTGCATGACGTGGTGCACCCACGCGGCATCGGGGCTGAAGCCGAAGTCGCGCTGCAGCATGGCCGCGGGCAGGTTGTCGAGCGTCCACATGCCCTCGGCGGAGTATGCGGGCGCGGCGGGAAGGGCGAGCGCGGCGAGCGCGGGCAGGGCGAGGATGAGGGATCGCATGGTCGCTCCGTCGGCAGGGGAGCCGGGAGCCTAGCAGGATGCGGCGGCGAGGCGGCCCGTGCGCCCCGCCGCCGATGTCCTCAGCCTTCCCAGCCGCAGTCCTTGCCCTGGTTCTTCATTTCCAGCCAGGCGTTGAGCGGGGCGAAGTATTCCAGCACCGGGGCGGCATCCATCTGTTCGCCGCCGGTCAGCTCCCTGAGGGTCTTCTGCCAGGGCTGGCTGCTGCCGGCCGCGAGCATCGCCCAGAAACGCGCGCCTGCCTCGGGGTTGCCGGCGAAGTTGCACTGGTAAAGCGGACCGTTGTGGCCGGCGGCATCGCACAGCGCCTTGTAGAACTGGAATTGCAGGATGTGCGAAAGGAAGTAGCGGGTGTAGGGCGTGTTGCCCGGCACGTGGTATTTGGCACCCGGGTCGAAGAAGTCCTCGCCGCGCGCCTGGGCCGGTGCCACGCCCTGGTACTTGGCCTTCAGTTCCCACCAGGCCGCGTTGTAGTTCTCCGGCGCGATCGAGCCGTCGAACACGCCCCAGCGCCAGCGGTCGATCATCAGGCCGAAGGGCAGGAACGCGACCTTGGCCAGCGCCATGCGCATCTGCGCGTTGATGACTGCCTGCTCGCTCATCGTGGTCTGGTCGAGCAGCCCGATCGACGCCAGGTACTCGGGCGTCATCGACAGCACGATGGTGTCGCCGATGGCCTCGTGGAAACCGTCGTGCGCGCCGTTCTGGAACAGCGGCGGCTGCTCCTTGTAGGCCATGTAATAGAAGATGTGGCCGAGCTCGTGGTAGATCGTGGTGAGCTCTTCCTCGGTCGGCTTGATGCACATCTTGATGCGCACTTCGCCGTGGGTATCCATGGGCCAGGCGCTGGCGTGGCAGACCACGTCGCGGTCGCGCGGCTGGATGAGCTGGGAATCGGTGTAGAACGAGCCCGGCAGCGCGGGCATCCCGAGACCGGTGTAGAAACCCTCGGCCAGGCGCGTCATCTTGGTGGCGATGTCCAGGTCGGCCTGGCGGCTGAGTTCGACCTGCCGCTCGGCGGTGAGCTTGCCCAGGCCGCCGGCCTGCGCCACCGAGGCGTTGAGCGCATCGTCGCGCTGCTGGCGCAGCGCGGTGCTGATGTCGAGGCTGCCCACGCCCTTGTAGGGTTCCAGGATCGGCCAGAGGTTGCCCCAGTCCTGCTGCCACAGGTTGCCGGTGAGGTGTGCCGGCAGCATGCCGTCCACCTGGCCCTTGTCGCCGTACTTTTCCACCAGCTTGCCGCGGGTGTAGCACTGCAGCTGGGTGTAGAGCGGCTTGACCTGGTTCCAGAGGCGGTCGGTTTCGGCCTGGAATTCGGCCGGAGTCATGTCGTAGCCGGCGCGCCAGACTTCGCCGGTGTTGGCGTAGCCCATTTCCTTCGCGCCTTCATTGGTCAGCTCGACGAAACGCCGGTAGTCGGCGCGCATCGGCGGCGATACGGTGTGCCAGCCCTCCCATGCGGCGAGCTGCTCGTCGTAGCTGCTGGTGGCGGTGTCGGCGAGGATTTCGGAAATCCGGCCGATGTCGAGGCAGTCCTTGGCGGCCTCGCCGTCGCGGCACCACTTGCCGGCACCGTAGGCGGCTTCCATGCGGGTCGCGATGCCGGCCAGTTCCTTGAGCCGGGCCGGATCGCGCGGTGCCGGCATCGCGGCATCGGTCTTGAGGATGTGCAGCGCGCGCGCCGTGGCCGGCGTCTGCGCGGCCTCGTCATAGGTCTTGGCCTGCTCGACCAGGGCGTTGCGCAGCGTCAGCCAGCGCTCGTTGGCACCGGCGGCGACGCGCTGGCTGTCGGCATTGATGTAGGTGCTGGAGAGCCACTGCGCCGAGGTGATTTCCGGCGTGACTTCCTCGATGCTGCGGTTGGCGCGGGCGATGAAGGCGTCGGCGCTTTCCGCCGGCGCGGCGGCGGGTGTTTTCGCGGCCTCGTCTTCGGGCGCGGAGCCGCAGGCGGTCAGGGTGAGCAGGGTGGCGGCGATGGCCGCTCCAAGCAGGGTGCGAACAGGAGTCATGGCGTGTGCCTCATGGGTTCGGGCGGATGCCGTCTTCGGACGGTGCGGAAAAACCGGGGTCTGGTGGCGCGCGTGGCTGATCGCGGCGCGGGTCGGATGCGGGAATCGTCGGCTCAGGTCCAGTTGCAGACGATCTTGCCGCACTGGCCGGCTTCCATCAGGTCGAAACCCTTCTGGAAGTCGTCGATCTGGATCTGGTGGGTGAGCACCTTCTGCAGCGGGAAGCCGGTCAGCACCATCTGGGTCATCTTGTACCAGGTCTCGTACATCTTGCGCCCGTAGATGCCGTGCAGGGTGAGGCCCTTGAAGATCACCTTGTCCCAGTCGATGCCGGCACCGCGCGGCATGATCCCGAGCATCGCGATGCGGCCACCGTGGTACATGCAGTCGAGCATGTCGGCGAAGGCGCGCGGGTTGCCGCTCATTTCAAGGCCCACGTCGAAGCCTTCCATGTGCAGGTCGCTCACCACCTCGCGCAGCGACTGCTTGGCCACGTTCACCACGCGCGTGGCGCCCATGTCGGCGGCCAGCTTCAGGCGGTAGTCGTTGACGTCGGTCACCACCACGTTGCGCGCGCCGACGTGCTTGCAGATGCCCGCGGCGATGATGCCGATGGGGCCGGCACCGGTGATGAGCACGTCTTCGCCGATCACGTCGAACTCCAGCGCGCAGTGCGCGGCGTTGCCGTAGGGATCGAAGAAGGCCGCCAGCTCGGAGGGAATCTGGTCGGGGATCGGCCACAGGTTGCTGGCCGGCATCACGATGTACTCGGCAAACGCGCCGTGGCGGTTGACGCCGATGCCGATGGTGTTGGGGCACAGGTGCTGGCGGCCGGCGCGGCAGTTGCGGCAGTGGCCGCAGACGATGTGGCCCTCGGCCGACACCCGGTCGCCGATGCGGTAGCCGGTCACGCCCGGCCCCACTTCGACGATGCGTCCGACGAACTCGTGTCCGATCACCAGACCGGGCGTGATGGTGCGCTGGCTCCATTCGTCCCAGAGGTAGATGTGCAGGTCGGTGCCGCAGATCGCGGTCTTTTCCAGCTTGATCAGGACCTCGTTGGGGCCGGCCTCGGGGACCGGCACGTCCTGCATCCAGATGCCGCGGGTGGCGTCGCGCTTGACCAGCGCCTTCATCGTTTGGGACATGGCAAGGTGCACCGGAAAATGCAGGGACGGCAATTATAGAACCGCGGCGCGGCGGGCCGGCAGCAGGCGGCCCCTGACCATCGGCCCATTTTCGCGCCCCGCGCGGCACCTATACTCGGCAGTTCCGTCAGCCGTTCACGAGATCCCAGCAATGCGCCTTCCCCTGATCTTCGCCGGCCTTCTGGCCGCAATGCCCGCCCTGGCCGTGGAGGGCATGTGGACCCCTGAGCAGCTGCCGGAAATTTCCGAGGCGCTGACCCGCGCCGGCCTCCAGCTCGATCCGGCCGCGCTCTCCGACCTGCGCGGCCAGCCGATGGGCGCGGTGGTGTCGCTGGGCGGCTGCACCGCCTCGTTCGTCTCGCCCAGGGGCCTGGTGGTCACCAACCACCACTGCGCCTATGGCGCGCTGCAGCTCAATTCCACGCCCGAAAACCACATGCTGCGCGATGGCTTCATCGCCGCCTCGCTGGCCGACGAACCCTCCGCCGGCCCCGCCGCGCGCATCTGGGTGACCGAGGACATCAGCGACGTGACCGGCACAGTGCTCGGGGCGATTTCGCGCAAGGCCACCGACCGCCAGCGCAACGACGCCATCGAAGCGGCGCAGAAGAGGCTGGTGGCCGAATGCGAGGCCGACGGCCAGTACCGCTGCCGCGTGTTCTCGCATTTTGGCGGGGTGCAGTACCGCCTGTTCCGCCAGATGGAAATCCGCGACGTGCGCATCGCCTACGCGCCGCCCGAGGCCATCGGCAAGTTCGGCGGTGATACCGACAACTGGCAATGGCCGCGCCACACCGGCGACTTCACCTTCTATCGTGCCTACGTCGGCCCGGACGGCAAGCCCGCGCCGTTCTCGAAGGACAACGTGCCCTATCGGCCCAGGCACTTCCTTCCCATCGCGAAGGACGGCGTGGCCGAAGGCGACTTCGTGATGGTCGCCGGCTACCCCGGCCGCACCCAGCGCTACCAGCTCGCCGACCAGATTGAAGACGCCATTTCCTGGAGCTATCCGACCCAGATCGAGATCTTCGACGATCTGATGGCGCTGATCCGGTCGGCCGGCGAGGCCGATCCGAAGGTGGCGATCACCTACGTAGCGACCATGGCCGGCCTGAACAACGCCCGCAAGAACATGGCCGGGATGCTGGAAGGCTTCCGCCGCGCCGACGCCGCCGGCATCAAGCGGGGCGAGGAAAACGCGCTGGTGGCCTGGCTGCAGTCGCAGGGGCGCTCGGGCAAGGCGGCGCTGGACAACTATCGCCAGTACGTGGACCTCATCAACGGCCAGCGCGCCACCCGCGAGCGCGACCGCATCATGGCGATGATGAGTGGCAGCGGCCTGATCGGCTCGGCCAACACGCTCTATCGCCTCGCGCGCGAACGCGCCAAGACCGATGACGCCCTCCGCGAGGCGGGCTACCAGGAGCGCGACTGGCCGGCGCTGGAAGCCGGCCAGCGCCAGCTCGACCGCCGCATGGATCCGGGCGTGGATCGCCGGATCCTTGGCTACTGGCTGGCGAAGTACGCCGCGCTGCCGGCCGCCCAGCGCCTGCCCGAACTCGACGCCTGGGCCGGGCTTTCCGGCGATGCGCCCGCCACCGATGGGCTCAAGGCCAGGATCGATGCGCTCTATGCCGGCACCCGCCTGGATACGCTCGATGCGCGCCTGGCCGCCTTCACCGCCACACCGGCCGAACTGGAGGCCAGCGACGACGGCTTCCTCCGTCTCGCCGCCGCGCTCTATCCCGCGATGCAGCGCCTGGAGGCCGAGCGCAAGACCTTCAACGGTGCCGTGGCGCGCCTGCAGCCGGGCTACATGCAGGCGCTGATCGATTTTCGCGACAGCCAGGATCGTGCCACCTATCCCGACGCCAACTCCAGCCTGCGCATCACCTTCGGCAACGTAATGGGCGTCTCCCCGCGCGACGGCCTGTATTACCAGCCCTTCACCACCACCCGGGGTCTGGTGGAAAAGCACACCGGCGAAGGCGAGTTCGACGCCACCGCGGCACAGCTCGACGCCATCGCCGCGCGCCGCTTCGGCACCTGGGAAGTGCCCGCGCTCAAGGACGTGCCGGTCAACTACCTGGCCGATCTGGACGTGACCGGCGGCAACTCCGGCTCGCCCACGCTGAACGCGAAAGGCGAACTGGTGGGGCTCATCTTCGACGGCATCTGGGAATCGGTCGCGTCCAACTGGGTCTTCGATCCGGCCCTGACCCGCACCATCCACGTCGATTCGCGCTACATGCTCTGGGTCATGGACGAGGTCCATCCCGCGCCGGCGATCCTGGAGGAACTGGGCGTGAGTCCGCACCTGGATTGAGCCATTGCGTCGGGGCGCAC
The DNA here is from genome assembly GCA_023954075.1 of Lysobacteraceae bacterium. Lineage (GTDB taxonomy): Bacteria > Pseudomonadota > Gammaproteobacteria > Xanthomonadales > Xanthomonadaceae > Denitratimonas > Denitratimonas tolerans. Next base: position 187,206 of record JAMLIV010000001.1, read on the forward strand.
CATCGCGTCGGTGGCCACGCCCCCGACGACGGAGGTTTCCGTACACTGCAACGCAAGCGTCGGCCGCGTAGGGCCGACCTACGGTGGCGGTGGGCTGCTCATCGCCGCCCGCCGCGCAGGATGGAAATCAGCACCCACACCCCGCCCAGCGCGGCACCGATGAAGCCCAGCACGCCGAAGCCGGAGATGGTCGACAGCGCGATCGGCCCCTTGATGTTCATCACGATGGCCGAACCGATGATCAGGGCCGAGGTGACCAGCCCGACCGTGAGCCGGCTGACGGCGCGGTCGAGCTGGTCGCCGAATGGCTTGAGCGAGGTGACTTCCACTTCCACATGCAGCTTGCCGCGCCGCGCCATGCGCAGGATGTGGCGCAGGTCGCGCGGCAGGCTGGCCACCAGGCTCATCGTGCTGGACAGGACGTGCCAGCCGCGCCGCGCCAGCGCGCGGGGCGAGTACTGCTCGGCCAGCGCCCGGCGCAGGTAGGGCAGGGCCACCGCGGCCATGTCGAAATCCGGATCCAGCTCGCGTCCCATGCCCTCCAGCGTGACGAAGGCCTTGAGCATCAGTGCCAGATCCGGCGGCAGGGTCAGGCCGTTGTTGCGCAGCACCGCGATCATGTCGGTGAGCATGCGGCCAAAGCCCAGATGCCTGAGCGGCACGCCGCGGTAAGTGTCGACGAAGGCGTCGATCTCGGTGAGCAGCTGCGTCTCGTCGATGTCGATGCTGCCGGCCCAGTCCAGCAGCACCTCGGACACCTCATTCACTTCCTGCGTCGCCAGCCCGTAGAGGAGCCGCGCGATCTGCCGCCGGCGATCCACGCCCAGCCGCCCGACCATGCCGAAGTCGATCAGCGCGATGCGGTTTCCCGGCAGGAAAAACACGTTGCCGGGATGCGGATCGGCGTGGAAGAAGCCGTCCTCCAGCACCATCTTGAGGATCGCCGCGGCACCCAGTCGCGCCAGCCGCGCCCGATCCAGCCTGGCCTCGTCGATCTGGTCCATCGCGCCGCCGGGAACGCCCACCACGAAGTCCTGCACGTTGAGGCGTTCGCAGACGTACTTCCAGTGCACGCGCGGAACGACGAGCTCCGGGAAGTCCTCGAAGTTGCGCGCGATGCGCTCGGAGCTGCGGCACTCGGCAGCGAAATCCAGCTCGCGCCGAAGCGAGATGGCGAACTGGCGCACCACTTCGCGCGGCTTGTAGCGCCGCCAGTCGGGCATCTCGCTTTCGATCGCCTCGGCGAGACGGTTGAGCAGCCGCAGGTCGGCCTCGATGGTCGGTGCGATGTCGGGCCGGCGCACCTTGAGCACCACCGTCGTGCCATCGTCCAGTTCGGCCAGATACGCCTGCCCGAGCGAAGCCGCGGCGAGCGGAGTTTCCTTGAGGTTGCGAAAAGCCTCGTGCGGCGGGCAGCCCAGGTCTTCCTCGAGCTGCGCGGCGATCTCCTCGAACGGCACCGCCGGCACGGCGTTCTGCAGGAGGCTGAATTCGGCGATCCATTCCGGCCCGAACAGGTCCACGCGCGTGGCCAGGATCTGCCCGAGCTTGACGAAGGTCGGGCCCAGGTCCTCCAGCGCGCGGTGCACGCGCTGCGGCGGTGAGAGCGAGAGCATTTCCTCGCTCACTGCCTGCCAGTGCAGTATCCGGCCGGCGCGTTCGAGCACCCTGGCCATACCCACGCGTTGCACCACGTCGCCGAAGCCGTAGCGGATCAGCACCCCGGCGATTTCCTGCACCCGCCCCATGTCGCGCACCGCGCTCAGCGCTTCCAGCAGCATCGCCCGTTCTCCGCGTCCCGGTCGTCGGGTGCGAGCTTAACTGCAGCGCGCGGAGGATGGGGAAGGAGCCTGCACCACCCGCCTCAAATTTCCCGCGCCAGCCGTTCCGCCAGTCCCGCATACGACGCCGGCGTCAGCGCCAGCAGCCGGGCTTTCGCATCGGCGGGAAGATCGAGGCCGCCGATGAAGGCGTGCATCGAGTCGCGGGTGATGCCCTGGCCGCGGGTGAGGGCTTTGAGCTGCTCGTAGGGGTTGGGCAGGCCGTGGCGGCGCATCACCGTCTGCACCGCTTCGGCCAGCACTTCCCAGCTCGCGTCGAGGTCGGCCTCCAGGCGCGCCGGGTTCACCTCCAGCTTGCCCAGGCCCTTCATCAGCGAATCGAGCGCGATCAGGCAGTGGCCGAAGGCGGTACCCAGCGCGCGCAGCACGGTGGAATCGGTCAGGTCGCGCTGCCAGCGGCTGATCGGCAACTTGGCCGAGAAGTGCTCGAACAGCGCGTTGGCCAGCCCGAAGTTGCCTTCCGCGTTCTCGAAATCGATGGGGTTGACCTTGTGCGGCATGGTCGACGAGCCGACCTCGCCCTCCTTGAGCTTCTGCTTGAAGTAGCCGAGCGAGACGTAGCCCCACACGTCGCGGGAAAAATCGATCAGCACGGTGTTGGCGCGGCGCGTCGCGTCGCCGATCTCGGCTACGCAGTCGTGCGGCTCGATCTGGGTGGTCCAGGGGTTGAAGACCAGGCCCAGCGCCTCGACGAAGCGCTGCGCGAAGGCTGGCCAGTCCACGTCCGGGTACGCCACGAGGTGCGCGTTGTAGTTGCCCACCGCGCCGTTGATCTTGCCGCTCAGCTCCACACCCGCGATCTGGCGGCGCTGGCGCACCAGGCGCGCCGCCACGTTGGCGATTTCCTTGCCCAGCGTGGTGGGCGAGGCGGTCTGGCCGTGGGTGCGCGAGAGCATCGGCCGGGCCGCCTGCGCGTGCGCCATCGCGCGCAGTGCGTCGATCACCCGATCCAGCGCCGGCAGCAGCACGCCCTCGCGCGCATCGCGCAGCATCAGGCCGTAAGCGAGGTTGTTGATGTCTTCCGAGGTGCAGGCGAAGTGCACGAATTCCCTGGCCTGTGCCAGCTCGGGGTGATCGGCGATCTTTTCCTTGATGAAGTATTCGACCGCCTTCACGTCGTGGTTGGTGGTGCGCTCGATGGCCTTGATGCGCTCGCCATCGGCGTCGGAAAAATCCTCGGCGATGGTGTGGAGGAAGGCGCGCGCGTCGGCGGAAAGCGCCGGCACCTCGCCGATCGCCGGCTCGTCCGCCAGGGCGATCAGCCAGGCGATCTCCACCCGCACCCGTCGGTGCATCAGCCCGTACTCGCTGAAGATCGGGCGCAGCGGCGCGGCCTTGGCGGCATAGCGGCCATCGAGCGGCGAGAGGGCGGAAAGCGGGTTGGTCATGGCGATGCTGCGGAAGGGAAGCGGCTGCAGATTCTACCCGCAGCGCGCGTCCCGGCCCTCATCCGCCGCCGTGGGGCAGCACCGAAATGGCGGTGGCGCGCGGGCCGACTTCATGTGAGTCTTGGCTTCTTGACAAATCTTTGCAGTCAATTCTAGCATCCCTTGCCGCCCTTGCCGCCCTTGCCGCCCTTGCCGCGGGAGTTGCGGAAGCCGCGAAAGTTGCGGCATATCTCAAACTAGGGAGGATGATCATGAATAGTAAATTTGGCGCGTCGCTACTCGGGGCGCTTATCCTGGTATCCGGGGCAAGCCTGGCAGCCGGAGTTGGCAATTCCCTGAGTTCCATCACGTGTCAACAGTGCACGACATCAAGAACCTGCATTCCACTGCCTTTTTGGGGAAGTTGGTGTTTTGAAAGCACCACTTGTGAAGATATCCCCTGCCCAGGTCAGCAAGAGAAATAGCGACTGGTCGGCGGGAGGCTGCCAGTGCGCAGGGTAGTTCTTGAATGCCACGAATTGATTCGGATGTGGGGCGGGCGGAATTTCCTGCGCTTCGCTGACTCGATTTGACATATTGGCATTGAGAGTTGTCTGGTTCGGAGCTTCCTTGCGGTCGATGATGCGGCCAGAACTTCGGGCTGCCGCTTGACGGCAGCCCGAAATTTCAGCGCGCTGTGCGGCGATGCAACAGCGCAGATTCGCTGAACAGGATGATGTCTCGTGCAAAGAAACCGCAAATCTTCATGGATGAAGTGGCTCGTGGTGCTGCTTGTCGTCATGCTGCCCCTGACCGCCTGGATCTTTCGCAAACCCTTGTTGTTGAGTGTTGGCGAGTTCATCGTCGATCACCGCAGCGCTGAGCTGGAACGACATGTCGGAACAATTCTTCCGGCAGACTTTCTTGTCGTCCGCGCAGTCGACGAAAGTGCGCGCAGCATTGCCGCTTTTTTTGATCGCCCCGGCATATTGATGCTATACCACGATGAATGTCCGCCCTGTCGCTCTGCCGTGAACCAGATTCGTGTCGGTCAGGCCGGTGGCGTTTCGGTCTCATGGCCGCCGGTGTTTTTTCTTCTCGAATCCGATGCCATTTCACCGCCAGTGGGTGTGCCGGCTGACCGCATACTCTACGTCGATTCGCGTGGGAAGGCCGATTGGCTTGTGCCCAAGGTCACGCCGGTGTTCTACGGAATTGGTTCGAACGGGCGGTTGCAGTCCGTTCGCGTCGGTTATGATGATCTGGAACTGGCGGCCCAGCTTGAGCGTCTCCAGATGAGTTCGGAGGACGGCTCGTGGATCGAGAGGTAGCCTGGAGCCGTCCATCTCGACGCCGATCCTTGGGCTGGCTGGCTGTCGCAATCGCCGCGCTGATCGCTGGTGGACTCGTAGTCGTGAAGATGGCACTTCCGCGTGCCGACGAGGCGCTCTGGTATACGGTTTCGGCCGGAACTTTGGAGCCGACAGCGATGGGCACCGGGCAGTTCGCTTCAGCGAAGCAGCGGCTTGTTGCGTCCCGAGAGGCCGCCACGGTGGGGCAGTTGGTGCGACGCTCCGGGGAGCGCGTGGCAGTGGGGGATGTCGTGTTGAGGCTTGAGAATCCTGAGCTTGGGATCGAGCTTGAGGATGCGCGGCGCGCGTTGACGGATGCTCGAGACGCCTTTGCCGCCGAGCGTGCTTCGCTTGCGCTGGATGAGATCCGCGCGCGGAGTATCTTGCTTGAAGCGCAGTACGAGCAGGAGGTCAAGGATGCGGATCTGAAGGCCTACCGCGCGCTTCTTGAAAAAGGGGTTGTGTCACGCCTTCAGTTTGAGCGCGCGCAGGCCGATGCGCGTCTGGCGCAATCGCGCGTGGAGTCGCAGGTGGCTTCGGGGAAAGCGAGCGCTTCGCTGGCTCAATCGCGACTGGCGCAGGCGGAAGCAAGGGTGATCCAGCAACGAGAGCGTGTGGAGCGCATCGAAGGCCGAATTCAGGATCTTGCGGTACAGGCACCGGAATCAGGCGTCATAAAGACGGTTTTCGTCGATCTTGGCAGTTCGGTGCAACCGGGCAATCCACTTTTCTCCGTTGGTCCGGAATCTCCGGACCTCGTTGCGATCGAGTTTCCTCAAGGATATATCGAGTCGCTGCGGGTGGGGATGCCGATCGAGATTTCCTACAACGGAAGAATCGCGAAAGCCGAGCTTGCGAGCATCAGCGCCGATCTGCGTGACGGGTACGGCAGCGTAGAGGCGCGCCCCAACGGAGACTGGCCCACCGCCAGTATCGGCATGGTGGTGCGCGCTACGGTCAGGGTTGATCGCATCGAGGACGCGAAGCATATTCCGGTGCCGGTCTACGGAATGGACTGGAGCGGCCGGGTCGAGGTCTTGCGCAAGCGCGGCGATATCATAGACCACGTCATCCTTGATGATGTCGTGGAGTTGGACGGATACCTGGTTTTTCCGACCAGTATTCAGGCGGGAGATCAGGTTTCGTTTCCATCCATGCCCAAGCGGCTGGCGGCCGGGTGATGACGTGAGCCCCTCTTCTCCTGGTTCTCCCGTCCCGATACTGGAATGCGCTGGTCTCACCAAGATTTTTCGTGTCGGCAATATCGAGACAACTGCGGTTTCCGGTGCCGATTTGACGATTCGGCCTGGGGATTTTGTTTCGATCATGGGCCGTTCCGGCAGCGGGAAATCGACCATGCTGGCGATGCTGGGGCTGATCGAGTCGCCGTCCGATGGGCAATTGACCGCTTTCGGTCGTGAGCTCATTGGAATGTCGCGAGCCGACCGCGCGATGTTGCGCAATCGCCATCTCGGCTTTGTGTTCCAGTTCTTTCATTTGATTTCCGACATGACCGTTGCGGAAAATATTTCGCTTCCGATGCTTCTGGCTGGCGCCAAACGCGATCAGATCAGGCGTCGCGTGGACGAATTGACCGAGCGGCTGGGAATCTCGCATCGGAGGGCTCACCGGCCTTTCGAACTGTCCGGGGGGCAGCAACAGCGAGTTGCGGTCGCTCGCGCACTCGCGAACGCGCCGGACCTGCTGTTGCTGGACGAGCCGACGGGCAATCTGGACAGCGAAAATTCCGAATCCCTGATGCAGCTGCTCGTCGAGCTGAATCGAGAGGGCCTGGCCATCTGCCTGGTGACCCATGATCCGTTGTGCGCGCAACAAGCGTCGCGCCGGATGGTCATGAATGACGGCGTCTTGTCGGATTTCTGAGCATCCTGATGTACGCAGTTTCTCGAACCTATTCAGGATTGGCTCGGCGGCACGCGCTCCGCAGACTCCGTCACGACTGGGGGAATACACTCATCGCGGTTCTTTCCCTGTCGCTTGGCGCGGCTCTCGTTGCTGTAACGATGGCTTGGCTGGACGGTGCGCTCGAGCGCGACTTCGGGTATCTCGAAGCGGAGAGGCTTTGGCAGGTACAGATTCTGGATTCACAGGTCGCCGCCAATATCGATGCCGATTTCGGTGCCCTCGTGCAAAGCTCTCGGCGGGTGATCGATGAGTTTTCCTTTCGCCAGAACGGCTTCACCGCCTTGGGTATGGGGCGGCCACTGACCTTGACGCTTGTGCACGAGGGGCGTGAGGAGGATGTTCCGGCGTTCGCTGTCGACGACGCTTTTTTCCCGGTCCTGGGGGTGCGGGTCGAACAAGGGCGCATGCCCGAACCCAACCGCCCGGAAGTCGTGCTCGAATCTTCCTTCGCGAAAGCGCGGTTCGGGTCGGCGGCGCACGCGATCGGGCAGGTCATGGAGGCGGGCGGGAAAGCGTATCGCGTGGTGGGTACGCTGTCGGAACGGTTCGTGCATCCTGCTCCTGCCAGCATTCGGCGCGTGCCCGGATTGACACCGGTGGTTTACGTCGCGGCGCAGGAGTCGCAATTTGCCGATACGGCGGAAAATGCGCAGTTTCTTCTGATCGGTCGGAGCGAACTGGATTTCCGAGCGTTGCGCGCGAGCGTGACGAGAGCGCTGTCGATGGTTGGCAGCGACTCCGGATCCGCGGTGTTGACTCCGATACTAAGGCCACTGACCGGGTGGGTCGCTGGCGACGGTGCTGCGTTGGCGAGTCGACTTCTGCTCCTGACGGGTCTGCTGCTTGTCAGCGTGCTGATAACGGCCGTTGGTGCAAGCGCGATCCGCGCGCGCATGCAGGCGCGCGAGCACGCCTTGCTGGAAGTGCTTGGCGCTTCGGGTGGCCGGGCCTTCCGATTTACGGCAAGCGAATCGACCTGGATCACGTTGGGCATGCTTGTCGCTGGAATCGCGATATTTGCGCTGCTCTGCGCGCTCGCGCGTCTCAACCCGCAGATCGGGATGCCGATCACCCCACGCTTCCTCAGGGTAGGAGGTCTCGTGCTGCTGGGCGAGTGTGCGCTGGCGCTGGCGCTGTTGCGGCTGATCGTGCGGGCTCAGAGTCGTACAGGCGGCACGCTTGTCCATACCAGGGGCGCAGCCCGCTTTCAGTTGGGAAGCGGCGTTCTGCGGGCACTGGTCACGCTCCAGGCCTGCATCATCCTGCTTCTTCTTGGTTCAGCGCTGGGTTTTTCAGAGTACTCGCTGCAGACGATACGCAATTCGCTGTCGGTCGATACGGCCGATCTGTACGAGGTCCGCATCCAGAGGCGCGGAGCGCACGCGGCGCGACTGGTAGCCATGGAGGCACGCCGGATCAAGCAGGCCGCTATCGCCCAACCCGGTGTCGTGCAAGGTGCCTTGCTGTCCTCCCCCCCGTTGGATCTGATCGGCCTTGGAGTGACATACAGGGGGCCGCGCGAAGTTTTTGGTCGGATCGTTGGTCGCTCCGATGGTGCGGTCATTGTTGCGATGGATGATGTTCCTGCCCGCGACAAGAGCGATTTCGTGACGTATCAGGCGAGCATCATACGAGTCGAGGCCGCCTATTTCGAAATGATGGGGTTTCCGCTTCTGGCGGGGCATGTGTTTGACGACGACGAGGACAATGTCGCGATCCTCACGCCGGAACTTGATCGTCTGATGTTTCCCGATCAGGACCCGGTCGGCTCGCGAATTCCCGCAAGCCCGCTGATGGGTGATTCGGACGTCTGGCACAACGGCTTGGTCGTCGCGGGCGTTGTCGATGCCAAGCGAGTGGGCGGAGTCTCCATGCTGGGACGAATTTTCTCCCACTATCCGATTGCTTTCGTTCCCTATTCGGATCGTTTTCCAGGCGATGTGGGCCAGCCGGCGACGGCCAGTTTCCTGCTCCAGTCTTCGATGGATCGGGGCGAAGTTCAGCGCTGGCTCGAATCAGTCAGCCTGCGGTTGCGTGAAAAGGGATACAGCGTTCAGACCCATCGACTTGCGGACCAGGTTCGCGAGCGGGCGGTACAGCATTTGCTCGCAAGCTTGCTTGGCCTGGCCATCATCTCGATCGTCATGCTGAGCGCAGCGCTGGGTTCGATGAGCGGCATGCGGCTCCTGTGCAGCTTCAGGCGTGGCGAGATCGCCATTCGCATGGCATTGGGTGAACCGGAGCATCGGATTGCAGCACGGTTCGTTTTGCATGAACTGTTTTGGCCTGTGGTGGCCGCTTCGGTCTTGAGTGTGCTACTGCTGCTGCTTCCGGAATCGCTGTTGCCCTTGCCTCTTCATGGCAGTGTGGGCATGGCGTGGGGCCTTGTTCTCCTTTCACTGCTCGTTGGAGTGGTGCCGCCACTGTATCGCGTGCTGGCAGAATCCCCGGCTCGAGCGTTGCAGAGTGAGTGATCGCTGCGGCGGCTTTCCGGGTCATGGCAGGAAACGCGAAAGGCGGTGTCGCAGAAGCTGGATCGCAGAGAATATTTTGGGGGCGGCCAACGTTGTGAACATTGTCGCTGGGGGCATGGCATAGTCGCCTTCGACGGTTTTGCCTTGCCGGCAGTCCCGGTGCCCTCGGGGTAGCCTCATCCGCCGCCGTGGGGCTGCACCGAAATGGCGGTGGCGCGCGGGCCTTCCACGGTGCGCACGACCAAGGTGAAGCCTTCCGGGAAGCGCAGGGTGTCGCCTTCCTGCGGCAGGCGCTCCAGGCGCGAGGTGATGAGCCCGCCGACCGAGTTGATGTCGTCGGGCGCGGCGATCTCGCGGTCGAGCAGGCGCTCCAGGCGATAGATCGGAATGCCGCCGCTGATGGTGAAGCTGCCGTCGGCGGCGCGCGGGATGCTGCTGGTGCCATGGCGGCGGGTTTCATCCTGCACGTCGCCGATGATCACTTGCACGATGTCGTTGAGCGTGAGGAAGCCGGCGATGCGACCCGAATCCTCGCGCCCCAGCGCGATGGAGGAATGCCCGCCCTTGAACTGGCGCAGCACTTCGAAGATCGGCGTGTCGAGCGGGGCCACGATCGCCGGGCGCAGCAGCGGGCGCACGTCGCCGATGCGCTTGCCGCCCGCGATGGCCTGCAGCAGGTCCTTGGCGTGCAGCACGCCAAGGACCTGCTCCTCGTCGGCGTCGAACCACGGGTAGCGGCTGAACTGCGAGCGCTGGAACTCGGCCAGGATGTCTTCCTGGGTCATGCCCTCGTGCAGGCTGGCGAGCTGCTCGCGGGTGCGCAGGAGGTCGCCGACCACCAGCTCCGGCAGTTCCAGCGCGTGGCTCATCATGGTGATTTCCTCGCCGCCGTCGCGGACGCCGCGACGCCCGTGCAGGATCAGCTTGAGCTCATCGCGCGAGAACGATTGGGCGTGCTCGTCGGCCTGCTCCAGCCCGAACCAGCGCAGGATCAGGAAGGCGCTGGCGTTGAGCACCCAGATCGCCGGGTACATGAGCCAGTAGAAGGCGAAAAGCGGTGCCGCCGTCCACAGCGATACGCTCTCGGGGCGGCGCAGCGCGAGCGACTTGGGCGCCAGCTCGCCCAGCACGATATGCAGGAAGGAGATGATCGTGAAGGCGACGATGAAGGCCACCAGATGCGCGGTTTCCGGATCCAGTGAGAGGATCTTGAACAGCGGATCGAGCAGCGCCGCAAAGGCGGGTTCGCCGATCCAGCCCAGGCCCAGCGAGGCCAGCGTGATGCCGAGCTGGCAGGCCGACAGGTAGGCGTCCAGATGGGCGTGCACGCTCAGCAGGATGCGCCCGCGCCAGCCGTGGATTTCGGCCAGCGCCGTGGCCTGGGTGTGGCGCAGCTTGACCAGCGAGAATTCCGCGGCGACGAAAAAGCCGTTGAGTGCCACCAGCAGCAGCGCGGCGATGAGGTAAAGCAGGTTCTGCAAGCGCGGCTCGGCGTGGCGAAAGACCGGCGCAGTCTAGCAGGCGCTCCGCCGGTCCCGCGTGGCGGAGCGGCGCTAGAATGGCGACTTCGTCAACGAATGCGAATCATTTTCATGAAAACTTCCGGAGCGACCCGCATCGAACGCGATTCCATGGGCGAACTGGCCGTGCCGGCCGACGCCCTCTACGGCGCCCAGACCCAGCGCGCGGTGCAGAACTTCCCGATTTCCGGGCTCACGATGCCGCCGGCCTTCATCCACGCCCTGGGTCAGGTCAAGGCCGCCGCCGCGCGCGCCAATGAAGAGCTGGGGCACCTGGATGCCAAGCGCGCCCACGCCATCGTCAGGGCCGCGCAGCGGGTTGCGCAGGGCGGAGTCGATGCGCACTTTCCGATCGACGTGTTCCAGACCGGCTCAGGCACCTCCACCAACATGAACGCCAACGAGGTGATTGCCCGTCTGGTCGAGAACGAAGGCAAGGTGCAGGTGCACCCGAACGACCACGTCAACCTCGGGCAAAGCTCCAATGACGTGATTCCGACCACGGTGCAGGTGTCGGCCTGGCTGGCAGTGAGCAAGACCCTCCTGCCCGCGCTCGCGCACCTGCGCGCGAGCATCGAGCGGCGCGCGAAGGAGCTGTCACGTGTGGTCAAGACCGGCCGCACCCACCTGATGGACGCCATGCCGATCACCTTCGGGCAGGAACTGTCGGCATGGTCGGCGCAGATCGCTTCAGCGCAGGCGCGCCTTGCCGACACCGGCAAGCGCGTGCGCCGCCTGCCGCAGGGCGGCACCGCCGTGGGCACCGGCATCAACGCCGATCCGCGCTTCGGCAAACGCTTTGCCGCGCATCTGTCCGAACTCGCCGGCGAGCGCTTCGAATCCGCGCCCAACCTGTTCGAGGGCATCTCCTCGCAGGATGCGGCGGTGGAGCTGTCCGGCCAGCTCAATACGCTGGCGACCTCGCTGATGAAGATTTCCAACGACCTGCGCTGGATGAACTCCGGCCCGCTCGCCGGTCTGGGCGAAATCGAACTGCCGGCCTTGCAGCCCGGCTCCTCGATCATGCCCGGCAAGGTCAATCCGGTGATTCCCGAGGCGATGGCCATGGTCTGTGCCCAGGTGATGGGCAACCACGTCGCCATCACCATCGCCGGACAAAGCGGCAACTTCCAGCTCAACGTGATGCTGCCCTTGGTGGCCTACAACCTCTTGCAGTCGATCGAACTGCTCGCCAACGCCTCGGTGCAGCTGGCCGACGCCGCCATTGCCGGCTTCACCGTGCGCAAGGATCACGTCGCCGAAGCCGTCTCGCGCAACCCGATCCTCGTCACCGCGCTCAACCCGGTCATCGGCTACGAAAAGGGCGCCGCCACCGCCAAGAAAGCCTACAAGGAAGGCCGGCCGATCCTCGACGTGGCGCGCGAAACCACCGGCCTGTCGGAGAAGCAGCTGAAAAAGCTCCTCGATCCGGCGCTGCTGGCCAAGGGCGGGATTCACGGTGGATCGGGTGGTGGCGGTTGAGCGCAAAGGCGCGCGTTTGATCCTGAGCCCTTCTTCCGGGCCGAGCAGGGCCTTCCAGTGGCTCAACGGCCAGCTTGAGAGCGCCCGCCGACACAAGCGGGCACTGCCGGCAGGCGACGTGGAGATGGGGCCAATCAGGGCATCTTGTCCACCCGCGCCAGCGCTTGCGCGCGATCCTTGGCGCAGTCGTCGATGTCGTCCTGGGTCATGGTGGTCCAGGGGACGAAGGCGGGCAGTTCGGCGACGAGGCGCTGCTGGCTTTCGAGAACTTCCGGCAGCCGGTCGCAGATGGCCAGGGCCTTGAGTTCGACGCGGGCGGCTTCGGCTTCGATGCGGCGTTCGAAGCGCTCGGCGGCTTTCTCGCCGCCGAAGATCAGCGCCGGAATGCTCCAGATCGCGCGGCGGGCGATCCTGCCGCCTTCCTTGCCGGCTTCCAGCCCGGTTTCGGCGATGGCGATGATGCGGCCTCGGTGGTCGAGCAGCAGCTCGCGCTGGCGCGGTGTGACGGGAACCGCCGCGCCGTCGATCAGGAGGTCGCCGTGCGGCGAGATGGCGGCCGAAGGCTGACCGTCGGTTTTGCCCAGGCTGAGGTTTTCGGAATGCAGCTCGCGACGAGCTTCGTCGATGGCCTGGTCGACTGTCGCGTCGATGAAATCGCGCGCGATGCCGTGGCCGGCGAAGGTCAGGAGCATGGCGGCTGCAAGGGGCAGGAGGCGGGTGCGAAAAGTCTTCATGACGTGGTCTCGGTGGGGAAGGTCGCAGTGGGTCCTGTACCGCCATCCCGGCGTTCGCCGGGACGGCGTCGCGTGTGGTGCCGGTGGTCGTGGGGAGTGGATCAGGCGTCGTCGCGCCTGCGCCGCAGCCAGATCGCGGCGGCGATCATCGCGGCGCCGGCGGCCATGCCGATCCACACGTCGGTGCCGGCGAAGATGTGCCAGCCGCGGCTCAGGTCGATGACCCGCATCAGATCCGACGGGTTCTCGATGTTCTGCGCGTTGGCGGCGAGGCGGCCGATCAGGGTGCCGTCGATGTACCAGGTGCCCGGCGCGATGCTCAAAAGGCCGCGATAGCCGAGCAAGTACCAGATCGTGCCGTGCGGCATCGAGATGCCGGGCAGGGCACCCAGCCAGCTCAGCAGCGTGGCGGAGAGGATCGGCACCAGCACGGCCCACAGGAACGGCTTGGAGCGTGCGAAGGCCGAGCACAGCATCAGCCAGCCGACCGTGGGCAGCGACCAGGCGGCGTAGACCGGCACGATGCTGAGCGCGCTGAACATGACCTTGATCGGGTGCGAGTGCCAGATCATTGCCCAACTGCCCGGCATGCCGTTGAGCTTCATCGTCAACGCCGAGATCACCAGCAGGCAGGCACCGATGCCAAGGCCGATGAGGATCGCCAGCGCCGGGGCCAGCAGCAGCGCCCAGGCCAGCTTCGAGCTGACTGTGAGCCAGTCGGAGACCGGCAGCGATTTCCAGAACAGGATGCTGCGGTCGCGGCGGTCGTCGTAGAGCGTGCCCAGGCAGTAGAAGAACACCACGAAGCCCAGCACCAGCGCGACGATGCCGACGCCCGAAAGCAGGCCGCCATCGCCGATGAAGCCCATCTGCCGGGCGATCTCGGCCTCAGCCATGCCCGCATTGAGGTTTTCCGGTTTCTCGATGCCCGAAAGATGCAGGCTGCCGGCCACCGCGCCGATCAGGCTCAGCGCGCAGATCACGATGCCGGCGACTATCGGTGCCCAGAAGAAGCCGCCGCGGTTTTCCCAGTATTCGCGGCGCAGCAGCCAGCCGAACTTGCGCACGGGGGAAATCGAAGAAGTGGCGTTCATGCGTAGGTTCCTTTCATCGTGGCCACGAACAGGTCGGCGACGCTGGGGGTGCGGGTCTCGCCCAGCTCGGCGAGGCGGGATTTGGCGATGCCGTCGAACAGGAAGATGGTCTTGCCGAACACCTGGCGCTCGTCCAGCGGGCCCAGCGCGCGGGCGGCTTCGGCGCGATCGGGCGACACCAACACTTCGGTGAAGCGTTCGGCCACCTCGTCCATGCTTGCCGACAGCGCGATCTTGCCGGAGCGGATGAACATCAGGTCGGTGAGGATGTGCTCGATCTCCTCGACCTGGTGGGTGGTGACGACGATGGTCTTTTCCTCGTCGAAGTAGTCGTTGAGGAGGCTCTGGTAGAACTGCTTGCGGTAGAGGATGTCCAGGCCCAGGGTCGGTTCGTCGAGCACCAGCACCTTGGCGTCGATCGCCATCACCAGCGCCAGGTGCAGCTGCACGATCATGCCCTTGGACATTTCCCGTACGCGCTGTTTGGCATGCAGCTTGGTGCGGGCGAGGAAGGCCTCGCACTTGGCGCGCGAGAAGCGCGGATGCACGCCTTCGACGAAGTCGATGGCCTGCGACACCCGGATCCAGCGCGGCAGGATGGCGACGTCGGCGATGAAGCAGACCTCGTTCATCAGCTTGTCGCGCGCCACGCGCGGGTCCTGGCCCAGTACCGAAAGCTCGCCCTCGAACGCGGTCAGGCCGAGGATGGCCTTCAGCGCCGTGGTCTTGCCGGCACCGTTGGGGCCGATCAGGCCGACGATGCGGCCCGGCTCGATGGAGAAGCTGACTTCGTCCAGCGCCGGCTTGCCGCCGTACTTCTTGCTGAGGTTGCGGGCGACGATGGCGCTCATTCGACACCTGCCTTGCCGCGCGCGGCGTCGATCTGGTTGCGAAGGCTGTCCCAGGAAAGCCCGAGCCGCACGATGCGTTCGACGATCTGCGGCCATTCCTGGGTAAGGAAACGCTCGCGCTCGGAGGCCAGCAGCCTTTCCGGGGCGTCTTCGGTAACGAACATGCCAAGTCCTCTGCGTTTTTCCACCAGCTGCTCGTCCGCCAGTTCCTGATAGGCGCGCGAGACGGTGATGGGGTTGAGTTGAAAATCCGCTGCCACCTGACGTACCGATGGCACCGCCTCGCCGGGCTTGAGCAGCCCGTCCAGGATCATCGCGACGATGCGGGCCTTGAGCTGCAGGTAGATCGGCGAGGTATCGTTCCACACAACGCTCATGCTCAGTTCTCCGATGAGGCCGGCGCGCGCGGCAGGATCGCACCGAAGGAAAAGAAGGGCATCTGGAAGCTGGCGCGCAGGGCTTCCGGGTTCCAGTGCCGGGCCGGCGAGAGGGTTTGCCGGGGAGTGGGGGAATCGCTCCGGGCTGCCTGGTCGAGGGGCGCGGCTCCCTCCGGCTGGGCCTCGGCGGCCAGCAGGCCCGTGGCCGGTTCGCAGAGGGTGTGGTAACGGGCGAAAGGCACCGGGGCCGGTTCGCCCACGAGCACGCCGCCGGCGATGGCCAGAGTGCTTAACGCAAGACCCACAACGAGGTGCTTGAGCTTGGTGTGCATGGCGGACTCCTTGGGTGTGCAGTGTTGTTGATCCGGTGTGGTAGTAAACTACAACACCATTTCGATCAATGCAACTACTGCCTCCGGAAGGCGTCTGTCGGTTCAGTCCCCGTTTAGGTATGCGCTTCGCCACCGTGGCCGCAGTGGCACTATCGTGGCATCCCCATGCCATTGCCGAGGTCATGATGATCGCCTTTCGTTCCACCGTCGCCGCGCTCGTGCTGGCCGCCCTGTTCCTGATCCCGGCGGTCGGCCACGCGCAGTGCAGCGCGCTGCTCGACCATGAGCTTCGCCCGCTGGCCGGCAAGACGCCCGAGAGCCTGTGCCGTCATCAGGGCAAGGTGCTGCTGCTGGTGAACGTTGCCAGCAAGTGCGGCTTCACCCCGCAGTACGAAGGCCTGGAGGCCATGCACGATCGCCTTGCGCCGCGCGGCTTTGCGGTACTGGGCTTTCCGTCCAACGACTTCCTCGGGCAGGAACCGGGCAGCGAGGAGCAGATCCAGGACTTCTGCCGGCTCACCTACGGGGTGACCTTCCCGATGTACGAGAAGGTCCACGTCAAGGGCAAGGACACGACGCCGATCTACCGCCAGCTGCGCGAAGCCACCGGCGAGAAGCCGGGCTGGAACTTCCACAAGTATCTGGTGAACCGGCAGGGCGACGTGGTGGCGAGCTTCGGCAGCCGCACGCGGCCGGACGATCCGGCGCTGCTGGCCAGGATCGAGGCGCTGCTGGCCGAGCCTGCACCGTCTGAACCGCCGCCAGCGGCCGACTGAACCTCCATCGGTCCGAACGGTCACAGGCCGCGGCGTTGCATGGCCCGATCCCGGGCCCCAGAATATCCCGCCCTTGCGCGCTCGCGACGCGGGCGCTCTTCCATCTTCCACTGGAGTTTTCGATGAATCGTTCCCTGCGTCACACCCTGCTTGCCGCCGCCACCGTCGCCATCTTCGGCGTCTCCGGCGTTGCGTTCGCCAAGGACAAGCTCGAGACCGAGCGCGACAAGGTCAGCTACATGGTCGGCATGCAGATCGGTGCCTCGCTGCAGCAGATCAAGGATGAGGTCGACCTGCCGGTGCTGTTCCAGGCCATCGAAACTTCGCTCAAGAACGGCACGCCGCTGCTCTCGGCCGAAGATGCGCAGGAAGTGCAGAAGTCCTTTGCCGAGCGCCTGCAGGCCAAGCACGCCGCCGAGCAGGCCGCGGCCGCCAAGAAGAACAAGGATGAGGGCGAGGCCTTCATGACGCAGAACAAGGGCAAGAAGGGCGTCACCGCGACGGCCTCGGGCCTGCAGTACCAGGTCGTGACCCAGGGCAAGGGTGCCAAGCCCGCCGCCACCGACACGGTCAAGGTCCACTACACCGGCACCCTGCTCGACGGCACCAAGTTCGACAGCTCGGTCGATCGCGGCGAGCCGGCCACCTTCGCCCTCAACGCCGTGATTCCCGGCTGGACAGAAGCCCTGCAGCTGATGCCGGTGGGCAGCAAGTACACCCTCTGGATTCCCTCCGAACTGGCCTACGGCGACCGCGGCACGCCCGGCCCGATCGGTCCCAACGCGACCCTGAAGTTCGAAGTCGAGCTGCTGGAAATCGTCAAGCAATAAGCCTCGCGCGCAGGCGTGACGCGGGAAGGGCCGGCGCGAAATCGCCGGCCTTTTTCGTGCGGCACCGGTGCGCGTCAGGCCGCAAATGCGGATGTCGTCCCGCTCCGGCGGCGGCCGCATGCGCTATCGTTGCACGTCGTTTTCCGGGAGGAGTCCGTGCTCAAGTCGGTCGCCTGGTGGTTCCGCATTCCGTTCTGGCAGCGGGTGATGGGCGCGTTCGTGCTCGGCGCGCTGGTTGGCTGGCTGTCGGGCGAGTCGGCCGGGCCGTGGCTGCAGCCGCTGGGCGATCTCTACATCACCCTGATCCGCATGATCGCGGTGCCGTTGGTGTTCTTTGCCGTGATCGACGCGGTGGGCCGCCTGCACGGGCAGAAGAGCATCGCGGCGCTGGGCGGCAAGACCTTCCTGTGGTTCGCGCTGACCGCGATCTGTGCGGTGGCCATCGGCCTGGGCGTGGCCTGGCTGATGGAGCCGGGCAAGGGCGTCACCGGCCTGGTGCTGCCCGCCGACTACGTGCCGCGGCAGGTGCCCGGGCCGGTGCAGGTGCTGCTCGACGTGGTGCCGTCCAACCCGTTCGCCGCGCTGGCGCAGGGCAATATCCTGCAGGTGCTGTTCTTTGCCGCGCTCGCGGGGGCGGCGCTGGTCAAGCTCGGCGATCGCGTGCCGCGCCTGCGCGAGCTGACCGGGGAAACCAGCGCGCTGATGATGCAGATCACCCGCTGGGTGCTGGAGATGACTCCGCTGGGCACCTTCGGCCTGATCGCCGCGTTGGTGGGAACCTATGGCTTCGGGAAGCTGGTGCCGCTGGGCAGTTTCGTGATTGCGATCTATGTGGCCTGCACCCTGCAGATCGTGTTCACCTACGGCGGGTTGCTGGCCCTGCACGGACTCAGCCCGCTGCGGTTTTTCCGCGGTGCGGCAGCCGGCATGCAGGTAGCCTTCGTGAGCTCGTCGAGCTTTGCCTCGATGCCGGTGGCGCTGCGCTGTGTCACCACCAACCTGGGCGTGGACAAGGATTACGCGGCTTTTGCCGTGCCGCTCGGTGCCACCATCAAGATGGACGGCTGCGGCGCGATCTATCCGGCCATCGCCTCGGTGTTCGTGGCGCAGTATTTCGGCATCGAGCTGTCGGGTTCGCAGTATTTCGTGATCCTGCTGGCTTCGGTGCTGGGCAGCTTCGGCACCGCCGGCGTGCCGGGCACCGCCATCGTGATGGCGACCGTGGTGCTGGGTGCGGCGGGCCTGCCGCTGGAAGGCCTGGGCTATCTGGTCGCCATCGACCGCATCCTGGACATGATGCGCACCATGACCAACGTCACCGGGCAGATGCTGGTGCCGGTGCTGGTGGCGCGCGAGGAAGGACTGCTGGATCGGGCCGTGTACGACGCGCCGCCGCGCGGCGTGGGGGTTACGCTGGGAGACGATCCCGGCGCGCAGGCCTGAGGCATAAGCGTCGGGGACGTAGCCCCGACCTACGCGCTTCCGTAGGTCGACCCTGCGCGGTCGACGTTGCCGGGCATCGAACACCCCGTCGGGGACGTAGCCCCGACCTGCGGAGGATTTCGTAGGTCGGCCCTACGTGGCCGACGCCGCGGGCTGCGCAGGTTTGCGCCGCGAGGCAAAATCCTCCGGTTTCTGCTGCCCTGCAATAGTTTTTTCATGAATCGCGCAGGGATGCGCATTTCTGCTATTGATGCACTGCCGCAAATGTGTGATAAGGACCGGGAGCCTGCCATAACGCAGGCAGGCTCGATCCCCCGGCCAGCGCAGGTATCACCGCCATGTCAGACCAGCAACCCACGGGTGCAGAGATCGTCGTTCGCGCGCTGCAGGAGCAGGGCGTGGAGCACATTTTCGGCTATCCGGGCGGCGCGGTCCTTCCGATTTACGACGTGCTGTTCCAGCAGGAGGCGATCGAGCACATCCTGGTGCGCCACGAGCAGGGCGCGGCGCACGCCGCCGAAGGCTATGCGCGTTCCACCGGCAGGCCGGGCGTGCTGCTGGTCACCTCCGGTCCGGGCGCGACCAATGCCGTCACCGGCCTGGCCGATGCGATGCTCGATTCGATTCCCGTGGTGTGCCTCACCGGGCAGGTACCGACCCACCTGATCGGCACCGATGCGTTCCAGGAATGCGACACCCTCGGCATCACCCGCGCCTGCACCAAGCACAACTTCCTGGTGAAGGACGTGAACGACCTGGCGCGCGTGCTGCACGAGGCCTTCCACATCGCCACCAGCGGACGCCCCGGCCCGGTGGTGGTGGATATCCCCAAGGACGTGCAGTTCAAGCGCGGCACCTACGCCGGCCCGCGCGAAGGGCTGCTGCATCCGACCTACCAGCCGCAGACCCAGGGCGATCCGGCGCGCATCGCGCAGGCCGTGGAATTGATCCTGTCGGCCAAGCGCCCGGTGTTCTACGTCGGCGGCGGCGTGATCAATGCCGGGCCGCGCGCTTCCGATCTGCTGCGCGAACTGGCGCGTCTCACCGGCTTCCCGGTCACCTCCACGCTGATGGCGCTGGGCGCGTTTCCGGCCAGCAATCCGCAGTGGCTCGGCATGCTCGGCATGCACGGTACCTACGAGGCCAACCTCACGATGCACGAGTGCGATGTGATGGTGGCGCTCGGCGCGCGCTTCGATGACCGTTGCACCGGACGCCTGGATGCGTTTTCGCCGCGTTCGCGCAAGATCCACGTCGATATCGATCCGTCCTCGATCAACAAGATCGTGCGCGTGGAGGTGCCCATCGTGGGCGACTGCGCGAGCGTGCTGGAGGCGCTGGTGGCAGGCGTTGCTCCGCGCGTGTCGGAAATCGACGCCGCCGCGCGCGAGGCGTGGTGGGAGCGGATCCAGGGCTGGCGCTCGCGCCGCTCGCTGTCGTACCTGAAATCCGATGAAACCATCAAGCCGCAGTACGCGATCGAGCGCCTCCACGCGCTCACCCGCGAGCGCGAAACCTTCATTACGACCGAGGTCGGCCAGCACCAGATGTGGGCGGCCCAGCACTTCCACTTCGACCGGCCCAACCGCTGGATGACCTCGGGCGGCCTCGGCACGATGGGCTACGGCATCCCGGCCGCGGTCGGCGTGCAGGTGGCGCATCCCGAGGCGCTGGTGATCGACATCGCCGGCGAAGCCAGCGTGCTGATGACGATGCAGGAGCTCTCGACCGCGGTGCAGTACAGGCTGCCGATCAAGCTCTTCATCCTCAACAACGAGTACATGGGCATGGTGCGGCAGTGGCAGCAGTTGCTGCACGGCGGGCGCTATTCGCAGTCGTACTCGGCGGCGCTGCCGGATTTCGTCAAACTGGCCGAGGCCTACGGCGGCAAGGGCATCCGGGTGAGCGATCCGGCGGCGCTGGATGACGCCATTCGCGCGATGATCGACCACCCCGGCCCGGTGATCGTCGACTGCGTCGTGGACAAGGCCGAGAACTGCCTGCCGATGATTCCCTCGGGGGCCGCGCACTTCGAAATGATCCTGCCCGATACCGCTGCGGCCGAAGTGACCGAAGCCGGTCGCATGATGGTCTGAGGAGCCCCCATGTCCTGCCAGAACGAAAAGCATTGCACCGGCGGCAAGCCGGCACCGTCACAGCCCGCCTCGGCATATTTCCTCAGCGACGACGTCCCGCAGCCCGTGCGCGCCACCCTTTCCGTGCTGGTGGACAACGAGGTTGGCGCGCTGGCGCGCGTAGTGGGCCTGTTCTCCGGGCGCGGCTACAACATCGAATCGCTCACCGTGGGCGAGACCGACCACCAGAAGCGCACCTCGCGCATCACCATCGTGACCTCCGGCACGCCGCACGTCATCGAGCAGATCAAGGCCCAGCTGGGCCGCCTGGTGCCGGTGCATCGCGTGGTGGATCTCGCGGTGGACAAGCCCGGCGTGGAACGCGAGATGGCGCTGGTGAAGGTGTCTGGCACCGGCGAGCAGCGCGCCGAGATGCTGCGCCTGTCCAACGTGTTCCGCGCCCACGTGGTCGACATCACCCACACCAGCTTCACCTTCGAGCTGACCGGCGCGCCCAGCAAGATCGACGCCTTCGTCGAGTTGATGATTCCGCTGGGTTTGGTGGAGATGAGCCGCACCGGCGTGGTGGCGATCAGTCGCGGCGGCGAGGCGACTTGAGGCTCGGGCCTGCGCCGGGCGCGAGCCGGAAACCTCGGCGGATCCAGCCGCTGCGAAGCGGCGCAGCCGAAGGCACCGCACCCGGCGCGTGATCCCTCCAGGGCGACGCCGCGCCGGGGCATCGGACAGAATCCGCGCGCAGAAAAAACCCCGCCGGGGCGGGGGTTTTTCGAGAGCCTGCGGAGCCCGGATCAGTTCTCGAAGCCGTCCGAGAAGATCGCGTCGGACACCACGGCCACCACCGTTGTGAAGGCGTGGTCGTTGTTGCCCGGCAGCGGGTCGGTGCTGGCGGTGCTGGCGGCGAGCGGCGCGGCCAGGGTCTGGCCCGATGCCGCCGGCTGGACGATGACCGTCGCCGTGAAACTGCCGCTGGCCCCGGCCGCGAGCGATGCGATGCCGCACTGGACCACGCCGCTGCTGCCGATGGCGGGTTCGGAGCACACCCAGCCGACGGGTGCGGTGAGGCTGATGAAGCCCGCGCCGGTCGGAAGGGTCAGCACCACCTGCGCGCCCACGGCTTCGTCCGCGCCGGCGTTGGCGACGCTGAAGCTGTAGGTCAGCGTATCGCCCACGCTTGCGGTGGCGGCAACCGAGGCGTTGGAGACCGACAGGTCGGCGGTGCGGAAGGCGGCCACGTCGAGGAAGGCCAGCGCCGGGTCGTGGTCCGAGTTGGCGAAGGCGTTGCCGGTGTCGGTGCGGTCGGCCTGGTGGAAGTCGGCGTTGACCCGCGCGAACTCCATGCGCGGCTCGCCGACGGTCCGGGACACGACGGCTTCGTTGACCAGGATGTGGTCGATGGTCTGGGCGTTGCCGGCGAAAGTGTAGCTGTAGCGCTCGTCGCGCGGCGCAAGCTCGGTCAGCAGGATCAGGTCGGGATTGACCAGATCGACGCCGTCGTCAGGCACCACGGTCGCATCGTTGGCGCTGGGCTCGCCCTTGATCGTGCCCAGCAGGTCGGCGTAGCCGTCGTTGAACTCGTAGGCGTTGAAGTCGCCCACCAGCACGATGGCGCGGCTGGCATCGGCAGCCTGGAACTGCTGCACCAGTTCGGCCAGGAATTCGGCGTTCTGCTGGCGCTTGGCGCGGTTGCGCCGGCCCTCGCCGCCGCCGGGATTGAGCGGATCATTGAAGCAGGCGTAGTTGGCATCCGCGTCGGCGGTGCTGTCCAGGTCGATCATCGACTTGAGGTGGTTGTTGATGACGGTGACCGGGAGCTGGCTGCCGTTGGGCCCGGCGATGAGCAGGTCCACCACCAGCGGCGGGCGATCGTTGAGCAGGCCCGCGGTGTAGCTCACCCCGTCCGGGCACAGCACGTGCAGCCCGGCACCGTATTCCTGCGCGGCGCCGACCAGGGTGACGCGCGGCTGGCCGCCGACCAGCGACTTCTTCAGCAGGAATCCCAGGCGCTGGGTGCCGCTGGTGGACACCATCACCGATTGATACGCCGGATCATTGGCGGCAATGGCGCCAACGCGCGTGGCGATATCGGCCAGGGTTTCCGGGTTGGCCACTTCGATCAGGCCGAGCACGTCCGGCGTGCCGAGGTAGTTCACGATGGTCTGGGCGATCTTGTCGGCCTTGCGCGGGTAGGTGGTGCCGCCGGCCAAGGCCAGGTTCTCGACGTTGTAGCCGCCGATGGTGACGTCGGTCGGCGCGGCGACGGACACCGCCGTGCCCGCCGCCGCGCCGGTGGCGTCGACCGTGCCGAACTCCGCGTCGCGGGTCAGCACGGTGTAGCGCGCCGAAGCGTAGTCGAGCACGCCGGTCAGGTTCTCGATCACGCTACCGCTGCGCAGCGTTTTGGTGCTGCCGCCGGCGAGCAGGTTGGTCTTCACGCGCAGCAGCTCGGGATTGTTGTCCCAGCAGGGCACGTTCGCGGGCGCTTCGGCCGGCAGCGGCAGCGAGCCGGGGATCGCGGGATCGATGCCACAGCGGAAGAGATCGACGCCGGCCTCGCGCATCGGGCGCTGGAGGCCCTCGGCCACGCCGAAAAACTCGTCGTTGGCCCCGGCACCGGTGGGCGACACCGTGACCAGGCGCGGCACGCTGACGCGCATGAACTCGTAGCGTTCGAGCTGGTCGATCGCGCCGGCCGGGTCGATCGAGGCCGGGCCGAGCACCACCGGCGCAGGCAGCGGATTGCCGGAAGACACCACGGTCGTGGTGGCGAAGGTCAGCTCGGTGATCGGCAGGCTGCCGCCCGGCCCGTACTCGGAGACGGTGCCGGTGACCTGTACCAGATCGCCCAGCGCAAGCCCGGTCGCGGCGGGGTTGCTGGCGGGGCCGAACACCAGTAGCCCTTCGGATGTGGTCGGGTCGCCGTCCTCGTCGGCCGCCAGCGACTGCAGGTAGTAGCGCTGGCTGTTGGACGTGATCGCGGTGACGATGCCGCGCGTGGTCACGATCTGGCCGTCGAAGGGCGAAATCTGCCCGGATCCCTGGATCTGGCTGATCGGGGTGAACACGATGTCGTCGTCGATGATGGTGCCGGACTTGCTGATCGGATCGGTCTGGGTGACGTCGGCACCGCTGAAGTTGGACAGGGTGACGGTGACCGTGGCGTTGCCGTCGACGACGGTGTTGGGGACGGTCTCGACCTTGATCAGATACGGCGTGGCGGCGCTGTCGTCGAGCGTGACGCTGGCGGGGCCGGTGTAGGCATAGCGCCCGGCGGGGCCGCTGACGGCGATGTCGAAGGACACCGTGTCGCCGCTGCCGATGGCCGGGGCGAAGTTGACCGTGTAGCTGAGCATGGACGCGGCCGTATCGCCTTCCAGCACCGAAACCGTCGCGCTGTCGAAGCTGAAGACCGGCAGCGTCGCCGCCGCACCGCAGGCGTTGGGTGTGGCGAAGGAGTTGCGTGGCGTCGGTGCCTGTGGGGAGAAGTCCGCGGCGTTGTCGTTGCTGTCGGTGCAGCCGGCGGCGGCGCGCATCGCCGCGGTAGTGTTGGCGATTCCCGGGGCCGGGCCGCTGCCTTCAAAGCAGTTGGCGCTGCTGCCGATGCCGAGGAAATCCTGGATCGCAGCGCCGGTCGGGCAGGTGCCGGTGAGCGCCGTGGTGTTGCTGACCAGGGCAACCTTGCCGCTGGAAGCGCTCATCGCGATGCTGCCGATCACCTCGGGCGTCGGCAGCGGCGTCGTGCCGCCAGTCCCCTGCGCCTGCTGGATCAGGTAGTACTGGCCCGGCTGCAGGATGTCGTTGCCCAGCGGCGTCACGGCCCAGCTGGAGCCGGTGGTACTCGTGTATTGGACCGACCAGCCGGACAGGCTCACCGGCGTCGAGCCGCGGTTGAACAGCTCGATGAAGTCGTGGGTGTAGGTGGCACCCGAGTTGCCGCCGCCGCCGTAGGACTGGCTGATCACCACCTGCGCCGAGGCCGTGCCCGCGCCGGCGAGCGCGAACGCGAACGCCAGCAGGCCGGCCAGCGCGGCGCGCAACCGTGAATGTGTCGTCATTTGCATGGAAAGAATCCCGACAGGAAGTGCAGTGCCCGATCGGGCGGTGCCCGAGCGGGTTGGAAGCCGCGAGCCTAGCAGTGTCGCGTGACGCCAATGTGTCGCTGGTTGGCACTCTCGCACAGGCGCGATCCACGCGGGACTTGCCCCGGATGGGGTGCTTGCAGTCGAATGCGGAACTTCGCGCCGCGTATCGCGGCCCGTTTCCGAAGGGGAAGTATCGAATGAACCAGACCGTTTCTCCACCGCAGCTCACCCTGCGCGCCGTACTGCTGGCCATCGTGCTGGCGGTGATCCTGGCCGCCGCGAACACCTATCTGGGCCTGTTCGCCGGTCTCACCATCGCCTCGGCGATTCCCGCCGCCGTGGTGTCGATGGGCGTGCTGCGCGCGCTGGGCGGGGGCACGATCCTGGAGAACAACATCGTCCAGACCGGCGCCTCGGCCGGTTCCTCCATCGCCTCGGGCGTGATCTTCACCATCCCGGCGCTGGTGATCCTGGGCTACTGGGACGACTTCAAGTATTCGTGGGTGCTGGCGATCGCGGGCCTGGGCGGCCTGCTGGGCGTGCTGTTCTCGGTGCCGCTGCGCCGCTCGTTGATCGTCGACCAGGGGCTGGCCTTCCCCGAGGGCAAGGCGGCGGCGGAAGTGCTCAAGACCGGCGAGAACCCGGGGCAGGGCATCAAGCTGCTGGCCGGCTCGGCGATCCTGGGCGGCCTGATCAAGCTCGCCGCCGGCAGCGGCCTGCGCCTGATCCCGGACACCGCGCAGGTGGCCGCCTGGTTCGGCAAGACCATCGGCTACGCCGGCACCAACCTGTCGCCGGCGCTGTTCGGTGTGGGCTACATCGTGGGGCTCAACATCGGCATCGTGGTCTTTGCCGGCGGCTTCATCGGCTGGAACATCGCGATTCCGCTCTACAGCACCTTCTTCCTGGAAAACGATCCGCAGCTCATGCAGTCGATCATCGCCGGCTGCGGCGGCATCGGCGGCGACGCCGAATGCGCCGCGGGCGCGATCTGGTCGGCGCAGATACGCTACCTGGGCGTGGGCGCGATGCTGATCGGCGGCGTCTGGACCCTGATCTCGCTGCGCAAGTCGCTGTTTTCCGGCGTCAAGAGCGGCATGGCCGTGGCCAAGGCGGGGGGCGGCGCAAACCTGGCGCATACCGAGCGCGACATTCCGATGAAGTACATCGGCATCGGCCTGATCCTCTTCACCCTGCCGCTGCTGGCGCTCTACCAGGCCATCGTGGGGCAGTGGACGGTAAGCGTTCCGATGACGGTCATCATGGTCGTGGCCGGCTTCCTGTTCGTCTCGGTCTCGGCCTACATGGCCGGCCTGGTGGGCTCCTCGAACAACCCGGTGTCCGGCATCACCATCGCCACCATCCTGTTCGCGGCGCTGGTGCTGGTGCTGCTGCTGGGGCGCGATTCGAGCATCGGTGCGGTGGCGGCGATCATGATCGGCGCGGTGGTGTGCTGCGCGGCCTGCATCGGCGGCGACAATCTGCAGGATCTCAAGGCCGGCTACATCGTCGGCGCAACGCCGTGGAAGCAACAGGTGATGCTCGCCATCGGCGCGGTGTCCGCGGCCCTGGTGATGGCACCGGTGCTCAACATCCTGGCCAAGGCCTACGGCATCGGCGTGGTGAGCGAGGCGCACCCCAATCCGCTGCTGGCCCCGCAGGCCACCCTGATGGCCTCGGTGGCCAAGGGCATCTTCGGCGGCGAGCTGCCGTGGACCACCATCGGCATCGGCGCGGGCATCGGCGCGGCCATCATCGCCTTCGACAGCTGGCTGCAGGCGCGCAAAGCCGGCTTCCGGGTGCCGGTACTGGCCTGCGCCGTGGGCATTTACCTGCCGATCGAGCTGTCGGTGCCGATCCTGGCCGGCGGCATCGTGGCCTGGATGGTGGAGCGCAAGTTCGGCGTCAAGGCTGACGATCCCGAGCGCGAGAAGGTCCACCAGCGCGGCATGCTGTTCGGTGCGGGCCTGATCACCGGCGAGGCGCTGATGGGCATCGGCATCGCGGTGCCGATCGTGGTGGCCGGAAGCGCCGACGTGCTGGCCTTGCCCGAGGCCCTGCAACTGGGCGAACAGGCCGCGCAGTGGCTGGGCCTGGCCCTGCTGGCGCTGACCGCCGTGCTGCTCTATCGCACCGCGATCAAGCGAACCTGAGCCGCCGCGATCACCGCATCACAGGCGTTGCCTGGCAGGGCGGAAGCGCCGCAGGCGATTCCGCCGCGGCGTGACGACGCGGTTGTCGCCTGACATTGCGGCTTGGGTGGAGTGCCGGCGGAAACCGCTGCGCGGGTTCCGCCCTGCGAGGGCTTCCCTTTGCGGCTTGATTTGGGCGGCGGCTCAATCGGCCAGCAGGCGGCGCAGGGTTTTTGCGTAGCGTCGCGCGATGGCCTCGCGCTGATGGTGGCGGCCCTCGGCCACGACGCGCCGGCCGCCGACGAACGTTTCCGACACCAGTGGCCGGTTTCCGGCGAACACGAAGCGTTCCGGCACCTCGCCATCGCGCGCGCCAGCGAGCGCGGGCGCGTCGGGATCGAGCACGATGAGATCCGCGAAGGCACCTTCTTCCAGCCGACCCAGCGCAAGGCCGGCAGCCTGCGCGCCGCCTTGCCAGGTGTGCCGGAGCAGGGACTGGCCCACGCCCGGCGTGCGCGCGCTGCTGGCGATGTTGCGCCGCTGCGTGGCCAGGCGCTGGCCGTATTCGAGCCAGCGCAGCTCCTCCACCGGCGACACCGAGACGTGCGAATCGCTGCCGATGGAAAAGCGTCCGCCGGCGTCGAGGAAGGCGCGCAGCGGAAACAGCCCGTCGCCGAGGTTGGCCTCCGTGGTCGGGCAGAGCGAGACGCAGGCAGCGCTGGCCGCGATGCCGGAAATCTCGCCGTCGGAGAGGTGGGTGGCGTGCACCAGGGTCCAGCGCGCATCGACCGGCGCATTGTCCAGCAGCCAGCGCACCGGGCGCGCGCCGCGCGCGGCGATGCACTGCTCCACTTCGGCGATCTGTTCGGCGATGTGGATGTGGATCGGGAAGTCGTGCCCGGCCAGCGCTTCGAGCAGCGCCGGCATCACCTCCTGCGGCACCGCGCGCAGGCTGTGCAGGGCGACGCCCACGCGCAACGCATCGTTTTGCAGGCGGCGCAGCGTCGCGAGCAGGGCGAGGTAGTCGTCCAGCGCGTGGCCGAAGCGCCGCTGCCGCGGCTCCAGCGCGCGTCCGTCGAAGCCGCCGCTCATGTAGAGCACGGGCAGCAGCGTCATGCGGATGCCGGCCTGCTCCGCCGCCTCGATCAGCGCGCGCGACATCGCGGCGCGGTCGGCGTAGGGCGTGCCGTCGGGCTGATGGTGCAGGTAATGGAATTCGCAGACGTGGGTGTAGCCGGCCTCCAGCATCTCGGCGTAGAGCTGGGTGGCGATGTCGCGAAGGGAGTCGGGATCCAGCTTTCCCGCGAAGCGGTACATCAGCTCGCGCCAGGTCCAGAAGCTGTCCTCGACATTCTCCTGGTGCTCGGCCAATCCGGCCATGGCGCGCTGGAAGGCATGCGAATGGGTGTTGGGAATGCCCGGCAGTGCGAAGCGGGCCGTAGCGTCGCGCGTGGGGTCGAGTCGCCGCACACGGCCGGTCGCATCGGTGCGCAGCCGTGCGGTGGTCCAGCCGGAAGGCGTCAGGCAGCGCAGCGGAGTGGCGTCGATCATCGCGGTGTTCCTGGGGAAGGGATCGACCGGCGTGGCCGCCGGCCATTTTTCGACATGGTGCCGAAGTCGGACCGGAACCCGCGATCCGCCCGCCGGCCGATCGAAAGGATGCAGGTGCCGGAAAAACGTTCGACCGCCGGGCTTTCGGTACGGATGCGGCGTCCAGTGTAGCGGCACGCAGGCGGTCCCGATCCGTCCTGACCGACTGCGCGCCAGGGTTGGTGTTCGTCGGCTCATCGCGCGAGGCGCGGAGGCGATCCGGGCATCGCTTGGCGGGGGCGGCGGACCGGGCCGAGTCGAGCGCGCCAGCAGGTAGAATGACAGGCTCCGTTTCCGTGCCACCCCATCGAGGATTCCACCTTGATCAAGCCCCGCACTCCGCCCGGCGTCATGGAACTGCTGCCGCGCGACCAGATCGCCTTCCAGCAGATGCTCGACACCATCCGTCGCAACTTCGAGCGCTTCGGCTTCCTGCCGATCGAAACGCCGGTGTTCGAGCTGTCCGAGGTGCTGCTGACCAAGAGCGGCGGCGAAACCGAGCGGCAGGTGTATTTCGTGCAGTCCACCGGCGCGCTGTCCAATGCGGCGGAAAGCGGGAGTGCCGTGCCGGAACTGGCGCTGCGCTTCGATCTCACCGTGCCGCTGGCGCGCTACGTGGCCGAGCACGAGCACGAGCTGTCCTTCCCGTTCCGCCGCTACCAGATGCAGCGCGTCTATCGCGGCGAGCGCGCCCAGCGCGGGCGCTTCCGCGAGTTCTACCAGTGCGATATCGACGTGATCGGCAAGGACGCGCTGAGCGTACGCTACGATGCCGAGCTGCCGGCGGTGATCCACGCCGTGTTCAGCGAGCTTGCCATCGGCAAGTTCACCATCCAGCTCAACAACCGCAGGCTGATGCGCGGTTTTTTCGAGAGCCTCGGAGTGGGTGATCCGCAACTGCAGACGGGCGTGCTGCGCGAGGTCGACAAGCTCGACAAGCGCGGTGCGGAGCATGTGCGCGAGACGCTTGCCGGCGAAGGTTTCAGCCTCGCGGCCGATGTCGTGGCGCGGATTCTCGATTTTGTGCAGGTGCGCTCCAGCGGGCACGATGACGCGCTCGCCAGGCTCGCCGCGCTGGGGCAGGGCAGCGATGAGCTGAGCCGGGGCGTGGCCGAACTGCGCGAGGTGCTGGATCTGGTGAAGTCGCTGGGCGTGCCCGAGACCCACTACGCGCTCAATTTTTCCATCGCGCGCGGGCTGGACTACTACACCGGCACCGTCTACGAAACCACGCTCGACGATTTTCCGCAGATCGGCTCGATCTGCTCGGGCGGACGTTACGAGAACCTCGCCAGCCATTACACGAAATCGAAGCTGCCGGGCGTGGGTATTTCGATCGGGCTTACGCGCCTGTTCTGGCAGCTGCGCGAGGCCGGCCTGGTGGATACCGCCGAGAGCAGCGTCGATGTGCTGGTGAGCCAGATGGACGAGGAGCGCCTGCCGACCTATCTCGCCATCGCCAGCGAGCTTCGCGCGGGCGGGCTCAACACCGAGGTGCAGCTGGAGCCGCGCAAGCTGGCGCGCCAGTTCCAGTACGCCGATCGCGCCGGAATCCGCTTCGTGGTGATCGTGGGCGAGGACGAGGAGGCGCGTGGCGTGGTGTCGGTGAAGGACCTGCGCCGCGCCGAGCAGTTCGAGGTCGCGCGTCCGGATCTGGCGCGCACCCTGCGGGTCGAGCTGGAGCAGGCGCGTGCGATGCGCGTGCGGATGGAGGGGGACAGCGCATGAGCGCGATCCGGCTGGATGGGCGGTCGCTGACCCGCGCCCAGGTGCGCGCGATCGCGCGCGGCGGCGTTGCGGTCGAACTGGATCCGGTGCAGCTTGAGAAGGTGCGCGCGGCGGCCGACTTCCTGGCCGAGCAGGTGGAAAAGCAGGAGCCGATCTATGGTGTCACCACGGGCTTCGGCAGCAATGCCGACAAGCTCCTGGGCGCGCGCCGCGCGCGCGAGGGGCTGCCGGGCGCGCCTGAATCCGACGGCAGCCTGATGGAGGAGCTGCAGCGCAACCTGATCATCACCCACGCGGTCTGCGTGGGTGAGCCGTTCCCGGCCGAGGTGGTGCGCGCGATGCTGGTGATCCGCATCAACACGCTGATGCACGGGCACTCGGGCATTCGCGTGGACACCCTGCAGGCGCTCACGTCGCTGCTCAATGCCGGCATCGTGCCGGTGGTGCCAAGGAAGGGATCGGTCGGCGCAAGTGGCGACCTCGCGCCGTTGTCGCATCTGGCCATCGTGCTGCTGGGCGGCGGCGAGGCGTTTTTCGAGGGCGAGCGCATGCCCGGCGCAC
This sequence comes from Lysobacteraceae bacterium, assembly GCA_023954075.1. Taxonomy (GTDB): domain Bacteria; phylum Pseudomonadota; class Gammaproteobacteria; order Xanthomonadales; family Xanthomonadaceae; genus Denitratimonas; species Denitratimonas tolerans. The sequence continues at coordinate 217,791 of JAMLIV010000001.1, forward strand.
GGGCGCTGGAGCGTGCGGGCCTGGAACCCGTGCGCCTGTCGTTCAAGGAAGGGCTTGCGCTCAACAATGGCACCGCCCAGATGCTGGCCACGGCCACCTTGGCGATCGAGCGCATGGGCGAGCTGCTGGAAACCGCGGATCTCGCCGCGGCGATGACGCTGGAAGCCTTCGCCGGCCGCACCCGCGCCTTCGATGAACGCGTCCACGATCTGCGCCCGCATCCGGGCCAGGTGGCGTCGGCGGCCAGCCTGCGCGCCCTGCTCGACGGTTCCACCCTGGTCGACATTCCCTACCATCTGGTGCCACGTTTTCGCAGCTGGCTGCCGGAAAGCTGGTCCGACCCGTCCGATCAGGCGCACCACTTCGATATCTGCTGGGAGTGGGTTCCGCCCTCGCAGCGGCACGGGCGAGAGGCGTTCTACACGCGCTTCCTGCCCTTCCGCGGCGGCAAGAAGCACCAGCCGCAGGACAGCTACTCGCTGCGCTGCATCCCGCAGGTGCACGGTGCAGTGCGCGATGCGCTGGAGCAGGCGCGCCGCGTGATCGACATCGAGCTAAACGCCGTCACCGACAATCCGCTGGTGTTCCCCGATACGCCCGGCGCGCGCCAGATCGAGGATCAGGTGATTTCCGCCGGCCATTTCCACGGCATGCCGCTGGCGCTGGCGATGAGCTACCTCAAGGCGGCCATCCCGGTGCTGGCCAGCATCTCCGAGCGACGCCTCAACAAGCTCGTCGATCCGGCGACCAGCGACGGCCTGCCGGCCTTTCTGATCGGCAACGAGGACGGGACCGACTCGGGCTTCATGATCGTGCAGTACACCGCCGCCGCCCTGGTCAACGATCTGGCCAGCCGCGCGCATCCGGCCAGCGTGTATTCGATCCCGACCAGCGCCAACGCCGAGGATCACGTCTCGATGGGCGCCAACGAGGCGCGCCACGTTCTCGACATGGTGGACGACCTCTCGCAGGTGCTGGCACTGGAGATCTACACCGCCGCGCAGGCGCTGGATTACCGCCGCGACATGATCGAAGCGGCGCGCACCCTGGCGCGGCGTGGCGATGTGCTGGCGATTGCCGCCAAGGTGATGAACGCGCCGCTGCCGGGTGACGCGGTGTACGGCCAGTTCCTGGTCGAATGCGCCGAGCTCATGTCACAGCTCGCACAAGACGCGGATTTCCATGCCTCCGCGCGGGTGCGTCGCGCGCACGCACGCCTGCGCGAACACGTCGCCTTCATGCAGCGCGACCGCGCCATGGATGCGGAGGTGGCCAAGGTGTGCGAGCTGGTGGAGCAGGGTGTGCTACTGGAGTGATCGCAAGCGCGTGGCGGATTCAACCGCGAAGTGCAACGCGTGACCGTTTGAACGTCTGGCCTCTTGCTCGTGGGTGAGCAGGGGTTTCGAGCGGCATGCCGCGAGCCTGCGAACGACCGCCGGCATGCAAGCCGGCGGGCCGGAATGGTGGCTCGGGCAACGCCCACCGCAAAGCCGAATACACGAATGCAACCGCTCCCGCCTTGCCGGAGTTGAAGCAAAAAGCGTCAGCAGGATGAAAAACACAGAATCAAACGCCGTGAAGCTGGCGCTTCACAAAATCTGGCTGTCAGGGGGTGACGGGGGAGTCCATACATGAGTTGTTAGGTGGCAAAATTTTTTCGTACAGCCTGAGCCCGAGTAAGTAGCGTTAAAAATCATCTAATACAACTCCGCTGGATATCTGCTTATTGAGGCTTTCGAGTAATGCATTAAATTGTGCGTTAGTCGAATTTGCAAGAATTGTGGAAAACCCTTTTTTAAGCCCCGAACCTTTCTTGTCGTACATTCTTTTCCTGTCGGCATAAAGTGCATCCAGGCTTTGTTCCTCAATCCTTGAAAAAGACATCATCGCTCGCATATTCGGCGCTTGTTTCGACAAGTCCGGCAAGAAACTATAATGTATGTCATAAACTTCAACTTTATATTTTTCATCCTTTATTTGGATTTTTATAGTGAAATTCCATCTCTTTTCCCAATATTCATTCCTCTCAGTCGCCACCCCCTTCCCCATAATCAAGCCGCGCTCTTTATTGGCCAGCTGAATTACACTATTGGACGACACGAAAGCATCCGCAAACCATATTTTCGCTCTTTCGTACAGCTCGTCTTTACCCGCCCCTTCCACAGCAACTATATCTGAAAAATTTATTTTTCCATCGACAGTAGGAAACGGCGGGGTCATCTGGCCAAACGAAGCGGTATTCACGCCCCACAATAAAAGTATGATTGCAAGCCTTTTCACGACACGCTCCTTATTATTGAGGAAAATCAGATTTTCACCAGAAAGCCTGCACGATGCCAGTCTTGACACCTAACGCCGCATTAAGCCGCCGCGCGGGCCGTGAGGATGGCAAGAACGAAGTCGCTGACCCCGTGCGGTCGGCTTGAACGCATAGTTGGGGTGCATACGAAATTCAAATTGTATCCTCAACCCAAAGTGGGTGCCGGTCAATATGTAATAGACTTAGCAGGAGTCCTGCGCTTTTATAAAACGCCTTATTAACATCACTCTCATGGTTCCAAATTCCCTCTGGGAAAACAGAGTCACAGAACTTGCGCATCTGCGCCCGTATTTTTGTGTGATCTGGGCTCAGTTCATGAACAAGTCTGTTGCGGATGCTATTGAGTAGCTTTAGCGAAGGCCAAATAATTTCAGCGTGCGTTTGTGGAATTTCGTCGCGGATGCTCAAGCCTTGGGCGAGTAGTACAAGACCAAGCCCATTCCTGCATGGACTGTTGCCATCAAAAATCTGATTGTGGAACTCATCAGCATCTACAGTTCGCGCCTTCACAAACTCGATCAAGGCACTTTCTATAATTAGATGTGCCTTTATGACCATGAAGACCTCCTCTCCTTTGGGTACGGTTTTATCATAGAGCTGATGAACTTCTTCAAGACGGTTCAACATACAGAGTTCTCTCCAATGCAGCCCAACGCCTGAATTAAGCCGCGCCGCGAAGCGGCATCGGCTTGAATGATCGAATGGACTCCTCCCGCGTCCCACACAGCTTCGATGAGCCAGACTGAGGTTCTCGCCATCAGACACGGGATCGCGAAAGGAATCCGCCATGCACGCTACCACCAAATCCACCGCGACTGAATCTTCCGCCGTCATGCTGGCTATTGATCTTGCCAAGGACGTGTTCGAACTGGCCTTTGCCGATGCCGACGGCCGTATCGTCGAGCGCAAGCGGCTCAAGCGCGGGCCGTTTGCTGCCTGCCTGGAGAATCGCCCGCCGCTGCGCATCGTGATGGACGCCTGCGGTTCGGCGCATGCCTGGGCACGGCGGTTGGCCCGGCTCGGGCATGAGGTCACGTTGCTGCCGGCCCAGCACGTGCGGCCCTATGTTCGACGCAACAAGACCGATCGGGCCGATGCCGCAGGCTTGCTGGAAGCGGCGCGCTGCGGGGATATTCGTCCGGTGCCGGTGAAAACGCCCGAGCAGCAGGGCACGCAGGGCTTGCATCGCATCCGGGAGCACCACAAGGCCGAACGCACCGCCGCGATCAACACCGTGCGCGGCCTGCTGCGCGAGTTTGGTTTCGCCATTCCCATGGGCGCCGCGAAGGTGCGGCCTCATGCGCAGTGAGGGGAGGGCGCATCCGTCGCGTCGATCACCGCGCCGCCCAGGCATTCCTCGCCGTCGTAGAACACCACCGATTGTCCCGGCGTCACGGCACGCTGCGGGCGGTCGAAGCGCACCTGCAGGGTGCCGTCGTCGGCAAGTTCCACGCTGCAGGCTTCGTCGGGCTGGCGGTAGCGGGTCTTGGCGGTGCAGCGGAACTGCGTGGCCGGCGCGGCACCGGCAGTGAAACTGGCGTGCGACGCACGCAGCGTGGTGGATTGCAGCCAGGGGCTGTCGTGCCCCTGGTCCACGTACAGCACGTTGCTGGCGACATCCTTGCCCACGACGAACCACGGTGCCTGCGGGCGACCGCGCACGCCGCCCAGGTTCAAGCCTTCGCGCTGGCCCAGGGTGTAGTGGAAGACGCCGGCGTGTTCCCCCAGGTGCTGACCGTCGACGGCGCGGATCGGGCCGGGCCGTGCCGGGATGTACTGGCCGAGGAAGTCGCGAAAGTCGCGTTCGCCGATGAAGCAGATGCCGGTGGAATCCTTTTTCGCATGCACCGCAAAACCTGCTTCGCGCGCGATTTGGCGGACCTGTGCCTTGGGCAGTCCGCCGATGGGAAACCAGGTGGCGGCGAGCGCTTCCTGCCCGAGCGCGTGCAGGAAATAGGTCTGGTCCTTGCCTTCATCCACGGCGCGCAGCAGGCGGAAGCGGCCATCGCGTTCGGCCACGCGGGCGTAGTGGCCGGTGGCGATGCGCTGCGCGCCCAGGGCGCGGGCTTCATCGAGGAAGGTGCGGAACTTGATCTCGCGGTTGCACAGCACGTCGGGATTGGGCGTGCGGCCGGCGCGGTGTTCGGCGAGGAAGTGCTCGAACACCCCCGTCCAGTATTCGCTGGCGAAGTTGCGCGAGTAGAAGGGAATGCCGAGCCTGCCGCAGACGGCGACCGCGTCGCGGCGGTCGTCTTCGGCGCGACATTCGCCCGAGCCGTCGTCGTCCCAGTTCTGCATGAACAGCCCGGCGATGCGCAGGCCGCGGCGCTGGAGCAGGAGCGCGGCGACGGCGGAATCGACCCCGCCGGAGACGCCGACCATGGCATCGAAAGCAGGTGAGGTCATTTTGCCAAGTGAGTCATTGACAAGGGAAAACGGGATCCGGCCAGCCAGTCGTCCAGCAGCGCTTCGACCAGCGGGCTGCGAAGGCGCGCACGCTCGGCGCGCACTTCGGTGGGGGTGAGCCAGAGCGCGCGATGGATGCCGGCATCGAGCGGACGCCCGGATTCATGCGCCAGCGGTTGGGCGGCAAATCCCACGCGCACGAACTCCTGCCCGTTCGGCGCGCGCCACTGGTAAATGCCGACCAGATGGGTGAGGCGGACGCGCCAGGCCGATTCCTCCAGGGTTTCCCGCACGGCGGCCTCGGCCAGCGATTCGCCGGCCTCCAGGTGGCCGGCCGGCTGGTTGATGACATACCCGTCGGGGCTTTCTTCCTCGACGAAGAGCAGCCGCCCGTCGCGGGCGACCACGGTGGCGACGGTGACGCGCGGGCGCGGGACGCCCGCCGCGGTCACAGGTCGTCCCCGCTGACCAGCTGCTTTTCCATGCGATCGCCGATCGAGGCCGCCAGGTCGATGGCCTCATTGAGCGTGTCGGCGTCGGCATCGGCGGGGATCTTCAGCACCAGCACCGCGTTTCCCTCGGACCGCGCCCAGGCACCCAGGATCAGGTCGAAGTTTTCGGACAGGAGCCGGTTGGCGACGGTTGCCGGAATGCGGCGCTCATCGGAGCGGTAGCCGTAGGTCCAGACCTCGCGGATGCGCTGCTCGCCGGTTTCGTGCACCACGCTGCGGACCCAGACGATCTGGGTCCGGTCATCACCCAGATCGACGAGGATGCGGTAGTCCCCGTCGTCATCGATGGTGAACGGCGTGCCGTGGGCCTTCAGCAGCGGACCGATGCGAGGGTCCGGTACGGCCGGAGTCGCGCTCGATTCCGCGGCGGCGGACCCGATGTCGGCATTGCTGGTGCCGTGCGCAACAAGCGGCAGGCAACAGGCCACAAGCAGGGTGGCAAGACCCGAATGGATGAAGTGCGGCATGGCGTTGGCTTGTGCAGGGTGGGGAACGGATTGTCCGTCCTGCGCCGGGAAAACGCCACGTTCGGCAGCGCAGCGCCCTACTGGTTGAAGTCGAAGCTCATGTCGTGTTCGGGCGGGGCGAGGAAGTTGCCGTACACGTACTGCACGTTGCTGGTGAACAGGACCGTCATGCTGCCGGCGTCCTGCGCGCCTTCGGCGATGGTCTTGCGGCCCAGCTCGGCGGCGCGGTCGGTGATCTCGCGCACCTTGGCCTGGCTTTCCGGATTGCGGGCCAGATCCTCGATCAGGCTGTGGTCGATGCCCAGGTAGTCGGCCGGGACGTGGCTGAGCAGTTGGAACGAATTGAGGCCCAGGCCGAACTGTTCCAGACACATGCCGCAGCCGAGCCTGGACAGCGAAGCGTGCAGTTCCTGGACCGCCTTGAGGTTGGTGAAGGCCTTGGACTCGGGCAGGCTGATCACCAGGTTTTCGGGCGGCACATTGGCCTGCTTGAGGTTGGCGGCGATCCACGCCGCCAGCTTGGGGTCCTGCAGGCTTTCCACCGTGACCTTCACGAACAGCCGCGTGTTGCGCCCGCTGCGGTGCCGCTGCGCGATCGCGGCGATCGCGCGCTGGATCACCCAGCGATCGATGCGCGCCATCATGCCGTGTTCCTCGGCGATGCCCATGAAGACGCCGGGCGTCACGATGTCGCCGTTGGGGCCGGTCAGGCGCAGCAGCACCTGGAAGGTTTCCTCGGGCTCGCCGGTGAGGTGGATGATGGGCTGGAAGAACAGCACGAAACCCTCGCCCTTGAGCGCGGACTCCATATGCGCCACCCACTGCGCGATGCGCTCCTCTTCGGCGCGGTCGCGCGCTGCGGGATCGAAGATGAGGGCGCGATTGCCGCCTTCGGCCTGTGCCGACTGGATCTGGCTGACCACCTTGTTGAGCACCTGCTGGGCGCTGGCGATCTTCTGGCCGATCTGGACGCCGCCGATGCTGAGCGTGGCGTTGAGCGAATGATCGCCGACTTCAAGAATGGCGTTTTCGAATGATTTGCACAGCACCTTGGCCAGATCGCGCGTCTGGTTGTGGTTGGAGCCGCGCAGCAGCACGGCGATGCCGTGCTCGGTGAAGCGCGCGGTAATGGCGTTTTCCGGGAGCTGTCGCGCGATACGCTCGGCGGTGGCTTTGAGCAGCGCGTCGGCGTTGGCCACGCCGACCGCGTTCATCAAGGTGGCGTAGTTGTCCAGCTCCATCAGCAGCAGGGCCTGATCCGATGCGCCCTCGGCCGCGGCTGAAATCGCCACGTCAAGTTCACCAAGGAAATGCTGGCGGTTGTAGAGGCCGGTGATCTGGTCGCGCTGGCGCAGGGCGTCCAGTTCCTTGACCATCTCCGCATCCATGAGCTGCGGACGCATCACGATCTGGATGCAGGGCTCGCCCTCGTAGCTGGCCTGGGCGAACTCCATCAGCGCGTCGAAGGTTTCGCCGTCGGCGCGGCGCGCCTTCAGCTCCAGGTTCTTCGGCGGCGGCTCGCCGCGGCTCAGGTCCTTGAGCAGCTGCTTGAACTGGTCCGCGTTTTCGGGCCCGACCATGTCCAGCAGCGGCAGGCCCTCGATCTCCTCGAAGCTCTCGTAGCCGAACATCTCCAGATAAGCCTGGTTGGCGCGGATGTGCATGCCCTCGTGCACATAGGCGATCGGATCGCGCGAGGAGGCGATGAGGGCGTCGCAGCGGCGCTCGGTTTCGCGCAGCGAGGCCTCCAGCCGACGCACCAGGCGGCGGCGCTCGGAGATGCGCGCTTCGCGCCCGACCACGAACTGCAGGAACTTCGCCCGTCCGCGTAGCGCGAATCCCCGCGCGCCCGAGGCCAGAACCTCGCTCACGCTGGCCTCGTCGAGCTGGTCGAGCAGCGCGATCACCACCACGTCCTTGCCGCTGGCCTGCGCCGCTTCGGCCACGGCCTTGAAGGGGATCGTCCTGGCCGCGTAGCTGGCCAGGATGATCTCGCCGCTGGCGTTGGTCAGGGCAGCCTCCAGCTCGGCCAGCGTCTCGGGACGACTCGGACGAACCGGGATGCCGCCGTTGCGCAGCAGGCTGATGCTCTGCTCGGCGTCGTCGATCTTGTCGTCGACCAGCATGAGACGGATGACGGATTGCTGTTTGGACATGGGTTGGGGCAGTGGAGTTTCGTCGGGTGTTTTTACACGCTTGTCGGATAATGTCCAGCACTGGAGGTCATGAAGTGCCGAAAAGCGGCAGCTTTGCAGGCGCGCCTTGCACTTCCCGGACCAGTCGCGGCAGGAGGTAGCCCGGCAGGCGCGCGCGCAGGTCTTCGTACAGCGCAACGGCGCGGGACTCCGGAACCTCGAAGTGCGCGGTGCCGGCGACGCGGTCGAGCTGGTGGAGGTAGTAGGGCTGTACGCCGATCTCGAACAGGCGCTCGGACAGGTCCGCCAGGGCGTCCACGCTGTCGTTGACCCCGCGCAGCAGCACCGACTGGTTGTAGAGCCGCACCGGGCGGCTGGCCAGCGCCGCGCAGGCCGCTGCCACCGACGGGTCGATTTCCTGCGCGTGGTTGGCGTGGATGACCATCACCACCGGCCAGGGCAGGGCGGCCAGCCAGTCGAGCAGGGCGTCGTCCACCCGCGCCGGCAGCACCACCGGCAGGCGCGAATGGATGCGCAGGCGCTTCAGGTGCGGGGCAGCGCGCAGAGCGGCGGTGAGTTCGGCCAGCTTGGCGGTGGACAGGGCGAGCGGATCGCCACCGCTCAGCAGCACTTCGTGGATGTCGGGGCTTGCCAGCAGGTGGGCGACGGCCTCGCGCCAGCCGTTCGCGGCGGCGGTTTCCTCGGCGTAGGGGAAGTGGCGTCGGAAGCAGTAGCGGCAGTTCACCGCGCAGCTGCCGGTGGCGATCAGCAGCGCGCGGCCTTCGTACTTGTGCAGCAGGCCGCGGGTCTCGCGCGCCGCCAGATCGCCGACCGCATCGATCCCGAATCCGGGGGCGCAGCGGGTTTCCTCGTCCAGCGGCAGCACCTGGCGTAGCAGCGGATCGTCCGGGTCGCCGTGGCGCATGCGCGCCACGAAGGCGCGCGGCACCCGCAGCGGAAAGCCGGCGGCGTCGGCCGGCACGCGGTCGGCCAGATGCGTCAGCCCCAGCAGGGCGAGCAGTTCGTGCGGTCGGGTGATGGCGTCCCGGTACTGCCTGCGCCAGTCCGACGGCTGCGCGGCGCGGGGTGTTGCAGGTATCATGGCGTGCTCGGTCGGCGCTGTGCCGACTTTTCCTTGCCACCATTGTAGCCGCGCGAGCGGCAGGAACCGGAGTCCGCCTATGGCCACCCTCGGCATGAACGACGTCAAGAACGGCATGAAGATCATCGTGGACGGACATCCGTGCGTGATCGTGGATACCGACTTCATCAAGCCTGGCAAGGGCCAGGCCTTCACCCGCGTGAAGTACCGCAACATCCGGTCCGGCCGCGTGGGCGAAGTGACGATGAAGTCCACCGATTCGGTGGAAACCGCCGACGTGGTCGATACCGACATGCAGTACCTCTTCAACGACGGCGAGTTCTGGCACTTCATGCAGCCGGACACCTTCGAGCAGCACACCGCCGATGCCAACGCCATGGGCGAAACCGGGCAGTGGCTCAAGGGCGAGGAAGAGTGCGTGGTGACGCTCTGGAACGGCGTGCCGATCGCCGTGTCCGCGCCCAACTTCGTCGAGCTCAGGATCGTGGAGACCGATCCGGGCCTGCGCGGCGACACCTCCGGCGGCGGCGGCAAGCCGGCCAAGCTGGAAACCGGTGCCGTGGTGCGGGTGCCGCTGTTCGTGGGCCAGGAGGAAGTCATCCGCGTCGATACCCGCACCGGCGAATACGTCAGCCGGGTGAAGTGACGCGGGAATGAGGATCAACGGTTTGCGGTGCTGCGCCGGGCGCGCGGCAAGGCGCGGTTGCTGATGGATTCGCATCCCTGCGACCTGGTGATCGAAGCCGGCTGGGTGATTCCGGTCGAGCCGCACGGCGTGGCGCTCGAAAGCCATGCGGTGGCGGTGGACGACGGACGCATCCTTGCCGTGCTCCCGATTGCCGAGGCGCGGGCGCGCTACGCCCCGCGCGAACGCGTCGAACTGCCCGACAGTGCCCTGCTGCCGGGCTTCGTCAACGCCCACACCCACAATCCGATGACGCTGCTGCGCGGGGTCGCCGACGACCTGCCGCTGATGCAGTGGCTCACCGGCCACATCTGGCCGATCGAGGCCGCCGTGCTCGGCCCGCGCTTTTGCGCCGACGGTGCGGAACTGGCGGTGGTCGAAATGCTGCGCGGCGGCACCACCTGCTGCAACGAGAACTACTTTTTCCCCGATGCGATCGGCGCGGTCTACGCCCGCCTGGGTTTCCGCTGTCGTCTCGGCCTGCCCGTGATCGAGTTCCCCACGCCCTGGGCGCGCACCCGCGACGAGTATTTCGACAAGGCGCAAGAGGTGCACGACGGGTTCATCGGGCATGCGCGCGTGTCGACCGCCTTTGCGCCGCACGCGCCCTACACCGTGAGCGATGCCGGCTTCGAGCGCATCCGGATGCTCTCGGACCAGCTCGATCTCCCGGTGCACTGCCATGTCCACGAGACCGCGCAGGAAGTGGAGGACTCGCTCAGGGAGCACGGCCAGCGTCCGCTCGCGCGCCTGCAGCGGCTGGGCCTGGTGAATCGGCACCTGATCGCGGTGCATATGACCCAGCTCACCGAGGCGGAAATCGCGCTGTGCGCCGAGCAGGGCGTTTCGGTGGTGCATTGCCCCGAGTCCAACCTCAAGCTGGCCTCGGGGTTTTCGCCGGTCGAAGCGCTGCGCCGCGCCGGCGTCAATCTGGCGCTGGGGACCGACGGCTGCGCCAGCAACAACGACCTGGACATGATCGGGGAGATGCGCACGGCGGCGCTGCTCGCCAAAGCGGTGGCGCAGGATGCCGCCGCGCTCGATGCCGCCTCGGTGCTGCGCATGGCCACGCTGGATGCGGCGCGTGCGCTGGACCTCGATACCCGGATCGGTTCGATCGAGCCGGGAAAACAGGCGGATCTTGCCGCGATCCGACTGGACGATCCGGAAACCCAGCCGCTCTACGATCCGATCGCACAAGTGGTGTACGCCGCAGGCCGCCATCAGGTGCACTGGGTGTGGATCGACGGTGAGGCCCGGCTGCGCGAGCGCGGGCTGGTGGGCATGGATGTGGCGGGAGTCCTCGCCCGCGCGCGCGAGTGGCGCGAGCGCATCGCGCGCCTGCCGCGGGCGAGCTGAGCCGGCCGCGATGTGTTCGCTGACACGGGCCTGCGGGCTGGCGCAGACGGCACCATGACGAGGATCGCGCCGCTCGTGCTGTTCGATCTCGACGGGACCCTGGTCGATTCGGTCGGCGACCTGACCACCGCGCTCAATGACGTGCGCGCCCGCTTCAGCCTGGCACCGGTGGCGCATGCGCAGGTGCGCACCGCCATTTCCTCCGGTGCCCGCGCCATCCTGGGACAGGGGCTGCCGGAGCTTTCCGAGGCCGAGCGCGAGGCGCAGCGCGACGTGTTCCTGGCCTTCTATCGCGAACGGATCGGCGAGAGCGATCGCCTGTTTCCGGGCATCGCCGCGGTGCTGGCCGCCATCGACGAGGCCGGTTCGCGCTGGGGCGTGGTCACCAACAAGCGCGAGGATCTGGCGCGCCGCGTCGTGGAGCGGCTCGATCTGGGCGCGCGCTGCGCGATCCTCATTGGCGGCGATACCCTGGCGCGCAGCAAGCCCGATCCGCTGCCGGTCGTCACCGCCTGCCAGCGCCTCGGCGTGGCCTGCGACCGGTCCGTCTTCATCGGCGACGACCGGCGCGACATCGAGGCCGGACGCAGCGCCGGAACGCGAACCCTGGCGGTGCGCTGGGGCTTCCACGCCGCTGTCGACGACCCGGCCGGCTGGGGCGCGGATGCGGTGGTCGACGAGCCCATTCACCTGCTGGGCGCAGGCGTGCTGTCCGCGGCCGCAATCCGATGACGCCCGAGCCAGCCGCCTTGGGCGAAGACAGCCGCAGCCACATCGCCAAGTGGCTCGCGCGCGAGCCGGAAATGGAAACCGCGCTGCTGTTTGCCGCCTCGGGACGTCCGCTGGCCGCGCTCTGGGGTGCGGTGCTGGACGCCTGGCTGGAGGCCTGCTTCATGCCAAGCGATGCGGGCGTCGCGCGGGTCAAGCTGGCGTGGTGGGGCGAGGCTCTGGGCCAGACCTCCGCCGAGTCGGCTCACCCGCTGGTGCGGGCCTTCGCTCTCGCCGGCGGCGAGGCGGTGCCCGCCACACTTTGGGCCGATGCGGCGCATTCGGCGCTGGAACTGGTATCGCGGGAGGCGCACCCAACGGATTTTCCTGCCCTCATCGGCAGCCGCATGGCCCTGGGGCGTGCCCTGGCGGCGGTGGAATCCGCGCTGTGGCCGGACAGTGGCGCGGGCGATGCGGGGGCGGTGGCGCGCTCGCTGGTCGTGTGGCAGTGGCGCCAGCACCGGCGCGAGCGCGATCCGCGCCCGGGCTGGCTGCCGCTGCAGCTGCTGGCGCGTCACAGCCTGCGCGCGCAGGACGTGTACGCGAATCCGGCCGATCCCGCCGTCGCGCCGCTTCTGGCCGACATGGCCGAGGCGCTGCTGGGCTGTCCCTGTGCGCCGGTCGGGCCGCGCCTGCGGCGGGCGCGCACCCGCCTTGATACCCTCGCGCTGCGGCGGCTGCGTCGCGGTCACCCGCAGCCATTCGCCGGTTCGGGCCTGGGCATCCTCTGGCAAAGCTGGTGCGCGTCGCGCGGTGTGGCAGGCTGATTCCAGCGCCGGCGCGGGTGGCGTGAATGGAACGCAGCATCCCATCATCATGCCGCCCGATTCATGCCTCCTTCCGCGCCCTTGTCCGATCATTGCCGGCCTGTCTTGATGCCAAACCCTCCTCGCACCGATCCCATGACCGATCTTCCGTCTCCCGACTCCTTCACCGATCCGCTGGCCGACGAGGTGGCGCGGATGCCCGCCGCGCGACTGGCCCCGCTGGATCGCGTCGGCATGCGCGGCATCGAAATGCCGGTGCGCGTGCTGCTGGACGACGGCCCTGCGCTGCTGCCGGCGCGCGTCGAGGTGGCGGTCGATCTGCGTGATCCTGCGGCGCGCGGCATCCACATGTCGCGGCTCTATCGCCTGTGCGATGCGCACGTTTCCGCCGCCGAGCCGCTGGATCGCAGCCGGCTGCGCGCGCTGCTGGAGGCGCTTCTGGCCTCGCACGCCGGGCTTTCCCAGGGTGCCTGGCTGGGCATCGCCTTCGAGCTTCCGCTGCGGCGCGTTGCGCTGCTGAGCGGACTGTCAGGCTGGCGCCAGTACCCGGTAAGGATTGCCGCATCGCTGGAGCAGGGGCGCTGGCGCTGCGAGCTGGGCGTCGATGTCCTTTATTCGAGTACCTGCCCGGGCTCCGCGGCGATGGCGCGGCAGGTGGTCGCGCAGCGGTTTTCCGGGCGCTTCGGCGGCGGCGCGGTGGATGCGGCGGCGGTGGCGCGCTGGCTGGAATCGCCCGACGGCGGTGCCGCAACGCCGCACGCGCAACGCTCGCGCGCGACGCTGGACGTGAGGTTGGCCGACGGCATCGGAGAAGCGCACCTGCCGATGGCGCACCTGGTCGATCTGGCCGAGCGCGCGCTGGCCACGCCGGTGCAGGCTGCGGTCAAGCGCATGGACGAGCAGGAATTCGCGCGCCTCAACGGTGCCCACCCGATGTACTGCGAAGACGCCGCGCGCCGCCTCGCGGCGGCGCTGGATGCCGAAGCCTGGGTGGCCGATTACGCGATCGAAGCGGCGCACCTGGAAAGCCTGCACCCGCACGATGCGGTCGCGCGGGTGGTCAAGGGTGTGGCCGGCGGTTTCACGCCCGATTGACTCCCGCCGAGATGGCGCGACGATCGTCGCGCCTCACTTGGACGGTGGTGGCGTCGGCTCCGATTTGGGCACCGGACGCACGATCACCGGCGCGCGATAGCCCCAGCCGCCGTAATAGCCCGGCCAGTACGGGTCGCTGAAGTAGATGCGCTCCTGCGCCACGCGCAGCGGCCACAGGTAGATCACCTCGGCCGCCAGGCGCGGGTAGCGGTAGTCGTACTCGCCGATGCGGCGGGTCTCGAAATCGACGATGCGCCCGGTGATGGTGACGTCGCGCTCGTTGGTGAAGATGGCCGGGTCGTAGAAGCCGCTGCGGCAGGCGATGAAGCGCCCGAGGCTGTGGTCGACGGCCTGCACCGGGCGCGCGCCGGACGACAGCTCGCGCGCGACGATCTCGAAGCAGGTTTGCTGCTCCGAAGGATCCACGCTGATGATCCGGCCGCCCCAGCGTACCGTGCCGCCAACCTGGCCGCTCAGGGCGCTCTGCTCCGGCGCGACGGCGGCGAACTCGCCTCGCAGCGGCTTGGGCGCGGTGGCGCAGCCGGCGGCGGCGACGGACAACAGGGACAGAATCAAGATGCGGTTCATGGTGCCCTCCTGGTGATGCGGGTGCGTGGACGAAACTGCTTCAACTCGCGGATCAGCGCGCGGGTGGCGTCCGAATCCCGTGGCTGGTCAGCGTAGCGCCGGGCGACATAACGGACGCTAAGTGACTGGAGGTGCCGGGCATCGTCGGGCAGCGCCCGGGCGGCGCGTTCGATGAATTGCGTCGGGGTCTCCGACGGCATCTTTTCAATCCCGGCACCGGCCAGGCGTCGGCACAGCTTTTTCCAGGCCGCAAGCAGCGGGTCCTCGGCAACGGTCGATCCCGAGCGCCACAGCATCGCGAAGGACAGCGCCAGCGCCAGCGCGATGGCTGCGATCAGCGCCACGCCGAGCTGGCGCCAGTCCTCGATGTCCAGCCCGAGCCGGCGCAGCAGCTGGCGCTGGCGGGCGGCGTTGAAGTCCACGATCAGGTAGTTCCAGCCGCGCCGCAGCGCGTCGAGCGTGTTCCACAGCGGCTGGCCGAAGCGCGACAGCGCGCCGGGCGGCGGCACGATGCCCGACAGTCCGCTTTGGATCCGTTCGGGCGCGACTGCCGCCGTGGGGTCCACGCGCACCCAGCCGCGCCCTTCCAGCCACACCTCGGTCCAGGCATGCGCGTCGGAGTTGCGCACCAGCCAGTAATCGCCGATGCGGTTGTGGAACCCGCCCTGGTAGCCGGTGACTACGCGCGCCGGAATGCCGGCGCTGCGCATCATTACGACGAAGGCCGAGGCGAAATGCTCGCAGTAGCCCTCGCGGGTGGCAAAAAGGAAGTCGTCGATGCTGTCGCGCGCCAGCGGCGGCGGGGTCAGGCTGTAGGTGAAGCTGCGGTTGAACAGGGCAAGGGCGCGCTGGATCAGGGCATCGGGCCGGGCATCCTCGGCTTTCCACTGCGCCATGAGCTGCGCGGTCTGCGCGTTGTAGCCCTCGGGCAGGCGCAGCTGGCGCTGGCGCGAGAGCGCCGGCAGCGCCGGTTCGAGGCGATACTGCACCGCCGATCCCATGCGGAATTGGCGCACCGATCGACTCGGGCGCGTCGCGTACACGGTGCGGTCGGGGGCGATTCGCGCGCCCTCCGGAGCCACGCCGGGCACGTCCAGACCCACCAGATAGCGATAGACCGTCGGCTCCTGCATCACCTCGTGGAACAGCATCGGGCCGGTGGCCTCCAGTTCGGTTTCCGGACCGAATCCACCGCCGATCCAGCGCGACCAGCGCCGCCCGTCGAAGTCCGAGAGCACCGGACCGCGCCAGTACAGCGTGCTGGCGGACGGCGGGTCGCCTTCGAAAGTCACGCGCAGGGCAGGGCTGTCGTCGAGCAGCATCTCGACGATATCGCCTGGGCTCATCTCGTTGGACAGGCCGGTGCGGGCGCGGTCCTCCGCCCCGGGGCTGCCCCACAGCGGCTCGGGGAAGCGCGGGAACAGAAAGAACACGACGGCGGCGAACGGCAGGGAGATCGCCAGCATTTTCATGCTGGCGGCCAGTGCGCGCGCCGGCCGCACCGGCGCGGCCTCCAGGCCGGGAAGCTCCACGCGTGCGAGCCGGATCAGCGCGGTCAGGATGAGGACGCAGGCTCCCAATGCCAGCAGCAGGGTCCAGGGGCCCTGGTCGCGCAGGAAGCCGGCCATCACCGCAAACAGCGAGAAGCTGCAGGCGCTGCGCCCGTCGCGGACGCTGCCGGTCTCCAGCAGCTTGGAGGCGAGCATGGCGGCCAGCAGCGCGGCACCGGTGTCCTGCGACACGCTGAAGCCGGAGGCGGCTACCGCGGCGACCGCCGTGGCGAGCGTGAGCAGCAGGCGCAGCACGACCGGCAGGCGCTTGCGCCGCAGTCCCAGTCCGATGCCCAGGGCGATGATCGCCAGCAAAAGCGCCGCCAGCCAGATCGGGAAGGCGGGCAGCACCGGCAGCAGTGCCGCCACCACCGCCGCGGCGACCCACAGGAAGCTGGTCCGGTCCAGCGCGACGGCTTTCATGCCCTAAGGCTCCAGCGCCAGGGCGCGGAAGCAGGCGTGCAGGTGCGCCTGCCCTTGTCCGGGCCCGAGGCGCTGGCCGGGCAGGTGCAGCGTGGTCGACTCGCCGGCGCGTTCGGCATCGGCCAGCCAGCGCGCCAGCCGTCGTGCGCGCGCCTCGCTCGCGAGCGGTGCCAGCGCCTCCCACGAGAGCAGGCGTTCGTTGCCGGCGGGCTGTTCGTACTCGCGCACCAGCAGGCGGTCGAGGCGGGCGCTGTGTTTCCAGGACACCTGGCGGGTCGCGTCGCCCTGGCGCCAGTCGCGCAGGGCGATCGGCTCGTCGCCGTCACCGCGCCGCGGCTGGGGGCGATTGCGCCCGCCTTCACCGGGCGGTGCCGGCGGATCCTTTTCCAGCGCCGGCCACACCAGGGTGTTCGTCTCCGGATGCAGCCAGCTCCAGACTTCGAACAGGCCCATCGGCTGGCGGCAGGAGAGCTTGAATCGTCCCGCCGCCTGCCATCCGCGGCGTCGCGTGGCTCGCGTGAGCTCGACGTGGGCCGGGGTATCGGCCGCGAGATTGAAGGCCGCGCGCTGGCTGGCCTGCTCCAGCACGAGCCCTTCACGCAGCCGGGTGCCGCTGCCGGAAAATTCCAGGCGCAGGGTCTGCGGACAGCCGGCATGGACCGGCGCGGCGTCGAGCGCGTCCAGCCGCACTCCGCTCAGGTTGAGGTAGCCGCGCAACAGCGCGGTGAGCATCACCGAGAGCATCAGGAAGCACAGGATCAGCGCCGGGTTGTTGCTGTAGTTGAGCCCGCCCAGGGTCATGGTGGCCAGCAGCGCGGCGAAGAACAGGCCGTAGGGCGTGGGCAGCACGTAGATGCGGCGGCGGTGCAGGCCGATCGGCAGCGGCTCGGGACCGCGCGGCTTGACGAATCGGCGCAGGAGGCGCGGGATGCGCGGACGCTCGTGCGAAAGTGCGTCCCGGTCGGGTGGCGGGGTCCGGTCGCGGGTGAAGCGAAGCGGCACGATGCCGGGCCGGGTCAGTCGACCGCCACGCGGGCCAGGAGCGATTCGGCCAGCGCTGCGCCCGAGCCGCCGTCCGCCGCCGGCACCAGCCGGTGCGCGGCGACCGGAACGAAAAGTGCCTGCACATCGTCGGGCAGTACGTGGGATCGGCCCGCGAGCAGGGCATGGGCGCGGGCGGCGCGCAGCAGGGCGAGGCCGGCGCGCGGCGACAGGCCCACTTCCACGCGCGGATCGCGCCGACTGCGCTCCAGCAGTGCCAGCACGTAGCCCACCAGCGCCTCGCTTGCGTGCACCTGGTCCACCGCCGCGCGCAGCGCCAGCACCTTGCCGGCGTCGAGCTGGGCCTGCGTCACCGCGATCTGCTCGCGGCGGTCGCTGCCGGTGAGCAGCGCGCGTTCGGAATCGGTATCCGGGTAGCCGAGCGAAAAGCGCAGAAGGAACCGGTCGAGCTGCGAATCGGGCAGGGGAAAGGTGCCGGAAAGATCGACCGGGTTCTGCGTGGCGATGACGAAAAAGGGCTGCGGCAGGGTGTGGGTGACGCCGTCCAGGGTGACCTGGTGCTCGGCCATGGCTTCCAGCAGCGCGCTCTGGGTACGCGGCGGGGCGCGGTTGATCTCGTCGGCCAGGAGGACGCGGGTGAACACCGGTCCCGGATGGAAGCGGAACTCGCGCGAAGGCGCATCGTAGATCGAGATGCCGAGCACGTCGGCGGGCATCAGGTCCGAGGTGAACTGGACGCGCTGGAAGTCCAGCCCGAGGGTGGCTGCCAGCGCCTGCGCCAGCGTGGTCTTGCCCAGGCCGGGGAGATCCTCGATCAGCACATGGCCGCCGGCCAGCAGCGCGACGAAGGCCAGATCCACCTGCGCCGGCTTGCCCAGAACCAGCGCATTGACCTGGGCGCGGGCGCGGGTGAGAGCGGCCAGCGGCAAGTCGGGTATCGTGGATGCGTGGGCGGGAGCAGCCATCCGGTATCTCGCGGAAACGGTCGGTCGGGAGTGTAGCGGGATATGCGGGAGGAGCGAGGCGCGCGGTTCACGTTTTTCGCGCTGTGGATGGCGCTGCTGGTCGCCAAGGTGGCGATCGCGTCGCGCCTCCCGCTGTTCGTGGACGAGGCCTTCTACTGGCAGGAGAGCCGGCACCTGGCGGCGGCCTATTCCGACCTTCCCGGGCTGACCGCCTGGCTGATCGCGCTGGGCACCGCGCTGGGCGGCGACAGCCTGCTCGGGGTGCGCTGGCCCTTCCTTGCGCTCGGCAGCCTGCTGCCTTGGCTGGTGGTGCGATTGGCGTGGCCGCTGGGTGCGCTGCCGGCCTGGCGTGCCGGCCTGCTCGCGCTGTTCTTTCCCCTGTCCGGGTTTCTGGGTGTGCTGGCGCTGCCGGATGTGCCGATGAACCTTGCCGCCGCGCTGTGTCTCCTGGGCGGCGCGCGCGCGCTGCGCGGCGTGGACTGGGCGGCGGTCGCGTGGCTGGCATTGGGCCTGATCGTCGGAGCCCTGAGCCACTATCGATTCGTCGGCGTGATCGCGGTGGGCTTGGTCGCGCTGCTGATCCTGCCGCAGGGCCGTCGCGCGCTGCGCGATGGGCGGCTATGGCTCGCCATCGCGCTGGGGGCATCGGCGTGGTTGCCGCTGGTGCTGTGGAACCTGGGGCACGGCGAGGCCGGCTGGCGCTTCCAGTTCGTCGACCGTCATCCCTGGACGCCACAAATCGAGGGCTGGCGGTTCATTGCGGTGCAGGCCGCACTGGTCACGCCGCTGCTGCTGGCCGCACTGATCCAGGCGGCAATGCGGTTTCGCCCGCGCTTTCCCATGGCGCAGCGCTGGTTGGCGCTGAGCGGTGGGCTGACGCTGCTGGGCTTTTTCCTGCTCGGTTTCGTCGCCGATGCGGATCGCGCCAGCTTCCACTGGCCCTTGCCCGGCTACCTGGCCCTGCTGGCGCTGGTGCCGGCGGTGCTGGCGGGCTGGTCGCGCGGAATGCGCGCGGCGACATGGGGATGCCTGATCGCGGCCTGCGGCGTGGCGCTGGCCGGACAGGTGATGGTGGCTTCGTCCGACGGGCGCGTGCGCCTGGCCGATGCCGGGATGCACCCGGCGAACTTCTCCGGCTGGAGCGAACTTGCCGAGGCGGTGCGCGTGCGACGGGCGGCGCTGCCCGAAGGCACGCGCCTGATCGCCGACCACTTCAAGCTGGGTGCCGAACTGGGGTTTGCCCTGGGCGAGCCGGACATCGCCGTGCTCGATCATCCGCTCAACCATCGCCACGGTCGCGCCCGCCAGCTTCAGGACTGGGGATTGCTCCACGAGGGCGGTCGCGACGGGTGGCAGCTGCTGGTGGTCGGGGCCAGCGACGTGAAGTTCAGCGCGCTGCTGGCGCACTACCAGTCCCTGTGCGCGCGCCTGGGGCCGCTGCCGCCGCCCGATGTGGTCGAGGTCGACGCGGGGGCGCGGCGCTTTGTCCTGCTGGCGCTGCCGCCGGACCCGGCACCGGCACCCTGCGTCACGCCCGCCGTCGCGCACGTCGATCTGCCGGACGATGGCGAAACCGTGGGGCGGCGCTTTGTCGTCCGCGGCTGGGCGGTGAAGGATGAGGCCGGCATCGGGCGCATCGTCGTGCGGCTCGATGACGCCGCGGTGGCCGAGGCGCGGCGCGAAGCCGACAACGCCTGGGTGATGAATTTCCTCGGGGGCACCTCGCGCGATCCGGATGCGCCGCGCGTCCAGTTCGAGACCGTGGTCGAGCTTGCCGACGGTACGGCTGGCTGGCGGCGTCTGTCGTTGGAACTGCACGGCGGCGACGGCAGCGTGGAGCGCTGGCGTGGTCCGCGCGTGCGGATCGATCCGGCGCGCTGACCGTCTGGATCAGTCGCTGCGGCGGGTCAGGGTGGAGGGCTCGCGCGCGGCCTGTTCCAGCGCGGCCTGGGTGACATCGGCCAGTTCGGCACCGGCGCTTTCCAGACGGGCGAGCTGGTCGGAAATGGCGGCATGGGCGCGATCCATGGCGCGGCAGGCGGCATCCAGCTCCTTCTGCGGCGCGCTGAGTCCGTGCCTGGAAATCCACAGGCGGTGCTCAAGCACATCGCGCAGGCCCTGCTGGACCTGGTCCTGGGCATCGAGCGAGGCGTGCGCCCGCGCGGCGATTTCCTGCGGCACGCGATCCACCACCTCGCGCATGTCCTTCATGCGTTCGCGGGTGCGGTGCAGGACCTGCTCGAGCGCGTCGGCGCGATCCAGCAGGTGACGCAAGCTGCGCTCGCGGCGCAAGCCGCGATGCCGCAGCCAGGCCGCAAGGAGCACCAGTGCGCCGATGGCGAGGATGGCAAGGTGGAAGTGGTTCACGCGCGTGTCAGGGATCGGTCGGCCCACGAGTCTGCCAAATCGTCCACGTGCCGGGCAAATGCATGCATCGCGCCGCTGGGCGAATGCCGACGCATCATTTCCGTCCCGGCGGCGAGCGCAGCGGGCATGGATTGACTGTGCCGCCGTGTTTGATAAGATGTGCGGCTTATGTCCAGTGCCCTGCCCGAAGCGGTCGACGCATGGCGGATGGTGTCGGCACGGCGCATTTTCGAGGGCCGCATCCGGCTCGATTCGATGCCCCGGCTGGCGATGTATCTGGCCGATGCCGAAGGCGAATGCGAGTATCTGCTCGAATTTGATCGGGACGCAAGCGGCGTTGCTTTCCTCCAGGTGCACGCCGAGGCGCGGTTGCCGCTGGTTTGCCAGCGGACGCTGGAGCGCTTCGAGCTGCCGGTTTCGATCCACCAGCGCCTCGGGCTGATCCGCAGCGAGGCCGAGGAGGCGGGACTGCAGGAGGGCGTCGAGCCGCTGCTGGTGCCGCTGGATGCGACGCTGCGGCCGGCCGATGCGATCGAGGACGAGCTGATCCTCGCCGTGCCGGTGGTGCCGGTATCGGGCAGTTGCGCGAGCGACGATGGCGTGGTGTGGCAGGACGTTGATGGGGCCCGGGCACCATCGCAGGATTCGGTACAGGCCAGTCCCTTCGCGGCGCTGGCCGATTGGAAAAAACACGCGGGCTGACAGGCGCCCGCAGGCAACAGAAGTCTGTCGAATTTCGAGGAACGATTCCCATGGCTGTCCAGAAAAGTCGCAAGACCCCCTCCCGCCGCGGCATGCGTCGCGCGCATGACGCCCTCAGCGCCAAGCAGCTCGCCACCGATCCGACCACCGGCGAGACCCACCTGCGCCACCACATCACCAAGGATGGCTACTACCGTGGCCGCAAGGTGGTGGATGTCAAGACGGACGTTGCCGCCGAGGATTGACGTGCCGCGCGGCCCGCGTGCCGCAGGTCGGCCACCCGCTGATCCCCCGACGCGACGTGCCTGCCGTGCAGGCGCGTCGCGTCGTCGTTTCCCGCGGTACGATCCGCGCCAGCCACATTCATTCCCGGAGCAGAGCATGACGCAGGCGTACGCGCGCATCGTCGGAACCGGCAGCTACCTGCCGGACAACATCGTCACCAACGCCGATCTGGAAAAGCAGGTCGAGACCAGCGACGAATGGATCCGCGAACGCACCGGCATACGCCAGCGCCACATCGCGTTGCCGGGACAGACCACCGGGGATCTGGCTTTCGAGGCCGCCACGCGCGCGCTCGAAGCCGCCGGCGTCGATGCTTCCGAAATCGACCTGCTGGTGCTGGGCACGACCACGCCCGACATCATCTTCCCGTCCACCGCCTGCCTGCTGCAGCATCGCCTGGGTGCCAACGGCTGCGCCGCGTTCGACGTCAACGCCGCCTGCTCGGGCTTCATCTATGCGCTGGGCGTGGCCAACAACTTCATCCGTGCCGGGGCGGCGAAAACCGCGCTGGTGGTTGGTGCGGAAACCCTCTCGCGCATGATCGACTGGAGCGACCGCGGCACCTGCGTGCTGTTCGGCGACGGTGCCGGCGCGGTGGTGCTGAAGGCCGACACCGAGGCGGGGGTCCTTTCCACCCATCTGCACGCCGACGGCGGGCACGAACACCTGCTCTACAACCCGGTGGGCGTCTCGCGCGGATTCACCGATGCGCCCAACCACGGCGTCAAGGTCCACATGACCGGCAACGAGGTCTTCAAGTTCGCGGTCAAGACGCTGGATGCCGTCGTCGATGAAACCCTGGATGCAAACGGGCTGTCGCGCTCGGACGTCGACTGGCTGATTCCGCATCAAGCCAACCTGCGCATCATCACCGCCACGGCCAAGCGGCTGGACATGCCGATGGATCGGGTGGTCGTGACGGTGGATCGCCACGGCAACACCTCGTCCGCTTCGGTGCCGCTGGCGCTCGACGAGGCGGTCCGCTCCGGGCGCGTGCAGCGCGGCGAACTGCTGCTGCTGGAGGCATTCGGCGGCGGCTTCACCTGGGGCTCGGCGCTGATCCGCTACTGAGCCTGCGGCCGCCCGGCTCCCGAGGACGTGTCGCAGACACCCTACGCCCGGGTACAGACGCTCGCGCCGGGCCTGACTTATCATGTCCGGCCTTTCCTGAAGAACTTGCCATGACGCAATCGCTGGCGTTCGTTTTCCCCGGACAGGGCTCGCAGTCGCCGGGAATGCTGGCCGGGCTGTCGGACCTGCATCCGCTGATTCGCGACACCTTTGCCGAGGCCTCGGAAGGTGCGCGGATCGACCTGTGGACCTTGTCTCAGCAGGGGCCGGAGGAACTGCTCAACCGCACCGAGTACACCCAGCCGGCGCTGCTTGCCGCCGGTGTCGCGGTGTGGCGCGCCTGGCAGGCGGCCGGCGGTGCGCCACCGGCGCTTTTGGCCGGACACAGCCTGGGCGAGTACGCCGCGCTGGTCGCCGCCGGCGCGCTGCCGCTGGATCAGGGCGCGCGGCTCGTGCGCCTGCGCGGCCAGCTCATGCAGGGAGCCACGCCTGACGGTACCGGTGCCATGGCCGCCGTACTCGGTGCCGAAGAGGCGCTGGTGCGCGAGGTCTGCGGGATCGCGGCGCAGAGCCAGGTGCTGGTCCCGGCGAACTTCAACTCGCCGGGGCAGATCGTGATCGGTGGCCACGTCGAGGCGGTGGATCGCGCCTTGGCGATGCTGGCCGAGCGTGGCGTGCGCAAGGCGGTGAAGCTGGCGGTCAGCGTGCCGTCCCACACGCCGCTGATGCGCGATGAGGCCAATCGCCTGGCCGAGGCGATGGCCGCACTGGACTGGCGTCAGCCCGCCATTCCGGTAGTGCAGAACGTCGATGGCAAGGTGCATGACACGCCGGAGGCGATCCGCGATGCCCTGGTGCGCCAGCTCTACCTGCCGGTGCAGTGGGTTGCCTGCGTCGAAACGCTGGTCGCGCGTGGAGCCGCGCGCATGGGCGAATGCGGACCGGGCAAGGTGCTGACCGGTCTGGCGCGACGCATCGACAAGACCCTCGATGCGCGCGCGCTGGGTACGCCGGAAGACTTCAACGCGGCCCTGGAAGCCTGGGCATGAGCAAGACCCTCGCGGGCGAAATCGCCCTGGTCACCGGTGCCAGCCGCGGTATCGGTGCCGCCATTGCCGACACCTTGGCCGCGCACGGCGCAACGGTCATCGGCACCGCCACCACGCAGGCGGGCGCGGACGCGATTTCCGCGCGCCTGGCCGGGCAGGGCGGGGCGGGGCGCGTGCTCGACGTGTCCGTTCCGGGCGCGATCGAGGCCCTGGTCGAGGCCGTGGCGGCGGACTTCGGCGCGATTTCCATCCTCGTCAACAACGCCGGCATCACCCGCGACAGTCTCCTGATGCGGATGAAGGACGAGGACTGGCAGGCGGTGATCGACACCAACCTGACCAGCATCTATCGGGCCTCGAAGGCGGTGATGCGCGCGATGATGAAGGCGCGCGGCGGACGCATCGTCAACATCGCCTCGGTGATCGGCGTCACCGGCAACGCCGGGCAGGCCAATTACGCCGCCGCCAAGGCCGGCATCATCGGTTTCTCCAAGTCGCTGGCCAAGGAGATCGGCTCGCGCGGCGTGACCGTCAACGTGGTGGCCCCGGGCTTCATCGAAACCGACATGACGCGCGACCTGCCCGACAGCGCCCGCGAGGCGATGCTGGGGCAGATCGCGCTGGGCCGCCTGGGCTCGCCGCAGGACATCGCCGACGCGGTGCTTTTCCTGGCGTCGCCGGCGGCGGCCTACATCACCGGCGAGACTTTGCACGTCAATGGCGGCATGTACATGCCCTGATTTTTCCCGGCGCGCCGGGCTTTCGGCACGCCTCCTGGTTCATGCGCCGGCGGCTGGCTCGCCTCGCCGGCGTCCACTACAATGCGCGGGCTTTTTCCCGGAGGACAACAAGCAATGAGCAGCATCGAAGAGCGTGTCAAGAAGATCGTCGTGGACCAGCTGGGCGTCAAGGAGGAGGATGTCACCGCCAACGCCTCGTTCGTCGACGATCTGGGCGCGGACTCCCTCGATACCGTGGAGCTGGTGATGGCGCTCGAAGAAGAGTTCGAGTGCGAGATTCCGGACGAGGACGCGGAGAAGATCACCAGCGTGCAGCAGGCGATCGACTACGTGAAGGCGCACGTCAAGTCCTGACGCACGCCCAAGGCGCCGGGGCCCCGCGCGGGCCGCAAGGGTTCCGGCGCCTGTCATTCCCCAATTCTGAGGAAACCCGCGCATGAGTCGACGTCGCGTCGTGGTCACCGGTCTGGGCATCGTCTCTCCGGTCGGCAATACCGTTGCATCGGCCTGGGATGCCATCGTCAACGGGCGCTCGGGCATCGGACAGGTGACCGGGTTCGATACCACCGGCTTCGCCACCACCATCGCGGGCGAAGTGCGCGACTTCGATCCGGCGGCCTTCGTGCCGGCCAAGGACGCGCGCAAGATGGACCCCTTCATCCACTACGGCGTGGCGGCGGCCTTCATGGCGCTGGACGACTCCGGGCTGGAAGTGGGCGAACACAATGCCGAGCGCATCGGCGTCCTCGTCGGTTCCGGCATCGGCGGCATCTACGGCATCGAGGAAACCGCGATCCGCCTGCACGAAGGCGGCCCGCGCAAGATATCCCCGTTCTACGTGCCCAGCACCATCATCAACATGCTGCCGGGCCAGATCAGCATCCTGAAGGGCCTCAAGGGGCCGAGCATGTCGGCGGTGTCGGCCTGCGCCTCCTCCAACCATTCCATCGGCCTGGCGATGCGCGCGATCCAGTACGGCGACGCCGACGTGATGGTGGCCGGCGGTGCCGAACGCGGCTCCTCGCCCACCTCGATGGGCGGCTTCTGCGCGATGAAGGCCATGTCCACCCGCAACGACGACCCGGCACGCGCTTCGCGGCCCTGGGACAAGGATCGCGACGGCTTCGTGCTGGGCGACGGTGCCGGCGTGCTGATCCTCGAGGAATACGAATATGCCAGGGCGCGCGGTGCGCGGATCTACTGCGAACTGGCGGGTTTTGGCGCAAGTTCCGACGCCTGGCACATGACCGCGCCTTCCGAGAACGGCGAAGGCCCGGCGCGCTGCATGCACGCCGCGCTGCGCGATGCGGGCCTTGCGCCCGAGGCGATCGGTTACCTCAACGCGCACGGCACCTCGACCCCGCTCGGCGACCTGGCCGAGACCCTTGCGGTGAAGCGTGCCTTCGGCGATCACGCCAGGCGCGTGCTGGTGTCGTCCACCAAGTCCATGACCGGGCACCTGCTGGGCGCGGCCGGCGGGGTGGAAGCCATCTTCACCATTCTGGCCCTGCACCACGGCATCGCGCCGCCGACGATCAACCTCGACGAACCCGGCGAAGGCTGCGATCTCGACTATGTGCCCAATGTGGCGCGCGAGGTGTCGCTGGATGCCGTGATGTCCAACGGCTTCGGGTTCGGCGGCACCAACGGCACCCTGGTCTTCCGCCGCATCTGACTCGGGCGCGCCGCGGTCTTGCCCGTCCTCAGGCTTCCCGGCCGGATCGATCCTCTGGCGCTGCACCGGCGCGATCCGGCGCGCTATCCGCTGATCCTCGAAAGCGCCGCGTTCGAACCCGGGCGCGCGCGCCACGACATCGCCTTGGCCTGCTCGGGCGAGGGCCTGCGGCGGGATCGCGACGGCGGCACGCGCCACCTCGACGGACGCATCTGCCCGCAGGAATTCGCCCACGCGCTGGATGCGGCGCAGCGCGCGCTTGCCGGGGCGATGGGCCCCGATCCGGATGCCGCGCAGGCCGCGCGGCTGCCGTTTTCCGGCGGCTGGGCGCTTTTCCTTTCCTATGAATATGCCGGCGTCATCGAGCCCGTCCTGAGTCTGCCTGCGGCTCCCGGGCCGCTGCCGGTGGCGCTGGCGCTGCGTTGCCCCGGTGCGGTGATCGTGGACCGCGCCGAGGCGGTGACCTGGGTGGTGGTCGAGCCGGGCCAGATGGCGCTGCTCGAATCTCTGGCGCAGGACGTGGCCGCCTGCGGCGGCGCGCCTGTGTCTGCCCCGGCGCTGGTTGCCGGCGCGGTGCGCGAAGCCCCTGACGAGGATTTCCTGCGGGCGGTGCGTCGCGCCAAGGCCTGGATCGCGGCGGGCGATGCCTTCCAGGTGAACCTCTCGCGCCGCTGGGAGATGGACCTGGCTGCGGGAACCTCGCCGGCCGCGGTTTATGCCGCGCTGCGAGACGCCAATCCGGCACCGTTCGCGGCGCTGCTGGCGTTCGAGGACTGGGCCATCGCCAGCTCCTCGCCAGAGCGCCTGGTGGAAGTGCGCGGGGACCGCATCCAGACCCGGCCGATCGCCGGCACCCGGCCGCGGCTGCCGGATGACGACGACGCGGCGCGCGCGGTGGAACTGGTGGGCGACCCCAAGGAGCGGGCCGAGCACATCATGTTGATCGACCTGGAGCGCAGCGACCTGGGGCGCGTCTGCACGCCGGGCAGCGTCGAGGTCGACGAGCTGATGGCGGTGGAACGCTACGCCCACGTTCACCACATCGTTTCCAACGTGCGCGGGCGGCTGCGGCCGGATGCGTCGCCCGGCGATGTCCTGCACGCGCTGTTTCCCGGCGGCACCATCACCGGCTGCCCCAAGGTGCGCTGCATGCAGATCATCGCGGCGCTGGAAGGCGAAGGGCGCGGCGCCTACACCGGGGCGCTGGGCTATCTGGGCCACGACGGGCGCATGGATCTCAACATCCTCATCCGCACCCTGACCCTGCACGAGAATCGCGCCAGCTTTCGCGCCGGGGCCGGCATCGTGGCCGATTCGGATCCGGATCGGGAGTTGGCGGAAACCCGCGCCAAGGCGCGCGGGCTGCTGCGCGCGTTCGGCGTGGCCGGGTGAGGGCACCCGGCTCCGGTATCCTTGCGCAATGAATCACTGCCACACGCATTTTCCCGCGCTTTCGCCGCCCGCGCGCGGCGGAGGCCGCGCGTGAATCGCCCCGGCCCAGCGCGCCAGCGCGGCTTCTGGCGCGGTCTGTTCCTGTTCGCGCTGCTGTGCCTCGTGGCCGCGGCGGCGGCCGGCCTGTGGGTATGGCGCGATTACCAGCGCTTCCTTGAAACCCCGCTCGCCCGCGGCGGCGCGCCGCACGTGATCGACATCGCACGCGGGCAGAGCTTTCGCGGCGCGGTGGCGCAGTTGCGGCAGGCGGGCCTCGACGGCAGCGTGCACGAAGCCTACTGGCGCGCGCTGGGCTGGCAGCGCAAGGCGCACATCCAGGCCGGCGAATACGCCATCGAACCGGGCCTGACGCCGCCGGCCCTGCTCGACAAGCTGGCGCGCGGGCAGGTGGTCCAGTACCGGATCACCCTGGTCGAAGGCTGGACCCTGCGCGAGCTGCGCCTGGCGCTGGCGGCCGATCCGGTGCTGGTGCAGACGCTGGCCGGCATCCCGGATGACGAGTTGCTGGCGGCCATTGGTGCAGGGGACGCGATCGAAGGCGGCGAAGCGGCGCGCGTGCCCGAAGGCCAGTTCCTGCCCGAGACCTACCAGTTCACCCGCGGCAGCACCGACGCCCAGATCCTGCGCCGCGCCCATCAGGCGCTGCGCGAGGCGCTGGCGGCGGCCTGGGCCACGCGCGCGCCGGACCTGCCGCTGGCCACGCCGTTCGAGGCGCTGGTGCTGGCCTCGATCGTGGAAAAGGAAACCGGCATACCGGAAGAGCGCGACCAGGTCGCCGGCGTCTTCGTGCGGCGGCTCAAGCGCGGGATGCGGCTGCAGACCGATCCGACCGTGATCTACGGGCGCGGCGCGGACGTTGCCGGCCCGCTCACCCGCCGCCACCTGGATACCGACACGCCCTGGAATACCTACACCCGGGACGGCCTGCCGCCGACGCCCATCGCGCTTCCCGGGCGCGCCGCGATCCACGCGACCCTGCACCCGGATGCGGGGCAGGCGCTGTATTTCGTGGCGCACGGCAGCGGCGGCCACGTCTTTTCGCGCACCCTGGACGAACACAATCGCGCCGTGGCCGAGTACCGGCGCAGGATGCGCGCGCAGTGACCGGGCGGCTGATCACGCTGGAAGGCGGCGAGGGCGCGGGCAAGTCGACCGCCATGGCCTTCCTGGCCGGGCGCATCGCCGCGCGCGGGGTGGAACTGCTGCAGGTACGCGAGCCGGGCGGTACCGAAGCCGGCGAAGCGATCCGCCGCGTCGTGCTGAATCCGGGTCACGCCGGCCTGTGCGCGGAAACCGAACTGCTGCTGATGTTCGCCGCGCGCGCCCAACTCGTGCGCGAGGTGATCGGACCTGCGCTGGCGCGCGGCGCGGTGGTGCTGAGCGACCGCTTCACAGACGCCAGCTTCGCCTATCAGGGCGGCGGGCGCGGCATCGACGCCGGCCGCATCGCCGAACTGGAGCGCTGGGCCTGCGGCATCAGGCCCGACCTCACCCTGCTGCTCGATCTTCCGGTCGACCAGGGCCTGGCGCGCGCGCGCGGGCGTGGCCCCACAGATCGCATCGAAGCCGAGCGCACCGAGTTCTTCGAGCGCGTGCGCGCGGCCTACCGGCAGCGCGCGGCGCAGGAGCCGGCGCGCTGGCGCGTGATCGACGCCTCGCGGCCGCTGGACGAGGTGCTCGTCGCGCTCGGTACCGCGCTGGACGCGCACTTCGAGGCGCGCCCATGACCGGCTTTTCGCCCTGGCAGGCGCGTGCCTGGGCGCAGGCGATGGCGGCGCTGGACGCCGGTCGGCTGCCGCACGCGCTCCTGGTTGGTGGTCCCGCAGGGCTGGGCAAGCGTGCCCTGGTTCGCGCGCTGGCGCGCCGCCTGCTGTGCGCCTCGCCCCATGACGGTCACGCCTGCGGCCAGTGCCGCGGCTGCGCGCTGGTCGCTGCGGGCACCCACCCCGATCTCATCGAGGAAACCTTCGAGCCCAACGACAAGGGCGAGCTGCGCAAGGAAATCCTGATCGGACAGGTCCGGCGGCTGGGCGAGAAGCTGGCGCTCACGCCGCAGATCGCGGCCGCGCAGGTGGCCTTGATCCATCCGGCCGAGGCCATGAACCGCAGCGCCTTCAACGCCTTGCTCAAGACCCTGGAAGAGCCGGCGGCCGGGCGTTACCTGATCCTCGTTGCCGATCAGCCACAGCGTCTTCCCGCCACGATCCGCAGCCGCTGCCAGCTGCTGCGCCTGGATCTGCCCGCGCGCGAGGAGGCGCTGGGCTGGCTGGCGGCGCATGGCCACGACGCGCGCCCCGCGCGCGAGGCGCTGGATGCCGCGCAGGGCAATCCCGGCCTGGCGCAGGAGTATCTCGCCGGCGATGCCCTGGCGCTGCGGCGCGCGGTGGCCCGGGAGCTGGTGGAGCTAGCCGCGGGACGCGCCGGCGCGGCAGAGCTTTCATCGGCCTGGGCGAGCGATCGTCCGGCGCTGCGGCTGCGCTTTGCCGGCGAGCTGGTGCGCGACCACCTGGCGCAGCGCGCCGGCGGCCCGCTTTCCGATCCGCTGGCCGATCTGCCGCGAACCGTGGGCATTGCGGAGCTGGGAGCCTGGTTCGACGGCGCGACCCGCGCGCTCAACGCGCTCGATGGCCCGCTGCGCGACGAGCTGCAGATTGCCGAGCGCCTGGTGCGCTGGCGCGAACTCTTCGTCTGAAGCCAGCGCGCCGCTGATCGGGCATCGCGCCCGTTGGGCCTATTGCGGCCTGCGGGTGCGGCCTGGAATCCGCGCTCCCGTTTTCCCGCCGGAGGTATGCCGTGGATCGACGTGACCTGCTCAAGGCGATGGGGGGCGCCGCGCTTGCCGCATAGCGGGCAGGGGTACCTGGTTCGATCAGCGGGAAATTTCCCAGCCCACGTTGCGGCGAACGCCGATGCCGTGCGCGCTGACGGCCGCAAACACTGCGCGTTGCCATGTCGCGCACTGCCCCGCCATTGCGCGCGGCGTCCGCATCGCCGCGCCACGCACGCCACGTTCCCGAACACACGCGCCTTTACGGGCTGGTGCGCGACCACGCGCCCGCCTTGCGAAGGCCGCATACCGCCGATGCATGTGCGAGAGGAGTTCGATGCGTATTTGCGTTGCGAGCGTGCTCGAACGCGGCTTCGTACGTGTGGTGTGCGAACACTGCCACGCCGAGCGCCTCGTCGCGTTCAGTTGCAAGCGACGCGGCTTCTGCCCCAGTTGCGGCGCGCGGCGCATGGCCGAATCCGCGCGGCATCTGGTGGAAGAAGTGTTCGGCCCGTGCCCGGTGCGGCAATGGGTGCTGAGCTTTCCGTACCCGCTGCGCTCCCTGTTCGCCAGCAAGCCGGAAGCCATCGGCCCGGCCGATGGTGCTGGGGTGGCGGCCAAGCTGTCGGGCGATGGCGACATTGGAGAATCCTGCACGCAGCAGGGCGGCGATCTGGTAGCGTTCTTCCTGGGTCAGGTGTCGATAGGACATGGCAGCTTCGCTTGGTCGTGGAGCGGCCCAGCCTACGGCACCTGGCCCGCCTCGGTTCAAGGAAATTGCACTTCAGGGTTGAATCCGCCCTCCGCACCGTTACTCGATGCGGAGTGTCGTCAGTCCAGGATCGGCGTGGCTTCGATCCGTACGGTGTCCAGTCCGATGGCATGCGAGTGGAGGCCATAGGCGCCGGCATCCGGTACGAAATAGCGGAACGCGATGCGCCCGCGACCGCTGCTCGGAATGCCTTGTGCTGCGCCGAGTTGGAAGCGGGTCCAGGTATCGGGATAGCCGTTGACGCCGCTGCCATCCGGACCAGAGAGCAGGTTCGGATTGATGTCCAGCAGCAGCGTGGTGAATCCTCCGACACCCAGCGCTCCAGGCCCGGCGCTGTTGCAGGGTTCGCCGGTGCACAGCCGTACCTGGAGCCGGTCGGCGTAATAGGCGCCGGTTACGGTGCGGGTGTAGAAGCTCAGCGAGGAGCCGCTGCGGAATTCCAGCAAAGGCGTGGCCAGCCAGTCGCTGATGGTGCCGTTGTCACCGGTGGCCTCGAACGTGGTACTGACAAAGCTTTCCGGTGCGCCGGCCTGGGCGTCGAAATAGGAATTGTCGAACAGCCACCAGGTGCGCGCGCCCTCCGGCTCGCTGAAATTGCCGGTGATCCACTGGTTGGCGTGGGTACCTTCCAGCGTGTCGAAGTTATCCACGAAGGAAGGCAACGCGGGTGGGGGCGTGCCGGGCGTATCCCGCAGCGTGCCGCGCACCGGTCTTGCGCGCAGCGAGGTGCCGGCCATGGTTTCGGCCACGATCATGCCGAACTGGAAATCCACGCTCCACGCCCGGCCGACGCTGCCGTCCGGGGTGGAGGACCAGTACTTGGCGATATGCGCCGAAGGGTAGGCGGTGTTGGGAAAGCGATTGGTGTTGATCGCAGGGTCGTAGCAGGCGTGATCGACCAGGGTCATCAGCTCGTTCAGGTCCGGTATCCGCCAGTCGCGGTGTCCGTCCAGGCCGGCGCCGTCGTTGATCGCCTGCACCGCCAGCAAGGCGCTTTGCCAGATCATGCTCTGCGCAGTGCCCGAACAGGTGCTGCCATTCCACGCCATGCCGAGCTGGCAGCGCCGCCAGGTCAGGCCAGTGCGGGTGTGGGTGACGGTATGGCCGCCTGCATTGACGACGAAATCCGAATCCGGGGTTTCGCGCGTGAGGTTGGGATTGCAGGCCGCCTGGGCCGGGCCGGGAAGTGACAACGCCACGGCAATCACGCAGGGCAGGAACAGGGAACGTTTCATTGGTTGGCCCCTCCACGTACGAGCATGATCCAGTTCAGCGAGGCGTTGGTGGCGTTGGATACGCCAGTGTTGGAGAAGTTGACCCACCAGGCACCTTGGCCATTGGCCGCCGGCGTCGCGGTCCAGTAGCTGTAAGGGCCTTGAAGGGAGTTGACGAAGAATGGCTTGAAGTAGTCCGTATCCACACGTGGGGAATACGCGCTGCGATCCACTATGGAGAGCAACTCGCGATGGCTTGGCATACGCCAGTCATTCTCACCACACAGGCCCACGGCATTGATGTGCCTGACGTATTCGTAGGTATTGCAGGCGGCGCCATTGAGGCTGTTGTTGCAGGTGGATGTGCCTCCTGGACTGCCCGGGTGACCGCCGTTGGTGGCGGGGTTGGGGTCGTACCAGGAAAACCGGTTGCGGTAATCCCGTGCGCCGCCACCGCCGTCGTGCTTGAGCTCCCAGGTCAGCCCGGTGACTTCGTCATGGACGCAGGCCCACTGCGTGGCGCTGGCCGGCAGCATCACGCCCTGGGACGAGACTTTGGTGAAATCAAAACCAGCGCGCCCGCCGCCGATTTTCGGCAGGCTGCCGGTGGCGGCGAGCGCATCGCGTCCGCGTTCGCCATCCTGCTGCGGCCAGCCCGGTTGCGGGCAGGGCAGGTTGATGGCCGATGCGGTGGCGCACCAGCCCACGCCGCTGTCGTTGATGAAATCGTTGCCGCTGGCGCCGCCGCCGAGTTGCTCGGATTCGAAACCATCGGCGAACAGTGGGGATGTTTGCGCCAAGACGGCTGTTGGCAGCGCAAGCAAGACCATAGCCAGCATGGTGTTGGTGTGCCAGGCGCAGCGGGATTTTCGGCGGGATGTGCAGCGCCACAAAGAAAACGGAGGAGGAGTCATGCGGTGCCTCACTCGTTGGGGATGCGTTCGAGCAGGCGGAGAGTGCAGGCGTACTCAGACCTGGTGTAATTCTCCGTGTCCACTCCGTTGCGAGGTGAGCCGACAAACCCCCCTCGCTGCTGCTCTGGAGATGCGATGACTTCAACAATGCCGGATTCGCCATTTGCGAGCAGCCCGGCGTGAACTACAGCCTTGGTAAAGCTGGAGTCGCAGGTGTACGTGCCCGTGCCCCAAATCCTGTCACGCCCGCCGCTGTCACCAGTGACAAGAAAAGCGCGCTTTGCCCCGGCATTGACCATGTTGCCCAAGGTTCTTGTTGCGAAAGCGGCACCATGTTTTGCCACTGCTGATTCAACCCGCTTTTGCTTCGCCGCCTCGGCTTCCTCGCTGCGCTTCCGCTCCGCTGCCTCCTCCGCCAACCGCGTCTCCTCGGCAATCCTGGCTTCCTCGCGCTTGCGCTTGATTTCGGCCAGCAATGCATCGGCCTCCGGCGTGCCGGCGACCAGCGCGCCGGCACCGTACTCGCTGCGCGGGCGGCCCAGAACCGGGTCGGTGCTGCCGTCGTACTGGAAGCTGTGGCGCCAGCCCTTGTCGTTGCGCACCGAGCGTGCGGTGCCATAGGTGTTGATGCGTTCCCCGGCGGCACGCACCTGTTTCAGGATGCGCACGCCGTCTTCCACGGTGTCGATCTCGTAGGTGGCTTCACGCGGCGCCAGCGTGGCGATGACGCGTGCCACCCAGACGGGATTTTCGTCGCTGCCGGTATTGCGCGCCTGTTCGAGTTTGAACTCTTTGAGTTCCAGCAGGCCCGGGATTTCCTGCTCGAACGCGGCGCGGATTTCGCTTTGGGTCGGTCCACTACTGCCACAGGCGGCCAGCAGGCCGATGGTGAGCAACGCAAGCATCAGGTGTTTCATCTGGATTCCCCTTGGTTGGATCGATGGTGCTGTTAGCGGAAAAGGTTGGTGATTCGGCTCAGGGCACCGCTTCAGAATTCATCCAGAGCCTTGTCGCGCTGTTCCGTGCGCCGAGTCTGCTGCTGTTCGGCTGCTCGCTGTTTCTGCGCCCGGTGATGGGCCAATGCCCGGGCAAACAGTGGTGCGTAGACGTAATCGGCTTCTGCGGAAAGCTGTGCCGGTGATGGCGGACGTGGCGGTGTGCCGCCGAAGGCATAGGCCTTGGACCAGTCCACGTTCCGCGGCCTTTCGTACACGTCGTGCTCGATCGTGATCCAGACGCCTTGTGGATGGCCGGCCCAGCGGTGCAGATAAGTGCGGGTCGAGTCGACCGGACGTTTGGGCCAGTATTCGTAGCGCGCTCCGGCGTAGTCCTTTTTGACCTTTTCCACCAGCGGGTCGATCAGGTCGCGCTTGCCCGACAGGTTCACCTTTACCCGGAAAAGTTGATCCTTGAAGAAGCCAAGGCACAACGTCGTTCCCGTGTCGGTGGCGTAGTTCTTGATCGTTACATCCGTGAGTGAGGAATCAGCGCTCTCGAATGTGACGCCGAATCGCACGGTGGCCCCTTTCATCCCGGTGGCCATCGTGACGGCCTCAGGATCGGTCTGGCGCAATGCGTCCAGCCACAGTTCGCGCATTGCCAGGTGGTTGTCGCGCTGATCGCCGGACAGGTCGCTCGTGTTGTAGCTGCCGTTGAACGGAAAGGTGAGGGTGTCGTTGCAGGAGTAGTGGCTTTTGCCCGAACCAATGCTGTCGCGGCCGTACTTGTCCGTAGCGACCGGCTTGAGTGGAACGGCGGTTGCGGACATGCCGAACGTGAGTCCGAACGGACCTGCGGCGCCGGCCGGGCCGTGGCCGGCAGAAACGACACCGCTGGCGGCATCGCCCTGGGCTTTTCCGGGTGGCGGGTGCATCGCGTTGGCAGCCACGATCTGTGCACGCACTGCTTCGCGTGTGGCGGCGGGCAGCTTTGCTCCGATCTCGGCGATGGCTTTGCTGGCGCGCTCGCGTTGTTCTTCGGTGCTCGCGAACTCGCCTGCGGCCAGTGCGAAAAAATACGCTCTGTCTGGTTGGCGCGGGAAGTCTGGATGGCGCATCGCCGGCAGGTCGGATTCGAGCGTATAGGCCAAGTCCAGCATGGCATTCACGCTGCCCGCTTCGGCCGCTGCGAAGGTGATGCGTCCGGACTGGTTGTTGCACGCCTGCTTTTTCAGCGCCTGCATGGGGGTGGGTCGCTGGAAGTAACAGCCGCGGCTGAGGACGTACAACGCACGTGCATCGGTGAGCGTGCCGTTGCGGTAGGCCGGCAGCAGCAGCTTCACGACTTCGGCATGGTTGCTGGCGCGAAGCGCTGCTTCTGCTTTGTCCAAATCGGCGGCCTGTGCAGAGGCAGGCACAAGGGCCGAGATCAGACATGCCGTCAGGGCATACCGCAGGCGGGTGCGGGCAGGTCGGGCTTGGCGTTTCATGCGGATTCCCCTTGGTTGGATCGATTTGGTTGGATCAATGGTGCTGTTGGCGGAAAAGGTTGCTGGATCGGTTCAGGGCACTGCTTCAGAGTTGATCCGGAGCCTTGTCGCGCTGGACCGTCATCGCCGCGTAGACATCCATGCCTTGCAGCACCCGAAGTTCGCTGCTCACGTTCAAGCCCTGTGTCGTTGCCCAGTGGGTCAGCCGACTATCCAGTGGAAGGGCAGGCAGGCCAGGCAGGGGCGAGGTGGGTACCGATACCGGTTCGCTGCCGGTGGGCCGCCCCATGTGGTGCACCAGAAAGCGGTTCAGGTCCTCAAGCTGGCCCATCGCCATGCCGCCGGTGTTCATGTGATTGCTGGGCGGGCCGGCCAAACGCAGTTCGACGAGTTCGCCTTCGCTGCACAGTGCATGGATGATGTTGAGCAGGTTGGCGACAGGGTGGTGCAGGCGTCCGGCAAGGCGGTCGAAACCGCCCTGCTGGCCATGGGTGTTGGCGCGCACCACGTCGAACGCCTCATCGCAGGGCATGCCGATCCGCAGATCGTCGATACCCGCGGGTGCCATGCCGGGTGAGGGAAAAGCCGCAATGCCGACCGGGGTGGCGGCTTCAGCGGGTGACTCGGATGGGCTGCCGCAGCCGGTGGAAAGACACGCCAGTGAGCTGACGAGGACTAGGACGAGAAAACGCTTCATGTGGATTCCCTTTGATGGACCGGAACGATGACCCCTAGCGGAATCCCGTGCGCAAACGGCTCATCTCGTCGCGAAAATGTGATCGTCAGGCGTGACCCTGTGGTCCCGGCCTGCTAGTTTCCGCGTCGTGCCGTATGTGTTGATCAGGGGCAGGGGTGCTGTGCCGGATTCATCATTGACGTTGTTGTTGCAGCGCTGGCAGTCCGATCCGGACGACCGCCAGGCGGCCTCGCATCTGGCGGCGGCGGTGTACGCGCAGTTGCGTCAGTTGGCGGCCTCTCGCCTGCGGCATGAGCCGCATACGGTGTCCACGCCCACCGATCTGGTGCACGAGCTGTGGCTGCGGCTGGAGCCGTCGGCGCTGCGTACCGACAGCCGCGCGCATTTCTTCAAGCTGGCTTCGCTTTCGCTGCGACACCTGTTGGTGGATCGGGCGCGCGAGCGTCTGGCGGCCAAGCGTGGCGGTGGTGTGGAGTGTGTCAGCCTGCGCTGGGCGTCCAACGATGCCAGCTTCACCGATCCGCGCCTGCTGGATCTGGATGCGGCGCTGGATCGCCTTCGCCAGCAACACGCGCGGCACGCAGACGTGGTGCAGTTGCGCTGTTTTGCCGGGCTGGCGCTGGATGAGATCGGCGAAGTGCTGGATATCAGCCTGGCCACGGTGAAGCGCGACTGGACGTTCGCCACCGCCTGGCTGGCGGATGCGATGCGGGAGGAAGCATGAGCGGTACGCAATCCGGAAACATCGATCCGGCCGAACTGGAGCGACGGTTCGACGAACTGGCCGGCAGCGATGCGGCAACGCGCGAGATCGCGCTGCGTGCCATGGCAAGAACCACACCGGTGATGGCGCGACGCCTGGCGGCGCTGCTGGATGCGCATCTGCGCCATGCCGACGAAGTGGAGCAGCTCGGCGCATCCGCCCGTTCGGCGCTGGGGCTGTTCGATACCGAAGCGCTGGTCGGGCGCGAACTGGATGGCTGGCATCTGACCGAGGTGCTCGGGCGCGGCGGCATGGGCGTGGTGTTCGGAGCGCAGCGGGTGCGTGAGGGAGTGCGCCAGGACGCCGCGATCAAGCTGCTGTCCATCCCGTTGTTCGATGCCGGTG
This sequence comes from Lysobacteraceae bacterium, assembly GCA_023954075.1. Taxonomy (GTDB): domain Bacteria; phylum Pseudomonadota; class Gammaproteobacteria; order Xanthomonadales; family Xanthomonadaceae; genus Denitratimonas; species Denitratimonas tolerans. The sequence continues at coordinate 255,176 of JAMLIV010000001.1, forward strand.
CCGCCGAACGCTTCCGGCATGAAGCCTTGGCGCTGGCGCGGCTGGACCACCCGGGCATTTGCCGCCTGCGCGATTTTGGCCGCTCGCCGGAAGGTTGGCCGTTCCTGGTGCTGGATCGGGTCGATGGTGCGGCCTTGCATCGCTACGCGGAAGCCAAGCCGCTGGTGCAGAAACTGTCGCTGGTGGCGCGCGTGGCCGATGCGGTCGCGGCTGCGCACCGGCAACTGGTGGTGCATCTGGACATCAAGCCGGAGAACGTGCTGGTGACGCCGGCCGGCGATCCGGTGCTGCTGGATTTCGGCATCGCACGGGTGCTGGGCGAGGACGGCGAAGCCAGCGCCACCGCGACGGTGGCACGCTGGCTCACGCCTGATTACGCCGCGCCTGAACGCCTGCGCGGTGAAGCATCGACGGTCGCGGCCGACATCCACTCACTGGGTGCCTTGCTGTATCGCATCGTTACGGGCCGCACGCCGTTCGATCTGGCCGGGCTTTCGGTCACCGATGCGGTGGCGCGTATCGAGAAAGGCCCGGAGCCGCCGAGCCGGGTGCTGGGTACCTTGCCGCGCGACCTGGATGCGGTGATTGCGCGCGCGATGCATCCGGACCCGGCCCGGCGGTACGCCAGTGCCGGCGATTTCGCGGCTGATCTTCGCGCCATCATCGAGCGCCGCCCGGTGAAGGCGCGGCCGGACAGTCTGGGTTATCGGCTGCGTACCGCATTGCGACGCCATCCGGTGGTGTTGCCGGCCGGCGTCCTGGCGGGTGTGGCCATCCTTGCGATGGCGGCGGTGCTGGCCTGGCAGGCGGCCGATCTGCGCCAACAGCGCGACCGGGCCGAACGCGAAGCGGCGCGCGCCAGCCTGGCGAGCCGCTATCTGATCGATTCGCTGGAGGCGATCAATCCCAAGACCCGCTCGGAAACCGGCATCGGCCTGACCGCGCTGCTGGATGCCACCGAGGAGAGGTTGCGCCTGCAGGGCACCGGCGACCCACGGTTGCAGGTGGACTTGTATCTGCAGGTTGGCCGGATTCGCGTATCGCTGGGCGAGGATGCCGCCGCGCTGGCGCTGTTCGATCGTGCGCTGGAACTGGCGCAGGGCGAAGACAGCGGGATCGAGGCGGTGCAGCAGGCGGCGATCCAGTCCGAGCGGGCCGGTTCGCTGCGTGCGATGGGGCGGCTCGATGAGGCGCTGGAGGCCGCCACGCACGCCGTGGCGCTGGCCGGCGAGCGCGGCAGCGCACGCATCTTCGCCAACCGCCGCATGGCGCAGGTGTTGGAATACATGGGGCGCTACGACGAGGCGCGGGAACTGGTCCAGCTCAGCCTGCCGCTGCTGGAGCCGGACAACCTCACAGGACGCGCCGGCCTGTACAACGACCTGGCCGCGATCGGCCTGGCCGAGCTGGATTTCGAGGCCGCTGAGCGCGGCGCACGGCAGGCCTACGAGCTTTACCGCCAGGCCTATTCGGAACCGCATCTGGATACCACCGAGGCCGCGTGGCGGTTGGCGGCGGGATTGTTGAACCAGGGTCGCGCGGCCGAAGCCGAGCAGTTGCTGGAGGAGGCGCTGGCCATCCGGCGCACGCTCTATGGCGAGGAGCACCACCTGGTCGGCGAGGTGATGACGGTGTTGTCGGGCGCGCAAAGCGTGCTCGGCAAGGCCGAACCGGCACTGGCCAATGCATTGCGCGCCGACGAAATCTATGCGGCCACGCTGGTGCCCGACAGCCCGCGCCACGTGATGACACTGGGCGCCGCCGGCAACCTGCTGCGCGATGCGGGGCGGCTGGACGAGGCCCGGGTCCGCTTCGCGCGCGGCCTGCAAGTCGCACGCAAGGCCTATGGCGACGGACCGCACCTGGTTACCGCATTCTTCGTCCAGGCGTTGGCGACGGTCGATGCGCTGCTGGAGGATTTCTCCAGCGCCCATGATCTGCTGCATGAAGCCTCGGCGATGCACGAGGCGCTGGATGCCAGCGATCGCACCAATGCGATGTATATCCGCCATTCGCTGGCCAGCGTATTGCGCAGCATGGACGACGTGGCTGCCGCGCTGCCGGAGGCCGAGGCCGCGTGGGAGCTGGCGCAGGCGCTGCTGCCCGAGGACGACGCGGAGCGTGCGCTGGTGCGTTCGGAACTGGGTCATGTGCTATTGCTGGCCGGGCAGCATGAGGCGGGGCGCGAACACCTGCTGACCGCCGATCAGGTCATTGGCGGGGAGGACTCGCCGTTGCCGCTGGTCAACCGCATCGGGCATGCCCGCGCCATGCTGGTGATGCATGAGCGCAGTGGCGATGCCCGGGGCCAGGCCGACATGCAGGCACGGATCTCAAGCCTGGAGGCCGATCGCCCGTCCGCTGCTGTGCCGCCGGCGACGCCGTAGCAGGCAGCGCCACCGTGGTCGCGGTTCCATGCTGTCATCGCGCCGCGAGCAGCGGCCAACGCGGGTCTGGTCTATGTTCGCGTCCGCCGCGCAATCCCACCCATGCGGCAACGGCTCCGCAGGAAGGCGTACGCCCGCACGCCGGAAACGACGCGAAAGCTGCCGTCGCCCCGCCTGCGCAAACGGATGTTCGCCGCCCCCGCGCCCGCTACACTACGCCCCCCTCCCGAGCGCCGGAAACCGGCCTCGCATCGTCGCCGACTGCTTCGCAGGTGATGCAGAATGGGCGGTTGAATTTCCTATACTCCGGCTTGGGCGGCGTCGGCCGGTCGGGCTCCTGCAAGGAGGATGGACCGATGTCGAAACCCGTGACCTACGCAAGCTTCGTGGCAGTTGCAACGCTGCTCCTTGGCGGTTGCGCCGTGCCCTCGCTCGGCATCCGCCTCGGCACCATACCGGCAGCAAGCGGCAAGGTGGAAGTAGTGGACCTGCGGCCTGAGGGACGCAAGCACATCTGGCGCGATCCGAAGTTCGGACGCATGGCGAACCTGACCTACATCGGCGATGCGGACACGGTGCCCGACCGCCTGGCATTGCTGCGGGCGATGCTTGATGCGGACGCGGAATTCGTGCAGCGCTTCGCGCGCGTAGGGACTAGCCGGGCGCGGGTGGACTGGACCTCGGAGCGGTGCTCGCGGAGCTTGCGCGTCGTGGCGTCAACGAGTTCCAGGTAGAGGCGGGGCCGACGCTCGGTGGGAGGTTGTTCGATGCCGGGCGGGTCGACGAGCTCCTGCGCTATGTCGCGCCCCTCCTGCTCTTCGATGCGGCATGGCCCCTGCTGGCCCTGCTGCGGCCGGCAGCGCGTACGGAAGGCAAGAGCCTGCGCGTCCGAGCCCGCGCGTCAGCCGGCGGGCCGGGGTCGGGAGGGCGGCACGAGGCCCCAGCGGGCCGCTCGGGGAAGGGGAGCGGCCCGCGGTTTGGGCCTCGACGCGACCGCCAAGGCGATCGCCGCTTGAGGCCGGCCCCGGTTCGTCGCTATAATTCCGCGGCTTTGTTTGCACAAAGCACTTCATTTCCCGCCGCGCGGCGGATCTTTCCTGGCGGATCAGGCGGTGCGTACGGTGGATGCCGGCGTTCCTGCAGGTCCCGCGTCAACGAGGTCACCATGTCCATCGACACCGCAAAAATCATCAACGACTACAAGCGCAGCGCCAACGATACCGGCTCGCCCGAAGTGCAGGTTGCCCTGCTGTCGGCCCGCATCGAACAGCTCACCGAGCACTTCAAGGTCCACAAGCAGGACCACCACAGCCGCCGCGGCCTGCTGATGCTGGTCAACCAGCGCCGCAGCATGCTGGGTTATCTCAAGAGCAAGGACAACGAGCGCTACAAGACGCTGATCGAGCGTCTCGGCCTGCGCCGCTGATCCAACCGTTTCAACCGCGCGGCGCAGAAATGCGCCGCGCGCGTTTTTCCGGATGCGATTGCATCCAGTCTCCCGCGGCAGCACGTGCGATCGCGGGATCACACGCAAGTCCAAGGAATCCAGATCGTGGCGAAAGTTAGCAAGACATTCCAGTACGGCAATCACCAGGTCACCCTGGAAACGGGTGAGATCGCGCGCCAGGCCAGCGGCGCGGTCATGGTGAACGTGGACGGCACCGTCGTGCTCGTCACCGCCGTCGCGGCAAAGAGCGCGCGCGAGGGCCAGGACTTCTTCCCGCTGACGGTCGATTACGTCGAGAAGTTCTACGCCGGCGGACGCATCCCCGGCGGGTTCTTCAAGCGCGAAGGCCGTCCCACCGAAAAGGAAACCCTGATCAGCCGCCTGATCGATCGCCCGATCCGCCCGCTGTTCCCCGAGGACTACAAGAACGAAGTGCAGATCATCGCCCAGGTGATCTCGCTGAATCCGGAAGTGGACGGCGACATTCCCGCCCTGATCGGCGCCTCGGCCGCGCTGGCGCTGGCCGGCACGCCGTTCCAGGGCCCGATCGGTGCCGCCAAGGTCGGCTACAGGGACGGGCAGTACCTCCTCAACCCGAGCGTCTCCGAGCTGAAGGACTCCCAGCTCGAGTTGGTCGTCGCCGGTACCTCCAACGCCGTGCTGATGGTCGAATCCGAAGCCGCGCTGCTGAGCGAGGACGTGATGCTCGGCGCCGTTACCTTCGGTCATCGCGAGATGCAGAAGGTCATCAACGCGATCAACGAGCTCACCGTGGAAGCCGGCGCCAAGGCTTCCGACTGGGTGGCACCGGCGAAGAACGCCGCGCTGATCGCCGCGCTCAAGGAAGCCGTCGGCACGCAGCTGGCGGCGGCCTTCAAAATCCACGACAAGCTCCAGCGCCGCGACGCCATCGCCGTGATCAAGAAGGACGTGCTGGAGCAGCTCGCCGGTCGCGCCGAAGCCGACGGCTGGGACAAGGCCGAGCTGTCCAAGGAGTTCGGCGAGCTGGAATACCGCACCCTGCGCGACGCGGTGCTCGACACGAAGGTCCGCATCGATGGCCGCGCGCTGGATACCGTCCGTCCGATCAGCGTGAAGGCCGGCGTGCTGCCGCGCACCCACGGCTCGGCGCTGTTCACCCGCGGCGAGACCCAGGCCATCGTGGTCACCACGCTGGGCACGGCGCGCGATGGCCAGATCATCGATGCCATCGCCGGTGAATACAAAGACAACTTCCTGTTCCATTACAACTTCCCGCCGTTCTCGGTGGGCGAGTGCGGCCGCTTCGGCGCGCCCAAGCGCCGCGAGATCGGACACGGCCGCCTCGCCAAGCGCGGCGTGATGGCGGTGATGCCCTCGCTGGAGGAGTTCCCCTACACCGTGCGCGTGGTCTCGGAAATCACCGAGTCCAACGGCTCCTCCTCGATGGCCTCGGTCTGCGGCAGCTCGCTGGCGCTGATGGATGCCGGCGTGCCGGTGAAGGCACCGGTCGCGGGCATCGCGATGGGCCTGGTGAAGGAAGGGGATCGCTACGTCGTGCTGTCCGACATCCTCGGCGACGAGGACCACCTCGGCGACATGGATTTCAAGGTGGCCGGCTCCGCCGAAGGCATTTCCGCGCTGCAGATGGACATCAAGATCGACGGCATCACCGAGGAGATCATGAAGGTGGCGCTGGCCCAGGCCCGGCAGGGCCGCCTGCACATCCTCGGCGAGATGGCCAAGGCGCTGACCACGCCGCGCGCCGAGCTCTCCGAGTACGCCCCGCGCCTTTTGACCATCAAGATCCATCCGGACAAGATCCGCGAGGTGATCGGCAAGGGCGGCGCGACGATCCAGTCCATCACCAAGGAAACCGGCACCCAGATCGACATCCAGGACGACGGCACCATCGTCATCGCCTCGGTCAACAACGCCGCGGCGCAGGCCGCCAAGGCCCGCATCGAGCAGATCACCAGCGACGTCGAGCCGGGTCGAGTCTACGAGGGCAAGGTCGCCAAGATCATGGACTTCGGTGCCTTCGTCACCATCGCTCCCGGCAAGGACGGCCTGGTGCACGTCTCGCAGATTTCCAACGAGCGCGTGGAGAAGGTCTCCGACAAGCTCAAGGAAGGCGACCTGGTCAAGGTCAAGGTGCTGGAAGTGGACAAGCAGGGCCGCATCCGCCTGTCGATGAAGGCGCTGGACGAGAACGGCGGCGAGTAATTCCCCGTCAACAGAAACACCAGAAAAAAGCGGGCTTTGGCCCGCTTTTTTTCATGTTGATTCGAGCCTGATTCCCCGCGCCCGGCGCAACGCTCAGCCGCGCCGCTGGGCGTGATCGAGCATCTGGCGGGCGTGGGCGAGTGTGGCTTTGGTGATGTCCACGCCGCCCAGCATCCGCGCCAGCTCGTCCACGCGCGCCTGCGCGTCGAGCGCCTCGATCCGGCTCTGGGTGCCGTCGCCGTCGTCGGCCTTGCTTACCCGCAGGTGTTGGTGCCCCTGCGCCGCGACCTGCGGCAGGTGGGTGACGCACAGCACCTGGCGCTCGTTGCCCAGGGCGCGCAGCGCCTGGCCGACGACTTCGGCCACGGCACCGCCGATGCCGGTATCGACCTCGTCGAACACCATCGTCGGGACCGCGTCCAGGCCCATCGCGGCGACCTCGATGGCGAGGCTGATGCGCGACAGTTCGCCGCCCGAGGCGACCTTGCGCAGCGCGCGCGCCGGCTGACCGGGGTTGGCGCTGACCAGGAACTCCACCCGCTCGGCACCGTCGCCCTGCGGCGCGTCGCCGTCAATCGGCTCCAGCGACGCGGCGAAGGTCCCGCCGGCCATTCCGAGACCGTCCATGATCGCGCTGACGCGGGTCGAAAGCGTCGTGGCCGCGTCCTTTCGCCCGGCGCTGACCTGCGCCGCGGCGCTGCGCCAGCGCGCCAGCGCGTCGTCGCGCGCGCGCGCCAGATCGGCCAGCTGCGCCTCGCTGTTGCCCAATTCGTCCAGCTCCTGCTGCAGCGCCTGCTGCCGCGCCGCCAGCGCGGGCAGGGTGGTGCGGTGCTTGCGCGCCAGATCGTGCAGGCGCGCGAGCCGGGCGTCGAGCGCGGCCAGGCGCTCGGGATCGAGGTCGAAGCCGTCGCGCAGGCGTTCGAGCGCCGCGGCGGCTTCGTCGACCTGGATCTGCGCGCCGTCCAGCAGGGCGTCGATCTCGGCCAGTCCGGGTTCGTGTTCGACCAGGCGCATGAGGTCGTGACGCAGGCGGCGCAGCAGGTCGGGAAGATCGCCCTCCAGCACCGCGGCGGCGCGGCCGCAGCCTTCGATCAGGGCGGTGGCATGGCTCTGGCGGCGGTGTTCGTTCAGCAGGTTTTCGATGGCCTCGGGGGCGAGATTTTCGTTCGCCAGCTCCGCGATCTGGTGCTCCAGGTACAGGCGACGGTCGGCGCTGTCGCCGCGCGCCTGCAGAGCGGTGATGGCCTGGGTCGCGCGCTGCCAGTCGCGCGCGCTGTCGCGCAGCTGCGCGAGGGCCTCGGGATGACGCGCGAAGGCATCGAGCAGGGCAAGCTGATGGCGGCGATCCAGCAGTGCCTGATGCTCGTGCTGGCCGTGGATTTCCACCAGGAGCGCACCGAGCACGGCCAGTTGGGCCACGGTGGCCGGCCGGCCGTTGATCCAGGCGCGCGAACCGCCGTCGGCGCGGATCACCCGGCGCAGCTGGCACTCGGCGTCTTCGTCAAGATCGTTTTCGTGCAGCCAGGTCAGCGCCGGGGAGCCCGCAGCAGGCGCGAATCGCGCCACCAGTTCGGCGCGCTCCGCGCCGTGACGCACCGCGCCTGCATCCGCGCGCGCGCCGGTGAGCAGCATCAGGGCATCCACCAGCAAGGACTTGCCCGCGCCGGTTTCGCCCGAGACCACGGTCAGGCCGCCGACGGGCGCGATCTCGATTTCGCGGACGATCGCAAAATCCTTGACGAAGAGGGAAACCAGCATGAAATGAGTGGCAATCCACCGCAACCGCGCGGCGGGCGCACGCTAGCACGGGCGGCGGCGTCCGCCAACGCTTGTCGAACCGCGTCCGCGCCCCCACATCAAGCGGGAAATCTTCTACGATCGCCGCCGTGAACCTGTCGCTCGACGCCCGCTCCCGCCATCTCCTGCAGACCCTGATCGCGCAGTATATCCGCGACGGGGTGCCGGTCGGCTCGCGCACCCTGTCCAAATCCGCGGGACTCGACATTTCCCCGGCCACGATCCGCAACGTCATGGCCGATCTGGAAGACGTGGGTCTGGTCGCCACCCCGCACACTTCGGCCGGGCGCGTGCCGACCGCGCAGGGCTATCGCCTGTTCGTCGACAGCCTGCTGCAGGTCGAGCCGCTGGATGAGGCCCAGATGGCGCAGATCGGCCAGCGTCTGACGCCGCAGCTGGGCACCCACGGCCTGATCAGCAAGGTCTCCGAGCTGCTTTCGGCCATGACCCACTTCGTCGGCATGGTGACGGTGCCGCGGCGCGACCAGTTCGCGCTGCGCCACATCGATTTCGTGACGCTCGATCCCGAGCGGGTGCTGGTGATCCTGGTATTCACCGACAACGAGGTGCAGAACCGCATCGTCCACACCCGCCGCCCGTATTCGCCGGCCGAGCTGGAGCGCACCGCGAATTATCTGAATCAGCACTTCGCCGGGCTGCCGCTGCCCGCGATCCGGCAGCGCCTGCGGGCCGAGCTGGCCGAGGCGCGCAGCGAGATGGACCGGCTGCTGAGCGTGGTGGCCGACGTTGCGGAGGGCGCGTTTGCGCCGGTGGGCGAGGACGACATGCTGGTGGCCGGCCAGACCCAGCTCATGGGCGTGCAAGACTTGTCCGACCTGGAGCGGCTGCGCGAGTTGTTCGAGGCGTTTTCGCGCAAGAAGGAACTCCTGCAGCTGCTGGAAGGCTGCGCCCACGCCCAGGGCGTGCGGCTGTTCATCGGTGAGGAAAGCGGCGTGGCGCCGCTCGGACAGTGCTCGGTGGTGACCGCGCCCTACGGCGTGGACGGCCGCGTGCTGGGCGTGCTGGGCGTGATCGGCCCCACCCGCATGGCCTACGACCGGGTCATCCCGATGGTGCAGGCGACCGCCAACGTGCTGGGCGCGGCCTTGAATCGCGCCGGGCAGGCCCAATAAGCCCCTGAGTGTGCCGCCGGCGTGCTTGCGCGCGCCGGCTGCCTTCTTTTTCTTACGATTGCCGTTACCCACGGAGAGATTCCGATGACGACACACCACCACCCGGACGCGACCGCGCAGGATCTTCCGGACAATCCCGACGACCTGGCGCTGCGGATCGAGGCGCTGGAGCAGGAGCTGGGTCAGGCGCGCGACGAGCAGCTGCGCGACCGCGCCGAGCTGGAGAACCAGCGTCGGCGCCTGCTGCGGGAAGCCGAGCAGGCGCGCAGGTTCGCCAATGAAAAGCTCCTGGCCGAACTGCTGCCCGTGTTCGACAGCCTGGAGGCGGGGCTTGCCGCCAACGGCGAGGCCGGAAGCCTGCGCGAGGGCGTGGAACTGACCCTGCGCCAGCTCACCCGCGTGGCCGAGGCCAACGGCCTGCAGGTGGTCGACCCGGCCGGGCAGGCCTTCGATCCCGAGCGGCACCAGGCGATGAGCGTGGCGGCCTCGGAAGCACACGCGCCGGGCAGCGTGGTGCAGGTCTACCAGAAGGGCTATGTGCTCAACGACCGCCTGCTGCGCCCGGCGCTGGTGGTGGTCGCCGCCGAATAGGGCATCGGCGCACCGGCCGGAAGCGATTTGCGCGCACCGGCCCTTGAAGCGGCGGACAAAACCCCTACATACGGCTCAATCCCGGTCGCATGACCGAAGACAACTTTCCGGAGGAAACACATCATGGGCAAGATCATCGGCATCGACCTGGGCACGACCAACAGCTGCGTGGCGATCATGGAAGGCGGCAAGGGCCGCATCATCGAGAACGCCGAGGGCGACCGCACCACCCCGTCCATCGTGGCCTACACCAAGGATGGCGAGGTGCTGGTGGGCGCGGCGGCCAAGCGCCAGGCGGTCACCAATCCGAAGAACACCTTCTATGCGGTCAAGCGCCTGATCGGGCGCAAGTTCACCGACGCCGAGGTGCAGAAGGACATCAGCCACGTGCCCTACGGCATCGTCGCGCACGACAACGGCGATGCCTGGGTGCAGAGCGCCGACGGCAAGAAGATGGCGCCGCAGCAGATTTCCGCCGAAGTGCTGTCCAAGATGAAGAAGACCGCCGAGGACTTCCTGGGTGAGACCATCACCGAGGCCGTCATCACCGTGCCGGCCTACTTCAACGATTCCCAGCGCCAGGCGACCAAGGACGCCGGCCGCATCGCCGGTCTCGACGTCAAGCGCATCATCAACGAGCCGACCGCGGCGGCACTGGCCTATGGCCTGGACAAGTCCGCCGGCGGCGACCGCAAGGTGGCGGTGTACGACCTGGGCGGCGGCACCTTCGACGTCTCCATCATCGAGATCGCCTCGATCGACGGCGAAAAGCAGTTCGAAGTGCTGGCCACCAACGGCGACACCTTCCTGGGCGGCGAGGACTTCGACAACCGCGTGATCGAGTATCTGGTGGAAGAGTTCCAGAAGGATCAGGGCCTGGATCTGCGCCGCGATCCGCTCGCGCTGCAGCGCCTGAAGGACGCCGCCGAGCGCGCCAAGATCGAGCTTTCCAGCGCGCAGCAGACCGAAGTTAACCTGCCGTACATCACCGCCGACGCGTCCGGTCCCAAGCACCTGGCGATCAAGCTCACCCGCGCCAAGCTCGAGGCCCTGGTCGATGAGCTGGTCAAGCGCACCATCGAGCCGTGCCGCACCGCGCTCAAGGACGCCGGCCTGCGCGTGTCGGACATCCACGACGTGCTGCTGGTCGGCGGGCAGACCCGCATGCCCAAGGTGCAGGCGGCGGTGGCCGAGTTCTTCGGCAAGGAGCCGAAGAAGGACGTCAACCCGGACGAGGCCGTGGCCATGGGCGCGGCGGTGCAGGGCGGCGTGCTGGCGGGCGACGTGAAGGACGTGCTGCTGCTCGACGTGACCCCGCTGTCGCTCGGTATCGAGACCATGGGCGGCGTGTTCACCAAGCTGATCGAGAAGAACACCACGATCCCGACCAAGGCCTCGCAGACCTTCTCCACCGCCGACGACAACCAGACCGCGGTCACCGTGCACGTGCTGCAGGGCGAGCGCGAACAGGCCCGCTACAACAAGTCGCTGGCCAAGTTCGACCTGGCCGGCATCGACGCCGCGCCGCGCGGCATGCCGCAGATCGACGTCACCTTCGACATCGACGCCAACGGCATCCTGCACGTCTCGGCCAAGGACAAGAAGACCGGCAAGGAGCAGAAGATCGAGATCAAGGCAGGCTCCGGCCTGTCCGAGGACGAGATCCAGAAGATGGTGCGCGACGCCGAGCTCAACCGCGAGGAAGACCAGAAGTTCCACGAACTGGTCAACGCGCGCAACAAGGCCGACGCCGTGCTGCACGCCGCGCGCAACGCGATCAAGGAGCACGGCAGCAAGGTGCCGGGCGACGTGATCGGCCGCGTCGAGGCCGCCATCGCCGATCTCGACGGCGTCGCCAAGGGTGACGACAAGACCCAGATCGAGGCGCGCACCCGCACCCTGGAAGACGCCTCGCAGTCGCTCTTCGCCGCCGCACAGGCCGGCGCAGGCGGCGCACAGCCCGAAGCTCCGGCGGGCGGCAACGAGGATGTGGTCGATGCCGAGTTCACGGAAGTCAAAGGCGACAACAAGTAAGCCGCTACATCCCCTCTCCCCCGCCCGCGGCGGGGGCGCGCAGGGCTTTCGAGCAGCATCGCTGCGAGCCTGCAAGCGCCAGCCGACATGCAAGTCGGCTGGCCGGGGGCCAGAGTGAGGGGTGAGCGGCGATGCCGCGAGTGCTTTTTGATATCCAAGGCAACAGCCTGAAAAGCCCCCTCACCCCAACCCCCTCCCCATCAGCTGATGGGGGAGAGGGAGCTTTCAACGATTCCCCATTCCCGATTCCCGGCTCCCATGAAACGCGACTACTACGAAATCCTGGGCGTGGCCAAAAGCGCCGGCGACGATGAGCTGAAGAAGGCCTATCGCCGCTGCGCGATGAAGTACCACCCGGACCGCAATCCGGGGGATGCCAGCGCCGAGGCCGCGTTCAAGGAGTGCAAGGAAGCCTATGAGGTGCTGGCCGATCCGGCCAGGCGCCGCATGTACGATCAGCACGGCCACGCCGCGTTCGAGCAGGGCATGGGCGGCGGCGGCGGCGGTGCCGACTTCGGCGACATCTTCGGCGACATCTTCGGCGACATCTTCGGCGGCGCGCGTGGACGTCAGCAGGCGCGACGCGGGGCGGACCTGCGCTACGTGATCGAGTTGGACCTTCAGGACGCCGTCTTCGGCGTGGAGCGCACCATCCAGGTGCCCACGCTGGTGTCGTGCGAGGGCTGCAAGGGCTCGGGCTCCGAGGATGGCAAGACCGACACCTGCCCCACCTGCCGTGGTCATGGTCGGGTGCGGATGCAGCAGGGCATCTTCGCGGTGCAGCAGGTGTGCCCGGCCTGCGGCGGCAGCGGACGCCACATCGTCAATCCCTGCAAGGACTGCGACGGGCACGGCCGCGTCGAGCGTGAAAAGACCCTGCAGGTCAAGATTCCCGCCGGCGTGGACAACGGCGACCGCATCCGCCTGGCGGGTGAAGGCGAGGCCGGACCGGCCGGCACCCAGCCCGGCGATCTCTACGTCGAGGTGCGCGTTCGCGAGCACGCGATCTTCCAGCGCGATGGCGATGACCTCTATTGCGAGCTGCCGATCCGCCTGTCGCAGGCGGCGCTGGGCGCGCAGATCGAGGTGCCGACGCTCGATGGCATGGTCGAGCTGAAGATTCCCGCCGAGACCCAGACCGGCAAGCTGTTTCGCCTGCGTGGCAAGGGCGTGAAGTCGGTGCGCAGCCACGCGCCCGGCGATCTCATGTGCCGCGTGGTGGTGGAAACCCCGGTCAACCTCACCCGCCGCCAGCGCGAGCTGCTGGCGGACTTCGAGGCCACGTTCGAGGGCGAAAAGGGCGCCGCGCATTCGCCGCGTTCGAGCACCTTCCTGGATGGCGTCAAGGCGTTCTGGTCGCGCATGACGTCGTGATGGCATCGGGGCCGAATCAGCCAACAGCAGGGCGCGGCCGCTGCGGGTACGAAGCGCGGCATGATGGAAAGTCGCTGACCGGGTGGCGGTGCGCGAGCTGGTCTTCCCGCAGGTCCGCGGGGACCGCCGGGCCATCACCTGCGCTGCCACGAGTGGACTTGCCACAGAATGAAACGCAAAGAAGTCTCATCGATCCTGTTCGTCTGCATGGGCAACATCTGCCGCTCGCCGCTGGCCGAGGGCATCGCCCGCGTCGCGTTGCGCGATGCCGGGCTGACGCTGGCGCTCGATTCGGCCGGGACGCACGACTACCACGTCGGTGCGCCGCCGGACGCGCGCGCGCGCCGCATCGCGCGGGAGATCGACTGCGGCATCGAGGACCTGCGCGCGCGCCAGGTGGCGGCACGGGACTTCGGTGGCTTCGATCTGATCCTCGCCGCCGACCGCGCCAACCTCGCCTGGCTGCATCAGCATCGTCCGGCCGCGACCGGCGGCGAGCTGGATCTGCTGCTGCCCTGGTGCGGCGCTGCGGCTGGAACCGAGGTGCCCGATCCTTACTACGGCGGATTGGGCGACTTCCGCCAAGTGGCTTCCATGCTGCACGCGGCGATGCCCGGCCTGATTGCGCGCTTGCGGGATCGGGCCTGATCCCGATAATGGTCCAATGATGCGCGGGCTTTCCGCGCAACAGGCCTGCTGATGACCGAATCCCCGCTGGCTCCCGATCTTCCTCCCGCGCTGGACTGGGTCAACGCGGCACCGCTGCGCATCTCGGCGCTGCGCGGCCGCTTGGCCGCGCTGGTCTTCTGGCACACGGGATCGGCCACCTCGGCCAACGCCCTGGCCGACATCGGCTATCTCCAGACCAAGTACGCCGATGGCCTGAGCGTGATCGGCATCCACACGCCGAAGTTCGATGCCCAGCGCGAGCTCGACCTCGTGGCGCGGGCGGTGAACCGGCTGGGCGTGCGCTTTCCGGTGGCGAGCGACCCGGATGCGGTGGCCTGGCAGCACTACGGTATCCGCGCCTGGCCCTCGGTGGCGCTGGTCGACGCGTTCGGGCGGCTGGTGGACATCATCGCCGGAGACCGGCAGCGCGAAGTGCTTGAACAGCGGATCGTGGAACTCCTGGACGATGCCGGCGAGCGCGGCGTTCGGGTCTACGAGAACGCGCAGCCCGCGCTGCGCCCCGAGCCGATGCGCGAACTGTGTTTTCCTACCGCGCTGGCGCTCACGCCGCAGCGGCTTTACGTCTGCGACAGCGGGCACCATCGCGTGATGGAGTGCAGCCACGAGGGTCAGGTGCTGCGCGTCTTCGGCTCAGGCTCGGCGGGGTTCGAGGACGGGCCGGGCATCCAGGCGAGCTTCCAGTCGCCGGGCGGTCTGGTGGTGCTCAAGGATGCCCTGTATGTCTCGGACGTCGGCAACCACGCGATCCGCCGCATCCAGCTGGGCACCGGGCAGGTCGATACGCTGTTGGGCCAGGGATCGCCGGGAACGCCGCAGGCGGTCGCCAACTTCCGCGAGAGCCCCGTGCTGCTCGATCGCCCGTGCGGTCTTGCGGCCAACTTCGACCGTCTCTACATCGCGATGGCGGGCGCGAACCAGGTCTGGGAGGCGGATCTGACCCGCTTCGGGTTCCGCACGCTCGCAGGGTCCGGACGGCTGGCGCTGGCTGACGGTACCGGCGCGCTGGCCGCGTTCGCGCAGCCGATGGGCCTGGCGGTACTGCAGCACACGCTGTATGTGGCCGACGGCCAGGCTTCGGCGCTGCGCAGCCTGCATCTGGGCAGCGGGATGGTGCAGACCCTGATCGGGCTGGGCCTGTTCGATTTCGGCCAGGCCAGCGGCAAGCGCCCGACCGCGCGCCTGCAGTACCCGGTGGGCATCGCGCTCGATCCCAAATCGCCGGTGCTGTGGGTGGCCGACTGCTACAACGATGCCATCGCGATGCTGCGGCTGGGTGCCGGCGAGCTGACCCATCTGCCGGTGGACTATCCCCTGCGTCGCCCGACCGCCGTGGTCAGCGACGGTGCGCGGCTGTGGGTTTCCAACACCGACGCGCACGAAGTGCTGCGCGTGGATCTTGCCTCGCGCGAGGCCGTCGTTCTGCCGATGACGGCATGATGGGCACCGGCTGAAACCGGGGCGGGCGATGCGCGGTTCGAACGACGAACGGGCCCGGAGCCCGGGTGAGGATGCCCCCGGATTCGACGGCAAGCGCTTCGCGCGCGAGCTGACCACCGCGCCCGGCGTCTACCGCATGTACGCGGCCGACGACAGCGTGCTCTACGTCGGCAAGGCGGCCTCGCTGAAGAAGCGCGTGGCGAGCTATTTCGTCACCGCCGAGCGCAGCCCGCGCCAGCGCGCGATGCTGGCCCAGGTCGCGCGCATGGAGGTCACCGTCACGCGCACCGAAGGCGAGGCACTGCTGCTGGAGAACCAGCTCATCAAGTCGCTCAAGCCGCGCTACAACGTGCTGCTGCGCGATGACAAGAGCTATCCGTACATCTACATCTCGACCCAGGATGAATTTCCGCGCATCACCTTCTATCGCGGTACGCGCAGCCTGCCGGGGCGCTTCTTCGGGCCGTACCCGAGCTCCTCGGCGGTGCGCGAGACGCTCAACCTGATCCACAAGCTGTTCAAGCTGCGCTCCTGCGAGGACAGCGTGTTCCGCAACCGCAGCCGCCCCTGCCTGCAGTACCAGATCGGACGCTGCAGCGCGCCGTGCGTGGGGCTCATCAGCGCCGAGGACTACCGCGCCAACGTGCGCCGCGCCGAGCTGTTCCTCGACGGGCGCAGCGATGCGCTGGTCGATGAACTGGCCGTGGCGATGGAGGCGGCCAGCGTGGCGCTGGAGTTCGAGCGCGCCGCACAGCTGCGCGACCAGATCGCCAGCCTGCGCAGGATGCAGGCGCGCCAGTACGTTGATGGCGAGCAGGTCGACATGGATGTGCTGGCCTGCGCCATCGACCGCGGCGCGGCCTGCGTGGTGCTGCTGTGCTTTCGCGGCGGCATGAACCAGGGCACGCGCAGCTACTTCCCGCGCACCAATGGTGCCGACGAACCGGGCGAGGTGCTCGAGGCCTTCGTCTCGCAGTACTACGGCAGCCAGCTGCCGCCGCGCGAGGTCATCCTCAGCCACCCGATCGCCGAGCAAGCGCTGATCGAAACGGTGCTGGGCGAGCGCCGCGGCGGGCGCGTCGCGCTCAAGTCCTCGGTGCGCGCCGAGCGCGCGCGCTACCTGGATCTCGCCATGCAGAACGCGAAGATCGCGCTGGCCGCGCGGCAGGGCAGCGAGGCGACCCAGCGCGCCCGCATCGATGCCCTGTGCGAGCTGCTGGCGCTCGACGGCCCGCCGCGCCGCATCGAGTGTTTCGACATCAGCCACACCCAGGGCGAGGCCACCGTGGCTTCATGCGTGGTGTTCGATGCCGACGGGCCGGTGCGCGGCCAGTACCGGCGCTTCAACATCGCCGGGATCACGCCGGGCGACGACTACGCCGCGATGCGCCAGGCGCTCACGCGCCGCTTCCTGCGCGCCAGGGAGGAGGGCGTGCTGCCGGATCTGCTGCTGATCGACGGCGGCCGGGGACAGCTGGCGCAGGCCATGGAGGTGCTGGGGGAGCTGGACATCGGAAACATCACCCTCGTGGGCGTGGCCAAGGGCGCGGCGCGCCGCGCCGGCGATGAAACCCTGGTGCTGGGCGATGGCCGTGAACTGCATCCGGGTGCCGATTCACCTGCGCTGCACTTGATCGCCCAGGTGCGCGATGAGGCCCATCGTTTCGCCATCACCGGACACCGCGGGCGGCGCGCCAGGACGCGCGAGCACAGCCGGCTGGAGGATATTCCGGGCATCGGCCCGCGTCGCCGCGCTATGCTTCTGCGGCATTTTGGCGGCCTTGCCGAGCTCAAGGCTGCCGGCGTCGAGGAGATTGCACGCGTGGAAGGCATCAACATGGCCCTGGCCCAGCGCCTCTGGAGGGCGCTGCACGGCGTCCCCGATCCGACCGATCAGGGGCCCGCGTGAAGCTCACCATCCCGACCCTGCTGACGCTGTTCCGCATCGCGCTGATTCCGGTGCTCGTGGTGGTGTTCTACCTGCCCTATTCCTGGACCCACATCGCCGCCGCGCTCATCTTTGCGCTGGGAGCGCTCACCGACTGGCTCGACGGCTGGATTGCGCGCCGCTACCGGATGTACTCGGCGTTCGGTGCCTTCCTCGATCCGGTGGCTGACAAGCTGATGGTGACGGTGGCGCTGTTCCTGATCGTGCAGGCGCACCCGACGCCGTGGATGGCGCTCTGGGCGGCGGTCATCGTCGGACGCGAGATCGCGGTGTCGGCGCTGCGCGAGTGGATGGCGGAAGTCGGCCAGCGCGCGCGCGTGAAGGTGGCCTGGATCGGCAAGTTCAAGACCGTGGTGCAAATGGTGGCGCTGATCTTCCTGCTGTACTCCGTGGTGCCGGACAAGCCCGGCCGGGTCGCGCCCTGGATGGGCGGCCCGATCTTCCATATCGGCGATTGGCTGCTGGCCGTGGCGGCCCTCCTCACTCTGTGGTCGGGTTTCCAGTACTTGCGCGCGGCCTGGCCCGCGCTGCGCGACGCGCCGGACGAATAGGCGCGGCATTCCCGACGCTTTGCGGTGCCCCGCTCCGGGTTAGGCTCGAACCCCGCGGGAGGGTGCGGCTTGGACGAGAAAACCATGGTCAGGATGATTTTTCGCGGTGGCCTTGCCTCACCGATGCGGTTGCCGCGGGGCGCGGCTGCTTCGGCCACGGACGCGGCATGTCGCCGTAGGGCAGCAAGCGCCGGGGCGATGCGCCCCACGGCAAGCACTGACCGTGGATCGTCGACCACTACTACAACGCCAGCGGTGCCGGCAACGCCGCCGGTACCGCGCACGCCCACCTCCTGATGGGCGCGAGCCTGTACCGCAGCGGCGTGGGCTATATCGACGACGGCGCAAACGACGCGCCGGTCTCGCTCGCCCCGGGAACCCACGCCGTGACCCGCGATTTCCGGGTCCCGCCCGGCACGCCGGCGGGCAGCTACGGCTTGTGGGTCTCGCTGTATCTGGACGAGAACGGATCGATCAGCGTGGCAGACTTTCCCATAGTGCTGCAAACGGTGTCTGCGACCGTGACGATCCAGGACCCCGGCAGCGGCATCTTTGCCGATGACTTCGAAGATGGCCCATGAGGCAGGCGGCCCATTGCCGCTTCGCCGACCGTGCGTTTGCACGCTTTGCGGCGCTGCCGCATATTGACATCGACACGATCTCGTCTAGAATGGTCCGACAACGCGGGAATAGCTCAGTTGGTAGAGCACGACCTTGCCAAGGTCGGGGTCGCGAGTTCGAGTCTCGTTTCCCGCTCCAAACGCGGTCGAAGCCCCGGTTCGCCGGGGTTTCGCATTTATGGATCGCCCTCCGATCCACGCCGCCGCACGCGGTGAACGCCTCCGGCCTGGTGGCAGAGTGGTCATGCAGCGGACTGCAAATCCGCGTACGCCGGTTCGATTCCGACCCAGGCCTCCATAGCGTCGAACACGGAAAGCCCGCCCGCACGCGGGCTTTTCGTCGTGCGGCGAGCGTTCAGGCCGAGGATGCGGTGTCCTGCAGCGACAGCGTGCGCCAGCGGTTGACGATGCGGCAGAAGAGCGCGGCGGTGATTTCCGCGTCGTAGATGGCCGAGTGGGCCTGGTTGGCGTCCCACGCCAGGCCGGCCGCCTCGGTTGCCTTGGCCAGCACCGTCTGGCCGTAGGCAAGGCCGGCCAGGGCCACGGTGTCGAAGCTGCTGAACGGGTGGAACGGGTTGCGCTTGTGCGCCACGCGCAGGGCGGCGGCGTTGATGAAGCCCAGGTCGAAACCGGCGTTGTGACCGACCAGGATCGCGCGGTTGCAGCCGGCCTCGCGCACCGCCAGACGCACGCCGCTGAAGATGTGGTCGAGCGCGGCGCGTTCGGACAGCGCCGCGCGCAGTGGGTTGTGCGGGTCGATGCCGGTGATGTCGAGCGAGCGGGGATCGAGTTCGGCACCGGGGAAAGGCGCGACGTGGGCGTGCAGGGTGGTGCCGGGAACGGCAAGTCCGGCGGTATCGAGCGTGACGGGCACCGCGGCGATTTCCAGCAGCGCGTGGCGATTGCAGTCGAAGCCGCCGGTTTCCACATCCACCACCACGGGCAGGAAGCCACGAAAGCGCGCGGCGATGGTGCTGGCGAAGGCGGCACCGTAGTCGGGGGAATCGGTCATCGGGAAAGTTTAGAGCGTGCCATGCGCTTTTGCGCGCCGCGCCGCCGCCGCGCGCAGCCTCCGTTCACGCGCGCCGCGTGCCGCAGATGGCACCGCGGTCATGCAGTTCATGCAGCCGCGCGATGGCCTGGGTACGCAGCGCCGCAGCGTCCTCGCGACCGCCGACGAGGTGTTCGATCAGCTGCAAGCCGGAGCGGATTGCCGGCGCATCGTGCAGGGCCTGCAGCAGGGCATGGGTGAGGGCGTCGATCGCGTGGAAGTGGATGGCGTCGTCCGCATCGCGCCGCACGAGCAGAAAAGTGGGCGCCGCAGGCGGCTCCTGCGGCTGGAATGCCGGGGTGATGCGGTGCACCGGGAAGCGATAGGCCAGCGGCCAGGCCAGCGGCGAGGCCACGGGTACGCCGTTCAGCAGGTCACCGTCGGGATCGACGTCCGCCGGCACGGTATCGGCCTCGTCCAGCGCCAGCGCCAGCTCGATCCATTCGTAGTGCGCCAGCTCGTGCAGAAAGGGCGGCTGCGCCGGGCGCGTGTCGAGCCAGTCGAGGAATTCGCGCCCCAGTCCGGGAAAGAGCGGCGTGCGACAGCGGTGTTCGCGCTGGAAATCGTGGACCAGCGTTTCCCAGCCGGTTTCCCCGAGGATCGCGCGCAGCACAGGGAAGGTGCCGCCGACCAGATCGCGCAGGGTGTTGAAGAACAGTTCGCGGTAGAGCGCGATGCGTGCGGGCGCGGCCGGCACGGGTTCGGCATGCGCCGGATCGCGCAGGTTTGCCGCGAAGATCGCCTGCTGCTGCGCCAGGCGGGACAGCTCAGGCGACACGCGCAGGCGCTCCTTCGGCCAGCGCGGCATCCTGCATCATGCGGATGGTGTCGATTTCCTCGAGCAGGACCGGCAGCGGCGGGATGTTGAAATCGCGCTCCAGCAGGGTCGGTCGCATGCCGGCGTGGCGGTAGGCCGCCGCGAGCAGCGACCAGACCGGATCGGTCACCGCCGCGCCGTGGGTGTCCACCAGCAGATCGGGGGCCTGTACGAAGTGGCCGGCCACGTGGATGTAGCACACCCGTTCCGGCGGCAGCGCGTGCAGGAAGGCGAGGGCGTCGTAGCCGTGGTTCAGCGCGTTGACGTGGATGTTGTTCACGTCCAGCAGCAGGCCGCAGTCGGCGTCGGCCAGCACCGCATTGATGAAGTCGATCTCGGGCATTTCCTGCCAGGGCGCGGCGTAATAGGAGACGTTCTCCACCGCGATGCGCCGGCCCAGGGCGTCTTGCACCCGGGCGATGCGCGCCGCGGTGTGGCGCACGGCCTCCTCGGTGAACGGAATCGGTGCCAGGTCGTAGAGGTGACCTTCATCGGCGCACCAGCTCAGGTGTTCGCTGCAGATCGGCGCCTGCCAGCGATCCAGAAAGTCTTTCAGCGTCGCGACGAAGTCCATGTCGAGCGGCGCCGGGCCGCCGAGCGAGAGCGACAGGCCGTGGCAGACGATGGGATGGCGCTCGGCGAGTGCGGCGAAGGTCTTGCCGTGACGACCGCCCACGCCGATCCAGTTCTCCGGTGCCACTTCGAGGAAGTCCAGCGCGCCGGCCGGAGCCGCGAGCAGCGGCGCGGCCAGCGCGCGGCGCAGCCCGAGCCCTGCGGACCGGGCGGGCAGGGTGCGGGGCGATTCCGGTATCACGATGCCGCGTCGCGCGGCGTCAGATCATGCCGCCGCACTTGCCTTCACCGCACTTGCCCTCACCGCACTTGCCTTCCTGATCGTCCTTGGCCGTTTCTGCCGCGGCGGCCTCGGCCGGGGCGTGGTGGTCGGCACCGCAGCTGCCTTCGTGGCCGTCCTTCATGTGCTGGAGATGCTCGGGATGATCCGCGCCGCACATGCCTTCCTTGCTGTCCTTCATGCGTTCGGCGTGTTCGGCGTGGCGGGCACCGCAGCGGTGCTCGTGCTCCGCCTTCTTGCCGTCATCCTGCGACTTCGCGGGCGCGTCCTCCACCAGCCCGTAGCCGGAAGGCAGATCGACGATGCCGGCCTGGGCGGCGGCGAGCCCGAACGCGCCGACGGCGGTAAGCGAGAGCATCAGCGGGGTGGCGAAACGGGAACGAGACATGGCGGCTCCTGCGGCCGGAAGGAAGGCGGCGATGATAGTCGAGCGGGGGGAACCTGCGCCGCTGCGGTGCACAACGGTGCCTTCAGGAATCCGCGGTCCCGATCAGGAACGCCGCGACCACCCGACGGCCTTCACCGGCCAGCAGGTTGAAGGTGCGCGCGGCGGCGGCGCTGTCCATGGCTTCCAGCCCGATGCCGCGCGCCAGGAAGGCCGCCATCAGCGCCGGCGGCGCGAGGCGCTGGCGCTCGCCGGTGCCGATCAGCACCACGGTCGGTTCGAGCGCAAGCACGGCCGCGATGGCCGCGGCGTCGAACTCGTCCAGGGAATGCGGCGCGAAGTCGTCGATGCAGCGGTCCGGGGCCAGCAGCAGGCTGGCGGAAAAGACGCGGTCGCCCACCTGCACGAAGCCCGCGCCCAGGCGGCGTACCGCATGGTGGCCTTCGTCGGACTGGTGGGCGAGCTGCATGGCGGGATATCAGCGCGGCAGCGGAACCTGCGGGGCTTCCGGGTTGCGGCGGAACAGGCAGGCGATGTTGCCCACGCGCTGCACCAGCTGCGCACCGGAGCGCTCGATCAGGATCGCGATGCCGGCATCGCGCGCGTCGCGGTCTTCCGCGGCGATGCGCACCTTGACCAGCTCGTGGTGGTCAAGCGCGAGGTCCAGTTCGGCCAGCAACGCCTCGGTGACGCCCTTGGCACCGACCAGGATCACCGGCCTGAGCGGATGCGCGAGGCCGCGCAGGTAGCGTTTCTGGTTCGAGGTCAGCGGAGCGGGCATGAACGGTCGCAGCGGGAAGATGAGCGCGACAGGTTACCATGTACGCCTTCCCGCTCCCACGCACCGACCCATGGCACGCAGCAAGAGCAGCCAGCGCTGGCTGCGCGAGCACTTTTCCGATCGCTTCGTGAAGAAGGCCCGGGCCGAAGGCCTGCGCTCGCGCGCCGCCTACAAGCTGGAGGAGCTGCTCGAACGCGATCGCGTGCTCAAGCCGGGGATGGTGGTGGTGGACCTGGGCGCGGCACCGGGCGGCTGGTCGCAGCTGGTGCGGCGCGAGCTGGGCGACAGCGGACGGGTGATCGCGCTGGACATCCTCGACATGCCGCCGCTGGCCGGGGTCGAGTTCATTCTCGGCGATTTCCGCGAGCCGGAGCCGCTGGCACGGCTCGAAGCCCTTCTGGACGGCCAGCCCGTGGACCTTGTGCTTTCCGACATGGCCCCCAATATGTCCGGCATGGATGCCGTCGATCAGCCGCGTTCGATGTATCTGGCGGAATTGGCCAGGGATTTTTCCGACCAGCACCTGCGGGCCGGCGGCACGTTCCTCATCAAGCTGTTCCAGGGCGCGGGCTTCGACGATTACATCCGGGACTTGCGCAGGCGCTATCGGCAGGTCAAGGTGAGGAAGCCGGAAGCGTCACGCAGCCGATCTTCCGAGGTCTACGCGCTGGCAACCGACAAACGAGAAGCCCAGGGACAGGGCGCAGGAAACAGGAATGAATGACTTGACCAAGAATCTGGTGCTCTGGGTGGTGATCGCCGTCGTGCTGATGGCGGTGTTCCAGAGCTTCACGCCGCGCGTGGGCAGCGCCCAGGGGCTGTCCTATTCGGAGTTCCTCGCCCAGGTGCGGGCCGAACGCGTGAGCGAGGTCACCTATTCGGAGAACGGCCGCGAGCTGACCGGCACCACCAAGGACGGCGGCAAGTTCAGCGTGGCGCTGCCGCCGAACGATCCCAAGCTGATCGACGATCTGGTGTCGCGCAACGTCAAGATCGTGCAGTCGCCGATCTCGACCGGGCCTTCGCTCGCCTACATCCTGCTGAACCTGCTGCCCTACGTCATCTTCATCGGCATCTTCATCTTCTTCATGCGCCAATTGCAGTCCGGCGGCGGCGGGCGCGGCGCGATGAGCTTCGGCAAGTCGCGCGCCAAGATGCAGAGCGAGGATCAGGTCAAGGTGACCTTCGCCGACGTGGCCGGCTGCGATGAGGCCAAGGAAGAGGTCGGCGAGCTGGTCGAGTTCCTGCGCGATCCCTCGCGCTTCCAGAAGCTCGGCGGCAAGATTCCGCGCGGCATCCTGATGGTCGGTTCGCCCGGCACCGGCAAGACGCTCCTGGCGCGCGCCATCGCGGGCGAGGCCAAGGTGCCGTTCTTTTCGATTTCCGGTTCGGATTTCGTCGAGATGTTCGTGGGCGTGGGTGCCAGCCGCGTGCGCGACATGTTCGAGCAGGCCAAGAAGCACGCGCCGTGCATCATCTTCATCGACGAGATCGACGCGGTCGGCCGCCACCGCGGTGCCGGCCTGGGCGGTGGTCACGACGAACGCGAGCAGACCCTCAACCAGCTGCTGGTGGAAATGGACGGCTTCGAGGGCGGCGAGGGCGTGATCGTGATCGCGGCGACCAACCGCCCCGACGTGCTCGATCCGGCACTGCTGCGCCCGGGCCGCTTCGACCGCCAGGTGGTGGTGCCGCTGCCGGACGTGAAGGGGCGCGAGCAGATCCTCAAGGTCCACATGCGCAAGCTGCCGCTGGACAACGATGTCGATCCGATGACCATCGCGCGCGGCACGCCGGGGTTCTCCGGCGCGGACCTTGCCAACCTGTGCAACGAGGCGGCCCTGTTCGCCGCGCGCGAGAACGCGCGCGAGGTGCGCATGGAGCACTTCGACAAGGCCCGCGACAAGATCATGATGGGGGCCGAGCGCCGCTCCATGGCGATGAGCGATGACGAAAAGAAGCTCACCGCCTACCACGAGGCCGGCCACGCCATCGTCGGCCGCCTGGTGCCCGAGCACGATCCGGTCTACAAGGTCACCATCATCCCGCGCGGCCGCGCGCTGGGCGTGACCATGTACCTGCCCGAGGGCGACAAGTACAGCTACAACAAGGTCGCGATCGAATCGCAGCTGTGCTCGCTCTACGGCGGACGCGTGGCCGAGGAGCTGATCTTCGGGCCGGACAAGGTCACCACCGGTGCCTCCAACGACATCGAGCGCGCCACCAAGATGGCACGCAACATGGTCACCAAGTGGGGTCTTTCCGATGAGATGGGGCCGATCGCCTACGGCGAGGAAGAGGATGAGGTATTCCTCGGCCGCTCGGTGACCCAGACCAAGAACGTCTCGGACGAAACCGCCCGCAAGATCGACGAGGTGGTGCGCGGCATCCTGGATCGCGCCTACGCCCGTGCCACCGGAATCTTGCGTGACAACAGCGACAAGCTGCACGCCATGGCCGAAGCATTGCTGCAGTACGAGACCATCGACGCCGCGCAGATCAACGAGATCATGGAAGGGCGCGATCCGGGCCCGCCGGCGGACTGGGCCAAGAGCGGCAAGAGCCCGCTGCCGCCGCGCAAGGACGGCAGCGGCCCCAACGCCGGTGCCACCGTGGGCGGCCCCGCGCCGCAGGTGTGAGCGGCGGCACCAGGTGCCTGCGGAATCCCGAAGGAAAAAGGCCAGGGCAACCTGGCCTTTTTCATTTCAGGCGGCTGGGGCATCATGGCCATGCCATTGGCATGGCATGGCATGGCGAGGGGAAAAACGGTGATTCGAAGAACAGTGTTGCTGTTGTCCGGCGTGTTGGCGTGTGCCTTTGCCGTTGCTGCGACGGCCGGCGAAGTGCGCCTGCAAAGCCTCGTGCCCTACGCCGAGGACAATTTCGTGGCGGCGAATATCAAGGCCGAGTGTCCGATTGGCCGGCAGCTGGCCGATTTCGTGCGCGAGTTCTCCGCGAGATCCGGTGTGAACGTGGTGTTCGATGATGCGGCATCCCAAGCGACGGAAGGCCGGGTTCTGATGCTTGAAATCATCGATGCGCAAAGTGTCGGCAATGCCTGGACGGGGCACATGAAGTCCACGTCGGTGCTCGGCGTGCTCTACGACAACGGCGAAAGGATCGCGGCTTTCCGCGCCCGACGCCATTCGCGCGGCGGTTTCGGCGCGGGGTTCAAGGGCTCCTGTTCGGTGCTGGGGCGCACCGTCAGGGCCATCGGCAGCGACATCGCCTCGTGGCTGGTCAGCCCGGTCGATGGCGCGCGCCTGGGCGATCTGTAGGCCACCGCAGCCGTGTTCGACATCGTTCCCACGCTCGACTGCGCCGGCCGGCCGCTGAAGCTCGACCGCACGCGCATCCTGGGCGTGGTGAACGTCACGCCCGATTCGTTTTCCGACCATGGCGCGCACGCCGATGCGGACGCTGCCGTGGCGCATGGTTTGATGCTCGTGGCAGAGGGTGCCGATGCGCTGGACGTGGGTGGTGAATCGACCCGTCCGGGTGCCGCCGAGGTCGGTGTGGGGGAGGAAATCGCGCGCGTGGTGCCGGTGATCGAGCGGCTCGCGCGCGAGACGACGGTGCCGATCAGTGTGGACACGTCCAAGCCCGAGGTGATGCGCGCCGCCGTGGCCGCCGGTGCCGGCATGATCAACGACGTCTACGCCCTGCGCCGTGAGGGCGCGCTGGCGGCGGCGGCGGCACTGGGCGTGCCGGTGGTGCTGATGCACATGCAGGGCGAGCCGCGCACGATGCAGGCCGCGCCGCACTACGACGACGTGGTGGCTGAGGTGCGGCGTTTTCTCGCCGATCGCATCTTTGCCTGCGAGCTGGCCGGGATTCCGAAATCGCGCATCGTGGTCGATCCGGGCTTCGGTTTCGGCAAGGCTCTGGAGCACAACCTCGCCCTGCTGGCGCAGCTGGATGCGTTTGCCGAACTTGGCGTGCCGCTGCTGGCCGGCATGTCGCGCAAGCGCATGATCGGCGAAGTCACGGGTCGCGAGCCGGGCGAACGGATCGCCGGCTCTGCCGCCGCGCACCTCATGGCCGCCGAGCGCGGTGCGATGCTGCTGCGCAGCCACGACATCCCGGCGCTGCGCGACGCGCTGGCGCTGTGGGAGGCGCTCAAGCCGCTGCGGCCTGTGTCGAAGCCGGCGGCACGCGCCAGCGCGCCGCTCTGGCCGGATGACGACTGACGCCAACGTCGGCCGCACAGGGCTACGTCCCCGACGGGGTGCCGCGCCGCCGACGCGAGGCTTGGTGGCGCGTTTTCGCACGCCGCAACGCGATGTCGTCGTAGGTCGGGGCTACGTCCCCGACGGGATGTTCGATACCCGCCAACGTCGGCCGCGTAGGGCCGACCTACGTCCCCGACGGGATGCTGCGCTGCCGACGGGATGTTGTTCAATCAGCGAGTCGGCGGGCGATGGCCTGCGGCAGGGCCAATTCCTGCCAGCCCTTTTCCTGCCCGTGGCGCAGCACCGCCACGGTGTCGTCGCAGGCGCGGCGCACCGCCTCGGTCAGCGTGACGCCGCGCGCCCTGCGGCCGGCGATGAGAGCACCGAACAGGTCGCCCGTGCCCTTGACCGGATGCGGCACGCGCGGGTGCTCGATGCGCTCGCTGCCTTCGCGGGTGAGCAGCAGTACCTGCAGGCGGTCGCCGGGGCAGTCGTCCGGCGCGGCGCTGGTGACCACCACCCAGCGGGTGACCTCGCTCAGCAGGCTGGCGGCCGCTTGCGCGCAGGCGTCGAGCGTCGGCAGCGTGTGCCCGACCAGCTGCTCCAGTTCGAAGTGGTTGGGCGTCAGCCCTTCGGCGCGCGGCGCGAGCGCGTCGCGCCAGACCGGGATGAGCGCCGGATCGGTGTAGATGCCGGTATCGCGGTCGCCGATCACCGGGTCGATCTGGAAGCCGAGCGCGGGATTCGCCGCGCGCACCCGGTCCAGCCAGCGCGCCAGCGCCAGCCCCTGTGCCGGCGAACCGAGGTAGCCGGCCAGCACCAGATCGGCACGGGTCGCCGCCTCGCGCGCCACGAGATCGTCGAGGATGCCCTCGAACCAGTCCTGCACCAGCGCGCCGCCGTGCACCGTCGGATAGTGCGGCGTGTTGCCGAGGATCACCGTGGGCACCGCGGCCACCTGCAGCCCGCAGGCCTGCAGCACCTGCACCGCGATGGTGTTGCCGACGTTGCCGTAGGCGACCTGCGACTGCACCGAGATCGCATCGATCAGGCGCGCGCCGGCGGATGGCCGGAAGGATTCCTCGGCGCTCATTCCGGTTTTCCGGCAAAGCCCGGCCAGTAGTCGCTGTCGGGCGTCGCGCGATGCCCGAAGATGGCGGTGCCCACGCGCACCGTGGTCGCGCCTTCCGCGATCGCCAGTTCGAAATCGCCGGACATGCCCATGGAAAGCTCATCCATCGCGATGCCGTCCGGCGCGTCCTGGCGCAGGCGGTCGCGCAGCGTGCGCAGGGTGACGAAGCAGGGCCGCACCCGCGCCGCGTCGTCGGAAAACAGTGCCAGCGTCATCAGGCCGCGCACGCGCAGCGACGGGAAGGCGGGAAGCTTTTTCACGAAAGCGGCCACCTCGTCGGGCGGCAGGCCGAACTTGGTGTCTTCGCCCGAAGTGTTGACCTGCACCAGCACGTCCATGGCGCGGCCTTCCTTCTGCAGGTGTCGGTCCAGCGCCTCGGCGGCGCGCAGGCTGTCGAGCGCCTGGAACTCGCTGGCAAAGCGCGCGGCGTTTTTGGCCTTGTTGGTCTGCAGGTGGCCGATCAGCACCCAGCGCAGGTCGGCCAGATCCGCCATGGCCTCGGACTTGGCCTGCGCTTCCTGGACCTTGTTTTCGCCCAGCTCGCGCAGTCCCAGCGCGTAGGCCGCGCGCAGGCGCACCTGGTCCACGGTCTTGCTGACCGGCAGCAGGCGCACTTCGGACGGATTGCGCGCGGCGGCGCGGCAGGCGGCGGCAATGCGCGCGCGGACGGCGTCGAGGTTGGCGCGCAGGGTGGATTCGTGGTCGATCATGGCAAGGTGTGCGGCAAGGGGGCGGAGCGGTGCGACGGCGTCATTGTGATGCAGCCGGCAGCGCCGGTCACGACACGCGCCGTCGGTGCGGAAGCGTTTGGCGAGTAGTCATTGTCCCGAGGCGGGAAGCCCCAGGTGGCTGGCAACGGCTTCGGCCCGGGCGCGGTTGACCTCGGCGGGAAGCATGGCCGTGCGCAGAATCGGCAGCGCCTGCGCCAGTTCGCGCCGTGCCGCAGCGCGGCGGCCGCGTTCGGCATTGATGCCTGCGCGCTCGGCGCGCGCAATGGCAACATCCACCTCGATGCCGCCCAGTGCTTCGAGGCGGGTGATCGCCTCGTCGATGTCGCGTGCGGCGGCGGTGAGGTCACCGCGCATCTGCGCGAACGCGGCGCGGACGCGGAGGACGTGGGCGTGCAGGATGTGGTCAGGTCCCACGATGGCGGTGAAAACACGTGCCGCCTCTTCAAGCCAGCCTTCACCGCGCGCCGGGTCATGCATTTGGCGCGCAAGAACCGCCAGCTGCCAGGTGGTCAGGGCGTAGTTCGCCGAGTCCTCGCCCTCGTCGCGGCGGGATTGGTCCTGCAGCGCTTCGAGCTGCGCGAGCGCCTCGGCGCGGTGCCCGGACAGCCCGAGGCAGCGGGCGCGGTTGCGGCGGATCTGCATGACCGCGTCCCGCGGGGCGGTGGAGTCTTCCACCAGCGCGAAAGCGGCGTCGAAGTTGCGCAACGCACCGGCATAGTCGCCGGCGTTTTCCATCACGCTGCCGAGGTTGCCCAGCGAAATGGCCCTGTCCGGGTCACTCTGCGTGGAGTCCCGGGTAAGCGCGTCGGCGCGATGCAGGGCCTCGACGGCCTCGCGGTAGCGACCCTGGGCGCTGAGCGCGTTGCCCAGCGCGTTGAAGAGATTTCCCGCGCGGATGCCGCGCAGTCCGGCGGTGTTTTCCTGCACGGCGATGATGTCCTGCAGCAGATCCGTCGCCTCCGCGGCGCGTCCGGCGTTGGTCAACAGCTCGGCGTGGGCGCGCACCAGGCTCACGATCAGGATGGATTGGGTGGCAATGCCCTTCGAGCTGGCGTAGGCCAGACCCGCGCGGCTGGTCGCCAGACCGCGCTCGTATTCGTTCTGCGCCAGCCAGCTGGTGGCCGAGACGTGGTAGACATCCAGCAGCGTGTCGATCGGTGCGTCCGGCGGCGGATTGGCGAGGATCGCATCCCACAGTCGGTGGGCCTGGTCCAGCTCGTTGCGGCGGTAGTGGGCATAGGCGAGCTGGGCCTGGCTGCGAATGCGCTCGGCAGCGTCGCCCGGAGCAAAGCGCTCGCGCAGGGCGGCACCGTCCTGCGCATGGCGCAACGACGCATCGCCTTGCCCCAGCGTGCCTTGCAGGCTCGACAGGCTGTCGAGGTCGCGTGCGAAGGCCAAGGCTTCTGCCGTGGTCTTCGGCTCCACCCCGGCCACGCCGTTGCTGAAAAGCTCCGCCGCGATCACTGGTTCGCCCAGCGACATGTACAGGTTGCCGAGCAGGCGCTGCACGGTCTGGCGTGCGTTCAGAGGCAAGGCGGCGTCCTCCGTCATGCCGGCGCGCGCCTGATCGAGCAGGTCGCGCACGCTGATCTGGGTGCTCATCGCCACTTCCGGCGCGGCGGCCGCCAGGGTGCGGACGAGGAACTCGAGCGAGGCGCGCGCGGCCTGGCTGTCGCGCTCGGCCGCTTCGAGCGCGCGGGTCGCGGTGGCTTCCGCCTCGATCGCGCGGCTGCGCTCCACCGCCAGCCGCCAGACGAATCCCGAGGAGGCCATCAGCGCCAGCAGCACCAGCGTCACGCCGGCGCGATGGCGGCCGATGAACTTGCGCGTGCGGTAGAGCCAGCTGTCCGAGGCTGCCAGCACGGGCCGGCCCTCGCTCCAGCGCGCAATATCGGCGCGCATCGCTTCCACCGTGGGATAGCGGTCGTCGGGTGAGGCTTCCGTGGCGCGCCCGAGGATGCCGCGCAGGTCGGCAGGAAGCGCAAGTGGCGCGAAACCGTCGGGCAGCGCCACGTGCACGCCGGGTTCGCGCTCGCCGGTCAGCATTTCCCGCAGCACCACGCCCAGCGCATAGACGTCGGTGGCGGTGGAAATGGCGTTGCCCGCGCGCTGCTCGGGGCTGGCGTAGCCGCGGCTGAAGACGCGGGTGGAGGACTCCTGCTCGCCGGAGTCGGCACCCACGTCGACCAGTTTGGCCACGCCGAAATCCAGCAGCTTGGGGTCGCCGTTGTCCTGCACCAGCACATTGGCGGGCTTGAGGTCGCGGTGGATCACCAGCCGCCCGTGGGCGTGCTGCACCGCATCGGCGATGCGGTCGAACAAGGCCAGGCGCGCTTCGATGCCCGGCGCGGCCTGGGCGAGGTAATCGAGCAGGCCCACGCCCTGGACATACTCCATCACGACATACGGCTGGCCGTCCGGAGTCTGCCCGCCGTCGATCAGGCGCGCGATGTTGGGATGATCGAGCTGGGCGAGGATCTGGCGTTCCTGGCGCAGGCGGCGTTGGCCTTCCGCCGTGGGGAAGCCGCGAATGAGCTTGATCGCGACCTGTTGTTCGAACTGTCCGTCGGCGCGTTCGGCCAGCAGCACCGTACCCATGCCGCCGGCCCCGAGCTCGCGCAGCACGCGCCACGGCCCCAGCCGCATCCCGTCGGCTACCGGTTCGACCAGCATGCTGCCGCCCAGATTGACGGCCGCGGCCATCGGGTCGCGGGTCTGGTCGTCCGCGTCGAGCAGACGGCGCAGGCGCTCGGCCAGGGTGATGTCGAGTTCCGCCAGCCGCGCTTCGCGCTGCTCCGGCGGCAGGTCGAGCAGGGCGTGGAACAGCTCGGCCAGTTGTGCGTGCGCCGCCGCGCCCGTCATGGCGAAAGCGCGTCCTTGAGCCAGGCGCGCGCGAAGCGCAGGTCGCGGTCGACCGTGGCCACCGACAGCTCCAGCGCGGCACCGATTTCCTCGCGCGAGAAGCCGCCGAAGTAGCTCAGTTCAACGACCTGCGCCTGGCGCGGGTCTTCCTTCGCCAGCGCCACGATGGCCTCGTCCACGCGCACCACGTCGTCGTCGGCACCGCCGCCAGGAAGCTCGGGTGCCTGGCTCAGCGGCAGGATGGCCTGGCCCTGGCCGCGCTTTTCGCTCAGGCGTCGGCGCGCGTGGTCGACGATGACCTGGCGCGTCGCCTGCGCCACGGCGTGGAAGAAATGCCGCCGGTCCGCCCAGCCCGCGTCGGCGGCGAGCAGCCGGATCAGGGCTTCGTGCGCCAGCTCGGTCGGCGTCATCGTCGCTTGCGCGTGCTGCGCCAGCGACTGGCCGGCGATGGCCCGCACGCGGCGGTATACCAACGCCATCAATTCTTCCCGTGCCACCACGTCGCCATCCTGCCAGCGGTGCAACAGGACAGTCAGCGCGTGGGCATCATCGGGCGCAGCGTCGATCATGGGCGGGATCGCAAGGGCGGTGCGGTGGGTGAGTATAGGCGCGTGCCGCGGCGGTCGCCGGGGCGGCGATCAGGTGGCCAGCCAGCGCCGGGCCGCATCCACCATGGCGCGCCGGCGCAGCAGGAAATCCCAGTAGCTGCCGCGCATCTGGCGCCAGAGCACGGCCGAACGCACTGCGGCCAGCAGGCAGGCGCGCACCTGCGCCACGACGGCCTCCTGCTGGAGCTGCGTCGGATCGCCCTGCACCAGCACCCGGGTGGACAGGCGGCTGACGGTGTTGGCATAGACCTCGCCCAGGCGCGCGACAACGGTGGGATGGGTGACGCCGAAGTGCTCGCGCTGCCGTCCCGCCTCGATGATGCCCTCCTGCAGCGCGTCGAGCAGGTCGGTGCGGGCGTTGAGCTGGCGCTCCACGCTCAGCACCGTCATGGCCATCTTGCCGAGGCTGCCGTCGCGCTGCCCGCCGCCCTGGAATTGCCCGATCAGGATTTCCAGTCCGGTCTTCATGAGATGCGCCGAACCGTAGACCGCCTCCACCGAGTCGGCGTCGATGCGGAACACCGAGGCCAGCGATGCGGCGAGGTCGGCCTCGTCCGCCTGCCCGCTGCGGGCGATGGACTGGACCAGGCGCAGGCCCTGCATCATGCCGGCCAGCGCAAGCGTGCGATCTTTCATCGATGTCCTCTGTCGGCCGCGGCGCGCGGCGGATGCGTGCAAAACCCGATTTTCGGCGATTTCGGCGGCGCTGGGAAACCGCTGCCGCGCCGCGTGTTGCGCATGATGCTGGAAATCCGCCCTCGCCGCGGGTAGGTTCCCTGGCTCTACCATCAACGGGCCACCCGATGACCGCTGACATCTCCTCCCAGGCGCTGGCCTGCCGCGACGGCGCGCAGCCGCTGGCGGAAATGCCCACCGCTGCCCGGCGCGCCCTGCTCGACGCCATGGCCGCACGGCTCGATGCCCATGCCGAAGCCATCCTTGCGGCCAACGCGCGCGACATGGAGGCGGCGCAGGCGCGCGGCACCACCGGCGCGATGTTCGATCGCCTGCGCCTGGATGCACCGCGCCTGGCCGCGATCGCCGATGCGGTGCGCCACGTCGCCACGCTGCCCGATCCGGTGGGGCAGGTCACGCGCGAGGAACTCCGCCCCAACGGCATCCGGGTGCGGCGCGTGCGCGTGCCGCTGGGCGTCGTCGCGATGATCTACGAGGCGCGCCCCAACGTCACCGCCGATGCCGCCGCGCTGTGCCTCTACGCCGGCAACGGCGTGATCCTGCGCGGCGGCTCGGAGGCGATCCACTCCAACACCGCGATCGCCGCCGCGCTCAAGGAGGCCATCGCCGCCGCCGGCCTGCCCGAAGCGGTGCTGACCCTGATCACCGATCTTTCGCGCGACACCATGGTCAGGCTGCTGCAGCTCACCGATCTCGTGGATCTCGCCATCCCGCGCGGCGGCGAAGGGCTGATCCGTTTCGTGGCCGAACATGCGCGCGTGCCGGTGATCAAGCACTACAAGGGCGTGTGCCACCTGTACGTGGACGCCGCTGCGGACCTGGATCTGGCGCTGGGCCTTCTCATCGACGGCAAGACCAGTCGTCCCGGCGTATGCAACGCGCTGGAAACCCTGCTGGTGCACCGCGACGTCGCCAATGCCTTCCTGCCGCGCGCCGCCGCCGCGCTGCGCGCGCGCGGGGTCGAACTGCGCGGCGACGCGGCGTCGCGTGCGCGCGTGCCGGGCATGGCCGAGGCCAGCGAGGATGACTACGCCGCCGAATTCCTGGATCTCGTTCTGGCGGTGCGCGTGGTGGACGATCTCGAACAGGCCATCGCCCACATCCGCCGCTTCGGCTCGGACCACACCGAGGTCATCGCCACCCGCGATGAGGCCGCCGCGCGGCGCTTCGTGGCGGCACTGCGCTCGGCGGTGGTGATGGTGAACGCCTCCTCGCGCTTTTCCGACGGCGGCGAACTGGGCCTGGGCGCGGAAATCGGCATCTCCACCACGCGCCTGCACGCCTACGGCCCGATGGGTGCCGAGTCGCTCACCATCGAGCGCTTCGTGGTCGAAGGCGAAGGCCAGGTGCGGCACCCGCTTCGCGCAACGGATTCCTGAGGGCGAAGCAAACCGCCGCGCCCGCAGCCCGTGCGCGCCCCGGCACCACGGGCGCAGTGGCTCAGCCGGACTTTGCCGCGGGCGGCTTGCCGCCGCTGCGGATGTCGAGCATCAGGCTGTAGGCGGCGGTGAAGGCGGGCAGCAGGTTCTGCAGCACGCCCACGGCATCCTGTTTGGCGGAAAACAGGAAATAGCTCAGCGCCATCAGGCTGCCGGCCAGGCTCATGTACCAGAACAGGCGAGGAATCACCGGGCGTTTCGCGCGGTGCGAGGCGACCACCTGCACCAGCCAGCGCAGGCCGAACATCGTCGCGCCGCCCAGGCCGATCAGCTTCCACGGGGTCATGTGCAGCCCGGTCCAGCCCAGCCACAGGATTTCCTCATTCATCGCCCTTGCTCCACCGGCCGCTGCGCGGGAATTTCGTCGGTGACGACGACGTGGCTGCGCTGGATCAGCCAGGCCACGCCGAGCAGGTCGCGCACGCCGACCAGGGCGCGACCGACGTTGGTGTATTTGGACTGGCCCGCGCCGCGCGCGCGGTGCGACACCGGCACGCTGACGGTTTTCCAGCCGGCGCGCTGCATCAGCGCCGGCAGGTAGCGGTGCATGTGGTCGAAGTAGGGCAGGTCGAGGAAGGCGGCGCGCTCGAACAGCTTGATGCCGCAGCCGGTGTCCGGGGTATTGTCGCGCAGCAGCCACTGGCGGATGCGGTTGGCCCAGCGCGACGCCCAGCGCTTGCTGCCCGAATCCTGCCGCGACACGCGCCAGCCGGCGAACAGCTTGACCTCGGCCTCGGCCGCGTCGCGCGCGTCCAGCAGCTTCGGGATGTCGGCCGGATCGTTCTGCCCGTCGCCATCGAGCGTGGCGATCCAGGGGGCCAGCGCGCGCCTGACGCCGCTGCGGATCGCGGCGCTCTGGCCGCAGCGCGCGGCGTGGGCAAAGGCGCGCAGCTCCGGCACCTCGGCGCGCAGCGCCGCGAGCACCTCGCGGGTGTCGTCGTCGGAGCGGTCGTCCACGCAGACGATCTCGAACTGGACGCGGCCGCGCAGGTGCCGGACCACCTCGTGCACCAGCGGCGCGATGTTGTCGCGCTCGTTGAATACGGGAATGACGATGGACAGTGCGGTCATGGCGTGTCTCTGAAGGCAGGGGCGCAAAGCGGAAGCGGGGACGACATTTCAGCGATCGGCGCCGAACAGGTCGCGGCTGTAGATTTTTTCCGCCACATCGGCGAGATCCGCGGTCTGGCGATTGGTGACGATCACGTCGGCAAGGCGCTTGAACGCATCCAGATCGCCGATCACTTCGGAGTTGAAGAAGGTGCTGGCGTGCAGCAGGGGTTCGTACACGATCACCTCCACGCCCTTGGCCTTGAGCCGCTTCATCACGCCCTGCACGCTGCTGGAGCGGAAGTTGTCGCTGCCGGACTTCATCACCAGCCGATGGATGCCGACCACGCGCGGGTTCAGCCGCAGGATGTCGTCGGCGATGAAGTCCTTGCGCGTGGTGTTGGCATCGACGATGGCGCGGATCAGGGTTTGCGGCACGCGGTCGTAATTGGCCAGCAGCTGGCGGGTGTCCTTGGGCAGGCAGTAGCCGCCGTAGCCGAAGGACGGGTTGTTGTAATGGTCGCCGATGCGCGGGTCGAGACAGACGCCTTCGATGATCTGGCGGGCATCCAGCTTGTTCACCGCCGCGTAGGTGTCCAGTTCGTTGAAGAAGGCCACGCGCATGGCCAGATAGGTGTTGGCGAACAGTTTGACCGCCTCGGCCTCGGTGTTGCCGGTCAGCAGCACCGGCGCATCCGGGCGCAGGCTGGCGGCCAGCAGCAGATCGGCCAGTTCGCGCCCGCGCGGCGACCGTTCGCCCACCACGATGCGCGAGGGGTGCAGGCTGTCGTGCAGGGCCGAACCTTCGCGCAGGAACTCGGGTGAAAACACGAGGTTGGCAAATCCCAGCTCGGTCTTGAGCGCCTCGGTGAAGCCGACCGGGACGGTGGACTTGATCACGATCAGGGCCTCGGGACACAGCGTCATCGCCGCGCGCACGACGGATTGGACCGACTCGGTGTCGAACTGGTTGCTGTGCGGATCGTAGTTGGTGGGCGTGGCGATGAAGACGTAGTCGGCACCAGCCAGCGCCTGTCCGGGATCGGTGCTGGTGGCAAGGTGCAGGCTTTCGTCGCGCAGCTGGCGCTCGATGTCCGGATCGGAAATGGGCGAGGTGCGCTGCCTGATCGCCTCGATCCTGGCCGCATCGATGTCCAGGATCGTCACCGCCTGCTGTCGCGCCAGCATCACCGCGTTGGAAAGACCGACATAGCCTGCGCCGGCGACGGTGATGCGTTTCATGCGGTGGTTCCCGTGAAGTGTCGAGGGGTGCCGCGATGCCGCGGCTCGTGCGCGGTGCGCGGTCCGATGCCGCCGGCCATGCCGTCCGGAAGCCTGTTCATGCGCTGCCGCTGCTCATTCGTGCTCGATCTCCGCCGCCCAGCCCGCCGGCATGTCGCAGCCCGCGATCCAGGCGTGGCCCGGCAGCAACGCCCAGGAGCGGCGGTTGGATGCGCCGATGTCGATGACCTGGGTTGCATCCATGCACGGGCCGACCGCCTCCAGGCGCAGGAACAGCCAGCGCCGGGACGGATCGGCCTGCAGCCAGTCGCGCGCCAGCGGCCACTGTTCGTCCCAGGGCCGCTTGAAGCCGAAATCCACGACCGGGCGGTCGGCCTGCAGCCTGTGCTGCTCGCGCCAGCCCAGCATCGCCAGTTCGGCCTCCGGGCCGATGCGTTCGCCGACCCGCTGCATCAGCGCCTGGGCCGAACTCTCCGGGCTGATCGCCGGTATCAGGCCGACGCCGTAAACGATCCACAGCAGCGCGGTAATCACGATCACCGCCGTGGCCGGCTGCCCGCGTCGCCGCCACAGCGCCAGCGCGATCGCGGCCAGCGCGGCCAGCCCGAAGGCCAGCAGCCAGCGCCCGATCGTCGTGGCGATCTCCACATCCATGCCGCGCCCCTCGACCAGCGCGTGCAGGCGCTCGGGAGTCGCCAGCAGCAGCCACGCGCCCAGCGCCAGACCGGCCAGGGCGAGCGTGCCGATCCATCCCCACAGCACCGCCCGAACCCCGCGTCGGCGCAGCAGCGCCGGCAGCAGCGGCGCGGCGGCGATGCACAGCGCCGGCAGGATCGGGAAGATGTACACCTCGCGCTTGCCCGGCGTGGAACTGAAAAAAATCAGCACCAGCGCCGCCCAGCCCAGCAGCAGCGCGTAGCGCGGATCGACCCGGCGCAGGCGTCGCCACCAGGCCGGCAGCAGCCAGGGCGCGAGCAGGATGCCCGGCAGCCACAGGGTCAGCATCGACTGCAGGTAGTACCAGGCCGGCTGCACATGGTGCCAGGCGTTGGCATAGCGGGTCGCGGTCTGGCGCAGCAGCATCTCGCGGGCATAGGCGTGCAGCGCCGGATCATCGGACGCCAGCACCGCCGTCAGCATCGGAATCAGCCAGACGCCGGCACCGAGCAGGAAGCCCGCCACGCCCGCCAGCGCGTGCCAGCCGCGATGGGGCGGCAGCGCGTGCGCCGACTTCGCCCGCACCCACAGCCAGGGCAGGAACACCAAAAGCGGCAGGAAGCCCACGCCCTTGGTCACCGTGCCCAGGCCGGCGGCGAATGCGCCCAGCGCCAGCAGCCGCGGGTCCGGTTTTTCCAGCAGGTAGCGCAGCAGCGCCCACAGCGACAGCGTGGTCAGGCCGACCAGCGCCATGTCGATCTGCGCGCGCTTGGCCTGCAGGGCGAACTGCAGGCAGACGAACAGGCCGAACACCGCGTACGGCACGGCGCGGCGTCCCCACAGCCGCCGCGCCAGATCCCCGCTCAGCCACAGCGTGGCGATCGCGGCCAGCAGCGAGGGCAGCAGGAAGGCGATCCGCCAGTTGCCTACCAGCTGCTGGCTGGCGGCCTGCATCCACATGAACGTGGCCGGTTTTTCGGCATACAGCTCGCTGCCGCGCCGCGGGAACAGCCAGTCCCCGGTCTCCACCATCGTTTGCGCGACCAGGACGAAGCGCGGCTCGTCCGCCGGCATCGGTTCGCGCATGCCGATCCCGGCCAGGAGCGAAAGCACGACCAGCGCGAGCAGCAGCGGAATCGGCCAGGCGAAGGAGGAACGCGATGGATTGAAGTGCATCGAGCGGCGGGAGCGGGTCGCGACAGAACGCGTATTGTGGCGCAGGTCGCGTGGAAAAATCGTTTTGGCAGCCGATCACGCGCTACGCGGGCGCGGGGGCTTGCGGGCGCGCGCGGGCTTGGCGGAAGGCTCGGGCAGCAGGGAGGTGAGCTGCTGGTAGCGCTCGAACAGGAAGGCGACGCGTTCGGCGTCGGTGGTGAGCCTGGGCGGTTTGCGGCCGGCGGCTTTTTCGGCGGCGAGGTAGGCGGCGTCCACGGCCTTGTCGAGCGCGGCGTGGGCTTTCACCAGCGCCGGCGGCATGGTCAGCGGGTCGTAGAGGTCGGCGAGGGTGGCATCGGGAAACTGGGCGCGGGCGTCGAGCACGGCCTGCGCGGCGGCCTCGATGGCGGCGCGGGCCTTGTCGTCGGCGGTTCGGGCCAGGGGAAGTTGTTGTAGACGATGCCGGCGGAGTAGCGGTAGTCGCTTTTGAGGCGACCGCAGACGGTGCGTACCCACGCCATGTGCATGGTGGACGTGACGATGCCGAAGTGGAACAGCGTCGCGTTCGGAACGATTTTCACAAGATTGCTGCACAACGTGTCCGGCGTCATGAAGCCGATTGGAATGAATGCGCGCCGCTCGGACGACACTTCCGGAATCACCAGGTAGTTGTCGTCCGGAATATTCTCCACGTGGAATCGCGTCGGCGTGTCCGCCAACTTTTGCGTTGGTGGGCTCTTGCTGGCCTTTCGCAGTTCCCGCACTGCCTCGATACGCTTTAACGCCTCCGGCATTTGCCGCAGCTCGGCTGGTGGGCAATCCCCGAGCCACAGGCACCAGCGTTCCCAACCGTTGATGAACTCATCCGATCCCAGCCAGCGCCGAAACCATGCCGCTGATGCTGGCTCACTGGCGATGAACGCATCACGCTCCTCGGTGGTGAACAGGTAGTTGCCGCCGTCGATCGGCTTGTTGCCAATGCCGATCGACGGCACGTTGCAGAGCGGTTTGCTGCGATTGGGCAACAGAACATCCGCCGCATCCACCAGATACGGATTGATGTTGCCCGCCGGCACTTCATGTGGCTCGCCGGCAATCTCCTGATAGTCGAACAACCGCTTCGGCGAAATCTCGCTGCCGGCAAAGCCCACGATCACGCAATGCACCGCGGCCACGCCGCGCGCCTCGTTGTTCCAGCGGAAGGTGCGATGGGCAAAAAAGATGCGCATGCCGCGCGCCAACATTTCGCCCCAGAGGATGCCCACCTGCTCGCCCTGGGTGATGGAGTTGGTGGAGACGAAGGCGCAGCGGATTCCGGTGTCGGGCCCAGCAGGCGAAGAGCGATTCCCGCTTTCGCGGGAATGACGGGCCAGGGCTTCGGTCTGCCGGATGTAGTCGACCGCCTTGAGATACCAGGCGCTGACAAAATCCAGCACGCCCGCGCCCTTGAGTCCACCGGCAACGGCCAGCAGATCCTCGCGCTGCTCCGGCGTCATCAACTTCGAGCCGATGAATGGCGGATTCCCCAGAATAAAGCTCAGCTTCTCCGCCGACACCACGTCGTTCCAGTCGATTCGCAGCGCGTTGCCGTGGACGATGGTGGCGGACTTCTTCAGCGGCAGCCGCACCACGTTTTCGCCGAACTGCTCGGACACGCGCAGGTTCATCTGGTGGTCCATCAGCCACATGGCCACCTGCGCGATCTGCGCGGGGAACTCCTCGATCTCGATGCCGTGGAACTGGTCCACGTCCACCAGCACGTGGTCCTGCACGTGCGCCAGCACCGACTGCTGGGTGGCGAACTGGCGCTTCAGCACGTCCAGCTCCAGCGCGCGCAGCTCGCGGTAGGCGATCACCAGGAAGTTGCCGCAGCCGCAGGCCGGGTCCAGGAAGGTCAGCGCGGCCAGCCTGCGGTGCAGCTGGGCCAGCTTCTTCTCGTCATGGCCGGCCTTGTCCAGCTCTGCCTTCAGCCCGTCCAGGAACAGCGGGCCGATCAGCTTCAGGATGTTCTTCTCGCTGGTGTAGTGCGCGCCCAGGTTGCGGCGGGCCCTGGCGTCCATCACCGACTGGAACATGGAGCCGAAGATGGCCGGGCTGATGCGGCTCCAGTCGAGCGTGCTGGCATCCAGCAGCAGGCCGCGCATCTGCGCGTTGAAGTCGGCCAGCGGCAGGATTTCCTCGAACAGCCTGCCGTTGACCCAGGGCAGTTCCGCCAACTGCTCGTCCAGCGTGGTCTGGCGGCGCTCCGGCGCGGTATCGAGCACCTGGAAGATGCGCCCGATCCACATGCCGAGGTCGGCACCGTCTTCGCTGGTGCGCTGGGCGATGAGGTCGTGGAAGCTCTGGCGCGGGAAGATGCCGGTGTCGTCGGCGAACAGGCAGAACAGCAGCCGCACCAGCAAAAGCTCCAGCGCGTGGCCGTCGTAGCCCGCTGCCTTCAGCGCATCGTGCAGCCGGCCCATGCGCTCGGCGGCCTGCACGTTGACGGGATCTTCTTCCTTGTAGCTGCGGGTCTGGTAGCCGCTGATGAAGCCGAAGCGCCCGATCTGCCTGTGCAGCTCGGGCAGGGTGAAGTCGCTGCGCTCGCCGGTTTCCAGATCGTGCAGGCGGAAGCGCCGGAAGTCGGACACCAGCACGAAGCGCGGCAGCTCGGCGTCTTTCAGGCCGGCGAAATAATCGGTGGCCTGTGCGTAGGCGGCGTCGAGGTCGCGGCCTTCGCTCTTGTGTTCGGCCAGCATCACGCCGGGCCAGAACACGTCGATGCGGCCGTGGGTGCTGCCGGTGAAGCGCGCCGCCTTCTGCTCGAACACGGCCACGCGGCGGCGGTTGACGCCGAACACGTTGAAAAACTCGTTCCAGAAGCTCTGCGCCTCGGCGCGCTCGGAGGTGACTTCCGCCCATTCGCCGGAAAAGGCCAGGGCGCGGGCGCGGATTTCGTTGAGACTCAGCGGCACGATGCGGCGTTCCGGGTTGGCGGATCAACCCGGATTGTAGCGGCGCGCCGGAGCGGCGCAGCGCCTCGGGAGCCTCCGGACAAGGCCGCCACTCCCGCGAAAGCGGGAGTGGCGGGCAAAGGTCGACGCGTTCCGGGGTTTCCTACCCGGAGAATGCGCCGAGCTTGCGCAGCGCGGCTTCGACGCCTGCGCCGTAGGCCGGATCGGCCTTGGCGCAGTTCTCGATGTGGCGGCGCTTGATGAAGTCCGGCGCGTCGCCCATGTTGCGCGCGGTGTTGTCGAACAACACCTGCTGCTGCGCCGGGCTCATCAGCCGGAACAGGTCGCCGGGCTGCTTGTAGTAGTTGTCGTCATTGTCGCGGAAATTCCACCAGTCGGCGTCGCCGGTGATCTGCAGCGGTGGTTCGCGGAACTGCGGCTGCTCCTGCCACTGCCGGAAGCTGTTGGGCTCGTAGTGGGGCAGGCCGCCGTAGTTGCCGTCCATGCGCCCGGCACCGTCGCGGTGGTTGCTGTGGACCGGGCAGCGCGCGGCGTTGACCGGAATCTGGTGGTAGTTCACGCCCAGACGGTAGCGCTGCGCGTCGGCGTAGTTGAACAGGCGCGCCTGCAGCATCTTGTCGGGCGAGACGCCGATGCCCGGCACCAGGTTGCTCGGCGCGAACGCGCTCTGCTCCACGTCGGCGAAGAAGTTTTCCGGATTGCGGTTGAGCTCGAACTCGCCCACCTCGATCAGCGGATAGTCGCCGTGCGGCCAGACCTTGGTCAGGTCGAAGGGGTGATAGGGCACCCGCTCGGCCTCGGCTTCCGGCATGACCTGCACGTACAGTGTCCACTTCGGGAAGTCGCCGCGCTCGATCGCGTCGAACAGGTCGCGCTGGTGGCTTTCGCGGTCGTTGCCGATGATTTCGCCCGCTTCGGCGTCGGTCAGGTTCTTGATGCCCTGCCGGGTGCGGAAGTGGAACTTCACCCAGTAGCGCTCGCCGGCTTCGTTCCAGAAGCTGTAGGTGTGCGAGCCGAAGCCGTGCATGTGGCGATAGCTGGCCGGAATGCCGCGGTCGCTCATCACGATGGTGACCTGGTGCAGCGCCTCGGGCAGCAGCGTCCACCAGTCCCAGTTGTTGGTGGCGCTGCGCAGGTTGGTGCGCGGGTCGCGCTTGACCGCCTTGTTGAGGTCAGGGAACTTGCGCGGGTCGCGGATGAAGAACACCGGGGTGTTGTTGCCGACCAGGTCCCAGTTGCCTTCCTCGGTGTAGAACTTCAGCGCGAAGCCGCGGATGTCGCGCTCGGCATCGGCCGCGCCGCGCTCGCCGGCCACGGTGGTGAAGCGGGCGAACATCTCGGTCTTCTTGCCCACCTTCTCGAAGATCTTCGCGCGGGTGTACCTGGTGATGTCGTGGGTGACGGTGAAGGTGCCGAAGGCGCCCGAGCCCTTGGCGTGCATGCGCCGCTCCGGGATCACTTCGCGCACGAAATTGGCGAGCTTTTCGTGCAGCCAGACATCCTGCGCCAGCAGCGGCCCGCGCGGGCCGGCGGTGAGGCTGTTCTGGTTGTCCGGCACGGGGGCGCCGAACTGGGTCGTCAGGTGGGTGACGGGGCACTTTTTGTCGCTGTCGCTGGGCTTGCTCATGGCGGGC
Organism: Lysobacteraceae bacterium; assembly: GCA_023954075.1. Classification (GTDB taxonomy): domain Bacteria; phylum Pseudomonadota; class Gammaproteobacteria; order Xanthomonadales; family Xanthomonadaceae; genus Denitratimonas; species Denitratimonas tolerans. Next base: position 297,609 of record JAMLIV010000001.1, read on the forward strand.
TTCCTCTGGCGGGTGGACGGTCGGACTACCGGGAGCTTCGAAAAACTTCCCGATTCGCGTCATTCCGGCGAGGGCCGGAATGACGTCGGTTTTTCGTGGTTCCCTGGCGTAGACGATGAAATTGAATCATGGAAATCGAAGGTTCCTCCAGGATCAACGGCAGGCTGCGGAAACATCCGATCATGATCGCACGTCGCCCTTGAAGGCCGGGCTCGCGCCGCTGGTTGATGTTTGACCGGATTCTTGCGAGCCTGATTGCAAGCCCTAGATTTTTCGGCGTTTTCATCGGGCGGATCGGGACATTATTCGCGGCATGGCTGATCGGATCCACTGGATTCGGCCCACGCTCCACGCTGCCCGCCGGTTGCGCGCCGGCAGTGATGTTGCCGGACGGCCTGGGCGCATCATGGATATCCGGGCGTCGACTTGCCGGCATCTTCGTAATCATCGCCAAAAATCCGGATTGAAAACACCTCATGGATGTCCAGGCCCTGGCTTGCCGTCACGCCGAGCGCGCCATTCAATGTCACGACAAACCTGTCCACAGGAGCACTTGGCGTGATATACACGGTAAACGGCTGGCCATTCATTATGGCTGCGATATCCGCCGGCGTCAGGAGGCCCTGTAAAACCTCATTCGTCACGGCATTCGCGCCATTCTGGGTGCGGATGCGAATGCCTTGCCCCAATGTTACCTGCATGACCTCGGGATCGATCCAGAGGCGAACGGCAAACACATCATCGGGTTGGGAAAGTCCTTCAAGATAAGCGCGTTGCGTGATGCTGGAAGCCGTGTCGACGACGCCCAGAGACAGGGTGGAGTATGAATCCTGGTTGCCATCGATCGCTCTTTCCAGATTGTGCGCCCCGCCGCCCATTTCCAGCAGTTCAAGGGTGATTCCGGAAGAGTCATACGAAGTGAATTGCGGAGTGGCACTGCTTCCTTGTTCCACATAATAGGGGTCCCACACCTTCAAGCGCTTTGTGACTCCCAGGCCAACCAGATTCCCCACGAAATTCGAAATCCTGATGCTCTGGTAGGACTGGTTTGGTGTAATGGCCAAATACGTGTGGTTGTTGGCGTCGACGACCACCTTGAGTCGCTCGCCTGAAAATGATATCGGGTTGGTGGAATTGCCCGAAAGCACCACGGCGGCCCCGTTTTTCGCCTCCACCGAAAATTCCTGGTTTCCAGTCAGTGATACCCCGTTGATGCCTGCCAGAATATTGCCGAGTTCCCCGCCCATCAGGCTCGGCAGGATATTGTCTTGCGCTTCAATGCGGACATAGGATGTCTGGTTTGCCGGAACTGGCTCCGGGAATTTCATTTCGATATGAGCGGAGTAGCTCCCGATGCCGATGATGATGCCCGTTCCGGCCTCCAGCTCTGAAAACGTCGATGGGTCGGAATCGATGCTGTGCGATGAGGATGTTGCATGCGATTCCGAGATTATGGCGCTGGCGTACTGCCGTGCATTTGCAAGGGGGTTTCCCGAGAACGCCAGAATCAATGCGAGCGCTGCCAGCCGGTATTTTCGTGCAAACCGGGTCCGCATGCTGTTCTGAAAACATGGATTCATCGTTTCTGCCTTCGGTGAGTGATGACGGTTCTGATGAGGGGATGTTTTGCGATCATGGATATGGTTTGGCTGCCGCCAGCATGATCAATCACGCCGCGCCGTGAAGCTGCGTCGGGTTGAAGGGTCGAATGCACTTCTTGCGTCCCGCCAGGCTTCGATGGGCCGGACTGGAGATGTTCGCCATCAGTAGACGGGAGCGCGGAAAGTGCCCTCATGCACGCTACCACCAAAGCTGTTCGCAATGCATTGTCCTCCGCCGTCAGGTTGGTGGTGGATCCGGTTGGCTGAGGCTGTTGCCGGTGCGCCCGGTCATGCGCCTCCGCCGCTTGCCGGCGCGGGCTGGCAGTTCGGGCACAGGAACATCGGGCGGGAATGGGCGCTGCCGCGCCGGATCGGCATGCCGCAGCGCGCGCAGGGCTGGCCCTCGCGCTTGAATGCATGGAAGCGGAAGCGTTCGCCCTCGTGCGCGACGAGGTCTGGCCGCATCCCGGGCGCGAGCTCGATGCCGCGGGTGGAATAGCTCAGGCGCGGAATCGAGAGCAGCGCCTGCGCCAGCCGCTCACGCCGCGCGGGGAGCAGATCGCCGGGGCGCACGGCGGGATGCAGGCCCGCTTCCCACAGCACCTCGGCGCGCAGGTAGTTGCCCAGCCCGGCAAGGAAGCTCTGGTCGAGCAGCAGCCCGCCCAAGGCGCGGCGGCGGAACGCGGGGGAGTCCAGGCGCGTCGCCACTTCGGCGACGGTGAGCGCGGGATCGAGCACGTCCGGCCCCAGGCTCTGCAAAAAAGGGTGCGCTTCGACCTCGTCGCTGCGCCACATTTCGATGTCCGAGGCCGAGTAGAGCAGGATCGCGGCGCGCGCGGTTTCCAGCGCCACCCGCAGGCTGCGCGCGGTATCGGGGCGCTCGCCGGGTGCCGCCACCTTCCATACGCCGTAGAGCTGGTTGTGGGTGTAGAGCGTCCAGCCCGAATCGAACGCGGTCAGCAGGGCTTTGCCGCGCGGCGTGATGGAGGCGATGCGACCACCCGGCAGCTCGCGCTCGAAGCGCTTGAGCTGCGGGAAGGCGAACTCCGCGCGGCGCAGTTCCTGGCCCGCGACGGCGGCGGCCAGGCGATCGGCGGCGCGGCGGATTTCGGGGCCTTCGGGCATGGCATCTGGCGCAGGCGGTGGGCGTGACCCTGACACGGGGGGAGGGCGCTGTCCATCCGCCGCGCGGCGACGGTGCTACCGTAGGGAGATGGCAAAGTTTGCCGCGCTGTCGGCCAGGAGCAATCCATGAACGTCGTGCCCGCGTCATCCCTGCCGCTGCGCGATCCCGACCTGCTGCGCCAGCGCGCACTGGTCGGCGGACGCTGGATTCAGGCCGACGGCGACCAGGCCTGCGAAGTGCGCAATCCGGCCACGGGGGCGCTGCTGGCGACGGTGCCGGACATGGGCGCGGCCGAAACGCGCCGCGCGATCGAGGCCGCGCAGGCCGCGTTTCCGGCCTGGGCGGCGCGCACCGCCGGCGAGCGCGCGCAGGTGCTGCGGCGATTGTTCGATCTGATGATGGCGCATCAGGACGACCTTGCCGTGCTGATGACCGCCGAGCAGGGCAAGCCGCTGGCGGAGGCGCGCGGCGAGGTGGCCTATGCGGCGAGCTTCATCGAGTGGTTCGGCGAGGAGGCGCGCCGTCTCTACGGGGATGTCATTCCCGGCCACGCGGCGGGCAAGCGCCTGCTGGTGCTGCGTCAGCCCGTTGGCGTGGTGGCGGCGATCACGCCGTGGAACTTTCCTTCCGCGATGCTTGCGCGCAAGCTCGGTCCGGCGCTGGCCGCCGGCTGCACGGTGGTCTGCAAGCCGGCGCTGGAGACGCCGTTCTCGGCGCTCGCCCTCGGCGTGCTGGCCGAGCGCGCCGGCCTGCCGCCGGGCGTTCTCAACATCGTCACCGGCCGCGATGCCGCCGCCATCGGCATCGAGCTGACGACCCATCCGGCGGTGCGCAAGCTGAGCTTCACCGGATCGACCGCGGTCGGCCGGCGGCTGATGGCGCAGTGCGCGGACGGCCTCAAGCGGGTTTCGCTGGAGCTGGGCGGCAACGCGCCCTTCATCGTGTTCGAGGACGCCGATCTGGATGCCGCCGTGGCAGGGGCGATCGCCAGCAAGTACCGCAACTCGGGCCAGACCTGCGTCTGCGCCAACCGGATTTTCGTGCACGAGTCGGTGTACGAGTCCTTCGCCCTGAAGCTGGTCGACGCCGTGCGCGCGCTGCGCGTGGGCGACGGGCTGGCCGGGCCGACGGATCAGGGACCGCTGATCAGCGCTGCCGCGCTCGCCAAGGTGGAGGCGCACGTCGCCGATGCGCTCGCGCGCGGCGCGCGCCTGGCGCTCGGCGGCGCGCGCCACGCCCTGGGCGGAACCTTCTACCAGCCGACCGTCCTGCTCGACGTGACGCCGGCCATGCGCATCGCGCACGAGGAAACCTTCGGACCGGTGGCACCGCTGTTCCGGTTCCGCGACGAGCGCGAGGCCATCGCGTTGGCCAACGACGATCAGGCCGGTCTGGCAGGCTACTTCTACACCCGCGACCTGGCGCGGGCCTTCCGCGTGGCGGAGGCGCTGGAATGCGGCATCGTCGGCGTCAACACCGGCCTGATTTCCACCGCCGTGGCACCGTTCGGCGGCATCAAGCAGTCGGGCATGGGGCGCGAGGGCTCGAAGTACGGCCTCGATGATTACACCCAGATCAAATACCTGTGTCTGGATGTCGGCGGGAGCGCGTGAGCGCGCCGTGGCGTTTCCCGGCGGCCGTCACTACCCTGCGCCGATGAGCACGACGATTCCTTCCGATGCCGATCTGCTGGCGCAGGCGCGCGCGCTGGGCGCAGCGGCGCTGGTGGCGCGCCAGTCCATGGTGACGGCGGAAAGCTGCAGCGGTGGCTGGATCGCCAAGATCCTGACCGACGTGGCCGGCAGCTCCGAGTGGTTCGAGGCGGGCATGGTGGCCTACAGCTACGAGGCCAAGCAGGGGCTTTTGGGGGTGCGGCCGGAGACGCTGATGCGCCACGGCGCGGTGAGCGAGGAAACCGCGCTGGAAATGGTGTCCGGCGCGCTGATCCATTCCGGTGCGACGCTCGCGGTGGCGGTGACCGGCATTGCCGGGCCGGGCGGCGGCACGCCCGGGAAACCGGTCGGCACGGTCTGGATCGCCTGGAAGCGGCGCGGTGGCTATCCGCGCGCCCGGCGCTTCCATTTCGATGGCGACCGGGAGGCGGTACGACGCCAGACCGTGGCGGCCGCGCTGGACGGTCTGGCCGAACTGCTGGCCTGAGAACGGCCGGAATGGCTCCGCCGGGCAGCAGGTCCGATGGCAGGCGCGCCGTGGCAGCGGGACGACCGAGCCGTCGCTGATCCAGGTCATTGCGGGCGCACGGGCGAGGGACCAGAATTCGCGAATGAACAATGACACGCATTCGCAATCCTTCTCCCTGCCGGCCGTGCTGACCGCCGCGCCCCATCGCCTGCTGTTCCTCGCCGGTGCCCTCAATGTGCTGGCCGCGATGATCTGGTGGACCTGGTGGCTGTTCCACACCGTGCCGACGCCGGTGGATCAGGTGATCGGCGGCTGGCTGCACGGGTTCATCCTGCAGTACCAGATGCTGCCGAGCTTCATGTTCGGCTTCCTCATCACGGTGTTCCCGCGCTGGATGGGGCAGGCCGAACCGACCCGTCGGCACTATGTTCCGGTGGGCCTGGGCATGCTGCTCGGGCAGATCCTGTGTCTGGTCGCGGCTTTTTCCGGCAGCTCCCACGCCCTGCACCTGGGCGTCGTGGCCACGATCCTGGGCTGGGGCTACGGACTGGTCGTGCTGGGCCGGGTGCTGGTGGCCAACCGCTTCAAGACCTGGCATGCGGTGAGCTGCTACAGCGCGCTGCTGCTGGGCTTTGTCGCGCTGTGGGGATTTGCCGTTTACCTGCACACCTTCAACTGGCAGATCGGTCAGGCGGCCATAAGGCTGGGCGCGTTCGGCCTGCTCCTGCCGATCTATGCGACGGTCGCGCACCGCATGTTCCCGTTTTTCGCCGGCAACGTGGTGCCCGGCTACCGCGCCTGGCGGCCGATGTGGCTGCTGGCGGCGCAGTGGCCGCTGTGGCTCGGCCATGCGCTGCTGGAGATTTTCAGCCTGCCGCAGTGGTTGTGGCTGGTGGACGCGCCGCTACTGGCGCTGGCGCTGCTGTGCCTGTGGAAGTGGTGGCCGCGTGGCAGGGCACCGGGCATCCTGCGGGTGCTGTTCCTGGGCTACGCCTGGCTGCCGGTGGCGCTTGCGCTGTATCTGGCGCAGAGCCTGTGGCTGCAGTTCGACGGTGCCCTGATCCTCGGCAAGGCCCCGCTGCACGCGCTCACCATCGGGGTGTTCGGCAGCCTGCTGGTGGCGATGGTCACGCGCGTTTCTCAGGGCCATTCGGGCCGCCCGCTGGTGCTGGTGCCGGTGGCGATGTTCGCCTTCGTCTGCATCCAGCTCGTGGCCCTGACGCGGGTGCTCGCGGAGCTCCTGCCCACGCCCTGGGACGGGTTCCGCGTGGCCGCGGTCGGCTGGCTGGTGGCCTTCGCGCCCTGGGTGCTGCGCTATGGCTGGATCTACCTGCGGCCGCGCGCCGACGGCCGGCCCGGTTAAAATGATCGGCTTCCCGTCGGACGCGGATCTTTCCACGCAATGATCGAGTACTACCCACAGATCAAGGCGGCCCACGTCGGCTTCGTGCTGGCCAGCGGCGGGCTGTTCGCGCTGCGCGGCGTGCTCGTGCAGCTGGGCCAGCGCTGGGCCATGTCGGCCCCGGTGCGCTACCTGAGCTACACCGTCGACACCGCGCTGCTGACTTCGGCGCTGATGCTGCTGGCGGTGCTGCACCTCAACCCCTTCACCACGCCCTGGCTGGCGGTGAAGCTGGCGATGCTGCTGGTCTATGTCGTGCTGGGCACGCTGGCGCTGCGCCGCGCCAGGGGACGGCGCGCGAAGTTCGCTTTCTACCTTGCGGCGCTGGCGGCGTTCGGATTCATGTACAGCGTGGCGCGCGCGCACCATCCGCTGGGATTCATGCTCGGCTGGTTCGGCTGATCAGCCGCGCAGCACCGGCTGTGCCAGCGCCTCGAGGCGCGGCAGGTCGAGCAGTTCGACCTCGCGCCGGTTGACCTTGACCAGGCCATCCTCCTGGAAGCGGCGCATCACCCGCGACACCGTTTCCGCCGCCAGGCGCAGATAGTTGGCGATATCGGTGCGCGACATCGCCAGGGTGAAGCGGTGGGCCGAATAGCCGCGCGCCGAGTAGTGGTGCGAGAAGCCCAGCAGGAACGCTGCCATGCGCTCGTCGGCGCTGAAATCTCCCGCCAGCAGTGCCGCCTTCTTGATGTCCTGACTGAGCAGGCGGAAGAGCTGCGCCTGCAGGGCGCTGGTACGCGCCGCGAGCGCGGATATCGAGGGAAAGGAGAAGCGGCAGAGCATCACGGTGTCGAGCGCCACCACGTTGCAGGGGAAGCGCGCATCGTGGATGGCGTTGAAGCCGATCACCTCGCCCGGCAGGAAGAATCCAAGGACCTGTTCGCGCCCGGCGGCGTCCACGGTGAAGGCCTTGACCGTGCCGGTGCGCACCGCAGCGATGGCATTGAAGGTTTCACCCTCGCGAAACAGGTATTCGCCGGCCTCGAACGGGCCGATGTGTTCCACCAGGCACTCCAGCTCGTGCAGCGCGGCCTTGTCGTAGCCCTGGTCGCGGCAGGCGCTGGAAAACGCGCAGGTGCTGCAGAACTGGAAGTCGTCCGCGTCATCGGCGGGGAACAGGCAAGGGACGGCGCGCAGCGGCATGATGTCTTTCGGCAGCGACATTTCAGTTCGCCTTTTTAGCACAGACGCGGGCCGAAGTCCGGCGAGACGGTCGCGTTCCCGCTGGTGCTGCCGTGCGCGGCGCGGCGCGTGTCGGGAATCCATCGCATCCCGCTACAATCGCGACTCGTGGGGTTCATGGGCCACACCGCCAGACGGTGGGCCGCGTGCCAGGACAGGGAGCGCAGGGCGTTGGATTTTCCGGGTTACAGCGTCATCTGCGAGATCGGGCGCGGCGGCATGGCGACGGTCTACCGGGCGCGCCAGGTGATGCTCGACCGCGAGGTCGCGCTGAAGGTGCTCAATCCCGCGCTGGCGGCCGAGCCGGTGAATGCGCAGCGCTTCCTGCAGGAGGCCCGCATGCTGGCCTCGCTGGAGCATCCGCACGTGGTGCCGGTCTACGAAGTCGGTGTGACGCCGGAAGGCAGCCACTATTTTTCGATGCAGCTGTTGGAGAACGGCGATTTCGCCGCGCGCCTGGAGCGCGGCATCGACCAGGCCGAACTGGTGCGGGTGCTCGCGGCGGTGGCCGATGCGCTGGGCTATGCCCACGCGCGCGGCTACGTGCACCGCGACGTGACGCCGGCCAACATCCTGTTCGACGCCGAGGACAACCCGCGGCTCACCGATTTCGGCATCGCGCGGGCCATGTCGGTGTCATCGCGCATCACCGCTTCGGGCCTGTCGGTGGGAACCAGCCACTACATGAGTCCGGAACAGGCGCGCGGTGCCGAGGTCGATCCGCGTTCGGACATCTACAGCCTGGGCGTGGTGTGCTACGAGGCGTTGACCGGCAAGCCGCCGTTCGAAGGCAGCGACGCCTTCGCGGTGGCCTACGCGCACGTGCACGAGCAGGTGCCTCCGCTGCCGGCCCGGTATCTGGTCTGGCAGCCGCTGGTCGACCACTGCCTGGCGAAGAACCCCGATGAGCGCTTCCAGGACTGCACCCAGTTCATCGACATGCTGCGCCGGATTGCGCCCTCGCTTCGCGCCACCAGCGGGGCGCGGCGGGCGCAGGCGAGCGGTGAGCATCCGGTGCCGGCGGATTTTTCCGACGACGCCGTGATCGCGGAACCCTCGTGGCGGCAACCGGGTCTGCTGCAGGCCGATGCGCACGCCGAGGCGAGCGCGCCCGGCCGGCCGCGCTGGGTCGGGCCGTTCGTCGCGCTTGTCGGGCTGGTCGGCATCCTGGCGCTCTTCGCCTGGCGGCCGTGGAGCACCGTCGCGCCGGAGACGGCGATGCCCGGACCGGAACCGGCGCTGGTGCAGGAGGCCGGGCTGGACGCCGGCGATGACGGCCTGAGCGCCGAGGAAGCCGCCGAGCTTGCGGTGTTGGCGTCCTCGCAGGGCGTGGAAGACCCGATACGTGCCCTGCTGCTGCAGGCGCGCCGCGACTTCGCCGCGCGCCGCTACACCTCGCCGCCGGGCAACAATGCGCTGCAACGCTATCGCCAGGTGCAGGCGCAGGAGCCGGGCAACCGCGAGGCGCGCGCCGGCATCGAACGCATCGCGCAGCGCTACCTGGCGCTGGCCGACGAGCAGGCCGGTGATGAGGATCCCTCGCTCTGGCTGGGCTACCTGCAGCGTGCCGGCGAGTTGGCGGTGGAGTTCGGGGTGGAGGACGTGGCGACAGGCGTGGCGGAACGGCGCGAGGCGTGGCTGGATCGCACCCTCAAGGAGGGCGAGGTCGCGATTGCCGCCTGGGACCGCGAGCGCGCCGTGCTGGTTTTCGAGCGCGGCCTGGCGCTTGCGCCCGACTCGTCGGCCCTGCAGCAAGGGCTGGCGCGTGCGCGCCGGATCGGTCGTGACGGCTTTGCCTTCCGCGACACCGTGGACGGGCGGGCCGGGCCGGAGATGCTTGTGGTCGGATCCCTGGCCTACGGCCGCAGCCCGGTCACCCTGGGCGAGTTCCGTCACTACTGGGAGCGCGTGGGCCAAGGCCGCTTTGGCAGCCTTCCGGCCAACTGCCGCGACCGCGAATCGCTGTTCCGCGGCTCACGCAAGCGCACCTTCCTCGATCCGGGCTTCACCCAGGACGACTCGCATCCGGTGGTGTGCGTCACCGCGGCGATGGCCGATGACTATGCGCGCTGGCTGTCGCAGATGAGCGCGCGGGCCTACCGCGTGCCGTCCAGCGCGGAGCTGGCGGCGGTGGGCGTGGGCAGCGCCGATGATTGCACCGCCAACGGGCGCGATGCCGCCTATCGCGCGATCCACGGCGGCAGGGATGCGCTAGGCTGTGACGATGGCCATGCGGAAACGTCGCCGGTGATGGCTTTCGCGCCGGCGGCCAACGGCTTGCGCGATACCCGCGGCAACGTGCGCGAATGGACTTCCGACTGCGTGGGCGGTGCCTGCCGCGAGCGCCTGGTGTCAGGCGGCAGCTGGGCGTCGTCGGTGTCGGATGGAACGACGCGCGCCTTTCCGGCGGACACCGGATTCAATACCATCGGCTTTCGCGTGGTGCGTGAAATTCCGTGATCAAGGTGAGGGGCGAATGAAACTTTTCTTTCCGGGTGGCGAGCATCCGCAGGTTCTGGTCGGGCAGGGTTCCCAACTGGTGGGAAGTGATCCCGAGGCGTCGGTGGTCCTTGCCGCCCCCGATATCGTCGTCCGGCACGCCGAGCTGACGCGCGACGGCGACGTGCTCCACGTGCACGCCCTGGACGGGATCGTCGCACTCAATGGCCAGACCCTGGCGGCCGGTGCCACTGCGGCGCTGAAGGCCGGTGACCTGATCGGCTTCGGCACGGTCCAGGCGCGTCTTGTCGCGATCGAGAAGGCGGGCGCTGCGCCTGCCCCGTCGCGGCCGGCAGCGGTGGATGAGACGGGAGCCACGCGCGTGCGCATGGCGGTGCCGCGTTTCGTCCTGCGCGGCGTGTCCGGGGCCGCATTCGGGAAGGTGTACCCGGTATTGACCCTGCAGACCATCGGACGCCAGTCCGACTGCGACATCGCCATCGCGAGCGAGGAAATTTCGCGTCGGCACGCGCAGGTGAAGCCGACGCCGGCGGGCCTGATGGTGGAAGACCTGGGTTCGTCCAACGGCACCTTCATCAACGGCCAGCGCGTGCAGCAGGGCCTCTTGAAGCCGGGCGAGGAGCTGCGGCTGGACAACATCCGCTTCCTGCTGGTGGCACCGGGTGCCGAGATTCCTGCGACTTCCACCCTGGCCAAGGGCCATGAGCCCGAGGAGGCGAAGGGCGGCTCCGGCGCAGGCTGGATCGCGGTCGCGCTGGTGGCGCTTGCCGCCGCGGCTGCCGCGGCCTACTACCTGTTCCTGCGCTGATCGCCGGCACGGGACGTCGCGCCGCCCCGATGCGCGGAATCCGATACGCCGGCAGCGCCGGCGTATCGGCGTGCGGCCTCAATAGGCTTCGTTGTGTACCGACTGCACCGCGCGCCCGGAAGGGTCGATCACGTTCTTCAGCGAGGCGTCCCACTCCAGCGCCGCCGCCGTGGAACAGGCCACCGACGGCCCGCCCGGCACGGTTTCCGCCGCCCAGGGCTGGGGGAAGTGCTTCTCGAACAGGGTGCGGTAAAAATAGGCTTCCCTGGTGAGCGGTGTGTTGCAGGGGAAGCGGAAGCGCGCGTTCGCCAGGTCCGCCTCGCTCACCTGCTGCTCGGCGTGGGCCTTGAGCGAATCGATCCAGGAATAGCCCACGCCGTCGGAGAACTGTTCCTTCTGCCGCCACAGTACGCTGTCGGGCAGGTAGCCGGCGAAGGCTTCGCGCAGGAACTGCTTTTCCATGCGGCCGCGCGCCTTGCCCGAGAGCTTCACCTCCGGATCCAGGCTCATCGCCACGTCGATGAAGCCGCGGTCGAGGAAGGGCACGCGCGCCTCCACGCCCCAGGCCGCCATCGCCTTGTTGGCGCGCAGGCAGTCGAAGAGGTGCAGGGCATCGAGCTTGCGCACGGCTTCCTCGTGCAGGGCCCGGGCATTGGGTGCCTTGTGGAAGTAGAGGTAGCCGCCGAAGATTTCGTCCGAACCTTCGCCCGAAAGCACCATCTTGATGCCCATGGCGCGGATGCGGCGCGCCATCAGGTACATCGGCGTGGAGGCCCGGATCGTGGTGACGTCGTAGGTTTCCAGGTGGTAGACCACGTCCGAGAGCGCGTCGATGCCCTCCTGCACGGTGAAGTGCAGTTCGTGGTGCACGGTGCCGATGTGCGCGGCCACGTCGCGGGCATGGCGCAGGTCGGGCGATTCACGCAGGCCGATGGCGAAGGTGTGCAGCTGCGGCCACCATGCCTCGGTGCGGCCGTCCTCGTCCACGCGCCGCGCGGCGTACTTCTTGGCGATCGCGGCGACCAGGGAGGAGTCCAGGCCGCCGGACAGCAGCACGCCGTAGGGCACATCGCTCATCATGTGGCTGCGCACCGCCGATTCGAGCGCGTGGCGCAGCTTGCCGCGGTCGGATTCGGCACCGGCCACGGCGGCGTAGTCGCGCCAGCGCGGTGCGTAGTAGCGCACCGGTTCGGCGTCACCGCTGCGCCAGAAGTGGCCGGGCGGAAACTCCCTGGCCTCGCGGCAGATCCCGGCCAGCGCCTTGAGCTCGGAGGCCACGTGCAGGTTGCCGTGGACATCGTGCCCGTAATAGAGCGGAATGATGCCGATGGGATCGCGCGCCACCAGCCAGGTGCCGCGCCCCGCGTCCCAGAGCACGAAGGCGAACATGCCTTCCAGCCGGTTCAGCCAGTTCGACACCGAATCGGCATCGCTGCCGGTCAGATACAGCGGCAGGATCACTTCGCAGTCCGAATGGGTCTGGAAGGCGTAGCTGGCCTCGTGCTGCTGGCGCAGCGCGCGGTGGTTGTAGATCTCCCCGTTCACCGCCAGCACCAGCGAGCCGTCCGGACTGCGCAGCGGCTGCGCCCCTGAATCCACCCCGACGATGGCCAGGCGCTCGTGCACCAGGATGGCGCGCGCATCGTCATAGATGCCCGACCAGTCCGGCCCGCGGTGGCGCATCGTGCGCGACTGCTCCAGCGCCTGCGCGCGCAGGGCGACGGGATCGGATTTCAGGTCGAGGATGCCGAGGATCGAGCACATGGGCTGTGGCCGTGCGGGAGAGGAAGCCCGATGCTATCAGTCGCCGCGACGATTGTGCAGTGCCGCAATCACCGGGCGGTTGTGCCGTTGAAGCGCGCCCGGACAGCGTGCCAGCCGGTCGAGGCGGACAGGTCGGGAGCCATCAGGCTCAAACGCGACGGGCAGCCCCTGGCTGCCCGTCGCTGTGATGTTGCAACGATGTGCCGCGAACTCATTTTTCCTGATAGTAGATGGGGCCTGGTGGGGGCGTGGGGTTGTAGATCGACTCGATGCTGTCGACGTGCCAGCCCAGAACGCCCTCCCTCACGCCGTAGCTGTACTTGACGGTGTAGCGCCATTGACCGAGTTGGAACACGTTGGTGGACGTGTCGCCGGGGGTGCCATGGTGCGTGGGAGGAGCCGGATCCGGGTTTTCCGGCGCGTCATTCCCGGAGGTGGCAGCTTCCGGCGCAGCAACTTCTGCTTCATCCACCGGGACATCTCGCTGCCACGCATAGCCGCGAAGAGTCCAGGTGGTTTCACCGCCTTGAGCTCCGAACGTGACCGAAAGCGTGCCGCCCGGTGCCGAGGTGTGGATGGTTCGCTCCACCGAAGATCGGCGCTGGGTGGGAAGCGCCTGCTCGCCCGAGCGCGCCGCCATGCTGTTCCAGGCGATGGATCCAAGCTCATCGGCGGGCGGCACCTGGATCTGGGCGTTGGCGATGACCGGTAGCGCCAGGAGCAAGGCAAATGCAGCGACATGAAATCGTTTCATCAAAGAACTCCTCAGGCGGTAATCGGACATTCGCCGATTGTTCGTGTTGACCCCTGTGGCAGGGATCATTACCCCCCCCCCACGTCAAATGTCAACCGAACAGGTCGCGCTCGGCGCACAGCCTTACCGGCGCGAAGCTGCGGCGGTGGGCGGGGCAGGGGCCGTGCTGGCGCAGCGCGGCGAGGTGCTCGGCGGTGCCGTAGCCCTTGTGGCGGGCGAAGCCGTACTGCGGCCAGCGCGCGTCCAGTGCCAGAAGCAGGCGGTCGCGGGTGACCTTGGCCAGGATCGATGCGGCACCGATGGCGGCATCGCGCGCGTCGCCGCCGACCCAGGCCTCGGCGGGACAGGGCAGGTCGGGCGGCAGGCGGTTGCCGTCGATGCGCGCCAAGGCCGCCGGAATCGGCAGGCCGCACAGGCTTTCGCGCATGCCGGCCATCGTGGCCTGGAAGATGTTGATCGCATCGATGCGTTCGACGTCGATGACCTGGACGCAGAAGGCCAGCGCGCGTTCGTGGATCAGGTCGAACAGGGCGTCGCGGCGCTTTGCGCTCAGTGCCTTGGAGTCGCCCAGGCCGGGGATTTCCCGCGCGGGATTCAGGATCACCGCGGCCACCACCAAGGGGCCGGCGAGCGGGCCGCGGCCGGCCTCGTCCACGCCGGCGACATGCGGTTCATCGGATGGGGAGGCGCTGGAGGATCGTGGCATCATTCGACCCTCACCCCGGCCCTTTCCCGAGGGGAGAGGGAGAAAGACCGGGCAGTTCCGCAACCGCCGCCGCGGCCGCGCTCGAGGCATCGCGGCGCAGTTCGGCGTGGATGCGCGCAAAGCGCGGCTGCAGTGCGGTGCCACGCTCGGGGTGGGCGAACCAGTCGGTCACCGCGGCGGCGATTTTTTCCGGGGTGCAGTCGGCCTGCATCAGTTCAGGCACCACGGCCTCGCCGGCGAGCGCGTTGGGCAGGCTGTAGCGATCGGTCTTGAGCAGGCCCAGGCCCTTGACGATGGCGTAGGTCAGCCCGGCGATGCGATAGGCCACCACCATCGGACGCTTGGCGAGCAGGGCTTCGAGCGTGGCCGTGCCGGAAGCCAGCAGCACCACGTCGGAGGCGACCATGATCTCGCCGGCGCGCCCGTCGACGAGGTGCACCGTCGGCAGCGCCGTCCGCTGCGCCAGCATCGCCTCGATCTGCGTGCGGCAGGCGGCGTTGGCGGCGGGAATCACCGTGACCAGGCCGGGCACGCTCCCGGCAATGCGCGACAGGGCATCGAGGAAGACCGGCAGGAGGCGCTCGATCTCGCTCCGGCGGCTGCCGGGCAGCGCGGCGAGTACCGGCGCATCCGCCGCCAGGCCGAGCCCGGCGCGCGCGCCGGCGCGGTCCGGCTCCAGCGCCATCGCATCGGCCATCGGGTGGCCGACGAAGCGTGCATCGACGCCGTGGCGCGCGTAGATCGGCGGTTCCATCGGGAACAGGCACAGCACCCGATCCGCGCTGCGCCCGATCTTCGCCGCGCGTCCCGCGCGCCAGGCCCAGACCGACGGGCTGACGTAGTGAACCGTGCGAAAACCACGATCCTTCATCCAGCGCTCGACGCCGAGGTTGAAGTCGGGCGCATCGATGCCGATGAAGACATCGGGCTTCCACGCCAGCAGGCGGCGGCGGAAATTCCGGCGCAGGCGCAGCAGGCGCGGCAGGTGCGCCAGCACCTCGGCCAGCCCCATGACCGCCAGTTCCGAGCAGTCGTGCCAGGCCTCGAAGCCTGCGGCGCGCATCTTCGGCCCGCCGATGCCGGCAAACTGCGCATCGGGAAAACGCTCGCGCAGTCGCGCGATCAGCCCCGCGCCCAGCAGGTCACCCGAAGCTTCACCCGCGCACAGCGCGATCCGAAGCCGGTTCGCGCGATTCCCGATTCCCGATTCCCGATTCCCGCCCATCAACGCAACAGCGGACGCTCCGCGCCCTCGACGAAGCTCAGCATGGCGCGCACGTCTTCGCTCGAACCGGCCATTTCCGCAAGCGCGCCCTTGGCCTCGTCCAGTTTCGCTTCGCCCAGGTAGAGCGCGCGGTAGGCGCGCTTGATCGCGGCGATGCGCTCGGCGTCGAAGCCGCGGCGCTTGAGGCCTTCGGCATTGATGCCGCGCGGACGGGCGTACTTCTCCTGCGCCACCATCAGGAAGGGTGGCACGTCGCCGTTGACGAAGGCACCCATGCCGATGAAGGCGTGGGCACCGATGCGGCAGAACTGGTGCACGCCGGCGAAGCCGGAGAGGATCACGAAGTCGCCGATGGTCACATGGCCGGCGAGCGTGGCGTTGTTGGAGAACACGCAGTCGCTGCCGATGCGGCAGTCGTGCGCGATGTGGCAGTAGGCCAGTATCCAGTTGCGGTTCCCGACGCGGGTGATGCCGCCGCCCTCGCCGGTGCCGCGGTTGATGGTGACGAACTCGCGCACCACGTTGCCGTCGCCGATCTCCAGCTCGACCCGCTCGCCGCGGTACTTCTTGTCCTGCGGCTCGCCGCCGATCGCGGCGTGGCCGTGGAACACGTTGTCGCGCCCGATCCGGGTCGGGCCGTCGATGCTGCAATGCGGGCCGATGCGCGTGCCTTCACCGATGCGGACTTCCGCCCCGATCACGCAGAACGGGCCGATCTCGACGCCCGCGCCCAGCGTGGCTGCGGGATCGACCAGCGCCGTCGGATGGATGCGCGCATCGGCCATGCTCACTTGTCCCGTTCGGCGCAGAGGATTTCCGCGCAGGCTACTTCGGTGCCGTCCACCAGCGCGCGGCATTCGTACAGGCCCATACGGCGCAGCATGCGCTTCTGTTCCACATCCAGCACCAGCTGGTCGCCGGGGCCGACCATGCGCGTGAAGCGCGCCTTGTCGACCTTGACCAGGTACGAGGGTGCCGGCTCCTTGCCGCTGTCGGGATCTTCCGAGAGCCGCGTGAGCAGGCCGCAGGCCTGCGCCATGGCTTCCACGATCAGGACCCCGGGCATCACCGGATGGCCGGGAAAGTGGCCCTGGAAGAAGGGCTCGTTGATCGAGACGTTCTTGATCGCGGTCAGGCGCTGATGCGGAACCAGCGCCACCACGCGATCCACCAGCAGGAACGGGAAGCGGTGCGGCAGCAGGGCCTGGATGCGGGTCACATCAACGGGAAGCGCCACGGCGGCGGAAGATTTTGTCATCGGCTGAATACTCCTGTGCGACATCAGGCGCGCCTGAGGCGAGCGGCGCGGCATGATCGCATGGCGGTTTCGCGGCTGAAACCCTGGCAAGTTCCGGGATCAGCCCGCGGGCGTCCTGTCCAGCCGGTTCAGCCGCGCCAGGGTGCGGGTCCAGGCCCGCGCGTCGCGCGCGGGGACGGCGGATCCGTACACGCCTGGCGCGGTGATGGAGCGGGTGACGAAGCTCATCGCCTGCACGGTCACCCGGTCGGCGATCTCGATATGGCCGGCGATGCCGGCGGCACCGCCGATCAGGCAGTAGCGGCCGATGCGGGATGAGCCCGCCACCGCGACGCAGCCCGCCATCGCAGTGTGTGCACCGATGATGACGTTGTGGGCGATCTGGATCTGGTTGTCCAGACGCACGTCTTCCTCCAGCACGGTGTCCTCGAGCGCGCCGCGGTCGATGGTGGTGTTGGCACCGATCTCGCAGTCGTCGCCGATGCGCACACCGCCCAGCTGCGGCACCTTGATCCAGCGGCCCTCGTGCATCGCCAGTCCGAAGCCGTCGGCCCCCAGCACCGCGCCGGGGTGGATGCGGACCCGTGCGCCGAGGCGCACGCGCGTGACCAGGGTGACGCGCGCCACCAGTTCACACTCTTCACCGACCACGCAATCCGCGCCGATCGCGCAGCCCGGCCCGATGCGGGCACCGCGCAGCACGCGGCTGCGCGCGCCGACGCTTGCGTGTGCGCCAACGTGTGCGTCCGGATCGATTACCGCATCGGGCGCTATGACGGCGCTCGGGTGGACCCCGGGCGCGAATGGTTCGCGTGGCTCGAACAGCGCCGCGATGCGGGCGAAGCTGGCGTAGGGATCGCGCACCACCAGCGCATCGCCCGCCCAGCCGGCGGCCGCGTCCGCGCGCAGCACCAGCGCGCCAGCTCGCGTGGCGGCCAGCTCGCGGCGGTAGCGCGGATTGGCCAGGAATCCGAGCTGGTTCGCATTGGCGGACGCCAGGGTGGCGACGCCGGTGATCGCGCGCGACGCATCGCCGCGCAGCTCCAGCCCGAAGCGCTGCGCCAGCTCGCCCAGGGTGAAGGTCGGCGTGTCCAAGTCAGCGGGTTCCGTCCTGCTGCTGGCGCCGCAGCAGGGCCAAGACGTCATCGGTCACGTCGATGCGCCCGCTGACGTAGGCCACCGGGCTGGTCACGATCAGGTCGTAGCCCTGCGCGCGCCCGTGCTCGGCGATGGCGTCGTTGATCAGCGGCCAGGCGCGCTCGGTTTCTTCGTCCACCCTGGCATTGAGCTCGTCGCGCAGGCGCTCGCGGGTGCGCTCGATCGAGCGGCGCAGCGCGTCGGCCTGACGCTTCAGTCCGTCGCGGTCTTCCGGCGCGGCTGCGCTGCCGGCGCGCAGCTCCAGCTCGGCGAGCCGGGCTTCGTCCACGCGCAGCTCGGCGTCGCGCGCATCGAACTCCTTCTGCATCTTGCCGCGCGCCGCGATGATCTGCGGTGCGCTGACGAGCAGCCGCTGCATGTCCACATAGCCGATCCGGACCGACTGGGCCAGTGACGGATGCGTGCTCAGGCCCAGGAGGCACGCCAGCAGCACCGCCAAAATGCGTCCCATCCGCGGTGGCGGCAGGCGGTTGGAGGCGGGCGGCAGCATGGGCGCAACTCCGTCCGGTCCGTGCTCAGAACTGGGATCCGAAGGAGAACTGCAGCCGCTCGGTACGGTCATCCCGGTCGGACATGAACGGATAGGAGAAGTTCAGCACGATCGGCCCGACCGGAGCCTGCCACTGCAGGGACACGCCGGCCGATCCGCGGAATTCGCGGAACTCGAAGTCGTTGGCGCTGCGATAGACGTTGCCGAAGTCGATGAAGGCGGACAGGCGCGTCTTGTCGGTGTCGAACAGGGTCGGGAAGATGGCTTCGAACGAGCCGGTGGTCTTGAGCGCGCCGCCCAGCGGCTGGCGCCAGTTGCTCAGCTCCGCGGTGGCCCATGGCCCCAGGGTGTTGTCTTCGAAGCCGCGGATCGAGCGCACGCCGCCGGCGTAGAAGTTTTCGAAGAACGGCAGGCCGTCGGCGACCACTTCGCGCGCCACGGTGCCGTCTTCGTTGTAGATCACCCGCTCCACGCGATCGCCGTAGGAATCGCCGTAGCCGATCTCCGCGCTGGTCAGGAGCACCAGGGCGCGATGCACCGGCCAGTAGCGGGCGAACTGGTAGTTGAACTTGTAGTATTCGACGGTGGAGCCGGGCAGGGTCAGCTCGGCTGCCGCGCGCTGGTAGGTGCCGCGGGTCGGATTCCAGTAGGCGTTGCGCGAATCGCGCGCCCAGGAAAGCTCGGTGCGCCAGGCGTGGAAGGTGCGCTGGCCGAGGGCGTCGATGTAGTCCACGATCGGCTGCGCGGTGTAACCCTCGACCGGCCGGATGGTGTTGTAGTCGATGCCGAAGCTCAGGCCCACGGAGTCGGTTTCGGACAGCGGCAGGCCGAAAATGGCGCGCGCCGAGCCGCGATCGGCGTAGTAGGTCGCGATGTTGAAGTTGGACTGGTCCAGTTCGTAGTAGGTCAGGTTGTATCCGACGGAGACGCCCTCGCGGGTGTAGTAGGGGTCGAAGTAGTTGACGTCGTAGCGCTTGGAGTAGGCGTTGTTCTGGATCGCCACGCCGATGCGGTTGCCGGTTCCGAGGAAGTTGTTCTGGCTGACCGAGAGCGAGGTGATGAGGCCGGCGAGCTGTGAATAGCCCAGGCCCACCATGAAGCTGCCCGAGGTGGTCTCGGTCACCTTGAACACCACGTCGACCTGGTCGTCGGTACCCGGCACCGCGGGCGTCTCGATCTCCACTTCGCTGAAGAAGCCCAGCCGGTTGAGGCGGATCTTGGAGCGGTCGATCGCCGACTGCGAGTACCAGCTGCCTTCGAACTGGCGCAGTTCGCGGCGCATCACCTCGTCGCCGGTTCGGGTGTTGCCCACGAAGCGGACCTGGCGCACCTGGACGCGCTTGCCGGGCTCCACGTAGAAGTTGATCTTGACCTTGCGATTCTCGCGATCGACCTCGGGCACCGGCGTGACGTTGGCGAAGGCGTAGCCGATGTTGCCCAGCAGCGCGGTCATCGCATCGGAGGTGATTTCCAGCAGCCGCCGCGAGAAGATCGTGTCGGGGCGGACCAGCACGAGCCGCTCCATTTCCTCATGGGGAATGATCGTGTCGCCGGTGACGATGACTTCGGAAATGGTGTAGGTCTCGCCCTCGTGCACGTTCGCGCTCAGGTACATGTCGCGGCGGTCGGGGCTGATGGAAACCTGGGTCGATTCCACGTCGAAGTCCACGTAACCGCGGTCCAGGTAATACGAATTGAGCTTTTCCAGGTCGCCCGACAGCTTTTCGCGCGAGTACTGGTCGTCGCGTTTGTACCAGGACTTCCAGTTGGTGGTGTTGGACTCCCATCCCTTGCGCAGTTCGTCCTGCTCGAAGGTTTCGTTGCCGACGATGTTGATGTGCCGGATCCTGGCGGCCTTGCCTTCCTTGATGTCGATCTGCACGTCCACGCGATTGCGGTCGAGCGGGGTGACCGAGGGCTGCACCGCGACGTTGTACTTGCCGCGGTTGTTGTAGGCGCGGGTCAGCTCCTGCACCACGCGTTCGAGCTGGAGGCGGTCGAAGGTCTCGCCTTCGGCCAGGCCGATTTCCTTGAGGTTCTTGTTCAGCTCCTCGGTCTTGATGTCCTTGTTGCCGACCAGGGTGATCTTGTTGATCGCGGGACGCTCCTGCACCGTCACCACCAGGATGTCGGCCTGGCGCTCGAGGCGGATGTCGTTGAAGAAGCCGGTGCGGAACAGCGCCCGGATGGCGCGCGCGGCCGCCGCCTGGTCGACGTGGTCGCCGCGCTCGAGCGGCATGTAAGTGAAGACCGTGCCGGCGGAGATGCGCTGCAGGCCGTCGACGCGGATGTCGCTGATGGTGAACGGCTCGAACGGCTGGGCGGGCAGGCTTTGCGCGTGGATCGGCGTGGCCAGTGCCAGCGAGGCGAGCAGTGGTGCAGCGACAGCAATACGCTTCATGGGGACATCCGGGTAGAGGCGGCGCGCTGGCACCGCGTGCAGGCAACGGAACGAAGGAGACAGGGCGACCCGCAGCGGACCGGATACCGGCCGCTCGTGGGGCGGGTCATGAGGGAAGATCCTTGCACATGGTCCTCGTCGTCGTCGGTGGGCGAATGGCGGGCGGTCAGGACGACACCAGGTGCAGGATATCGTTGTAGAACGCCAGACCCATGAGCCCCACCAGCAGGACCATGCCCACGAACTGGCCGGCGATCATCGTGCGCTCGCTGACCGGGCTGCCCTTGACCATCTCGATAAGGTAATACAGGAGGTGACCGCCGTCCAAGATGGGAATCGGCAGCAGGTTCATGATGCAGAGGCTGAGGCTGAGCATGGCCAGGAAGGACAGGAACCATGCCAGGCCGAGCTGGGCCGAGGCGCTGGCGTACTGGGCGATCGAGATCGGGCCGTTGATGTTCTCCAGCGACACCGCGCCGCGCACCATGCGCCAGACGATGCCGAGCGTTGCGCCGGTCAGGCGCCAGGTCTCGTCCAGCGCCGCGCCGACGGCGTCGATCGGCCCGAAACGCAGCAGGGCGTCGTACTCCACCGCCACGCGCGGCGCCGAGATGCCCAGCAGCCAGCGCGGGGGATCGGCGCTGGCGTCATACGCGGGCTGGACTCGGGCCTCGTGGCGGGTGCCGTCGCGCTCGAACACGATGGCCAGCGGAGTGTCCTCGCGTGCCTGGGCCTGAACCGCCGCGCCGATTTCGTCCCAGCTTCGCAGGCTCCGGGTGCCGACCATGAGCAGGCGATCGTCTGCCTGCAGCCCGGCGCGCGCGGCAGCACCGTCCGCGGTGACGCCGCCGACCCGGGGCGGCAGCAGGAACTGGCGAGGAACCAGACCGATGTCCCGCAGCACCGCCGCCGGCTTGGGCGCGGGCGAGAGGTTTTCGAGATCGAGGCGAAGCTGCGCGCTGTCGCCGTTGCCGCGCATCACTTCCAGCTGGATCGGGCGCTGGTCGACGGCGGCGGTGGCCAGCGCCATCTGGACGTGGGTCCAGGTGTCCACGCGCTGTCCGTCGACGGCGAGGATGCGATCATCCGGGCGCAGCCCGGCCTGCGCCGCGACCCCCTGCGCCTGACCGACCAGCGGCAGGAAGTCGGCCTTGCCGATCACGAACATCGCCCACAGCAGGACGATGCACAGGATGAGGTTGAATATGGGACCGGCCGCGACCACGGCGATGCGCTGGTAGACGCTCTTGCGATTGAAGGCCTGTGACAGGAGGTGCTCGGGAACGTCGCCCTCGCGCTCGTCGAGCATGCGAACGTAGCCGCCGAGCGGGATCCAGCCGACCACGTATTCGGTGCCGCTGCGCGCGGTGCGACGCCAGATCGGCCGGCCGAAGCCCACCGAGAAGCGCTGCACCTTCACCCCGCAGCGTCGCGCCACCCAGTAGTGGCCGAACTCGTGGAAGGTGACGAGGATGCCGAGGCTGACGATCAGCCACCAGATCCAGCCTGCGTACTGGGACATGATCAGAATGCCTCGTCGGTGATCAGGGAAAGCGCCGTCCGGCGCGCGCGCGCGTCAATGTCCAGCAGTGCCGGAATATCCGCCGCCTCGCGTTCGTGCAGCCTGGTCAGGGTGGATTCCAGCAGCGCCGCGATGCCTAGGAAACTCAGCCGTCCCTGAAGAAAGGCTGAAACCGCCACTTCGTTGGCCGCATTGAGGATGGTGGTGGCTGCCGGACCCTCGCGCAGGGCCTCGCGCGCCAGGCGCAGGCAGGGGAAGGCCACTTCGTCCGGTGGCTGGAAGTCGAGCCGGGCCACTGCGGCGAGATCGAGGTCCGGGACGCCCGCCTCGATCCGCTCGGGCCAGGCGAGTCCGTAGGCCAGCGCGGTGCGCATGTCCGGATTGCCGAGCTGGGCCAGGGTCGATCCGTCGGTGTACTGCACCAGCGAGTGCACGATGCTCTGCGGATGCACGACGACCTCGATGCGCTCCGGCGGAGCATCGAACAGCCAGTGCGCTTCGATCACCTCCAGCCCCTTGTTCATGAGCGTGGCCGAGTCCACCGAAATCTTGCGGCCCATGCGCCAGTTGGGGTGGGCGCAGGCCTGTTCGGGCGTGACCGGGGCGAGCTGCTCGCGACTCCAGCCGCGGAAGGGGCCGCCCGAGGCGGTCAGCACCAGGCGTCGCACCTCGGGCCGCATCGCGCTCCCGATCGCCGGTTCGGGAAGGCACTGGTAAAGCGCGTTGTGCTCGCTGTCGACCGGCAGAAGCCGGGCACCCGAAGCGCGCACCGCCTGCATCAGCAGGGCACCGCCGACCACGATGGATTCCTTGTTGGCCAGCAGGATGCGCTTTCCCGCGTGCGCCGCGGCCAGCGTCGAGCCCAGGCCGGCGGCACCGACGATGGCCGCAACGACCGTATCGCACAGCTCGGACGCGGCGACGTCCGCCAGCGCCGCGATTCCCGCCATCGGGCGCGTCGCGGGCGAAGCCTGCGCCAGCGCGTCGCGCAGCGCGGCATACCGGTCTTCCCGCGCGATGATGGCCACATCCGGCTGAAAGCGGCAGCACAGCGCGACCAGCGCGTCGACGTTTTCGTTGGCGCTCAGCACGCTGGCGCGAAACCGCTGCGGATGGCGCGCGACGACATCCAGCGCGCTGCCGCCGATGGATCCCGTGGCCCCCAGGATCGCGATTCGCCTCACAGCCCGAACCACGCCTTGAGGATGGCCAGTACCGGCAGCGCGGCGAGCAGGCTGTCGATGCGATCCAGCGCGCCGCCGTGTCCCGGCAGCAGGCGGCCCGAATCCTTGACCCCGGCCTGGCGCTTGATCACGCTTTCGAACAGATCGCCCAGCACCGAGGCGAGGCTGGCGATGAGGCTGACCGCAAGCAGCAGCGGCAGCTCGCGCAGCGACACGCTTAGCAGGGGTGCCATCGCCAGCGCCAGCACCAGCACGCCGAACAGCCCGCCCCAGAACCCGGCCCAGGTCTTGCCGGGGCTGATGGCGGGCGCGAGCTTGCGGCCGCCGAAGCGTCGTCCGGCGAAGAATGCGAAGGTGTCGGCCGCCCATACCAGCAGCAGCGCATAGAGCGCCCAGATCGGCGCGTCCGCGTGCAGCAGGGCGAAGGCACACCAGGTGGGCACGACCAGGAGCGTGCCGATCATCAGCTTCAGCGCGCGGTTGCCGGGCGTCGCCGCCTTGGCCAGCGTCGGCTGGCGCAGCCAGGCCAGCGCGCACAGCCACCAGAGCGTTCCGGCCAGCGCGACCCAGGGAAACAGTGCCGACCAGCCGAATCGCGCCAGCCACGCCATTGCCGCCGCATGGGCGAGCAGGATCAGCGCGCGGGCCACGGGAGCGGTGAACCCGATCAGCCGCGTCCACTCCCACAGGCCGGCGAGCAGCGCCGCGGCGACCAGTGCCATGAGCGGGCCCGGTGGCAGCAGCAGGATGCCGGCGACGACCGCCGGTGCGAGCACAAGTGCGGTGATGACGCGCTGCCTCATGGCGAGGCCTCCATGGCGAGCTGTTCCGAGGTTCGACCGAAGCGGCGCTCGCGCTGCGCAAACGCATCGAGCGCGCGCCGCAGCTCCGTCGCGTCGAAATCCGGCCACAGGGTGTCGGTGAAATACAGCTCGCAGTAGGCCACTTGCCACAGCAGGAAGTTGCTTATGCGCATGTCGCCGCCGGAGCGGATGAAGAGATCCGGCTCGGGCAGATCGGACAGCGCGAGCGCCGCACCCAGGCGCGCCTCGTCGATGGCCTCGGGCGAAAGCGAGCCGCCCGCCACCTGCCGGGCCAGGGTCCGCGCCGCCTGCACCAGGTCCCAGCGGCCGCTGTAGTCGGCCGCGATGGTCAGGTGAAGGCGCGTGTTGCGCAGGGTCAGCGCCTCGCCGCGCGCCATGCGCTCGCGGATGTCCGGACTGAAGGCATCGCGCTCGCCGATGAAGCGCAGCCGCACCCCGCGTCGGTTCAGCTCGTCGACTTCCCGGTCCAGCGCGCGCAGGAACAGCTGCATGAGCGCGCCGACTTCCTCATCGGGTCGCTGCCAGTTTTCGCGCGAGAACGCGAACAGAGTCAGCGCCGGAATGCCGGCGTCCAGGCAGGCGTCGATGCACAGGTTCGCCGCGCGCGCGCCGGCGCGGTGGCCGAGGCTGCGCGGTCGGTGCCGCGCCTTTGCCCAGCGCCCGTTGCCGTCCATGATGATCGCGATATGGCGCGGCCGTGCGGCATCGGGAATGGGGAATGGGGAATCGTTCAAGCAGCACCCGCAGCGTTGGGCGGCATCGGTTTCAGCGGGCACCCGCTCACCGCTTTCCATTTCCGTTCATGGATTCTCGATTCCCGGCTCCGGTCACACCGCCATCAGCTCGTCTTCCTTGGCCTTGACCACGGCATCGACGTCTTTCACGAAGCGGTCGGTGAGCTTCTGGATGTCGTCCTCGGCACGGCGCTCTTCATCCTCGCTGATCGACTTGGCCTTCTGCAGCTCTTTCACCTGCTGCAGCGCGTCGCGCCGCACGCCGCGGATCGCCACCTTGGAGTTCTCGCCTTCACTGTGCACGTGCTTGGCCAGTTCGCGGCGGCGCTCCTCGGTGAGGGGCGGCAGGTTGATGCGGATCACGGTGCCGGCGGTGTTCGGCGTGAGGCCGAGGTCGGAGGCGTAGATCGCCTTTTCGATCGCACCGACCATGCCTTTTTCCCAGGGCGTGATCGTGAGCGTGCGCGCATCGGCCACCGCCACCGTGGCCACCTGCGAGAGCGGCATGTCCGAGCCGTAGTACACCACTTTCAGGTTGTCGACCAGCGCGCTGCTGGCGCGCCCGGTGCGGACCTTGGCCAGTTCGAAGCGCAGCGCGTCGATGGACTTGGCCATGCGGGCCTGGGTGTCGTTCTTGATGTCGTTGAGCATGGGCCGGGTTCCGGTCGAATGGGGTGGGCAATCCGGAAGTATAGGCGAAACGCGCCGCACCGCGGCGCGCCCGCGCGCGTGGAGCTCCGATCCCGGGCGCTCAGCTGCGCCCGTGCACGAGGGTGCCGATGGCCTTGCCCTGCACGATGCGCTTGAGGTCGCCGGGGCGGGTGATGTCGTAGATGCGCAGCGGCAGGTTGTAGTCGCGGCACAGCGCGATCGCGGCAGTGTCCATCACCTGCAGATCGCGGGAGATGACCTCGTCGTAGGACAGGTGCTCGAAGCGGCGCGCGTCCTTCTTCTTCTTCGGGTCCGCATCGTAGACGCCGTCGACCTTGGTCGCCTTGAGCAGGAGTTCGGCGCCGATTTCCACCGCGCGCAGCGCGGCGGCCGAATCGGTGGTGAAGAACGGGTTGCCGGTGCCGGCCGCGAACAGCACGATGCGGCCCTTCTCCAGATGACGGATGGCGCGTCGGCGGATGTAGTCCTCGCAGACCTCGTTGATCTTGATCGCGCTCATCACCCGGGCGCGGGCACCGAGCTTTTCCAGCGCGTCCTGCATGGCCAGCGCGTTCATCACGGTGGCCAGCATGCCCATATGGTCGCCGGTGACGCGATCCATGCCGGCCGAGGCGAGGCCGGCACCGCGGAAGATGTTGCCGCCGCCGATCACCAGGCCCACTTCCACGCCGTCGTTCTGCAGTTCGACGATCTCGCGCGCCAGGCGTCCGAGCACTTCGGGATCGATGCCGTAATCGGCAGCGCCCATCAGCGCCTCGCCGCTGAGTTTCAACAGGATGCGGCGATACTTCGGCGCGGCGGGGGCGTTCATGTTCGGCTCCGGAGGCACAAAACGGCGGAATTGTAGCCGAGTGGATGGGCGAAAAGGGCGCGGTCGTCGCGCCGTGCAGCTCCAGGTCAGCCCCGCACGCCCTCACCCACCCGGCGGTTTGCCGCCGAAGGCGTGCAGCAGGTCGCGTGCTGCGGCCAGGCGCTCCGTGGCACCGGGCAGCTCCAGCTTCAGGCGCAGCTTGTCGGGGCCGTCCATCTGGAAGACGCGGGGCTGGCCCTGGATCATGCGGATGATGGTCATGGGGTCGATTTTCGGCTGCGGCACGAACCGGATACGGCCGCCGCGCTCGCCCAGCTCCAGCTTGCGCACACCCAGCGCGGTCGCCGCGTTGCGCAGTTCCGCTACGGCAAAGAGGTTCTTGAGCGGGTCGGGCAGGAGGCCGAAGCGGTCGATCATCTCGACCTGCAGTTCGCGCAGCGCCTCGGCATCGGGCGCGGAGGCGATGCGCTTGTAGAGCGTCAGGCGGGTGTGCACGTCGGGCAGGTAGTCGTCGGGAATGAGCGCGGGAATGTGCAGCTCGACCTCCGCGCCGTGGCGGTCGGCATCGTCCAGGTCCGGAATCCTGCCCTGCTTGATCGAGCGCACCGCACGCTCCAGCAGCTCGGTGTAGAGCGAGAAGCCGACCTCGGCGATCTGGCCCGACTGGCCTTCGCCCAAAAGCTCGCCGGCACCGCGGATTTCCAGGTCGTGCGTGGCCAGGGTGAAGCCTGCGCCCAGTTCATCAAGTGAGGCGATGGCCTCCAGGCGCTTGCGCGCGTCCGGGGTCATGGCCTTGTCCGGCGGCACGATCAGGTAGGCCCAGGCACGATGGTGCGAGCGCCCGACGCGGCCGCGCAACTGGTGCAGCTGGGCCAGGCCGAAGCGGTCGGCGCGGTCGATCACGATGGTGTTGGCGTTGGGGATATCGATGCCCGATTCGATGATCGTGGTGCACACCAGCACGTTGAAGCGCTGGCGGTTGAAGTCGAGCATCACCTGTTCCAGTTCGCGCTCGGGCATCTGGCCGTGGGCGACGCGGATGCGCGCCTCGGGCACCAGTTCGCCCAGCTCGCGCGCCACGCGCTCGATGTCGCTGACCTCGTTGTGCAGGAAGTACACCTGCCCGCCGCGCGCCAGTTCGCGCTGGAAGGCTTCGCGCATCTGCGCCGGATCCCACTGGGTCACAAGGGTCTGCACGGCCAGGCGGTTCGGTGGCGGGGTGGCGATGATGGACAGGTCGCGCAGACCCGCCATCGCCATGTTCAGCGTGCGCGGGATGGGCGTGGCGGTCAGCGTGAGGAGGTGCACCTGCGCGCGCATCGCCTTGAGGCGCTCCTTCTGGCGCACGCCGAAGCGCTGTTCCTCGTCGACGATGACCAGGCCGAGATCCTTGAACTTCACGTCCTCCTGCAAGAGCCGATGGGTGCCGACGATGACGTCGATCCCGCCGGCGGCAAGCGTGTCGAGTTCGGCCTTGATCTCCTTCGCGGTCTTGAAGCGCGAGAGCACCTCCACGCGCAGCGGCCAGTCGGCGAAACGGTCACGGAAGTTGCGGTAGTGCTGCTCGGCGAGCAGGGTGGTGGGCACCAGCACGGCCACCTGCTTGCCGGCGGCGGCGGCGACGAAGGCCGCGCGCACCGCGACTTCGGTCTTGCCAAAGCCGACGTCGCCGCAGACCACCCGATCCATCGGCTGGGCCGAATCGAGATCGGCGATCACCGCTTCGATGGCGGCCAGCTGATCCGGGGTTTCCTCGAACGGGAACTGCGCGGCGAACGGCGCGTACATGGCGCGATCCACCTGCAGCGCAATGCCGGCGCGGGCCTGGCGCTTCGCCTGGATTTCCAGCAGCTCGGCGGCCACGTCGCGGACCTTTTCCGCGGCCTTCTTCTTCGCCTTTTCCCACTGTTCACCGCCCAGCGAATGGAGCGGCGCAAGTTCGGGCGAAGCCCCGGCGTAGCGGCTGACCAGGTGCAGCTGCGCCACGGGCACGTAGAGCTTGTCGCCCTTGGCGTATTCGATGCACAGGAACTCGGCGCGCTGATCGCCCACGTCGAGCATTTCCAGCCCGATGTAGCGGCCCACGCCGTGATCCTCGTGCACGATGGGCGAGCCTGCGGAAATTTCCGAGAGGTCGCGCAGGATAGTTTCCGGATCGCGCCCGGCGCGGGCGCGTCGGCGCGTGCCGACCGCGCGTTCGGGATGGAGCTGGCGCTCGGTGAGCACGCACAGCGCCGGCTCGGCCAGGGCGAAGCCGTCTTCCAGCGCTGCCACGGTGATGGTGAATCGGGGCGCGGAAGCGAAGAAAGCGTTCCAGTCCGCCACCGTTTCCGGCTTCAGCCCGAGGTGGCCGAGGGTGTCGATCAAGGCTTCGCGCCGGCCGGCGGAATCGGCGGCGATCAGCACCCGGCCCGGGTAGCTTTCGAGAAATCCGCGCAGCGCCGCGGCGCTGGCCTCGCCCTTGTGTACCAGCGGCAGGGCGGGTGCAGGCGCATCGCCCAGGGCGTGCGCCTGTTCGTGGCGCGGATGGTCTCGCCCGAGCACTTCGATGCGGCGGCGCTGGTTGAGCGTTTCGCGCAGGGCTTCGGGCGGCAGGAACAGGTCGGCGGGCGGCAGCACCGGGCGTTCGATATCGTGGCGGCGCTGTTCGTGCCGCTCGCCGGTCTGTGCCCAGAAGGCCTCGGCCGCCTCCAGCGCGCCTTCGCCCAGCAGGCACAGCGTATCGGTGCCGAGGTAGTCGAACAGCGTGGCGGTGTGCTCGAAGAACAGCGGAAGGTAGTAGTCGACGCCGGCCGGCGTGCCGCCTTCCTTCATGTCCTGGTAGATCGGGCAGCGTCGCGGATCGATCGGGAAGCGCTCGCGCAGTGCGCCGCGAAAGCGTTTCGAGGCCTCCTCGTCGAGCGGGAACTCGCGCGCCGGCAGCAGGCGCACCGCATCGACCTTGTGCAGCGAGCGCTGGGTTTCCGGATCGAAAGTGCGGATCGAGTCCACGTCCTCGTCAAACAGCTCGATGCGATACGGCTCGGGGCTACCCATCGGGAAGATGTCGAGCAGCGCGCCGCGCACCGCAAAATCGCCGGGATCGAGAACCTGCGGCACGTTGCGGTAGCCGGCGGCCTCCAGGCGGCGTTTTTCGGTTTCCAGGGAGAGCTTTTTCCCGTGTTCCACCACCAGCGACTGCCCGGCGATGAAGCCCGGCGGTGCCAGGCGCTGCATCAGGGTGGAGACCGGCACCACCAGCACCCCGCGCGTCACCGACGGCAGCCGGTAGAGCGTGGCCACGCGCTGGGAAATGATGTCCGGCTGCGGGCTGAAAAGGTCGTAGGGCAGGGTTTCCCAGTCGGGAAAGGGCAGCACCGGCAGCTCGGGCGCGAAGATCGCCAGCTCGGTTTCCAGCACGCGCGCGGCGTGGCTGTCGCGCGTGACCGCCAGCAGCAGCCCGGGGTGCTCGCCGGCCGCGCGCGCCACCGCCAGCGACAGCGCGGAAAGACTCGACGGCGCGCGCCAGTCGGCGCGTTTCTGGCTGCCGTGCGGCAGCGGGGGATGGAGGATCGATGTCATCAGACAATCGCCGCGCGTGGCGCGCTGTGCGAAACGGTGGAAGTGAGCCGGCTAGTGTAGGGGAATCGCGGCGCGCACCGGCAGGATCGCGGAGGCGGCAGGGCGTTTCAGAGCACCAGAGCGAGCGCGAAGATGCCCAGCATCAGGAAGGCGATGCTGACGCGCGCCACCAGGCCCAGCAGGATGCCCACCCAGGTGCCGATGCCGACGCGGGTGGCCATGCCGCCGTGGCGGCTGTGGATGTACTCGCCCGCAAACGCACCGATGAAGGGGCCAAGCAGGATGCCGGCGAGCCCGAAGAAGAATCCGATGAGGGTGCCGAGCGCCGCACCGACCAGGGCCAGTCGGCTCGCACCGGCGCGCTTGGCACCGAGCAGGTTGGCGACGAAATCCAGCACCAGCGACAGTATGGTCAGGGCAGCAAGGATGGCGAGAATGCCCCAGCCGGGCGTGGTAAAACCCGTGCCCCAGGCCACCAGCAGCATGCCGACGAACATCAGCGGCGTGCCGGGAAGCGCGGGCAGAACCGAGCCGGCCAGGCCGATGATGACCAGCAGGGCACCGAGAACGTGGAGAACGATGGAATAGTCCATGCCGGATCCGCAAGGTGACTCATTGCTCCGCATGCAGGCTCGGAAGGCCAGGCGGGCGCAACGCAGGACGCAGATGGTAGCGTCCATCGCCTTGTCCGCCGACACGGCGCGCGTCGGCATGGGGCGCGCGTTCATGCGAGTGTTGCCCGTTGTGATCGGCACCGCGTGCGCGCCGCGTGAAACCGGCACCCGCCAGCGGGTAAAATCCGGCGATGAACGACGACGCCCGCCTGATCGAAATCGAAACCAGGCTCGCCTTCCAGGAATCCGCGCTGCAGGACCTGGGCGACTTGGTCAACCGCCAGCGCCTGGAGCTGGAGTCGCTGCGCCGCGCGCTGACGGAGGCCACGGCGGACCTCCTGAGCCTGCGCGAAGGCTTGTCCTCGGGCGCGGCCAACGAGCCGCCGCCCCCGCATTATTGAGAGTGACCGATGACCGATTCGCTGAAGGACCAGCTGATGAAGCTCGGCTTCAAGCCGGCACCCAAGCCGGTGACCGAGCGCAAGCCCGAGCGCCGGCAGGAGCACGGCCGACCTTCGGGTGAGGCCAGGAGCGCGCCGGCGCGCCGCCCGGAAGGCCGCGGCCGGCCGCGTCACGAGGGCGACATCGACCTCGGCAAGGCCTTTGCCATCCGCGCGCAGAAGGAAAAGGACGAGCGCATCGCCGCCGAGCGTCGGCGTCAGGAGGACGCGCGCCAGCGCCGCGAGGCGCGGGCGAAGCTGGACGAGTTCCTGCGGCGCGTGCGGCTCAACGACGACACCGCGGAAATCGCGCGGCATTTCCCCTACGGCGGCAAGATCCGCCGCATCCACGTCACCGCCGACCAGCTGGCCGCGCTCAATGCCGGCACGCTGGCGGTGGTGCAGCTCGCCGGACGCTATCACCTGGTCACCGCCGCCGATGGCGCGCAGGCCGAAGCCATCCTCGCCGATTCGCTCGCGCTGCAGGTCGACCCGAACGCGCCGCCGTCCGAGGAGGACTATGCCGACCCGCGCTATCAGGTGCCCGACGATCTGGTGTGGTGAGCGGTGCCGGGTGCGGCGCTGATCCCGAAGGCGGGACGCGCCGCGGACGGGCTCAATGGCGTGCGGGGAACGGCTGCACCATGCGGGTGCGCAGCGCCTCGTCGTCGCCTTCGGGCGGAACCAGCTGCTCCAGGACGAGGCCCAGCGCGGCGGCATCGTCGTGGTCCATGCCGTCGAGCGCGCGGAACTCGGCATCGAGCAGCGCGGCGCGTGCGCTGTCTTCGCTGTCGTAGCTGAGGGTGTTGCCGACGCTGTCGAGCACTTCGGCAGTGCCCGAGTCGCGCACGCGCAGCCGGCTCCAGACCAGCAGGTTTCCCAGCCGAACCACCCACCACTGGTCGCTGCCGGTCATGAGCGGGCGCGCCTCATCGATAGATCAGCCAGAGTGCGGCGGCCATGACCAGCGCGCCCAGCGTGCACCAGAGGGCCAGTCGCGCCGGCGTCGCCAGGCCGTTGAGCGCCCGATCCAGCAGCGCGCGATAGCGCCCCAGCAGCAGCCAGTTCAGCGCACCGGGCGCGATAAAGGGAATCGTGCCAAAGCCCTGCAGCACGGCAGGGTGCCGGTCGCGCAGGTGCACCAGCGTCATCGCCCAGAACAGCGCGAAGGCGAGCGTGCCGGAGATGGCGACGGCGACGGCGATCAATGCGAGGAACATGCCCATTCAGCGATTGCCCACGATCAGTATTCCGCCTGGCCCGGCGCGCGCGGGTAGGGAATCGCATCGCGAATGTTGGACAGGCCACACACGTAGACGACCAGCCGCTCGAAACCCAGGCCAAAACCCGCGTGCGGCACCGTGCCGTAGCGGCGGAAGTCGCGGTACCAGCCGTAGTGCCCGCGATCCAGCCCGAACTTGTCCATGCGCGCGTCGAGCACGTCCAGGCGCTCCTCGCGCTGGCTGCCGCCGATGATCTCGCCGATGCCCGGTGCCAGCACGTCCATCGCAGCGACCGTCCTGCCGTCGTCGTTCAGGCGCATGTAGAAGGCCTTGATGTGCTCGGGGTAGTTCACCACCACGACCGGGCGTCCGACGTGTTCCTCGGTGAGCCAGCGCTCGTGCTCGGTCTGGAGATCCAGTCCCCATTCGACCGGATAGTCGAACTTCCTGCCGCTGGCCTGGAGCAGGCGGATCGCTTCGCCATACTCGATGCGCGCGAACGGTGCCTCGACGAACTTCTCCAGCCGCGTGATCGCATCCTTCTGCACCCGCTCGGCGATGAAGGCCATGTCGTCGCCGCGCTCGGCCAGCACGGCGCGGAACAGGTACTTGAGGAACTCCTCGGCCAGATTGGCATCGTCGTTGAGGTCGGCGAAGGCGATTTCCGGCTCGATCATCCAGAACTCGGCCAGGTGCCGGGTGGTGTTGGAGTTTTCCGCGCGGAAAGTCGGGCCGAAGGTGTAGACCTTGCTCAGCGCCAGGCAGTAGGCCTCGACGTTGAGCTGGCCCGAGACCGTGAGAAAGGTTTCCTTGCCGAAGAAGTCGCGCGAAAAGTCCACCGCGCCCCCGGCATCGCGCGGCAGGTTGGCAAGATCCAGCGTGGAGACGCGGAACATTTCCCCCGCGCCTTCGGCATCGGAGGTGGTGATGATCGGGGTGCTGATCCAGTAGAAGCCGCGCTCGTGGAAGAAGCGGTGCACGGCCTGTGCCAGGCAGTGGCGGATGCGGGTCACTGCGCCGAACAGGTTGGTGCGCGGGCGCAGGTGCGCCACTTCGCGCAGGAACTCCAGCGAGTGCGCCTTGGGTTGGATCGGATAGGTTTCCGGGTCTTCCACGAAGCCGGTGATCTCGATCGCCGTCGCCTGCAGCTCGAAGCTCTGCCCCGCGCCCTGCGAGGGCACCAGCGTGCCGGTGGCGATCACGCCGCAGCCGGCGGAAAGGCGCTTCACCTCCGATTCGTAGTTTTCCAGCGAGTCCGGCACCACGACCTGGATCGGCGCAAAGCACGAGCCGTCGCTCAGGTTGACGAAGCTCAACCCGGCCTTGGAGTCGCGTCGGGTGCGCACCCAGCCGCGGACCGTGACTTGGCTGCCGGTGCCGATGTCGCCCGAAAGTGCCTTCTGCACGCTGACCACTGACATTGCCTTGAATCTCCGCGCCGCCGGGCGCACATGGGGTCGGTCATGATAGCGAAACGGCCGGCCGTCATGGCATGGACGCCGCCGGCCTGCGGCGCTACCTTGGCCCGATTCGATCAGACGAGCTTCCGCTGGACGACCCATGAGCATCCAACTGACCCCGGCCGCCCTTGACCGCGCGCGGCGCTTCCTTGAAACCCGCCCCGGTGCCGCCGGTTTGCGCCTTGGGGTGAAGAAGAGCGGCTGCTCGGGCTTCGGCTACGCCGTGGATGTGGCCGAACGGGTCGAGTCGGATGACGCCGTGTTCGAGCAGGAAGGCGTGAGGGTGCTGGTCGATCCGCGCAGTCTGCCGATGGTGGACGGCACCACGATCGACTTCGTTCGCCGCGGCCTCAACCAGGAATTCGTGTTCGACAATCCCAGGGCCACCGGCGGCTGCGGCTGCGGCGAGAGTTTCACCGTGAGCGAGGGATTCTGACGGCCCCGCGCGGCCCCGCGTCACCCCTCCGAGACCCGCATCAGCACCAGGCCCGCGACGATCAGCCCGGCTGCGGCGACGCGAATGGGCGAAAGCTGTTCGCCCAGCGCCAGGACGCCCAGCGCAAAGGCTCCGACGGCACCGATGCCGGTCCATATCGTGTAGGCCGTGCCGAGCGGCAGCTCGCGCATCGCGCGTGCCAGAAGCACGAAACTGGCGATCATCGCCACCAGGGTGACGAGGCTGGGCGCAAGCCGGGTGAAGCCTTCCGAACGCTTCATCGAAAACGCCCACACCACCTCCAGCACGCCTGCCAGCAGTAGCGAGATCCACGCCATCACAAGGACTCCTGCAACGTTCCGGGCCGTCCCGCGTGGCTGCCCGCATGGCGCGGGGGAGGTCGTCCTCCTGCAAGGCCGACATGATGCCAGCGTTCCGGGGCGGGAGCTGCCGCCAGGCGCTCCCGGAGATGAATGCCGACCATGACTGGGGCGGTGCGGCCGGGCCTGGCTCGAGAACAGCGGCCTGCTGCAATGCCTGTCCCCGGCAAAATTGCGCCCGGCCCCCGACTACGCCTACAATGCCCGGCTCCCTGCGCCGCCTGCGCCGGGAGACCTTGCCTCACCGCCCGTGCGGGAGGCTGTTCGCCGGGTCACGTCGGCGTCATCCACGAGGAAACAACCATGCGTCATTACGAAGTCGTGTTCCTGGTCCACCCGGACCAGAGCGAGCAGGTTCCCGCCATGATCGAGCGCTACAAGGTGCTGATC
The DNA here is from genome assembly GCA_023954075.1 of Lysobacteraceae bacterium. Taxonomy (GTDB): domain Bacteria; phylum Pseudomonadota; class Gammaproteobacteria; order Xanthomonadales; family Xanthomonadaceae; genus Denitratimonas; species Denitratimonas tolerans. The sequence continues at coordinate 332,340 of JAMLIV010000001.1, forward strand.
GAGGGCGACGGCGGCAAGATCCACCGCCTGGAAGACTGGGGCCGCCGCCAGCTGGCCTATCCGATCGAGAATCTGGTCAAGGCCCACTACGTCATGTTCAACATCGAGTGCAGCCAGCCGGTGCTGGAGGAACTCGTGTCCGGCTTCCGCTTCAACGATGCGGTGCTGCGCCACCTGGTCATCGGCCGCGACGGCCCGGATACCGAGGCGTCCTTCATCCTCAAGAGCAAGGACGAGAAGCCCGATCGCCGCCGTCGCGACGACGAGTCGGAAAGTGGCGAAGCGTCGGATGCCTCCGGCGACTCCAGCGCGGCTGCCAGCCGCGACGCCGCCTGATCGCCTGACCCAAGGAGCACATCGACATGTCCAAGTTCTTTCGCCGCCGCAAGTTCTGCAAGTTCACCGCCGAAGGCGTGACCGAGATCGACTACAAGGATCTCAACACCCTGCGCCAGTACATCACCGAGACCGGCAAGATCGTGCCGAGCCGGATCACCGGCACCAAGGCCAAGTACCAGCGCCAGCTCGCCACCGCGATCAAGCGCGCGCGCTTCCTCGCGCTGCTGCCGTATACCGACAACCACGACGCCTGATCCGCGCCGCATCACGTCGCGCTCCATCCGTCGCCGCCCCGCGCGGCGGCCGGGTGGAATGCGGGGGCGATGCGGTTTTCCCCGTCCTTTCGGACAGCACCCGTTGCGGGCCAGTGCCCGCTAACGAAAACGGAGAATCACCATGGAACTCATCCTTCTTCAGAAAGTCACCAACCTCGGCGCCCTGGGTGACAAGGTCACCGTCAAGCGCGGTTATGGCCGCAACTACCTCGTGCCGCAGGGCAAGGCGGTTCCGGCCACGGCGGCCAACATCGCCGCATTCGAGGCGCGCCGCGCCGAGTACGAGGCCAAGGCCGCCGCGCTCCTGGGCGATGCCGATGCGCGCCGCGCCCGCTTCGCCGACGCCAGCGTGACCCTGTACGCCAATGCCTCGACCGAAGGCAAGCTGTACGGCTCGGTCGGTCCGCGCGACATCGCCGAGGCCTTCACCGCCGCCGGCCTGCCGCTCAACAAGTCCGAAGTCATCCTGGGCGAAGGCCCGCTGCGCCGCACCGGCGAATTCGAGGTGATGCTGCACCTGCACGCCGACATCACGGTGCCGGTCAAGGTCGTGGTCGAGGCGGAAGCCTGATCCCCCCCGGGTTTCCCGCGCTGCACTGCGACGGGCGCTTCGGCGCCCGTCGTCGTTTCGGGGAACGGCGACCGCTTGTCCCCTGCTTTTCCACAGGGATGTCCCCTGCACGGCAGGAGACCTGCCCGTATCATTGGCACCTACCCGACTGCAGGATTCACGCTTCATGGCTGTCGTCCACTCCTTTCCGGATCGCGACCCGCGCATCGACGCGCTGCGCGTGCCGCCGCACGCGATCGAAGCCGAACAGGCCGTGCTGGGCGGATTGATGCTGTCGGCCGAGGCCTGGGACAAGGTGGCCGATCGCCTGAGCGAGGAGGATTTCTACCGGCGCGACCACCAGCTCATCTTCCGCGCCATCGGCCAGCTTTCCGAGCAGGGCAAGCCGAGCGATGCGGTCACCCTGGGCGAGTGGTTCCAGTCCCACGGCCTCGCCGAGCAGGTCGGCGGCAGCGCCTACGTGATCGAGCTGGCGAGCACCGTTCCCAGCGCCGCCAACATTTCCGGCTACGCCGACATCGTGCGCGAGAAGGCGATCCTGCGTCGCCTGATCGACGTCGGCACGAACATCGTCAATGACGCCTTCCAGCCTGGCGGGCGCGACAGCCGGGCGGTGCTGGAAAAGGCCGAACAGGAAGTGTTCCGCATCGCCGAGGCCGGTGCCCGTGGGCGCACCGGCCTCATGCCCATGCGTGGTGCCGTGCACGAGGCCTTCACCCTCCTGCTCAAGCGCCACGAGAACAAGGGCGCGATCACCGGCCTGCCGACCGGCTTCATCGATCTGGATGACATGACGGCAGGGCTGCAGCCGTCGGATCTCATCATCCTTGCGGCGCGACCGGCGATGGGCAAGACCTCGCTCGCGCTCAACATCGCCGAGTACGCCTCGCTCAAGACCAGCAAGGCGGTGGCGGTCTTCTCGATGGAAATGTCCGCCAGCCAGCTCGCCTTCCGTCTGATTTCCTCGCTCGGCCGCGTCGACCAGCAGCACCTCAAGACCGGCCAGCTCGAGGACGAGGACTGGAGCCGGGTCACCAGCGCCATCACCATGCTGGCCGATTCCAAGATCTTCATCGACGACACCCCGGCGCTGTCGCCCATCGACCTGCGCTCGCGCGCGCGGCGCATGGCGCGCGAACACGAGCTGGGCCTGATCGTGATCGACTACCTGCAGCTGATGCAGGTGCCCGGCACCCGGGAAAACCGCACCAACGAGATCTCCGAAATCAGCCGCTCGCTCAAGGCGCTGGCCAAGGAGCTCAACGTGCCGGTGATCGCGCTCTCCCAGCTCAACCGCTCGCTGGAAAGCCGCACCGACAAGCGTCCGGTGATGGCCGACCTGCGCGAATCGGGTGCCATCGAGCAGGACGCGGACATGATCGTCTTCATCTACCGCGACGAGTACTACAACAAGGAAAACTCGCCCGACAAGGGCCTGGCCGAGATCATCATCGGCAAGCACCGCAACGGCCCCACGGGCATGCTGAAGCTCGTGTTCAACGGCCGCTTCACCCGCTTCGACAACTATTCCGCGCAGCCGTATTCGGGCTCCTTCGAATGAGCCGCGAGGTGCTGGCGCGGATCGATGCCGGTGCGATGCGCGACAACATGGATCTGCTGCAGCGCCGTGCGCCGCGCAGCCGGATGCTGGCCGTGCTCAAGGCCGACGCCTACGGCCACGGCGCGCTGGCGGCGGGCAGGGCGCTGGAGGCCGATGCCGATGGCTTCGGCGTGGCGGGGCAGGGCGAGGCGCAGCACCTGCGCGACGCCGGCCTGACCCGGCCCATCGTCCTGTTCGGCGGCTTCGATGCGCCCGCGGACATCGATCTCCTGCGCCAGCTCGACGTACGCCCCGTCATCCACCATCCCGCCCAGATCGCCATGCTGGAAGCGCGCGGCGCAGCCGCGCCGATCTCCGTCTGGTTCAAGATCGACAGCGGCATGAACCGCCTGGGCTTTCCACCCGACGAGGTGCCCGAGGCGCTGGCGCGGCTGCGCGCCCTTCCCGGCGTGGCCCCCGACATCGTGCTGATGACGCACTTCGCCGCCTCCGACGAACCGGACAGCCCGACCGTGGCCAGGCAGATCGCGCGCTTTCGCGCCGCGACGGCCGGTTTGGGGCTTCCCGTCTCGCTGGCCAACTCCACCGCCGTGCTCGACCACCCCGATGCCCACGGCGACTGGATTCGCCCCGGCGGCGCGCTCTACGGGCTGACCACCAAGCCGGGCCGCTGTGCCGCCGATGACGGCCTGCGCCCGGCCATGCGGCTTTCCGCGCGCCTGGTGGCGGTGCGCGACAAACCCGCCGGCGCGGCCATCGGCTACGGCGGCAGCTTCGTGTGCCCCGAACCCATGCGCATCGGCGCGGTGGCGGTGGGCTACGGCGACGGCTACCCGCGCCACGCGCCGACCGGAACGCCGGTGCTCGTCAACGGCGCGCGCTGCCGCACCGTGGGGCGGGTATCGATGGATCTGGTCACGGTGGATCTCGCGCAGGCACCCGATGCGAAGGTGGGCGACGAGGTGGTGCTCTGGGGTGACGGGCTTGCCATCGAGGAAGTCGCCGCCAGCGCCGGCACCATCAGCTACGAACTGAGCTGCGTGCTGACGCGGCGGGTGCGGTTCGCGCAGGCGTGATCCACACGCGCCGAATGCGGGCGCTCGCGGCGTTCCGGGCGGCGGATCCGGCGCGGCTTCTGTTAAGATTCACGGTTGTTTTCCGCAGTGCAGCACGCCTTTTCGCCATGATCGAACTCAATCCCGTCCGCTCGCAGATCGCCGACCTCACCGAGCGCCTCGACGCGCTCAGGGGGTATCTTTGACTACGACCTCAAGGTCGAACGCCTGGAGGAAGTGACGCGCGAGCTGGAAAGCCCGGACGTCTGGAACGACCCGGAGCGCGCACAGTCCCTCGGGCGCGAGCGCGCCAGCCTCGACAAGATCGTCGGCGGGCTGCGGCGCGTCGGTGAGGGCCTGGAGGAAGGGGCCGAGCTGCTGGACCTGGCGGAAGCCGAGGGCGACGATGATACCGCGCAGGCTGTGGTCGCCGATGTCGCGCGCATCGAGGCGGAACTGGGCAAGCTCGAGTTCGCCCGCATGTTCTCGGGCCGGATGGACGCCGCCCCCGCGTTCGTCGATATCCAGGCCGGCGCGGGCGGCACCGAGGCGCAGGACTGGGCCGAGATGCTGCTGCGCATGTACCTGCGCTGGTGCGAGGATCGCGGCTGGAAGACCGAGCTGCTGGAAGCCTCCGGCGGCGACGTGGCCGGCATCAAGTCGGCCACGATCCGGGTCGAAGGCGACCACGCCTACGGCTGGCTCAAGACCGAAACCGGCGTGCACCGCCTGGTGCGCAAGAGCCCGTTCGATTCGGACAACCGCCGCCACACCAGCTTCACTTCGGTGTTCGTTTCGCCGGAAGTCGATGACGACATCGAGATCGACATCAATCCCGCCGATCTCAAGACCGACGTGTACCGCTCCTCGGGTGCCGGTGGGCAGCACGTCAACAAGACCGAGTCGGCGGTGCGCATCACCCACGTTCCCACCGGCGTCGTGGTGGCCTGCCAGACCGAGCGCAGCCAGCACGCCAACCGCGATCGCGCGATGAAGATGCTCAAGGCGCGCCTGTACGAGCTGGAGGTGCAGAAGCGCAACGCCGAGCGCGACGCGGTGGAGGCCACCAAGTCCGACATCGGCTGGGGCAGCCAGATCCGCAACTACGTGCTCGACCAGAGCCGCATCAAGGACCTGCGCACCGGGATCGAACGCTCGGATACGCAGAAGGTGCTGGACGGCGACCTCGACGAATTCGTCGAGGCCGCCCTCAAGGCCGGACTGGACGCCGGCTCCAAGCGCAGCGACGCCGCCTGATGTGCCACCGCCCCGTAGCGCGGAGCTCGCTCCGCTCCCGCAGCGGAAATACCCCGTAGAGCGGAGCCTGCTCCGCTGCCTTCGGAAGATTCCAGCCGAGCAAGCTCGGCTCTACAAGGCTGACCGCCATGACCGACTCCGCCACCCCACCCGTTGACGAAAACCACCTCATCGCCGAGCGTCGCGAGAAGCTGCGCGCGCTGCGCGCGCAGGGCGTGGCCTATCCCAACGACTTTCGCCGCGCGCACTACGCCGGCGACCTGCAGGCCGAGTTCGCCGACGCCGGGCGCTGGGATGCCGAGGCGCTCGAAGGACTCGGACGCGAGCTGCACCTGGCCGGCCGCCTGATGGCCAAGCGCGTGATGGGCAAGGCCAGCTTCGCCCAGATCCAGGACGAGTCCGGCCGTATCCAGGTGTTCCTGCAGGCCAATGCGCTGGGCGAGGCCTACGAGGCCTTCAAGGGCTGGGACGTGGGCGACATCATCGCCGTCACCGGCACGCTCACGCGCACGCGCACCGGCGAGCTGTCGATCCGCGCCAATGCGATCCGCCTGCTGACCAAGAGCCTGCGTCCGCTGCCGGACAAGTGGCACGGCCTGGCCGACGTCGAGCAGCGCTACCGCCAGCGCTACGTGGATCTCATCGTCACGCCCGAATCGCGCGAGGTCTTCATTCTGCGCTCGAAGATCGTGCGCGAACTGCGCAACTGGCTCGACGCGCGGGGTTTCCTGGAGGTGGAAACGCCGATGATGCAGCTCATCCCCGGCGGTGCCACCGCGCGGCCCTTCGTCACCCACCACAACGCGCTCGACATCGACCTGTACCTGCGCGTGGCACCGGAGCTGTATCTCAAGCGCCTGGCGGTCGGCGGGCTGGAGCGGATCTACGAGATCAACCGCAACTTCCGCAACGAGGGCGTCTCCACGCGCCACAACCCCGAATTCACCATGCTGGAACTGTACGAGGCCTATGCCACCTACAGTGACGTCATGGACCTTACCGAAAACCTCATCCGCGACACCGCGCGCACGGTGCTCGGCACGACCACGGTCACCTGGGAAGGCAACGCCATCGACCTCGGCCCGGCCTTCCGGCGCTGGCGCATGGACGAGGCGGTGCGCCACCACAATCCGGAAATCACCGTGGCCGACTGCACCGATCGCGAGGCGCTGGCGCGCCACTGCGAGCGCCTGAAGATCAAGGTGAAGCGCGAATGGGGCTGGGGCCGGCTGCTGCTGGAAATCTTCGAGGCCACGGTCGAGCACACCCTGATCCAGCCGACCTTCATCACCCAGCACCCCGAGGAAGTCTCGCCGCTGGCGCGCGCCAGCGACACCGAGCCGGGCTTCACCGACCGCTTCGAGCTGTTCGTCAACGGCAAGGAACTGGCCAACGGCTTCTCCGAGCTGAACGATCCGGAAGACCAGGCCGCGCGCTTCCGCGCCCAGGTCGCGGCCAAGGACGGTGGCGACGACGAGGCCATGCATTACGACGCCGACTACATCCGCGCGCTCGAATACGGCCTGGCCCCGACCGGCGGCCTGGGTCTGGGCATCGACCGGCTGGTGATGCTGCTGACCGGCAGCGACTCGATCCGCGACGTGCTGCTGTTTCCCTACATGCGCCCCGAATCCAGCGGCGCGAAGTAGCAGGACGGCTCACGCCGCCCGCACCGGGGCTGTCCTGCGGCGCGGGTTGGGGGCATGATGGCGCAGTTTGCGACACCCGGCGTCGCGCTCGCCCTGCCACCGCCCGCGGGAGACCCCATGTCCGATACCACGATGCGCCTGCTCCACATGCTGCGTCTGCTGCCGCGCTACCCGCAAAAGCGCACCGTTCCCCAGATCCTCCAGTCGCTGGAGTCACTTGGCTTCAGCATCGACCGGCGCAGCGTGGAGCGCGACCTGGTGCGGCTCTCGCAGCAGTTTCCAGTCGGCTCCGACAGCAGCGGCCGCCCGCGCGGGTGGTTCTGGCTCGCGGACGCGCCGGACGTCATCGCGCCGGGCCTGGCCGTGGGCGAGGCGCTGGAGCTGGAGCTGCTCGGGCAACACCTGCACGCGCTGCTCCCGGTTGCCCAGCAGGCCGCGCTGGCGCCGAGGCTGCGGGCCGCGCGCGCGGCGCTCGATACCCTGGCTCCGCCCGCGATCACGCGCTGGCGCAAGCGCGTCACGGTGATCGACGACGGCGCGCCGCTGATCGCGCCCGACCTTGCCGCCGATGTCCTGGCCCAGGTTCATGAGGGACTCCTGCACGGGCGCTGTCTGGAAGCCGATTATCTGGCGCTCGGGGCGCGCGCGCCGCGGCACTATCGCGTGCATCCGCTGGCGCTGGTGTATTCGGGGCGGGTCGGGTATCTGGTCGCGATGCTCGATGACTTCGAGGACGCCCGGCATCTGGCCCTGCATCGGATCCGCAGCGCGCGCGTCAGCGCGGACGCGGCGCGCGACAAGGCGGGGTTCGACCCCGATACCTACCTTCGCAGCCACGCCTTCGATCTTCCCGGCGAGGCGATGCTGCGGCTCGAACTGCGCGTCGGCGAGTGGCTCGTGCGCTTCCTGGAAGAGCGCAGGCTGTCGCACGACCAGCGCATCGTGTACCGCGAGGACGGCATCCGCGTCTTCGCGCAGGTGCATGAAAGCGAGCGGCTGGTCTGGTGGCTGCGCAGCCAGGGTCGGGAGGTCGAAGTGATCAAGCCGCTGCGGCTGCGCCGTCGCCTCGCGCAGGAGTTCCAGGCGCTGGCCGAGGCCTATCGGTCCGAGGATGCGTGAGATGCCGATGACTGCGGGCATCCGACGAGCGCCGGGCGCACTGCTGGCGCTGGCGCTGCTCGCGCCGGCACCTGCCGGTGCCCTGACCGTGCACGAGGTCGAGTACGCCTCGCAGGCCGATCTCAAGCTGTTCCGCGTGCGCTACGCTTCGCAGGCCGATCTGCGCATCCACTGGGTGCGCCATCGCAGCCAGGCGAACGGCGATGCGCTGTGGTGGAAGGCCAAGTACGCCTCGCAGGCGCAGGTCAAGGTGTTCTACGTCGACTACGCCTCGCAGGCCGACCTCAAGGTGCTCGAAGTCGACTACGCCAGCCAGGCGGGCTGGAACGGCCCGCCGCGCGGGCTTGGCATCCGCTGAAGGCGCTGAAGGACTCAGTGCGTGCCGTTGGATGTGTGCGGCGCGCTGTCGCGCAATTCCCGCCGCAGGATCTTGCCGACGTTGGACTTGGGCAGCTCGGTACGGAACTCGATGATGCGCGGCTGCTTGTAGCCGGTCAGTTCGGCGCGGCAGAAGTTGCGGATGTCGTCCGCGGTCAGGCCCGGATCCTTGCGCACCACGACGAGCTTCACCGCTTCGCCCGATTTTTCGTCCGGGACGCCGACCGCCGCGACTTCCAGCACGCCGGGAATCTGTGCAACGACATCCTCGATCTCGTTGGGGTACACGTTGAAGCCTGAGACCAGGATCATGTCCTTCTTGCGGTCGACGATGTAGAAGAACCCCTTGGCGTCCATCTTCGCCATGTCGCCTGTGTGCAGCCAGCCGTCGGCGGAAAGGACCGCGGCGGTATCCTCCGGGCGCTGCCAGTAGCCGGCCATGACCTGCGGCCCGCGCACGCACAGCTCGCCCACTTCGCCCATGGGCAGGATGCGGTTTTCCTCGTCCATCACGCAGCAGTCGGTGGAGGGGATCGGCAGGCCGATGGAGCCGTTGTAGTCGGCCAGGTTCATCGGGTTGATGCAGGCCGCGGGGGAGGTCTCGGTGAGGCCGTAGGCTTCCACCAAGGTGATGCCGGTGGCCTGTTTCCAGCGTTCGGCCACGGCGCGCTGCACCGCCATGCCGCCGCCCAGGGTCAGGTGCAGGTGGGAGAAATCCAGGTTCCTGAAGCCTGGCGTGTTGAGCAGGCCGTTGAACAGGGTGTTGACGCCGGTGATGGCGGTGAAGGGAATGCGCGAGAGGGTCTTCACGAAGCCCGCCATGTCGCGCGGGTTGGTGATGAGATGGTTGAGACCGCCGAATTTCATGAAGACCAGGCAGTTCGCCGTCAGCGCGAAGATGTGGTAGAGCGGCAGCGCCGTGATGATGTGCTCGTCGCCGGGCTTGACGTTGCTGCCGAGCCACGCGGCCGCCTGCTGCATGTTGGCCACGAGATTGCCGTGGGTGAGCATTGCGCCCTTGGCCACGCCGGTGGTGCCGCCGGTGTACTGCAGGAAAGCGATGTCCTCATGCGAGAGCGTGATCGACGGCAACGCCTTGCCGGCGCCCTGCGAGAGCGCATCGTTGAAGCGTATGGCACCGGGAATGTGGAACTCGGGGATCGCCTTCTTCACGTACTTGAGCGTGAGGTTGACCAGGGTGCCCTTGGGAAAGCCCAGCAGGTCGCCGACGCCGGTGGTGACAACCTGGCGGATCGGGGTGTCGTGCAGCACTTCCGAGAGCGTGGCGGCGAAGTTGTCCAGCACGACGATGGCCGAAGCCCCCGAGTCGACCAGCTGATGCTTGAGCTCGCGTGCGGTATACATCGGATTGGTGTTGACCACCGTGAGCCCGGCGCGCAGCGCGCCGAAGATGGCGATGGGGTACTGCAGCACGTTCGGCAGCATGATGGCGACGCGGTCGCCCTTCTTGAGCTTTAGCCCGTGCAGGAGGTAGGCGGCGAACTGCTGGCTCAGCGCGTCGATCTGCGCATAGCTCAGGGTGCGCCCCAGGTTTTCGTAGGCCGGGCGGGCGGCGAAGTCGCGGCAGGCCACGGCAAGCACGTCGGGCACCGATTTGAACTGGCTGAGATCGATCTGTTCCGGGACGCCTTTGGGATAATTCGCCAGCCAGGGACGCTCGATGCTCATGGGTGCCTTCCTCCGCGGTCTTCTTGGGGCGAAAGCCTGCGCGCGCAGGGCGTTCGCGGTATGTTTTCCGATTGGAGCACAGGCGAAACGGGCGGGGCAAGGCGAATGGATCGTTGTTTTGCGTGGCGTGGCGCGATTCGGGCCGCCGCCGCGGTGCTGCTGGTGATTCTGGGCCTTGCCGGGTGCTCCCGCCCGCCGCCGGAAGCGCGCCTGCGCGAGCGCATCGCCGAAATGCAGCAGGCGCTCGAGGCGCGCGAAGTTTCTGGTTTCATGGCGGGCGTGGCCGACGACTTCGCCGGCGGGTCCGGGCTGGACCGCACCGGTCTGCGCAACCTCGTGCGGGTGCAGGTGCTGCGCCACGCCGCGATCGGCGTGACGCTGGGGCCGCTGGATGTCAGCCTGCACGGTGAGCGCGCCACGGTGAAGTTCAGCGTGATGGCCACGGGCGGCAGCGGTGGCCTGCTGCCGGACAGCGCGCGCCCCTGGACGGTGGAAAGCCACTGGCGCGATGGCGATGATGGCTGGCAGGTGTTCCATGCGGAGTGGGAACCGGCGCTCTGATCGCTGCCCGCCGACCGCGCGGTTCGGCACCCCGGGTCCGCATTGACGGCTCCGGGACGCGCGGGCACCATCGCCGGACGACAACGGGATCGGAAACGGTGATGACCTACGGCAGCAGGTACGGGCGCGAAGCCATGTCCAAGGTGGACACCGCGTGGCTGCGGATGGAAAAACCCACGAACCTCATGATGATCACCGGCGTCCTGATGTTCGGCCAGCGCCTGTCGATCACCGCGCTGCGCCAGCTCATCGGCGAGCGGTTCCTGGCGTTCCGTCGCTTCCGTCAGAAGGCCGTCGATGCGGGCACCTCCTGCCACTGGGAGACCGACGCGGATTTCGATCTGGAATGGCACGTGCGCCTGACCGCGCTGCCGGGCGAGGCGGGAACCGCCGAGCTGCAGCGGCTGGTCAGCCAGCTGGCGTCCACCGCGCTGGATCATTCCAAGCCGCTGTGGCAGTTCCATCTGGTGGAAAACTACAACGGCGGCAGCGCCCTGATCGCGCGCGTGCACCACTGCTACGCCGACGGGATTGCCCTGGTCCAGGTGCTGCTCTCGCTCACCGATGTTTCGCCCGAGCCCGCGCCCGACGAGAATCTGGCCGATGCCTGGCTCAAGCAGGACGGGGACAGGATCACCCGCCGTTTCTTCTACCCCGGCCGGCGCCAGGTCGATCAGGCGATGAAGCTCGGCGGCAGGGTGCTCGACGGCAGCCGTGCGCTCTACCGCGATCCGGGGCTGGCGACGGTGATTGCGCGCGAGGGCGGCGAAATCGCGCGCGAGCTGGCACAGGCGCTGACCCTGAGCGACGATCCGCCCACCGCGCTGAAGCGGCCGCTGGGCGTCATCAAGCGCTGCGCCTGGGCCGAGCCGCTCAGCCTGGACGAGGTCAAGACGGTCGGGCGCGTGCTGGGGTGCACGGTCAACGACGTGCTGCTGGCGTGTGCCGCGGGCGCGCTGCGCGACTACCTGGTCGAGCGCGACGAGGATCCCGACGGCCTGATCCTGCGCGCCACGGTGCCGGTCAATCTGCGACCGCTCGAACACGCGAAGAAGCTCGGCAACCACTTCGGCCTGGTGTTCCTCGAACTGCCTGTGGGGCAGGCCAATCCGGTCGCGCGCGTGCTGGCTGTGGCCGAAAACATGAACCGCATCAAGTCCTCGCGCCAGGCGCTGATGACCTTCGGCGCGCTCGCCACGCTGGGCATGACGCCCACGCCCGTGCAGCGCATCGCGCTCGACATTTTCAGCCGCAAGGCGTCCGCGGTGGCGACCAACGTCCCGGGCCCGCAGATGCCGCTCTATCTTGCCGGCGCGCCCATCACCGAGTTCATGTTCTGGGTGCCGCAGACCGGCGGCATCGGGGTTGGCCTGTCGATCCTGAGCTACCAGGGCCGGGTGCACTTCGGATTGATCGCCGACGCCAAGTCGATTCCCGATCCGGGTTGGGTCGCGCGCCGCTTCGCGCGGCAGTTCGAGACCCTGCTTTATGCGGTGTTGATGGAGGACTGGAACGGTTCGATCCAGCCCGGCGACGTGCAGGACACCTTGCGGCGGCTGTCGGCCGTCGCGTGAGCGCGGCGCGAACCTGAAGCACGGCCAAACGCCGGCGGATGCCCGACTGCGTCCGATGGGCGCGGCCTTGAGAAGCGCGGATCGAGCTCCATTTGCTGAGTTACGCGGCAGGTGTGCCGTCCCACTTCAGCTGAAAGGAGCGTCCCATGAGCACATTCCAGAATCCCCTCTCCCGCCTGGCTACGCAGTACGGCTGGCCGGTGGAGTTCAAGCAGCTTTTCGATCGCGTGCTGCACGATGCCGAGTCCGACCAGAGCAACGTCGTGACCAGCCAGTGGGCACCGCGCGTCGACATCAAGGAAGAGGACGCGCGTTTCGTGATCCTCGCCGACATCCCGGGCGTGGACCCGGCGAACATCGAAATCCATATGGACAAGGGCATCCTGACGATCAAGGGTGAGCGATCCACGTTCGAGACTGACGAGGGCCCGCGCTTCACCCGCGTGGAGCGTTCGCAGGGCGTGTTCCACCGCCGCTTCTCGCTGCCCGACAGCGCCGATGCCGAGGGCATCACCGCAAGCGGGCGCAACGGCGTGCTGGAGATCAGCATCCCGAAGAAGCCCGAAACCACGCCGCGCCGCATCCAGGTGCAGTAAGGCGTCAGGCACGGCGGCGGCGCGGTCGCCGGGTGGATCGAGGTCTGGACAGCGGCCTGCGCGGGCAACCTCGCAGGCCGCTTTGCATGGCGGCCCGTGCGGCATCGAATGACGCAATGGGTATCATCGCGCGACGCTGAAGGAGGCGGAGCAGGGGCAGGACATGGAATTCAAGGATTACTACAGCGTGCTGGGCGTCGAGCCGGGTGCCGACGAGAAGGCGGTCAAGTCGGCCTATCGCCGGCTCGCACGCAAGTATCACCCGGACGTGAGCAAGGAGCCCGACGCCGAGGAGCGGTTCAAGTCGGTCAGCGAAGCGTACGAGGTGCTGGGCAATGCCGAACGCCGCGCCGAGTATGACCGCCTGCGCGCCAGCGGCTATCGCCCGGGCGACAGCTATCAGCCGCCGAACTCGGGCGGACAGGGTTACACGCGCGAAGACTTCGAGGGCTTCGGCGAGAGCGGTTTCAGCGACTTCTTCGAATCGCTGTTCGGACGCGCGCGCACGGGTCACGGTGCCGGCGCGCGCGCGCGCGCGCCGGCGGATTCACGCGCCCGTCTGGACATCGATCTGGAAACTGCCCATGCCGGCGGGCAGACGCGGGTCGAGGTGGGCGGACGGACGCTCGACATCCGGATCCCGGCCGGCATCGCGCCCGGGCAGAACATTCGCCTCAAGGGTCAGGGCGCGGGCGGACGCGATCTGTTGATCGAGATCGGCTACAGGCCGCATCCGGTGTTTGAACTGGACGGGCGCGACGTGATCGTGCGGCGCGCCGTGCCGCCGTGGCTGGCGGCGCTGGGCGGAGCCCTCGATGTGCCCACTCTCGGCGGTTCGGTCAGCCTGAACGTGCCGGCGGGTTCGGGGAGCGGCAAGCGCCTGCGGCTTCGCGGTCGCGGCCTTGCGGGAAAGCCCGCCGGCGACCAGTTCGTGGTGCTCGAGGTGCGGGCCCCGGCAGCGGAGAACGACGCACAGCGTCGCGCCTACCGGGATCTGGCAGCGGCTTTTGGCGAAACCGGGGCGCAGGATGCGCCCGCGCAGGCCCCCTGAGCAGCAGAGGCCGCGTCCTGAAACCCGCGCTGCGTCGTGTCGCTCAGTTGCCGTCGGCAGCCTCGGCTTCCACTGCGGCTCCCTGGCCTGGCTTCGGGGCCGTCCGGTAGCCGTAAAAACCGCTCAGAATCTTCTCCAGCCCCGCGTACTCCGCCGCCGTCGCGGGTTCGAAACGGGGGGCACCCAACTCGGCAAGGACGTCATAGAGCTCGGCGTCCTCGTGCAGTGTTTCAAGCGCCTTGGCGACTGAGGCCACGTCTTCGGCCGGTACCTTGGGTGATGCGGTGAACGCCTTGCCCGGCAGCGGCCTGGTGCGGGCGAGCGTGGGCAGGTTGTAATAGGTTTCGGCCAGATAGCCGGGCACCATCGCGCCCTGTACTTCGCCGGCGAACACCATTTCCACGCCGTCGCGCCAGGAAATCGCCTCGGAGCGGATATCCGGCTGGGCCAGGGGGTTGTTGCCGTACATCTCGCCGAGCAGCGCGAAACCGAGGCTGGGAGAGGGCATGCAGGCAACCGGCATGCCGATCAGGGCGCGGACATTCTCGCCCTCCAGCTCGGGCTGACCGAGCAGCGCGTAGACCGTGGGCTGGGCATTGCGCGCGACCGGCACGAAGCCGAAGCGCTGGATGCGGAAGTCGACGAAGTGCGGGTCGTCGAAGGCAAAGTCCACCGGGCTGTTGTTCCTGAGGTCGCGCCAGTAGGTGTGATAGTTGCGCGAGACAACCAGCTGGAAGCGGTGGCCGGTGGTGCGGCTCAGATAGTCGATGAGCGGTTTGTAGACTTCCTGCGCCTGGTCGGGTGGGTACATGGGCTCGACCGCAAGGCGATAGTTGGCAGCCAGCGCTCCCGCTGCAGGTGCCAAGCCCAGGACCAGCACAACGCCCAATGCGAGAACGATCCGCTTCACGATTCCTCTCCCGAGTGTTGGTACTTTCCCGGATAGCTCCGCCGCAGATCCTGCCGCGTGCGATCTCTGGTGTTGGCTTCAAGTAGACACGCATGCGCGGGCCGACGCAACCGGATCGGAGATCAGCAGGCCCGGCACGGCAATGCCAACGGGAAGGGTGGTTCGGCGGTGCTGCGATGGGCGCGGTTCGCGCCCGACCCGCGCAGATGCACGCCCGCCAACGGCCGCCTTGTCAGCGAGACCGAAAAATGGCTACAATGCCGCGCTCGCATGGGGCCATAGCTCAGCTGGGAGAGCGCGTCGTTCGCAATGACGAGGTCGGGAGTTCGATCCTCCCTGGCTCCACCACTATAAAGCCTGCAAGTTCAATGACTTGCAGGCTTTTTCTTTTTGATCCTGCCACAGGGTGGCCTGAGTTTCCGGACGGAACAAGTTCTCGTTTGCCCCGGATTTGTCCCAATGGAACGACGCCATTGCGCGCCTTGCCCAGGACGACGTGATTGACTAGCACAGCGCCCGGAAAACGGCTTGGCGGAAGAAGCTTCGGACATGTCGTTCCGCTCCTTGCCTAGGATCTTGAAAGCGTCCTCAAAGTCTTGGGCGGCGTCTCCACAAAGCCTACGCTCACCGTCAAGGCAGGCACGTATCCCGGTTCCGGCTCGCCTCGCGTCCAACTGGCGCTGGAAGGTTGACGACAGTCTCGGGAACTTCCTGCGCGAATTCGACGGCGAATTCCGGCCCAGGTTCTTCGACGATGGTGGGAGGCGTAACCTTGGGAAGAATCGCGGGAAGTAGCGGGACCAACCTTCCAGCGGTACACCGGCGTGACGCCAGGCAGGATGTTCACGCAGGCGGTTGCTGCCCGGCCAGGTCGTCGGTGAAACGCTGCGCCGCGTTTCCGTTGGGGCAGCTGCTTCAAACCAGCAGCTCGGGCAGGCATCGGATCACCAAGCCAAGGAGTCCGTGTACGGCAGCGGTGAAGACGCGGCACTGCCACAGGAGCCGTCACAGGCGCTTCAGCCCGGAAAAGCAGAAGGGCCAGTGCCGTAAGACACTGACCCTTCAGTCATTCTTGTGGCGCGCCCGGAGAGATTCGAACTCCCGACCCCCAAGTTCGTAGCCTGGTGCTCTATCCAGCTGAGCTACGGGCGCACAAGACGTGAAATTATGCGGAGATCGATGCTGTTCGTCAAGATCGAGGTGATCCGCACGCTCAGAAAAGGAACCAGCCGCTTCGACGGTTTCGCCGCCGCGCAAGGCACGAGGAGAAGTGGGCGGAAAATCTGCGCCACTACCCGCTGAACGCCAAGCGGAAAGTCATTTCGTGGTGCCCAGGAGAGGACTCGAACCTCCACGGTTTTACCCGCTAGTACCTGAAACTAGTGCGTCTACCAATTCCGCCACCTGGGCAAGGTGTCGAACCGCTCGCCGAGCCGGCGGGCGAGCCGCGCAATTTACGGCGTCGGCCGGGTTCTGTCAACAGGACCGAGGGTATCCGTGGCGTTTCGTTCTCGCCCATCATCGAGCACCCGCAGGTCGATGCTGGCATAGCGGCCCTGGGCGTCGATGGCCACGAGCCGCTGCGGGCCAGCCTGGTCGAATCGCAGTTGCACGGTGCTGCCGCTGCGGCTGTGTGCCACAAGGCGTCCATCCAGCAGCCACTGCACGGTCTCGCCGGTACCCAGTGCGCGCAGGGTGACCTCCGGGGCGCGTTGCCGGTTGCCGGGGCTGCGCAGCACCGCGCCGTCCACCAGGCCGACGATCTGCAGCGCCTGTACGGGTTCTGCGGTGTCGACGCAGTCCGGGGCCAGCGCCGGCAGGGTCGCCTGGCGGCGCTCGCCCGCCGCCAGCCAGGGCAGGACCAGGGGCGGCCACGGAGCGAGGCTGGCCAGCTCGTCCGCGTGCGGGCGGCTGCACGCATCGCCCAGGCGCTGGCCGCTGTGCCGGTCGCGACGGTAGGAGACGGGTGCGGGTGCCGCATGCGTCGGGCCGGGCAGGGTCGGTGGAATCGTGCCGTCCAGCACCCAGGCGGCGTGCCGGCGCACGCAGTGTTCGGGAAGCGTGGCGTCCTCGCGCTGGCCCAGCGGCCAGCAGATCGTGGCGGTGCCGACGCTGGCCGGTGCGGATGACGCCGCGGCCTGCAGCGTTCGCGGAAGCATGTCGTTGATGGCGAACAGCAGGGGCAGGGCGGTGATGGCACCGTACTGGCCGGGCAGCGGCGTGCCGTCGGGGCGGCCGATCCATACGCCGATGATCGCTCCCGGCGCGGCACCGATGGCCCAGGCGTCGCGGAAACCGTAGCTGGTGCCCGTTTTCCACGCCAGGTTCGCGCGGCGCGAGGTGTCGATGCGTTCTTCCAGCGTGCCGGGGCGGGCGGTGTCGGAAATCATCTGGCGCACGATCCATGCAGCACCGGGCGAGAGCAGGCGGCGTTCCCGCAGGGGCTCGTCGGCGATCAGGCGCGGGCGCGCGGCGAGGCCCTCGCGCTGCAGCGCGGCGTAGGCACCGACGAGATCCTCCAGGCGTGCCTCGGTGCCGCCCAGGATCATCGCCAGATTCGGTTCGCTGCCGCGCGGCAGGCGCAGCGGCGCGCCGGCATGCGCCATGCGCGCGCTGAAGCGCGCCGGGCCCACGGCGTCGAGCAACGCCACGGCCGGCACGTTGAGCGATTCGCGCAGCGCGTCGTGTGCGGCGACGGGGCCGCGAAAGCGCTGATCGAAGTTGCCCGGACGGTAACCGCCGAACGCCTGCGGCGCGTCCACCAGCAGGCTCTGCGAGTGGATGAGGCCGTCGTCGAGCGCCAGCCCGTAGAGGAATGGCTTGAGGGTGGAGCCGGGCGAACGCCAGGCGCGCGCCATGTCGATGTGGCCGAAGCTGGCATCGTCGCCGAAGCGCGCGGCACCGACGTAGGCCAGCACTTCCATGCTGTCGGTTCGGGCAACGATGACCGCGGCCGAGGTGCGCGGTGGCAGGCGATCGACCCAGTCGGCCACGCGCGACTCGATGCGCACCTGGAGGTCGGCATCCAGCGTGGAGCGGATGCGGCGGCTGCGCGGATTGTCGCGGCGCAGGCGTTCGGCCGCGAGCGCGGCGTGCAGGGGCGGCTGGAGCCGGCGCGCCGAAACCTGTTCGACGCGCGCGTCGGCGACGTCCGCCGCGCGCCATGCGCCCTGCGCGACCATGCGATCGAGCACCTTGTCGCGTGCCCGCTGCGCGCGTTCCGGCCAGCGGTCCGGGCGCAGCCGGCTGGGCGACTGCGGCAGCACCGCGAGCAGGGCGGCTTCGGCCCGGGAGAGTTCCGAGGCCGGTTTGCCCAGATAGCCGTAGCTTGCCGCCTGCACGCCCTGCAGGGTTCCCCCGAAGGGCGCGTAGTTGAGGTAAAGGGTGAGGATCTCGTCCTTGTCCAGGTGCCATTCGAGCTGCAGGGCGCGCGCCATCTGGCGCAGTTTTCCGCTCCAGGAATGCGGAATCGGCTCGATCAGGCGCGCAACCTGCATCGTCAGCGTGGAGCCGCCCGAGACGATCTTCCGATGCCACAGCGCCTGCACCGTGGCACGCAGGGTCGCAAACGGGTTGATTCCACGGTGGCGGAAGAACCAGCGGTCCTCGTAGGTGATGAGAGCCTGGAGATACAGCGGCGAGACTTCCGTGGATTCGACCGGATAGCGCCACACGCCTTCGGCGTCGGCAAAGGCGCGCAGCGGCGTGCCGTCATGTGCCAGCACCACGCTCGCGCCATCGCGCTGGATGTCGGGCAGGGGTAGCGGGAACGCCCGGTCCAGGGCGAGCAGGGACGCCGCCAGCAGCAGGGCCGCGAGCAGCCATCGCGCGGCGTGGAAGGTGGAAACAGGACGCATCGCGAAAGACTGCCACGACCGCGGGTCGGAAATCATGGCGGTTCCCGGGCCAATCGTGCCGGTGGCTGAATCGCGGGACGCCGCCGCACGCCGGGCGGCTTGGCACGCGCGCGACGGGGGTTTAGCGTGCCGGCAGGTGATGGCAGGAAGGAGGTGCGTCGTGAAAGCATGGATCGGATCGGTGGCAGTCCTGGCGGCCGCGCTCGCGCTGTCAGGGTGCGCCAGCCGCGGCGGAACGGCGGCGGAGGCGCCTCAACGCGACTGTTTTTCCTCGGGCCGGGTGTCCGGCTTCACGCCCGTGGACGCCACCACGGTGCGCCTGCGCGTGGGCGTGAAGGACGAGTACGAGCTGACCCTCCTGGGCTACTGTCCCGACGTGGACTGGACCCAGCGCATCGCGCTGCGCAGCGTGAGCGGCTCGTCGATGATCTGCACCAGCGATGCGATGGGCTGGGAGATCGTCGTGCTCGACCGGCCCGGCATTGGGCCCGATTCCTGCCGCGTGCGTGCGATTCGAAAGCTGGAGTCCGAGGTCCGCGTCCAGCCCTGACCGATCGGCGCAGCGGGTGCCGGCACCCGGATGGCGATGCGCTGCCGATGGCGCGGATGCGTGCTTTGCCTTCCGGGTGCGGTCGATGATCCAATAGGCGGTCGGCTTGCGGGTAAACGGCCGAAAACTCCTCCCCGTTTTCATGGATTCGCGCCGTGTCCTTCTTTTCTTCCGTGGCCCTCGCCCCCGACGATCCCATTCTGGGCCTGACCGATGCCTGGCTCGCCGATCCGCGCAGCCCCAAGGTGAATCTCGGGGTGGGCGTGTATTACGACGCCGACGGCCGGCAGGTCTTGCCCGAGTCGGTGATGCGCGCCGAAGCCACTCTGACCGCCCGGCGCAGGGCGCGCAGCTACATCCCCATCGACGGGCTGCCCGATTACGACAGCGCCACCCAGCGCCTGGTGTTCGGCGAGGACTGCGCTGCCGCAGCCGAAGGGCGGGTGGTGACGGCACAGACGCTGGGCGGCACCGGCGCGCTGCGCGTGGGTGCCGACTTTCTCAAGGCGACGCTGCCTTTCGCGAAGGTGACCATCAGCCAGCCGAGCTGGCCCAACCACCAGGTCTTGTTCCGCGCCGCCGGCTTCGAGATCGGCAACTATCCCTATTACCACGCAGACAGCCACGGGGTGGATTTCCCCGCGATGCTGGCGGCGCTGCGGGCCATGGATGCCGGCACCGTGGTGCTGCTGCACGCCTGCTGCCACAACCCGACCGGGGCCGATCTTTCCACCGCGCAGTGGCGCGAAGTGGCCGGCGCGGTGCGCGATCGCGGCTTGCTGCCGTTCGTGGACATGGCCTACCAGGGCTTTGACCGCGGCATCGCGGAAGATGCGCAGGGCATCGCGATCCTTCTGGAGGCGGGTGTGGAAAACCTGCTGGTGGCCAACTCCTGTTCCAAATCGTTTTCGCTTTACGGCGAGCGCGTCGGCGTGCTGTCGCTGGTGTGCGCCTCGGCCGATGAGGCCCGGCGCGTGCGTTCGCAGGTCAAGCAGACCATCCGCGCGAACTACTCCAACCCGCCGACCCACGGCGCGGCGCTGGTGGCGACGATCCTTGGCGACCCGGACCTTCGCGCCCAGTGGGAGGAGGAGGTCGGCCAGATGCGCGGGCGCATCAAGGCGATGCGCAACGGCCTGGTCGCGCGGCTGGCGGCGCTCGGGCATCCGGAGTTCGCATTCATCAACCGCCAGGCCGGCATGTTCACCTATTCGGGCCTGAGTCCGGCCCAGGTGCAGCGCCTGCGCGATGAGTTCGCCATTTACGCGGTGTCGTCCGGACGCATCTGCGTCAGCGCGCTGAACGAGGCCAACCTCGACTACGTGGCGGATGCGATCGCGCGGGTGGCCGGATGAGTGCGGATGTGCCGATCCTGACGATCGACGGCCCCTCCGGGTCGGGCAAGGGCACGATCAGCCGCATCGTGGCGCAGCGGCTGGGCTGGCACTATCTGGATTCGGGCGCGCTGTACCGCGCGGTCGGAGTCGCCGCGGGCTGGGCCAATGCCGACCTGTCCGATCCGGCCGCGCTCGCGCGGCTGGCCCGCGACACCGTGATCGAGTTCCGTACCGACGGCAGTGCCGAACCGCGGGTGCTGGTCGATGGCACCGATGCGACCGACGAGTTGCGCACTGAAACCGCCGGCGCGGCGGCCTCGGCCATCGCCGCCGTGCCCGAAGTGCGCGCCGCGCTGTTCCAGAAGCAGCGCGATTTCCTGCGTCCGCCGGGACTGGTGGCCGACGGGCGCGACATGGGCACCGTGGTGTTCCCGGAAGCGGCGCACAAGGTGTTCCTGTCGGCCAGCGCCGAGGAACGCGCCCGCCGCCGGCATAAGCAGTTGAGTGATAAAGGACTTGAGGTTACAATTGACGTCCTGCTGCGCGAAATCCAGGCGCGCGATGCGCGCGATGCGCAACGCGTTGTGGCACCGTTGAAGGCAGCGCCCGATGCGGTTCTCGTGGATTCCACTGGCATCCCCGTCGAAGCAGTCGTCGAACGGGTCCTGGCGATGGTCACCTCGCCGGGACGCTGATTTCGTTACGGCACCTCGCTTGGCGTCGGAGGTTTTCGTGTTGCAGGAGGTCCCGGGGCCGGGCGGCCGCCGGGTGTTTTTTCTTTTCAACCAGGTGGGTCGCGTGCGCGTGGCCCGTGTGTCCAACCGAGTAAACATCCAATGACTGAATCATTCGCAGAACTGTTCGAAGAGAGCGAAAAGCTGTCCAAGCTCAAGCCCGGCGCCATCGTGATCGGCGTCGTGGTGGACGTACGCAACGACGTGGTCGTGATCAACGCCGGACTCAAGTCCGAGGGCATCGTCCCGATCGAACAGTTCCGTAACGAGGCCGGTGAAATCGACGTGGGGATCGGCGACGAGGTCAAGGTCGCCCTCGACTCCCTCGAAAACGGCTTCGGCGAGACCGTGCTCTCGCGCGAGAAGGCCAAGCGCGCCATGGTGTGGGACGAGCTCGAAGAGGCCATGGAGGCCGGCGAGATCATCACCGGCCGCATCAGCGGCAAGGTCAAGGGCGGCTTCACCGTCGACGTCAAGGACGTGCGCGCGTTCCTGCCTGGTTCGCTGGTCGACGTGCGCCCGGTGCGCGACCCGGTCTATCTCGAGGGCAAGGAACTCGAGTTCAAGATCATCAAGCTCGATCGCAAGCGCAACAATGTCGTCGTCTCCCGCCGCGCGGTGGTCGAGAGCGAGCATTCGGAAGAGCGCGAGCAGCTGCTCGAGCGCCTGCAGGAAGGCGCGATCGTGGACGGCGTGGTCAAGAACCTCACCGACTACGGCGCGTTCGTGGACCTGGGCGGCATCGATGGTCTGCTGCACATCACCGACATGGCGTGGAAGCGCGTGCGCCACCCGTCCGAAGTGGTGGAAGTGGGCCAGGAAATGAAGGTGCGCGTGCTCAAGTTCGACCGCGAGCGCAACCGCGTGTCGCTGGGCCTGAAGCAGCTGGGCGAGGATCCGTGGGACAACATCGCCCGCCGTTACCCGACCGGCGCGCGCCTGTTCGGCAAGGTGTCCAACGTCACCGACTACGGCTGCTTCGTCGAGATCGAGCCGGGCGTCGAGGGTCTGGTGCACGTGTCGGAAATGGACTGGACCAACAAGAACGTCAATCCCTCCAAGGTGGTGCAGGTGGGTGACGAGACCGAGGTCGTGGTCCTGGACGTGGACGAGGAGCGTCGCCGCATCTCGCTGGGCATCAAGCAGACCCGCTCCAACCCGTGGGAAGCTTTCGCCGCCATCTTCAAGAAGGGCGACAAGGTCTCCGGCCAGATCAAGTCGATCACCGACTTCGGCATCTTCGTGGGCCTGGACGGCGGCATCGACGGCCTGGTGCACCTCTCCGACATCTCCTGGAACGCCACCGGCGAAGAGCTGGTCCGCCAGTTCAAGAAGGGCGATACGGTCGAGGCGGTGGTGCTGGCGGTCGATCCGGAGCGCGAGCGCATCTCGCTGGGCGTCAAGCAGCTCGAGCAGGATCCGTTCGGCCAGTACATGGCCGCGCATCCGAAGGGCAGCGTCGTCACCGGCACGGTGAAGGAAGTCGATCCCCGTGGTGCCACGATCGAGCTGGCCGAAGGTATCGAGGGCTATGTGCGCGCCAACGACATCGCCAAGGAGCGTGTCGAGGACGCCACCCAGCACCTCAAGGTCGGTGACGAGGTCGAGGCCAAGTACATCGGCCTGGATCGCAAGGGACGCACGCTGCAGCTCTCCATCCGCGCCAAGGACGACGCCGAGCTGGCGGAGACCCTGGCCGAGTACCAGAGCGCCTCCGGCGGCACCACCAAGCTGGGCGCGCTCCTGCGCGAGCAGCTGGGCGGCAAGTCCGAGTAAGCGTTGCAGGGTTTCGGCATGATCCGGTTCGCCGGGTCATGCCGGGCCCGGTTCCATGTGTTGCACCATCCCTGGGGGGGAATGCGTCATGACCAAGTCCGAACTCATCGAGATTCTTGCCGCGAGGCAGGTTCACCTGAAGTCCGATGACGTGGACCTGGCCGTCAAGACCCTGCTGGAGCAGATGAGCGCTTCGCTCGCCAATGGTGACCGCATCGAGATCCGTGGTTTCGGCAGCTTCTCGTTGCACTACCGTCCGCCGCGCATCGGGCGCAATCCCAAGACCGGCGAATCCGTGGCCCTGCCGGGCAAGCACGTGCCCCATTTCAAGCCGGGCAAGGAGCTGCGCGAGCGGGTCAACGCCGTGGTGCCGCTGCCGCAGGACGCCGGCGCCGACTGATTCCATGCCGGCAGGGCGCGTCGCGCCCGATCCGTTCATGGCCGATCCGAGCGCAGCCTGCGGCCCATGCCGGCAATCGGCTAAGCTTGAGGGGATGTTTTCCCCGCGAGGCCCGGCATGCGTCTTCTATCGCTGATACTTGCCGCCGCATTCCTGCTGGCGGGCATTGTCTTTGGTGCCCTCAATCCAATCGACGTGGTACTCGACTTCTACAGCTGGCAGGTCGAAGTGCCGCTGGGCGTGGCGCTGATCGGGGCCTGCCTGGGCGGAGCCTTGATCGCCGCACTGGTGCTCTGGGTTGCCGTGATCTGGCCGCAGCAGCGGCGCATTCGCGCCTTCGGGCGGGATCGCCGGGGCACCACCGCGCTCGCTCCGTCCACCCCGACGGCGTTTCCAGAAGATCCATGAGCCCGGCGCTGCAGTCGGTCTGGTGGGTGCTGGCGCTGCTGCCGGTGGCGGCGCTTTCCGGCTGGCTGATCGGGCGGCGCGGTGCGGAGCGGCGCGGTGGCCAGCGCGTCAGCCGCCTGTCGTCGAACTATTTTCGCGGCCTCAACTTCCTGCTCAACGAGCAGCCCGACAAGGCCATCGAGGTCTTCCTGCAGATCGCCGAAGTCGACAAGGACACGGTGGAAACCCACTTTGCGCTCGGCAACCTGTTCCGCCGTCGCGGGGAAGTGGATCGCGCCATCCGCATCCACCAGAACCTCATGGAGCGCCCGCGGCTGACCGAGGCGCAGCGGGTCCAGGCGGTGCTGGAACTGGGCGAGGACTTCATGCGCGCCGGGCTGCTGGATCGCGCCGAGGCGCTGTTCATCGACCTGGGCCAGTTTGATCAGGTCGCCCCCAAGGCCTTGCGACACCTGATCTCGATCTACCAGCAGGAGCGCGACTGGCCCAAGGCGATCGACCATGCGCGCCGCTACGAGGCGGCCACCGGCGAGCCGATGGGACGCCTGTTGGCGCAATTCCATTGCGAACTGGCCGAGGCGGCGCTGGCGCGCAAGGACACCGCGGCCGCAGTGGCCCACCTGCGCGATGCCGCCGAGGTCGATTCGCACAGTGCGCGCGCCGGGATCATCGAAGGACGCATGGCGCTCGATGCGGGCGACGATGCGGGCGCGATCCGCGCCTTCGAGCGGGTGGCGCGACATGACGTGGATTACTTGCCCGAAGTACTCCAGTCGCTGCTCGGGGCCTGGGAGCGCCTCGGCGAGCGCAGCCGAGCGCGCGCCTTTCTGGCCGAGATGGTGGAGCGCTCCGCCGGCGTCTCGCCGATGCTGGCGCTGGCGCGGCTGATACAGGAAGACGATGGCGATGCGGCTGCCGCACAGTTCCTGATCCGCCAGCTGCAGCGCCGACCTTCGGTGCGCGGCCAGAACGCGTTGATCGACCTGGGCCTGCGGCGCACGGATCAGGATTCGGAGGCCACCCTGCGCGTGGTGCGCGAGCTGAGCGAGCAGCTGGTGGCCAGCGCCGCCGCCTACCGCTGCGGCCACTGCGGCTTCGGCGCGCGCGCGCACCACTGGCAGTGCCCGAGCTGCAAGCGCTGGGGCACGGTGCGGCCGGTCCACGGTGCATTCGGCGAATGATGGCACCGCCCGCGCTGGACGCGCTCCTGCTCGTCATCGGATGCCTCGTCACGAGCGCGGCGTTCACCGTGCTGGCGCTGCGCTATGCACGCTGGCACCAGCTCCTGGATCTGCCCGGCCAGCGCCGCAGCCACAGCGCGCCCACCCCGCGCGGCGGTGGCATCGCCATCGTGCTGACGCTGCTCCTCGGGATGACGCTGCTCGACTGGCCACAGCCGCGCGTGCCGCTGGCGCTGGGTGTCGCGCTGCTGTCCGTGGCGCTGGTGGGATGGATCGACGACCACCGGCCGCTGTCGGCGCGCGTGCGCATCGTGGTACACGCGCTGGCGGCGCTCGTGCTGGTCGGCGTCTGGCTGCCGCTGGCGGGCGCTGCGGATACGGCCCTGGTCCTGCCGTTCGCCGCCCTGGCGGTGTTCTGGCTGGTCGGCTGCATCAACGCGTGGAACTTCATCGACGGCAGCAACGGGCTGCTGGCGAGCCAGTGCCTGTGGCTGGGCCTGGCGCTGGCCTGGGTGCTTGCGGGCGTGGAAGGCGAGGCTGCGCTGCTGGCGCGTCCGCTGGCCGGCGTGTCGCTGGCGCTGGCGGGTGCCTGCGCGGGGTTCCTTCCCTTCAACGCGCCGCGCGCGGCGATCTTCCTCGGGGACGTCGGCAGCGGGGCGCTGGGGCTGGCGTGCGGCGCGCTGCTGCTCGCCGCGCTCGTGCTCGCGCCGGGGCGCGCCGCGTGCCTGCTGATCCTGCCTTCGGCCATTCTGGTGGATGCCGGACTTACGCTGGCGTGGCGCGTGTACACGGGACGGCGTTGGTACACTGCGCACCGCGAACACCTCTACCAGTGGCTTGTCCGCTCCGGGTGCAGCCATGCGGCGGTGGCGCTGGGCTATCTGGCCTGGAATCTTTTCGTCGTGCTGCCCGCCTGCGCCGCCGCATGGCGGTGGCCCGAGGCGGCACCGGCCATCGCCGGCGCGGTCCTGCTGCTGGCGGCCGTGCTCTGGTGGCAGGGCAAATCGATGCTGCGGCGGCGCGCGCGAATCAAGGGATTGATCCGATGACCTACAAATCGCTGATTGGCGGCATCCACCCGCGCCTGGCCGTGGTCCTGCACGACCTGGTCATGGTGTGGCTGGCCTGGTACGTGGCCAACGTGCTGCGCTTTGCCTTCGTGCCCGATGCCGAGCCGGTGCCGGTGTTCGCGCCCGAGCTTCCCGTGGTGCTCGGCGCGCAGGCGCTGGTGCTGTGGTGGACGGGCCTGTACCGCGGCCTGTGGCGCTTCGCGAGCATGCCCGACATCTGGAACATCGCCCGTGCCGCCGCCCTCGGCGCGCTGTTCATCGCGCTCGCGGTGTTTCTGGTCAATCGCCTCGACGGCGTGCCGCGCGGCGTGCTGATCATCTATCCCATCCTGCTCATGCTGCTGCTGGCCTCGCCGCGCCTGGCCTATCGGCGCTGGAAGGACAGCCGCTACGGTGCCGACTCGCGCGTGCCGCCGCGGCGCGTGCTGGTGCTGGGCGGCGGCAGTGCGGGCGAGTCGCTGATCCGCGAGCTGCGGCGCGAGAACCTGCTGCGCCCGGTCGGCATCCTGGACGACAACCGCACCCTGCGCGGCGGGCGCATCCAGGGCGTGCCGGTGCTGGGCGGGCTGGATCGCCTGCAGGAAATCTCGCGTGAAGTGGCCGCGGAGATGCTGCTGATCGCCATGCCCAGCATCAACAACCAGCAGATGCAGCGGGTGGTCGGGCTGTGCGAGGCCACCCGGCTGCCGTTCCGCACCGTGCCCCGGCTCAAGGACGTGATCGAAGGGCGTTCGGCCTTCAACCAGCTCAAGGAAGTGGCGATCGACGACCTCCTGGGGCGCGATCCCGTCTCGCTCGACTGGACCGCGATCCGTACCGGCCTCACCGGGCGGCGCGCGCTGATCTCCGGCGGCGGCGGCTCGATCGGTTCGGAACTGTGCCGGCAGGTGGCGCGGCTGGGCGTGGAATCGCTGTGCGTGGTCGAGCTGTCCGAGTACAACCTCTACCGCATCGAGCAGGAGCTGCGCGCCGAATTCCCCGAGCTGATTCTCACCGTGGTGCTGGGCGACTGCGGCGATCCGGCCGTGGCCGAGCACGCGCTGGCGCTGTCGCGCCCGCACACCGTCTTCCACGCCGCGGCCTACAAGCACGTGCCGATGCTGGAAGAGCAGTCGCGCGAGGCCTTCCGCAACAACATCCTGTCGACCCAGACCCTGGCGCTGGCCGCGATCCGGCACCAGGTCGAGAGTTTCGTGCTGATTTCCAGCGACAAGGCGGTCAACCCGACCAACGTCATGGGCGCGAGCAAGCGCGTCGCCGAAATGGTCTGCCAGGCGCTGGCGCGCGACAACCTGATGCGCTTCATCACGGTGCGATTCGGCAACGTGCTCGATTCCGCCGGCAGCGTGGTGCCGCTGTTCCGCGAACAGATCCAGCGCGGCGGCCCCGTCACGGTGACCCACCCGGAAGTCACGCGCTACTTCATGACCATTCCCGAGGCCTGCCAGCTCATCCTGCAGGCCGCGACCCTGGGCGACGGCGGCGAGATCTTCGCGCTCGACATGGGCGAGCCGGTGCGCATCGCCTACCTCGCCGAGCAGATGATCCGTCTCGCCGGCAAGCAGCCCGAGCGCGACATTTCCATCGTCTACACCGGCCTGCGCCCGGGCGAAAAGCTGTTCGAGGAACTGTTCCACCCGCAGGAAAGCTATCACCCCACCGCGCACGCCAAGATCATGCTGGCCCAGCCGCGCGATCTTCCCGGGGTGTCGCTGGACCAGGCGCTGCACCAGGCCCGCCAGGCCGTGTTGCGCTATGACCAGGGTGCACTCGAAGCCCTGCTGCGCCAGCTCGTGCCCGAGTACACCCGCGAGCCGGCGGCACAGGTGGTGGCGATCGGCCACCGGGCCAAAGGCGCGGGCGCGGCATGATGGGCGCAGTGGACTTTTCGCGCGTGCGCAAGGCGGTGTTCCCGGTCGCGGGCCTGGGCACCCGGTTTCTGCCGGCCACCAAGACCGTTCCCAAGGAAATGCTGCCGGTGGTCGACCGGCCGCTGATCCAGTACGCGGTGGACGAGGCTGTCGCGGCCGGCTGCGACACCCTCGTTTTCGTCACCAACCGCTACAAGCACGCCGTGGCGGATTATTTCGACACTGCCTACGAGCTGGAGCATCGCCTGGAGAAAGGCGGCAAGGACGACCTGCTGGAGCTGGTGCGCAACGTGCTGCCCTCGCACGTTCGCGCCGTGTTCGTGACCCAGCCGCAGGCGCTGGGACTGGGCCATGCGGTGCTGTGCGCACAGCCCGTGGTGCGCGACGAGCCCTTCGCGGTGCTGCTGCCCGATGACCTGATCTGGTCGAAAGGCCCCGGCGCGCTGGCGCAGATGCTGGCGCTGGCGCGGGCGGAGGGTGCCGGCGTGGTCGCGGTGCAGGACGTGCCGCGTGAGCAGACCGGCAGCTACGGCATCGTCGCGGCACCGCACTTTTCCGGTCGCTCCGGGCGTATCGATGCGATCGTGGAAAAGCCGCGCCCCGAGGAGGCGCCGAGCACGCTGGCCGTGGTGGGACGCTACGTGCTGCCGCCGCAGGTGTTCGACTGCCTCGAGCGCGTGCCTGCCGGCAGCGGCGGGGAAATCCAGCTCACCGACGGCATCGCCGCGCTGCTCGCCGAGCATCCCGTGTTGGCCTGCCGCTTCGAAGGCCGTCGCTTCGACTGCGGCAGCCGCATCGGCCTGGTCGAGGCGACCATCCAGTTCGCGCTGGAACACGATGATCTGGCCGAAGACGCGCGGCGCTACATGCGCGCCGCGCT
Source organism: Lysobacteraceae bacterium (assembly GCA_023954075.1). GTDB lineage: Bacteria > Pseudomonadota > Gammaproteobacteria > Xanthomonadales > Xanthomonadaceae > Denitratimonas > Denitratimonas tolerans. Next base: position 360,989 of record JAMLIV010000001.1, read on the forward strand.
GGACGGCTGAGCCGCGGGCAGGACGCGCGTGGACATCGACGCCATCAATGCGGACGCGGGCCGCAGGCCGCGCGGCGACAGCGCCTGGATGCGGCTCGCGCTGGAGCTGGCGGATCAGGCGGCGGGCGCGGGCGACGAAGTGCCGGTCGGCGCGCTGCTGGTGTCCGCTGATGGCCGCCTGCTCGCCACGGGCACCAATCGCGTCATTGCCTGCCGCGATCCGACCGCGCACGCCGAGATCGTCGCGCTGCGCGAGGCCGGGCAGCGCCTGGGCAACTATCGGCTCGACGGCTGCACGCTCTACGTCACTCTGGAACCCTGCGCGATGTGCGCGATGGCGCTGGTGCACGCGCGCATCGCAAGGCTGGTGTACGGCGCCGCCAACCCCAAGGCGGGTGCCTGCGGCAGCGTGTTCGACTTGCTGCGCGATCCGCGCCACAACCACCGCGTGATCGTGGACGGCGGCGTGCTGGCGGAAGACGCCGGTGCGCGGCTTTCCGAGTGGTTCCGCGCCCGGCGCGAAGCCCGGAATCGCTGAGCGTGCGGGTATGATCGCGGCAGTGCTCCCGAGGAACCGCACGATGCCCACCTGCCACGACGACAACCTGATCTGGATCGACCTGGAGATGACCGGTCTGGACCCGGCCAACGACAGCATCATCGAGATCGCCACCCTCGTCACCGACTCGCGGCTCAACCTGCTTGCCGAAGGGCCGGAGCTGGCCATCCGCCATCCGCTCGCGCGGCTGGAGGCGATGGACGAATGGAACTGGACCACCCACCGCGCCAGCGGACTGTGGGATCGCGTGCTGGCCTCCGAGGTGGACATGGCCGAGGCCGAGCGCCGCACCCTGGCCTTCCTGGCCCAGTGGGTGCCGGCGGGAAAATCGCCCATGTGCGGCAACAGCATCTGTCAGGACCGGCGCTTCCTGCATCGCCAGATGCCGACGCTGGAGCGCTATTTCCACTACCGCAACCTCGATGTTTCCACCGTCAAGGAGCTGGCGCGACGCTGGGCCCCGGCGATCGCGCAGAACGTCGCCAAGAACGCCGCCCACACCGCGCTGGCCGACATCCGCGAGTCGGTGGATGAGCTGCGCTACTACCGCGGGCATATGGGGGCGCTGTCGGGATTGTGATCCGGTGGAACGCGGTGTAGCGTGCCCGGTGTTATCCCGTGACGAAAGGAATCTGCCTGGTGCATCGTATTTTTCTCGCCTTCCTGCTGGCCTTGGCTCTGGTTACCGCGTCCGTTCCGCGCGCGGAAGCGGCCGCTACCGCGCGCGCCGTAAAGAAGACGATCGAACACAGCCTGAGGCTAGACGGCACCGTTGCGGTGACCGCCGAGGGGCAGGTCGAGGACGTGGTCCTGAAAGACGCCGGGCGGATTCCTCCCGGGGTGGAAGCGTTCGTGCAGGATGCCGTGCGACGCTGGCAGTTCGAGCCAGCGCGTGATGCTGAGGGCCATGCGTTTTCAGTGCGTGCGCCGATGAGCCTGCGCCTGGTTGCCGGTCAGGCTGAGGATGGCGGCCACGTGGTGTCCATCCGAGGCGCTTCTTTTACCGAATACGATCCCGATGACCTGTCCAGCGTGGCCTATCTGGACATGGTTGTACCGCGCTACCCGGACAGGGCGGTGCGCGCCCGCATCGAGGGCGATGCTTACATGGGAGTCAAGGTTGGACGTGACGGGCGCGTCGAAGACGTGGCCACTCGACAGGTGAACCTGCATGCCTATGGCACGGAACGCGTGATGGAAAAGTGGCGCGGCCTGCTGGCCGCGGCCGCGGCCAAGGCGATCCGCGAGTGGACTTTCAGGGTGCCCACCGAAGGTCCGCTTGCAGGCGAGTCCTATTGGCAGGTCATGGTGCCCATCGCATTCCGTCTGCGCGAGAGTCCCGACGAATCGTCGGGCTCCGCGACGCTGTTGTGGACCACCTACGTGCCCGGTCCGAAGCACCAACTTCCGTGGGAGGACCCGTCGGGGCCGTCGGATTCCTCGTCGCCCGACGTCCTGGCGGAGGGAGGCGTGTACATGCGGCATGACGTGCGTCCGCGGATTCGCCTGCTGACCCCGCTGGGCGAGCGCTGATCCGGCGGCGAGCAACACCCGATGGCGAACGCCAATCGGTCGTCCGCCGTGCATGGCTGTCGAGGGGATGGATGCCTTGGTATCGGGCCGTGACAGCCCAACGGGACGGCTTCCAATCAGCACCAAATCCGATCTGATTGGCGACAATCCGGGCGCGTGTTAGCATGCGCGGATGATAACGACTCGCATTCGTGTATGCGCTCTGCTGGCGCTTCTGGCCCTGCCGCTGATGGCCTGGGCGCAGGGGCCGGTTTCCGACATCACCACCGTGGTTCAGCAGACCTGGAAGCTGCTCGACTATGTCGCCACGGATTATCCCGGGGCGGTGAATGCTGGCGTCGTGGTGCACGAGGCCGAGTACCTCGAGCAGCAGGAGTTCAGCGCCACGGTGGCCGCGCAGCTTGAGCGCCTGCCGGACGCCGGACACCTCGCGGCGCTGCGCGAGCAGGCGCAGGGCCTGATGCGGGCGGTCAACGACCGGGTTTCCGCCGAGGAAGTCGCGCAGCGCGCACACGCGCTCGGTGCGGACCTGCTGGCGGCGTATCCGGTGCCGTCGGCACCCGAACGCGCCCCGGATCTGGCGCGGGGCGCGGCGCTGTACCAGCAGCAGTGCGTCTCCTGCCACGGTGCCTCGGGCGCGGGCGACGGCCCCGCCGCCGCCGCGCTCGATCCGCCGCCCATCGATTTCACCGACGCCGCGCGCGCCGATCTGCGCAGCCCGCTGTCGCTGTATCAGGCGACGGCGCAGGGCATCGAGGGCACCGGCATGGTGGGCTATTCCGGCGCGCTTTCCGACGAGGATCTCTGGGCGCTGGCCTACTACGTCGGCACGCTGGCCTATGGTCCGCAGGCCGGGCAGGGCAAGGCGGCGTGGCGCGACCAGCCGCAGCTGCGGGCGCACGTGAGCAGCCTCGAAGAACTCTCCCAGGCGCGCGCCGGCCAGCTTGCCTCCACGTTCGACCTGACCACCGCGCGCGGCGTGCTGGGCTGGCTGCGGCAGAATCCCGCCGCGGTGCTGGAGGCACCCGCCGGCCTTGCGCTGGCGCGGGCGAAACTTGCCGCCAGCCTCGCCGCGCACCAGGCCGGGCGCAGCGATGAGGCCCGGCACCTGGCCCTTTCCTCGTATCTGGACGGCGTGGAGCCGGACGAGGCGCGGCTGAACACGCGCGATCGCGCCCTGCGCGGACGCATCGAAGCGGCCATGGGCGCGTACCGCAGCGCCCTGTCGGGGCGCGATGGCGATGCCGCGGCGCTGGCCGCAGCGGCCGATGCGCTGCTGGTGGAAGCGCAGTCGGTGCTGGAGGCCGGCAGCTCGAGTCCGGGCACCGCCTTCATCGGCTCCTTCACCATCCTCCTGCGCGAAGGGCTGGAGGCCTTGCTCGTGGTCATCGCGCTGTTGGCCTTCCTGCGAAAGTCGGGGCGTTCGGAACTGGTGCGCCATGTGCATGCAGGCTGGACGCTGGCGCTCGTCGCCGGCGGCGTCACCTGGGTTGTCGCCACCTACTTCATCACCATCAGCGGAGCGAGCCGCGAGGTGACCGAAGGGCTGGCCGCGCTCTTTGCCGCCGTGGTGCTGCTCAGCGTCGGGCTGTGGATGCACCAGAAGAGCATCGGCGGGCGCTGGCAGCAGTATCTCAAGGTGAAAATGAGCGCGGCCTTGAAGCGGCGTTCGGCATTTTTCCTGTTCGTGCTGGCCTTCGTCTCGGTGTATCGCGAGGTATTCGAGACCATCCTGTTCTACGCCGCGCTGTGGGCCGACGGCCACCACCCGTGGATGGTGGCGGGCATGGTTGCCGCGGTCGGCGTGCTGGCGGTGATCGCCTGGCTCATGCTGCGCACCAGCCGGCGCCTGCCGCTGGGGGCGTTCTTCTCGGCCAGTTCGATCCTGATCGCGGTGCTCGCCGTGGTACTGACCGGCAAGGGCGTCGCGGCGCTGCAGGAGGCCGGCTGGTTCAGCCTGTCGCCGGCACCGCTGCCTTCGATCGACTGGCTGGGCATCCATCCGACCTGGGAATCCGCGCTCGCGCAGCTGCTGATGGTGGTGGCGCTGCTCGCCGGCTTCGCCTACAACCGCGTCCAGGCGCGCCAGCACCTGGCGGTCGAGACGCACTGAGCCTGAAGCCCGTGCCGACAAGCGACAAGAGCCGCAGGAACGGCGCAAGGGTGATCCGAGGGTGGCCCTTGCGCATTCTGCGCGCGGTGAATCAGCCGCGGATGCGCCCGCGCAGGGTCTGTTCCGAGTGCGGGCCGACGTCCGCGATCAGCGCGCGCGCGGCGTCGACCCGGCCCCAGGTATTCCACAGCAGCACGCCGCGCACGCGGCCCTGGTCGAGGTAGTAGATGACGCCTTCGCGGTTGGGTTCGACCCAGTCCTCGATCATCTCCAGGCGCGCATCGAGCGTGCCGACCGCCTCGTAGCCCAGGTCGAACAGGTCCGAATAGAAGAACGGCAGTTCGGCGTAGGGTTCGGGCTTGCCGGCCATCGCAAGACCGGCGATGCGGCCGGTGGAGTTGGCGGTGTCCTCGTGCTCCACGCGGCGTCGGCCCAGCGTCTGGCTGGGGAAGTTGGCCACGTCGCCGGCGGCGAAAATGTCGATCACGGTGGTGCGCATGCACTCGTCCACCACGATGCCGTTGTCGATCTGCGCGCCGGCGGCCTCGGCCAGCGCGGTTTCCGGGATGATCCCGAGGCCCGCGACCACGGCATCGGCCTCCAGCGTGCCGCCGTCGTCGAGCACGAGCTTCACCCGCGCGCCGACCTGCTCGCCGTTCGTCACCTTGCGGCCTGCGAGCACGTCGACGCCGTGTTCCCGGTAATAGGCTTCGATGAACCGGCACAGGTCCGCCGGATAAGCGCGCGCGCCCAGCACGGGCTCCGGAAACACCATCGTGACCCGGCAGCCGTGGCCGGCGAGCGCCGCGGCAATTTCCGAGCCGATGAAGCCGCCGCCGATCACCACGATCCGCGCGTTCTTGCCCGCCAGTTCCAGCAGGCGGTGATAGTCGTCGAGGCTGCGGTAGGCGAGGATGCGGTCGCCTTCGAAGGCCGGACGGCGCGCGCTGCCGCCGGTGGCAAGCAGCAGCTTGCCGTATTCATAGCGGTCGCCCCGGTCGTCGGTGACGGTGTGTGCATCGGCATCCAGCGCCACCGCGCGGCGGCCGAGGAAAAGCTGTGCGCCGCTGTCTGCAGTCGGCCGCCAGATACTGTTCTCGCCGGCATCCTTCCACAGCGCCTTGCTCAGCGGCGGGCGGTTGTAGGGCGGATGTTTCTCCGCGCCAATGACGCCGATGGAGGCACCCGGATCGATCTCGTGGATCGCGTGTGCGGCGGCGTCGGCGGTCATGCCGGCACCGATGATGAGGTGGTCGAAGACGTGCTTCATGGCGGTGACTCCTTGGGCAATGCGATGTCACCACGCATTGTCGCGCGGCGCGCGGTGCAGGGGGTAATGCGGGCCTGCCGACGCGGGCCGCATCCCGGGAAAACGAGTGCACGATCACGCTCGCGGGCGGGAAGCGTGAGGCGGTTTCCGGTTTTTCGTTGCGGCGGCGCAACATCGAAAGAGCTTGCGCTTTCCATTCGCTTGCGTATGCTGCGTCCTGCTTCGGCCAAGGGAAACGCCGGGCGATGGCGGCATCGGTGTGCGAGGGAACGGGATCGCACCGGGTCGCCCCATCAGAAGACTCCGGGGAGAACAATCGAATGAAACGTCTTGCTGGCCGGCTCATCGCCGGTCTCGTGCTGCTTGTCGCGACCTGCGCGGCCCATGCCGTGACGGGCGTCGCCTTTGTCCACGGCACCGGCAACCAGACCAATGCGCTGGCCGACTACTGGACTGCGGACATGGTCAACTCGGTGCGTCAGGGCTTGCCCAATCAGGCCAACTACACCGTCATCAACTGCGAATTCGAGCGCTACATGTGGGACAGCCGCGCGGCGGGCTGTCTCGCAGGCCAGCTCACCACCTTCATCAGCGCACGCGGCATCACCGATCTGGTGGTGATCACGCACTCCAACGGCGGCAACGTGATGCGCTGGATCATGTCGAACCCGACGTTCGACAGCCGCTATCCCAACATCATCAGCAAGATCCGCTGGGTCAACGCGCTGGCGCCGTCCTCGGCCGGCACGCCGCTGGCCAATGCGGTGACGGCGGGCAACGTGTTCGAAAAGTCGCTCGGCTGGCTGCTGGGCTACGCCTCGGATGCGGTGAAAATGCAGCAGACCCACTGGATGTCGCAGTACAACGCGCAGAACCTCTACGGCACCACGGGGCGTCCCGCGCTGCCCAAGGGCTTCTGGTCGGTGACCGGCAGCAACGTGCGTTCCGCAGTGTGGACCGCCAACAGCTACTGCGGCGGCTACCAGTACCAGGTCGGTCTCACCATCACCCAGGCCTGGCTCCACTCGTGTTCGGACGGCTTTCTCAACTGCGACAGCCAACGCGCCGCCGGTTCGCGGTGGTTCACCGACACCCAGCGCACCAGCAACGGCTACTACCTCAGCCACCATCAGAGCCGTCGCCAGTGCTTCAACCTCGACGTCATCCTGCGCAACGACCTGTGAGGCCCGCCATGAAGATCATGAAACTCTCACTCCTGGCTGCCGCGATCACGCTGGCTGGCGCGGCCCACGCCGAGACCCTGCAGCTCAAGCGGTCCGCCGGCGACCTGATTCCTTCCAGCCTGATCATGGCCAAGGCGGCCTCGGCCCCGGTGACGGGTGAAACGAAGGCGGTGCACTTTGCCTGGGCGCTGGATGCGGATGACGCACTTTCCGCCTCCGAGCCCTTCCGCGCCGAGAGCCGCGAGTTCTGGACCCAGCTCGACGCCGCCAAGGCGAAGCAGGGCTGGGGCTTCGTTCCCACCGCGGACGGCGCGCTGGTGCGCATCAGCCTGCAGGGCGCGAGCAAGAACCGCTCGCTGCGCGCGGCGGACGTGCAGCTTCGCGTGGATGGCGAGGTGCGCGACAGCGCCTCGGTGATCGAGCACCTGGCCGCCGATGCGGACCTCAAGGCGGTCGGCGCGCAGTTCAGCGACGGCACCCTGGTGTTCCAGCTGGCACCGGGCCTCGCAGGCAAGCGCGTCGATGTGGCCCTGCCGAAATCCGCGGCGGGCGCGTTGATGCACGTGCTCGAACCCAACAGCACCGTGACGATGACGCTGTCCGCCAATGCCGTGCAGGCGATGCCGGGCCAGCGCATCGCGCTGGACGCGCGCTTCCTGGATCAGTCCAAGGCGCGCTCGGCGAAGAAAGTGGCCGGGCTCATCACCGCCCCGGATGGCCGCAGTTTCGACCTGGAGTTCCGGCTGGACAAGGCCGGAAACGCCGTCGCGCATTTCGACATTCCGGCCGATGCCGGCGGTGGCCTGGAGCCGTGGGAAGTCCACGCCTTCGGCAGCACGCAGCAGGCGAAGAACACCGTGCTGCGCGATGCCCGCACCGCGGTCATGGTGAGCCTGCCGACGGCGCGCTTCACGGGCGAGGCCGAAGTGCTGCGCCGCGACGGCGGCGTGGTGTTCCAGGTGCCGGTGGAAACCGCCGCCGCAGGCCGCTACGAACTGCGCGGCACGCTCTACGGCAGCGATCCTTCCGGTGAACTCAAGCCGATGGCCATCGCGCACGGTGCCCAGGTGGTGTCGGCGGGTTCGGGCGTGCTGGAGCTGCGTTTCACTCCGGACGTGATGAACCCGGCGCTGTCGGCCCCGTATGCGCTGCGCGACCTGAACCTTTCGGACCAGAGCCGCATGAGCCTGTCCGAACAGCGCCGCGAGGCGCTGGATATCGCGGTCCTGCCGTAACCCGATTGCGCGGCCTGCACGCGAACGGCCGGGCCTGGTGCCCGGCCGTTCGCATTTCGGGTCACGCGATCACGCCCAGCTCGCGGCCGATCCTGGTGAACGCGGCAATCGCGCGGTCCAGGTGCTCGCGCGTGTGCGCGGCGCTCATCTGGGTGCGGATGCGCGCCTGGCCCTGCGCCACCACGGGGAAGAAGAAGCCGATCGCGTAGATGCCTTCTTCCAGAAGGCGCTCGGCGAACTTCTGCGCCAGCGGGGCGTCGTAGAGCATCACCGGGCAGATCGGGTGGCTGCCGGGCTTCAGGTCGAAGCCGGCGGCGGTCATCTTCCCGCGGAAGTACGCGGTGTTCGCCACCAGCTTTTCGCGCAGCTCGCCGGCGGCGTCGAGCATGTCGAACACCTCGATCCCGGCGGCGACGACGTGCGGCGGCAGCGAGTTGGAAAAAAGATAGGGCCGCGAGCGTTGGCGCAGCATCTCGATCACTTCCCTCTTCGCCGTGGTGAAGCCGCCCAGCGCGCCGCCCAGCGCCTTGCCCAGCGTGCCGGTGATGATGTCGATCTTCTCCAGCACGCCGGTGACCTCGGCCGAGCCGCGCCCGGTGGTACCGAGGAAGCCGGTGGCGTGGCATTCGTCGATGTGGACCAGGGCACCGTATTTCTTCGCCAGCGCGGTGATTTCATCCAGCGGGGCGACGAAGCCGTCCATCGAGAACACCCCGTCGGTGGTGATCATGATCGTGCGTGCGCCGTCGGCGCGGGCCTGCTTGAGCTGGGCTTCCAGATCGGCCATGTCGCAGTTGCCGTAGCGATAGCGCCGGGCCTTGCACAGGCGAACGCCGTCGATGATGGAGGCGTGGTTGAGCGCGTCGGAGATGATCGCGTCCTCCGGCCCCAGCAGGGGTTCGAACAGGCCGCCGTTGGCGTCGAAGCAGGCGGCATAAAGAATGGTGTCCTCGGTGCCGAAGAACTGAGCGATGCGCGCTTCCAGCTGCTTGTGAAGGTCCTGGGTGCCGCAGATGAAGCGCACCGAGGCCATGCCGAATCCGTGGCTGTCGAGCGCCTTCTTCGCAGCCTCGATCACGCGCGGGTGGTCGGCCAGGCCCAGATAGTTGTTTGCACAGAAGTTCAATACCTTGCGGCCGTCTTCCAACGTGATTTCTGCGGACTGCGGCGAGACGATGACGCGCTCGCGCTTGAACAGGCCGTCGCGTTCGATGCCGGCCAGTTCATCGGCGTAGCGCTGGGTCAGGGACATGGAAAAACCTCCGCAAAATGACAGGTGCGCACGATAGCATCGGCCGCTTCGTTGAGTTCGCCACCGCGCCTGCGACAATGGCCTGGTCGCGCCCGCTGGCGCGCACACGGGAGGGGCCATGGGTGTGCTCTTGGGCGTCAACGACATCGACGCGGTGCTGGAGCGGCTGCCGTCCACCGAGACCTGGCTGGGAAGCGACGAGCGTGCGCGCCTGGCGGCGATGACCCATCCCCTGCGGCGCGCGCAGTTTCTTGCCGGGCACGGCTACGCCCGCGAGCTGCTGGCGGAAATGGAGGGTGGCCGCGCCGGCGACTGGACGCTGGAGCGCAATGCGCACGGCGCGCCGCTGGCGCTGCGGCGCGGACGGCCGACCGGCCTGCACCTGTCGCTGGCGCACAGCGGCGGGCAGCTCGCCGCTGCCGTCGCGGCGGTGCCGGTGGGCGTGGATATCGAGCGCGCCCTGCGCCAGCGCGACCTGCTGGGGCTGGCCTCGGCCCTGTATGCGCCGGCGTTCGTGCAGGTGCTGGCCGCGGAAGACGATCTGGCGCGCCGCCAGCGCTTCTTTCAGCGCTGGACCCTGGACGAGGCCCGCGCCAAGGCGCTGGGCACCGGCCTGCAGCCCAAGGCGCTGCGAGAGCACGGCTGGGACCGCGCCGCCGATGTCGCGGCCGATGGCTGGACCTGGAACCTTGCCGACGGCTGGCTGGCCCTGTCGCTGCCCGAGCGCGAGCGCGGCCGGATCCTGACGCACTGGTCCGGCCCGGCACCCGAGGCCGCCGCGTTTGGCTGGCGCTGGAGCGGCGGCGTGCTGGTGCCCGAGTGAGCGCGCTGGCGGCGGCTGATACACTTTGCCGATGTCCCTGATCTCCCTGAACCAGCTCGACTACAGCGTGGGCGGGCCGCTCCTGCTCGACCACGTCGATCTCTCCATCGACGCGGGCGAACGCATTGCCCTGATCGGCCGCAACGGCGCCGGCAAATCCACCCTGCTGCGCATCCTGGCCGGCGAGATTCCGCCCGATGACGGGCAGGTTCGCGTGCAAAGCGGCACGCGCATCGCGCGGCTGGAGCAGGAAGTGCCGCCGGGCGCTACGGGCAGCGTCTTCGACGTGGTGTCCGAAGGCCTCGGCAGCGTGGGCGCGGACCTGGCGCTGTTCCATCGCCTGAGCCATGCGGCGGACGTGGATACCCAGGCGCTGGCGGAGGTGCAGGCGCGGATCGAGGCGGCGCACGGCTGGTCGGCCGATCAGCGCGTGGCCGATACGCTCAAGCGCCTGGAGCTTGACGGCGAGGCCGCGTTTTCCAGCCTGTCGGGCGGGATGAAGCGTCGCGTGCTGCTGGCGCGCGCGCTGGTGTGCGCGCCCGACCTGCTGCTGCTGGACGAACCCACCAACCACCTGGACATCGCGGCGATCGACTGGCTGGAGGGATTTCTGGCGAACTGGCCCGGCGCGCTCGTCTTCGTCACCCACGACCGCCGTTTCCTGCGCACGCTGGCCACCCGCATCGTCGAAATCGACCGCGGGCAGGTGAGCAGCTGGCCGGGCGACTTCGACAACTACCTGCGCCGGCGCGAGGAGCGCCTGCACGCCCAGGCGGTGGAAAACGCGCGCTTCGACACCTTTCTGGCCGAAGAGGAGGTCTGGATCCGGCAGGGCATCAAGGCGCGTCGCACCCGCAACGAGGGCCGCGTGCGGCGGCTCAAGGCGCTGCGCAGCGAACGCGCGCAGCGGCGCGAACTGCAGGGCAACGTGAAGATGGCGCTGGCCGAGGCCGAGGCCTCCGGCAGGAAGGTGATCCAGGCGCGCGACGTCGATTTTTCATTCGGCGATGCGCCCATCGTGCGCGGATTTTCCACCACGATCCTGCGCGGCGACCGCATCGGCTTGATCGGCCCCAACGGCAGCGGCAAGTCCACCCTGCTCAAGCTGCTTCTGGGCGAACTGGCACCGCAGCGCGGCGAGATCGTGCAGGGCACCAACCTTGCCATCGCCTATTTCGACCAGTACCGCGCCACCCTGCGCGAGGACTGGAACGCGCTGGACAACGTGGCCGAAGGCCGCGAGTTCATCGAAATTGGCAGCAAGCGCAAGCATGTGCTTGGATACCTTCAGGATTTTCTCTTCACGCCGGAGCGCGCGCGGGCTCCGATCACGCGCCTTTCCGGCGGCGAGCGCAACCGCCTGCTGCTGGCCAAACTCTTTGCCCAGCCGGCGAATCTGCTGGTGATGGACGAGCCCACCAACGACCTCGACGTGGAAACCCTGGAGCTTCTGGAAGAGCTGCTGGCCGACTACGCCGGAACGCTCATTCTGGTCAGCCACGACCGCGAGTTCCTCGACAACGTCGTCACCTCGACCCTGGTGATGGAGGGCGACGGGCGCGTGGGCGAGTATGTGGGTGGCTACAGCGACTGGCTGCGCCAGCGCGAGCTTCCCGCCCAGCCGTCCGCGGCATCGTCGCCAGCGGCCAGCGCGCCGCCCCGCGCGGTCGCTCCGCCGCCCGCCCGCCGCAAGCTCAGCTACAAGGACCAGCGCGAGCTGGACCTGCTGCCGGCGCGCATCGAAGCACTGGAAGCGCAGATCGCCGAACAGAGCCGGGCGATGGGCGAGCCGGCCTTCTTCCGCCAGCCGCACGACGCCGTGACCGCCCATCAGGCCGCGCTCGACCAGACCCGGCGCGAGCTGGACGCCTGCTACGCGCGCTGGGAAGCGCTGGAGGCGCTGGTTTCCTGAGGGAGTCTTCTGCGGTCGCGGGCAAGCCCGCTCCAGGGATGGCGGTGGCTGTGTGCCGATGCCTCCCGTCGGGGGCGCAGGGCCGACCTGCGCGCAGCGTTGCCGTAGGTCGACCCTGCTACATGGCCGACGTCGGCGTAGCCGCGCGCATTGGAAATGCGCTGTAGGAGTGGCCTTGGCCGCGATGGGGGGCGGGAACGGTGATCGGTGCGGCGTTGACCTGCAGCCCGCGCTGCCCCGAAGCTAGCGCGCCAAAGCCGCGCATCCGCGTCTGGCGCAGGGGAAGACCGCATGGGCGTCAACGTTCCGCTCGTCACCACCTTTGTCGTCTACATCCTGGCCATGGTCGGGATCGGCTTCTACGCCTGGTGGCGCACCCACACCTTGTCCGATTACATCCTCGGCGGGCGCAGCCTCAACCCCTTCGTCACGGCGCTGGCGGCCGGGGCCTCGGACATGAGCGGCTGGCTGCTGATGGGCGTGCCCGGCGCGGTGTACCTCTCCGGCCTGGTGGAAGGCTGGATCGCCGTGGGCCTGATCATCGGTGCCTATCTCAACTGGAAGTTCGTGGCCGCGCCGCTGCGCGTCTACACCGAGCGTGCGGGAAACGCGCTGACGTTGCCGGACTACTTCACCCAGCGCTTTGCCGATGACCGCAGGCTGCTGCGGATCTTTTCCGCGCTGGTCATCCTGGTGTTCTTCGCCATCTACGCCGCCTCGGGCGTGGTCGCCGGCGCGCGCCTGTTCGAAAGCATCTTCGGCATGAGCTACACCAGCGCCCTGTGGGCCGGTGCCTCGGCCACCATCCTCTACACCCTGGTCGGCGGGTTTCTTGCCGTGAGCTGGACCGATACGGTGCAGGCCAGCCTGATGATTCTTGCCCTGATCGTCACGCCGGTCGTGGTGATCGTGCTGCTGGGTGGCCCGGTCCGAAGCCTGGCCTTGGTCGAAGCATTCAACCCCGGCCATCTCGACATGCTGCGCGGTGCCAGCGCCGTCGGCATCGTGTCGCTGCTGGCCTGGGGCCTGGGGTACTTCGGCCAGCCGCACATCCTGGCGCGCTTCATGGCGGCCGATTCCGCCGCATCGATTCCCGCCGCGCGACGCATCGGCATGACCTGGATGATCCTGTGCCTCGCCGGTGCCATCGCGGTCGGCCTGTTCGGCTCGGCGTGGTTCGCCCTGTACCCGAATGCCGAGGTGGCCGCCAACTCCGAGCGCGTGTTCATCGTGCTCGCCCAGACCCTCTTCAACCCGTGGATCGGCGGCATCTTGCTGTCGGCCATCCTGGCCGCGGTGATGAGTACGCTCAGCGCCCAGCTCCTGGTCTGCGCCAGCGCGCTGACCGAGGACTTCTACCGCGCCCTGATGCGCCCGCGCGCCGGGCAGCGCGAACTGGTGTGGGTCGGGCGCATCACCGTGCTGCTGGTCGCGGTGCTGGCCATTGTGCTCGCCAGTGATCCGGAGTCGCGCGTGTTCGGACTGGTCAGCTACGCCTGGGCCGGCTTCGGCGCGGCCTTCGGCCCGGTGATCCTGTTCTCTCTGTTGTGGCGGCGCATGACCCGCAACGGCGCGCTCGCCGGCATGCTGGTCGGTGCCATCACCGTGCTGGCATGGGGGCAGGGCGGCTGGTTCGGCCTCTACGAGATCATCCCCGGTTTCGCGCTGGCCAGCCTGGCCATCGTCGTCGCCAGTCTCGCCGACCGCGCCCCGTCGCCGCAGGTCCAGGCCACCTTCGACCAGGTGCAGGCGGAGCTGGCCGAGCTTGGGCGCGGTTGAGGCCACGGCGCGACGCCGCCGTTTGCATCGCGGGTACCGGCGGATGGCGCACTATCATGGGTTGCGTCGCCGCATCGGTCTTGCGGCCTGACCCGGAGGCCCCGTGCCGAAACGCTCCGTGCCGCCTTCTGCCGACGATATCGCCCTGTTCCACGAGGCGATCGGGCCGGTGCGCAAGCTGGCGGAGGTTGTTGAGGAACCGCCGCGCGCGGACCCGCAGCCGCCGCGGCCGCGCTCGCGCGAGGCGGATGAGGCGCTGGCTTTGCACCAGTCGCGCTTCGCGCCCTTTTCCGCCTCGCCGCTGGGGCCGGGCGACGTGCTCGAATACCTGCGCGAAGGCCATTCGCCACGCCTCCTGCGCCGCCTGAAGCGCGGGCACTACGCGGTGCGCGACGAAATCGATCTGCACCGCATGACCCAGACCCAGGCCGAGTCCGCGCTGCGCGAGTTTCTGGCCGAGGCGCGCCGCGAAGGCCACGGCTGCGTGCGCATCGTGCACGGCAAGGGCCTGCGCTCCGGCGATGCCGGCCCGGTGCTCAAGGCGCTGGTGGACCGCATGCTGCGGCTGCGCTCGGACGTGCTGGCGTTCGCATCCGCGCCGGCACCCGAGGGCGGCAGCGGCGCGGTGCTGGTGTTGCTGGTACGCGGTTGACGCACCGCCAGCGCGCGGCTCCGGCGCTGACGCTCACTTCTTGAAGATGCCGCCGAGCACGCCGCGCAGGATCTGGTTGCCCAGCTTGGTGCCCATGGTGCGCGCGGTCTGCTTGGCCATGGTGTCCACCACGCCCTGGCGGCGTTTGGTGCCGAACAGCCATTCGTTCACCTTCTGCCCCATGCCGCCTTCCTCGGCCTGCGCGGGTTTGCCGCGTGCGGCCTCCTTGGCGGCGGTGGCCTGTTCGCGCGCTGCGGCGGCCTCCTGGGCGCGCCGGGTCAGGATTTCGTGCGCGGATTCCCGGTTGACCGGGGTGTCGTAGCGCAGCCCGATCGGGCTGCGGGCGCGCACCGCGGCGCGCTCTTCCGGCGTGATCGCACCCATGCGGCAGCGCGGCGGGCAAACGACGGTTTTCTCGACCGGCGAGGGGATGCCCTTGTCCATCAGCATCGAGGTCAGCGCCTCGCCGGTGCCAAGCTGGGAAATCGCCTGGACCACATTCAGCGCCGGGTTCTGAACGAAGGTCTCGGCGGCGGTCTTCACCGCCTTCTGGTCGCGCGGAGTGAAGGCACGCAGCGCGTGCTGCACGCGGTTTCCGAGCTGCCCGAGGATTTCGTTGGGCACGTCATCGGGGAACTGCGAGCAGAAGTAGACGCCCACGCCCTTGGAGCGGATCAGCCGGATGACTTGTTCGATACGCTGGCGCAGCGCCGCCGGCGCGTCGTCGAACAACAGGTGCGCCTCGTCGAAGAAGAAGGCCAGGCGCGGCTTGTCCAGATCGCCCACCTCCGGCAGGTTTTCGAACAGCTCCGAAAGCAGCCACAGCAGGAAGGTGGAGTACAGGCGCGGCTTCAGGAACAGCTTGTCGGCCGCGAGGATGTTGATGATGCCGCGGCCGGAAAGGTCGGTCCGCATCAGGTCGGTGAGATCGAGCGCCGGTTCGCCGAAGAAGTGGTTGCCGCCCTCCTGTTCCAGCCGCAGCAGCGCGCGCTGGATCGCGGCGATCGAGGCCGGACTGACCAGGCCGTAGCTCGCCGAAATCGCCTGCCGCTCCTCGCTGGCGAAGGCGAGCAGGGAGCGCAGGTCGTCGATGTCCAGGAGCAGCCAGCCGTTGTCGTCGGCCAGCTTGAACACGATGTCGAGCACGCCCGACTGGATGTCGTTGAGTTCGAGCATGCGCGCGAGCAGGGTGGGGCCGATTTCGGACATCGTGGTCCGCACCGGGTGCCCGTCCTTGCCGTACACGTCCCAGAAGACGGTTGGATTGCCCTCGTTGGCGTAGCCCTCGATGCCGATTTGCGCCACGCGCGCGGCGATCTTGTCATTGCTGCTGCCCGGCACCGCCAGACCGGCGATATCGCCCTTCACATCGGCCATGAACACCGGAACGCCGAGGCGCGAAAAGCCCTCGGCCATCACCATCAGGCTCACCGATTTGCCGGTTCCCGTGGCCCCGGCCACCAGGCCGTGGCGGTTGCCGTACTTGGCCAGGAGATGGACCTGGCCGGATTCGGGGGTGGTGATGGACTTGCCGACGAGGATGGTGTTCACGGGAGGTTTCCGGGTGCGCAGAGAGCCAGCGTCGGATTCTAGCCTGCGACATCGCCGCGCGGGCCGGCACAGGGCGTCTGGTGGATCAATGCCATCGGCCGGAACGGTGCGCATGCTCGGGGCGACGGGTGTTTCCGCCGGGCCTGGCGACGCGGCTCCGGTTCCTGGGGACTGCGGGCTGCTAGAGTGACGCCCCCGCAATTTTCGCCCTGGCCATGATCGACTATGCCCGCTACGACCGCGTTCGCGCGGTTGTCTTTCGCGATGACCGCCTGCGCCTGCTCGACCAGCGCCGGCTGCCGTTCGAGGAGGTGTTCATCGACTGCGAGGATGCCGATGCGGTGGCGCAGGCGATTGCCGACCTGGCCGTGCGCGGCGCGCCGGCCATCGGCATCGCCGCGGCCTGGGCGGTGGTGCTGGCGGCTGGCGCGCTGGGCGAGGTTTCCGCGGCGCAGGCGCGCGTGTCGCTGGTGCCGGTGCTCGATCGGCTCAACGCGGCCCGCCCCACGGCGGTGAACCTGGCCTGGGCGCTGGCGCGGATGCGCGGGGTGCTGGCGGAGGCGGGCGACGATTGGCGCGCGCGCGTGCGCGCCGAGGCGGAGTCCATCGAGCGCGAGGATCTTGCCGCCAATCGCCGTATGGGCGCGCAGGGCGCGGCGCTGATCGCGCCCGGCAGCGGCGTGCTTACCCATTGCAATACCGGTTCCCTGGCCACCGCCGGTTTCGGTACGGCACTGGGCGTGATCCGCGCGGGCGTGGCGCTGGGGCGCATCGCGCGGGTGTTCGCCACCGAAACCCGGCCCTGGATGCAGGGCGCGCGGCTCACCGTCTGGGAACTGCAGCAGGACGGCATCGACGCCACCCTGATCGCCGATTCGGCCGCGGCGCACCTCATGGGCACCGGCCAGGTGCAGTGGGTGATCGTCGGTGCCGACCGCATCACCGCGCAGGGCGATGTCGCCAACAAGATCGGCACCCTGCAGCTGGCCATCGCGGCGCGGCATTTCGGGGTGAAGTTCATGGTGGTGGCACCGTGGTCGACGGTGGACATGGCTACTCGCAGCGGTGCCGACATCCCGATCGAGGAACGCGATCCGGCCGAACTGCTGACCTCCGGCGGCCGGCGCACCGTGGCCGAGGGCGTGCGCGCCCTCAA
Organism: Lysobacteraceae bacterium; assembly: GCA_023954075.1. GTDB lineage: Bacteria > Pseudomonadota > Gammaproteobacteria > Xanthomonadales > Xanthomonadaceae > Denitratimonas > Denitratimonas tolerans. The sequence goes on from JAMLIV010000001.1 coordinate 378,008, forward strand.
CCCGGTGTTCGACGTGACCCCGGCGGCCCTGATCGACGCCATCGTGACCGAACGCGGCGTGCTGCGCGCGCCGTTCGATGTCGCGCTGCGCGGAGCGTCCGCCTCGGCCTGAGCCGGGTCCGCACCGCGCAAGTGCCGATCCTGCGCGCCTCGGGTCCGGAGCCCGCGCGTGGTAGACTGTGATGCTTGTCCCAGCGCCTCTCGAGGGGCGTCCGCAGGGCGTTCGCCCTGATGCCGGAGCATGGGATATCCCACGGATGAATCAGGAAAAAAAGTGACCGATCACGCCAAGGAAATCATCCCGGTCAATCTCGAAGACGAGATGCGCCGCAGCTACCTGGATTACGCCATGAGCGTGATCGTCGGGCGCGCCCTTCCGGATGTGCGCGACGGCCTCAAGCCGGTGCACCGGCGCGTGCTGTTCGCGATGAACGAACTGGGCACGCACGCCAACAAGCCGCACGTGAAGTCGGCCCGCATCGTCGGTGACGTGATCGGCAAATACCACCCGCACGGCGACCAGTCGGTGTACGACACCCTGGTGCGCATGGCGCAGCCGTTCTCGCTGCGCTACCTGCTGGTCGATGGCCAGGGCAACTTCGGTTCGGTCGACGGCGACTCGGCCGCGGCGATGCGTTACACCGAGGCGCGCATGACGCGCCTGACGCACGAGCTGCTGTCGGACATCGACAAGGAAACCGTCGATTTCCAGCCCAACTACGACGAGAAGGAGCAGGAACCCACGGTCCTGCCGACCCGCGTCCCGAACCTTCTGGTGAATGGTTCCGCCGGTATCGCCGTGGGCATGGCGACCAACATCCCGCCGCACAATCTGGGTGAAGTGGTCGATGCCACCCTCGCGCTGATCGACGATCCCGAGGCGACGATTTCCGACCTGATGGAACACCTGCCGGCACCGGACTTTCCCACCGGCGGCATCATCAACGGCACCTCGGGTGTGCACGCGGCCTACCACGGCGGCCGCGGCCGGGTGCGGATGCGCGCCCGCGCCGAGATCGAGGTGGATGCCAGGACCGGGCGCGAATCGATCATCGTCAGCGAGATTCCCTACCAGGTGAACAAAGCCAGGCTGATCGAGAAGATCGCCGAGCTGGTCAAGGAAAAGAAGCTCGAAGGCATCAGCGAGCTGCGCGACGAGTCCGACAAGGACGGCATGCGCATCTACATCGAGATCAAGCGCGGCGATGCCGCCGACGTGGTGCTCAACAACCTGTATTCGCAGACGCCGATGGAGTCGGTGTTCGGCATCAACATGGTGGCCCTGGTCGACGGCCGGCCGCAGCTCCTCAACCTCAAGCAGATCCTCGAAGCCTTCATCCGCCACCGCCGCGAGGTGGTGACCCGCCGCACCATCTTCGAGCTGCGCAAAGCGCGCGCCCGCGCCCACATCCTCGAAGGTCTGACGGTTGCGCTGGCCAACATCGACGAGATGATCGAGCTGATCAAGACCTCGGAAAATCCGCAGGTCGCCAAGGAGCGGATGCTGGCGCGCACCTGGCAGCCGGGCCTGGTCGGCGCGCTGCTGGCTGCGGCCGGTGCTGCGGCATCGCGTCCCGAAGACCTTCCCGCCGGCGTCGGTCTGCAGGCCGGTGGCTATCAGCTCACCGAGGTCCAGGCCCAGCAGATCCTCGAAATGCGCCTGCACCGCCTCACCGGACTGGAGCAGGACAAGCTCACCGACGAATACAAGGCGCTGCTGGAAACCATCCGCGGCCTGATCGAGATCCTCGAAAACCCCGACGTGTTGCTGGAGGTCATCCGCACCGAGCTGCGCAACCTCAAGGAAGAGTACGGCGACGCGCGCCGCAGCGAAATCCGCCAGAGTGAGGAAGACCTCGACATCCTCGACCTGATCGCGCCCGAGGACATGGTGGTGACGCTTTCGCACACCGGCTACGTCAAGCGCCAGCCGGTCAGCGCCTACCGCGCGCAGCGCCGCGGCGGGCGCGGGCGCAGCGCCGCGTCGACCAAGGACGAGGACTTCATCGAGCAGCTGTGGATCGCCAACACCCACGACACCCTGCTCACCTTCACCAGTGCCGGCCGGGTGTTCTGGCTGCCGGTGTTCCGGCTGCCCGAAGCCGGCTCCAACGCGCGCGGCCGGCCCATCGTCAACTTCGTGGCGCTGGAAGAGGGCGAGAAGATCCAGGCCGTGCAGGCGGTACGCGAATACGCCGAGGATCGCTACGTGTTCTTCGCCACCGCCAACGGCACGGTGAAGAAGACCCCGCTCACCGAGTACGCCTACCGCCTGGCGCGCGGCAAGATCGCCATCAACCTCGACGAGGGCGATGCCCTGGTCGATGCGCAGCTCACCGATGGAGGCAAGGACATCCTGCTGTTCGCCAGCAATGGCCGCGCCGCGCGCTTCGCCGAAAGCACGGTGCGCTCGATGGGCCGTACCGCCACCGGCGTTCGCGGCATCCGTCTGGCAAAGGACGAGCGCGTGGTCAGCCTGATCGTGGCGCAGTCCGCCGGGATGGAGGACAGCGGCGTCGATGAGGCCGAGGAGGAGATCATCGAAGCCGCCGGCGACGAGACGCCGATCCAGGGCGGCAGCGAGCCCGATGATCTGGAGTGCGTTCTCACCGCCACCCGCAACGGCTACGGCAAGCGCACCCCGCTGGCCGAATATCCGCGCAAGGGGCGCGGCACCCGGGGCGTGATCGGCATCCAGACCACCGAGCGCAACGGCCCGCTGGTGGCCGCCGTGCTGGTGCGCGCCAGCGACGAAGTGCTGCTGATCTCCGATGCCGGCACCCTCGTGCGCACGCCGGCCGAGGGCATTTCACGCATCAGCCGCAACACCCAGGGCGTGACCCTGATTCGCCTGGGCGAGGGCGAAAGCCTGACCGGCGTGGTGGCGGTGGATACCTCGCTGGATGACGGCGGAGAAGAAGATGGCGGCGAAGACGCTTCCGCCGCAACCCCGGAGCCATCCGAACGGTAGGAAACCGCCGCAGACGATTCCGCCGTGGTGCCGTCACGCAGCCGCCACGCGGCCGACGTTTCTTCCGTAGGTCGGCCCTACGCGGCCGACGTGGCCGTGCATTGAACACCGTGGCGGGGCATCAAACACCCCGTCGGGGGCGTAGCCCCGACCTACGTGCCTGGAGCCATATGACGGACGTCGGCTCGCCGCCAACCGGCGCGGTTAAGTCCTCGTCATGGTGCGGAGTGTCCGAAAACCCTGCGCAGCAGGTTCTGCGGCATTCGTGGTCGGTGCTGGCGGCCGGTTCGAACTATGTTGCGTCGACTTGCTGGGTGATCCTGCGTCAATCCGGGTCGTAATCGAGGTTGAACGACAGCCAGCGCTCGGCCTGTGCGAGGTCCACGCCCTTGCGCCGCGCGTAGTCGGCGACCTGTTCCCTGGAAACGCGGCCCACGACGAAATACTTGCTGTCGGGATGGCTGAAGTAGAAGCCGGACACGCTGGCGGCCGGGTACATGGCGAAATGGTCGGTGAGGATCACGCCGGCGTTGGCGGTGGCGTCGAGCAGATCGAACAGCGCGTGTTTTTCGCTGTGCTCGGGGCAGGCCGGGTAGCCGGGCGCGGGGCGGATGCCGCAATACGCCTCGGCGATCAGCGCGGCATTGTCGAGATTCTCGTCCGGCGCATAGCCCCACAGCTCGGTGCGCACGCGCTGGTGGAGGCGCTCGGCGAAGGCTTCGGCCAGGCGGTCGGCCAGGGCTTTGAGCAGGATCGCGCTGTAGTCGTCGTGATCGGCGCGGAAGCGCTCCAGATGCGGTTCGATGCCAAGCCCCGCAGTGACCGCGAAGCCGCCGATCCAGTCGCGCTTGCCCGACTCCTTCGGTGCGATGAAATCGGCCAGGCACAGGTTGGGGCGTTCGACGGGTTTTTGTGCCTGTTGACGCAAAAAGCGGAAAAAGCGCTTGGATTGGGGATTGGATAGTGAGGATTCGCCGGTCCCCGCGTTTTCCGAATCCCGAATCCCGGATCCCGAATCCCGCTGTTCCGGCAGGAACAGCTCCACATCGTCTCCAATGCTGTTGGCCGGCCAGAAGGCGCAGACCGCGCGGGCGGTGAGCCACTTCTCGGCGACGATCTTCTCCAGCATCGTGCGTGCGTCGCGGTAGAGCTCGCTGGCCTGCGGGCCGACGATCTCGTCGGTCAGGATGTCGGGGAAGCGCCCGGCCAGTTCCCAGGCGCTGAAGAACGGCGACCAGTCGATGCATTCCACCAGCTCGGCCAGCGGATAGTCGTCGAACACGTGCAGCCCCGGCTGCTTCGGCGCAGGCGGGGTGTAGCCGGCCCAGTCGAACTTGAACGACTGCGCGCGCGCTTTTTCCAGCGGCACCAGGCGCTTGCCATCGCCGCGCTGGCGGTGGCGCTGGCGCACGTCGGCATAATCGTTGGCGGCGGCCTGCACGAAATCGCCGCGCAGCTCCGGGCTCATCAGCGACTGCGCCACGCCCACCGCGCGCGAGGCATCCTTGACCCAGATCGTGGGCGAGGTGTAGTGCGGGTCGATCTTCAGCGCCGTGTGCGCGCGCGAGGTGGTGGCGCCGCCGATCAACAGCGGCATGGTGAAGCCCTGGCGCTGCATCTCGCGGGCGACGTGGCTCATTTCCTCCAGCGAGGGTGTGATGAGACCGGACACGCCGATCATGTCGGCGCTCTCGGCGATCGCGGTGTCGAGGATCCTCTGCGCCGGCACCATCACCCCGAGGTCGATCACCTCGAAGTTGTTGCAGGCCAGCACCACCCCGACGATGTTCTTGCCGATGTCGTGCACGTCGCCCTTGACGGTCGCCATCACGATCTTGCCGTTGCTCTTGCCGGCATCGCCGGTGCGCAGCTTTTCCGCTTCGATGAAGGGCAGCAGGTGGGCGACGGCCTTTTTCATCACCCGCGCGGATTTGACCACCTGGGGCAGGAACATCTTGCCCGCGCCGAACAGGTCGCCGACCACGTTCATGCCGTCCATCAGCGGGCCTTCGATCACATCGAGCGGGCGCTTGGCTTCGAGCCGCGCCGCCTCGGTGTCTTCCACCACGTACTGGTCGATGCCGTGCACCAGCGCATGCGAGAGCCGCGCGGCCACCGGCAGCTCGCGCCAAGCGAGGTCCTCGACCTTTTTTTCGCCCTTCTTCTTCCGGTAGCGGTCGGCGATCTCCAGCAGCCGCTCGGTGGCGTCGCTGCGGCGGTTGAGCACCACATCCTCCACCCGCTCGCGCAGCGCCGGATCCAGCGTGTCGTAAAGCGGCAGCGCGCCGGCGTTGACGATGCCCATGTCCATGCCGGCGCGGATCGCGTGGTAGAGGAACACGACGTGGATCGCCTGGCGCACCGTCTCGTTGCCGCGAAAGGAAAAGCTGACGTTGGAAACGCCGCCGGAAATGTGGCTGAAAGGAAACCGCCGGCGCAGCTCGCCGGCCGCCGCGATGAAGTCCACCGCGTAGTTGTTGTGTTCCTCGATTCCGGTGGCGATGGCAAAGCAGTTGGGATCGAAGATGATGTCCTCGGGCGGAAAGCCGACGGCTTGCGTGAGCAGTTCGAAGGCGCGCGCGCCGATCTCCACCTTGCGCTGTGCGGTATCGGCCTGGCCGACCTCATCGAAGGCCATCACCACCACCGCCGCGCCGTAGCGGCGCACCAGGCGCGCGTGTTCGAGAAACTCCGCCTCGCCTTCCTTCATCGAGATCGAGTTGACGATGCCCTTGCCCTGCAGGCACTTGAGGCCGGCTTCGATCACCGTCCACTTCGAGCTGTCGATCATCACCGGCACCCTGCTGATGTCCGGTTCCGCCGCGATCAGGTTGAGGAACTCGACCATCGCCTTCTCGGCATCGAGCAGACCCTCGTCCATGTTGATGTCGATGACCTGGGCGCCGTTTTCCACCTGCTGGCGCGCGACCGCCACGGCGTCGTCCAGGCGCCCTTCCAGGATCAGCTTCTTGAACTGCGCGCTGCCGGTGACGTTGGTGCGCTCGCCGACGTTGATGAAGTTCGACTCGGGCGTGATGGCCAGCGGCTCCAGACCCGAAAGTCGCGTGTAGCGGGAAAGCCGCGGGCGCGTGTCTTCGCTTGGTTGCGACGGGGACGCCGCGGATACCAGTTCAGGCACCATCCGCGGTGCCACGCCTTCCACCGCCTCGGCAATGGCGCGGATATGTTCGGGCGTGGAGCCGCAGCAGCCGCCGACGAAATTGAGCAGGCCACCGCGCGCGAACTGCGCCAGCACCCGCGCCATGTCCTCCGGCGTTTCATCGTAGCCGCCGAAGGCGTTGGGCAGGCCGGCGTTGGGGTGGCAGCTCACGAAAGCATCGGCCACCTGCGCCAGGACGTCGATATGCTGGCGCAGGTCTTTTGCGCCCAGCGCGCAGTTGAGGCCGATGGACAGCGGACGCGCGTGGCGCAGCGAATACCAGAACGCCTCGGCGGTCTGGCCCGACAGCGTGCGGCCGGAGGCGTCGGTGATCGTGCCGGAGATCATCACCGGCAGGCGCGCGCCGGTTTCCTCGAACACATCGTCGATGGCGAACAGTGCGGCCTTGGCGTTGAGCGTGTCGAAGATGGTCTCCACCATCAGCACGTCGGCCCCGCCGTCGATCAGGCCCCGCGCGGCCTCGCGGTAAGCCTCGGCGAGCTGGTCGAAGGTGACGGCGCGAAATCCCGGGCGGTTGACGTCGGGCGAGAGCGAGGCGGTGCGGCTGGTGGGCCCGAGCACGCCGATCACGAAGCGCGGGCGCGACGGGTCGTCGGCTTCGATGGCGTCGCATTCCGCGCGTGCCAGGCGCGCGCCCTCGCGGTTCAATTCGCGCACCAGGTGCTGCAGGCGGTAATCGGCCAGCGAGATGCCGGTGGAGTTGAAGGTGTTGGTCTCGACCAGGTCCGCGCCGGCCTGGAGGTAGGCGCGATGGATTTCGCTGATGAGTCCGGGGCGGGTGAGCGAGAGCAGGTCGTTGTTGCCGCGCTGATCGTGCGCCTCGCAGCCGCAGCCGGGGCCGTGCGCGTGGCCGGGATCGGCGAAAAGCGCGTCGTAGCCATGCGCGAACCGCTCGCCGCGATAGTCGGCTTCCTCCAGCCCTTCGCGCTGGATCATCGTGCCCATCGCACCGTCGATGATGAGGATGCGCCGCGCCAGCGCGGCGTGCAGCGCCGCGACGCGCGCGGGATTTTTCCAGGGCAATGCGTGCATAGCGTCTTTCCCCGTAACGCGGAGCCCGCTCCGCTGCAGTGGTTGTTTTTCATCGTTACCGTAGAGCGGAGCCTGCTCCGCTACCCGAACTTGCTCCGCCATCCGACCAGTTCCCACCGCCGCTCCACGGCGGATCAGGGTTTGATGCCGGTCAGCGAGATCACCTCGAAGTGCGGCGGCCGGCGCTCGCGGGTCACGGTTTCGCAGTTGGCGATGGTGAGCCCGGCCTTCTCGGCGAAGCGGCGCAGCTCGCGTTCGGTGAAGCCCAGGTTGACGTGGCCGTAGGCTTCCACCACCGCGCGGTGCTCGTGCCGCGCCAGACTGGAGAGCAGCAGGCGTCCGCCCGGGCGCAGCACGCGGGCCGCCTCGGCGACCGCCTTTGCCGGCTTCTCGGCGTAGGTGAGCGCGTGCATCAGCACCACCAGGTCGAAGCTGGCGTCGGGAAAGGGCAGGGCGTGCATGTCGCCCTCGATGACTTCCACGTTTTCGAAGCGGCGCAGGCGCTCGCTCGCCGCATTCACCACGCGCTGGCTGGAATCGATGCAGACGTAGCGTTCGGCGTGTGGCGACAGCAGTTCCGCCAGCACGCCGTCGCCCGACGCGATGTCGAGCACGTCGCCGGGCCACAGCAGCGGCAGCGCGGTGCGCGCCAAGGCTTCCCAGGTGCGGCCGGGCGAATAGTGGCGCTCCATGTCGCCGGCCACCGAATCGGCCCAGTTCTGCTCGGTGGCGCGCGCCGCGAGCACATCCGGCAGGCGCTCGGCGTCCGAGCGCAGCAGCGGATCGTCGGCACCGGCAGACAGCGCCGACCACAGCGCGCGCTGGGCCTTGTCCATCTCGTCTTCGGCAAAGCGGTAGTAGGCCGAAACCCCGGCGCGGCGGTCGCGCACCAGACCGTGCTCCTTGAGCTTGGCCAGATGGGTCGAGACGCGCGGCTGCGCCAGTCGCGTGACCGCGGCCAGTTCGGCCACGGTCAGCTCCTCGCGCTCCAGCAGCGCCAGCAGGCGCACGCGGGTCGCGTCGGAAAGCACGCGCAGGCAGGCTGACCAGGCGTCCAGATCCACGTTATATCCTTCTATCGCGATTCAAGGATGGAAGGATAGTGCGCCGCCGCGATCACGGTCAAGGAAATGCGGCGTCGCATCAGGCCGCAAGAGCGCGGTGTGCTGTCGTCGGCCGGCTGGCACAGCGGCCGGTGCTAAAGTCCCGCGATCGGTATTTTGCGAGGCGCACAGGATGAACACACCCGTTCCTTTTCCCATCGGCACGCCCGGGCAACCGTGGGGAGCGGCCGAGGTGGCGCAGTGGCGCGCGATGCATCCGGTCCGGCGTCGCCACGCCGAGGACGTGCTGCCGCGCGTCGAAGCGCTGCGATCGCGCTTTGAAGTTTCCGAATACGGCATGCTCGACTACGCGCCGGACCGCTATCCGCTCCACGCCGTGGGCAGCCGCGGCTGGGATGAAAACCTGCCCGTGGCGCTGGTCACCGGCGGCGTGCACGGCTACGAGACGTCCGGCGTGCACGGCGCGCTGCAGTTTCTCGAACGCCACGCGCCGCAGTACGCTGGGCGCATCAACCTGCTGGTCGTGCCCTGCGTGAGCCCCTGGGCCTACGAGCGCATCCAGCGCTGGAATCCCGCCGCCATCGATCCCAACCGCAGCTTCCGCAAACCCAGCCCCGCCGCCGAATCGGCCGCGCTGATGCGCCTGGTGGCACCGCTCGCCGGACGCTTCCTGCTGCACATCGACCTGCACGAAACCACCGATTCGGACGAAGGCGAGTTCCGCCCGGCGTTGGCCGCGCGCGACGGCAAACCCTTCGAGCCGGGCACCATTCCCGACGGTTTCTACCTCGTGGACGACAGCGACAACCCGCAGCCCGCCTTCCAGCGGGCAATCATCGACGCGGTGGAGAAAGTCACCCACATCGCGCCGGCCGATCCGGACGGCACCATCATCGGCTCGCCGGTGATTTCGCGCGGAGTGATCGAATATGCGCTGCGTCCGCTCGGCCTGTGCGCCGGCATCACCGGCGCGCGCTACACCACCACCACCGAAGTTTATCCCGACAGTCCCCGCGCCTCGCCGGCGCAGTGCAACGACGCCCAGGTCGCGGCCGTATGCGCGGCGCTGGATTTTGCCCTGTCGCAGCCGGGCGCGAGCGCGCGCAGCGCGTAGCGCCCACGTTCCGCCGGCCTGCGCGGCGGGTTTCGCGCGCAGCGCAACGGACGCCTCGGTGTGTTCATCGTCCGCCATGCTGCGCTGCGGCGGGCAGGGCAGTTACGCTGTCGGCTGATCGCGCCATCGCCCGCAGGACGCCATGCCCATCCAGCTTCTTCCCGACACCCTCGTAGATCAGATCGCCGCCGGCGAGGTGGTGGAGCGGCCGGCGTCGGCGGTGAAGGAGCTGGTCGAGAACGCGCTGGACGCGGGGGCCACGCGCGTCGAGGTGGAGCTGGAGGAGGGTGGCGCGCGGCTGATCCGCATCCGCGACAACGGTGCGGGCATCGCGAGGGACGAGCTGGCGCTGGCGCTGTCGCGGCACGCCACCAGCAAGATCGCCTCGCTGGAGGATCTGGAGGCGGTGGCGACGATGGGTTTTCGCGGCGAGGCGCTGCCGTCCATCGCCTCGGTGTCGCAGTTCACCATCACCTCGCGCAAGGCGGACGCCGAGCGTGCCTGGTGCCTCGAGTGCGACGGCGGGCGGCTGGGCGAACCGGAGCCGGCGCAGCATCCGCCGGGAACGACGGTCGAGGCGCGCGAGCTGTTCTACAACGTGCCGGCGCGGCGGCGCTTCCTGCGCGCCGAGCGCACCGAGTTCGGCCATGTCGAGGACCTGCTGCGCGCGCTGGCATTGGCGCGCATGGACGTGGAGTTCCGGCTTTCGCACAACGGCAAGCTGGTGCGCAGCTGGCGGCCGTCGCGCAGCGAGGACGAGCTGCTGCGCCGTCTGGGGGAAACCCTCGGCACCGGGTTTCCGTCGCAAAGCCTGTATCTGGACGAATCCGCGGCGGGTTTTCGCCTGAGCGGCTGGGTCGGTCTGCCCACGGCCGCGCGCTCGCAGGCCGACCAGCAGTATTTCTACGTGAACCGGCGCCTGGTGCGCGACCGCACCGTGGCGCACGCGCTGCGCCAGGCCTATGCCGATGTGCTCTACCACGGTCGCCATCCGGCCTACGTGCTGTTCCTGGAGCTGGATCCGACGCGCGTGGATGTGAACGTGCACCCGGCCAAGAGCGAGGTGCGGTTCCGCGATCAGCGGCTGGTGCACGATTTCCTCTACCGCACCCTGCATCGCGCGCTCGCCGGAACCCGCGCCGGCGCGGTGGAGTCGGATCCGCTGCGTATTCCCGATGGGGCGGCGGCCGCGCCGCCGGTGTCCGTTTCGCCCTCCGGCTATTCCGCGTCCGCGCCGCTTGGTGCCGGACAGGGAACGCTGCGCCTCAACGTGCGCGAGCAGGTCGGCGCGCTCGCGGCGCTTTACGGAACCCCGTCCACGCCGCGCGAGCCGGGCGCTTTTTCTCTGCCGGTGACCGATTCCGACTCCGCGCCGCCGCCGCTGGGCTACGCCCTGGCGCAGCTGCACGGCATTTTCATCCTGGCCGAGAACGCCGAAGGTCTGGTGGTGGTGGACATGCACGCGGCGCATGAGCGCATCAGCTACGAACGCCTCAAGGCCGCGCAGGACGGCGAGGGCATCCGCGCCCTGCCGCTGCTGGTGCCGATGGCGCTGTCGGTGAGCGAGCGCGAGGCGGGGGCGGCGGAAGAACACGCGCAGGCGCTCGCCGCGCTGGGTTTCGAAATCGACCGCAGCGGCCCGCAGAATCTCACCGTGCGCGCCATTCCCGCGCTGCTGGAAGGCGTGGACACGCGCCAGCTCGCGCTCGACGTGATCGCCGATCTCATGGCCCACGGCAACACCCGCCGGGTGCAGGAAGAGCGCAACGCGCTCCTGGGCACCATGGCCTGCCACGCCTCGGTGCGCGCCAACCGCCGCCTGACGCTGGCCGAAATGAACGCGCTGCTGCGCGACATGGAGGCCACGGAACGCTCCGGCCAGTGCAACCACGGCCGCCCGACCTGGGTGCTGCTCGACAAGGCCCAGCTAGACCGATTGTTCCTGCGCGGGCGCTGATTGGCGGGCTGTGGGTCCCATTCCGGATCACTTGAATCTTTTCCGACCATGCGTCTGCCGGTCTCAACCTCTGAGACCGGTGTGCGCCATCCTTCACGCATCGGCGGGAAGCACTGCGTAAGGGTGCGTCGCCACAGTGCGGGACAGGCTCTGCTCCTGCACGACGTCGACACCCTGCTTGTTCGAGTGCCCGGCACCGAGTGTGCGATTCCGGCCATCGGAACCTGGCGCGGCGACGCCCGTAGCGAGGCAGGCAGGCGTATCGCGGCTGCCGCCCGGAAGCTTGCGCCTCTGGGCATCAGCGAGATGGACCTGCGGGTGTTGATGATTTCCCGCCTGTCGGATCGAAGTTGAGCGCGCAGCGCGAACTCGGCGACGGCCGCAGAATACCGCGTCGGGGACGTAGCCCCGACCTGTCGCAGAGCAGCGCGTCGGGGGCGTGGCCCCGACCTGTCGCAGAACACTACTGCAGACGCGATGCTGTAGGTCGGCCCTACGTGGCCGACGTTTGACTGCGGGTTTGCGGCTGTTTGCGCGGCAGCGACGCATAATGCGCCAATCGTGACGCCGACCTTTGGAATTGCCCATGAGCCGCCTGCTGCTTGTCCTGTCGCTTCTCCTGCCGGTTGTCGCGGCAGCGGATGACACTGGAGACTATCTCGCCGAGGTTGCGCAGCAGCGCCAGGCGCGCGAGGAGGGGCTGCGCCAGCCGCTCGGCTGGCTGTCGCTGGTGGGGCTGCACTGGATCGAGCCGGGATCCCACCGCGTGGGTGCGGCCTCCGACAGCGACATCGTGTTGGCGGTCGGTCCGGAGCATCTGGGCGAGATTCGCTTGAGTGAGGGCGTCGTGACTCTGGTGCTCGCCCATGCGAAGGGTGTGGAGATCGACGGTGTGCCGGCCGCGGTTGGGGAGCTGGCGCTGCGTCCCGACAGCCACGGTGAGCCGACCCAGGTCACCTTTGACGGAGGTGCCGCCGGCTTCAACCTGATCGAGCGCGACGGGCGTTTCGCGCTGCGGGTGCGCGATGCCAGGGCCCGCACCCGAACCGCGTTTGCGGGCCTGGACTACTTCGACACCGACCCCGCCTGGCGCATCGAGGCGCGCTTTGAGCCGCACCCGGAAGGCGCGACCATCGAGATCGCCAACGTCATCGGCCAGCTCAGCCCCGAGCCGAATCCGGGCGCGGTGGTGTTCGAACGCGAGGGCAAAACCTATCGGATCGAGGCGCTGGCCAATTCCGACGGCAGCCTGTTCCTGATCTTCGCCGACCGCACCTCGGGCCGCGAGACCTACGGTGCCGGCCGCTTCCTCGATACACCGGTGCCGAAGGATGGCCGCGTGCTGGTGGATTTCAACCTCGCCTACAGCCCGCCGTGCGCCTTCAATGCGTTTTCCACCTGCCCGCTGCCGCCGCCGGAAAACCGCCTGGATCTCGCGGTGCGGGCCGGCGAGAAGAAGTACGTCGGGCCGCGCTGATTCAGCGCGGCGGAAGCTCCAGCAGCTGCGGGTCCAGGCGCGTCTGGAACCAGGTCAGGCCCCAGTGCAGGTGCGGGCCGGTGGCGCGCCCGGTGGCACCGACCCGGCCGATGACGTCGCCCTGTTCCACGCGCTGGCCCGCTGCCACGTCCAGCTTCGACAGGTGCAGGAAGTTGGAGCCGACGCCGTGGCCGTGGTCGATCAGCACGGTGCCGCCGGTGAGGTAGAGGTCGGCATCGGCAAACACCACCACGCCGGCCGCCGGCGCGCGGATCGGCGTGCCCTGAGGTGCGGCGATGTCGGTGCCCGAGTGCGGCGCACCGGGCGTGCCGTTGTAGATGCGCTGACGTCCGAAACGGCCGCTGATGCGGCCATCGAGCGGCCAGATGAAGCCGTTGAAAAGATCGGGCCGGTCGTCGTCGCGATTGCGCTCGGCCGCGACCGCGGCCTGTTCGCGCGCGATGCGCGCGGCGATTTCGGGCGGTGGATCGACGGTTTTCTGCGGCACGCCGGTCACTCGCTCCACTGGCCAGTCGCGTTTCTTCACGGCTACGTCGATGCGCTCGCGCGTGCCGTCGGGCAGGGCGACATCCACCCGCGCGTTGCGCACTTCGTCGCGGCCCACGCCGAAAGCGAAGCGTCCGTCCGACGAAACCCGCAGCGCCTTGCCGTGCAGCGCGACGGTGCTGCCGGGGCGGGTCCGGCCGAAGACGAGGCTGCCCTGCTGCACCGATTCGGGCAGGGCGGTGCGGTGTGTCGGGGTGGCGCGCGCGTCGTCTGAAGTGCCTGATAACACGAATGCACACGCAAGCAGCGTGCCGGGCGGGAGAAGCCGGTGCAGCGCACCCCTCATCGCGCAATCGCCAGCCGCCGCCCCTGCGGTTCGCCGATCAGGCGCTGGCCGTCCCAGGCCAGCTCGCCGTTGACGAAGGTGGCGGCGACGCGCGAGGAGAAGCGCGTGCCCTCGAACGGCGACCAGCCGCACTTGCTCAAGACCTTTTCGCGCTCGACGGTGTAGCCGGTGAAGGGGTCCACCAGCACGAGGTCGGCGAAGAAGCCTTCGCGCAGGAAGCCGCGTTCGGCCACGTCGAAGAGCTGCGCCGGGGCGTGGGCGAACTTCTGCACCACCTGCGCGGCGCGCAGCTTCTTTTCGTGCACCAGCTCCAGCGCGGCGACGAGTGCCTCCTGCACCAGCGGCAGGCCGGAGGGCGCGGACAGATAGGGCTGCCGTTTTTCTTCCAGCGTGTGCGGGGCGTGGTCGGTGGCGAGCACGTCGATCACATCGCCGGCCAGCGCGGCGATGAGGGCGTCGCGGTCGCCGGCATCCTTGATCGCCGGATTGCACTTGATGAAGTTGCCGCGTGCGGCGTAGTCCTCGCGGCAAAAGCGCAGGAAGTGGATGCAGGTTTCCGCGGTGATGCGCTTGCGCAAGCGCCCGTTTTCATCCAGCAGCGGGCCGGCTTCGAACAGGGCCAGCTCGTCGGCGGTGCTGATGTGCAGGACGTGCAGCCGCGCGCCGTGTTTTTTCGCCAGCGAAACGGCCAGTCGCGTGGATTTCAGGCAGGCTTCGCGCGAACGGATGTCCGGGTGCATCGAAACCGGAACCTCGTCGCCGAAGCGCGCCTGCGCCGCCGCCTGCGCGGCCTCGATCATCGGGGTGTCTTCGCAGTGGGTGATGATCGGCACGGGCGCGTCGCGGAAGATCGCATCGAGGGTGTCGGGATCGTCCACCAGCATGTTGCCGGTGGACGCACCCATGAACACCTTGATGCCGGGCGCGGCCTTCGGATCCAGCGCGCGGATGGCGGCGAGGTTGTCGTTGCTGGCACCCAGGTAGAAGCCGTAGTTGCCGCGGCAGCGCCCGGCGGCGTGCGCGTATTTTTCTTCCAGCGCGGCCGAATCCAGCGTCGGCGGGCGGGTGTTGGGCATGTCCATGAAACTGGTGATGCCGCCGGCCACCGCCGCCGCGGATTCGGTGGCCTGGTCGCCCTTGTGGGTGAGGCCGGGCTCGCGGAAGTGCACCTGGTCGTCGATCATGCCGGGCATCAGCCAGCGCCCGTGCGCGTCCAGCACCTGCTCGCCGGGTCGGGCAGACAGGCCCATGCCGATCTCCTCGATGCGCTCGCCGCGCACGCGCAGGTCGCCTTCGAATTCGCGGCCTTCGTTGACGAGGCGGGCATTGCGGATCAGCCAGTCGGCCATGGCGGTGTTTCCGGTGGAGGCGGGACGGCCATGATACCGCCGCCCCGCGTGCGCTTCGGCCTACAGCCGCGCCACCGCGCGTTCCACGGCGCTGCGGTCGCGCGCGCGCAGCAGCGCGCCGGCGCGCCGGCGCAGGGCGGAAAGTTCGCACCGGCGCACCGCGGCGCGAACTTCCAGGATGTTGGCCGGGTGCATCGAAAGCTCGGTGAGGCCGAGCGCGAGCAGCAGCCGGGTGTACTGCGGGCCGCCCGCCATCTCGCCGCAGATCGATGCCGGCTTTCGCGTCCGGCGGCAGGCGGCGAGGATCTCGTGCAGGGCGCGGATCACCGCCGGGTGCAGCGGCGAGAACAGCGCGCCGACGGCATCGTTGCCGCGGTCGGCCGCGAGCAGGTACTGGATGAGGTCGTTGGTGCCGATCGAGACGAAATCCATGGTGTCGAGCAGCGTCGCCAGCGCGAATGCCGCCGCGGGAACCTCGATCATTGCGCCCAGCGGCGTATGCGCGCCGACGGGATGGCCTTCGCGGCGCAGTTCGCGCTCGCACTCGCGCAGGTGGCGGCGCACCGCGAGCATTTCCTCGCGTTGACTGACCATCGGCACGAGGATGCGCACCGGGCCGTGGGCCGAGGCGCGCAGCATGGCGCGCAGCTGGGTGCGCAGCAGGGCGGGGCGCGCCAGCGCCAGGCGCACGCCGCGCAGTCCGAGCGCGGGGTTGGGCTCGCGCGGCAGCGCGATGCCGGAGGCGTCGGCCTTGTCGGCACCGAGATCGAGCGTGCGCAGCGTCACCGGTCGGCCTTCCATCGCCAGCACGGCGTCGCGGCAGGCGGCGTACTGTTCTTCTTCGTCGGGCACTTCGGTGCGCTGCAGGAAGAGGAACTCGGTGCGCAGCAGGCCCACGCCTGCGGCACCGAGCTGGCGGGCGCGAGCCACGTCATCGCGCGATTCGGCGTTGGCCATCAGGGCGATGTCGACGCCGTCGCGGGTGCGGGTGGCGGCGGCGCGCAGGCGGACCAGGGAGCGCTGTTCGCGCGCCTCGGCAGCCTCGCGCTCGCGCAGGTCCGCGAGGTCTTCCGGCCCCGGTTCCACGATGACTTCACCGCGCCCGGCGTCCACCATCACCGCCACGCCGTCGGGAATGGCCGCGAGCGCCTCGGCCGGCGCGATCAGCATGGGCAGGCCGAGGCTGCGCGCCAGGATCGCGCTGTGCGACATCGGGCTGCCGCGCGACACCAGCACCGCCAGCACCCCGCGTTCGACCATCGGCACCAGTTCGGTGGGCGATACCGTGTCGGCAACGAGCACCTCGCCGGCCAGGCCGATGATGTCGTCCTCAGCCGTGCCGCGCTGAAGCGCCGCCTGCAGCCTGCCGATCACGTGGTCGAGATCCTCGCGCCGGCTGCGCAGGTACGGGTCCTCCATCGCGCTGAATACGGCGGCGAGGCGGTCGCGCTGCAGCTTGAGCGCGTAGCTGGCGGCGTAGCGGCCGCTGCGGATCATCTCGACGAGGCCGGAAACCAGGTCGGGATCGTCCAGCAGCAGGGCATGCACGTCGAGGAACTCGCCCACTTCCTGCGCCAGTGCGCCCTGGAGCTGGTCGCGCAGGGCTGCCAGTTCGGCGCGGGTGAAGCGGATGGCGTCGACGAGGCGCGCGATCTCCGGCTCGACCGCCTCGGACGACAGCCTGCGCTCCTCGGCTTCGACCACGTGCGGCGCGCGAACCCGGGCGCGCCCGAGCGCCAGCCCGCGCGAGGCGGTGACGCCGGACAGCCGGGCGCGCATCTCAGCGCCACCTCCGCGAGCCGCCGCGCGCGCACCGTGCCGGCACGATCGCGCTCATGCGGTTTCCTGCTCGTCGAAGCCGCGCTCGAACAGCGCGGCGGCAGCGGCCATCGCCTCGTCCTCGTCCGGACCGTCGAGCCGGAGCACGACGCGCGCGCCCTGCGCGGCGGCGAGCAGCATCACGCCCAGGATGCTCTTGGCGTTGACGCTGCGATTGCGGAATTCGAGCGTGGCCTGGCTGCTGAATCCCGACAGCAGTCGCACCACCCGCGCCGCGGCGCGTGCGTGCAGGCCGAGCGCGTTGACGATGACCAGTTCCTGCTCACGCATGATCGAGCACCACGCCGGTCTTGCCGCCGGCCACCGCGGTGAGTGCCAGTTCGTCCAGTGCCTGCTCGGGGTAGTTGCACACCCGCAGCAGCATCGGCAGGTTCAGCCCGGACACCCGCCGCACCCGCGTGCCGAGTTGGGCCAGGCGCGCTGCCAGGTTGCTCGGCGAGGCACCGTAGAGATCGGTCAGGACCAGTACGCCTTCGCCGCGATCGACCCGGCGCAGGGCGGCGCTGGCATCGGGAAGAATCGCGTCCGGGTTCGCGTCGAACGGCACCTCGAAGTGCGCAAGCGGCAGCGGCACGCGCCCGAGCAGGCGCTCCAGCAGCGCCGCGTGGTGCGCCCCGACGCCCGGATGGGTGATGAGCAGGATTCCGACATTCATGCGGGAAGTGTAGCCAAGCCGGCAGCCGTCCGGCTCGTGCGTCGCTGCCCTCAGCGGGCTTCCAGCTGCGCCCGGAACGCGGCGTAATCGGCCGGCATCGGGTCGGCATGGGCCGGGCGCGCCAGCAGCGCGGCCAGCGCCGGCGGCGGCGCGACAGGTTCGCCGATGATCGGTTCCACGATGCTCTCGAACTTGGCCGGATGCGCGGTCGCCACGACCGCCCAGGTCCCGTCGGGCGCGAGGCTGTCGAGCGCGTGGATGGCGGTGGCGGTGTGCGGGCAGACCGCCACGCCGTGGCGGGTCCAGACCTCGCCGATGGTGTCGCGGATGGCCGCGTCGCCGACCGCAATCGCGCGGAAACCCTCGCGCAGCGCCCCGTCGTCCGGAACCAGCCAGCGCAGGCGCTCGAAGTTGCTCGGCGCGCCCACGTCCATGGCGTTGGCCAGCGTCGCCACGCTCGCTCGGGGTTCGTAGGGGCCGCCGTCGAAGAAGCTGGGCAGCACGTCATTGGCGTTGGTGGCCAGCAGCACTTCGCCGATCGGCAGCCCGATGCGGCGCGCGAGGATGCAGGCCAGCGCGTTGCCGAGATTGCCGGTGGGAATGGCGAAGTTCAGCACCTCGCCGGTTTCCCGCCAGTGCGCCAGCGCGGCGTGGGTGTAGTAGCCCATCTGCGGCAGCAGGCGGCCCAGGCTGATGCTGTTGGCCGAGCTCAGCGGCACCCGCGCCTGCAGCGCCGCGTCGTTGAGCGCGCGCTTCACCAGCGCCTGGCAGTCGTCGAAGCTGCCGGCCACGCGCAGCGCGCGCACGTTGTCGCCGAACGCCCCGAGCTGGTGCGCCTGGCGCGGCGAGACGCGGCCATCGGGATAGAGGATCACCACGCGCACGCCGGCCAGCCCGTGGAAGGCACCGCCCACCGCCGCGCCGGTGTCACCCGAGGTGGCGACGATGATGGTCAGCGGCCGGTCGCCATCGGCGCGCAGCCGGCTCAGGCAGGCGGCAAGGAAGCGCGCGCCGAAGTCCTTGAACGCGGCGGTCGGGCCGTGGAACAGCTCCAGCAGGCCGGTGCCGTCGTCGAGCCAGCGCATCGGCGCGGGGAAGTCGAAGGCCTGCGCGCAGATCGCGTCCAGCTCGGCGGCCAGCGCGTCGCCCTCGAAGAACGGGCGCAGCAGCGTGGCGACAATGTCCGCAAGCGTGGTCTTGCCCTCGAAATCGGCCGGCGCGAGCGTCGGCACGGATTCGGGCACGTACAGCCCGCCGTCGGGCGCAAGGCCGGCGGCGATGGCTTCGGAAAGGGTGGCGGGTGCGGCCTGTCCGCGGGTGGAAACAAAACGCATCACAAAACCTCCGCACGCGGCCCTGCGACCGGCGATACCAGCGATTGACTGTCGAAACCGGCCCGCGAGAACGCGGCCCGCATGGGTGCTGCGGCCGCTTCGGCTTCGGCGCGCGTGGCAAACCAGGCGAACACGCTGGGCCCGGCCCCCGCGATGCTGGCACCAAACGCCCCCGCATCGAGCGCGGCCTGTTTTACCTGCGCGAAACCGGGAATCAGCGGCGCGCGGCGCGGCTCCACCAGCACGTCGGCAAAGCCGGCGCGAACCAGGTCTTCATCGCCCTTCATGCAGCCCACCAGCACCTGCGCCAGGTTGGCCGACTGCGCCACGAACTCGCCCAGCGCGTAGTGGCCCCTGAGCGCCTCGCGTGCGCGGCGGGTTTCCAGTACCTGCTCGGGATGCACCAGCGTGCAGTGCCAGGCCGCCGGCACCTCGATCCGCACCATGCGCTCGGCCGTCGTCAGCACCAGCCCGCCCAGCAGCATCGGGCCGACGTTGTCGCCGTGGCGCGAACCGCTGGCCGCGGCCTCGCCATCGAGCGCGAAGGGATACAGCGCCTCGCGCGACAGCGGCGCATCGAGCAGCGCGTTGGCCGCCACCAGCGCCGCCACGCAGCTCGCCGCCGAGCCGCCCATGCCCGAGCCCAGCGGAATGCCCTTGTCGATCTCGATCTCGAAACCGAACTCCAGCCCCAGCGCCTCGCGCAGCGCGATCAGCGCGCGCCCGGCGGTGTTGCGCTCCGCCTCCAGCGGCAGCTGCAGATCCAGCCCGCGGATCGCGCGGATGCGCACCGTTGGCTCGTCGATCTTCCGCACGCCGACCCGGTCGCCCGGTCCGTCGATGCTGTGACCGAGCAGATCAAAACCGACGCAGGCGTTGCCGATGCTGGCGGGGGAGAAGGCTTTTTTCATTAGGCTAGGATTCGTCATTGGGGATTAGGGATTGGGAAAAGCGGGTGGGCGTGCCGTGGAAATGGGTTCTTGCCGGCGTTACACCAATCTCCAATCCCGAATCCCCAATCCCAGCCCCTCACACCCTCGCCCCCAGCGCTGCGGCCACGCGCAGGAGGTCGGCGAAGACGCCGGCGGCGGTGACTTCCGGGCCGGCGCCGGGGCCCTGGACGACCATGGCGTTTTCACTGTAGCGGCGGGTGGTGAACTGGACGATGTTGTCGGTGAGCTTGAGGTGGGCGAAGGCGTGGCTGCCGGGCAGGGCGAGGAGGGCGACGCGGGCGCGGCCGCTGCGATCGAGCGTGGCCACGTAGCGCAGCACCTCACCGCGCGCGCGGGCGGCGTCGAAGCGCTGCTGCATGGTGGCGTCGTGCGCCGCGAGGTCGTTGAGGAAATCTTCGGCGCTGCCGTTTTCCAGGCCGGGCGGGATCAGCGATTCGACCTCGACGTCGGCAAGGCTCAGCTCGCGCCCGGCCTCGCGCGCCAGGATCACCAGCTTGCGGGCGACGTCGGTGCCGGAGAGATCGTCGCGCGGGTCGGGCTCGGTGTAGCCCAGCGCGTGCGCTTCGCGCACCAAGGTGGAGAAGGGCCGGCTGCCGTCGTACTTGTTGAACAGCCAGGCCAGGGTGCCGGAAAAGATGCCCTCGATGGCGTGGACTTCATCGCCGGTGGTGATGAGGTCGCGCAGGGTCTGGATCACCGGCAGGCCGGCACCGACGGTGGCCTCGTAGCGGAAGCGCGCGTTGCCGGCCTTGGCGGCGGCGCGGATTCTGCGGTAGCGCTCGATCGGGCCGGAGCCGGCCTGCTTGTTGGGGGTGATGACGTGGATGCCGGCGGCCAGCCAGTCGGCGTAACAATCGGCGACTTCCGGATTGGCACTGCAGTCGATGATGGCCGCGTGCGGCAGGTGCGCGGCGTGGACGTGGGCGGTGAAGGCGTTCAGATCCGCCGCGCCGGCGCGCTGCCAGTTGGTCTGCCAGTCGGGGTCGTGCTCGCCCAGCCACATGCGCCGGCTGGAGGCGAGGGCGCGCAGGCGCAGGTCGATGTTGGCCTCGGCCAGCAGGCGCGGCGCGTTTTCGGCGAGCTGGTCGAGCAGCGCCGCGCCCACTTTCCCGGGACCGATCACGCCGATGGAAATGGTCTGCGGCGAGAGCCAGAAGCCGGCGTGCGCGGCGCGCAGCGCCTTGGTTTCATCGGCGCTGGCGATGGCAACGGAGATGTTGCGTTCGGAGGCGCCCTGCGCGATGGCGCGCAGGTTGACGTGGGCGCGCGCGAGCGTGGCGAGGAAGCGTGCCGCGACGCCCGGGCGCCCGGCCATGCCGTCGCCGACCGCGGCCAGCACGCTGATGCCGGCTTCGAGATGCACGCTCTGGATCTGCCCCTGCGCCAGCTCCTGGGCGAAAGCGCGCTCCAGCGCGGCCTTGCCGGCGGCGGCCTGGCTGGCGCGCACCACGCAGCAGATCGAGTGCTCGGACGAGCCCTGCGAGATCATCACCACCGAGACCTGCGCGTCGCGCAGGGTGGCGAACACGCGCTCGGCGGTGCCGGGCACGCCGATCATGCCGCTGCCTTCCACGTTGAGCAGGGCGAGATCGGAAACCAGCGACAGGCCCTTGGCCAGCGCCGCGCTGTGCGCATCGCCCTGTGCGTCGATGCGGGTTCCGGGGTGGGCGGGGTTGAAGCTGTTGCGGATCAGGATCGGCAGATTGCGCGCGATCGCCGGTGCCATGGTCTGCGGATGCACGACCTTGGCCCCGAAGTAGGCCAGCTCGCAGGCTTCGCTGTAGGAAATGCACGGCAGGAAAACCGCGTCGGGCACCACGCGCGGATCGGCCGAAAGCACGCCGTCGACATCGGTCCAGATGTGCAATTCGGCGGCGCGGAAAAGCGCGGCGAAGATCGCGCCGGAGAAATCGCTGCCGTTGCGCCCCAGCGTGGTCGCCACGCCGTGGGCGTCACGCGCGATGAAGCCGGTGACGACGATGCGGGTCTGGCCGTGTTCGGCGCGCCACTGCGCCAGGCGCGCGGCGCTGGTGTCCCAGTCCACCGCGATGCCCAGCTCGTTGCGGCCAACCACCAGCACCTCGCGCGCGTCGAGCGCGATGGCGTCGTGTCCGAGGCCGCGCAGCGCGTCGGCCAGCAGGCGCGCCGAGAGCACTTCGCCCAGCCCGTGCACGCGATCCTTGGCGGCTTCACCCGAGGGGCCGAGCAGAGTGATGGCACCGAGGATCGCGGCAAGCTCCTGGAACTGCGCGTCGATCCAGGCACAGGTGAGATCGGCGTGCTGGCCCAGCAGCTCGCGCGCGGTGGCGCGGTGGCGCTCGTGCAGGCTGGCGAACGCCGCCTGCCAGTCCTCGCCGCGCGCCGCGGCGTCGGCCAGCGCGACCAGCGCATCGGTCACGCCCTTCATCGCCGAGACCACGGTGATCTGCGCGGTGTCGTCGCGCGCCGCAAGGATCATGGCGACGTGCCGGTAGCGGCTCGCGTCGGCGACGCTGGAACCGCCGAACTTGTGCGCGATGAACGCGTCGCGCGCGGCGGCGTGGGAAGGAAGGGCGTCGGACTGGTGAGCGTTCATCGGGGCCTCTGGAGTGGGGCCCGCACCGTTCGGGGATGAGGTCGCGGCGCGCCCTGCATCCTCGTCGGGGTGCGGGGCCGGTTTCGTTGCTTTCAGCGCACGACCGGACGCACCCCGCGTGGAGTGGTCGTCATCATGGTCGTGGTAATGGTGCGAAGCAGCATGGCCCAAGAAGAACCCGCCGGGCGGGGTGCTGTCAAGTGGGGCGCGGCCGGCGTTGCCGCGGACTGTGACCGCAGGATCACTCCAGGTGCGTGGAGAGCATCGCCTCCACGGTGCGCGCGAACTGCGCCAGGGCCTCGGCTGGCGGCGGCGATCGGGATTCCAGCACGCGGACGAGGTGCGCCAGCCGCGCCGCGCCGCAGAAGCCGCAGGCGGCGCGCAGGCGGTGCAGGGTTTCGCGCGCCTGCGGCGAGTCCGGTGCGGCCAGCACGAGGTTGCGCTGGCCGGGAAGGTCGCCCAGCAGCAGGCGGCGCAGCGTGGCAAGAATGTCAGCCTGCCCGCCAACCGCTGCGAGCGCGCTGGCGTCATCCCAGAGCGGCAGCGTGGCTGGATCCTGCGAGACGTCGTCGACACCCGCGTCCCGGCCGGGTGACGGCCCGGCGAGGTCCAGCAGGAGTGCGTCGAGCCGCGCCATGGTCAGCGGTTTGGTGGCGACCGCGTCGAATCCGGCGCGGCGCAGGTGCTGGTGCTGTTCGTGTCGGTCATCGGCGGTGAGCGCCAGCGCCGGCGCGTCGGCGCTGGCGTGATCGTCGCGGTTGCGGATGCGGCGCAGGGTCGCGATGCCGTCCTCGCCGGGCAGGTTGAGGTCCAGGATCAGCACCGCGTAAGCGCGCGCGATCGCGGCGTCGGCTGCGGTTTCGCCGCATTCGAAGGCATCGACCTCCCAGCCCGACAGCGCCAGCGCTTCGCACAGGAAGCTGCGGCTGACCGGGTCGTCTTCGGCGAGCAGGGCGCGCTTCATCGTCTCGGAAGGTCGTGGGACTATGCTCGGAGCATGGAACGTCGCCAGCCCACGCGCAAGATCGCCGTGATCCTCGCCCTCCTCTGGCTGGCGCAGGCCGCGATCCCGTGTCTGGCGAACGTGGCGGTGCTGGAAATCGACCGTCTGGGTACGCCGGTGGCGCGTGCGGAGGGCGTGGAGATCACCCTGGACTGGCCCGACGGCGCGGCGCGCGGCCAGCTCAACCTGCGCGCGACGCTGGTGGATGCGGGTGAACTGGGCTACCGCTGGCGGGCGCTGGACGGCCGCTGCGCGCTGGATCGCGACGCGGACGGCGCGTGGCGCTGCATCGGGCGGGTCAAGGCGCGGGGTGCGTCGGGTCTGGATCTTTCGCTGCGTCTGCACGAGGGCGCGCTGCGGCTGGAGCTGGGCAGCGGGCGCAGCCGGCTGGCGGCGTCCACCTCCGATCGGGAGGGCGTGTTCGGACTTGAGCTGGTGAAGGTTCCGGCGGTCTGGCTGCAGCCGGTTCTGGCCACGCTCTGGCGCGACGCGCGCCTGACCGCGGGCAGCATCGACGCGCAGTGGCAGCTGCAGTCGAGCGAGGATGCGGCAACGCTGGGAGGACCGCTGGCCCTGACGGGCGTCGGGATGGATACCGCGGATGGCCGCATTGCCGCCGAGGGCATCCGCGCGAAGGGAAAGGCGCAGCTCAGGCTGGAAGACGCGGCAACGCGGATCGAAACCAGCCTTGACCTCAGCGGTGGCGAATTCCTGGTCGGGGCGCTTTACGTCGCGCTGCCCGATCACGCGATCGGTTTTTCCACCCGGCTGAGCGGGCGCGACGACGGGCGCTGGCAGGTCGAGTCGCTGCGCTGGCGCGACCCGGATGCCCTCGACCTGGAGGCGAACGCGATGCTGGATTTTTCCACTGCGTCCTACCTGCGCGCCGCCGAACTGCGCTTCGCGCTGCCCGATCTGTCCGTGGCGCAGCCGCGCTATTTCGATTCGCTGGCCGCCAGCTTCGGGCTGGCGGGGCTGGCGATGTCCGGTTCGACGCAGGGGCGTCTGGCGCTGCGCGAGGGGGATTGGCACGCGCTCGATCTGGACGCGCAGGGCGTGAATCTGGAGGACGGTCAGGCGCGTTTCGGGGCCACCGGCGTGGATGGCAGTCTGCGCCTGCGGCACGGATCCGATGCGGCCGAGGGCACGCTGTCCTGGGCCACGGCGCACCTGCACACCCTGGCGCTGGGCGCGGCGCGCCTGCCGCTGCGCAGCGTCGATGGCGGGGTGGCGCTCACCGCGCCGGTTTCGATGTCCCTGCTCGGTGGAACCCTGCGCCTGGCGAAGCTGAGCTACGCGCCGCGCGGGGAGGATGAGCGGCTGGAGCTGTCGCTGGCGCTGGCGGATGCCGATCTGGGCACGCTCAGCGCGGCGTTCGGCTGGCCGGCCTTCAGCGGGAAAGTGTCGGGCGAGCTGCCCGAGGTGCGCTACGAAAACCAGCGCCTGGAGTTTGCCGGCGGCCTGAGCGCGGGGCTCTTCGATGGCCAGGTGCGGGTATCGCAGCTGTCGATGGAGCGGCCGTTCGGGGTCGCGCCGATGCTGGCGGCGAGCATCGATTTTTCCGGGCTCGATCTTGCGCCCCTGACCGGCGTCTTCGGCTTCGGCGAGATCACCGGCCGGCTCGACGGACGCATCCACGGGCTGCGTCTGGTGGACTGGGAGCCGGTGGCATTCGATGCCGCATTTCACACCGTGCCTCGCCGCGGCGAGCGCCAGCGCATCAGCCAGCGCGCCGTGCGCGAGCTGACCGAAGTGGGCGGCGGCGGCCTGGCCGCCGGCCTGCAGAACCAGGTGCTCAAGGCGTTTTCGAGCTTCGGCTATTCGCGCATCGGCCTGTCGTGCGTGCTCGCCAACAACGTCTGCGCGATGGGCGGGGCAGGTCCGGCCGATGGCGGCGGCTATGTCATCGTCGATGGCTCCGGTTTGCCGCGGGTCAACGTGATCGGACATCAGAAGCAGGTCGACTGGCCGGTGCTGGTGGGCCGGCTCAAGGCCGCGACCGAAGGCCGGATGCCGGTGATCGACTGATCGGCGGTGTCCGTGTGCGCCCGGCGTTCATGCGCCGCCTGTTCCAATCCGGGGCGTCTTTGCGTTCCAATGTCCACCTCGTTCCTTTCCGGAGTCTGTCATGCGCAAGATGGGATGGTTTCTCGCCGCGTTCGGCCTGATGGTGCTTTCGGCCTGCGTCACGATCAACGTGTACTTCCCTGCGGCCGAGGCCCAGGAGGCGGCCCGCGAGTTCGTCGAGAAGGTGATCGGCGACGAGATGCCCGGCGGCCAGCCGCCCGCGCCGGTGCCGCAGCAGGACGGTGGCGGCATGGCGCTGCTTTCCTTCTTCATCAGCAGCGCACACGCGCAAACACCCGACATCACCATTCGCACCCCTGCCATCCAGGCGATCCAGGCGCGCATGGCCGACCGCTTCCAGAACCAGCTCGCCGCGCACTTCGACAGCGGCGCGCTGGGCTTCGGCCGCGATGGCCTGATCGTGGTGCGGGACGCCGCCTCGCTCGGGCTCAAGGATCGTGCGGCGGTCAATCAGGCGGTGGCCGATGACAACCGCGACCGCGCCGCGGTCTACCGCGAGATCGCGGTGGCCAACAAGCATCCCGAATGGGAGCAGCAGATCCGCGAAACCTTCGCGCGCCAGTGGGTTGCAAGCGCGCGCGGCGGTTGGTGGTACCAGGATGCGGGCGGAGCCTGGAAGCAGAAGTGACGCGGCCCGGATGAGGGCATGACTTCCGGCGGAGTGCGTCTGGCCGCCGGACGGGGGATGATCCGGAGTTCGTGTCCGATCATCCTGCGAGGAAACTCCATGCGCCGCATCCTCACATTCGCCGCCGCGCTGGCGCTGGCCGGCACCGCGCCCTGTTTCGCATCGGCTGAGCGGGGCGCGGAAGCGGCCGGAGAGGCGCTGGCCGCCACGGTCACCACCCAGCTGCCGCGCACGGTTCGGCCCGTGCATTACGCCATCGACGTCGCCCCCGACGCCGCGGCGCTGCGCTTCGACGGCCGCGTCTCGATCGATCTCGAGGTGCTGGAAGCCACCGACCGCATCGTGCTGCAGGCGGTGGACATGACGTTCTCGGACAGTGCCCTGGTCGATGCCGGGGGCAAGTCGCGCCGGGCCAAGGTGAGCGTGGACGCGGCCCGCCAGAACGCCAGCTTCACCTTCCGCCGGAAGCTCAAGCCGGGGCGCTACACCCTCGCAACGCGCTATTCCGGCAGGATCGGCACTCAGGCCAACGGCCTGTTCGCGCTGGACTATCCCACCGCCGAGGGAAGCCGGCGCGCGCTCTTCACCCAGTTCGAAAACTCCGATGCGCGCCGTTTCGTGCCCTCGTGGGACGAGCCGTTCCACAAGGCCACATTCGACCTTGCCGTGACCGCGCCGGCCGGGGACATGGTGGTCGGCAACATGCCGGTCGCGTCCGTGGAAGACCTGGCCGATGGCCGGCGCAAGGTGGTGTTCCAGACCACGCCGAGGATGTCCACCTACCTGCTGTTCCTGGCAATCGGCGAATTCGACCGGATCGCCATGCCCAGCGACGGCGACGTAGAGATCGGCGTCGTCGCGCAGCGCGGCAAGGCGGAGCAGGCGCTGTTCGCACTGGACGCCACCGCCGACATCCTGCGCGCCTACGACGATTACTTCGGCGTCGCCTACCCGCTGCCCAAGCTCGACAACATCGCCGCCCCCGGACGCAGCCAGTTCTTCAGTGCGATGGAGAACTGGGGCGCGATCTTCACCTTCGAGCACTCCTTGCTGCTCGATCCGGCCATCGCCAGCACCGCGGATCGGCAGCGGGTGTTTTCCCTCACCGCGCACGAAATCGCGCATCAGTGGTTCGGCAACCTGGTCACGATGGCGTGGTGGGACGACCTGTGGCTCAACGAAGGTTTTGCGACCTGGCTGGCCGGGCGCACGACGCGCGCCCTGCATCCGGAGTGGGACCGCAGCGGCGTCCGCCCGGCATTCACCAGCCGCGGCGCGATGGGGCAGGACGCCTACGCCACCAGCCACCCGGTGGTGCAGCACGTCGAGACCGTGGAGCAGGCCAGCCAGGCCTTCGACGGCATCACCTACGGCAAGGGCGCGGCGGTGATCGCGATGCTGGAGGACTACGTGGGCGAAAATGCCTGGCGCGAAGGCGTGCGCAGCTATATCCGCAGGCACGCCTACGGCAACGCCGTGACCGACGACCTGTGGCGGGCGATGGAGCAGGTCGCGCCCGGCAGGCAGTTCCTGGCCGTGGCGCACGACTTCACCCGGCAGACCGGCGTTCCGCTGATCCGCTCATCCAGCGCCTGCGTGGAGGGGCGCACCGTGGTGGAGCTGACGCAGGGCGAGTTCACGATGGATCGCCCCGACAAGACCCCGCTGCGCTGGCGCGTGCCGGTGAGCGTGCGCGCCGGCGAGGGCGAGCCGGTGCGCGTTCTGGTCGATGGCGCGGCCCGGGTGGAGCTTCCCGGCTGCGGGGCGCCGGCGCGGGTCAACGCCGGGCAGAAGGGCTACTTCCGCACGCTCTACGAGCCCACGCAGTTCAAGGCCCTGGCGGCGGACTTCGCGGCACTGCCGGCGGTCGACCAGCTCGGCCTGATGCTGGATGCCGGCGCGCTCGCCGGCGTCGGGCTGCAGCCGGAGGCGGACCTGCTGGACCTGGCCATGCAGGTGCCGCTCGATGCGGTGCCCGAGCTGTGGCAGATGGTGTCGGGCACGCTGGAGGAGGTCGATCAGCTGCTGCAGGACGATGCGGATCGGCAGCGGGCGTTCCGAGCCTTCGCGCGCAAGCGCCTGGCGGAGAAGTTCCAGACGCTGGGCTGGGAGGTGCGCGCGGACGATGACTCGACGGTTCGCCAGCTTCGCACCGGCCTCATCCGCACTCTGGGCCAGTTCGAGGATCCGGCGGTGCTGGCCGAGGCCAGGCGCCGCTTCGACGCCGCGTCGACCGATCCCGCCGCGCTGCCGGCCGAGCTTCGCCGCACGGTTCTGGGCGTGGTTGCGCGCGGCGCGGATGCCGGTACCTGGGATCGCCTGCATGCGATGGCGCGCGGCGAAGTTTCCGCCATGCTGCGCGATCAGTACTACGGCCTGCTGGCGTCGGCCGCCGATGCCGCGCTGGCACAGCGCGCGCTCGACCTGGCCTTGACCGGTGAGCCCGGGGCGACCAACGGCGCGGCGATGATCTCGGGGGTCTCCTTCGAGCACCCGGACCTGGCCTTCGACTTCGCGGTGGCGCATCGCGAACAGGTGGACCGGCTGGTGGACAGTACGTCCCGCGCACGCTACTACCCGCGCCTCGGCGCCGGTTCGCGCAGGGTCGAGACCGCCGCGAAGATCCGCGCCTTCGCCCAGCGGCACCTCGATCCCAGATCGCGCCGCGAGGCCGAGACCGCCGCCGTGGGGATCGAGACCCGCGCGCGGCTGCGCGAGGCGCGCCTGCCGCACGTCAATGCCTGGCTCCTGCAGCGGGGCATCTGATCGGCATTTCCCGCGGACGATCGCAGCGTCCCGACATCGGCACGGCACGACCCATCGCTGGGGCGGGTCGTCGCGCCATCACGCGCCCAGGGCCGGCCATCGCGGCCCGCCGCGTGCCCTATTGACCGGGCACGTGAAGAGCAGCTCGCGGCGGCCGCCGCGGCGAACTGGACGTCCTGACAGACCCGCGCAGGCCACGCGGGGCCGCCTGCACCGATCCGCTGAATTCGCCGGTCGGGTCCATGCAAGCCCTACGCCGCGCAGGCTCCCCGCCCCCTCGTTCGGGGGGTATTTCCGTGACCTTCGTCATGTTATCGTGCGTTCGTTGCAGCCTCGGCGCCGGCCTGGCCTGCGGGGCGTCGGATCCAGCGGATGGCGGGGGGACGGAGCGATCATGTCCTCTTTTTCGTCGTTTTCCCGTTCTACCGGTACCTGTTCATCACCTCAAGGAGGGATTTGCCATGCTGAAACCCATGCCCCGCGTCCGGCCTCGCTTTGCGATCGCCGCCCTGTTTGGAACCCTGTCCCTTGGCCTGGCCTCGGTCGCACAGGCGGACTTCGTCAACGGCGACTTCGCCTCGGGTGACTTCACCGGCTGGACGCAGAACGCCTACACCGTCCCGACGACCGGCATCACCGGCACCTTCCCGCCGACCACCGAGGCCCACCTGCAGCTCACGCCCGGCGGCACGCCCATGTCCGCCGTGCTCGGGCCCGGCAGCGCCGCCAGCACCGGTGGCGCGCTCTCCTGGACCGGCAACACCGCGCGGGTTCACGACGAGGTGAGCGGCTACAACCGCACGGTGAGCTCGATCGAGCAGAGCATCACCGTGGCGGCCGGCGACGTGGACACCGATGGCCGGGTGCACGTGCGCTTCACCGCGGCACCGGTGCTGGAGGATCCCAGCCACACCGCCCACCAGCAGCCCTACTTCTTCATCGAAATCACCGGGCCCGGCGGCGCGTCGCTGTTCCACACCTACAACTTCGCCGGCGAGAGCGGCGTGCCCTGGCAGACCAGCGGCGGCTACAAGTTCACCGACTGGCAGGCCTTCGACGTGGCGCTCGATCCGGGCGCGGTGACGGTGGGAAGCACGATCACGCTGAAGGCCATCGCCGCCGGCTGTTCGCCCACGGCCCACGCCGGCGCGGTTTACCTGCGCGGCGCGCGCACGGCGCGACTGGTGGCCGGTGCCAGCCTCTGGATTTCCGCCACCGGACCCGCGCAGGCCTGTGCCGGTACCAACGTGACCTACACCTACACCTACGAGAACAACGGCAGCGATCCGATGACCAACGTCATGGTCGAGGCAGCGATGCCGCAGACCAGCGATCCGCTGACCACCACGTTCGTGAGCATCAGCAACCCGAGCTTTGGCGGCGGCACCTGCAGCGCGCCGGCTACCCCGGGCGATCCGGCGCTGTGCAACATCGGCACCCTGCAGCCGGGTGAGCTGGGCACCTTCACCATGACCGTTTCGGTGCCGGCCTCGGCCACGGGCAGCTCGCTCAACAACGGCAACTACACGATTTCCGGCGACGATCCGGGCTCGACCCTGATCACGCAGCTCGGGCCGCTGGTCCGCACCGTGCTCGACATCTGCCGTGCGCCGCCGACGCTGGTTCCGACCCTGGGCCAGTGGGGCCTGATCCTGCTGGGCCTGGTGATCCTTGGCCTGGGTGGCCTTGCGACCCGCCGTCGTCTGTTTGACTGATGTCCGCAGTGCAGTGCGCGGGGCGATGATCCGCCCCGCGCGTCTGCATGCCGGCCCTCCCGCCCGGAGATTTTCGGCGATGCGTTCCGCCGCCTGCGGCCTGTCATTGATGCTGCTGTCTGCGGGATGCGCGGGAGGCGCGGTTTCCGAACTGCCCCGGCGCGACGCGGGCCTCTGGGAAGTGGCCGTTGTGGACGAGGGCGCGCGTCGCCCTCGCCCCGTGGTCACGAGCGAATGCACCACTTCCGAGGTGGACGCGCATCTGCTGCTTTCGCTGGCACCCGGGCAGGAGCACTGTGCCGCCCCGGATGTGCGCAGAACCGACTCCGGCTGGGAGGTTCGCACCGCCTGCCGCGTGCACGACAATCGCATCGATACGAGCTTCACCCTGAGCGGCGACTTCCGCACCGGCTATTCGGGGAGCTACGACGTGCGCTACCGCGATGCCTGCCCGCGGAACCTGCCCGGCTGCCGGGAGGCGCGCGCGTTCTCCGCGCGCCGCCTGGGCGATTGCCCGGCCGACATGCGCCCGGGGGACCGCCTCCTGCCCAACGGCATCGTGATTCATGCCCTGCCCGCGGAAGCGCACGATCACGAGCATTGATGCGCTCGGCATGACGCGGAGCCCGGCCTGCCTTCCCCGCAGGGATGGGGCACAGGTGGCTCCGGGTTTCATGACGCGGGATGCCCGCAACGAATAGCCCATGGCCCTTGCCGGGCGACCCGCCCGGGCGAACGCAGCTTCAGCTTCACCACAGGCACACCGAGGCGGTTGGACCCGAGGGGTCGCAGCCGTTTGCGGGGTGGATCGATGGCGCACTCCGAATCGGGAACCTTTTTTGTGCAGCTGCGTCTGCCGGGATGAATACGCCCTGCGGAGCTCACTGATGCACCCTCCGGTCCAACATCCGGTTCACGCTCCTCCCCTCGGCCGGGCGATGTGGCCCGGGGTGTTTCCACCCGTGCGCTATGGCCTGTCGCGACCTGGTGCAATACTTCGGGCGTGCTCGCGATGAGTGCAAAGGGGAATACGGTGGGAAATGCGGGAACCGGCGTAGCGCGCGACTACGCGGCGCTCGATGACGCGGCGCTGGCGTCGTGCGTGCGCGCCGGCGAGCGCGGGGCGTTCCGGCAGGTCATGCAGCGCTGCAACCAGCGCCTGTATCGGGTGGTGCGCGGCGTGCTGAACGACGAAGCGGAGATCGAGGACGTGATGCAGGAGGCTTACCTGAAGGTCTTCGAGAAGATCGAGACCTTTCGCGGTGCTTCTTCGCTGGCCACCTGGATCAGCCGCATCGCGATCAACGAAGCCATCCAACGCCTGCGCCGGAGGCACCCGACCGTGGACATCGACAACCTGGACAATGCCGCGCCCGGCGCGGGCAGCGTCGTTTCCCTGCCGCTTCGCGCAGCGGACGGCGATCCTGCGGCGGCGGTCGCGCGCGACGAGCTGCACCGGCTGCTGGAACGCGCAGTGGCCACCCTGCCGCCGACGTTTCGCAGTGTCTTCCTGCTGCGCGATGTCGAAGGCTGCTCGACCGAGGAAACCGCCGAACTGCTGGCGATCCGCAGCGAGACCGTCAAGACCCGGCTGCACCGTGCCCGGCAGCTCCTGCAATGCGAGCTGCGCGAGCGCACCGAGGCGGCGCTGGGCGGCACCTTCCCGTTTCTCGGCCGCCGCTGCAGCCGCATGGCTGATGCCGTGCTTGAGCGGCTTGGCGATCGCTTCCAGTCCCGCTCCTGATTCTTACAATCCCTGACTACCGCGGAGATGCACACATGCTCACGTACGCGCTCATCGTTTTCCTCATCGGCGCTTCGGGCGGGCTGTACATGGCCACGCACGTGCTGCGGGGCAGGCTCGCGCCCTGGGTGGTATCGGCGCTGCACGCGCTGTTCGGTGCCACCGGCCTCACCCTGCTCATCATCGCGATTCTGATGGGACGACTCAGCGGGCTGCCGGTGGTCGCGCTGGGCGTTCTGACCGTGACGGCGCTGCTGGGCTTTTTCCTGGCCTCGATCCATCTCGGCAAGCGCGTGGCGCTCAAGCGCTATGTGTTCACGCACGCCGCGTTCGCGGTGACCGGCGTAACCCTCCTGATCCTTGCGATCCTGATGCCGTGAAGCAGCCGCTGCATCCGGCGCTGGTGCATTTTCCTGTCGCCTGCTGGACCCTGGCCACGGCGGCTGACGCGGTGGGCCTGTGGGGAACGCCGTGGCCGCTGTGGCAGCTGGCTTTCGTGCTGCTGGCGATTGGCTGTGCCATCGGCCTGCTGACTGCGGCCGCGGGCTTTTACGAGCTCGCGCGGCTGCCCGACGAGCATCCGGCGCTCGCCGATGCCTCGCGCCACATGATGCTGGCTCTGGGCGCCTGGGTGGCGTATGCGGCAAGCCTCTTCCTGCGCCTGGACGGCACCACGCCCGTCGCGCCCGACACCCTCGCCCTGGGCACCAGCGCCGTCGGATTCCTGCTGCTGGTCGGTGCCGGGCACATGGGCGGGCGGCTGGTGTACGTGCACGGGGTGGGGCGCAGATCCTGAGAAAAGAAAGGCCCCGCGGTGCGGGGCCTTTTCGATGGCGCGGTGCGATCACGCCGCTGCGGATCAGCCCTCGTCCTTGTAGGCATCCACCGGGATGCAGGCGCAGAACACGTTCTTGTCGCCGTGCACGTTGTCGACCCGGCCCACCGGTGGCCAGTACTTGGACTGGCGCAGGGAGGCGAGCGGGAAGGCGGCCAGTTCGCGCGGGTAGGCGTGGGTCCAGTCGTTGGCGCTGACGGCCGCGGCGGTGTGGGGGGCGTGCTTGAGCGGGTTGTCCTCGCGATCCAGCTCGCCGCGCTCGATCTGCCGGATTTCCTCGCGGATCTGGATCATGGCGTCGATGAAGCGGTCCAGCTCGTGCAGGGATTCGGATTCGGTCGGTTCCACCATCAGCGTGCCGGGTACCGGGAAGCTCAGCGTCGGCGCGTGGAAGCCGAAGTCGATCAGGCGCTTGGCCACGTCCTCGGCGCTGATGCCGGTGGCCTTTTCCAGCGGGCGAACGTCGAGGATGCACTCGTGCGCGACGAGGCCGTTGCGGCCGGTGTAAAGGGTCGGGTAGTGTGGTGCCAGGCGGCGCGAGACGTAGTTGGCGGCCAGCATCGCGACCTGGGTGGCGCGGCGCAGGCCGTCGCGGCCCATCATCGCGATGTACATCCAGCTGATCGGCAGGATGCTGGCGCTGCCGTGCGCGGCCGCGGACACCATGGACACCGAGCCGTCGGCCGCCCTGTGGCCGCGCGGCAGGAACGGTGCCAGGTGCGACTTCACCGCGCAGGGACCCACGCCCGGCCCGCCGCCGCCGTGCGGGATGCAGAAGGTCTTGTGCAGGTTGAGGTGCGACACGTCCGACCCCCACGCGCCCGGCTTGGCCAGGCCGACCAGTGCGTTCATGTTGGCACCGTCGGTATACACCTGTCCGCCATGCCGGTGCACGATTTCGCAGATTTCCACCACGTCTTCCTCGAACACGCCGTGGGTGGAGGGATAGGTGAGCATGATCGCGGCGAGGTTGTCCGAGTGCTTTTCGGCCTGCGCGCGGATGTCGGCCACGTCGACGTTGCCGTTGGCGTCGCACTTGGTGACAACGACGCTCATGCCGGCCATCTGCGCGGATGCGGGGTTGGTGCCGTGGGCGGACTCGGGGATCAGGCAGATGTTGCGGTGTGCCTCGCCGCGCGAGGCGTGGTAGCCACGGATGGCGAGCAGGCCCGCGTACTCGCCCTGCGCGCCGGAGTTGGGCTGGAAGCTGACCGCGTCATAGCCGGTGATGTCCACCAGCATGGCTTCGAGCGAATCGATCAGCTCGCGGTAGCCGCCGGTCTGTTCGGCGGGTGCCAGCGGGTGGATGTTGCCGAACTGCGGCCAGGTGATCGGGATCATCTCGGCCGTGGCGTTGAGCTTCATGGTGCACGAGCCGAGCGGGATCATGGTGCGGTCCATCGCCAGATCCTTGTCGGCAAGCTGGCGCAGGTAGCGCAGCATCTCGTGCTCGCTGTGGTAGCTGTTGAACACCGGGTGCGTCAGGAAGGCGCTGGTGCGCTGCAAGTCGGCCGGGATCAGATCCGGCGTGCTGGCGTCCAGCGCGTCGATCGAGGGCAGGGCAGCGCTGTCGCTGGAGAAGATGCGCCACAGCAGTTCAATGTCGGCGCGGGTGGTGGTTTCGTCCAGCGAGATGCAGATGTATTCGTCCCATGCCTTGCGCAGGTTGGCACCCAGCGATGCCGCGCGCGCCATCAGCGCGTCGGTCTTCTCGCCGGTCTTCAGGCTCAGGGTGTCGAACGCGCTGTCGTGGTGGAACTGGTTGCAGCCAAGCTGCTGCAGGCCGGCCTTGAGGATGGCCGTGTAGCGCGCCACGCGGCGCGCGATGCGCGTCAGGCCCTCGGGGCCGTGGTAGACCGCATACATGGCCGCCATCACCGCCAGCAGCACCTGCGCGGTGCAGATGTTGGAGGTGGCCTTCTCGCGGCGGATGTGCTGCTCGCGAGTCTGCAGGGTGAGGCGATAGGCCGGGTTGCCGTGGACGTCGATGGAAACTCCGATCAGACGCCCGGGCATTTGCCGCTTGTAGGCGTCGCGGCAGGCCATGAAGCCGGCGTGCGGGCCGCCGAAACCGAACGGCACGCCGAAGCGCTGCGAGTTGCCGATCACGATGTCGGCACCCATTTCGCCGGGTGACTTGATCAGGGTCAGCGCCAGCAGGTCGCTGGCGACGACGAACAGGGCGTTGCTGGCATGGATCGCCTCGGCGTCCTTCTCCCAGTCCGCCAGCCAGCCGCTGGATGCGGGGTACTGCGCCAGCACGCCGAAGAAATCGCCCTTGGCCAGCGCGGCGTTCCACTCGGCTTCCGAGTTGGCAACCTCGACGCTGATGCCCAGCGGCTCGGCGCGGGTGTGCAGCAGTTCCAGCGTCTGCGGGTGGGTGTCGCCGCTGGCCAGGAAGATGTTGGACTTGGACTTGGCCGAACGCTTGGCCAGCGTCATCGCCTCGGCCGCGGCGGTGGCCTCGTCCAGCAGCGAGGCGTTGGCGATCTCCATGCCGGTGAGATCGGCGACCATCTGCTGGAAGTTGATCAGCGCTTCCATGCGGCCCTGCGAGATCTCCGCCTGATAGGGGGTGTAGGCGGTGTACCAGGCCGGATTCTCGAGGATGTTGCGCAGGATCACGTTCGGCACGTGGGTGCCGTAATAGCCCTGGCCGATGAAGCTGCGGAACATCTGATTCTTGTCGGCGATCGCGCGGATCTTCGCCAGCGCATCCACTTCGGTCAGTGATTCGGGCAGGGCCAGTTCGCCGGTGCCGGCGATGCTCGCCGGCACGATGGCGCGGGTCATGGCATCGAGCGAATCGTGCCCGATGGTGTGCAGCATCTGCGCGATTTCAGCCTCGTTGGGGCCGATGTGGCGGGCGACGAAGGCGTCGTGCTGTTCGAGATCGTGGAGCGTGGGCTTGGACATGGTGGGTATCCGGAGGGTGGGCGACGGGAGTGGGAGGGCTCGCAGGCTCGCAGCTTCGCTGCTCGAAATCCCTGCTCGTTCCGGCCAGTGGGCTTGCATGCCCACTGGCGCTTGCAGGCTTGCAGCTTGGCCGTCGAGTTTCCTGCCCGGCCCGGCTGCTTGCATGCAGCCGGGCGCTCGCAGGCTCGCAGCTTCGCTGCTCGAAATCCCTGCTCGCCCCTCTGTCCTTTTGCCTGAGAGTTTGGGGTGCGTGGTGCTGCACCTTTGCCCCTTCGGCGCCGGCGCGGGCCGGTCTCTCCAGAGTTGTGTGCACGCGAAGGTACGGGGCCTGAGCGATTACGGGCGTTGCGCCTTCGGCAGCCGGTTGTGGAACCGGCTTCTCCCACCGCGTGCTGCAGCGCGCATCATACGCCAGGCCGTGGATTTACACGCCCTCTTTTCCGTCGCTGGCGGGGGCGGGAGGGTCGGCGGGTTCATCGTCGCCGTCTGGCGGTGGAGCCGCCGCAGGACGTGATGTGGCGCTGTCGTCATCGACCACCTGCACGCTGGGGATGAAACTCACGGCCCGGCCCGGCGGCAGCGCGTCGCGCCAGCGCGCCAGGCGTTCGGTGATGGCCTCGCCGGCCGCCCATTGGGGTTCGGAGGGATCGTATTCCTCGGCCTTCTCGCGCTCGGCGATCCGGTGGCGGGCGCGCAGGAAGGCGCGCCGGAAGCTGGTGGTGTGGTTGAGCCCGTCCACGAGGAACGCCTGTCCGAACCAGGTGGCGTTGGCGCTGTTGCCGCAGCCGAACGAGGTGCGGTCGGCGCGTGCGGCGGTGATGACCAGGGTGCGCGGACCGCGCAGGGTGTCGATGAAGCCGCCCGAGTAGCAGGCCGAGATCACGATGACGCGCCAGCGGATGCCGGCGGCGTCGAGGGCATCGCGCAGTCGCGCCGGATCGAGCTGATCCAGCGGCAGCGGCGGCTGGTTGACGTACAGCTCGGGGTCTTCGCTGCCGTGGCTGGAGAGGTAGAGGAACAGGATGTCCTCGTCCACGTCCATGCGCTGCCCGATGCCCCGGAGCGCGCGCTCCAGGTTGGTGGCGGTGGCCAGCGGCACCGCGTCGGCGCTGCCTGGATGATTGACCAGCCGCAGGCTGCGGCCGGCGGCGTCGAAGCGGTGTGCGGCCAGTTCGGGAAGAAAATCCACCTCGTTGCGGAACGCGCCTTCGCTGGCATCACCGGCGAAGCCCAGGACGTAGAGGTCGATCTGGCCGGGGCGCTGCGGCGCGAGCTGCTCCAGGGCGCGTTCCAGCAGCGCCGTCTGGGCATGGAAGGTGGCTTCCGGGTCGGAAAGTTCGCCTGGCTCGCGGTAGTCCGCGCCTTCGCCGCGGGCGGCC
This sequence comes from Lysobacteraceae bacterium, assembly GCA_023954075.1. GTDB lineage: Bacteria > Pseudomonadota > Gammaproteobacteria > Xanthomonadales > Xanthomonadaceae > Denitratimonas > Denitratimonas tolerans. Next base: position 415,436 of record JAMLIV010000001.1, read on the forward strand.
ATCTGTTCGTAATGGGCGAGCCAGTCGGTTTCGATCAGTTCCGGAACATCCATCGCCAGCCAGGGCAGCACGCTGATGGCGGCGGCGGCCGCCGCCCCGGCCAGCGCGCGGCCGATGCCGGGAGCGAGGAGCCACGCCAGGCGCAGCACGATGGCGCACCACCAGACCACATGGATCACCCAGCGCGCGGCGAGATGTTCGTTGGCAAAGGATGTTGCGACCGGCAGTACACCTGCGAGGGTCGGAACCAGCCCCGCCGCCGCCAGCCATGCGGCCACGGTGAAGGTGAGCGTCGGGCGCTGCGCCAGTCGGGCGAGGGCGGCACCGGCCACGAGCAGCAGCGCCAAGGCGATCAGCGGCCCCGCCAGCCCGTTGATGGCAAAGGTTCGCGGAGCCTCGATCAAGGACCAGACGCGTGGAAGTCCCAGCAGGGCATCGAGCGCGACCAGCAGCAGCACCGGGCCGATTCCGACCTGCGCCGGGATCTTGCGCGGCGCGCGCAGCAGCGCCAGGCGCAGGCCGTCGCGCAGCAGGGTGCGCAACGTACTCATTCGGCCTGGGGATCCACCTGCGCGAAGCTTTCGACTCGGCGGTGCCCGTGCGCCGCTTCGCCGCAGCGCGGCTGCGGATAGTCCTCGCGCCGGTCCAGCAGCACGGTGCGAAGTCCGGCTTCGCGCGCGGCGTCGAGCTCTTCCACCACGTCGGAGAGGAACAGGATGTCGTCCGGCGCGCGCCCGATGGCCTGGGCAATGGCACGGTAGCTGGCGGCCTCGCGCTTGCCGCCGGTTTCGGTATCGAACCAGCCGGAGAAAAGATCCCGCAGGTCGCCCGCCTCGGTGTGCCCGAAGAAGAGCTTTTGTGCCGCCACCGAGCCGGAGGAGTAAACGTGCAGCGCGTGCCCGGCGGCATGCCAGGCGCGCAGCGCGGGTGCGGAATCGGGATAGATGTGGGCGCGGTAGTCGCCCGAGCGGTAGCCCTCGATCCAGATCAGCCCCTGCAGGGCCTTGAGCGCGGTGTGCTTGCGATCCTCGTCGATCCAGCCCTGCAGCACTTCGGCCAGCACCGCGTCCTGGCAGACGCTGCCGGCGTCAACGGCAGCGGCATCCAGCCAGCGTCGCACTTCGGGTTCGTGGCCGCGTTCGCGCACGAAGCCGGGCAGGGCGGCGCGTGCGTAGGGGAACAGCACCTCGCGCACGAATGAAATCGAGCTCGTGGTGCCCTCGATGTCGGTGAGGATGGCGCGCTTCATCCCGCCTGCCCGGGTTCGTAGCGGGGAAAGCGCCGGGCGATGTCGCTGCCGGTGAAGTGGCCGACCCAGCCGTCCGCCTCGGTGAAGAAGCGGATCGCGGTGAAGTCGGGTTCCGGGCCCATGTCGAACCAGTGCGGGGTGGCATCGGGCACCGAGATCAGGTCGCCGGCCTCGCACCGCACCTCGTAGACCTTGCCGCGGACGTGCAGGGAGAACAGGCCGGAGCCGGAGACGAAGAACCGAACCTCGTCCTCCATGTGCGAGTGTTCTTCCAGGAACTTGCCGCGCAGCGCCGCGCGGTCGGGATGATCGGGCGTCACCCGGGCCACGTCGATGCTGCGGAAGCCGTACTCTTTCACCAGTTCGTCCACCTCGGCGCGGTAGGCGTCCAGGACATCTTCCTGGCTTGCGTCGTGGGAAAGCGCATGCGGCGCGGGCCAGCGTTCGAAGCGCACGCCCAGCGCGTCCAGTTCGGCCTGGATGCGCGAGTAGTTCTCGGTGACCAGTTCCGCGGTTGCGGGCCGGGTGTCGGAAAAGATGCGAAGGCGGCTCATGTGAACCTCTGCAGGTGGAGCTCGCAGCCGAGCAGGAATTCGAAGGCGTCCAGGTGGCGCCGCGCTTCGGTCATGTCGCGGCCCCAGGCGTACAGCCCGTGGCCTTCGATCAGGTAGCCCCAGTGCGGGCCGGCATCGAGCAGTTGCTCGACCCGCGCGGCCAGCGCCGGAATGTCCTGACTGTTGGGCAGCACCGGCAGTTCGACCGCGGTGTCGTGGGTGTCATTGCCGGCAAGGGCCTTGAGGAGCTCGTAGCCCGCAAGGCGCAGGTAGCCGCGCCGGGCGAACAGCCGCGAAGCCACGGTCTGGTTGTGCGAGTGGGTGTGCAGCACGCAGCCGAGGTCGGGAAAACGCCGGTAGAGCTGGGTGTGCAGGCCGGTCTCCGCCGACGGGCGGTGATCGCTGCCCACCGCGCGGCCGTCGAGATCCACCACCATGAAATCTTCCGACACCAGCCGGCCCTTGTCGCGTCCGGACACGGTGATGACCGCGTGGTCGGCGTCCAGGCGCATGGAGAAATTGCTGCTGGTGGCCGGCGTCTGGCCGAGGCGCGCAAGTTCCCCGGTATGGAGGATCAGCGCGTCGATGCAGTGCGACAGGCGGGCGGGATCGGGAAACGTGGCGGTGCTCATCGCCTCATTCTAGCCGGATGCACAGGGCGTGACCGGTGCGGCGCGCGGGTGGATGGCTGCGCAAAGGCCGTGTCCGGCGCTCCGAAACGACGATCCCGGCGCAGGCCGGGATCGTGGGGCGTGTCGCATCGCGTGACGCGGTCACGAAGGCGTCAGTGGATGCCCTGCAGGTCGCGCAGCTTGGTCGGCTGAGCGGCGAAGTAGGCGGCGAGGTCGAGCATGTCCTGATCGCTCAGGGTGCTGGCAAAGCCCTTCATGATCGCGTTGTCGCGCTCGCCGGACTTGTAGTCGCGCAGCGCCTTGGCGAGGTAGTCCGGGAACTGGCCGGCGAGCAGCGGGTACTGCGGATCGCCGATGCCGTTGCCGTCGGCACCGTGGCAGGCCTGGCAGATGACGGACTTGGCCTTGCCGGCATCGACGTCGCCGGTGTTGGCGGCGAGGGCGGAAAGGGGAAGGATCAGGGTAGTGGCCAGCAGGGCCGCTCGAAAGATCATGGGGGGCTCCTTACTTGGCGGTGGCGAGGCTGGCGAGGTAGGCGGCGACATCGGCGATGTCCTGGTCGGTGAAGCTCCCGGCCTGCGCCTCCATCGTCGGGTGCGCGCGGTTGCCGTTCTTGTACTCGGTCAGCGCGGCGACCAGATAATCGTAGTTCTGCCCGCCGATCTTGGGCACGCTGTAGTGCGGGTAGATGTTCTTGTAGCCGGTGACGCCGTGGCATCCGGTGCAGGTGTAGGCCTTGACCTTGCCGGCTTCGACGTCTCCCTGGGCGGAGGCGGTGAAGGTGGCGAGGGACAGGGCGAGCGTGGCGGCAAGTCGAAGCATGGGCATGGTGGGCGGTTCCGGCACTGACGGGTGGATGACGGGCACCTGAACGCGATCACGATGCACGCTGCCGGCAAGTATACGCACGCCGCGCCGATTGCGGCCATAGTCCGGACATTCCCCACGCTGGCGGGACGGCGATCGGGCGGCTCACCGGCGGCTGAATCGCGCGCGGCGGCGTGACTTGCGACACGCGCGCCGCGCGGTGACCTCGCCCATGCTGCGGCACCCGTGACACTGGAATAATCTAGTGTTATAGTTAGCTATAACACTATTGGAGCAGCTCGCATGAACCTCTCATCCCCGACTGTCCGCCCCGCGCCGCGTGTCGGCCGCTTGGCGCTGGCCGCACTGATCCTGACGCTGGCCGCCTGCGGTGGGCCGGACAAGCCCGGTTCCGCTGCCGGCGGCAAGGCCGGCCCGGACGCCGCACCTGCGGCGGTGGTCGTGGAAATCGCCACGGCGAGCCTGCAGCCGATCAGCGCCAGCTACAACGCCACCGCCGCGCTGGAGGCACCCAATGAAGCGCAGGTGGTGGCCAAGACCTCGGGCGTGCTGCTGCAGCTCCTGGTGGAGGAGGGCGATCGGGTGAAGGCGGGACAGGTGCTGGCAAAGATCGACCCCGAGCGCCCGCGTCTGGAAGTGCAGCGCGCCGAAGCCCTGCTGCGCAAGCTCGAAGCCGAGCTCGCGCGTTCGAAGGAGCTGTACGAGCGCAAGCTGGTGGCGGCCGATCTTTACGAGAAGATCCGCTATGACGTGGATACCCAGCGCGCGGTCTACAACATGGCCCGGCTGGAGCTGTCCTACACCGACATCGTGGCCCCGATCTCGGGCGTGATCGCGCAGCGATCGGCCAAGGTCGGCAACCTGATCCAGCTCAACGCCTCGGTGTTCCGCATTGTCGACACCTCGCGCCTGGAGGCGACGCTCAACGTCCCCGAGCGCGAAATCGGCACCTTGCGCGCCGAAGCGCCGGTCGAACTGCGGCTCGATGCGCTGCCCGGGCAGGTATTTGCCGGCCGCATCGATCGCGTCAGCCCGGTGGTGGATGCGGGCAGCGGCACTTTCCGCGTGGTGTGTGCGATCGAGCCGGACGAGCGCCTGCGGCCCGGCATGTTCGGCCGCATCGCGGTGGTGTTCGACCAGCGCCAGGACGTGCTGACGGTTCCGCGCGTGGCGCTGCTGGAAGGTGATGGCGAGGCGGCGGTGTATCGGGTGGTCGATGGCAAGGCCGTCCGCACGCCGGTGCAGCTGGGCTATCTCTCCGGTGAGCTGGCCGAGATCCGCGGCGGGCTTGCGCAGGGCGACGCCGTGGTGACCACGGGCAAGGTGGCGCTGCGCGACGGTGCCCTGGTCGAGGTGATCGGCGGCGCGACCGCGATTCCCGATGAGCTTCCCGGCAACGCCGACACGGCCGGCTATTGATGGACGCGCCTTCTTCGATGCCGGCGGGTCAGGGCGGTGGCCTCGCCGCGTTTTCGGTGCGCCGACGCGTCACGGTGGCGATGGCCACGCTTACGGTCGTCCTGTTCGGCCTGATCGCGCTGGCCGAGCTCAAGGTCAACCTGCTGCCGGACCTCTCCTATCCCACCCTCACGGTGCGCACCGAGTACACCGGTGCCGCGCCTCAAGAAATCGAAACCCTCGTCACCGAGCCGGTGGAAGAGGCGGTGGGCGTGGTCAAGGGCTTGCGCCGGCTCAAGTCGATCTCGCGCACCGGGCAAAGCGATGTGGTGCTGGAGTTCGCCTGGGGCAGCGACATGGACCAGGCCAGCCTGGAGGTGCGCGACAAGCTGGAAACGCTGAATCTGCCGCTGGAGGTGAAGGCACCGGTGCTGCTGCGTTTCAATCCGTCGACCGAGCCGATTCTGCGCCTTCTGCTCACCGGTGATGGCGCGGGGGAAAGTTCCGAAGCGGCGCTGATGCGCCTGCGCCGCTATGCCGACGACGAACTCAAGAAGCGCCTGGAGCCGGTCGCCGGCGTCGCCGCGGTCAAGGTCGGCGGCGGTCTGGAGGACGAGGTGCAGGTGCTGATCGACCAGGGCCGCCTGGCGCAGCTGCGCCTGCCGCTGGACACCGTCATCAGCCGCCTGTCGCAGGAGAACGTCAACATTTCCGCCGGCCGCCTGGAAGAGGGCAGCCAGCGCTACCTGGTGCGCACCATCAACCAGTTCGAGAACCTGGAGCAGATGCGCGACCTGCTGATCACCGGCGGCAGCGCCGGCGGCGGCAGCGAAGCCGCGCAGGAAGCGGCGCTGGCGACCTCGCGCATCGCCGCGCTGTCGGCCGAGGCCGCGGCGGCGGCGGCGGCGGCGAATGCCGCCGCGCAGGGTGATTCCAGCGCCCCCGGCGGCGGCCTGCCGATCCGCCTGCGCGACATCGCCACGGTGGAGCAGGGTTACAAGGAGCGCGAGGCCATCATCCGTCTGGGCGATACCGAGGCGGTGGAGCTTGCGATCTACAAGGAAGGCGACGCCAACACCGTGAGCGTGGCCGATGCGGTGCACGCGGCGCTCAAATCCGCCCGCCAGATGCTGCCGCCGGGCACCGAGCTGACCGTGATCGAGGACCAGGCGGTCTTCATTCGCCAGGCCCTGCACGAGGTGCGCGTGGATGCGCTGATCGGCGGCCTGCTCGCGGTGCTGATGATCTTCTTCTTCCTGCGCGATGGCTGGAGCACCTTCGTCATCTCGCTTTCGCTGCCGGTGTCGATCATCGCCACGTTCTTCTTCATGGGGCGCTTCGGACTGTCGCTCAACGTGATGTCGCTCGGCGGCCTGGCGCTGGCCACGGGCCTGGTGGTGGACGATTCCATCGTGGTGCTCGAATCCATCGCCAAGGCGCGCGAGCGCGGCCTGGGTGTGCTGCGTGCGGCGGTGGAAGGCACGCGCGAGGTGGGCATGGCTGTGGTGGCCTCGACGCTCACCAACGTCGCGGTGTTCCTGCCGCTGGTGTTCGTGGAAGGCGTGGCCGGCCAGCTGTTCCGCGATCAGGCGTTGACCGTGTCCATCGCGATCCTGATGTCGCTGGTCGTGTCGCTCACCCTGATTCCGATGCTGTCGTCGCTGAAATCACGCGCGCCGCTGCAGTTTCCGGAGGAAGCCCCGCGCCAGGAATGGGCGCCGCGCCAGGCCCCGCTGCGCGGGCTGGCAGCGGTTTCCCGCGGCATCCGGCGCGCCATCGGCGCGGCGTTCTTCGCGCTGGGATACGTCGTTTCGCGCCTGTCGCGGCTGCTGTCGCGCGCGGTGGGCGGCGTCCTGCTGCGCGTTGGTGCGGTGGTGATGAAACCCTACGATGTCGCCGCGGCGCGCTACGCCGAACTGCTGCCGCGCGCGCTGCATCGTCCCGGACTGGTGCTGGGAATCGCGCTGGCGGCGTTCGCCGGCACCATGGCCCTGGTGCCCACGCTGGGCGTGGATCTCATCCCCCAGCTCGCGCAGGATCGCTTCGAACTGACCATGAAGCTGCCGCCCGGCACCCCGCTGCGCGATACCGACGCGCTGGTGCGCGCGGTGTCCGTAGCGCACCGGGGCGAGGACGGGATCCGCGCGCTGTACGGGGTAAGCGGCACCGGCACGCGCATGGACGCCAATCCGACCGAGTCAGGCGACAACATCGGCAAGCTCAGCGTGGTGATGGAGCACGGTGTGCCGCGCGGCACCGAGGCGCGGCTCACCGACAGCCTGCGCGGCACGCTGGAGCGCTATCCCGGCATCGAGGCCAAGTTCGGCCGCCCGGAGATCTTCAGCTTTTCCACCCCGCTGGAGATCGAGCTGCGTGGCTACGACCTCGAAGCCCTGCGGGTCGCGGGCAACCGGCTGGCGCAGCAGATGCGCCGGTCCGACCGCTTCGTGGACGTGAAGTCCTCGGTGGCCGACGGCTACCCGGAAGTCCAGATCCGCTTCGACCAGGAGCGCGCAGCGGCGCTGGGCATGACCACGCGCCAGGTGGCCGACGTGGTGGTCAAGAAGGTGCGCGGCGAAGTGGCCACGCGCTACAGCTTCCGCGACCGCAAGATCGACGTGCTGGTGCGCGCGCGCGAGTCGGACCGCAACTCGGTCGACGCGCTGCACCGCCTGATCGTCAATCCCGAGAGCGCGCGTCCGGTGACGCTGGACGCCGTGGCCGAGATCGTGGCGACGCAGGGGCCGAGCGAAATCCACCACGCCGACCAGGTGCGGGTGGCGGTGATTTCCTCCAACCTGGCCTATGGCGATCTCGGCAGCGCGATGCAGGAAGTGCGCGACATCGTGGCGGCCAATCCCATCGGTGCCGACCTCGGCCTGCACATTGGCGGCCAGGGCGAGGAATTGAACGACTCGATGATGTCGCTGCTGTTCGCCTTCACCCTCGCGATCTTCCTTGTTTATCTGGTGATGGCCTCGCAGTTCGAGTCGCTGCTGCATCCCTTCGTTATCCTCTTCACCATCCCGTTGGCGCTGGTGGGCGCGGTGCTGGCGCTGTGGATGAGCGGATACAGCCTCTCGGTGGTGGTGTTCATCGGGCTGATCCTGCTGGTGGGCATCGTGGTGAAGAACGCGATCCTGATGATCGACAAGGTCAACCAGCTGCGCGAGGCGGGCGTGGCCAAGTACGAGGCCATCGCCGGGGGCGCGGTCTCGCGCCTGCGACCGATCGCCATGACCACGATCACCGCGCTGTTCGGCTTCCTGCCGCTGGCGATCGGCGGTGGCGAAGGTTCGGAGGTGCGCGCGCCGATGGCGATCACGGTCATCGGTGGACTGGCGGTATCGACGCTGCTGACCCTGTTCGTGATCCCGGTGATGTACGCGCTGCTGGATCGCCGCGCCGATGCCCATTACGTCGAGCGCGCCAAGGCCATTGGCGAAGCCGAAGGCGGGGAGCTGCCGGCGTGAGCATCGTCGAGACCAGCCTGCGCCGACCGGTGACGGTGGTGATGTTCTTCCTCTCGCTGCTCGTGATCGGCGCGATCGCCAGCGTGCGCCTGCCGCTGGAGCAGTTCCCCGAGATCAACGCGCCGTTCCTGATGGTGTCGCTGCCTTACGCCGGCTCCACTCCGCAGGAGGTGGAGCGCACCCTGGTGCGGCCGGTGGAGGAAACCCTCGCCACGCTTCCCGGCATCAAGCGCATGCGCGCCCAGGCGCGCGCCGACGGCGGCTCGATCTTCATGGAGTTCAGCGACTGGGACCGCGACATCGCGATCGCCGCTTCCGAGGCGCGCGACCGCATCGACGCGATCCGCGCCGACCTGCCCGACGACTTCCAGCGCTATTTCGTCTTCAAGTTCTCCACGACCGATGATCCGGTGCTGCGCATTCGCCTGGCGTCCGATTCCATCGACTTGACCGCGGCCTATGACCTGATCGACCGCGGTCTCAAGCGCCGGCTGGAGCGGCTTCCCGGGGTGGCCAAGGTCGAGGTCTCCGGCGCGCCGCCCAGCGAGGTGGAAATCGCCATCGATCCCGACCGCCTGACTGCGCACGGGTTGAGCCTCAACGATCTTTCGCGCCAGCTGCAGGCGGTGAATTTTTCCGTATCAGGCGGCAGCATCGACGAGGGCACGCGCCGCCTGCGGGTGCAGCCGGTGGGCGAACTGCGCGATCTTTCCGAACTGCGAGATTTGGTGCTGAATGCCCGCGGGCTGCGTCTCGGCGACGTGGCCAAGGTGCAGCTCAAGCCGGCGCGCATGAACTACCGCCGCCAGCTCGATGGGCGTCCGGCGGTGGGCATCGACATCTACCGCGAGCGCAATGCCAACCTCGTGGACGTTTCGCGCACCGCGTCGGCCGAGCTGGATGCCATTGCCCAGGAGCCGGAGTTCGCCGGCATCCGCTTCATTTCCTTCGACGACCAGGGCAAGAACGTCACCGAATCGCTGCTGGAGCTGACCGAGGCCGGCATCATCGGCCTGCTGCTGGCCATCGGCGTGCTGTATTTCTTCCTGCGCCACTGGCCATCCACGCTGATGGTGTCGCTTGCGATCCCGGTGTGTTTCGTGATGACGCTGGGCTTCATGCACTTCTTCGGCGTCACCCTCAACGTGCTTTCGATGATGGGCCTGCTGCTGGCCGTGGGCATGCTGGTGGACAACGCCGTGGTGGTGGTGGAGAGCATCTACCAGGAGCGCGAGAAGCATCCCGGCAGGCCGCGCCTCGCCGCCGTGATCGGCACCCGCCACGTCGCCATCGCGCTGTCGGCCGGAACCCTGTGCCACTGCATCGTGTTCGTGCCCAACCTGTTCGGCGAAACCAACCAGATCAGCATCTTCATGGTGCAGATCGCGGTCACCATCACCGTTTCGCTGCTGGCCTCGTGGCTGGTGGCGATCAGCCTGATACCGATGCTGGCCGCGCGCATGAAGACGCCGCCGGCGGCGACCGACGAAGGCGGATTCATCGGCAGGATGCGGCAGCGCTACGCCGACCTTCTGCGCTGGAGCCTGGTGCATCGCGGATGGAGCGTGATGGCGATCCTCGTGATTGTCGCGGTGAGCCTGGTGCCGATGAAGTTCATGAAGGTGGACATGTTCGCCAGCGACCAGGGCCGCACGCTGAACCTCAACTACCAGTGGCGCGGTGCCTACACCCTGGAACAGATGCAGCAGGAGATCGATCGGGTCGAGGCCTGGGTCGGCCGGCACCGCGATGCGCTGCAGGTGGAGCAGGTCTATTCCTGGTTCAGCGAGCAGGGCTGGGGCGGCACGCGCCTCACCCTGCGCTCGAGCGGCAGCGGCGTGCGCGGCACCGAGGAGATCATGGAGGAAATCCGCAGCGGGCTGCCCAAGTCGGCGCGCGCCACGATCGGATTCCAGGACAGCGGGCAGGGCGGCGGAGGCAGCGCGCAGGAGGGCATCTCGATGGCGCTGGTGGGCGACTCGTCGGAAACCCTGCGCGAACTGGGTGATGCCCTGGTGCCGCTGCTGGCGCAGCGCCCCGAACTGCGCGACGTGCGCGTGGAAACCGGCGACCGCAACAGCGAGCTGGCCATCCACGTGGATCGCGAGCGCGCCGCGCGCTACGGTTTTTCCGCCCAGGAGGTGGCCAGCTACGTCGGCATCGCGCTGCGTGGCACGCCGCTGCGCGAGTTCCGCCGCGAGGGCAGCGAGATTCCGGTGCAGCTGCGCTTCGCCGATGCCGAGGAGACCCGCATCTCCGACCTGAGTGGCTTCATGCTGCGCTCGGCGGCCGGGGAGCAGATCCCGCTGATGACCCTGATCGACGCGGACCTTCGCCCGTCCGCCACCCAGGTCACCCGCGTGGATCGACAGACCATGCTGGAACTGAAGGCCGATCTCGCGCCCGGTGCCACCGCGCCGGATGCGCGCCGCGCGATGGCGGCGGTGATGGCGGCCACCACGCTGCCGGCCGGCTACGGCTACACCTTCGAGGGCGCGTTCCGGCAGAACGACGAAGCCGGCCAGCAGATGCTGTTCAACACCCTGATCGCGCTGGTGATGATCTATGTGGTGATGGCGGCGGTGTTCGAGTCGCTGCTGTTCCCGGCCGCGATCCTCTCGGGCATCGGCTTCTCCATCCTCGGTGTGTTCTGGCTGTTTGCACTGACCGGCACCACCTTCACCATCATGGCCTCGATCGGCATCCTGGTGCTGATGGGCGTGGTGGTGAACAACGGCATCGTGATGGTGGAGCACATCAACACGCTGCGGCGCGGCGGCTTGCCCCGCACCGAGGCGCTGGTGCAGGGCTGCCGCGATCGCCTGCGGCCGATCCTGATGACCATGGGCTGCGCGATCCTGGGCATGGTGCCGATCAGCCTCTCCACCACCCAGATCGCCGGCGGCGGCCCGCCCTACTACCCGATGGCGCGCGCCATCGCCGGCGGACTGGCGTTCTCCACCGTGGTCACCCTGCTGTTCCTGCCGACGATCTACGCCATTTTGGACGACTTGCAGCTGGCGACACGGCGGGTGTTGAAGCGGGTGCGGAAGGCGGGGCGAGCGACGGAAGCATAGGGAGAGGTGGTGGTGCGATGAGGCTGGCTGTCGCAGAGTAGCGCCCGGTCGATGGGGCTATTCTTCAAATGGATCAGGCAATAGAGCCTGTCGATATTATTTTCATCGCTTGGTGGAAAAATTCAGTGCAGGCCTTGTGGCGGAAATGGGATTCAAAAGGCAACTACGATTTTGGAGAATATCAATCGTTTTGTCATGGCGATACCATTGATACCGAAGCCACTGATGCCGCTGCTGGAAACTCCCAGGATCAGGCGTGTGAATCTGGCTGGCTCATAGGTATATCGAAACTGATACTGCACGAGATCATCTGGTTCAGTGCGTGGTGTAGTCAGGTCTCGATAGTCATCAAACCGCGCTCCGTTGACCAATAGTGCGATGTGCTGGTGCTCAGTTGGGTGCAAGCCGGCCTTGAATGTCACAGTCCTGATCGTGTAACCACCGCCTGCCGGCAAGCGCAGTGAATCATGGGTTGCCGAGAAGGATGCATCGACAGTTTCGAAACCCTGCAACGCAAGCAATAGGCTGGCCTGCTTGGCACGTCCATCTACACCAACATCGTAGTCAGGGGTTGAGCCGATACCCATGCTTCCGGCAACGAGAAGATAGGGTCCGATCGTCCCGTCAACCGTGATCAAGGCGAGCTTGCCGTCGAGTAACTTGCCGCCGACTCGCGATGTCATACCGCCAATCGATCCGGTTAACGTCATGCCGTTTGTGAGGCCGGCACCTGCACTGACCCCAACCTCTCCGTCCAGTAGGGTCGAGCCGTCAAATGTCCCGTCCGAGGAAATGCCGAACTGGTATTGCGGACCTTGTGATTGGACTACAGTCCAAGTCGATGCGTGTGATGTCGCCTGTGTCCCTACGCGAACACCACTACTGAGGTCGGGTCGAAATTCGTCGCTGAATGAAGTTGCAGAAGTCACAGATTCGTAGGAACCTTTCGCATAGCGGTGGGAAATGAATCCGCCATAGCCCGTTGCAGACGCATTCTGGGCTTCTAGACTGACAGTAGAGTGCGTTCCCACCACTTCACCCATCAAACTATGTGCGCCGGAGGTCCAACGGCCGTCCATCGCCGCCACAACGTTGGTGTAGCCGTCAGTTGTACGGGCAGTCGCGAATGTCCCCCACGAAGAACCGTCTTCGCGCGACTCAATGGATCGATACACCAGATTCCATGAGCGCGTCGGCATTGTGACTTCGTATGAGCTGCTGCTGCCGAGTTCACGATACGTCGTGGTTTCATCATCTGCCAGAAGAAATGCCCGAGATGACGTTGCCGTACGTCGCACAACCTGTACTCCAACGTTCGGGTTTCGGATTGCGCGGGTGTAGACAAGGCCAAGTGGGTCCTGGAACACGCCTGCTTCTCGTGTGAAAAATGGCCGATGCTCGGTGTACGTCGCTGCGAAACGACGGTTGATCGACGATACGAATCTGTCGGACTCAATGTCGGAAAAGTCCGGGTTGATGGTCAATGCCGCTGTGTTTCCGCCTCTGAATTTCGCAGAAACATCAAGGCCGACATCGAAATTTGTTGTTTCGCTGATGGCCTCGCCTGTGAACGGATCCCATCGTTCTTCCGAGAAGCCGATGGTGTACGGTAGCCACTGGACTTCAGCCTCCTTGTCTTTCATTTCATCTTGCGAGGCCTCAACCGTGATTGCAGGGAATTGGCATTCGAAGCATGGAAGCCGCGTATCTATGGGCGCTGAGCTGTAGCGTGCTTTCCGGCCACTAGTGGTCTCTTGCTCCACCAGAAGCCCGACTTCGGCTGAGCCACTCATGCCGATAGTCCTCCAAGGAACAATGAACGAAACCACGTAGCCAGCAGTTGTCTGCCTTGCACTGCCGGTCCAACGGCCTGTCCACCTCTTATTGCCGAGGGTCGTGCTGGACACGATCGCGTCGCGCGTGGCTCCTGCTGCGTTGACCTTGAACTCATACGCGTACTGAGCTTGCGGCGGG
>JAMLIV010000010.1 GCA_023954075.1 Lysobacteraceae bacterium
CTGCGCGACGCGCACTATGCTCTGGGCTGGCGCATCTACGACTACGCCGGCCACACGCTCGTCTACCACGGCGGCGCGGTGCAGGGCTATCGCGCGGTGATGGGCCTCTTGCCCGAGCGCGGCTTCGGCATGGTGGTGCTGTGGAACTCGGAAAGCGGGGTTCCCGGCGGCCTGCTCGCCACCGCGCTGGACCAGGTGCTCAAGCTGCCGCAGCGCGACTGGGTGCAGCTCGACCACCAGACCCCGCGCGGAAGGCTGCGCTGAGGCGGGCCGTCGCCGCGGCTATCCGCAAAGAGCAGGTCGCGGAGGCCGCGCGGTGCCCACCGCGTAGGTGATGCGGGGACCAACCCGCACCGTCGTCGAATTTACGCATGGGATCGACCGCCGCGGGCCGCAAGCGGCAGCACCATGACGAGATCGCGCTGCGGGTCGCCGCCCAGCGGAAAGACGTGCTCGCCCGCGACGGCGAACCCGACCTTGCGGTAGAACGCCAGCGCGCGCGGGTTGTGCTCCCACACGCCGAGCCAGACCACGTCGGACGCGCGCTGCCGCATCCGCTCGATGCTGGCCTGCATCAGCGCCTGCGCGATGCCCGCGCCGTGCCAGGCATCGGCGACGTAAAGGCGCTGGATCTCGCCCGGACGGGTGGCCACGACGCATTCCGGCGCCTCGCCCCAGCGCAGCTGGGCGTAGGCGATCAGCCCCCCGTCGTGCTCGCACAGCAGGGTTTCCCGGTCGGGATCGGCAATTTCGGCGGCCTGGATCGCTTCGCCGTAGAGGGCGCGGCAATGGGTTTGCATGTGCGCGGCGCTGTTCATCGCGCCGAACGTGGCCCGGAACGTCGATTCGGCCAGCTCGGCGAGCGCGCGGGCATCGCGCGCGCGGGCGCTGCGGATCACGGGCACGGCGGCCGTCTTCCGCACGCGCCGGTCCGGACCCCGGCAGGAGCCTCCTGCGCATCGCAGGCGCCGGCAGCGATCAGCCTTTCCACCGTCCCATGGCCGCCAGCCCGTTGTCGCGGGCGCGCTGGAACACGGTCTGCTGCGCCTTGGCGAAATTGCCGGTCATGTCGGCGGCCCACAGCCTGAGCGCGGCCTGCTGCATCGCGCGGCCGTAGGAGAAGGACAGCGGCCAGGGCTTGGAACCCATCCGGTTCATCGCATCCAGGTGCGCGGTCGCCTTCTCGTCGCTCTGCCCGCCGGAGAGGAACACGATGCCCGGCAGCGCGGCCGGCACCGTCGACTTGAGGCAGCGCAGCGTGGCCTCGGCCACGTCCTCCACGTCGGCCTGCTCGCGGCAGTCCTTGCCGGCGATGACCATGCTGGCCTTGAGGATGGTGCCTTCCAGCATCACGCCGTGCTCGTAGAGCGCGGAGAACAGCGAGCGCAGGGTGGCCTCGGTGACCTCGTAGCACACGTCGATGTCGTGGCTGCCGTCCATCAGCACCTCGGGCTCGACCATCGGCACCAGGCCGGCCTCCTGGCACAGCGCGGCATAGCGCGCCAGCGCGTGACAGTTGGATTCGATGCAGGTGCCGCTGGGCGTATCCTCGGTGATCGCGATCACCGCGCGCCACTTGGCGAACTTCGCGCCCAGCGCGGCGTATTCCTTCAGGCGCGGGCGCAGGCCGTCGAGGCCCTCGGTCACCACGTCACCCGGGAAGCCGGCCAGCGGCACCGGCCCCTTGTCGACCTTGATGCCCGGCAGGATGCCGGCCTCGGTCATGATGCGGGTGAACGGGACGCCGGTCCGGGTGGCCTGGCGCAGGGTCTCGTCGTAGAGGATCGCGCCGGAAATATGCTCGCCCAGGCGCGGGGTGGTGAGCAGCATCTCGCGGTAGGCGCGGCGGTGCTCCTCGGTGTTCTCGACCCCCACTGCGGCAAAGCGCTTGCCGATGGTGGCGTTGGATTCGTCGACCGCGATGATGCCCTTGCCCGGGGCGACCATGGCCTGTGCGGTTTCTTCCAGCTGCTCGATGCTCATGGTGTGCTCCGTGGGTGTCCGGGTCGTTCGTGACGGCCTTGCAGTATAGCCGGCGCGCGGCCCGTCACCGACCCGACCGGGTGCGTTCGGTCAGCCACTGGGCCACTTCGACAAGTGCGGTGTCACATGCAGCACTCGGACGCGAAATATCCTTGCCACCGCGGCGCGGCCGCCGCAATCAGGGCCCGCCGTATCCCGGCAGCATCATCGCGCCCGAGCCCGCCATGAGCAGCCCCATCACCAGGAACCATGCGAACATACCCGGCCGACCCGGGATCCCGTCTTTGCCGCGCGGCCGGAACGGCAGCGCCAGATCGAAAACGATCCAGAAACCCATCACCACGAAGCCGAGCCCCGCCAGCGGGTTTTTCTGGAGCATCAGCCAGACGGTAGCCAAACCCAGCGCCACGGCGGCAAGGCGCAGCAAAAGGTTGAACCTCCCGGAGTTTGTCGCATTCATCCATGCACCCCATCGGAGTTGGGTGATATCGACACGCGCCGGTTCACGGCGCGCTGTCTTGACGTTCTACCCAGCGATCGGGTGATGGTCAAGCCATCCGCCAGAACCAGCGTGGGCCATCCGGGAGGAATCGGGCCAATCCGCGCCCGCCTCAGGCGCAGCCGCCGCAGCAGGTGCTGCCGCCGCTGATGTGGACCAGGTTCTCCAGCGGCGTCACCTCGCAGCCGATCTGCTGCAGCGCAAACGCGACCTGGCTGGCGCTGGCGGTGGACATCACTTCGAGCACGCCGCGGCGCTCGTCGATGGCGATGCGCGCGCCCGGATCGAGCGGATGCACGGCGGCGGCGACCATGGCGGCGGTGGGGCGGTTGGCGGCAAGCTGAAACTGCATGGGAAAACCCTGCGGATGCCCGATCGGGCGGAACGGGCATCATCGTCGCTCCGCGCGCGCGGCTCACTGACCCAGGTCAGTGCGAAGCCGCGCGATCCGGCGCGGGTCAGCGCGATTCCCCGCTGCGGCGCAGTGTCCAGGTCGTCAGGAGCGCGGCCACCGCACTGGCGATGTTGAGGCTTTCCACCCGACCGCTGCCGGGAATGGTGAGGCGCAGGTCGCAGCGCTCGATCAGCTCCGCGCGCATGCCCTCGCGCTCGGCACCCAGCACGAACACGGTGCGCGCCGGCAGGGTGGCATCGAACAGCGACTGCGTCCGCTCCGGCTGCGGCAAGGTGGCCGCCAGGGAAAAGCCGGCGGCCTGAAGCACGCCGACCGCCGCCGCACCTGCGCCCAGCCGCACCAGCGGCACCGCTTCCGCGCCGCCCTCGGCGACGCGGCAGGCGGCACCGGACAGGGCCAGCGGGGAATCGTGCGGCAGCAGCACGCCGGCCACGCCGAAATGCGCGGCCGAGCGCAGCAGCGCGCCGAAGTTGTGCGGATTTCCGACGCCGTCGAGCCACAGCAGGCAGGCCGGTGCGCCCGGATCGAGCCGCGCCAGCAGGGCTTCCAGCGCCAGCTCGGCGGGACGGCGCATGTCCAGCACCACGCCTTCGTGGTGCTGGCTTCCGGCCAGCCGGGCGAGGTCGTCATCCTCCACCACGCGGTAGCCCAGCCGCTGCGCGACGCAGTAGGCCATCAGCTCGCGCAGCGCGCCCATGCGCGAGGCGGCAAGGTAGGCCTTGCGCAGATCCTGCGGGCGCGCCGCGAAGGCGGCAAGGCAGGCATTGAGCCCGAACATGCGCAGTTCGTCGCGCCGCGGGGCGCGCACGCGCGCGGCGTCCCCGTCGCCCGGCGCGGCGGAAGGCGGTGCGGGCGGACGCTCGCTGCGCGCACGCGGCGGTTCCGCACCCGCACCCGCACCCGCACGATCGCGCTCGCGATCACGCTCGCGGGTGCGCTTGTCGCGGCGCTCGCCCTGTCTCGGCAGCGTCGGCCACACCGGCCCATCCCGACTCATGCGCTTCCTCCGACGACCGGCGTGGTTTCTTCCAGTTTCTCGATCTTGCGCGCCAGCGCCTCGGGCGAGCCGGTGTAGCGCGCCAGCAGCCGATAGAAGGCCGGCACCACGTAGAGCGAGAGCAGGGTCGAGAAGGCCACGCCGAAGATCACCACCACGCCGATCGTGGCGCGGCTGGCCGAACCCGGGCCGCCGGCGGCCACCAGCGGCACCGCGCCCATGATCGTTGCGATCGAGGTCATCAGGATCGGGCGCAGGCGAATCGAGGCCGACTCGGCGATGGCCTCGTCGATGCTGCGACCCTCGTCGCGCAGCTGGTTGGCGAATTCGACGATCAGGATGCCGTTCTTGGCCGCCAGCCCCACCAGCATCACGATGCCGATCTGGCTGAAGAGGTTGAGCGAACCGCCCGTGACCCACAGGCCGATCAGCGCCCCGAGCACCGCCAGGGGCACGGTCAGCATGATCACCACCGGGTGGATGAAGCTCTCGAACTGCGCGGCCAGCACCAGGTACACGATCAAGAGCGCCATGGCGAAGGTGAACAGCACCGCGCCGCCGGCCTTCATGTACTCGCGCGACTCTCCCTTGAAGTCGATCTGGGCGATGTCGGGCAGCTCTTCGGCGGCCACCTGCTTGACCCATTCGATGGCTTCGCCCAGGGTGTAATCGGGCGACACGGCGGCGGAAATGGTGATGGCACGCAGGCGGTTGAAGCGGTTGAGCGCGCCCGGCTCGGCAATTTCGGAGAGCGTGACCACGCTCGACAGCGGCACCAGGGCACCGCCGCGGGCGCGCACGTGGATGTTCTCCAGGTCGGCCGGCGCGCCGCGATCCTGCGGGCGTGCCTGCACGATCACGTCGTATTCCTCGCCCGCATCGACGTAGGTGGTGACGCGGCGCGAGCCCATCAGGCTCTCCAGGGTGCGGCCGATCTCCTGCACCGAAATGCCCAGATCGGCGGCGCGCGACCGATCCACCTGCACCCGCAGCTGCGGCCGGGTCTCCTTGTAGTCCGAGTCCACCGCGACCAGGCCCGGATTCTCCTCGGCGCGCGCCAGGATGCGGTCGCGCCACTGCGCCAGCTCCTCGTAATCCGGCCCGCCCAGCACCACGCTGAAGGGCTGGCCGCGGCTGCGCACCAAACCCGTCCGGACCGAGGGAAACGCGCGCACGCCGGGGATTTCGGCGAGCTTCGGGCGAATCTGCTCCACCACCTCGGTGGTGGTGACGCTGCGATCCTGCCAGTCCTTCAGGAACACGATCGCCATGCCGGTGTGCATTTCCTCGCTGCCGCCCCAGCCGGCCGGGGCGCGGGTGTTGACCCGCTCCAGCGGCTGGCCTTCGCCGAGAAAGGGAGCCAGCGCACGCTCGACCTTGCCGATCTGCTGCACGGTGTAGTCGTAGCCGGCTCCTTCCGGACCGGCAACGGAGATGAAGAAGGCACCGCGATCCTCCATCGGTGCCAGTTCGCTCGGCACGCGCTGGGCGATGAGGAGGCTGGCACCGAGCGCGCCGAGCATGACCAGGGCGAACAGCAGCGGCTTGCGGCTGGTGCGCTCGACCTGGCCGCGATAGGCGCGCGCCACGCGCTCGAGCAGCCGGTTGATCACGCCGATGAGGCCGCGCGCCTGGCCGTGCGGACGCACCAGCTTGGAGGACATCATCGGGGTCAGGGTGAGCGCGACGAAGGCCGAGATCGCGATGGCGGCGGCCAGCGCCACCGACAGCTCGCGGAACAACCGCCCGGTGTTGCCCTCCATGAATCCCACCGGCAGGAACACCGCGACCAGCACCGCGGTGGTCGCGATCACGGCGAAGCCGACCTGACGGGTGCCGCGGATCGCCGCCACCAGCGGCGGCTCGCCCAGGTCGCAGCGGCGCTGGATGTTTTCCAGCACCACGATGGCATCGTCCACCACCAGCCCGATGCACAGCACCAGCGCCAGCAGGGTCAGCAGATTGATGGAAAAGCCGAACGCATACAGCGCGATGAACGCCGAGACCAGGCACACCGGCACCGTCACCGCGGGCACGATCGCCGCGCGCAGGCTGCCCAGAAACAGGAAGATCACCACCAGCACCAGCGCCAGCGCCTCGAGCAGTGTCCAGTACACCCGATCCACCGCCGCCTCGATGAACACGGTGTTGTCGAAGGCCACGAAGATGCTCACGCCCTCGGGCAAGGCACCCTGGATGCGTTCGGCCTCGGCGCGCGCCGCGCGCGCCACGTCGAGCGCATTGGCGGTCGACGTCTTGACAATGCCAAGGCCGAGGTTGGCCTGCCCGTTGCTGCGGTAATAGGAGCGCCGCTCGGTGGAGGCGCGCTCCACCTGCGCCACGTCGCCCAGCCGCACCAGATAGCCGTCGTCACCCTTGCGCAGCACCAGTGCGGCGAAATCCGCGGGGTCCATGTAGCTGCGCGCCATGCGCAGGGTGAAGTCGCGCTCGGCCGACTCGATCCGCCCGGCCGGCAGCTCCACGTTCTCGCGCCGCAGCGCGTCCTCGATGTCGACCACGGTCAGGCCGCGCGCCGCCAGCGCCTCGCGGTCCAGCCAGATCCGCATCGCATAGCGCTGCTGGCCGCCGATCATGACGTTGGCCACGCCGTCGAGCGCCGAGAGCTGGTCCACGATGTAGCGGTTGGCGTAGTCGGTCAGCTCCAGCGTGTCCATCGTGGTGGAGCTCATGTTGAGCCACAGGATGGCGTCGGCGTCGGCCTCGACCTTCTCCACGCGCGGCGGATCGGCCTCCTGCGGCAGACGGCTGAGCACCCGGCTGATGGCATCGCGCACGTCGTTCGCGGCGGCCTCGATGTCGCGCTGCAGGGAAAACTCGATGGTCAGGCTGGAGCGGCCGTTGGCGCTGCGCGATTCCAGCGTCTCCACGCCCTCGATGCCGGACACGGCATCTTCCAGGATCTGGGTGACACGGCTCTCCACCACGGCGGCCGAAGCGCCCGGATAGCTCACGCTCACCGATACCACCGGCGGGTCGATCGCCGGCAGCTCGCGCAGCGTCAGGCGGGTGAAGGCCATGAGGCCCATCGCGATCAGCAGCAGGCTCATCACGGTGGCAAGCACCGGGCGCCGGATCGACAGGTCGGAGATCAGCACGGCGCGCGCCTCCGGGGCCGCGGTGCCTTCACGGCTGCGCCTCCGGTGCCACCACGCGCACGCGCGCACCCGGGCGCAGCTTCACCGTGCCTTCCACCACGATGCGGTCGCCCTCGGCCACGCCCGCGCGCACTTCTACCTCGCCGCGGCGGCGCGCACCCAGCTCGACGTCGGCCTGCTCCACCGTGTCGTCGGGCAGGATGCGATAGAGATAGGCGCGCGTGCCGACCTGTTCGACCGCGATTTCCGGCACCGTCAGCGCGCGCCGCAGCGGTTGCATCAGGCGCACCGTCAGCAGCATCCCGGGCCGCAGCTGGCCCTCGGGATTGGGCAGTTCGGCGCGCACGGTCACCGCGCGGGTCAGGGGATCGACGCGCGAACCTACCGCCGTCACCCGTCCTTCGAACATGGCCTGGGTGAACGCGGCGCTTTGCGCTCGCACGACCTGCCCGATTCCGATCTGTCCCAGATAGGCTTCCGGCACCGGGAAGTCGAGCTTGATGGTGCGGATGTCGTCGAGCGTGGTGATGACGGTGCCCGGCGTCACCAGCGCACCGGGGCTGACCCGGCGGAAGCCGAGCACGCCGGCAAACGGCGCGCTGATGATGCGATCGGCCAGCGCCGCGCGGATCGCGTCGGCGCGCGCGCGCGCCGCGTCGCGCACCGAGAGCTGGGTGTCGAGCTGGCTGCGCGGAATCGTGCCCTGCTTCACCAGTTCGGCGAGCCGGTCATACTGCTTGCTGGCCTCCACGAAGGTGGCCTGGGCGGCTTCCAGCTGCGCCACTTCGGCGCGCCCGGAAAGATCGACCAGCACCGCGCCCGCCTCGACGAAGTCGCCGTCCTGGAAGTTCACCCGCGTCACGGTTTCGGTGACCTTGGAAGTCAGCGTCACCGACTCGTTGGCCTGCGCCGTACCCAGCGCCTGGATTTCGTCCTGCCAGTCGGCCATCACGACCGTGCCGGCCGTGACCACCGCGGCTTGGGGCCCACCCTGCGGACCCTGTGCGCCGTCACGGCCGCAGCCGGCAGGCCCCAGCACTGCCGCCAAGAGCCCGGCAGCGAGCAGGAATCGCGTAGAGGTGGCCGGCCACGGCCTTTGGACATCAGACAAGACAGTTCACCCGAAAGAACGCCGATCCGTCCGATTCTACGGGCACCACGCGCGCCACGCATGGGTGATCGGTCATGGGCCGCAGCGCCATCCGGCGGCCCCCGGATGGCGTGAAGCGCGCCCCGGAACCAGCGATCGCGCCCGGGTTCTCAGTACGGCACGCGGTAGTGCTCCGGACCCATCAGGTCGATGCCGCACTCCAGTCCGGAAAGCCAGTCGAGAAAATCGCCGATCGCCTTGCCGCGCAGCGGCAGGCCGTGCTGGGGCACGATCAGCACCGGGTCGATGCTGCGCACCATGGCGGACCACAGCCGGGCAACCCGGCGCGAGACCATGTAGCGCCGATGGAAGCCTTCCATCCTCGGGAGCACGGAGGAGAGATCCTCGACCGCGCGGTACTCCTCCCCGCTGGAAATCATCGAAGAACCGACATCGCCGGAAAACAGGATGCGGCTGACCGGATCGTAGAAACTGAAGTTTCCCACCGAGTGCAGGAAATGGGCCGGCAGCGCCAGCAGATGGCTGTCGCCCATCGGGATGCGCCCGCCCTCGTCGGGCAGCAGCATGTAGCGGTCGGCATGGGCGTTCTGCTGGTAGCTCGGGACGGTATGGGGCACGAACCGGCCCCAGAGCCTGGAGCAGACCAGGACCGCGGAGGTATACATCAGCCAGCGGTCGGCGGCCCCGATGATGTCCGGATCCTGGTGCGAGGCCAGGATCCAGGTCAGATCCTTGAGCGGAACATGGCGGGCCACCGCCAGCGACAGCGGCGTGTAGAGGAGCCCACCGCCCGGATCGAGCAGGGCCGAAGTCCGGCCGCGGGTGATGAGGAACTGGTTGGCCTGGATGCCGTCATCGCTGCGGACCAGGTCGTTGAACACCATGCAGCGATGATCGCCGCTTTCGAAAAGAACATGTGCCATGGAGTAATACGCCGAAAAAGAACCCGACCATTGTTGCGAGCGGCGCGATCCGCGATTTGATCCAGCGCAAATGTCCGGTCAAACACCTGACAAACCGTGCTTTTCGTCACGCCCGCCCAGATGACTCGCACGCAGCCAGTCCCGCGCGTCCGCGGCATCGCGCTCGAACCAGGCGCGCGCCGAACCGAGGCGGAAGGTGTAGCCCCAGGCGTCCATGTCGGCCATCAGGCGCGCGCTGCCGACGTCGGGCAGGCGCTCGGCCAGAAGGATCTGCAGGTAGCAGGTGGCGTCCTCCTCGGCGATCGAATCGGTGGCGTCGGTATGCACCTGGGCGCGCCGCTCGGGCGGCAACACGATGAGGTGGCAGGCCTCGTGCAGGGCCGAGTGCACGGGCGTGTCGCCGCGCAGGTAGACCCGATGACCGATCACGCCGGCCTCGGGCGCGCCCCAGTAGCTGCCGGGAATCGCGGCCCCGTCCGGCACCTGTATGACTTCCAGCCCGAAGCCGGCCAGAAGGTGCGCCAGCGCCGCGGCGTCGATCCGGGCGATGCGCAAAACCTCGGGCGTGCCATCGCCCGCAGCAAAATCGGCGGCGCTCACCGCGCCACGGCCCGGAACGCCGGCATCAGGCTTGCGCCGGATCCTCGCCCTGGCGCTCGGCCAGCGAAACCGAGATGTCCAGCACCTCGTGCTCGCCGTCGCGCACCAGGTCGACCTTCACCGCCTCCAGATCCACGCTCACGTACTTGCGGATCACTTCCAGCAATTCGCGCCGCAGCAGCGGCAGGTAGTCCGGCCCGCCGCGCGCGCTGCGCTCCTGCGAGACGATGATGCGCAACCGCTCGCGCGCGATGCTGGCGGTGTCCTTCTTCGGTCGCAGAAAATCGAACAGACCCATCAGATCAGCCTCCGAACAGCTTGGAGAAGAAGCCCTTCTTCTCGACCTGGGTGAAGCGCAGCGGGCGATCCTCGCCCAGCAGCCGCGCCACGGCATCCTCGTAGGCCTGCGCGGCGGGCGACTCCACGTCCAGGATCACCGGCTCGCCCTTGTTGGAGGCATTGAGCACGTCCGACGATTCCGGGATCACGCCCAGCACCGCGATGCCGAGGATTTCCTCGACGTCCTTGATCGAGAGCATCTCGCCGGTCTCGACCCGCGCCGGGTTGTAGCGCGTCAGCAGCAGGCTGTCCTTGATCTTGTCGCCCTGCTCGGCCTTGCGCGTCTTGGCGGCCAGGAGGCCAAGGATGCGGTCGGAGTCGCGCACCGAGGACACTTCGGGATTGACCACGACGACCGCGATGTCGGCGAAATACATGGCCAGGAACGCGCCGCGCTCGATGCCGGCGGGGGAGTCGCAGACGATGTAGTCGAAGCCGTCGTCGGCCAGTTCCTTGAGCACGCGCTCGACGCCGTCCTGGGTGAGGGCGTCCTTGTCGCGGGTCTGGGAGGCGGCCAGCACGTAGAGATTGTCGAGACGCTTGTCGCGG
Organism: Lysobacteraceae bacterium; assembly: GCA_023954075.1. Classification (GTDB taxonomy): domain Bacteria; phylum Pseudomonadota; class Gammaproteobacteria; order Xanthomonadales; family Xanthomonadaceae; genus Denitratimonas; species Denitratimonas tolerans. Next base: position 10,533 of record JAMLIV010000010.1, read on the forward strand.
ATCAGCGCCTGCTTCAGGGTGCAATCGCCGGCGATGACGTTGACGAAGTCATACACCACGCGGCGCTCGCAGCCCATGATGAGGTCGAGGTTGCGCAGGCCCACGTCGAAATCGATGACGGCGGTCTTCTTGCCGCGCCGGGCCAGGCCGCAGGCCAGGCTGGCGCTGGTGGTGGTCTTGCCCACGCCGCCCTTTCCGGACGTAACGACGATGATCTGGGTCAAAGGGAGGCTCTCCGTTGGATCGGATGGATGGTGGCACGGGAGCGATGGCCCGGTGGGCGACGCTGCCGCGGGCCGGGTGCGCCAGCCGGCATCAGGTCAGCTCGGCCATGCGCAGGCTGTCGTCTTCCAGCCAGACCTGCACCGCCTTGCCGCGCAATTCCCGGGGAACTTCCTCGATCACCTTGTAGCGTCCGGCGATCGCAACCAGTTCCGCGTGGAACTCGCGGCAGAATATACGGGCTTTTTCATCCCCCTGCGCCCCGGCCAGGGCGCGGCCGCGCAGCGGGCCGTAGACGTGGACCGAGCCATCCGCAATGACCTCGGCACCGGCACCGACGCTGGCGGCGACGACGAGGTCGCGCCCTTGCGCATAGACCTGCTGGCCCGAGCGCACCGGAGTGGCGTGCATTCGGGAAACCGCCGACGCCGACGCTGCCGGAGCCGCAGGTGCCACCGGCGCGTCCTCGGCGACGACCGCAGGCGCGGACGGCGCGCTGTCCCGCCCGGCGCTCTCGTACTGGGCGCGAAACTTGGCCAGCAGCGGCAGCCCGAGCGCCGCGGCCAAGGCCTCGATCTCCCGGGTGCCGTAGGCCAGCGCCACCGGCAGCACGCCGGCCCCGCGCAGGGCGTCCAGCAGCGCGCGGGCGGCGGCGGCATCGGGCAGCTGCGACAGGCCGCCGAAGTCCACCACCACCGCGGCGCGGGCAAACAGGTTGGGGGCACGCTCGACGCGCTCGCGCATTTCTTCGCCCAGCCGCGCCACATCCAGGGTGCGAACCCGCAGATTGGCGATGCCGACCTGCCCCATCTTGAGCTCACCGGCCTGCTCGTAATCGGGTCGTGCCGCCATGCTCAGGCCACCTCACCCGCGTGTACCGACCGGTGCGGGCGCTCGGCCAGCCAGGGCAGGTCGGGCAGGCCCGGCCCGTCGAGCCAGCGCGCCTTGACCCATTGATAGCTGCCCAGCTCCTTGACCAGCATCGACACGCGCAGGCCGTTTTCGTCCATCACCCGCTGCCCCACTTCCTGAAACCCGTAGGTGCCGTGAAAGACCAGGGCGATGTCGTTGCGCGGCTCCAGGAACACCTCGCAGGTCAGCAGCGGCTTGCGCACCTCGGCGAAACTGGTGACATCGGCATAGAAGATCCGCCCGACGCCGCCGCCGCGCTGCGCGCTGGCGATGACGACCCGGTCGATGTAGATGAATTCCGGGTAGCGCGCCTTGAGCCAGCGGTAGTTGCTGCTGGCGTAGTGGCTGTTCTCGTCGAAGGCGATCAGGAAACCGACGATGCGGCCTCCCGATTCGGCGACGCGGAAATAGGCCGCTTCCTCGAAACTGAATCGCAGCTGTTCCAGCGTCAGCGGCAGGATGTTCGGCCCGGCGGCGTTGTTCAGGGCGAGGACGGTGTCCAGCTCGCTTTCGCGCACTTCGCGGATCTGGATCGGCATTCAGCTCTCCGAAAGGGGCGATCGGCGGAATCCCTCCGCACGTCGACAGAACCATCATTATCGCATGGCCTCCGGAAGGTTTTGCTCGCGCGCCGGGCCGGCGGGCCGCGCGTCCGCGCCGGCCGGCACGGGCGGGAATGCCCTGAAGGCCCGCTTCTGGCACCATGAGCACCCTTGCCGCACCCACTGCGGGATGCCAGATGAACACAAACGTCGTATTGGACCTGGCGAAATTGCGCCGCCGCTGCGCACAGTGTTCGCTGCACCAGCTTTGCCTGCCGGCCGGCATCGGCCACGACGATCTGGACCAACTCGACGCGATCGTCCGCCGTCGCCGCCCGCTGACGCGCAGCGAGCGCCTCTACCGCATCGGGGATCCGATGAATGCGCTGTACGTGGCGCGCGAAGGCAGCTTCAAGACGGTGGCCATCAACAGCGACGGCGAGGAGCAGATCATCGGCTTCCATCTGCCCGGCGAGCTCATGGGGCTGGACGCGCTGGGCAGCGGCCGGCATCGCTGCGAAGCCGAAGCGCTGGGACCGACCCAGGTGTGTGAAGTCCCGATCGAATCGCTGGAAGAAGTCATCCACGCCATCCCCGGCCTGAGCGCGCAGATACTGCGCGTGATCGGCCGCAGCGTCGCGCGCGACCAGGACCATCTGGAAATGCTGGGGCGGCGCCAGGCCCAGGAGCGCATCGCCATGTTCCTGCACGGGTTGTCGGAGCGATTCCGGGTACTCGGACACCCGTCCGCCGAATTCAGCCTGCCGATGAGCCGCGAAGACATCGCGCGGTTCCTGGGGCTGGTCATCGAGACGGTCAGCCGTGGCTTCACCCGGCTGCAGGACGAGGGCGTGATCAAGGTGCGCGGGCGGCAGCTGCGCATCCTGGACCCGCGCCAGCTCGAGACCATGGCGCTCGGCTCGCCGGACGCGCCGCGCGAGCAGGTCTGCCCGCGCAGCGCCTGACCCAGGGCAGCCCGAGGTGCGCGCACTCGCCTTCCTCCCGCTCGCGCTGGCCGTCGTCGCATCGGCCGCCGTCGCGCAATCCCTCGCGTCACCGGACAGCTGCGCCACCATCGCGCAGGACATCGAGCGACTGGCCTGCTACGACGCGTTCTTCCGACTGACTCCCGAGGACACCCGCGCTGCCGACGAAGCCGCACGCGCCGCCGCTGCCGCGCTGGCGGCGCAGCATGCCACCGAGGCGGCAGCCGCCGCGGGCCTGGCCCAGGAGGAAACCAGCGACACGCTGCGCCGCCGCGTCCGCCGCTGGTTCGCGCCGGGCACGCCTCCGGACAACAGCGAAATCGTCCCGCTCGACGACCCCGCCTCCACGCTCGCCAATGCCGGCCGCGGCTCGCTGCTTGATCGCCGCTGGGAACTGGCGCGCGACTCCAAGCTGGGTGTCTTCAACCTGCGCGCCTACAAGCCGATCTACGCCCTGCCCTTCTTCTGGGCCACGCGCACCAACGAACTGCCGCACTCGGACAATCCGAACAACACGGTCACCGACTGGCACAACGTGCAACCGACCGAGGGCAAGTTCCAGATCAGCTTCAAGACCAAGATCGCCCAGAACCTGTTCGGCGACAACGGCGACCTGTGGGGAGCCTACACCCAGACATCGCGCTGGCAAATGTACAACGGCGACGCCTCGCGTCCCTTCCGCGAAACCAACTACGAACCCGAGCTGATGCTGCTGTTCCGCAACCGCTATCAGCTGATGGGCTGGAGCGGGCGCATGGCGGGCATCAGCATCAACCACCAGTCCAACGGCCAGAGCGACCCGCGCTCGCGCAGCTGGAACCGCATCGTGGCCACCGTGGGCCTGGATCGCGCCGACTGGGCGCTGGTGATCCGCCCTTGGTGGCGCATCCCCGAAGGCACGCGCGAGGACAACAACCCGAACATCGAGGACTACATCGGGCGCGGCGATGCCATGCTCGTCTGGCACCGCGGCCAGCACGAAATCTCCACCATCGCGCGGCATTCGCTGCGCGGTGGCGACCGCTCCCGCGGCTCGATCCAGGTCGACTGGGGCTTTCCCCTCGACGGCCCGCTGCGTGGCCACGTGCAGATTTTCAGCGGCTACGGCGAGAGCCTGATCGACTACAACCACGCCTCGACCTACGTCGGCGTGGGCATTTCGCTGCTGGAGTGGTTCTGAGGGCGCGACGCGGGAACGGCGCGTTTCCCGTCCCGCTGGAACGAACCGCGAAAACCTTCCGGGTCGCGCAGAGCGGGGGCAACCCGTCCGCACGCGCACGACGCCAATCGCGGATGACGCAGGCGCGCGGCCTGCGCGCAGTGATTCGAGTCTCGCGGCACCTTCGGCCACATGCTGTCGGAGGCGGGAAAAACGAAACTGTCACGCGCGCCGCCTAGGCTGTCGCCATTTCATCCAGACAGGTCACTCGCATGCTTTCCACCGCGCGACACCGCTGCGTGATCACGGCGCTGATCGGCCTCGCAACGCTCTGGCTGGCCGCCGTTCCGACGCCGGCATCGGCGGTGCAGACGCTGCGTCTGCACGGCTCCAACACCATCGGCGAGGCGCTCGCGCCCGGCTGGATCGCGGCGTGGATGACCTCGCGCGGCTGCACCGGCGTGACGCGGGAAGTCCTGCTGCCGGGGCAGCTGCTCTTCACCGGCACCGGCGACTGCGATTTCGCCGTGGATTTGCAGACCCACGGCAGCAGCACCGGCCTTGCCGACCTGTTCGACGGCAAGGCCGACCTCGCCATGGCCTCGCGCCCCGTCAACGACCGCGAACACGCGCGCGGCCTCGACACCGGCCTGGGCGATCTGCGCCACCCAACGCAGGAACTGGTGGTGGCGCTCGACGGCGTGGCGGTGATCGTGCACCCGGACAACCCGCTGCGCGAACTGCGCGTGGCACAGGTCCGGCAGCTCTTCAGCGGCGAAGTGCGCGACTGGTCCGGCGTCGGAGGCCGCGCCGGCGCGGTGCGGGTGTTCGCACGCGACGATGCCTCGGGCACCTTCGACACCTTCCGGACCCTGGTGCTGGGCGAGCGCCGCCTGCGCGGCGACGCGGTGCGGCTGGAGAGCACCCACGAACTGGCCGAAGCGGTGGCGAACGATCCGCTGGCGATCGGCTTCGCCGGCTTTGCCGACATTGGCGCGACGCGCGCGCTGGCGATCTCCGATGCGGGCGTGGCGATGTCGCCGGAAGGCTTCCGCATCGCGGTCGAAGACTACGCGCTGTCGCGCCGGCTGTTCCTGTACCGCGCCCAGGAAACCACACCGCTGGCCGAGGATTTCGAGGCCTTCGTGACCTCCGCGGAAGGCCAGGCGGTGGCCGAACGCCACGGCTTCGTGTCGCAGGACGTGCGCGCCTACGCCGACAGCCTGCGACACGACGCGCCCGCCAGCTATCGCGCGCTGGTCGGCGATGCGCAGCGCCTCAGCCTCAACTTCCGCTTCGCGCCGGGGCGCGTGGACACCAAGGCCGCGCGCGACGTGCAGCGCCTGGCCGAGTTCATGGCGCGGCCGGAAAACCAGGGGCGGCGTCTGGTGCTGCTGGGCTTTGCCGACCCCAACGAGGTTGCGCCAATCCTGGCGCAGATGCTCAGCAACGACCGCGTCGATGCGATCGTCGACCGGCTCTCGGCCAGCGGCGTTGCGGTCAGCCGTGCGCGCGGCATGGGCGGCGCGGCACCGCTCGCGGCCGATTCCGGCGAAGCCGGGCGCCAGCGCAACCGGCGCGTGGAAGTCTGGATCCAGCCGCCGCCCGCCAGCTGATGCGCCCGCGACGCGCCTGCCGCAGCGGGTCGCGGCAGATCATGCGCGGCATGGCGGCGATGCCGGAACGGCCCGTTACACTCGGTGCAGGTGCCGCCCATGATCTCGGCGGCACCTGCACCGATCGTCCGCCGTTTTCCTGAATGCCGCCGCCATGACCACGCCCCCCGAACATGCGCCCGCGCCGCTGCGCGAAGTCAGCTTTGGTCCGCTCGACCAGCCGCTGAGCGACGACGTCAACCGGCTCGGCGCCCTGGTCGGACAGATGCTGGCCGAACAGCGCGGCGACGACTTCCTGGCGCTGGTCGAATCGATCCGCACGGCGGCGATCCGACGGCGCGAGCAGGGCGAGTCCGAAGTCGTGCTGCGGCAGCACCTGGAAACGATGGCACCGGGCACCGCCGAAGCGGTGGTGCGCGCGTTTGCCGCCTACTTCAACGCGGTGAACCTGGCCGAGCGGGTGCATCGCATCCGCCGCCGGCGCGATTACCAGCGCGTCGGCAGCGCGTCCCAGCCGGGCAGCCTGCACGCGGTGCTCGAGGCGCTGAAATCCGACGGCGTGGACCTCGACACCCTGGCGCAGTGGCTTCCGCGGCTGCAGCTCGAACTGGTGTTCACCGCGCATCCGACCGAGGCGATGCGCCGCGCGCTGCTGGAAAAGGAGCAGGACGTGGTGCGCGGGCTGATCGTGGGCATGGACCCGAGCCTCACGCCGCAGGAGCGCCACGCCGAGCGCGAGCGCATCCGCACCGCCATCACCGCCGCCTGGCAGACGGCCGAGAACCCGCCCACGCGCCCCACCGTCGCCGATGAGCTGGAGCACGTCGGGTTCTACCTGTCCGAGGTGATCTACCGCGTGCTGCCGGTCTTCCACGAAGCCCTGGACGAGGCGATCCAGTCGGTATACGGCACCCGCCTGCCGCTGCCGCGCGCCCTGGCGTTCGGGTCCTGGGTGGGCGGGGACATGGACGGCAATCCGAACGTCGGTGCCGCGACCATCGAGGCCGCGCTCACGCGCCAGCGCGAGATCGTGATCGGGGCCTATCGGCGCGACCTCGTGCGCCTGGCCAGCCTGCTGAGCCAGTCCGCCGAGCGGGCCGGCATCGATCCGGCCGTGCACGAGCGCATCGCACACTACCGCGCGCGCTTTCCCGCGGTGGCGGCGAACGAGCGCGCGCGGCACGCCGACATGCCCTACCGCGCGCTGCTGGCGCTGCTCGACGCCCGGCTGGCGGCCACGGCCGCGGGCGACGCGGAAGGCTATGCGCGGCCCGGGGAGTTCGCTGCCGATCTGGCGCTGATCGGCACCAGTCTGGCCAACCATCGCGGCGAACATGCGGGCGGATTCAACCTGCAGCGGGTGCTGCACCGCCTGCACGCGTTCGGCTTTCATCTGGCCGCGCTCGACGTGCGGCAGGATGCCGCGGTGCACGCGCAGGCGCTTGCGGTCTGTCTGGATGAAGAAGGTTTCGCCAGTACCGATCCGGCAGCCCGCGCCGCACGACTCACCGCGCTCCTGGCCGAGCCGGTGCCGGCGCGCGACATCGATGCCCTGCCCGAGCCCGCGCGCGGCACGCTGGCGGTGTTCCGCACCCTGGCCGCGGCGCGGCGCAGCTACGGCAGCGAGGCGCTGGGGCCCTACATCGTGAGCATGAGTCGCTGCGCCGCCGACGCGCTGGCGGTGCTGGCGCTGGCGCACCTGGCCGGCGACGACGCGGCGGCAACGGCGCTGGACGTGGCGCCGCTGTTCGAAACCGTTGCCGACCTGGAGGCCGCGCCCGAAGCCCTGCGCGCGCTGCTGTCCGAACCGCGCTATCGCGCCCACGTCGCGGCGCGCGGCGAGCAGCAGATGGTGATGCTGGGCTATTCGGACAGCGCCAAGGATGCCGGCATGCTGGCCTCGCGCTTTGCCCTGCAGCAGGCGCAGATCGCGCTGCTCGGCATCGGGCGCGAGTTCGGCGTGCGGATCGTGTTCTTCCACGGCCGCGGCGGCTCGATCAGCCGCGGCGGCGGCAAGACCGAGCACGCGGTGATCGCCGCGCCGCGCGGCAGCGTCGATGGCCACCTGCGCGTGACCGAGCAGGGCGAGGTGATCCACCGCCGCTACGGCATCCGCGCGCTGGCCTTGCGCAACTTCGAGCAGGTCGCGGGTGCCGTGCTGCGCGCCGGCCTGCGGCCGCGCAAGGCGGAGCCGCGCGAGGCGGTCTGGCGCGAGTTCGCCCGCGAGATGGCGCACGTCTCGCGCGATGCCTACCGTGCGCTGGTGCATGACGATGCCGATTTCCCCGCCTACTTCCGCGAGGCCACGCCCATCGACCTGATCGAGCGCCTGCGGCTGGGTTCGCGCCCGGCCAAGCGCGCCGGGACCGGCGACATCGGCGCGCTGCGCGCCATTCCCTGGGTATTCGCCTGGGCGCAGACCCGCGGCAACCTGACCGCCTGGTACGGTGTGGGCAGCGGCCTGACGCACGGGCTCGCCACCTGGGGCCGCGAGGCGATGGCGGAAATGACCGCGCAGTGGCCGTTCTTCGCCACCCTGGTGGACGATGTGGAAATGGCCCTGGCCAAGGCCGATCCGGGCATCTTCGAGGGGTATTCGCGCCAGTCGCCCCTGCACGGGCGCATGTTCCCGCGCATCCGCGCCGAGTTCGAACGCACCTGTGCGGCCATCCTTGCGCTGCGCGATGCCGACGAACTGCTTTCGCTGGACCCGCGCCTGCGCCGCTCGATCCGCCTGCGCAATCCCTACGTCGATCCGGTCAACCTTCTGCAGCAGAGCCTGCTGCGCCGCTGGCGCGCCGACGGCCGCCCCGACGACGCCACCTACCGCGCCCTGGTGGCCACGGTGAACGGCATCAGCGCCGGCATCCAGAACACCGGCTAGTTCACCCCAGCGAAGCCAGCCACTCGTCGTCCGATCCCTCGTTCACGCCCTCGAACAGCACCGTGGACAGGTAACGCTCGCCGGTATCCGGAAACACCGTCAGCACGACGGAGCCTTCGGGCGCGCGCTGCGCCACGCGCAAGGCCACGGCGGCGGTGGCACCGGCCGAAATGCCGACGAAAATCCCTTCTTCGATCGCCAGCCGGCGCGCGGTGGCGATGGCCTCCTCGTCGCTGACGGTGAGCACCTCGTCGGCCAGCTCGCGATTGAGCACCGCCGGCAGGAAGTCCGGAGTCCAGCCCTGGACCTTGTGCGGCTTCCACTCGGCCCCGCCCAGCAGCGAGGCGCTCGCAGGTTCCGCCGCAATGATCCTCACCTCCGGCCGCGCCACGCGCAGCACTTCGCCCACGCCGGTGAAGGTGCCGCCGGTGCCCCAGCCGGAGACGAAGCAGTCGAGCCGGCGGCCGGCGAAGTCCTGGATGACCTCGCCGCCGGTGGTGCTGCGGTGGTAGGCGGGGTTGGCCGGATTGGCGAATTGGTCGGCGAGAAACCAGCCGTGCCTTTCGGCCAGCTCGCGCGCCTTCGCCACCGCGCCGGTGGTGCGCGCGGCGGCGGGTGTCAGGATCACCCGGGCACCATAGGCGCGCATCAGCTTGCGGCGCTCGATCGAGAAGGTTTCGGTCATCACCGCGACGAAGCGGTAGCCGCGCGCCGCGGCCACCATCGCCAGCGCCACGCCGGTATTGCCGGAAGTGGCCTCGACGATGGTATCCCCGGGCGCAAGCACGCCGCGCTGCTCGGCATCGAGCACGATCGCCAGGGCCAGGCGATCCTTCACCGAACCGCCGGGATTGAAGGACTCGATCTTGGCGTAGACCGTGGCGTGCGCGGGAGCGACCCGGTTGAGGCGCACGATCGGGGTGCGGCCGATGGTGTCGACGATGGAGTGGTACAGGGCCATGGAAGCCTCCTCGAATGACGTCGGGCGCAGCCCGGGACCCGTGCATGGTGCGCGCCCGCGGCCGTCCGGGTAAATGGCGGACTCACGTTTCTTCATGCTTTCCGGTTATAAGTACGCATCGGCACATCCTTGGACGCCGCCGCGGCGCGCGCCGTAGCGTGCCGCTCGATCCCTACATTCCACGCCGCCATGACACTCACCCAGCTTCGCTATCTCGTTGCCATCGCCGACGCCGGCCTCAACATCACCCAGGCGGCCGAGCGCGTGCACGCGACCCAGCCGGGGCTGTCCAAGCAGCTCAAGCAGCTGGAGGACGAACTGGGCTTCCAGCTCTTCCTGCGCCGTGGCCGCAGCCTGGACGCGATCACGGTGCCGGGCGTGGAAGTGATCGCGCGCGCCCGCAAGGTGCTGCTGGAAGCCGGCAATATCCGGGCGCTGGCGGCCAACCTGCGCGGGGAAATCCAGGGCGAGCTGGCGATCGGCACCACCCACACCCAGGCGCGCTACGTGCTGCCGCCGGCGATCGGGCCGCTGCGCGAGCGCTTCCCGGAGGTGAGCATCCACATCGTTCCGACCGGCGAGGGCGAGGCGCTGGCCGAACTCGGGCGCGGAGCGGATCTGGCCCTGGTCAGCAGCTCCGGTGCGCCGCCGGCCGGCGGTGTCGCGGTGCCTCTGTACTCCTGGCGGCGGGTGGTGATGGTGCCGCGCGGGCATGCGCTGGCGCGCCTCGATCGCGCGCCGACGCTGGAGGAGCTGGCGCGCGAACCCATCGTCAGCTACGAATCCTCGCTCAGGCCCGAATCCTCCCTGCGCGCGGCCTTCGCGCGCGCCGGCCTGGAGCCGCGCATCGCCTTCACCGCGCGCGACGCCGACCTCATCAAGACCTATGTGCGTGCCGGCCTGGGCATCGGCGTGCTGGCGGAAATGGCGGTGTCGGCACAGGATGATCCGGATCTGGTGCCGCTTCCGGCCACCGATCATTTCCCCGCGTGCATGGCCTGGGGCGTACTGCCGCGCGAGCGGGTTCCGCGCAACTACACGCTCACCCTGCTCACCCTGCTCGCGCCGCAGTTCGACGAGCGCGACCTGCGGCGCGCGCTGCAGGGCACCTTCGAAGGCCCGTGGCCCGCGGCACCGGCCTGGGCACAGCGCTGAGCCGCAACGCCGCGCACCGGCGGCGACCGGCGTTCAACCGATCTGGGAACGCAGCACCACGGCCGCGCGTTCGAACTCCGCGGCCATCGCGTCGGCGCGGCGCGAGGCGTCCATGACCATGCCTTGGCGCGCGTCCTGTTCCATGCTGCGCGCCAGGCCCGACAAGACCCGCGCGCCGAGGTTGGCGCTGGTCGATTTCAGGGTGTGCGCCAAGCCGGCAAGCGCCGGACTGTTGCCTTCTGCGGCATGCGTCTGGATGCGCCGGATCACGGCCGGCGCATCGTCGAGGAAGGCCCGCACCAGGGAGCCGAATTCCGCACCCATGATGTCGCGCAGCTCATCGAGGATTTCCCTGTCGATCGGTGGCGCGGCGGACACCGGCGGTGCCACGGCGGCACGCGCACGGATGGCGGTCGGCGGCGTACGCGCGCCGGGCGCGGGTCGGGCGGCCTGCGCTGCGACGACAGGGGCGGCGACAGGGGCGGCGCGCGGCGCAGCGGCCGCTGGCTTCGCCGCCGCGGCGGAACGGGTTGCCATCCAGCCGCGCAGCGTGGTTTCCAGCAGGGCGCGATTGAGCGGCTTGGACAGGTAGTCGTCCATGCCCGCGTCCAGGCACTTCTCGCGATCACCCAGCATCGCGTTGGCGGTCATGGCGATGATCGGCAGGCGCGGGAGCCGGTTTGCCTTCTCGTGCTGCCGCCGCTGGCGGGTGGCGGCGTAGCCGTCCATGATCGGCATCTGGCAATCCATCAGCACCGACACGTAGTTTCCGGCGTTCATCTTGTCGAGCGCCTCCTTGCCGTTCTCGGCGCTGTCGAAGGCGATGCCGGCCAGGCTCAGGAGGCGCTGCGCGACCTGGCGGTTGACCGGATTGTCTTCCACCAAGAGCACCCGGCCTCCCGGTACCGCGGCCGAGGCACCCGCCGCCGGTTCCGCGCGCGGTGCCGGGGGCGGCGTGCGGGCTGCGGTCGTGAGCGCGGCGGTTCCGCCTGCCGGCTTCGGCGCAGCCGATTCGGCAGCAGCGGCAGGCCCGGCAGATCCGCGCGCTTCCGCCGCAGGCATCACTCGAACGTCCTGCAGCGGATCGGCCACCGGCTCCAGGCGGGCAACCTCGATCACCGCGGACTCGCCCGAGCCGGCCACCGCCAGTTCGTCCAGCCCGCCGGGAACGGCGGCATCCATGGTGGTCCCGACGACTTCCTCGGTCGAGGCATCCAGCAGGGCGGCCAGTCGCAGCCGCAGGTCGCGGTCATCGCCGTCGCGCATCAGCACGTGGAAGCCCGGGGTCGCGCCGAGTTCTCCGGGCAGCGCATCTTCCCCGCGCAGGTAGACGCGCACGGTCTGGTCGGGCCGGGTTTCACGGGCCAGGGTGCGGTGCAGCGCGCGAACCGTGTTCGGAATGGAGGCGGCGTCCACGAGCACCAGGCTGAACCCGCGCTGCCCCGGTGCCAGCGTGGCGCGCAGCCGCGCCAGCGCCTCCTGCGTGTTGCCCGCGTGTACGAAGCTGACGCCCCATTGCTGCATCAGCGCGCCAAGGCGGCGCTGCTGACTGACGTCGGCGGTCACTACGAGCACGCGGGTGCTGGCCAGATCGCTCGTCGCGCCGCCCTCGATGTCGCCCGGGGCCTTGTCGAGCGACACTTCGAACCAGAAGGTCGCGCCCTTGCCCGGCGTGGAGTCCACGCCGATCGTGCCATCCATCAAGGTGACGATGCGCTTGCAGATGGCCAGGCCCAGGCCGGTGCCGCCGAAGGTGCGCGTGGTGGACGCATCGGCCTGCGAAAACGGCTGGAACAGGTGCGCGGCCGCTTCGCGCGAGATGCCGATGCCGGTATCGCGCACTTCAAAGCGGAGCTTGTTGCGGGTGCGGGTCGCGCCGGGCTGGGTGATGTGCACACTGACGCTGCCGCGATCGGTGAACTTGATGGCGTTGCTGACCAGATTGGTGAGCACCTGGCGCAGCCGCACCGGGTCGCCGCGCACCGCCAGCCGGACCTTGGGATCGATCGCAAGGCCCAGGCGCAGATCCTTGGCCTCGGCGCTCTTTTCCAGCAGCCGCAGGACGCTGATGGCCAGCTCCTTGAGGTTGATCCCGACGTTCTCCAACCGCAGTTTCTGGGCGTCGAGCTTGGAATAGTCGAGGATGTCGTCGACGATGCGCAAAAGCTCGCGCGAGGAGCTGTAGGCGGTCGTTAGGTAGTCGCGCTGATCGGGCGACAGGTCGGTCGAGAGCATCAGGTCCAGCAGCGGGATGACGCCATTGAGCGGGGTGCGGATCTCGTGGCTCATGGTGGCAAGGAACTCGCCCTTGGCCATCGTGGCGGCCTCGGCCTCCTGCTTGGCGCGGGTCAATTCCTGCTCCAGCGCGCGGTGCCGCTCCAGCTCCGCGCGCAGTTCGCCTTCTTCGGCCGTTCCCGCAGGCCTCGCGCCCTGCCTGGGCGCGGCCGGCGCGGCCACCGGCGCTGGCGCGCCCGCCGCACCGCGCGGCGACAGCAGGGTGCCGGCGAAGCCGAGCCCGGCTCCGATCGCCGCCACCAGGGCCAGAACCATGGCATGCGCCGGCTGCGCCAGCGCCGCCAACCCCGCCGCCAGCGCGACGCCGCATCCCAGAAGTGCCAACCACCGGGCACCGTGCATCAGAGCACCGCCGAATTGAAGTCGAAGTCCAGCGAACTGCCGGCCGACTGCACCAGGTTCCCCTGGATGAAGTCGATGCCCGACATCCAGAGCACCGCCGCGGTGCGCGTATCCTCGACGCGCGGGGCGACGACACCCACGGCGCGGTCGTGCATGTGGTCGACGAGCCGGTTGAACGCGCTGCGCTGCTCGCTGTCGCCCAGTCGGGTGATCAGGTCGGGGGCGACCTTGACCAAATCAACCGGCAGCACGTGGAGGATGCCGTCCTGGTCTTCGCTGCCGCGATAGCGGCTCAGGCAAAAGCGCACGCCGCGCACGACAAGATCGGTGCACACCGCATGCACCCGATCCAGGTCGAGGCCGATTTCGTCGGCATCGATCTCGACCACCAGGGATTCCCCGAGCTGTCCGGGGCCGGAGATCCGCTCGGCCATCCAGGTGACGTAACCGTCCTGGCACAGGGCCTCCACCGACTGGTTGACGAAGAGCGTCACGCTCCTGGCCATGGCCATGCGGTTGGCGATCACCTCCAGCGCCCGCGCCAGCACCCAGCGATCGAACTCCGGCAGGCGTCCGGCGCGACGCACTACCGGCAGCAGCGCACTGGCCGGAATCATCTCGCCATCGGGCGCATGCAGGCGCAGCAGGGTCTGGTACTGCGCCTGTTCGCCGCCCTGCAGCGCGACGATCGGCTGGAAGTCCAGATCCAGCCGGCCCGGCTGGAAGGCATCGTCCAGCAGCGCAAGGACCCGCGCCGACTGCCCGTGCTCCGGCGCGGCGGGTGCCGACGGCGGCGGTACCGGCACGGCCGGCCGGGGCGCAGGCTCCTCCATCCGCGATGCGTGCTCGGCGGCATTGAGGATCGCCGCAGCGTCGGCGTAGGGCAGGCGCAAATCCGCGGCACCGACGACCAGATCGAGCCGGACATTTTCCCGAGGCGTTTCGAAGGAATGCTGGCGAATGGCCTCGCGCAGCTGCTCGCCGTCGGCACGCAGCTGCTCGATGTCGGCGGCGGCATCGAAGATCAGGAAGCAGCCATCACCGTAGCGGCTGGCCATGGCACCGGATCCGAGCTGCGCCACGATGAACTGCGCCACGTCCTCCAGCAGCTCCTCGGCCGTGGTCAGCCCCAGCCTCTGACGCAAGACGGGTACGTTTTCCACGCCCAGGAACATCACCCCGCCGCGACGCCGCGACGGCTCGGCCTCGACCAGCGCCTGCTCCAGGCGCTCCAGCATGGCGGCGCGGAAGTGCAGACCGGTGCCGCTGTCGAACGGTTCGGGCTTGGCCACCTGCGCCGCGCGCCCGCGGATCGAGCGCGCCCGCCGCACGCGGTTGGTCACCGCCGCGATCAGGTGCCGGGGGCGGATCGGCTTGGACAGGAAATCATCGCCGCCGGCGCTGAGCGCTTCGTAGTGCTTGTCCTCGTCGCTCTCGCCGGACAGGAACACGATCGGCGTATGCAGGAACTCGTCGCGCTCGCGGATCAGCGCGGTCAGTTCGGCACCGTTGCAATCGGGCATGTAGAGGTCCATCAGCACCAGATCCGGCTGGAAACGCTGCATGGCCTCCATCACGCGCAGGCCATCCTCCACCACCTCGGCCTCCATCCCGGCATTGCGCAGGATCGACTCGGCGAACAGGCCCTGGGCATGGTCGTCTTCCACGATCAGGATGCGATAGCGGTCATCGGCACCGGCACGCACGAGCTGCTCGATCCGCGCCAGCACGGCGTCGGAGGTCTGCGCCCCGAACAGCAGCGCGTCAGCACCGGCACGCCGCGCCGCAATGCGCGTCGCCATGGTGTCGGCCTGGCACAGCACCATCAGGCGAATCGGGCCGTTGGCCTTCTGGCGCGCGGTGCGCAGTGCGCTGGCCAGAGGTTCCAGATCGGCTTCGAATTCGGCGTCGATGATCACGATGTCGGGCGTCAGCGCGCCCAATACCTCGCCCAGTTCCTCGGCGTTTTCCAACAGCTCCAGTTCGTAGCCCAGGACCTCCAGGCGCTGGTCCAGCTCGATCGCCAGTTCGCCGCTCGCGGTCAGGTGATAGATGCGGGTTCCGGCCCCCGAGACCAGGGTGGGGCGCGTCGATTCGCCCGCGTCGGCGGCGACGATGGCGGGCGCGGGACCCGAAGTCGGCGTTGCGACGGGTTTGGGCACCGGCGCGACCGGGGTCGCGTCCGTGGACGGGCTGCGTGGAGCCGCCGGCACCGCGGGTGCGGGTGCATCGGGCATCGCGCCAGCGGGCACCGGCGGCGCACGGGTCGCCTCCCAGAATGCGTCCAGCGACAGGTCGGGAGCCGGGGCCGACGGGGCAGCCATGTTCCAGTCGTAGTCGCCGGAAGGTTCCGGGTCGGTGACCGCTTCGATGAAATCGTCGGGCGGCTCGAAGGACTCGCGCTCCGGTCCCGCTACGGCGGCATAGTGCGGCGCGATGCGCTCGTGCACGATCTCCAGCTTCGCGCCGCTGCCGCCGGCACTGGCCAGCATCGCGCCCAGATCGATTTGCGCAAGACCGAGCAGGTCGGCGTCGGCGTCGACCGAAGCCACACCCTCTTCCGACCACGACTGCGGCGGCGCATCGTCGGCCCAGCGTCGCCAGAATCCCGGGGGCGGAACTTCGATGCGGTCATTCTCGCTGCGGCGAACCTCCAGTTCGGCCGGGCGACCGTCGTCCTGCCCGGTTTCGAGCGCCCCGAGCAGCGCCAGCAGCGTGCTGCGGGACTCGGCATCGGGTGCGTCCGGCTGCGCCAGCGCCGCCCCGACGGCTTCGCTCAGGGACAGCAGCGCAACGGAGTCGAACTGCGGCTCGGCACTGGACGCCTGATCCAGCAACCGGACCAGGTCGCGCTGCAGCAGCCACACCGAATTGACATCCCACGCCTGCCCGCACAGGTGCACGATGCGCGCGCGCACCTCACGGAGGCGTTGGGCGTAGTAGGCGGCAAACACGGGTGAGCGGAACGTCGTGTCTGCCGGATCAGCCTGCAGGTGCATGGTGCGGCGCGCTTCCTCCCCTGAACGGTGTGACTATACCCGCGCCGGATTGCCGCTGTCAGGCCGGGGCTGACGCGAGCGCCAACGCCAGACCCGGCGCGCCAGCCAGAAGACCACCAGCGCGGCCCCGATCGTCAGCGACAGGAGCAGGCCCAGCGCCAGCCAGGGATGTGCGAACACCAGCGCCAGCGTCCCAAGCGCCAGCGTGTCCTCGCCCACCGAGGTGACCAGGTTGCTGACCGGCTCGGGCGAGGTATTGAGTACCGCACGGGCACCGGACTTGAGCGAATGGCTGAGCAGGGCCGCGCCGCCGCCGGCCGCGGCCCAACCCAGCGCCATTTCGCCCTCGGGGCCAGCCAGCGCCGCGCTGGCCAGAAAGGCGCCGGCGGGAACCCGCAGCACCGTCTGCAGCAGATCCCAGACCGAATCCACGCCCGGGATCTTGTCGGTGCCGAACTCGACCACGGCCAGCAGGCCGGAAACGCCCAGCACCCAGGGCGACTGGCACAGGGCCAGCGCGCCGGGCAGTTCGATCCATCCGAAGTAGCCGGCCAGTCCCAGTCCGAACACGGTCAGGTAGGCGCGAATGCCGGCCAGCCAGGCCAGAGTGATACCCAGCGCGAACACCTGTGCCTCGCTCATTGCCTTCTCCTCGTGCATGGATGCAGGTCCCGGAATGCGCGCGCCGGATCCTCCGTGACGGCACGAGTATAGGCTCCGCCCGGTTGACGCGCTGGCGTCGCGGTGGCTAACTGACTGGCCGTTTCACGCCGCGCCCCGCCTGCCTGCGCCGCCGATGCCTCCTCGTTCCCGACCCCGCCTGATCATCACCGAGAATCGCCCCGGCGCACGCTGGCGCGCCGTGCTGCTGGTGCTGGTCTGGATCGCCACGGTGGCCGTCGCGGCGTGGTCCGGCGCGCGCTGGGCCTCGCCGGATGCCGGCGCACTGCGTGATGGGCTCGACGCTTTGCAGGAAGAGCACGCCAAGTCGCTGCAGCGCATCGATCGCCTGATCCAGAAGCAGACCACGCTGGAGCGCTCGGCCCAGGTCGAACGCGATGCCGCGCGCGCGCTGCAGGACACCCTGGCCGAACGCGACGCCGAACTGGCGTCCCTGCGCAACGATGTGGCTTTCTTCGAGCGCCTCGCCGGCAACACCGCCCAGCGCCAACCCCTCGCGGTGCACAGTCTTTCGCTCGAGCCTCTGGGCGACGGCGGCTGGCGGTATCTGCTCATCCTGACCCAGAACCTGAAGAAGGCGGCGATCAGCAAGGGCAGCTTCACCCTGCAGGTGGAGGGCTCGCAGGGCGGCGCGCTGCGCACTCTGGAGTGGACCGACCTGGTCCAGAAGCCCGATGCGGCGGCGCTGCCGTTCTCCTTCAAGTATTTCCAGCAGATCGAAGGCAGCATCGCGCTGCCGCCGGATTTTATTCCGCATCGCGTGCGGGTGAACGTCCGTTCCAACCAGGGCCAGACCGAACAGGTCGTGCCCTGGCCCGACGCCTCTTCCTCCGGAGTGTCCTGACCCATGGTGTTTGGCGACAAGAAAAAGGCCGCGCGCGCGGTCGGCAGCGTGGAAACCCTGATCGGCTCGCAGGTCCGCATCCGCGGCGACCTGGAGTTCAGCGGCGGCCTGTACGTGGACGGCTCGATCCACGGCGCGGTCACCGCGGCGGCCGACGGCCCCGGCGCGGTGCTGACCCTGGCCGAGGCGGGCCGCATCGAGGGCGAGGTGCGCGCGCCGGTGATCATCCTCAACGGCACCCTGGTCGGCGACGTGCACGCCAGCCAGCGCGTCGAGCTGGGGCCGACCGCGCGCGTCGAGGGCAACATCTACTACGCCGTGGTGGAAATGGTGGCCGGCGCCACCGTGACCGGCCGCCTGATCCACGACGACGGCAAGCCGCGCCAGCTCACCGGCCCCGGGGCGGAAAACGCCACTGCCACCTGACCGGGAGCGGGCCGCGCGCGAGATTTTCCCCGCGCGCTGTCCTATCCTTGCGCTTATGCACATCCAGCCCCTCCCCTTGCCCGGCACCGCTGCCGCTCCCGCCACCGCGGCGTCGCCGATTCGCTTCAGCGCCCTGGCGGCCGCCAAGGTCGGCGAGCTGATCCGCGAGGAAAGCAACGCCGATCTCAAGCTGCGCGTCTACATTTCCGGCGGTGGCTGCTCGGGCTTCCAGTACGGCTTCGAATTCGACGAAGAGCAGGCCGAGGACGACATCGCGGTGGAACGCGACGGCGCGGTGCTGCTGGTCGATCCACTGAGCCTGCAATACCTGCACGGGGCCGAGGTGGACTACGCCGAAAGCCTGCAGGGTGCGCAGTTCGTGATCCGCAATCCGAACGCCAAGACCACCTGCGGCTGCGGGTCCTCCTTCTCGGCCTGAACGCGCAGGCCGCGCCGCGCCGTGGATCGCTCCGAACCCAGCCTGCGCAATCACTTCGCCGGGCTTGCGCTGGACCGCGCCGAACTCACGCGCCTGTCGCCGGACGCGCTGCGTGCGCTTTGGCCCTCGGCGCACGTGGCCATCGTCGACTTCGAAGGCCATGCGCCGGGGGACGACGCCGGCCCGCGCTGGCTGCGCGGCGCAGACTTGGGTGAAGCGATGCTGGATGCCGCCAGCTTCCTCGGACACACGTCGGGAGAAGCCGCCTGGTTTGCCCTGCCCGCCGAATGCCTGCCGCCCGGACGTCTGGCCGGCGCGCCGCACATCGGCCTGCGCCGCGCCGCGGCACAGTGGCCCGGATTCCTCTCCGGCGTATTCGCCTATGCCAAGGCCCTGCTGCTCTGGCAAAGCCGCGCGCGCCATTGCGGTGCCTGCGGCGCGGCCACCGAACTGGTACGCGCCGGCCACTGCGCGCGCTGCCGCAATCCGGACTGCGCGCTGCAGCAGTTTCCGCGCACCGACGCGGCCATCATCGTGCTGGTGTCCGACGGCGACCGCGCCCTGCTCGGGCGCCAGCGCAGCTGGCCCGAGCGGCGCTGGTCCACCCTCGCCGGTTTCGTCGAGCCGGGCGAATCGCTGGAAGACGCGGTGCGGCGCGAGGTCGGCGAAGAAGCCGGCGTCACGCTCGACCGGGTGCACTATCACTCCTCCCAACCCTGGCCTTTTCCCGGCGCGCTGATGGTCGGCTTCCGCGCCACGGTGGACGATCCGACCATCCGCGTGGGCGACGAGCTCGAAGACGCGCGCTGGTTCGCGGCCGGGGAACTCGTCACCGCGATCGGTGCAGACGAAGTGCGCCTGCCGCCGCCGATCTCGGTTTCGCGCCGGCTGATCGAAGACTGGCTGGTGCAAACCCTGGGCGCAGCGGCTGTGGAGCGACTTCCCGCAGGGTGATCCGCGCCGACCGATGCGCACCCGGCGCGGCCGCGTTTGGGCATAGAATTACCGGGCCCTCCCGTCCGGAGCCCACATGTCCTCCACCTTGATCGCCGTGGTGCTGGCGCTGGCCCTCGGCCACTACGTCACCCCGCTCGCACAACTGCGACGCTACGGCTGGTTTTCGCGCTGGGTCGCCTGGCTGGGCCGACAGATGGGCGCGGCGTTCGCCTCGCCCTTCGCCCTGATCCTGGTGCTGGGCGTCCCGCTGGCGCTCACGGCCTGGCTGCAGCATGCCCTGAGCGGGCAGTTCCTCGGCCTCGCCGGATTCGCGTTCGCGGTACTCGCACTGGGCTACTGCTGGGGTCCGCGCGACCTGGATCGGGATGTGGAGGCGATCGAGGAAGCCAGCGACGATGCGGCACGCGAGCGTGCGCTGGCGCAGCTGACCGACGCTGCCCGCCCGGCCAGCGCCACGGACCCCGCCAGCCTGGTGCAGGCCGTGTTCCACGCGGCGCGCCGGCGCTGGTTCGGCGTGCTGCTCTGGTTCCTGCTGCTTGGCCCGTTCGGCGCGCTCCTCTACCGCCTGACCGAACGCGGTGCGGGGACCGAGGCCGGAAAATCCCTGCCGCCTGCGCAGCTGGCGGCGTGGCAGCATCTGCTTGCCATCCTCGACTGGCCGGTTGCGCACCTGATGACGCTTGCGCTCGCCGTCGTCGGGCATTTCGATGCGGTCCACGCCGCGTGGCGCGAGTGGCACGGCGCGCGGAGCGGACAGGATTTCGACTTTTCCATCGGGTTTCTCGATGCGGCCGCGCAGGTCAGCGTCCGGCAGGCGCTGCGCGAGGCGGCGGCCGAGCGCGAAGCGGACGACATCGACGACGATGCGTCGCAGCCGGCCGACGCGCCGCTGCCGCTGCAGGCGCTGCACGCGGCGATGGCGCAGGCCTGGCGCATCCTCGTGGCCTGGATCGTGGTGCTGGCCCTGTTCGTGCTTGCCGGCCATGTCTGAGCTGCGGCCACCGACATCGCGCAGCGCCGGGACACGCGCATGAGCCGGCCGCTGCGCATCGCGCTGGCGCAGTTCGACTTTCCGCTCGGTGAGGTGGAGGGCAATGCGCGCCGCATTGCCGCGCTGATCACCGAGGCGCGCGATGCGCACCGCGCCGCTCTCGTGGTCTTCCCCGGACTGGCCCTGAGCGGCAGCCCGCCGCTGGACCTCCTGTCGCGGCCGGCGTTCCTGGCCGAATGCCGGCGCGGCATCGAAACGCTGGCGTCGCAGACACGGGGCATCACCGCCGTGGTCGGCTGGCCGTGCCGGACCGATGCCGGCGTGGTCACCGCGGCCAGCGTGCTGCGCGATGGCCGCATCATTGCCACCGCGTACGCGCGGCAGCCCGGCGCTGCCGCCCCCGCCTGCGTCTTCGAGCTTGCCGGCGTCACCATGGGACTGGCCGTGGAAGATCGGGGCGACCTCGAATCCGATGCCATCGCGGCGGCCGGTGCCACGCTGGGGCTGGTGGTTGCGGCCGAACCGTTCGAGCACGAAGCCCTCGCGCGCGACGCCGAACGCCTGTCCGCACGCGCTGCCAGCCCGCGCCTCGCCTTGGCCCGGTGCAACGCCGTCGGCGCGCAGGATGCGTGGGTTTTCCACGGTGCCTCCCGGCTCGCCGATGCCGACGGCCACCTGCACCCGCCGGCCGCGGCCTTCCGCGAGGCCTGGCTGACGGCGGATTTCGATCCCGCGAACCGTCGCTTCGCGCCGCTTTCATGGCCCGCCGAAGGCGACGCCTCGCGCCAGTCCCTGACCTGGCGCGCGCTGGTCGCCGGCACGCGCGGCTACGCGCGCAAGAACGGCTTCGGCAGCATCCTGCTCGGCCTCTCCGGCGGACTGGACTCGGCCCTCGTGCTGGCGATCGCGGTGGATGCGCTCGGCGCGGAAAACACCACCGCCGTGCGGCTGCCCTCGCGCTACACCAGCGCGCTGTCCAACGACCTGGCGCAGGAACAGGCGCAGGCGCTCGGGGTGCGCATGCTGACGCTGCCGATCGAGGCCACCGTGGCGTCCGCGCTGCAGACGCTGTCGCCGGCCATCGGCGAGGTGCCCGGGCTGGTCGTGGAGAACCTGCAGAGCCGCGCCCGCGGGCTCCTCCTGATGGGCCTGTCCAATGCCACCGGCGCGCTGCTGCTTGCGACCGGCAACAAGAGCGAGGTGGCGGTGGGCTACTGCACCCTCTACGGCGACACCTGCGGCGGCTATGCCCCGCTCAAGGACCTCTACAAGAGCGCCGCCTTCGACCTCGCGCGCTGGCGCAATGCACAGGGTGACGGCGTGCGGATCCCGGAGGGTGTGATCGCCCGCGCTCCCAGCGCGGAACTGCGCGAGGATCAGCGCGACGAGGATTCGCTGCCACCCTACGCGGTGCTCGACGCCCTGCTCGACCAGTACCTCGAACACGGGCGATCGGCCGCACAGCTGATCGATTCGGGCTTCGAACCGGACACGGTGCAGCGGGTGCTGCGGCTGGTGCGCATCTCCGAATGGAAGCGGGCGCAGGGTGCCCCCGGACCGCGCCTGTCGCGCAGCGCCTTCGGCAGCGTGTTGAACCTGCCCGTGACCTCGGGCTACACCGGCTGAGTCGGGTCAGGGCGCGGCCAGGCAGGCGGCAGCGCCCGGCGCACCCTCAGGACGAGGCCCGCAGGTCGCCGTAGTAGCTGCGCTTGTCCGACCCGAACGGGGTCAGCTTGCGCCACCAGGAGCGTTCGGCCGGCCAGCTGCCGTGCAGGTAGGGATGGTCCGGGAAATTGAGCTCGAGCACGCGGCGCGCATCGCCGGCGAGTGTCTCCTGCTGCAGGCGCGCATAGGACTCACTCATCACCGCGAGCGCATCGGCGGTATAGATCGTTTGCGGGTACTGCTCGATCAGGTGCTGGCTGCGGTTGGCTGCGGCAACCCAGGCGCGGCGCTCGAGGTAGAAGACCGCCACGTTGAGGTCATGGCGCGCCATCTGGTTGCGCAGGTGCATCATCCTGGCGCGCGCATCCGGGGCATACCGGCTCTGCGGGAAACGCTGGATCAGGTCGTTGAAGTCGTTGAACGCCTGCTGCAGCGAAACCTGCTCGCGCTGGGTCGGGTCCAGGCGCGCCATCCGCAGCACCATGCCATCCTGGCGGTCGAAATTGATCAGGCCGCGCAGGTAATGGACATAGTCGATATGGGCATGCGCCGGGTAGGTGCGGATGAAGCGGTTGACCGCCGATGTCGCATCCTCGGGCCTGTTGCTCTTGTAGTAGACGTAGGCCAGCTCGACCTGCGCCTGCTCGGTATAGGCACCGTACGGAAAACGCGCGATCAGGCGCTGGTACACGCGCTGCGCGCGGCTGAGGTTGCCCTTTTCCAGCGAAGCCTTGGCCTGCGCGTAGAGCGTCTCCACCGGCAGGGTTTCGAGCGGATCTTCGCGCTTGCCCCAGCGGCCGCAGCCGACGAGCAGGGCGACAAGCGCCAGAAGGATGGCAAGGCGGGCGATTCCGGTACGTCGGGTCATCGGTGGCTCTGTCTGCCGCGTACGGCGCGGGGCAGGGCATAATATCCCAAAGCCGCAGGTCGGCCCATTAAGAAGCCGTGAAGAGATCCCTGCGGCCTCGCGCGCCCGTCAGGAATCCACACCGCCCATGCCGCCCGATTCTCCCGCCACCCAGGTGACGCAAGCCGCGCTGATTCCCGAGGCTGCGGCAGGCCGCAGGGTCGATCAGGCGCTGGCCGATCTCTTCCCCGAATTCTCCCGCTCGCGCCTGACCGCCTGGCTCAAGGCCGGCCAGATCACCCTGGATGGCACAGTTCCCCGCCCGCGCGATGCCGTGCGCGGGGGCGAGCAGGTGATGCTTTGCGCCGCGCTGGAGCCGGCCACCCGCTCGCAGGCCGAGCCGATCGCGCTCGATATCCTGTACGAGGATGCGCACCTCCTGGTGGTGAACAAGCCGGCGGGGCTGGTGGTGCATCCGGGTGCCGGCAATCCCGACGGCACCCTGGTCAACGCGCTGCTGCACCACGATCCGGATCTCGCGGTGCTGCCGCGCGCCGGCATCGTGCACCGCCTCGACAAGGAAACCTCGGGCGCGCTGATCGTGGCGCGCACCCTGGAGGCCCACACGGCCCTGGTCGAACAGCTCGCCGCGCGCGAGATCCATCGCCAGTACGAGGCCATCGTCAACGGCACGATGATCGCCGGCGGCACGGTCGACGCGCCGCTGGAACGCCATCCGGTCGATCGCCTGCGCCGCGCGGTGCGCGAGGACGGCAAGCCGGCCGTCACCCACTACCGGGTGCGCGAGCGTTTTCGCGCCCACACCCGGCTCGAATGCACCCTGGAAACCGGCCGCACCCACCAGATCCGCGTGCACATGGCGCATATCCGCCACCCGCTCGTGGGCGACACGCTCTACGGCGGCACGCTGCGGCTGCCCAAGGCGGCGTCCGACGCTCTCGTACTGACGCTGCGCGGATTCCGGCGCCAGGCGCTGCACGCCGAACGGGTGGCGCTGGCGCACCCGATCCACGGCAATCCGATCGAAGTCAACGCGCCCGCGCCGGCCGATCTCCTCGCACTGGCCGCGGCGCTGCGCGCCGACACGGCCGCCCACGCCGACGATGGGCGCTGAATTCCTGATCCCCGACTGGCCGGCAGCGCCGGGCATTCGCGCCTGCGTGACCACGCGCCGGCTGCCTGGCGCATCGCAGCCACCCTTCGATGCCTTCAACCTCGGCGCGCGCTGCGGCGATGCACCCGACGCCGTTCGCGCCAACCGCGCGCGCCTGGTCGAGCTGGCCGCGCTGCCCGGCGCACCGCACTGGCTGTCCCAGGTACACGGCGCCGCCGTGCACGAGGTCACCACCCGCGCGCCCGGCCCCGACGAACCGGAAGCCGACGCCGCCGTCACCCGCGTTCCCGGCGCGGTGCTGGGCGTGCTCAGCGCCGATTGCCTGCCGGTGCTGTTCGCCGCACGCGATGGTTCGGTGGTCGCTGCCGCACACGCCGGCTGGCGCGGCCTCGCGGCCGGCGTGCTGGAAGCCACCGTCGCGGCGATGCGCGCGCCGCCCGGCGAAATCCTTGCGTGGCTGGGACCGGCGGCCGGCCCGGCCCGCTATGAGATCGGCAGCGAAGTGCGCGCCGCCTTCGTCGACGCGGACGCCGCCGCCACCGCGTGCTTCATCCCGACCCGCGCCGGGCACTTCCTGATCGACCTCTACGCGCTCGCCCGCCGACGCCTGGCCGCGGCCGGCATAGCGCGCGTCCATGGCGGCAGCCTGTGCACCCTTTCCGACCCGGCGCGCTTCTATTCGTACCGCCGCGACGGCCGCACCGGGCGCATGGCGGCACTGGTGTGGCGCGAAGGCCGACCTCCGCCGGCGAACGGTGCGCATGATCCGGCGGCGTCCCGGCCTGCCGATCGGTGTGTGAAGCGCCGGTGAAACCGGCCGTCCGAACGATGCCCTGATTTGCCCTCACTCTCCGTATGACTATGCGATGATCGCCATCGATGACGTGCCGGGGCGGCAGGATTGTGGTTCTTGATGCGCGTCGTTCGATTGATTCTGGGAGCAAGACAAATGAAACAACGATTCTGGGTGGGCGTGGCAATTGTCGTAGTGACTGCACTTGGCGCGCAGGCGGCCGTGGCGCGGGACAAGCCATCTATCGGTGTGGCGGAATTCCGCAACGAATCCGGCGCGGGCTGGTGGGGTGGCGGCGTGGGTTGGGAGCTGTCGGGGATGCTGGCCAACGAACTGGCCGCAACGCGCAGCTTCAGCGTGGTGGAGCGCAGCAAGCTCGAAGCCGTGCTGAACGAGCAGGATCTGGGCGCGTCAGGCCGGGTCAGGGCCGGCACCAGCGCCAAGATCGGCCAACTCACCGGTGCCCAGTACCTCGTGATGGGCACCGTGACTTCTTATGAAGAAAACGTGAAAGACACCGGCGGCGGCATCAGCTACCGCGGCATTTCGCTGGGCGGCAAGAGCGAGAACGCCTATGTCGCCGTGGATATCCGGGTGGTGGATACGACCACCGGCGAGATCGCCTACACGCGCACCATCGAAGGCAACGCCAAGGGCGGCGGAATGCGGGTCGGGCTGTTCCGCGGCGGCTTCGGCGGCAACCTGGCCAGCCAGAACAAGACGCCCGCCGGCAAGGCCATCCGCGCCGCGCTGGTGCTCACCACCGACTACCTGGAATGCGTGATGGTGAAGCAGGACGGCTGTGAACGCGACTTCGATGCCGCCGACGACCGCCGCCGCGCAAAGACCCGCAGCGCGCTGAGCATCGACTGAGCCACGGGTTCCGCCACAGCGGCAGCGCCGCGTGCACGGAAAAGGCCGCCGGAGCGATCCGGCGGCCTTTTCGTTGCCGCACTGGTCTTGAACCGCCCCTGCCCGCCCGCATCTTTCCTCCATTGCGGTGCCTTGCACCCTCAATTTTCCGGGAAAATCCGATGCGAATGGACAAACTCACCTCGCGCTTCCAGCAGGCCCTGGCCGACGCCCAGTCGCTGGCGGTCGGGCGCGACCACAACCTGCTCGAACCCGCGCACCTGATGCAGGCGCTGATCGATCAGCAGGGCGGATCGACCCTGCCGCTCCTGACCCAGGCCGGTGCCAACGCGGGCGCGCTGCGCGCGCGCATCGCGCAGGCGCTCGACGCCCTGCCCGGCGTGCGCGGGCAAGAGGGCAACATCAGCGTTTCCAACGACCTCAACCGCCTGCTCAACCTCACCGACAAACTCGCCCAGCAGCGCGGCGATGCCTTCATCGCCAGCGAGCTGTTCGTGCTGGCGGCGCTGGAGGACAAGGGTGCCGTGGGCGAGGCGCTCAAGGCGGCCGGCGTGCAGAAAGCGCGGCTGGAAGCGGCCATCGAGAAGATTCGCGGAGGAGAAACCGTGCAGTCGGAAAACGCCGAAGACCAGCGCCAGGCGCTGGAGAAGTACACCATCGACCTCACCGCGCGGGCCGAGTCGGGCAAGCTCGACCCGGTGATCGGTCGCGACGAGGAAATCCGCCGCGTCATTCAGGTGCTGCAGCGACGCACCAAGAACAACCCGGTGCTGATCGGCGAACCGGGCGTGGGCAAGACCGCCATTGCCGAGGGTCTGGCGCAGCGCATCGTCAAGGGTGAAGTGCCCGAGGGCCTGCGCGGCAAGCGCGTGCTCTCGCTCGACATGGGCGCGCTGATCGCCGGGGCCAAGTTCCGCGGCGAGTTCGAGGAGCGCCTCAAGGCCGTGCTCAACGATCTGGCCAAGAACGAGGGCCAGATCATCCTGTTCATCGACGAGCTGCACACCATGGTCGGTGCCGGCAAGGCCGAGGGCGCGATGGACGCCGGCAACATGCTGAAGCCTGCGCTGGCGCGCGGCGAGCTGCACTGCGTGGGTGCCACCACGCTGGACGAATACCGCAAGTACATCGAAAAGGACGCCGCGCTCGAGCGCCGCTTCCAGAAGGTGTTCGTGGGCGAGCCCAGCGTCGAGGACACCATCGCCATCCTGCGCGGGTTGAAGGAGCGCTACGCCGTGCACCACGGCGTGGAAATCACCGACCCGGCCATCGTCGCTGCTGCCACCCTCAGCCACCGCTACATCTCCGATCGCCAGCTGCCCGACAAGGCCATCGACCTGATGGACGAGGCCGCGTCACGCATCCGCATGGAGATCGACTCCAAGCCCGAAGAGCTGGACCGCAAGGAGCGTCGCCTGATCCAGCTGAAGATCCAGCGCGAGGCGCTGAAGAAGGAAAAGGACAGCGAATCCAGACAGCGCCTGGCCGATCTGGAGGCGGAAATCGCCGTACTCGAGCGCGAGTACAACGACCTGGAGGAAGTCTGGAAGGCCGAGAAGGCCACGCTGCAGGGCGCAACGAAGATCAAGGAAGAGATCGAAGCCGCGCGGCTGGAACTGGAAGCCGCCCAGCGCCGCCAGGACTACGCCCGCATGAGCGAGATCCAGTACGGCCAGCTGCCGGAGCTGGAAAAGCGGCTCCACGCCGCGCAGGAAGCCGAGACCCGCGGCTTCACCCTGCTGCAGGATAAGGTCACCGCCGAGGAAATCGCCCAGGTGGTGGCGCGCTGGACCGGCATCCCGGTGTCGAAGATGCTCGAAGGCGAGCGCGACAAGCTGCTGCGCATGGAAGACGAGCTGCACCAGCGCGTGGTCGGCCAGGACGAGGCGGTGCACGCCGTCTCCGACGCCATCCGCCGCGCGCGCGCCGGCCTTTCCGACCCGAACCGGCCCAGCGGCAGCTTCCTGTTCCTCGGCCCCACGGGCGTGGGCAAGACCGAGCTGTGCAAGGCGCTGGCCGGCTTCCTGTTCGACACCGACGAAGCCATGGTGCGCATCGACATGAGCGAGTTCATGGAGAAGCACTCCGTGAGCCGCCTGATCGGCGCGCCTCCCGGCTACGTGGGCTATGAGGAAGGTGGCTATCTGACCGAGGCCGTGCGCCGTCGCCCCTACAGCGTGATCCTGCTCGATGAAGTTGAGAAAGCCCATCCGGACGTCTTCAACGTGCTTCTGCAGGTGCTCGACGACGGTCGCCTCACCGACGGCCAGGGCCGCACCGTGGACTTCCGCAACACCGTGATCGTCCTCACCTCGAACCTCGGATCACACCTGATCCAGGACATGCCCGGCTCCACCGAGGAGGAGTACGTCCAGATGAAGGCCGCGGTGATGGGCGTGGTGCAGGGCGCGTTCCGCCCCGAGTTCATCAACCGGCTCGATGAAATCGTCGTCTTCCGCCCGCTCGACAAGGCCCAGATCCGCCAGATCGCCCGCATCCAGATCGCCCAGCTCGAAAAGCGCCTGGCCGAACGCCAGCTCAGGCTGGAAATCAGCGAGGCTGCACTCGACCTCCTCGGCAACGTCGGCTTCGACCCGGTCTACGGCGCCCGCCCGCTCAAGCGTGCGATCCAGCAGCAGCTGGAAAACCCGCTGGCCCGACAGATCCTCGAAGGCGTCTTCGCCAGCGGCGACGCCATCGCGGTGGAAGCCGAAGGCGGGCATCTGGTGTTCAAGAAGACGTAACACCGCCTCGGCACAGGTTGGCGGTTCCCTCGGATTTGATCCGAGGGAACCCCAACGTCGCCGTGCAGGATTGATGCGATGCCGGGATTCGCAAGCTCATCTCAACCGATCGCCGCGCTTCTTTCGCCGCAGGCTTGAGGGGTCTTCTCTGGTGACGTGAAGCGCGCTGGGAGGCGCGCCATGCTGAACAATCAGCTCGGCTGTTGGTGAAGCCAAGGTCGCACAGTTCGAGTGCTGCACTTACAATGTGCATCGTCTTCCTGAGGCAGTGCATCATGTCCAACAACATCACTCTTCGTCTTGACGAAAAGACGCTGCGCAGGATCAAGCACCTGGCGGTGGATCGTCACACCTCGGTGTCGGCCTGGGTGGGTGAACTGGTGACGCGCGCGGTCGCGGAACTGGATGGGTTCGAGCCTGCGAGCCGGCGTGCGCTGGACGCCATGGGTCAGCCCGTGCCCGTGCAGGAGGGGCCGCTCAGCCGCGGAGAGGCGCATGAGCGTTGAGGTCTTTGTCGATACCAATCTGCTGTTCTATGCAAACACCCAAGCCGAAGACCCGCGCCACGAGCAGGCACGCGAACTGATCCGGCCCTTGTGGTCCGAGCCGGGCAAGGCGGCGGTGAGTGTGCAAGTGCTGCAGGAACTGCACGTCAACCTGATGCGCAAGGGCGGTTTGAGCGCCGCACAGTCGGCGGAACGGGTGAATCATTACCTGGCGTGGCGGGTGGTGGACAACGACCGCGTTCTGCTGGCGTCGGCATTCGATGTGCAGACACGCTGGCAGCTTTCCTTTTGGGATAGCCTGATCGTGGCCGCTGCGCAGCGCGCCGGAGCCGGGCGGCTGTGGACCGAGGATCTGGGGCATGGTCAGTGGTATGGCGAGGTGCAGGCGATCAATCCGCTGAAGGGGGGATAAGCCGAGGCCCGGTGGACTTTCGCAACACGGTGATCGTGCGGACCTCCAACCCGGGGGGCGTTCGCCGGTGACAGGCAGGCCGTCGCCGGGCGTTTCGCCCCCCACGGCTTGCCGCGCGCAGGGCCGGGCCGCAGACTGTGCGCTTTCGCACTGCCGATATTCGCCATGTCCGCTGCACGCATCCTGATCATCGACGATGAGCCCGACATCCGCTCGGGGCTGGCCGACATCCTCGGAGACGAAGGCCATCGGGTCACGCTCGCCGGCGATGCGGCCGAGGCGCGCGCGCGGCTGGGCGAGGCCGCGTTCGACGCGGTGCTGCTCGACATCTGGATGCCCGGCACCGACGGACTGGCGCTGCTGCGCGAGTGGGTGTCGGCGGGCGAGCTGCCGCAGCCGGTGATCATGATGTCCGGCCACGGCACGGTGGAAACGGCGGTCGAGGCCACGCGCCTCGGGGCCTACGATTTCATCGAGAAACCGATCGCGCTGGCCAAGCTGCTCATCACGCTGGAGCGCGCGCTGGAAGCCCAGCGGCTGCGCCAGATCAACCGCAGCCTGCAGCAGCAGGTCGGCTCGCTGTTCGAACCGATGGGAAGCTCGCCCGCGTTCGCCGCCGTGCTGGCCCAGCTCGAACGGCTGTCCGGGCGCGATGCGGCGATTCTCCTGCGCGGCGAACCGGGAACCGGCAAGGAGGCGCTGGCGCGCTGGCTGCACGGCAGAAGCGCGCGTCGCGGCGGCCCGTTCGTCACCGTGGCGGCGGGTGCCGTTCCGGACGAACAGGCGGCAACGGCCCTGTTCGGCAGCGAATCGGGCGGTGAGGTCGCCGCCGGCCTGCTGGAGCAGGCGCAGGGCGGAACCGTGTACCTGGACGGTATCGCCGAACTGGGGCCGGACACTCAGCTGCGCCTCTCCAGCGCGCTGGAGCGGCGTCAGATCCTGCGCGTCGGCGGGCGCGCGCCGGTGCCGCTCGACGTGCGCGTGATCGCGGCCAGCTCGCAGGACCTGGAGGCCGAGCGCGCCGCCGGCCGGCTGCGCGACGAGCTCTATTTCCAGCTCAACGTGCTGCCGATCCAGGTGCCGGCGCTGCGCGAGCGCGGCGAGGACATCGGGCCGCTGGTCCAGCACTTCGACGAGATATTCGCTGCGCGCGACGGGGTGGCACCGCGCCGCTGGACCGAGCCGGTGCTGGCGCGGCTGCGCCAGCACGCCTGGCCGGGCAACGTGCGCGAACTGCGCGCGCTGGCGCAGCGGCTGGCGCTGCTGGGCAGCGGCGAAGTGACCCTGGCCGAAGTGGAGCCCGCGCTGACCGGGCCGGGTGCGCGCCTGCCGCCCGGCACCGGGGAATCGGGCCACCCGCTCAACCTCGACCTGCCCTTGCGCGAAGCGCGCGACAGCTTCGAACGGGCGTATCTTCTGCGCCAGCTGCACAATGCCGGCGGCAGCGTGGGGCGCCTGGCCCAGATCACGGGCATGGAGCGCACCCACCTCTACCGCAAGCTGCGCGACCTTGGGATCGACAAGGACGGGGGCGAATAGATGTGCCGGGATCGGGGATTGGATATTGGGGATTTGCATGAGCGCGGGAGGCCGGCGCAGAGTGCGCCCCTGAGGGCGGGTCCGCTCCGGTCCCCGGTGCGGGTACGGAGCGCGCCGAGCCCGTCGAATCTCCAATCCCGATTCCCCAATCCCGGCTGACATGAAAATCCTCATTCTCGGTGCCGGCCAGGTGGGCAGTTCGGTGGCGGCGGCGCTGGCCTCGGAGAACAGCGACATCACCGTGGTGGACAACCAGCCGCTGCGGCTGCGCGAGCTTTCCGAGCGGCTGGACATCCGCACCGTGACCGGCCACGCCTCGCTGCCCAGCGTGCTCGAAACCGCCGGCGCGGGCGATGCGGATCTGGTGATCGCGGTCACTTCCAGTGACGAAGTCAACCTGATCGCCTGCCAGGTCGCCGATGCGCTGTTCAAGACGCCGACCAAGATCGCGCGCCTGCGCAAGAGCGAATATCTCGAACACCCCGAGCTCCTGCGCCGCGGCGGCAATTCCGTGGACGTGGCGATCAGCCCCGAGGCGCTGGTGTGCCGGCACGTGCAGGGGCTGATCGAACGCCCCGGCGCGCTGCAGGTGCTCGATTTCGCGCAGGGCCAGGTGCAGATGGTCGCGGTGCGCGCGCGCGCCGGCGGGGTTCTCGTCGGCGAGCCGATCAAGCAGCTGCGCGAGCGCCTGCCGGCCGGCATGGACCTGCGCGTGGCGGCCATTTTCCGCGGCGGACGGCCGATCATCCCGGAGCCCACCACCCAGATCGAACCCGATGACGAGGTGTTCTTTCTCGCCGACCGCGGCGACATCCGCGTCATCATGGACACGCTGCGCCCGCGCACCAAACCGGTGCGGCGCGTGCTCATCGCCGGCGGCGGCAACATCGGCGTCTCGCTCGCCGGCGCGCTGGAGGAGCAGTTCGGCGTGAAGCTGCTGGAGCGCTCCAGGGACCGCGCCAAGACCATCGCCGAGGACCTGCAGAACACCATCGTGCTGGTGGGCGATTGCACCGACGAGGATCTCCTGCGCGAGGAGAACATCGACCAGACCGATGTCTACTGCGCGCTGACCAACGACGACGAAGCCAACATCCTTTCGGCGATGCTGGCCAAGCGCATGGGATGCCCGCGCGTGATCGCGCTGATCAACCGCCCGGCCTACGCCGAGCTGGTGGAAGGCGACAGCAGCATCGACATCGCCGTCAGCCCGCAGCAGGTCACCCTGGGCGCGCTGCTGACGCACGTGCGGGCCGGCAACATGGTGCGGGTACACAGCCTGCGGCGCGGGCTGGCCGAGGCGATCGAGGCGGTGGCGCTGGGCGATGCGCGCACTTCGCGCGTGGTCGGGCGCGCGCTGGGCGAACTGGAGCTGCCGGAATCGGCCAACGTGGTCGGCGTGATCCGCGGCGAAAAACTCCTGATCGCCCATAGCGACGTGATCGTCGAACCCAACGATCACCTGATCGTGTTCCTGCTCGACAAGCGCGACCTGCCCCGCGTCGAGGCCGTGTTCCGCGCCGGGGCCACCTGGTTCTGACGCCGTGCCGCTTCCCCGCCGATACCTCTCGATCCAGAAGGCGCTGGGCGCACTGCTCGCGCTGACATCGCTTTTCCCGCTGCCGGCGCTGCTGCTGGCGCTGGTGCTGGGCGAGGACACCGCGGCGGCCTTCGGCCAGGCCATGCTGGTGGCCGCCGGGCTGGGCGCGATCCTTTGGTGGCCGGTGCGCACGGTGCGCTACGACCTGCGCCTGCGCGACGGTTTCCTGATCGCCTCGGGGTCCTGGATGCTGGCCAGCATGGTGGCGACGCTGCCGTTTGTCCTGGGGCTGCCGGAGCTTCCCTTCACACAGGCCGCGTTCGAGGCGGTGTCGGGCCTGACCACCACCGGTGCCAGCGTGTTCACGGGGCTGGACGGCCTGCCGCGCAGCATGCTGCTGTACCGCCAGTCGCTGAACTTCTATGGCGGCCTGGGCCTGGTGCTGCTGGCGGTCGCGATCCTGCCGATGCTGCGTGTCGGCGGCATGCAGCTGTTCCGTGCCGAAGTGACCGGCCCGACCAAGGACACCAAGCTCACGCCGCGCATCGCGGAAACCGCCAAGGCGCTGTGGAAGGTCTATCTTGGCCTCAACCTGCTGTGCGCGCTGGCCTATTGGGCCGCCGGGATGAGCCTGTTCGACGCCATCTGCCACGCCCTGTCCACGGTCGCCACGGCGGGTTTTTCCACCCACGACGCGGGCTTCGGCTACTGGAACAATCCGATGGTGGAGGTCGTGGCCACCGGCTTCATGCTGGTGGGCGGCATCAACTTCGGCCTGCACTACATGGCCTGGCGCCGCGCCAGCACGGCCCCGTACCACGGCGACACGGAGCTGCGCTTTTTCCTGCTGCTCGTCGCCCTGGTGGCGCTGGCGGTGACGCTGGCCCTTTGGCTCGGGGGCGCGTATCCCACCCTGGGCGAGGCGTTCCGCCACGCGATCTTCCAGTCGGTATCCAACATCACCACGACTGGATTCACCAAGGACGACTTCAGCCTGTGGCCGTCATTCGCGCCGCTGCTGCTGGTCATGGTGGCTTTCGTCGGTGGCTCCAGCAGCTCGACCTCGGGCGGCATGAAGGTCGCGCGGGTGACGATGGCGATCCGCCAGGGCCTGCGCGAAATCAAGCAGCTGGTGCATCCCAAGGGCCAGTTCATCGTGAAGATGGGCGGGCGGCGGGTGTCGGAGAGCATCGTGCTGTCGGTGGGCGGATTCTGCACGCTGTACGTGCTGTGCTTCGTCATGGTGACGCTGGCGCTCGCCGCGGTCGGGCTGGACGTGGTCACCGCGTTCACCGCGGCGGCGGCTTCGATCAACAACCTGGGTCCAGGCCTGGGCGAGGTGTCCGCCAGCTTCGGCACGCTGCCGCCGGCGGCGCTGTGGATCTGCTCCTTCGCCATGATCCTCGGGCGGCTGGAGGTGTTCACCGTGCTGGTACTGTTCGCGCCCTCGTTCTGGCGGGAGTGACCGCGCCACCGCTTGCGCTGCGGCATGCTCCGGACCGCGAGACACCGCCGCTCACCACTGCCAGGGTGTCCTCGCCAGCCGCACGCAAAGCCGCTGGAACGCCGCGCGCGCCTCGGCTTCGGGCAGGTACACGAGATGCAGCCGGTGCCCCATCGGATGGGCACCTGCCGTATCCACCCGCACCCCCGCCATACCGTGGCGACGATCGAACGGCGACTGGACCCACCGCACGGCCTGCACCTTCTCGATCCGCGCGAACGAGAGGCGCCGGTCCAGCCAGCCGCTGCGCCAGGCTACGTAGCCCTCGGTGATGGCATACCCGGCCGCTGCCGCCTGCCGGCGCGCCAGCCAGATCCAGCAGGGAGTCAGCGCCAGCACCAGCAAGGCCGGGGTGCCGACCGGATACAGCAGCACGGCACAGACGATCAGCGTCAGCACGCACGGCGGCAGCGCGATGCGGCGCCAGGCGCGCGGGTGCAGCGGGCGGAATGCAATCGCCGCGGGCCAGTCGGGCAGCCAGCCGCGCAGCAGCGCATCGAGCGCATCCGGCGGGGCGATCGGAACCAGGTCGGAAAGGCTCTGCTCCTCGTTGCCGGCCCGCAGCGCGGCGGTTTCGACCCTGAGGCTGCTGCGGACAAACAGGCGAAGGATCACGCCCTGGCGAAGAGTCCAGTGCTGGATGCGGTGCAGCGGTGCGCTGGCGCGCATCCGCGTCAGCAGGCCGCGCTCCACCGACAGGCGCGGCCCGGCCTGCTCCAGGGTGAAGCCGAAGTCGCGCAGCAGGGCCAGCGCGATCGCCAGCGCCTTGCCGACCACGTTCGCGACCAGCAGGGCGACCAGCACCAGCGCTGCCCACCCGCCCGGATGCAGTCCCTGTGCCGAGAGCCACTCGATCGCCTCGGCCGGCCACGCGCCAAAGCGCTGCCACAGCCGTTCGCCGCCAAATTGCATCAGCGCACCCGCGCCGGCCGCCAGCAGCACGGTGCCGCGGTTGGACGCGAGGCCAAGCTTCACCAGCTCGACCGGCGCAAGCTGCAGCAGGATGTGCGAGCCCACCTCGGCGCGCTGTGCCCGCTTCGGGGCGTCATCGTTCGCGTGCGTGGCCGGGGAAAGTCGCGCCGCGCCGCGATGGTGTTCCACCAGCCGCTCCAGCGCCGTGGCGTCGGCCATCGACAGCACCCGCATCTGCGCTTCCGGCTCGCTCCCGCCCACGGCCGATTCCAGCCGCACCTCGGCAACGCCGGCAAGCCGGTGCAGCAGGTTGCGATGCAAGGCCACCGACTGGATGCGCGCCAGCGGCACGTGCCGCTCGTTGCGCTGAAGCAGGCCGGAGCGGATGACCAGTTCGTCGGCGTCGATGCGGAAGCGGTAGGTGAAGTACTGCGCCACCGCCACCAGCGTCATCACCGCCACCGCCACCAGGCCCCACCACTGCCAGGCGTCCTCGTTGCGTCCGAACACCACCAGCACGATCAGCGGCAGCGCGAATCCCTTGAGCTGGACCAGCAGCACGAACAGCCAGGAAAGCGGATGCAGCCGGCGCTGCGCGCCCGCGCCCAGGCGCCGGGTGTCGCGCACCGTCGCGGAGTCGGGCGGCGATTGCACCGGATCAGGCGACATCCTCATCCACCCGGATCAGCGCATCGCGCAGGGCCTCGGCGCGCTCGACCGCCAGGCCGTTCAGCGCCACCCGTCCCAGTTCGCTGCCGGCGGTGTAGACGCGCAGCCCGGCCAGGCCGAGCGCACGATCCAGCGGGCCGCGGTGCAGATCGGTGTGCTGCACGCGCGAGCGCGGCACCACGGTGTCGCTGCGCCACCATACCCCGCGCTGGATGCGCAGGCCCTGCGGCGTCAGCGCATAGCGGGTGCGGCGCCAGCGCGCGCTGGCGTGGAAGAACGCAAGAATCGGCGCGACCAGCAGCGTCGCCGGCACGCCGGCACCGGCCACCGCCGCCGGCCAGGCCATGTCCAACGCCACGCCGAACAGCACGACCACCAGGATCCAGAGCACGCCGAGCGCGAACAGCGCGACGACGAACGCGCGCAGCCGCATGCCCCAGCGCGCGCGCGGATCGAGGTGCTCGAACTGCCACCCGGCGGACAGCGAGGGCGGGACGATGCGCGCTTCCGTGGTCAGGTCAGTCATAGCGGATCGGATCGGCTCCTTCGGGGCGAATGGTGAAACGCTTGTAGCTCCACTGGTACTGCGCCGGCGCAAGCGCAACGCAGGCTTCCACCGCGGCATTGAGCGCCGTGGTGCCGCGCACCGTATCGGCGTCGGCGATGGCCTCGGGTGCGGCGAGCAGGCGGATGCGGAAACCCTGCGCGCCCGGCAGGCGCTCGGCGAAGGCCATCAGCACCGTCGCGCCGGTCTTGTGGGCCAAGCGCGGCAGAAGACTCATGGTCAGGGCGGGAATGCCGAAGAACGACGCGAACTCGCCGTCACCGCGCTTGGGTTGCTGGTCGGGAAGGATGCCCACCATGCCGCCATCCTTCAGATGCTTGAACAAGGTTCGCACCCCGGACGCTTCGGCACGCACCTGCGTGACGCCCGGCTGCGCGCGCAGCCGCCGGATCAGCGCATCGGCCCAGGGCTGGCGCGGCGGGCGATAGAGGATCGCCAATTCCGACTGTGCCGCCAGCCACTGGTTGAGCAGCTCCCAGTTGCCCAGGTGCGGCGCGGCGATGATGACGCCCCGCCCGGCCGCACGCGCCGCGTCGAACAGCTCGCGCCCTTCCACCTGACGCACCAGCATCAGGTTGCGTGCCGCAGGGCGCGTCCAGAAGCGCGCGGTTTCGAGCAGCGTCCGGCCGGTTTCGGCCATGTTGGCGCGCCACAGCGCCCGGCGTGCAGCTTCTTCCTGCGCGGGAAAACACAGCGCGATGCTGCGCCACGCCACCCGCGCCTCGCGCAGCCGCAGGCCGCGCACCAGCACACCCAGAACCCCGCCCAGCACGTGCAGGGCGCGGTAGGGCAGGCAGCCAATCAGCCACAGGGCGGCGTGGAGCAGGTGGGCGGGCATTTCTGGAGGGGATGGAGCCGGGAATCGGGAATGGTAAGAGCAAAGCCGGGCCGGCGGTCATCGGGGGAACATCCGAACAAGTCTCCACCGTCATTCCAGCGCATGCCGGAATCCATCCTGAAACAGCAACATGGATCCCGGCCTTCGCTGGTGATGACGACTTGTTCAGATGCTCCTCGGGGATGCTCTACCATTTCCCGAGGCCGCAGTCCGATCCGGCTCTTGACCATTCCCGATTCCCGGCCCCATCCCATGATCGCCCTCATCCAGCGCGTTACCCAAGCCAGCGTTCGCGTCGATGAGCGCACCGTGGGGGCAATCGGTCCCGGGCTGCTCGCACTGGTGGCGGTCGAGCCGGGGGACGGTGAGGCGCAGGTGGCGAGGATGTGCGAGCGCCTGCTCGGGTATCGGGTCTTTGCCGACGCGGCCGGCCGCATGAACCGTTCCCTCACCGATGTCGCCGGCGGGCTGCTGCTGGTCAGCCAGTTCACCCTGGCCGCCGATACCCGCAAGGGCATGCGCCCGAGCTTTACCTCGGCGGCCTCGCCCGAAGACGGGCGCCGGGGCTTCGATCGCCTCGTGGCGGAATGCCGGGCGCGCCACGGCACGGTTGAAACCGGGGAATTCGGGGCGCATATGGTGGTCAGTCTGATCAACGACGGCCCGGTCACGTTCTGGCTGCAGGCGTGATCGCACCTCGCCGGTCACCGCTCGCATCGCGCAGAACGAGATTTTGCAGGGCCGGTCACGCCCCCGCGTGCGGGGCGGTTCAGCCATCTTCTGGCCGGAAGTGGCCCAAATCGCTATACTGTCGCGTTCTTTCCCCTTGACAAAACCCCATTCAGGTTGCCCATGTTGATCGACAATCAAGACCCGCAGTCGGAGATCAAGAAGCTCATCGC
This sequence comes from Lysobacteraceae bacterium, assembly GCA_023954075.1. Taxonomy (GTDB): domain Bacteria; phylum Pseudomonadota; class Gammaproteobacteria; order Xanthomonadales; family Xanthomonadaceae; genus Denitratimonas; species Denitratimonas tolerans. The sequence goes on from JAMLIV010000010.1 coordinate 48,388, forward strand.
CAAAGGGCGCGAGCAGGGCTACCTGACGTATGCGGAGGTCAACGACCATCTGCCCGACGACATCGTCGATCCGGAGCAGATCGAAGACATCATCGGCATGATCAACGACATGGGCATCGAGGTGCACGAGGTTGCGCCGGATGCCGAGTCGCTGCTGCTTTCCGATGCCGCTCCTCCCGGCTCGACCGATGACGACACCGCGGCGGAAGAGGCGGTGGCGGCGCTCTCGGCGCTGGATGCCGAGGCCGGTCGCACCACCGATCCGGTACGCATGTACATGCGCGAGATGGGTACGGTGGAACTGCTCACCCGCGAAGGCGAAATCGCGATCGCCAAGCGCATCGAGGAGGGCCTGGGCCAGGTCCAGGCGGCGCTGGCGAGTTTCCCGTGGTCGATCCAGCTGCTGCTGGAAGAGTACGACCTGCACGTCGAGGGCAAGAAGCGCCTGTCCGAGGTGGTCCAGGGTTTTGCCGATCAGGAAGAGCCCGAGCCCGCACCCGCCGCCCCCGCCCCCGCGGCCGAGGAAAGTTCCGACGCGGACACGGAAGAGGACGAGAGCGCCGATGACGCGTCGTCCAACGACGAGGACGAGGACAGCGCGCCGGAGACCGGGCCTGATCCAGCCGAGGTCGCGCGCCGCATGGAGGCGCTCAAGGTCGGCTACGAGAAGTTCCGCCGCGCCTACGACAAGGCCGGCCCGGCCGACCGCAAGGTGATCGCACTGCGCGAGGAAATGGCCGCCGAGTTCCTGCGCCTGAAGCTGCCGGCCATCCAGATCGACGGCCTGGTGCGCAAGCTGCGCGAGGTGGTGAACGCCATCCGCAATCACGAGCGGGTGATCATGGATGTCTGCACGCGCCTGGCGAAGATGCCGCGCCGCGACTTCCTGCGCGCCTTCCCGGGCAACGAGACCAACACCGGCTGGGCGGACGACATGATCCGCCGCAAGCAGAAGTGGTCCTCGGGCCTGCGCGAGCACCGTGACGACATCGTGCTCGAACAGGAGAAGCTCTCCGCGATCGAGGTCGCGCTGTTTCTCTCGCTGCCCGACATCAAGGACATCAACCGCGCGATGGCCTACGGCGAGGCCAAGGCGCGCAAGGCCAAGAAGGAAATGGTCGAGGCCAACCTGCGCCTGGTGATCTCCATCGCCAAGAAGTACACCAACCGCGGCCTGCAGTTCCTCGACCTCATCCAGGAAGGCAACATCGGCCTGATGAAGGCGGTGGACAAGTTCGAGTACCGCCGCGGCTACAAGTTCAGCACCTATGCGACCTGGTGGATCCGCCAGGCCATCACCCGCTCGATCGCCGACCAGGCGCGCACCATCCGCATCCCGGTGCACATGATCGAGACGATCAACAAGCTCAACCGCATTTCCCGCCAGATGCTCCAGCAGTACGGCCGCGAGCCGACACCCGAGGAGCTGGCCAAGGAAATGGAAATGCCCGAGGACAAGATCCGCAAGGTGATGAAGATCGCCAAGGAGCCGATCTCGATGGAAACCCCGATCGGTGACGACGAGGATTCCCACCTGGGTGATTTCATCGAGGACATCAACGTCGAGTCCCCGGTCGAGCAGGCCACCGTCACCGGGCTGTCTGAAACGGTGCGCGACGTGCTCGCCGGGCTCACCCCGCGCGAGGCCAAGGTGCTGCGCATGCGCTTTGGCATCGACATGAATACCGACCACACCCTGGAAGAGGTCGGCAAGCAGTTCGACGTGACCCGCGAGCGCATCCGCCAGATAGAGGCCAAGGCGCTGCGAAAGCTGCGCCACCCGTCCCGCTCCGAACAGCTGCGCTCCTTCCTCGACATCGAATGAATGAGCCGCGCGCCGTCGGGCGGCGCAGGCATGATCCAGCGAAAGCGGCCTTCGGGCCGCTTTCGCGTTTGTCGCGGCGCGTTTTCCCGGAGCGGCCGGCTCGCTACACTCTTGTCAGGACTTCAGGGGCTACCGGATGAACACCACGATGACCGATGCGCTCGCACGGCTCTATCCGCTCGATGCGCTGCGCCCCGAAACGCGCGATCAGCTGGCCGGCGAAGCCGCGTTTTCCGACTATGCGCGCGGCGAGGTGCTGTTCCGCGCCGGCGACATGGACGACGACACCCTGTACCTGCTCGACGGCGCGGTGAGCGCCGAGTACCCGGACGGCAAGACCCGCCAGTTCGAGGCCGGGGCGCTGCAGGGGCGCTACTCGCTCGGGGATTCCCAGCCCAGGCGATTCACCGCCACGGTGAGCTCGCCCTCGGCGCGCATCGCGCGCTTCGATCGGCGCTACCTGGAGAAGGTCATCGCCTGGGACCAGATCGCGCGCACCGCCAGCGAGGCGGACGGCGGTGCAGACGCCAACCGCTGGGTCTTCCGGCTGCTGCAAAGCCGCGCCTTCCGCAAGATGCCCACCGGCAACATCGAGCGCATGTTCCAGGGTTTCGAGGAAATCGCGGTGCGCGCCGATGACGTGATCGTGCGCGAGGGCGATCCGGGCGACTATTTCTACGTCATCAAGGAAGGTGCCGCTTCGGTGCTCAAGCACCTGGACGACAGCGAATCGGTGGTCGCCTACCTGGTGCGAGGGGACTGCTTCGGCGAGGACGCCCTGCTCGCCAACACCACCCGCAACGCCACCGTGAAGATGATGCAGGACGGTCGGCTCATGCGCCTGTCGCGCCGCACCTTCGAGGACGTGCTCAAGCCGCCGGTGGTGGAATGGGTCAACCCCGCGCAGGCATCGCTCCTGGCGCGCACCGGTGCCACCGTGATCGACGTGCGCCTGCCGGCCGAGTTCGAGCAGCGCGCCATCCGCGATGCGATCAACCTGCCGCTGTACCGGCTGCGCGAAGATGCGGTCGACCGCTTCGGTCGCGACGACAAACTCATCGTCTACTGCAACACCGGCGAGCGCAGTGCGGCAGCGGCCTTCATCCTCACCCGCCTGGGTTTCGACGTGTACGCGCTTCAGGGCGGCCTGCTGGGCATGCTGCGCCAGCAGGAGAAACAGGGCGCATGAGCACGCCTGCCGCGGCACCCGACGCGCCGCCCGATGCGGCGGCGGTCCTCGCCTGGCTGTCTGCGCTGCAGGATCGCCTTTGCGCGGCGCTGGAGGCCGCCGATGGCGGTGCCGCGTTCACCGAAGACGCCTGGCAGCGCGACGGCGGCGGCGGCGGTCGCTCGCGCGTGATCAAGCATGGTGCGGTGTTCGAGCAGGGCGGCGTGAACTTCTCCGAGGTACACGGCGCGGCGCTGCCGGCCTCGGCCAGCGCCCACCGGCCCGAGCTGGCAGGCGCGCCCTGGCGCGCCTGCGGCGTCTCGATGGTGCTGCATCCGAAAAACCCGCATGTGCCCACCACCCACATGAACGTGCGCTACTTCGAAGCGCGCCCGGAGGACACCGCGCCGGCGTGGTGGTTCGGCGGCGGCTTCGACCTCACCCCGTACTATCCCGTGGATGCCGACATCCGCCACTGGCACGAGGTTGCGCGGCGCGCCTGCGCGCCCTTCGGCGAGGGCGTCTACGCCGAACACAAGGCCTGGTGCGACCGCTACTTCTTTTTGAAGCACCGCAACGAGGCGCGCGGCGTCGGCGGGCTGTTCTTCGACGACCTCAACGCCTGGGGCTTTGCGCGCAGCTTCGACTACGCGCGCGCCGTGGGCGATGCCTTCCTCGAAGCCTACCTGCCCTTGGTCGAGCGCCGCCGCGACATGCCGTACGGCGCACGCGAGCGCGACTTCCAGCTCTACCGGCGCGGGCGCTACGTCGAGTTCAACCTGGTCTGGGACCGCGGCACCCTGTTCGGCCTGCAGTCGGGCGGGCGCACCGAATCCATCCTGATGAGCCTGCCGCCGCAGGTGCGCTTCGAATACGGCTATGCGCCCGAACCGGGCAGCCCCGAGGCGCGCCTGGCCGACTACCTGCGCCCGCGCGACTGGCTGGCCGAGCTTCCCGCCGGCTGATCGGCTGTCGGGTTCAGGGCGCAGCGCGCGGGGCGTCGGGCCGCGTTTTTTCGCGCCGGTGCCGCAGGAAGGGGCGCTCGGTCAGCGCATAGGACAGCGCCGAAACCGCCACGCTCGCGATCACCGCCAGCGCCGCCCAGCGCCAGCTCGCCGTGCTCGTTCCATTGGCTTTGGCGAGGCGCGACAGCCCGTCGAGCACCGGGTAATGCCACAGGTAGAGGCTGTAGCTGATGGTGCCGATAAAGACCATCGGCCGGTTCGCCAGCAGCGCGCGCACCAGCATCGAGCGCGATATGGCCGCGGCACCGACGAGGGCGGCGAAGGCGCAGCCGAACAGGGTGAACTGGAAAAACAGCCAGGGTGCCAGCGCCCCATCGACCACATAGCCCGCGCGCGGAAGCAGCCACACCAGCACCAGGGTCACCGCGACTCCCGCCAGCAGCAGGCGGCGGTCGGAACCGCTGCGGCCGAGCATCAACGCGTGTGCCACCAGCATGCCCAGCGCGAACTGGTCGAGACGGCCGGGCAGCTCGATCACCCAGCGGTAGAGCGATACCCAGTCCATGCCCTGATGGAAGATCAGCCACCAGGTCAGGATGCGGAAGGCCACGCAGGCCAGCACGATCCACGGCAAGGCGCGCGGCAGTGCACGTCGCGTGACGAAGGCCAGCGCCACCAGGGGAGCCACAAGGTAGAAATCCCACTCCACCGGCAGCGACCACCACACCGGATTGAGCGTGGGCACGCCGTCGACCAGGTTCGATGTCAGCGTGGCGCTGAGCAGGGCTTCACCGGCACCCATTGGAAAGCCGCCGGGGCCGAGTGCCGCGAGCAGCGCCAGCACGATCCACTGCGCCCAGAAGGCCGGAAAGACGCGCAGGAAGCGCCGCCGCCAGAAGGTGCCGATGGCCACCTTCGGCCCGCCCAGCCGCGCGGCCACCCACGGCCCGCCGATGAGATAGCCCGACAGCACGAAAAAGAGATCCACGCCCAGATAGCCGTGCGCGGCCAGCGGGGTGAAATCGAGCGGCCCGAGCGCCAGCGCCGGCGCGCCCGTGCGCTGCCAGAGATGGAACACCAGCACCCACAGCGCCGCCACGCCGCGCAGCCCGGTGAGCGCGTCGGCATAGGGCGGCATTCGGGGCGAGGCGGCACGGTTCATCGGCGCGATGATACCGGTGGTCCGTGTGTTTCCCCGCACCGCTTGCCTGCCGTGATTGCGTGCTGGAGAGTACGCGGATGCTGAAGGCGCTCATCGTTCGCTTCATCGCAGCCGCATCGATGCTGGCCGCCGCCGCGCCCGCCGGCGCGCTTTCCACCGCCCGCCTGCCCGGTTGGGTCTGCGGACAGGGCGCGCCGCCGCTGTTCTTCGACGGATTCGAGAGCGGCGATGCGTTCCACCGTGAACCCTCGTACGGCAGCGGTGGGGCCTATCCGGGCGCGCAGACGCGCAGCGTCGCGGTGTTCGGCCAGCCGCGCGACTACTACCTCTATGTGCCGACCGGCTATCCCTTCGCCGCCCCCGCGCCGCTGCTGCTGGTGCTGCACGGGGCCGGCGGCGCGGGCACCGCGCCCGCCGCTGCGCAGTGGCTGCGCGATCAATGGTCGGCGCAGGCGCAGGCCGGCGGCTTCCTCGTCGCCGCGCCGGTGGCGTCCGGTTCGCAGGGCGGCTGGTCGCCATCGTTCGACTACCCGATGTTCCAGGCGATCCTCGATGACGTCGCGGCCCACTACAACATCGACGCCAGCCGCATTCACGGCTGGGGCTATTCGGCCGGCGGCCACGTGATGCACGACCTGGCGCTGCGCCAGCGCAGCGGCGTACCGGACATCCGCACCTTCGCCGGCTACGGCATCAGCGCGGGTGTGCTGCAGCAGTGGGCGTGCCAGCCTCCGGCCAACTGCCCGGCCCTGCTTGCGCAGGCCGCGCGAAAGATCCCGGTCGATCTGCGCGTGGGCACGCAGGACTACTACTACCCGGCCGTGCAGGCCGACCGCGACGCCTTCCTCGCCGCCGGCTGGAGCGCGGGCGACACCCTGAACTATGGCGACTTCCCGGAAGGCCACCTCGTTTTCCCGTGGCATTTCCCGGACACCTGGCAGTTCCTCTGCCCCTTCCAGCGGCGGCTGGACTGACCGCGCACGGGAACCATCCCGCGCCGCGGCGCGCCTGACGCGGTTCCCTCAGCGCCGGTCGTTCATCAGCGCCAGCAGCCCGTCGCGGAACGCCGGTCCGCCGCCGTGCGCGGGGTGGCGGATCTTCGTCGCCTCGATGCCCAGCCCGGCGAGCGTGGCGTGGCCGATATTGCCCACGGCGGCGATGTGCGCGGGACCGAAGATGCCGATGAGCTGTTCGAGCTGGGGCAGGCCGTCGCGCCTGAGCTCGGCCGGCGTCGGCGTGCGGTTGGATTCATCCACGCCGGGCCGGTGCGGGTGCAGCGGCAGCGCCGGCCATACCAGCACCGGTTCGGGCAGCTCCTGGAAAACGCGCTGCACCACGGTGGCGCTGGCCTCGCTGCGCAGGCGCTGGCCCTCGGCGATGAGCCGGTAGCCGGCCTCCACGCCGCCAAACAGGCCGAAGCGATCCTTCGGCCCCATCATGTTGCTTTCGGCGCAGAAGTTGACCCCGGTGCGCCACGCGCCGCGGTAGCCCGGCGCCTCGCCCACCAGCAGCACCGTGGGCCGCCACGGCAGGAGCTGGCGCAGGAAGACCTGCAGATTGGAAAAGCGGATGCGCCCTTCCGGCGTGGCCGGATCGTAGAGCGCGTGCGCGTTGGCGCGGTCGTGAAAGCCCTGCAGCGTCTCGAACCAGGGTTCGAGCCTGCCCAGCATGCGGCGGGCCCAGGCGGTATCCATCGCGAACCTCCGAAAGCCAAGAAGCCCACAGTGTCGCGCTGCGCGGCGCAGACCCCCAAATCCGCGAGCCGCTACACCGTGCCGCGGCGCTTGCCGATGAAGGGGCGGTACCACTCGCGCACCCGCGCCATGTCGGCATCGGCATCCGGGCCGGGCGTCACCAGCGGGCCGAGGATCATGGTCTTTTCCGGGTAGTGGAAGGCGGCCAGCATCACCGGCACCTGCGCGCTGCGCGCGATGTGCCAGAAGCCGGACTTCCAGCGCTCCACCCGCCGGCGGGTGCCTTCGGGCGCAAGCAGGAACCAGGTCGAACCTTCGCCGCGAAGCCGGGCGGCCGCCTGCTCCACCGCGCCGTGCGCCTTGTCCCGATCCACCGGCACGCCGCCGATCCGCGACAGCAGCCAGCCCAGTGGGCCGCGGAAGGCTTCGGCCTTGGCCAGGAAGGTGATGCGCACCCCCATCGCCAGCATCCCGGCGATGCCCCATACCGCGTCCCAGGCCGAGGAGTGCGGCGCGACGATGATGACGAAGCGCGCAAGATCGGGGAACTCGCCCTCGATGCGCCATCCGCCCAGGCGCAGGATCGTGCGCCCGAAGGCGCGCGCCAGCGCGTTGCCCTGGCGCGGCGCGCTGGCGGGAAGCGCGGGCACCACCGGTCCGGCGCTCATCCTTCGGGATTCCAGCGCGCGCTGCGCCCGCGCTTGATGTCGCCGCGCCCCTTCTTGGCCTCGATGCGCCGTTCCTTGGAAGCGCGCGTGGGTTTGGTCGCAATGCGCGGCCTGGGCGGCACGCGCGCCGCGTCGATCAGCGCGGCAAGCCGGGCGCGCGCGTCCTCGCGGTTGCGGTCCTGGCTGCGGAAGCGCTGCGCATTGATCACGATCACGCCGTCGGCACCGATGCGCCGGTCGCGGCGGGCGAGGAGGCGCTCGCGCACGGCCTCGGGCAGCGAGGGCGAGGCACCGGCGTCGAAGCGCAGCTCCACCGCGGTGGACACCTTGTTCACGTTCTGCCCGCCCGGGCCGGAAGCGCGCACGAAGCGCTCGATCAGCTCCTCTTCGGGAATGGACAGACCGGGCGCGATCGTCAGCATCGGCCGGCGGTCAGAGCGGGTGGCGCTCGAGGAAATCGCGCACGCGCGGCACGATGACCGCGGCCTTGTCTTCCAGCACGTAGTGGCCGGCGTCGTCGAAAATCAGGCTTTCCGCATTCGGCAAACGCTGCTCGAAGCCGCGCAGGAAGTGCGCGTCGAAGACGAAATCGCACAGCCCCCAGACCAGCAGCGCCGGACGGTCGGCGAACTCGCCGAGGCGACGCCCGGACTCCTCGACGATGCGCCAGGCACGATCTTCCGGGCCGAGCGGGATGTCCTGCACGAAGCGCAGGGTGGCGATGCGGTGCGCCCAGGAGTCGTAGGGCGCAACGTAGGCCGCGCGCACTTCCGAGGGCATGCGCTGCTCCACACCCACGAACGAGGCGGCGCTGGAAAACGCGTTGAGGCCGCGGATCGCCAGCGCGCCCAGGCGCGAATCGCGCCCCAGCCGGAGCTGCCAGGGCATCGGCTTTTCCGCCGGCAGGGGAAAGGCCGCGGTGTTGAGGATCACCATGCGCGCGACGCGATCCGCATCGCGCAAGGCCCAGCCGAAGCCGATCATGCCGCCCCAGTCGTGCACCGCCAGCGTCACCTTGCCGGTGATGCCGAGGTGTTCGAGCAGGCTGGCCACGTCGTCGATGCGCGACTGGAGCGTGTAGGCGTAGGCCGCGTCATCCGGCTTGTCCGACAGCCCCATGCCGACGTGGTCGGGCACGATGCAGCGCCAGCGGTCGGACAGCGCGCCCACCAGCTTGCGCCAGTAGTAGCTCCACGACGGGTTGCCGTGCAGCATCAGCACCACCTCGCCATCGCGCGGGCCTTCGTCGAGATAGCTCATCGCGATGCCGGGGCGCAGCTCGAAACGCTTTGGCGTGAACGGATAGTCGGGGTAGTGCATGGGGATCGGGTCGCGTCGACAGGCCGGACACTCTAGGTGCGCCGGGCGCTGGCGACAACCGGAGGCGCGGCCCGGGCTCCACCGCGCCGCCTTCAGATCAGCTTGATCTCGCGCAACCGCTCTTCCAGGTAGCCCTGCGCCGTGATCGGCTCGGGATAGCGACTGGGGCTGTCGGCGCTGATGCAGGAAGGCAGCACGTCGATCAGGAAGTCCGGATTGGGGTGCAGGAAGAAGGGCACCGAATAGCGCGGCGCGCGCGCCGACGCGCCCGGCGGATTGACCACGCGGTGGGTGGTGGACGGATAGACGTGGTTGGTGAGCCGCTGCAGCATGTCGCCGATATTGACCACGATCGTGTCGGCATCCGCGGTGAACGGCACCCATTCGCCCTTGCGGGAAAGCACCTGCAGCCCTTCCGCGCTGGCCCCGACCAGCAGCGTGATCAGGTTGATGTCCTCGTGCGCGCCGGCGCGCACGTTGGGAATGTCGTCGGCGGTGATCGGCGGGTAGTGGATCGGCCGCAGGATCGAGTTTCCCACATCGGTCTTGTCGGCGAACCAGTCGTGCGGCAGGCCGATGTGCAGGGCCAGCGCCGACAGCACGCGCGATCCGAGATCATCGAGCGCGCGGTAGAGCGCCAGTGCGTGCTCCTTGAATCCCGGCACTTCGGCCGGCCAGAGGTTGTCGGCCATCACCGCGCGGTAGCGGCTGTCGGCCGCCAGCTCGCGGCCGACGTGCCAGAACTCCTTGAGGTCGTAGTGGCTGGAGCCCTTGGCCGTTTCCACGCCGAAGGGCGTGTAGCCGCGCGCGCCGCCGCCGCCGGGGACGTGGTAGCTGCGCTTGACCGCATCGGGCAGCGCGAAGAAGGCGCGAAAGGCCGCGTAGGCCGAATCGATCAGCGCCTGCGGGATGCCGTGATGGCGGATGCCGGCAAAACCCCACTCGCGATAGGCTGCGCCCAGTTCGGCGACGAAGGCGTCGCGTTCGGTGTCGAACCGGCGGATGTCGAGGGTGGGAATGCGGGTCGTCATGGCGCAAGCCTGGGCGGTGGTGGAAAGGCGGCAAGCATAGACCGTTTCGGCATCATCGGGCCGACGCGGCGACCGGGCTGCGGGCCCGGTCATGCCGGGCCACGACGGTTCTCAGGCGGCTGCCGCCACGGCCGCGGCGAGGGCATCGAGGACCTCGTCCATCAGCGCGACGTCATCGGCTTCGACCGTCACGCGGATGACGGGCTCGGTGCCGGACGGGCGCAGGAAAGCGCGCCCGCGTCCGGCCACGGCGCGCTGGGCGATCTCCAGCGCGGCGCGCACGCCGTCCGAATCGACGATCCGGCGTGCGTCACCGGCCAGTCGCAGATTGACGGTGCGCTGCGGCAGCGGCCGGTAGTCGGCCAGCGCTTCCTCCAGCGACAGCCCGCGCCGCGCCAGCACTTCGAGCACCTGCAGGGCGCTGACGATGGCATCGCCGGTGCTGGCGCGGTCCAGGCAGAGGATGTGGCCGGAGGCTTCGCCGCCCAGCACGCCGCCCTGCTCGACCAGCGCGCGGTGCACGTGGCGGTCGCCCACCCGGGTGCGCACGAAACCGATGCCGCGCGCGGCCAGGGCCTGCTCCAGCGCGTAGTTCGTCATCAGGGTGCCGGCCACCGGTCCGCGCAGGCGTCCGCTCCGCTGCCAGTCGCAGGCCAGCACGTGGATCAGCGCGTCGCCGTCCACCACCCGGCCGGCGCTGTCGGTGAAGGTCACCCGGTCGCCGTCGCCGTCGAAGGCGATGCCGAGCGTGGCCCCGGTGTCGCGCACCCGCGCGGCCAGCGCCTCGGGATGGGTGGAGCCGACGCCGCGGTTGATGTTGAGCCCGTCGGGTGCGGTGCCGATGGCGTCCACGCGCGCGCCCAGCTCCTCGAACACGCGCGGGCCGACCTGGTAGTTGGCCCCGTGCGCGCAGTCCAGCGCCAGGTGCCAGCCTTCCAGGGTGAAGTCCAGCGGCACCGTGGACTTGCAGAACTCGGCATAGCGCGTGGCGGCATCGCTGATCCGCAGCGCCTTGCCGAGGGTTTCGGAGGGCACGGTGGAAAACGGCGCGTCCAGCTCCGCCTCGATCGCAAGCTCGGTGGCGTCGTCGAGCTTCTCGCCGCGCTCGGAAAAGAACTTGATCCCGTTGTCGTGGTGCGGGTTGTGCGAGGCGCTGATGACGATGCCGGCGTCGGCGCGCAGCGAGTGGGTGAGGTAGGCCACGCCGGGCGTCGGCATCGGCCCGAGCAGCCGCACGTCGGCGCCGGCCGCCACCAGGCCCGCCTGCAGCGCCGATTCGAACATGTAGCCGGAAATCCGCGTGTCCTTGCCGATCACCACCACCGGCCGGCGCCCGTCGCGCGACAGGGCGCGGCCGGCGGCCCATCCGAGCTTGAGCACGAAATCGGCCGAAATGGCACCCTCACCGACGCGACCGCGAATGCCGTCGGTGCCGAAATGGCGGCGCTCTCCCATCGCGGCGCGCCTCAGGACGCCGCTGCGGGTGTCGGCGGGGGTGCCGGCTGGCGCATCAACAGCGCCAGCAGCGAAGCCAGGGTGTCGCGCGACTCGCGCCGGTCGACAATGGCGTCGATGGCACCGTGTTCGAGCAGGAATTCGCTGCGCTGGAAGCCCTGCGGCAGGGTTTCGCGCACGGTCTGTTCGATCACGCGCGGGCCGGCGAAGCCAATCAGGGCGCGCGGTTCGGCCAGGTTGAGGTCGCCCAGCATGCCGAGGCTGGCCGAAACGCCGCCCGTGGTCGGATGGGTCAGGAACGAGACATAGGGCAGGCCCGCTTCGCGCAGGCGCGCCAGCGCGGCGGAGGTCTTGGCCATCTGCATCAGCGAGAACAGGCCCTCCTGCATGCGCGCACCGCCCGTGGCGGAAAAGCACACCAGCGGGCTGCGGTGCGCGAGCGCGTGTTCGGCCGCGCGGGTGAACTTCTCCCCCACCACCGAGCCCATCGATCCGCCCATGTAGCGGAATTCGAAGGCACAGGCCACGAGCGGTCGGCCCTTGAGCTGGCCATGCATGGACACCAGCGCGTCGCGCTCGCCGCTTTGCTTCTGCGCCGCGCGGATGCGGTCCACATAGCGCTTGGAGTCGCGGAAGCGCAGCACGTCCACCGGTTCCAGCCCGGCGTCCAGCTCCTGCGCGGTATCCGGGTCGAACAGGGCCTCGAGCCGGTCGCGCGCGGTGATCGCCATGTGGTGGCCGCACTTGGGACAGACGTACAGGTTGCGCTCCAGCTCCGGCTTGTAGAGCACGGCGGCGCAGCTGTCGCACTTCTCCCACAGCCCTTCCGGCACCGAGCCGGTCTTCTTCGTGCCTTCGGTGCGGATGCGCGCGGGCATCAGTTTCTGGAGCCAACTCATCGGTCGGTGTCGTCGCGAACAAAGTGGCTAGTGTAGTGCCAGCCCGACGCCGGGCGCATGATGCGCTGCGGCTGCGGTGAATTGCCGAACCAGGCACCCGCGCGCCGTGGCCTCCATCGGCGCGTTTTCGCGTGGTTGCGATATCGGGCGCGGCGCGGAACGCCGGCTGTCCGTCCGACCCTTTCACGGAACGCTTGCCGATGACCCTCCGCCGCCTGTTCGCACTGGCCCTGATCATCGCCTCTCCCTGCGGGGCGGCGCGGATTCCCGACTGCACCCACACCGGCGCGGGCACGCTCTTCGAGGTCGGTCCGGGACAGGCTTACGCCAGCATCGGCGCGGTGCCGTGGGAGGCGCTCAACGCCGGCGACACCGTGCGCATCCACTGGCGCGCGACGCCCTACCGCGAAAAGATCCTGCTGCGTCGCCAGGGCACGGCCTCCCAGCCCATCACGGTGTGCGGCGTGCGCGGGCCGGGCGGCGAGCGGCCGGTGCTCGATGGCGAAAACGCCACCACGCGCGCGACGATGGGCTACCGCGTCGTGGCCACCGAGCCGCGCGGCCTGATCCACGTAAGCTGGGGCGCGGGCGATGCCTGGGGCTTCAAGCCGCGTCACCTGCGCATCCAGGGCCTGCACCTCCGCCACGCCTTCCACGAATATGCGTTCAGCGCCAGCGACGGCAGCACCCAGACCTACTCGGCCAACGCCGCCGGCATCTTCGTCGAGCGCGGCGAGCACGTCGTGGTGAGCGACGTGGTGCTGGAAGGCAACGGCAACGGATTTTTCGTCGCCTCGGGAGATTCGGAGGAAATGCTCTCGCGCGACGTCCGCATCGAGTTCTCCGAGCTTTACGGCAACGGCACCGTCAGCGTGACCAACGACCGCCACCACAACCTCTACACCGAGGCGGTGGGCATGACGATCCAGTTCAACCGCTTCGGCCCGCTGCGCGCCGGCTCGTCCGGCGGCAACCTCAAGGACCGCTCCACCGGCACCGTGGTGCGCTACAACCTCATCGACGGCGGCGCGCGCAGCATCGATCTGGTGGAAGCGCAGGAAAGCTGGCCGATGGTGCAGGCGCTGCCCGAATACCGGCGCAGCTTCGTCTACGGCAACCTCATCGTCAGCGACCCGGAAGGACCGGGCAATCTGGTGCACTACGGCGGCGACAGCGGCTGCTACGTCAACGGCCAGGCCGATCCCGCCCTCGCCTGCTACCGCAAGGGCACGCTGCATTTTTTCCACAACACCGTTGTCGTGCGCGCCGACCAGTCCACGCGCTGGCGCAGCATCCTGTTCGACGTTTCCACCAACGACGAACGCGTGGACGCGCGCAACAACCTGGTGTTCCTGCGCGCCTGGACGCCGGGCGCGGTGCCGACGAACCTGTCCTGGATGCACCAGTACGGGCTGCTCGACCTGGGCACGAACTGGGCCTCGCCCACGCTGACCCCGTGGCGCGACAACACCACGCCACAGGGCGCGATTTCCGGCCTCGGGAGCGTGCTGACCAACGCCGCCAACGCGCCGGGCTTCGTCGACGAGGCGGGCACGGACTTCAGACTCGCGTTCAGCAGCGATGCGGTGGACGCAGGCATGGCCCTGCATCCCGAGGTGATCGCGCAGGCGCACACCGTGAATGCGCAGTACCTGGCCCACGCCGCCGGCCAGCCGCGGCCCGACGACGGCGCGCCGGATCCGGGCGCGTTCGAGTACGACGGCGGCCTGTTCGCCGATGGCTTCGAGGTGTTTTCGCCGTGACCTTCGCTCATCGCTCCACCGCCATCGCGCTGATCCTGGTCGCCCTGCCCTGCGCGGCGGCCGGCCCGGGTCCGGTCGGGCACGACAACGGCCAGCACCACGCCTGCACCGGGTTCCTCGCCTCCCAGCCGGCCGTGATCTGCGTGCGCGCCGGCGCGGCGGCGGGCGGCAGCGGATCGGCCGCCGCGCCGCTGGCGACGATCTCCGCCGCGATCGCGGGCGCCAAGGCCGGCGACATCGTGCAGGTGGCGGCGGGGACGTATTCCGAGAACGTCGCGCTCGGCGGCTTTGGCGCGCCCAGCGGCACGCACCTGACCCTGCTGGGCGGATTCAGCGCCGATTTTTCGGCACGCGATGCCGACCAGCACGCTTCCCGCATCGACGGCGGCCTCACCAATCCCGCGGTGCAGCTGCATCTGGATTCGAACCAGACCACCGTGCTCGATGGCTTCATCCTCACCCGCGGACGCGGCCTGGGCAGCAGCTGGGCCGACGGCAGCGGCCACGGCGGCGGTGTCCACGCCGCGCTCGATGGCAACGGCGCGATCGTCATCTCGCACAATCTCATCCACGGCAACTTCAGCAACCAGCACGCCAGCGCCGATTCGCGCGGCGGCGGCATCCACGCCCACACGCAGGATTGGGGCGGTGCCACCGGCTCGATCCGCATCGAACACAACACCGTGCGCGACAACCAGGCCGGCAAGGGCGCGGGCATCCACGTGTCCGGGCGGCACGCCGAGCTGCGCCACAATCTGGTGGAGAACAACACCGGGCACCACGACCACGGCGGCGGAATCTATGTCGCAGCCAACGCGCTGCTGGCCGACAGCATCGTGCGCGGCAACGCGATCGGTGCCACCCAGGGATATGGCTGGGGCGGCGGCGTACTGGTGGCGGGCACCGACGCCGAGCTGCGCGGCAACCTCATCACCGGAAACTACGCCCCGACCGCCGGCTCCGGGGTGTTCTGGGACGAGGGCGCGACCGGCACGATGCGCAACGACCTCCTTCACCACAACCTGTGCCCGAACGGCAGCCGTTCGGCCGCGGCAATCTACATCGACGGCGGGCCGGGCGGGCCGTCGCAGGTGAACATCGAGAGTATTACCGTGGCCGATCACCTCTGCCCCGGCACGGTGCCCGACGGCGCCGCCGTGGTGGTCGAGGACGGCTCTCAGGTCACGGTTCGAAACGCGATCTTCCGCGGCAACAGCCGCGACTTCGCCACGCTCTCGGGCGGCAGCTTCGCCATCGTCTGGTCGATCACGCAGGAGCCGGGCACAGGCAACTTCCAGGCCGATCCCCTGTTCGCCGACGCCGGCGGCGGCGACTACCGACTGCGCTCGGCCGCCGGACGCTTCACGCCCGCAGGCTGGGTCATGGATGCGGTGACCAGCCCGGCCATCGACGCCGGCGATCCGGCATCCGACCACGCGCTGGAAACCCAGCCCAACGGCGGGCGCATCAACCTCGGTGCCCATGGAAACACGGTCTGGGCGAGCCGCAGCCCCGGCAGCGACCGGCTCTTCGGCGATGGATTCGAGTCCCAGGCAGCGCGGGAGTCGACAGCCCCGCAGGGCGGAACCCGCGCGGCGGATTCCGCCGTTGTCGCGCTCATGGCGGAAACGCCTGCGGCGATTCCGCCCTACCCGGGAATCAGCCGCCCCGGCGTGCTTTCAGCGGGGAGCAGCTCCATCGCCATCACCACCGCATCCTCGCGCCCCTTGTGCGCCGGGTAGTAGCCGGGACGGCGGCCGATCTCGTTGAAGCCGATGGATTCATACAAATGCACGGCGGCGAGGTTTGACGGGCGCACTTCCAGGAATATCCGCTCCACCCGGTGCCAGCGCGCCGCGTCGATGAGGCGCGCGATCAGGTGGCGGCCGTGGCCGCGACCCTGATGCCGCGGCGCGATGCAGACGTTGAGGATGTGCGCTTCGCCCGCACCCGTCGACAGCACACCGTGGCCGATGATCTTGCCATCACGCTCCAGCACCCAGCAGCCGTGCCCGGCCAGCAGGCACTCGCGGAAGATGCCCTGGGTCCAGGGAAACTCGTAGGCCGCCAGCTCGTTCTGCATCACCGTTTCCAGATCGGTGGTGCGCATCGCCCGCAGGGTGGTGGCGCAGGACGGGACGACGCTCATCGGACCGCCTCGCGCAGCTGCCGCCGCAAGCGGCGCAGCTGCGGCCAGGCGATGCGCTTTTCCAGCGCGTCGCGCAGACGCGCGAGGGCGGGCAGGCGCAGCGCGCCGCGCGCCGCGTCCACGCCAAAGGCCAGCATCGGAATGCCTTCGGGCGGCGCGCCGCCGGATACCCACTGCACCTGCGCGACGGTGAGTCCGAGGCTGGCGAGCAGGTCATCCAGCAGCCGCGCATCCGGCCCCGGCGCGGGCCAGGCGCCGCTGCCCGCGACGCAAAGCCTGATCGTGCGTTCCGCGGGTGGATCGACGGCACCACGCGCGGCTGCGCGAGCCGGGGTTTCGCTGCCGGCGCGCGGCGCAGGAACCGGTGCCCCGGGCCGGACGGCGTCGCGCCGGACCATCGGCACCAAGCCCAGCGCCTCCAGATGCGCACGCTGCAGCGCGCCGAACCGGCTGCCGTCCTTGCTGCCTGCCACCGCCGCTCCCTCGCCCATCATGCGCCCACCTATCGCATCCGCACCGCATCATTGCCCGCTGCGGCGCGACGCGCGCGTTCGGCGAGATCGGCGATGAACTCGCCGTGGATCTGATCCAGCGCCTGGCCGTAGGCGCGCACCGAATCGGCCACCCGGTCACCGGCGGCCGGAAGCTGGCGGTGGTACTCGCCGATCACCCACGGGCGTCCGCCGCCGGGCGGCTCGGCACGCAGCACGAGGCTGACCGCCACCTCCCAGCCCGTGTCCGTGCGTACCCGGTCGAGCCGCGCGATGCGCCCGTGCACGCGCAGCACCTCCAGCCGCGTCGGCAGCCGGTCGGTAACCACCCGCGCGATGCCCGAGGCCCGCAGGTCCGCCACCAGCCGGCGCTGCAGCAGGCGCACGGGCGGGTCGATCCAGAGCTGGTAGTGGTAGGCGCGCAGCCGATCGGCCTGCGCATCGAGCGTGTAGATCAGCGCCTGATCGGAATACAGGCCGTCGGCGGTAAAGGTTTCCACCACGATCGGCAGTTCGACCAGCGGTGCGTCCAGGCGCTCGCGCGGCACCGGTTCGGGCAACCGGTACCAGGTGGTTTCCGGGGCGCTGGGCACGCCGGCGCAGCCAGCCAGCAGCGCGGCAAGAAGGAGGACCAGCGGGATGCAGCGATTCATTTCTCCTCCCCCTCATCGGCCTTGGGGCTGAACAGCAGGCGGTTCGGGTTGCGCCGGATCTCGCGGGCGAATTCGTCGAAATTGCGGCTGGAGGAATCCAGGTGGTGCGCCACCGAATCCATGCGCTGGGCAAGCGTCCCCACGACGCGCTCCAGATCCGTCACCACCTGCCGGATGTCGGGCCGGTTTTCCGCGAGCGCCGCGTTGAGTCCGGTGACCAGTTCGCGGGTTTGCGCGTGGGTCTCGCGCAGATCGGCGGCCAGGCTGCGCAAGTCGGCGAGGGTGCCGCCGATGGCTTGCCGATTGTCCTCCCCGACCAGGGCGTTGACCTGATCGGCGGCATGGTTGAGGCGCGCCAGCAGCGCCTGGGTCTCGGTCACCAACGGCGGCAGGCCGGTGTCGATGGAGCCGGAAATCGATTCCACCCGGGTTGCCAGGGTCTCGGCCAGCGGACGCAGCCGGTCGCGGGTCAGGATGGTGAGCTCGTCGGCCAGCTCGTTCATGGCGGCGAACACGTCGCCCCCGGTTTCGCTCGCCAGCTCCGCGCCCGATGCGAGCATCACGGCGCTCTGGCCGCCGCGGATGGCGATGCGCACGTCGGCCAGGAGCCCGCTGGCCTGGAGCTGGGCCACGCTGTCCTCGGGAATCGGCCAGTCGCTGCGCAGCGCCAGTTCGACCCGGTAGCGCAGCACGGCGGCGCGCTCGGGCACGATGTCGGCCACCTGCCCGATGCGAAATCCCTGGTACAGCACCGGCGCGCCGAAGCGCAGGCCGGTGACGTTGTCGAAATGGGCGTGGTAGCGCGTGCTGGCACCGCGGCTGCCGGTGATGGCCATGAGGGTGGACAGCAGCAGTGCGAACGCCACCACCACGGCCAGGCCGATCAAGGTGTAGTTGGCGGTATCGCGCCTCATCGCCGCGCCGCCCAACGCTTCTGGTACGGGTTCATCACGCTTCCTCCTCGGTCAGCCGGCGCAGGTAGGCATCCACGTCCACCTCCACTTCGCGCGGGCGGCGGTTGAGCAGGTCCTGGATGCGCTCATTGTCGCTGGCCCGCACCTGGGCCATGGTTCCGGTCATCAGTACGCGTCCGTGGTCGAGCACGGTAATGGTATCGGCAATCTTGAACGCCGACTCCAGCTCGTGGGTGACCACGACGATGGTCATGCGCATGGCGTCGCGCAGTTGCAGGATCAGTTCGTCCAGCTCGGCGGAAACCACCGGGTCGAGCCCGGCGGAGGGCTCGTCGAAGAACATCAGGCGCGGGTCCATCACGATGGCGCGGGCCAGCGCGGCGCGCTTGACCATGCCACCGGAAAGCTGGCTGGGCATGAGATCCTGGAAACCGCCGAGGTTGACCACTTCCAGCTTCAGCCGGCTCATGATGCGGATGGTGTTTTCGTCAAGCCGGGTGTGCTCGCGCAGCGGCAGGGCAACGTTGTCGCCCACCGTCATCGAGGTGAACAGCGCGCCACCCTGGAAGCTGACGCCGATCCTGCGCCGCAGCGCGAGAAGCTCGCGCGCGCCGGCCCGCGCCAGGTCCGTGCCGAGCAGCCGCACCGCACCGGCGCGCGGCTTCTGCAATCCGATCAGGTGCCGCAGGAGCGTGCTCTTGCCCGAGCCCGAGCCGCCCATCACCACCCGGATCTCGCCCGGCGCCACGGAAAAATCCACCCCGTGCAGCACCTGCCGGCGCCCGTACCAGGCGTCGAGGCCGCGGACGTCGATGATGGGCTCCGCCGACGCGGGAATCGGGAGTGGGGAGTCGGGAATCGTCATGGCGCGCGCCCATCGGCCCCAGTCGCGCAAACAGCGGGGGCATCTGGCTCCCTGCACGCGCGATGCGCCTCGCAAGCCCCGCCCACTCCCGATTCCCCTTTCCCCATTTCCGCCCTCACCGATTCAAAAAAAACGAAAACAGCATGTCGGCCAGCACCAGGGCGCTGATCGACAGCACCACGGCGCGGGTGGTGGCGCGGCCGACGCCTTCGGCACCGCCGCTGACCGAGAAGCCCACGCTGGTACCGATGAGGGCGATCAGCAGGCCGAACACCACGCTCTTGGAAAGCCCTTCCCACACGTCGCGCGGGGTCATGAGTTCGAGCGTCTGGCCCAGGTAGCCGGACAGGCTCAGATCCAGCGGGCCCATCGAGTACAGGCCGGCGCCGAGGATGGCCACGGCATCGGCCAGGATCGTCAGTACCGGCAGCATCACCAGCATCGCCAGCAGCGCCGGCGCGACCAGATAACGCACCGGATCCACCCCGATCACGGCGAGCGCGTCCACCTCCTGCGACACCACCATCGAACCCAGTCGTGCGGCCAGCGCCGAGCCGCTGCGCCCCGCCACCACGATGCCGGTGATCAGCGCGCCGAACTCGCGCATGATCGACTTGGTGGAGGCCACCACCACCTGACTCTGCGCGCCGAACTCCGCCAGTGCGGCGATGAACTGGATGCCCAGCATCACGCCCACCGTCATCGCGAGCAGGCAGACGATGGGAATGGCGTCCACGCCGATCTGGCGCATCTGCTCCAGCACCATGCGCGGGCGCACCGGCTGGCCCACGCGCCAGCCCAGGACCAGGAACCAGAGCGACTCGAACAGGAGGCTGGTGCCATAGCCGATCTCCGACACCACCGTGACGGTGCGCCTGCCGATGCGTTCGAGGCCGGCGAAGATCGCTTCCACGGCTCAGTCCGCCGCCCCCGTGCGGATGGTGAACACGCGGTCCAGCCGCGCCAGCTTCAGCACCGCCAGCACCGGCGCGCTGACGTTCACCAGCTCGAACGGCTGGCCGCGTCCGCGGGCGTTCTGGAATCCTTCCACCAGCGCCGCGATGCCGGAAGAATCGATGTAGCTGACCTGGGCCAGGTCCACCGCCACGCGCGGCGCGCGCTCGAGCGCGCCAAGCACCTCGCGCCGCACCTGCGCCGACCACGACAGGTCCACCTCGCCGCCGAGCACCACGACGGCGCAGTCGCCGTCGATCCGGGTATCGCACTGGCTCATCGGGTTTCCTCCTCTGGCAGCAGGTGCTTGACCATGCGAAGACGGTTGCCGCAGCGCCCCTCGCGCGGCTCCAGCGACCAGTCATCCATCAGGCTGTCGATCAGGTTGAGCCCCAGCCCGCCGGGTCGGCACTCGGACAGATCGCGCGGCACCAGCGTGCCATCTTCGACGCAGGGAGCGCTGTCGAGCAGCTCGAACACCAGGTCGTCGCCCTCGCGCGTCAGGTTCAGCTGGATCAGCGCGTCGGCACCGCCGGCGTGTCCGTGCCGGATGATATTGGTGCAGGCCTCGTCCACCGCCAGCACCAGCGCCTGACGCAGCGCGACATCCACGCCGGCGCGCGCGAGCGCCGCGGCCAGGGCGTGGCGCACGGCGGCCATTTCACTCGCCTGGGCCGGGAAGCTGCGTTCCAGCAGCAGGGTTTCGGAGCAGGGTGGGTCGCCGCTGATCAGCATCAGGGTGATGTCGTCGGTGACCCGCAGCCCGCGCAGGTGGCGCGCCAGCGCGCGCAGGCGCGCCTCGGGCACCAGATCGCCCAGCCCCTGCAGCAGCGCCTGCACCCGCTCCACGCCGAGCGGAACGCCATCGGCATCGCGCACGTCGGTGACGCCATCGGAGTAGAGGTACAGGCTGGCATCGGCGAGCTGTGTGCGCTGCTCGGGGAACACCATCCGGCGCAGGATTCCCAGCGGCGGGCCCTCGGCCTCGAACACCTCTGCCGAGCCGTCGGACGCCACGCGCACCAGCGGCGGGAAGCCGGCGTTGGCCCACACCGCCTCGCGCGTGGCGGGGTCGTAGTGGCCGGCCGCGGCGCACACGAACATGCCCGGCGTGATCGCCTCGCCCAGCTCGTCGTTGACCCGCGCCAGCCAGTCGCCCGGGCGCAGCCCTTCCTTGCCGGCCCAGCGCAACAGGCTGGCGCAGCGCACCATCAGGAAGGCCGCGTCCAGGCCCTTGCCCGCCACGTCGCCCACGGTGAACGCGATGCGCCCGTCCGGCAGGTCGAAGAAATCGTAGAAGTCCCCGGAAATCTCCTGCGCCGCCAGGTTCAGCGCGCGCAGCGGATAGCTGCCGCGCCGACGCCGCGGCAGCATCGAGCGCTGCAACCGCCGGGCCATGCCCAGCTCGCGCCGGATGCGCTGCTGTTCCACCAGTTCGCCAGCCATGCGCGCAGTGTTGAGCGCCAGCGCCATCGGGGCAGCCAGCAGCCGCAGCGCGTCCAGGTCCGCCTCCTCGAACAGCGCGTCGCCGCGCTTGTTGATGGCCTCGATCGCACCGATCACGCCCTGTGCGGTCACCAGCGGCGCGCACAGCACGCTGCGGGTGCGAAATCCGGTGCCGGTATCGATACTGGTGGCGAAATCCGGGTCGGCGTAGGCGTCGCGCACCATCTGCGACTGGTTTCGCGCGACCGTCCGCCCGACGATACCCTGACCCACCGGAATACGCAGGCCGAGGATGTCCACCGGCCCCTGGCAGGCACGGCACTCCAGCGTCTGTCCATCCTCGGACAGCAGGAACACGCTGACCGCCTCGGCGTCGAGATAGCGCGCCACGAAGCCTGCCGAATCGCGCAAGGTGCGCGTGAGGTCCACCGATACCGCAAGCTGCTGGCTGACCTCGGCCAGCAGGGTCAGCAATCCGTTCCGCGCCGTGGTCGCGGTGGTGGTCATCCCGGCGTGACGGGTGGCTGCCGATTGCGCCGCAGCCGACCCCAGACCCAGCCGAGCGGCCCGGACAGCAGGTAGATCGTCGAGGCGGCGAACAGCACCCGCGCCGTGTCGATGGCCAGCAGCACCAGCAGCCCGAGCGCCAGCAGCACCGTCATGAAGGGGACGCGCCCGCCGAACGGCAGGCTCTTGAAGCTGAAGTAGCGCACCCGGCTCACCATGAGCAGGCCGGTGACGACGGTGATGCCCAGCGCGATCCAGCGCACCTGGCCGCCGCTCATGTTCATGCGGCTGTCCAGGGTCCAGATGAACGACATCATCACCGCCGCCGCCGCCGGACTGGCCAGACCGATGAACCAGCGCTTGTCCACCACGCCGACCTGGGTATTGAAGCGCGCCAGCCGCAGCGCCGCGCAAGCGGCATAGAGAAAGGCCGCCGACCAGCCGATCTTGCCTGCGATCGGGCCATCGAACTGCAGCTCCGACAGCGCCCAGTGATACATCACCAGTGCCGGCGCCATGCCGAAGCTGATCAGATCCGACAGCGAGTCGTACTGGACGCCGAAATCGCTCTGGGTGCCGGTGAGTCGCGCGATGCGCCCGTCCAGCCCGTCCAGGACCGCCGCCACGAACACCGCGATGCAGGCGTCCGTGAAGCGTCCCTGCGAGGCGGCGATGATCGCGTAAAAGCCGGCGAACAGCGCACCGGAGGTGAACAGGTTCGGCAAGAGATAGATGCCGCGCGGACGCGGCTTGGCGGCGGGGGCCGGGGTTTCCATGTGGCATCCTGCGGGTATCCGGGCCCAGTGTAGCGCGAGCCCGTGGCCGCGCGCGGCCACGGCGATGCACCGCATCGCCCGCGTTTGGTGCACACTGCGCACCGGGGAATCCGCCAGATCCAGGAGTCACACCACCATGCGCATCACCCACATCCTCGTCACCCTGGCCCTCGCGGGCGCGTGGCTGACCGCCGGTGCCAGCGACGTCTATCGCTGGGTCGATGAAAAAGGCGTCTCCCACTATTCCGACAAGCCGCCGGCGGATGGCAAGTTCGAGCGCGTCAACGTCCGCGCCGGCGGTGCCAGCGCCATCGCCACGCCGGACCCGGCCGCCGCCGAGCAGGAGCCGGCCAAGGAGGATCCGGCGATCGCACGGGCCGAACGCTGCAAATCCGCGCGCGCCAACCTCGCGGCGCTGCGCTCCAACCTCGAAGTAAGCATCGAGGACAACGGCAAGACCCGCGCGCTGAGCGAAAGCGAGCGCCTGGAGTACGCCGACCGCAACGAACGCGCCATCGCGCTCGACTGCGACGCGCCCTGAAGCACCCGCGGCCCGCTCCGTCGCCATGCGAAACGCGCTGATCGGTGCCGTTGTCGTACTTGCGCTGCTGGCCGCCGCGGCGGCGTGGCTTTGGCGCTACCAGCCGGAGCGCCTGCCGGCGGAATGGCGGCGCCAGAATCCGCATTCGCGCGAGTATTCGCCCGCGGTCTACCGCTGGCGCGACGAGGCCGGTCAGGTACACCTGACCGACACCCCGCCGCCCGACCGCCCCTACGAAACCGTGCGCATCGACCCTCGCCAGAACGTCGTTCCGACGACCCTGCCGCCGCCCGGCGCCACGCGCTGAGGCGGCAGGCAGCGGCGCGAAGCGGAAGCGGCGCGAAGCGTGCCGGCACGCTACAATCCGACGTTTGCCTTCACCGTCGGAACCCGGCCATGCGCCTGTCGCAATTTCACCTCAATACTTCCCGCGAAACCCCGGCTGACGCCGAGATCGTCAGCCACCAGCTGATGCTGCGCACCGGCATGATCCGCAAGCTCGCGGCCGGCATCTACACCTGGAGCCCGCTCGGCCTGCGGGTGCTGCGACGGGTGGAGGCGGTGGTGCGCGAAGAAATGGACCGCGCCGGCGCGATCGAGATGCTGATGCCCTCGGTGCAGCCGCGCGAGCTGTGGGAAGAAACCGGGCGCTGGGAGAAGTTCGGCGGCCAGCTGCTCAAGATCCGCGACCGCAAGGAGGCCGAGTATTGCTACGGCCCCACGCACGAGGAGGTCATCACCGACTTCGCGCGCAACGAGCTGCAGTCCTACAAGCAGCTGCCGGTCAACTTCTACCAGATCCAGACCAAGTTCCGCGACGAGATCCGCCCGCGCTTCGGGGTCATGCGGGCGCGCGAGTTCCTGATGAAGGACGCCTATTCCTTCCACCTGTCGCCCGAATGCCTGGAGCGCGGCTACCAGACGATGCACGCGGCCTATACCCGCATCTTCACCCGCCTGGGCCTGAAGTTCCGCGCGGTGAAGGCCGATTCGGGCGCGATCGGCGGCGACGCCTCGCAGGAGTTCCACGTGCTGGCCGATTCGGGCGAGGACGCCATCGCCTTTTCCGACGCCTCCGCCTACGCCGCCAACCTGGAAGCGGCCGAAGCGCTGGCACCGGCGGCACCGCGCGCCGCAGCGGCCGAGGCGATGCGCGAGGTGGCGACGCCGACGCAGAAGACCTGCGAGGACGTGGCCGCGCTGATGGGCATCGCGCTGGCGCGCACGGTGAAGTCGCTCGCACTCATGACGCCGGACGGCTTCGTGCTGGCACTGGTGCGCGGCGACCACACCGTCAACGAGATCAAGCTCGCCAAGGCACCGGGCCTGGGCGAAAGCCGTTTCGCCACCGAGGCGGAGATCGCCGACTATCTGGGCAGCGAACCGGGTTTTCTCGGGCCGGTCGATCCGAAGAAGCCGATCACGGTGGTCGCGGACCGCACGGTCGCGGCGATGGCGGATTTCGTGGTCGGGGCCAATCGCGCCGGATTCCACCTCGCCGGCGTCAACTGGGGCCGCGACCTGCCCGAACCGACCCACGTCGCCGATATCCGCAGCGTGGTCGAAGGCGATCCTTCGCCCGATGGCCAGGGCACACTGAGCATCGCGCGCGGCATCGAGGTCGGCCACGTATTCCAGCTCGGGCAGAAATATGCCGAAGCGATGGATTGCACGGTGCTGGCGGAAAACGGCAAGGCGCAGACCGTGTGGATGGGCTGCTATGGCATTGGCGTCTCGCGCATCGTCGCCGCCGCGATCGAGCAGAACCACGACGCCGCCGGGATTGTCTGGCCCGAGCCGATGGCACCGTGGAAAGTGGCGGTATGCATCATCAATCCGAAAAAGGACGAGAGCGTCGCCGAAGCGGCCGAGGCGCTGTATCGGCAGCTCACGCGCGCCGGACTGGACGCGGTGCTCGATGATCGCGGGCTGCGCCCCGGTCCGATGTTCGCCGACATGGAGCTGATCGGCATCCCGCACCGCATCGTGGTTTCAGAACGCGGCCTGGCGGCGGGCACGTTCGAATATCGCGCCCGCGACGCCAGCGAGAGTGAAACGCTGGACCGCGCCGCCCTGCTCGCACGCCTGGCGGTGGCCTGACGGCCCGAGGGACAGGCCGCGTTCGGGAAATTCCCGCGCGGCGCGACAGCCGGCCGCGCCGACGGAGAATCAGCGGCCGTCGCGCTGGAGCAGACGCGAAATCGCGCCCCCCATGCGCCGCACGAAGGTGCCGGGCGACGCGCTGGCCGCCATCAGCGAGACCACGCGCTTCTCGTCTTCCTGCAGCTGCGTCGCCAGCTTGGCTTCCCACTCGCGCCGGACCTGATTACGCTGAACCTGGCTCTGAAGCTGGCGGCGCACGTCGGCACCCACCTTCTCGCGTCCGAAGTGCGGGTTTTCACGCAGCAGGTAGCGGCCCAGCGCATCGAAGGTGTCCTCGGTCAGGGCATCGGCCGTCATACTGCGCTGCAGCGTACCGAAGGCCTCGACGTTGGAAAGGGTCAGCTTGAGCTGCCCGGATTCGAGCGTGGCAATTCCGTGCACCTTCACGGGAATCCGGCCGCGCGCCTGGAAGCGTCCGGATACCGCGTCGCCGTTGGCATTCTTGGTCACATCGTGCAGGCCGGCCAACTGGTGGTTCTGCAGCAGTCCATTCACCAGCCGCACCTTGCTGGGCGTATCGGCCACCACCAGCGTGCTTTCTTCCGGCGAAACCTGCGCCGCGAACGAAAACTCGATTTCCACCTGCGTGGCGGCGGGCGTCACGCGGCACTCGAACGGCGCCTCGCCGAACGCCACGGCGTCGCCATATCCGGCGATCGGATAGACCAGGCGGATGCGACGGCGCGCGGCGCTCAGGGTGGCGGCGAGACGGGTCAGGTAGTCTCCGAAGCGCTCGGCCGCGGGCTTGAGCTGATCTTCCCACGCCGCCACGCGCTCGCGCTGCACGACAACCGCAGCCCCATCGCCAGCGCCGACGCTGTGCAGGCGCGCGGCTTCCTTCTCCAGTTCGTCCAGCAGTCCCATGTCACCCTCCGTGCCTGCGCAGTGCGTGGTTTGCCGCGCAACAGTCATGGTGCACGCTACCGCGCCGCACAGGCGGCGGCAAGCCGTATCGCCCCTCCTTGCACCGATCCGGGGTCACGGAAGCAGCGCTGCGGCGGCGCGGGCGGCAGCGGAGAAACACAAGGCACGAAACAACGCTTTTGCCCGCGCCGCCCCCCGTGCACGGTGTCGCGAACTGCCTTCGGGTCCACTGCCGGATCAATGACCGCATACCGCGTGCCGCGACCTTGCCGGATTTTGCCGTCGCGATTTCCCGCTTGTCAGCAGTATTGGACAGGATTATCCTTGGGCTTATCCCACGGTTGGGTAATAATGCCGGCGGGATTCCGCTATGCGTACCGCGCATCCCGTTATCCAGAGAGGAACCCCATGAGCATCGATTTCTCGTCCATGACGCCCAAGGCACTGCAGAAGCTGATCGCCGAAGCCACCCGCGAGCAGAAGCGCAAGAAGAAGCGCGCGCCGATTGCCCAGGTGCGCGCCAAGCTGACGCGCACCGCCCGGACCGAAGGCTATACCATTGCCGAACTGTTCGGCGGCGCGGCACCGGCCGCGACGGCCGCCACCAAGACACCGCGCCGCAGGGCGACGAAGTTGACCACGACCCGCAAGGTGGCTCCGAAGTACCGCAATCCGGCCAATCACGAACAGACCTGGACCGGGCGCGGCAAGGCACCGCTGTGGTTCAACGCGCTGATCGAGTCGGGCAAGACCCGCGAAGAGCTGCTTATTCCCGTGCAGGCAGGCTGAAACCACGCAAATCACGAAAACCCCCGCCGCGGCGGGGGTTTTTCGTTTCCGCCCGGAGCCGCATCCGGATCAAAGATTGTGCCGCGCCGGAGCAAGGACGTTGCCGATCAACATGCCGCCGACCAGCGCCACCAGGATCGTGCCAAGCTGCACCGCGGTATCCAGACCCAGCGCCACCTGCTGCTCGAATATCGAGCTGAGGCCGCGGAAGCCGACGCTTCCGGGCACCATCAGGATGATGCCCGGCACCCGGATCAGCGCGCCGGGGCGATTCATGCGGCGGGCGTAAAGGTTGCTGAGCACGGTAATCACCACGCTGGCCACGAACACCGCGGCACTGCCCGGCAGCCACAGCCCGACGATTCGCGTGGTGAGGTATCCCGTGATCGCGGAAAGCATCACCAGGGCATAATCCCGGCGTGCGGCCTTGAACAGCACCGCGAACGCCCACGCCGCCGCGAGCAGCGCCGGCCATTCGGTCCACGCCGGCACCACCGCCACGTCGCGGTAGTCCATCGGCGTCCAGTGCAGCAGGAGCGCGATCTGGGAAGCCACCATGCTGCCGAAGGCCAGCTTGAGCAAGGTCGTCACCGCGCCGGCAAAACGCGCCGTGCCCGAGACCAGCTGCTGGCTGGTCAGTTCGGATACGGCGTTGGTCAGCGCCATTCCCGGCAGCAGCACGATCAGCGCCGCCACGATGACGGTCTTGAGCGAAAGCGGAACGACGCAGGTCGCGACGGCGGCCGCCAGCAGCGTGACGAAAATGCCGGCCAGCAACTCCATCGCCTCGCTCCACCGCGGGCGCCCGGCACCGAACAGGAAGGCCAGACCCACCAGCAGGCCGATCACGCCGGCAACGGCCACGTCCGCCACGCTCGCGCGCAGCAGCGTGGCCACGGCGGCGGAGATCACGCCGAAACTCAGCGTGGTTGCAATGGCATCGCCCCGCGGGGCCGGGCGATCAAGTGCATGCAGGGCCTTCACCGCGCCCGAAACATCGAGCTCGCCGCGCAGCGTGCGTTCGGCGATCGCGTCGGTTTCGCACAGCTTTCGCAGGTCCAGGTCGCCCGGTGCCAGGCGGATCACGTGGGTGCTGTTTGAAAAGGTGTCCGGTTGGCTGGCATCGGACAGCGACAGGATCAGGCCGGTGGGATTGGCCCAGGGCGCGCAGCGCAGCCCCAAGCGCGCCGCCACGCCGCTGATCGCCCCTTCCAGGCGCTGCGCGGTGGTGCCATAGGTGTGCAGCCGGGTGGCCAACTCGACCACGAAGTGGACGCGGTCGGCATAGGGGTGGTGGGTCATCGGGGAGCAGCCGACGCAGGACAGGTTGCGACGGCGCGCAGTATGCGCACGATGCGTCAACTTTGCGTGAATCGCATCCGCACGCGGGCGCAACGGCGGAGGCGGTTGCGCAGCGCGCGCGGCCGGCGCTGCCCGATAATGCCCGGATGCATATCGGCCCAGGCGAAGCCTTCTCCCTGCTGAGCGCGGCGGCCTGGGCCGTCGGCGTGATCCTGTACCGCAAGCTGGTCGAGCGCCTGCCGGCGCTCACGCTCAATTTCTCCAAGAACGCGCTGGTCCTGCTGATGCTGCTGCCGCTGCCCTGGCTGCTGCACGGCAGTACGCTCCCCGCCTTCGATGTGCGCGACGTGGCGCTGAGCCTGGGCAGCGGATTCCTCGGCATCGCCGCCGCCGACACGCTCTACTTCGTCGCGCTCGCGCGCCTGGGTGCCGGGCGCATGGGCGTCATCGGCAACGCCTACAGCCCGCTGGTGATCGTGCTGTCCGTGCTGTTCCTCGGCGAACGGCTGGGACCATGGCAAGTGGCGGGATTCGCGCTGGTGATGGCGGGCGTCGCGGTGATCGCGCGCCGGCGCGAACCGGCATCGGTGGTCGTCGGCGAGCCGGTGCCGCCGCCGGAACCCGCTCCGCCCCCGGTCGATCCCGCGCCGCGTTCGCACCTTGCCGCGGTGGCGCTGGGAGTCGCGTCGATCTGCCTGATGGCGGTCGCCATCGTCATGATCAAACCGGTGCTTGAGGCCCGCCCGCTGGGCTGGGTAACCCTGCTGCGCCTGGTCGGCGCGCTTGCCGGACTGGTGCTGATCGCCGCGCTGCGCGGACAGCTGGGCCTGCTCTCGCCGCGCGGACGGCGGGTGGACTGGAAGCTCCTGGTCGCGGCGGCCTTCGTCGGACAGTGTCTGTCGATGGTGCTGTGGCTGGCCGGCTACAAATACGCCCCGGCTGCGATCGCGGCGATCCTCAACGAGACCGCCTCGATCTTCATCGTGCTGCTGGCCTGGTGGTGGCTGCGCGAACCGCTCGGTCGCCAGGGCGTGCTGGGCGTGGCGCTGACGATTTCAGGCGTGGTGCTGATGCTGGCGGCATGAGCCGGCGCCGGCCGCTCCAGGCTCAATAGAAGAGGTTCACCACCACCAGCACCACGACCAGGTGCATCGCCGTCAGCGGCAGCCCGACCCGCATCCAGTCGCGCGTTCGATAGCCGCCCGGGCCGGCCACCATCGCCAGCACCGGGTTCGAGGTGCTGATGAGGTTGTTGGATGCGGCCAGCGCCATCGTCAGGGCGAACGCCAGCGGCGCGCCGCCCGCCGAGATCGCCACGTTGATCGCGATCGGCACCATGATCGCGGTGGCTCCGACGTGACCCACCACCAGCCCCAGCAGCACCGTGGAAACCGCCAGCAGCGCCTGCAGTGCGATCGGAGGCAGGCCGCCGACGCGCTCGAGCACGGTCTGCGCCAGCCAGGCCGCCAGGCCGGAGGATTCCACCGCCCAACCCATCGGGATCAGGCCCGCCATCAGGAACACCGTTTTCCAGTTGATCGAGCGGTAGGCCTCGTCCATGTTGAGCACGCCCGAGAGCACCATCGCCATCGCCCCGGCCATCAGTGCCACCGGCACCGCGATCTGATGGCTGAGCGCGAGCAGCAGCGCGATTGCGAAGATGGTCATGGCGACCCACAGCTTGTGCGGGCGCTGCTCGTCCTTGGGCACATCGGTGACAACCACGAAATCGCGCTTGGCCGCCGCTTTGGACAGGTCGCGCCAGACGCTGTGGAACACCAGCATGTCGCCGGCGCGCAGCGGCATGCGGCGATGGTCGTCGCGGTGCACCTTGCCGTCGCGATACACCGCCAGCACGCTGATCCCGAAGCGGCGGCGCAGCTGCAGATCGGCCACGGCATGGTCGATGAAGCTGGAGGTCGGCGGGATCACCGCTTCGGAAATTCCGGCCCGGCTCGGGTTGAAAAGATCGCCGAAGTGGCGCAGCCGCGTCTGCATCCGCAGCAGGTTGGCCTGCGCATAGTCGGCCACGCGCTCGCGCGGGCCCATCACGCCGAGCACGCTGCCGACCCAGATCATCTGATCGGCGGGCGGTGCCAGGCGCGATTCGTTGCCGGATTTCAACGCCAGCAGCAGCGGCGCGCCGCGCTGGGATTCGGCCTCGCCGATCGACATGCCCACCAGCGGGCTCTCGGCGGTCACGGTCAGCTCGAACACGTCGCCGCTCAGGCCGTAGGTGTTGGCGAAATAGCTCTCGGTGCGCGCCGGCGTCACGCCCTTGTCGGCAAGGCCGCCCAGCATCTTTTTCCCGAACAGCCGGAAGTAGAGCAGGCCACCGGCCAGCAGCACGATGCCGACCGGCGTAGGCGCGAACATCGGCAGGGCTTCCAGCGTCGCCACGCCCGAGGGCAGGTTGTGGTTGGCCTGGGCGAGCAGGTCGTTGAGCATGATCTGCGGCGAGTTGCCGACCATGGTCAGGGTGCCGCCCAGCATGATGCACATCGCCAGCGGCATCAGCAGGCGCGACACCGCCACGCCGCTGCGCGCGGAAAGCCGCGAGGCCACCGGCAGGAACAGCGCCATCACCGAAGGGTTCTGCATGGTGGCGGAAATCAGCCCGGCGGTGGCGCTGCTGTAGAAGATGAGGCGCTCCTCCACGCCCTTGGAGCGGCGCAGCAGCCAGATCGCGGCGCGGTTCATCAGCCCGGTGCGATCGAGTCCGGCACCCAGCACCATGGTCGCGATGATGCTCACTACCGCGCTGCCGGCGAAACCGTCGAAAATCTGCTCGGAGGGGACCAGGCCGGTCAGGCCCAGCAGCATCAGCACCAGCATCGCGGTCACATCCGGGCGCAGCTTCTCCCAGACGAACATCACCATGGTGAATCCGACCAGCACCAGCACCAGCACCATGTCGGTGGTCAGGGTCAGGCTGCTTTCCGCCAGATCCGGATCCATTGCTCAGGCCGATTCGCCGCAGGCGTCATGCGGGTGCGAGGACATCAGGGCTCCTCGCGCCTGAGATACAGCAGATCCCAAACTCCGTGCCCGAGGCGCAGGCCGCGCGCCTCGAAATGGGTTTCCGGCCGCCAGCTCGGCCGCGCGAACCAGTCGCGCGGCCCGGCGCGGTTCTCGAACGCAGGTTCGGCATCGAGCACGTCCCACATGTGTTCGGCGTAGGGCTCCCAATCGGTGGCCAGGTGCAGCAGCCCGCCCGGCGCGAGCTTGCGCGCCAGCAGGCGCGCGAAGGCGGGCTGGATCAGGCGGCGCTTGCCGTGGCGTTTCTTGTGCCAGGGATCGGGGAAGTAGATGCGCACCTCGGCCAGCGAAGCATCGGCGATGTCGCGTTCGAGCACCTCGACCGCATCGTGGTTGTAGACGCGCACGTTGTTCGCACCGTCGGTCGCCAGCGCGTTGAGCAGGCGGCCGACGCCCGGACGGTGGACCTCGATCCCGATGAAGTCACGCTGCGGCTCGTTGCCTGCGGCAAAACGCAGTGCCTCGCCGTTGCCGAAACCGATTTCCAGCACCCGGTCGGCGCGGCGGCCGAAGACCGCGTCGAAGTCGCGCGGCGTGCCGGCCGGCTCCAGGCCATAGTGCGCCCAGTGCTCGGCAAAGGCGCGCTCCTGCGCCGGGGTCAGTCGGCCCTGGCGCAGCACATAGCTGCGGATCGGGCGCGGCGCGCCCGCGACGGGGCTGGATTCAGGCGTGTGCGCGGAAGACATGCTCCGATTATCGCCCTGTTTGCCGCCGCGGCGCAGCCGCCGGCCCGGATCGCAGGCGCACCCTGCCCGCCGCGTTCACGCAAACCCTTCGGAAACACGCGCGTGCCGTTGCCGCACCGGGCACGGCTGGCTATCATCGGCAGCCGCGCGGGTGTAGCTCAATGGCAGAGCTGTAGCTTCCCAAGCTACTGACGAGGGTTCGATTCCCTTCACCCGCTCCACGTCGACGGCACGCGCCGATCAAGCGCCAGCGGCATCCGCCATCCGGTGCAATTCGGTCGCCCGCTCCACCTCGTTCTTCGAGCCCAGGAACACCGGTACGCGCTGGTGGAGCGTCTCCGGCACCACGTCGAGAATGCGCTGGCGGCCGGTGGTGGCGGCACCGCCGGCCTGTTCGACGATGAAGGCCATGGGGTTGGCCTCGTACATGAGGCGCAGCTTGCCGGGCTTGGTCGGATCCTTCATGTCGCGCGGGTAGATGAAGATGCCGCCGCGAGTCAGGATGCGGTGCACGTCGGCCACCATCGACGCCACCCAGCGCATGTTGAAGTCGCGCCCGCGCGGCCCGGTCGTGCCGGCGAGAAGCTCCTCGATGTAGCGGCGCATCGGCGCTTCCCAATGGCGCAGGTTCGACATGTTGATGGCGAACTCGCCGGTGTCCTCGGGAATCGTCAACCGGGTGCCGGTGAGGACGAAGCTGCCCTGTTCACGGTCCAGGGTGAACTGGTAGACGCCCTGCCCGAGGGTGAGCACGAGCACCGTGCTGGAGCCGTACACGGCGTAACCCGCGGCGACCTGTCTGGTGCCCGGCTGCAGGAAGTCCGCCTCGTCGGGATTGGCACCCGGCGGGCAGCGCAATACCGAAAAGATCGTGCCGACCGAGATGTTCACATCGATGTTGGAACTGCCGTCGAGCGGATCGAACACCAGCAGGTATTCGCCCTTGGGGTAGCGGTTCGGGATGGGATGCGGGTGGTCCATTTCCTCGGACGCAAGCCCCGCCAGATGGCCGCCCCATTCATTGGCCTCCAGCAGAATTTCATTGGAAATGACGTCGAGCTTCTTCTGGGTTTCACCCTGCACGTTCTCGGTGCCGGCGGTGCCCAGCACGTCGCCGAGGGCACCGCGACCCACCGCGATGGAAATGCGCTTGCAGGCGCGCGCCACGACTTCGATCAGCAGGCGCAGCTGCGCGTCGATATGGCCCTGGTCGCGCTGGGCTTCGATCAGGAAACGGCTGAGGGAAATACCGGCGGAAGACGCGGGGACGGACGACATGGCGCCTGGGCTCCACGAAAGGGCGGGAGCGCCCATTGTCGCGGTTGCCCGAAGGGGAAGCCAGCCGCGCGGCGGGGAGGCCCGATCCGGGTGATAACCAACGATCGATCAGCGCGGGACGCTGCGCGCCGCGCCGTTGCGGCTATCCTCGCGCGCATGCCGCACGCGCCCTCGCCCGATCCACGCATCGACGCCCGCCCGCCCGCCGTCGCGCTGATGGGCCCGACCGCATCGGGCAAGACCGCGCTGGCGGTCGACTGGGTGGCGCGCTTCGGCCTCGGGATCATCAGCGTCGATTCGGCGCTGGTGTATCGCGGCCTGGATATCGGCAGCGCCAAGCCCGATGCCGCGCTGCTGGCGCGCGCACCGCATCGGCTGATCGATATTCGCGACCCGCACGAAACCTATTCCGCCGCCGAGTTCGCCCGCGACGCGCTGGCCGCGATGCGCGAGCTCCACGCCGCCGGCCGCGTGCCGCTGCTGGCCGGCGGCACCGGCCTCTATTTCCACGCCCTGCTGCACGGCTTGTCCGACATGCCTCCGGCCGATCCCGCGCTGCGCGCGCAGATCGGCGAAGACGCCGCGCGGCGCGGCTGGCCGGCGCTGCACGCGGAGCTGGCGCAGGTCGATCCTCAAGCTGCCGCACGCATCGCGCCGGGCGATCCGCAGCGCATCCAGCGCGCGCTGGAGGTGTACCGCGTCAGCGGCCGGCCGATCAGCCAGTGGCAGGCCGACACCCGTCGCGCGCCGTTTCCTTTCCGCGTGCTCAAGCTGGCCGTGGCACCCGCCGAGCGCGCCACCCTGCACGCGCGCATCGAGGCGCGCTTCGACGCGATGCTGGCCGCCGGATTTCTCGGTGAAGTGCGGCCGTTGGCCGCCGATCCGCGCCTGCACCCCGACCTGCCCGCGATGCGCGCGGTGGGCTACCGGCAGGCGCTGGAGCATCTGGCCGGCGAAACCACGGCAGCGGAGTTTCGCGACCGCGCCATCCACGCCACCCGCCAGCTCGCC
This sequence comes from Lysobacteraceae bacterium, assembly GCA_023954075.1. Lineage (GTDB taxonomy): Bacteria > Pseudomonadota > Gammaproteobacteria > Xanthomonadales > Xanthomonadaceae > Denitratimonas > Denitratimonas tolerans. The sequence continues at coordinate 82,766 of JAMLIV010000010.1, forward strand.
AAGCGCCAGCTCACCTGGCTGCGCTCCGAACGCGACGCGCGCTGGTTCGACCCCGAACGCGACGCGGGCGAAGCGGATCAGGCCGTGGCGCAGTTCCTGGGGCACCGATCCACCGCCTCTTCGTAGGAAACCCGCGCTGCGGATGCGGACTCCACTGCTGGATACCGACCCACTCGCCAGGCTCAAACGCGCCGCGCCTCATCCGATCGCCGTCAGCCCGGTGCCAGCGCGGCCGCTGCGGCACCGGCGGCCAGCGATGCCAGCAGCCCGGCGGCCACGCGCTGGCCATAGTCACGGCCGCCGCTGACCACCGCCAGAACGGACTTGGTGCCCAGGCTGGCCGCCAGCAGGCCGACCATCAGCCAGCGCCCCTGCGCCGCATCGATCGCGCCGCCCAGTCGCAGGCTGCCGAGGGTGGCGATGGACGCGTGCAGCTCGGCGGCGGCGGCGATCACCGCGGCCGCCATCGCACCGCCGCTCCCGATCCATTGGTTCAGCGCCGCGGCCAGCAGCACCAGGCCGCCGACCAGCGCCGCGAAGCCCAGCGCGTGGCTGAAGCGGAACATGCGCGTTTCCGAGGTCGGCGGCGGCACTTCGTCCTCGCGCCCGGCGTGCACGCCCAGCAGGCCACCGGCCAGCAGCACGGCACCGACCGCCGCCAGCACCCCTCGCTGCTCGGCCACCAGCGAGGGCGACAGTGCGCCCAGAACCGGCACGCTCAGGCTCAGCGAAGCCAGGTTGGCCAGCAGCGCCGCCCCCACGGCCGAGCGCATGAGCTGCGGCGACTCTTTGGCGCGCTGGCCGAAACCCAGCACCGCCGCGGTCGAGGAGACGTAGCCGGCAAAGAAGCCCGACACCGCCAGTCCGCGGCGGTTGCCGACCACGCGCAGCGCAACGTGACCGAGTGCGCCAACCGCCATCACCAGCACCACCAAAAGCCACAGCGTGCGCAGGTTGAGCGCCTCGTAGGGGCCGAAGCCGCGATCGGGCAGCAGCGGCAGCACCACCAGCGCCGAGGCCAGCAGGAACAGTCCGTCGAATACCTCGCGCTCGCTCAGCAGCTCGCGGCTGAGCCGATGCAGCGACTTCTTGGCGAACAGCAGAACCGCCATCACCACCGCCAGTCCGGTGGCCATCGCCGGTGAACGCACCGCCAGCGCGCCCAGCAGCGCGGTGGCGACCAGGGCCACCTCGCCGGTCAGGCCGGGATCGTCCTCGTGGGTGGCGTGGTAGGACATCGCCGCCAGCAGCGCCACCGCCGCCAGCGTCACCAGCAGCACGCCGGTGCCGAGCCAGGCCGCAACCGCCGCCGCCAGCGCCACCAGCGCATGGGTACGCAGGCCGGCGGTGGAATGCGTGGCGTGGCCGCGTTCGCGCACCAGACCGATCAGCAGCCCGACGCCCAGCGCGGCGGAAAAGGCAAACAGCAGTTCGGCAGTGGCTTCGATCACGTCCGCTTCCGATGTGGACAAGCGCGCAGTCTGCCACGCGCCGGACTTCGTGACGTCGGCTTCGCGCGCGGAATGGGTCCGGGCCATAGCCTGACGCTCGCCCGTACCCGAACCCGACTTGATTACACCACCGAACCGAGGCCCGTACGCCATGAGAAACGGCAGTTACACAGTTGGTTTGACAGACCCTGCCGGTTTTGCCGCCACGGCCTCGGCCGCTACCGGTCGAATTCCTCCCGCCGACTGCCCCGGCAATCCCCGGCGGCGGGCAGGGCCGCTGCCGGGGGCGCACGCGGCTCGACTGGCGACGGACGGTGAGTGCTTCGGGCTCCGCCTTGCGTACTGGCTGCGTACACCACGATGCGGAGACGACGATGCCCAGGTTGACCCTTTTCCTGCTGCTGGCGCTGCTCCTGCTGGCGGCACCCGCAGGCCACGCCGCGACCTGGTGCGTGCGCAACCACACCGAGCTGCAGCAGGCGCTGACCGCCGCCGCGGCCTCGCCCGAGGACGATGAAATCAAGCTGCACGAAGGCATTTACACCACCTACGCCGGCACCTTCACCTACAGCGCACAGACCACGGGCTGGATGTGGATCACGGGCGGCTGGTACACGGTCGACAACAACGACTGTGCGCAGATGCGCATGGACGCCTCGCGCACGATCCTCGACGGTGCCGGCCAGAACCGCGTACTGCAGATCATCCTGATGCCGCCTGCGGGCACGACGCAGACGGCGCGCCTGGGCGTGATGAACCTGACGATCGCGAACGGCTACGGCGACTCGGCGACGAACCAGCGCGGCGGCGGTATCCAGATGAACTCGTACTCCGATGGCTATACCGAGCTGTGGCTCGACCGCGTCATCGTCGCCAACAGCGACGGCTACTTCGGCGGCGGTGCCGATCTGTACGCCAAGAACGGCTTCGTGCGCGTCGCCAACAGCCTGTTCGACAACAACGACGCCAGCGCATCGGCGTTCGGCCACGCGGCGATCAACGTGGTGGCGACAGCGGCGAGCGTGTCGCCGGCCATCATCATCGCCAACAGCACGTTTGCGCGCGGACGCTGCGCCAGCACCGGCACGCGCGGCTGCGGCGTCGGCGTGGGGCTGCCGGCGGGCGTGCATCTGGCCGTGCTCAACAGCCTGTTCCACGACAACGCGCTATCCGATCTCAACATCGAAGGCATGGCCGTGATCGGTCTGGGCAACGGCAGCGCCGCCGCCGAGTACAGCCTCATCCCCACCCTCAGCGGCAATCTGCCGCTGGCTGCCACCCATGCGTTCACGGGCGATCCGATGTTCGTCGACCCCGCCAACGGCAACTTCCGCCTGCGCGATGCGTCGCCGCTCATCGACCGGGGCCTGGCACCGCTGCCCTACTACCCGCTGGGCGGCAGCGATCTCGACGCTCAGCCGCGGGTCCGCTTCGGCGCGGTGGACCCCGGCCCCTACGAGAACCAGACGCGGGCGTGGCTCTTCATCGATGGCTTTGAACCATGACCGCCGCGGCGTGAGTGTGGTGCGGAGGCGATGAAGTCTCCCCCAGCGCCGCACGCAGCCAGCCGGCGAACGCTTCCAGGCGCGCGTCCTCGCGTCCACGGCGCTGGCACAGCGCCCAGTGCGCGTCGGTTTCGACGAAGCCCCAGGGCGCGATCAGGCGGCCGGCGGCGAGATCGTCGCGCACCAGCGGCTCGGGCGCGATGGCGATACCCAGGCCGGCGGCGGCGGCTTCCAGCAGGTAGTAGAGGTGGGCGAAGCCCTGACCCATGCTCAATGCAGCGACATCGATGCCGCTGCGCCGTGCCCAGTCCGGCCAGGCCTGCGGGCGCGAGGCGGTGTGGAGGAGCGGGAGTTCCCGCAATGTTGAGGCCGGTGCCCCGGCCAGGCGCGCGGCGTCGGGGTGCTGCGGAGAGAGCACGGGGCCGATGCGCTCGGGCGCAAGCGGATGCACCTGCCAGGAGGCGGGCCAGGGTGGTGCGGCCAGCAGCAGTGCGGCGTCGAGGCCGGAGAGTGCGGCGTCGGGTGCGGTTTCTTGCGGGGAAAGATGCAGGCGCAGGGCGGGCAGCTCGGCCTCCAGCCGTGACAGGCGCGGAATCATCCAGCGCGCCAGCACGCTGGCCGAACAGCCCAGCACCAGCGGCGCTTGCTCGCCGTCCTGCCGCAGCCGCGCGCAGGCGTCGCGCAGCCGGGAAAAGGCATCACCCGCCGCCTCGGCCAGGCGCTGACCCGCGGCGGTGGCAACCAGGCCGCGACCCTCACGCCGGAACAGCGCGCAGCTCAGTTCTTCTTCCAGCGTGCGCAGGTGTCGGCTCACCGCGCCGTGGGTGACGTGCAGTTCCTCGGCGGCGCGCACCACGCTGCCCAGCCGCGCCACGGCCTCGAAGGCGCGCAGCGCGTTGAGGGACGGAAGCGGGCGCGAATTCATGTGATCAAAACTGACATGTTGACCAGATTTTATGCCTTATCGTGGAATCTTGTGTGAAGTAAACTGCGCATCGTCCCGCTTCCGGTCAATCCTTCCATGGCCTTTCCCGATTTCAACGCTTACCCCGATGCGCGCGGCCACTTCGGCCCCTTCGGCGGCAGCTTCGTGGCCGAGACCCTGATGCAGCCGCTGGCCGAACTCACCGCCGCGTGGCAGCGCTATCGGGATGACCCCGAATTCCTGGCCGAACTGGATGCCGACCTGCGCGACTACGTGGGCCGGCCCAGCCCGATCTACTTTGCCCGTCGCCTGAGCGAAAAAGTGGGCGGCGCGCGCATCGTGCTCAAGCGCGAGGACCTCAACCACACCGGCGCGCACAAGATCAACAACACCGTGGGCCAGGCGATGCTGGCCCAGCGCATGGGCAAGACCCGCATCATCGCGGAAACCGGCGCCGGCCAGCACGGCGTCGCCAGCGCCACGGTGGCGGCGCGGCTCGGCCTGGAATGCGTCGTCTACATGGGCGCGACCGACATCGAGCGCCAGAAGATCAACGTCTACCGCATGACCCTGCTCGGTGCCAGGGTGGTGCCGGTGACGAGCGGCTCGCAGACGCTCAAGGATGCGCTGAACGAAGCCATGCGCGACTGGGTGACCAACGTCACCGACACCTTCTACATCATCGGCACCGTCGCCGGCCCGCACCCGTATCCGGCGATGGTGCGCGACTTCAACGCCGTGGTCGGGCGCGAGGCGCGCGCGCAAATGCTGGCGCAGTACGGCCGCCTGCCGGATGCGATCACCGCCTGCGTGGGCGGGGGCAGCAACGCCATCGGCCTGTTCCACGCCTTCCTCAACGATCACGCGGTACGCATCGTCGGCGCGGAAGCGGCCGGCGAAGGCATCGAAACCGGCCGCCATGCCGCTTCGCTCGCGGCCGGCCGGCCGGGCGTGCTGCACGGCAACCGCACCTATCTGCTGTGCGACGACGATGGCCAGATCACCGAAACCCATTCGATTTCCGCCGGCCTGGACTACCCCGGCGTCGGCCCCGAACACAGCTTTCTGAAAGACACGGGCCGGGCCGAATACGTCGGCGTCACCGACGAGGAAGCGCTCGAAGCCTTCCACCTCCTCTGCCGCACCGAGGGCATCCTGCCCGCGCTCGAATCCAGCCACGCCGTGGCGCAGGCGATCAAGCTGGCGCGCGAACTGCCCAGGGACGGCCTGGTGCTGTGCAACCTCTCCGGCCGCGGCGACAAGGACGTTCACACCATCGCGGCGCGCGAGGGGATGGTGCTTTGAATCCGGGATTCGGGATTCGGGATTGGCAAAAACAAAAGATCATGCTCGCCGTCCTTTCCCCGCCCCGATGTCTGTCTGCCCGCGCTTTCCCGAACCCCTAATCCCGAACCCCGAACCCCGAATCATGAACCCATGAACCGCATCGATACCCGCTTCGCACAGCTCAAGGCCGCCAACCGCACCGGCCTCATTCCGTTCATCACGGCGGGCGATCCGTCGATCGAGGCGATGGTGCCGGTGATGCACGCGCTGGTCGCGGCCGGCGCGGATGTGATCGAGCTGGGCGTGCCGTTTTCCGACCCCATGGCCGACGGGCCGGTGATCCAGCTGGCTTCCGAACGCGCGCTGGCGCGCGGCGTGGGCACGGCACAGGTGTTCGCCATGGTGCGCGGGTTTCGCCGTGACGATGCGGACACGCCGGTGGTGCTGATGGGCTACCTCAATCCGGTCGAGATCTACGGCATGGCGCGCTACGCCAAGGACGCTGCCGAAGCAGGCGTGGACGGATTGCTGCTGGTGGATCTGCCGCCGGAGGAAGCGGACGAGGCGCACGCTGTGCTGGAATCCGCAGGGCTGCATCCGATCTGTCTGGCCGCGCCGACCAGCGGCGCCGAGCGCTTGGGCCGGCTCATGCAGGCCGGACGCGGCTACCTCTACTACGTGTCCTTCGCCGGCGTGACCGGCGCGGCGCATCTGCAGGTCGATGCAGTGCGCGCGCAGGTGGCGGCGATCAAGGCGCTGGGCGAACTGCCGGTGGCGGTGGGCTTCGGCGTGCGCGACGGTGAATCGGCGCGGCGCATCGGCGAGATCGCCGACGCCGTGGTGATCGGCAGCGCCCTGGTGCAGGCGATGGCCGAAGCGGATTCGCCCGAAGACGCCGCGCGCCGCGCGCACGGTTTCCTCGCCCCGATCCGCGCCGCGCTCGACGCCTGATCCGCACCGCGGCCGGATCAGCTCCAGAGCAGGGCCAGCTCCAGTTCGATCGCATCGAACGGCGGCACGCGCACCGCGTCGTCTTCCGAATGGCTGGCCAGCAGCAGCCAGCGCGCATCCTGCCGCGCGTAGGCTTCCAGCGTGCGCAGCTCCGGATCGACCAGCCACAGGTGCGAGACGCCGGTCTGGGCGTAGATCGGCATCTTGCGCACCCGATCCAGGCGCGCGGTGGCGGGCGAGAGGATTTCGCAGACCCAGTCGGGTGCCTGCTCGAACCAGGCCGCATCGGGCAGCGCGGGCAGCCGCTCGCGCCGCCAGCCGGCGAGGTCGGGCACCAGCACATGGCCCTCGAGGTGGCATTCGGGCTCATCCAGGATCCACCAGCCGCCGGGGCCGCCGCGGCCTTCATCGAACGGCATCATCAGCTTGCCGCCCATGACCGAAGACGAACGCGCATGCTTCGGCGCCGGCCTCGGGTGGCTGTACAGCGTGCCGTCCACGATTTCGCCGACCCGGTTCGGCGGCAGCGCGAGCAGGTCGTCGTAGGTCGCGATTCGGGCGGCGGGCACGGACATGTTTTCTACTCTAGCGCGATGCTGCGCGCCCTGCAGCCAGGCGCTACTGCACCCGGCGGCGCAGCCAGTTGAGCAGGTCGATGCGGGTGATCAGGCCGAGGAAGCGCTCGCCTTCCATCACGATGGCCACATGCCCGCGGTCGAACACCGGCAGCAGGGATTCCACCGGCGCGCTCACGGCGATCTTCTCCAGCTTTTCCACCATCGCGGTGCTGACCGGCTCGCGGAAGCGGTCCTCGTTGCCGTAAACGTGCAGCAGTACGTCGGATTCATCCAGGATGCCGACGATGCGGTCGCCGTCCATCACCGGCAGCTGGCTGACGTCGTAGAGCTTCATGCGCTGGTAGGCCACGGTGAGGAGGTCGCCCGGTGCCACCACCACGGTGTCGCGCTGGCTGTAGGGGCGCAGGATCAGGTCGCGCAGGTCGCCGTACTGCTCGCGCTCGATGAAGCCGTTGTCCAGCATCCAGTAGTCGTTGTACATCTTGGAGAGGTACTTGTTGCCGGTGTCGGGCACCAGCGTCACCACGCGCTTGGGCGCGGTCTGCTCGCGGCACCAGCGCAGCGCCGCGGCCAGCAGCGTTCCGGTGGTCGAGCCGCCGAGGACGCCTTCCTTCGCCAGCAGTTCGCGCGCGGTGAGGAAACTTTCCTTGTCCGGGATCGCGTAGGCCTTCTTCACCCGCGAGAAGTCGGAAATCGGCGGCAGGAAGTCCTCGCCGATGCCCTCGACCATCCAGCTCCCCGACTTGGTGCTGAGCACGCCCTCGTTGATGTACTGGGTGAGGATCGAGCCGACCGGATCGGCCAGGATCAGCTGGGTCGCCGGGGAGTGCTCGGCGAAGTAGCGCGACAGGCCGGTCATCGTGCCCGAGGAGCCGCAGCCGAACACGAAGGCGTCGATGCGCCCGTCCATCTGTTCGAGGATTTCCGGGCCGGTGGTTTCGTAGTGCGCGCGCGGGTTGTCGGGGTTGCCGAACTGGTTGATGAAGTACGCGCCCGGGGTTTCGCGCGCGATGCGCTCGGCCATGTCCTGGTAATACTGCGGATGGCCCTTGGCCACGTCCGAGCGGGTCAGCAGCACCTCGGCCCCCATCGCCTTGAGGTTGAAGATCTTCTCGCGGCTCATCTTGTCGGGCACCACCAGGATCAGCCGGTAGCCCTTGGCCTGCGCCACCAGCGCCAGGCCGATGCCGGTGTTGCCGGCGGTGCCTTCGACCAGGGTGTCGCCGGGTTTGATCTTTCCGGCCTGCTCGGCCGCCGCGATCATCGACAGCCCGATGCGATCCTTGATCGAGCCGCCGGGATTGGTGTTTTCCAGCTTCAGGTACAGCTCGCAGCCATTCGTATCGAGCCGGTGGGTGCGCAGCATCGGCGTGTGGCCGATCAGGTCGAGGATGCTTTGGTGGACGGTCATGGCAACGCCGCTTGCGGGAGCGGCTCACGGAAGGGAAGCCGGATGATAGGGCATGCGCGCCTGCCGCCGGGGCCGATTCAACGCCGTGCCCGGCACGCGCGACGCGTGCTGCGCGCAGGTCCGCGCCGCACCGCTGAGCCACTGCGGGCGCGAGAATCAGGCAGGACCGGGGCTGCCGGCTCACGCGTCCGGCGTGTCGCTCCAGCCTTCGCCGGTACCGCAGGTGATGACGTCATCACCCGGGGCAATTTCGCCGGCGGCCCAGGGTGGCAGGTCCGCCAGCCTGGCATAGATGGGGGTGAAGTCCGGACGGGTGGCTTCGAACAGCTGCTCGAAGCTGTCGATCACGAAGTAGCCGCGCTGGTAGCTGTCGATGCGGTAGCGGGTGCGCATGATGCGGTCGCGGTCGAACCCGATGCGGTTGGGCGCATCGGATTCGACCGCATACCGGCTCTCCCCTGCGCTGCTCAGGATCCCCGATCCGTAGATGCGCAGCCCCTCACTCCCCCGTATCAACCCGAACTCCACGGTGTACCAGTACAGCCGCGCCAGCTGCGCCAGCGCGTCTTCGCCCAGCCCCATCGCCTTGAGGCCGCCGCGCCCGTAGGCGCACATGTAATCGGCAAACACCGGATCCATCAGCAGCGGCACGTGGCCGAACAGATCGTGGAAGAGATCCGGTTCGGCCAGGTAGTCCATCTGCTCGGGCGTGCGGATCCACCAGGTGACGGGGAACTCGCGCGCCGCGAGGTGGCCGAAGAAGTCCACTTCGGGAAGCAACCCCTCCACCGCCACCAGCCGCCATCCGGTGGCACGCTCGAGGTGCAGGTTCAGATCGGAAAAACGCGGGATGCGCGCCTCGTCCATGCGCAGGGCCGCCATGGCGGCGAGGAACTGGTCGCAGGCGCGACCGCGCAGCACCTCGCGCTGGCGCGCGTAGAGCCGGCTCCAGACCGCGTGGTCGGTCGTGCCGTAGTCGCCCCACGGCTGCTCGACCACGCCGGTGGCGTAGATCGGCACGAAGCCCTTGTCGGTGACCTGATGCTCCAGGCGCTGCGGGATCATGGTCGCACTCCAATGCACTGAAGTGCCCAATGTATCGGGCCTTGCGCGCAATCGGCTTGCTTTGTTGCGCATATTCCGGAACGAAATGCACGTTCATTGCGTAGATCGCGCTATTCTTCGAACAATGAGCCATTCGCCCCCTCATCTCGACCGCATCGACCTGACCCTGCTCGCCCTGCTGCAGACCGAAGGCCGGCAGACCAACGCCGAGCTGGCCGAGCGGGTGAACCTGTCGCCTTCGGCCTGCCTGCGGCGGGTGCAGCGGCTGGAACGCGAGGGCGTGATCGCAGGCTTCGGGGCGCGGCTCGATCCGGCACGGATCGGCCTGGGCCTGCAGGCCTTCGTGCGGCTGCAGCTGGAACACCGCGACCGCGAGCGGGTGGAACGCTTCGCCGAGCTGGTGCAGTCCTGGGACGAGGTGGTGTCCTGCCACGCCCTGACCGGCGACATGGACTATCTGCTGCACATCGCGGTCGCGGACCTCGAGCACTTCTCGCGCTTCCTGCTCGACCGCCTGCTGGCGGCCGGACTGGTGGCTGACGTGAACTCCAGCCTGGTGCTGCGCGTGGTCAAGGCCGGCCACGCGCTGCCGCTGACGGCGGCGCGGCCGTGAGCGCGGCCGGCAGCGGTGCGCTGGAGGTGCTGTACCGCGACGAGGCGCTCGCCGTGGTGAACAAGCCGGCCGGCCTGATGGTGCACGACAGCG
>JAMLIV010000011.1 GCA_023954075.1 Lysobacteraceae bacterium
GAAGCCTGTTTCCTGCCCAGCGATGGAGCGCCACAGGATCCGAGACGCGAGCGTAATCAACGACGTTGAGTGGCTTTGAGACGCCGGCGAAGCGCACGGCCAGAGCCACCGCTAGCAGGACCGGCACGAGAGCGAACTGGACGATTGCGAGGACGGATGCCATGCGGCCTAACGTCTGACATGAGGGGCCGCCGATAGGCGGTCCCTCTCGATGGATGGGTTAGGCCGCAGTAGCAAAGTATCTAACGACCTTGCAGTTCGTAGGTGCACCACTTTGAACCTTATGAAGAAGCCAGTAACCGTAGCCTTGAGACAGCCCGAAAGCAAATTCAAATGCGGCGAAAAACCAAACAATCGAAGCTCCATTCATGACCAGAAGATAATACAACTGCCAGATAAAGAATAAGGTACGAGCTGCGGTATCAAAAAGCCCAAAGATAGGTTGCGGGTTCCAGATGCGCAGAAGAGACCAGACTATGACGATGCTGCCAAGAAGGTTGGCAAAAAGGACGTGCAATGGCTCAAATGCCGGAAGGGGCGAGATCTGACCTAGCATTTGATGGACTATGTGAAATGTCCATGGTGTAGCGAATGCTGCAGTTGCGACGAGATCGTAAATTGCACTTGAACGCACAAGCTGACGATATTTGACGGAGAGCATGGACGTGGGCATTCCTTTAGCAGAGTTGATGGGACGGTGTGACATATTGCGGCCTAACGCCCAATTAACCCGCCGCGCGAAGCGCGGTCGGGTTGAATTACTAGTTAGGTTTGGGGCATCAGTTGCCATTGGTTACTTCAAGCAATGCCTGCACATAGTTTGCTGGAATTGAAATCATGAAGTGATTGGCATCTTGGCTGCGCAGTTGAATTTCCAGTTTTCCATCAGATGTGTACTTATCGATCTGTTCTTGCGTGACATGAATTATGTAATATTCGGACAACACACAAGGTCTCGAACTGCAGGTTACAACCTTTCTTTGCGTGTTTGAAAGTGTCGCTGTTTCGCCTCCGCGGAATATTGCAGTTGAATACCTGCGCCACTCACCTCTGTACATTATGAAGCCCTGAATTGTAACGGGAGTAAATGTGCCGGCGGACTTTACTCTTGCTAGAAATATGGCGCCATTGTCTGCACTGATGGTTCCGAACTTAATGGCAGGAGCGGAATATTCGTAGCGATCAGCAAAATCATCTGATTTGACAGATATTTCCACTCCGTTGCTTGCAGTCTGTATGGATTCAGATGCGTACAGCGGTAGGGAGCTAATGTATATAAGAGAAGCTGCGAGGATGGCATTGATGTGCTTCATGAGACTCTCTCCAGGTGTTGTTGTGCCGAGTAGAACCTAACTACAATTCGACCCCATGCGTCAGCCTAACTCTGCAGCCTAATCCCGCCGTTTACGGACGGCGCAAAGCAAAAGTCTTAGCCGAAACAAGGGGTTGTTCTGATCGTGCAGCCTATCCAGTCAGCCTAATCTTGCAGCGTTTCTTGGCGAACCGGGGGCTGGGCTATGGGTGGATGGTCACACGAGAAGAAGGGTGGTGCAAGGCCGCTGCCAGCGGACGCGTCGCCGCGCCCGCGTCTGCTGGACGAGGTGCGCGGCAGGCTCCGCCGGCTCGGGTTGGCGCGACGCACCGAGGAGGCGTACGTCGGCTGGATTCGACGCTTCATTCTCGCCAATGGCAGGCGGCATCCGCGACGGGGCGACCTGCGGCATGCCCCAGCTGCCGCCGTTCCAAAGCCCGTCGCCCGCGCAGGGGCGACCTACGACTGTGCTCCCGACTTGGGTCACCCGCGCAGGGGCGGCCTGCGGCGATGCTCCCAGCCTGAGCCGGATTATCTGAAGAAAGGTCTGAACAAGTTTCTGCCGTCGTGCCTCGCCGAATTGCTGTTTCTGATGGACGAAGGTCTGTCCACCCCATTCCCTGGCAGCAGCATGGATCCCGGCCTTCGCGGGGATGGCGGATAACGCGGTGGGCATTGCGGCCTGCGGGGACCATTGATCCGCCTTGCCTGACGGCCTGCGAACGCTTCGACGCGGGGTGGTGCGCGCGGGCTAGCTGTCGGGGATGGCAGCGCCGCCGAGCCCGAACTGCAGCAGCGCGGGGTTGCCGGTTTCCTCCGTGTACCAGTAGCCGAGTTTCTCCAGGTCTGCGGCGAAAGCGGCATCGTCGGATTCGGCCACTTCGAACCCGCACAGTACGCGGCCATCGGCGGCACCGTGGTTGCGATAGTGGAACAGGCTGATGTTCCAGCGGCTGCCGAGGGTTTCGAGGAAGTGGCGCAGGGCGCCGGGGCGCTCGGGAAACTCGAAACGGAAGATGCGCTCGCGCGCCAGCGGCGCGGGGCCGCCGACGAGGTAGCGCACGTGCTCGTGCGCGACTTCGCTGTCGGTGTAATCGGCCACGGGATATCCGGCACCTCGCAGGGTGTCGGCCAGGGCGGTGCGTTCGGCACCGCCGCCCTTGAGCGCGACGCCCAGATAAATCTGCGCGTTGCTGGAGCCGTGGTAGCGGTAGTTGAATTCGGTGATGGCGCGCTGGCCGATGGCGCGGATCAGGTCGAGATAGGCACCGCGCCGCTCCGGGATGGTCACGCCGAACAGCGCCTCGTGCTGTTCGCCCACGCCGGCGCGGTCGGAGACGTAGCCGAGGCGATCGAAGTTCATGTTGGCACCGCTCAGCACCGCAGCGAAGGTGCGCCCGGTGCCGGGGTTGTTCGCGCACCAGCGCTTGATGCCGGCCACGGCGAGCGCACCGGCCGGTTCGACGATGGAGCGGGTGTCTTCGAACACGTCGCGGATCGCCGCGCATACCTGGTCCGAATCGACCGTGATGACTTCGTCGATGCGCCGCCGCAGAAGTTCGAACGGCAGCGCGCCGACCTGCCGCACCGCGCAGCCGTCGACGAAGATGCCGACGTGCTCCAGCGGCACCGGCTCGCCCAGCAGCATGGCGGCCTTGAGGCAGGCGGCGTCATCGGGTTCCACCGCGATCACGCGCACCGAGGGATCGAGCGCCTTGAGATAGGTGACCATGCCCGCCGCCAATCCGCCGCCGCCGACGGGAATGAACACCGCGTCGAGCCTGCCCGGATGCTGGGCCATCAGCTCCATCGCCACCGTGCCCTGCCCCGCGATCACGTCGGGGTCGTCGTAGGGATGGATCAGGATGCGGCCTTCGGCTTTTGCCAGCGCCATGCCGTGCGCCGCGGCATCATCGTAGGAATCGCCGTGCAGCACCGCGCGCGCGCCCAGCGCTTCGACCGTGTCGGACTTGATGCGCGGCGTGGTGGCCGGCATCACGATCACCGCGTCGATGCCGAGTTTGCGCGCGCCCAGCGCCACGCCCTGCGCATGGTTGCCGGCGGACACCGCCAGCACGCCGCGCGCGCGTTCCTCGGGCGTGAGCCGCGCCAGGCGGGTGTAGGCACCGCGCAGCTTGAAGGAGAACACCGGCTGTTCGTCCTCGCGCTTGAGCAGCACGGTGTTGTTGAGGCGCGCGGAAAGGCGGCGCGCGAGATCGAGCGGCGTGCGCTCGGCCACGTCGTACACCGGCGCGGTGAGGATGGCGCGCAGCCAGGCGGTATCGTCGTCGGAAGCGGGGTGCGGACGGTTCATGGGGTGGTGCTCATGCAGCTTCGCGCACGCGTGCTGCGACGTATTCGCCGGCCTGCGAGGTGGATACCGCGCCTTCGGCGGTGAGATCGCGCGTGAGCACACCGGCATCGAGCGCCTGCGACACCGCGCTTTCCACCGCGCGCGCTTCGGCGTCCAGTCCGAGCGAATGGCGCAGCAGCAGCGCGACCGAGAGCAGCGTGGCGTAGGGATTGGCGATGCCCTGGCCGGCGATGTCCGGGGCCGAGCCGTGGATCGGTTCGTACAGTCCCGCCCTGCCATCGCCGATCGAGGCGCTGGGCAAGAGGCCCATGGAACCGGCCAGCACCGAGGCTTCGTCGGTGAGGATGTCGCCGAACAGGTTTTCGGTGAGGATCACGTCGAAGCTGGCGGGGCGGTGCAGCAGGTGCATGGTCATCGCATCGACCAGCACGTGCTCGAATTCGATGTCCGGGAACTCGTCGCCGAGCACGCGCGTGACCACGCTGCGCCACAGGCGCGAGGTTTCCAGCACGTTGGCCTTGTCGACGTGGGTGATCTTCTTGCGACGCCCGCGCGCGAGTTGTGCGGCGCGGCGGGTGACGCGCTCGATTTCCTCCACCGAATAGCGCGCCACGTCGAAGGCCACGCGGCCGTTGTCCTCGCGGCCCTTTTCGCCGAAGTAGGCGCCGCCCGTAAGCTCGCGCACGAACAGCAGGTCCACGCCCTCCAGCAGCTCCGGCTTGAGCGGCGCGAATTTGGCCGCCGCCGGATGCGGTGCGACCGGACGCAGGTTGGCATAGACGCCGAGGGTGGCGCGCAGTTTCAGCAAACCTTGTTCGGGACGCACGGGAGCGTTGGGATCGGACCACTTCGGCCCGCCGACCGCACCCAGCAGCACAGCATCAGCGCGCTCGCACAGCGCGACGGTTTCCGGCGGCAGCGGATCGCCGGTTTCATCGATGGCAATGCCGCCGATCAGGCCTTCCTCAATAGTGAAGGTGTGGCCGAAGCGGGCGGCGATGGCGTCGAGGAGGATGCGCGCCTGGGCAACGACTTCGGGGCCGATGCCGTCACCGGGGAGGAGGGCGATGGTTGCTTTCATGAGTGCGTCTTGTATGGAAGAAGGGTCAGTGGTTGGACGGCGGATCGACAAAATCCTGCAGCGACTTCGGCAATGGCCGGGCAATCGTCAACCGTCAGCTCCCATCGACAAGCGCGCGTGGGGCGTACCAGTTCGATGGTGGCGGTGCTGCGCTTTGCGATGGTGGCGACGAAGTTGCCGGGCGTGCGGGCGGAATCCGGCAGCACTTCCAGGCGGAATGCGCTGTAGGGCAGTTCGGCGTTGGTGTCTTCCCAGACAGGCCTGAACTCGGTGGTCTGGCACGCGGCATCCACGACCGAATCCGCCTGCGCAGGCGTACTGGCCGCGAAGCCGGCAGCGAGAAGGATGCGCAGCGTGTTGGAGACGTTTTCCATGGGAAGCCCCGCAGGTCGTGGGAGAGCCATGCAACGCACCGCGCCGTGAGGCGGGGTTACGCCGCCCGTGCTTGCTCGAACGCGCTGATTGCACCCTCTTGCAGCAACAGATACCCGAGCTGGTCCACACCCTTGAGCAGGCACTCGCGGGCAAAGGCTTCGATTTCGAAGGCGATGGTGGAGCCATCGGGCAGTTCGATGCACGGGGCCTCCAGATCGACAACGATCTTGCGGCCTTCGAAGCCGGCGATGCGCTGCCAGTCGGCGTCGGAGACGACGATGGGCAGCACGCCGTTTTTCAGCGCGTTGTTGCGGAAGATGTCGGCGATGCGGGTGGAGATCACCGCGCGGATGCCGTAGTCGTGCAGGGCCCAGGGCGCGTGTTCGCGCGAGGAGCCGCAGCCGAAGTTGCGGCCGGCGGCGAGGATGCCGGCACCGCGCAGTTCGGGGCGATGCAGCGGGAAATCCGGGCGCTCGTTGCCTTGGGCATCGAAGCGCCAGTCGGCGAAGCAGCCCTGGCCGATGCCGGCACGCTGCGTGGTGGTGAGAAAGCGCGCCGGGATGATCTGGTCGGTGTCGATGTTTTCCTGCGGCAGCACGGCAACCACGGATTCGAAGCGGGTGAAGGGTTCCATCAGGCGGCCTCCTCGACAAGCGGCGGGTACTGGCGCGGATCGGCGATGACGCCGGCGACGGCGCAGGCGGCGGCGGTGGCGGGGCTCGCCAGCACGGTGCGCGCGCCCTTGCCCTGGCGGCCCTCGAAGTTGCGATTGGAGGTGGAGACGCAGAGTTCGCCTGCGCCGACCTCGTCGCCGTTCATCGCCAGACACATCGAGCAGCCTGGCTCGCGCCACTGCGCGCCAGCGGCGAGGATGACCGTGTGGATGCCTTCGGCCTCGGCCTGGCGCTTGACCGCTTCGGAGCCGGGCACCACCAGCATGCGCACGTGGCTGGCGACCTTGCGACCGCGCAGCACGCCGGCGACGGCGCGCAGGTCTTCGATGCGGCCGTTGGTGCAGGAGCCCACGAACACCACGTCCACCTTGCGCCCGAGCAGCGGCGCGTCGCCGTCGAATCCCATGTAGGACAGGCTGCGCGCGGCGGCGGCGGTGCGCTGCGCGGGAACGTGCTGGTCCACCGCGATCACCTGGCCGGGATTGGTGCCCCAGGTGACGGTGGGGCGCACGTCGGCGGCGTCGATCACGACCTCGCGGTCATAGCGTGCGTCGGGATCGCTGACGAGCTGCTTCCAGCACGCCACCGCGGCGTCGAAATCGGCGCCCTGCGGCGCGTTCGGGCGGCCGCGCAGGTAGGCGAAGGTGACCTCGTCGGGCGCGATCAGGCCGGCGCGCGCGCCGGCTTCGATGCTCATGTTGCACACCGTCATGCGCCCTTCCATCGAGAGCGCACGGATTGCCTCGCCGCGATACTCGATGACGTGGCCGGTGCCGCCGTCCATGCCCAGCACGCCGATGATGTGCAGGATCAGATCCTTGGCCGTGGCCTCCGGCGGCAAGGTGCCGTTGACCGTGACCGCGAGGGTTTTCGGGCGGCGCTGCAGCAGGCATTGGGTCGCCAGCACGTGGCCCACTTCCGTGGTGCCGATGCCGAACGCGAGCGCGCCGAACGCGCCGTGGGTGGCGGTGTGCGAGTCGCCGCAGACAATCGTCATGCCCGGCTGGGTCGCGCCCAGCTCCGGCCCCATCACGTGCACGATGCCGCGCTGGCCCGAATCGAAGCCGTGCAGGGTGATGCCGAACTCGCGGCAGTTGGCCAGCATGGTGTCGACCTGGTTCCTCGTGGCCGCGTCCTTGTACGGCAGCGTGCCGTCCGGATTGGCCGGCAGGGTGGGCGTCGAATGATCGAGCGTGGCCAGGGTGCGCTCCGGGCGGCGCACCGCGAGCCCGCGCGCGCGCAGCTCATCGAAGGCCTGCGGCGTGGTGACCTCATGGACCAGGTGCAGGTCCACGTAGAGCACCGCCGGCGCGTCGTCGGATTCCGGGCGCACACAGTGCGCGTCCCAGATTTTGTCGATGATGGTTTTCATTGGCGGGAATCGGAATCGGAATCGGGAATCGGGATTGAGGACCGGCGGCTGTGTGCTCCCTCTCTCCGATCCCATCGGGGGAGAGGGCTGGGGTGAGGGGGGCTTCCGGTCTGGAAAAGCAGAAGCACTCGCGCCTGCGGCGCTCGCCTCCTCACCCTGCCCCCTCTCCCCCGCAAGCGGGGGAGAGGGAACCGAAAATCAGGCCGCCTCGCTCTGCGCGACCAGCGCGCGCCGCCGCTCGAAGCGGTTGACCACTTCCAGATAGGCCAGGGCGCTGGCTTCGAGCACGTCGGTGGAGACGGCGCGGCCGTGGTAGTCGCGGCCGTCGGCGTGGACGGTGACGCGCGCCTCGCCCTGGGCGTCCTCGCCCACGGACAGCGAGCGCACCTGGTAGTCCTTGAGCCCGTAGTGGAAGCCGGTGGCGAATTCGATGGCCGAGAACATCGCATGCACCGGCCCATCGCCGAGCGCAGCCTGGCGCAGCTTGCGGCCATCGGCGTGCTCCAGCTCGATCAGCGCCTCGGGATTGCCACCCTGCCCGATGCGGCCGGCGATCTGCAGGCGCGTGAGGCACCACGGGCCGGTCTCTTCGCCGCTGGAACCCAGCGCGATGGCTTCCAGATCCGCGTCGAACACTTCTTTCTTGCGGTCCGCCAGTGCCTTGAACGCGGCGAAGGCGCGGTTCAGCGCCTCTTCGTCCAGGCTATGGCCCAGCGCCTTGAAGCGGTCGGCCAGCGCGGCGCGACCCGAGTGCTTGCCCAGCACCAGCGAGGACCGCGGCACGCCGACGTCTTCGGGCGACATGATTTCGTAGGTGGCGCGGTTGCGCAGCATGCCATGCTGGTGGATGCCCGATTCGTGCGCGAAGGCGTTCTCGCCGACGATGGCCTTGTTGCGCGCGATCTGCGAGCCGGTGAGCGAAACCAGCTGGCGCGAAACCGCGTACAGGCGCGGCGTGTTGATGCGTGTTTCCAGGCCGTAATACGGCTTGCGGGTGCGCAGCGCCATCACGATCTCTTCCATCGCGGCATTGCCGGCGCGTTCGCCGATGCCGTTGATGGTGCACTCGATCTGGCGCGCGCCGTTCTCGACGGCGGCCAGCGAGTTGGCGACAGCCAGGCCGAGATCGTCGTGGCAGTGCGAGGAAAAGACGACCTGATCGGCACCGCGCACGTTCGCCCGCAGCCAGGCGAACAGCTCGCCGTACTCCGCCGGCACCGCGTAGCCCACGGTGTCGGGAATGTTGAGCGTGGTGGCTCCCGCATCGATTGCCACCTCCAGCGCGCGGGCGAGGAACTGGCGATCCGAGCGCGAGCCGTCCTCGGCCGAAAACTCCACGTCCGCACAGTACGAGCGCGCCAGCGCGACGTGGGTGGCGATGGACTCGAGCACTTCCTCGCGGCGCATCCGCAGCTTGTGCTCCATGTGCAGGTCCGAGGTGGCGATGAAGACATGGATGCGTGACTTTTCCGCCGGCTCCACCGCCGCCGCCGCGCGCTCGATGTCCTCGCGCTGGCAGCGTGCCAGTGCGGCCACGGTGCTGCCTCTGACCAGCTTGGCGATGGACTTCACCGCGTTGAAGTCATCCGGACTGGCCGCCGCGAAGCCGGCCTCGATGATGTCCACCCCGAGGTCCGCGAGCTGCTGCGCAAGGAGAAGTTTCTGAGGCGTGGTCATGGAGCAGCCGGGCGACTGCTCGCCATCGCGCAGGGTGGTATCGAAGATGCGTACGTGATCGCTCATGGCGTGCCTCGTTGCGGTGGTTCGGGAAACGCGGTGTTTCGGGGATTCCTGAAAAGCCCGGGAAACCCCTCGATCCGTCATCCCGGCGAAGGCTGGGATGACGTGGTTTGGGGGCTTCGCAAACACAGGCGAAGCCTCCGGTTACCTGGATCAGGCAGCAGCCTTCTTCGCCGATGCCGAATCCTTCAGCCAGCTCATCGAGGCGCGCAGCCGGCGGCCCACCTCCTCGATCGGGTGGTCCAGATCCTTCTGCTTGAGGGCCTGGTAGTTGGCGCGGCCGGCCTTGTGCTCGGCGATCCACTCGCGTGCGAAGGTGCCGTCCCGGATTTCCTTGAGCACCTGGCGCATCTGCGTGCGCGCGTGCTCGTCGACCACGCGCGGGCCGCGCGTGAGGTCGCCGTACTGCGCGGTTTCGGAGATGAACTGGTGCATGCGCGCCAATCCGCCCTCGTTGAGCAGGTCGACGATCAGCTTCAACTCGTGCAGTACTTCGTAATAGGCGATCTCGGGCTGGTAGCCGGCTTCCACCAGGGTCTCGAAACCCATCACCACCAGCTCGGTCGCGCCACCGCACAGCACCGCCTGCTCGCCGAACAGATCGGTTTCGGTTTCCTCCGGGAAGGTCGTCTCGATGACGCCGCCGCGGGTGCCGCCGATGCCGTCGGCGTAGGCCAGCGAGAGCTCCCTGGCCTTGCCGGTGGCGTCCTGATGGATCGCGAACAGCGAGGGCACGCCGCGGCCTTCCTCGTACTGGCTGCGCACCAGCGCGCCGGGGCCCTTGGGCGCGACCAGGATCACGTCCAGATCCTGGCGCGGGGTGATGGCACCGAAATGCACGTTGAAGCCGTGCGCGAACAGCAGCGCCGCGCCCGGTTTGGCGAGCGGCGCAACGATCTGTTCATACAGTTCGGCCTGCACCATGTCGGGCGTCAGCAGCGCGATCAGGTCGGCCTTCGGAATCGCGTTCTCCGGCGTATCCACCGCCAGACCATCCTCCTGCGCCTGCTTGAAACTGGCACCATCGGGGCGTGCGGCCACCAGCACGTTGAACCCCGAATCACGCAGGTTGCGCGCATGCGCCCTGCCCTGGCTGCCGTAGCCGTAGATGACGGTGAGCTTGTCGCGCAGCGCGGCGGGATTGGCGTCGGCGGTGGTGTAGGTTTTCATGAGGCAACTCCGTTGCGGGAAGGGTGAATGGAGAATGGAGAATGGTTAGAAGCGGGGATTCGTGGGCTGTGGGTTGGCGGTACAGGTGGGGATGGAGCGGAAGTTCGGGGTTGCGATGAACCTTCCCCCGATTCCCCGTTCCCCATTCCCTATTCCCGCCTGGGCGGAAACGCCGTCACGGCACCCTCCGACGCCGGAGAAACCAGCGCCGCAAACTTGGCCAGCGCGCCGGATTCTTCGACCCGGTGCGGCTGCCAGGACACCGGGCGGGCATCGAGGTCGGCGTCGGTGGAGATGGTGCGGGCATCCACATCGATCACGATGCGGTCGCCGTCGACGAGCCTGCCGATGGGGCCGCCGAGCGCGGCTTCCGGGCAGATGTGGCCGACCATGAAGCCGTAGGTCGCGCCGGAGAACCGCCCGTCGGTGATGAGCGCGACTTCGCCGCCCAGGCCCTGGCCGATCAGTGCGGCGGTGACGGCCAGCATCTCGCGCATGCCGGGGCCGCCGACCGGGCCTTCGCCGCGGATCACGACCACGTCGCCGGCGACGATCCGGCGGTGCTGCACGGCCCGGAAGGCGGCGTCTTCGCCGTCGAACACGCGCGCCGTGCCTTCGAAGCGCAGCGCCTCGTGTCCGGCGAGCTTCACCACGCAGCCGTCGGGCGCGATGTTGCCGTAAACGATGCCGTAGCCGCCGCGCGCCTTGACCGGCTTCTCGATGGTCAGCAGCACTTCCTGGCCCGGGGTTTCCTGCGCGCTGGCGAATTCCTCGAACAGGGTCTTGCCGCTGACCGTGGGCTGGTCGGTGATCAGGCCCGCTTCCATCAGACGCTGGCCCAGCAGGCGCGAGCCGCCCGCGGCGTGCATGTCGGGAGCCATGAAGCGACCGCCGGGTTTCAGATCGGCGATGACCGGGGTGCGGCGGGAGATTTCGTCGAAGGCGTCCAGCTCGAAGTGAAACCCGGCCTCGCGCGCGATGGCCAGCATGTGCAGCACGGTGTTGGTCGAGCCTGCGGTGGCATTGGCGGCCACGGTGGCGTTGCGCACCGATTCGGGGGTGACGAAAGAGCGCGCGGAAATACCTTGGCGCACCAGCTCCATCACCCGCAGGCCGCAGGCGTGGGCGGCGGCGTGCTTGGCCGGATCGGGCGCGGGGATGTCGTTGAAGCCCACCGGCGCGAGCCCCAGGAAGGTGGTCGCCAGCGCCATGGTATTGGCGGTGAACTGGCCGCCGCAGGCACCGGCACCGGGGCAGGCCTCGCCTTCGATTTCCTCCAGCTCCCTGTCGTCGATGGTGCCGGCCGCGTGCGCGCCGACCGCCTCGAACACGTCCTGGATGGTGATCGCCTGGTCCTTGTGGCAGCCGGGCATGATGCTGCCGCCGTAAAGCATCAGGCCGGGAAGATCGAGGCGCGCCAGCGCCATCGCCGCGGCCGGAATGGTCTTGTCGCAGCCGCACAGCACCACCACGCCGTCCAGGCAGTGGCCGCGCACCGCCAGCTCGATGGAATCGGCAATGACCTCGCGCGAAGGCAGGGACGCGCACATGCCCGGACTGCCCATCGCGATGCCGTCGGTGACGGCAATGGTGTTGAACTCGAACGGGGTGCCGCCGGCTTCGATCACCCCGCGCTTCACGTCCTGCGCCAGGTCGCGCAGGTTGAGGTTGCAGGGCGACACGTCCGTCCAAGTGTGAACCACCGCGATCAGCGGCTTTCTGATGTCCTCGCCGCTCAATCCGGTGGCGCGCAGCATGGCGCGCGCGGCGGCGTGGTCGGGTCCGGTCTTGATGGCGTCGCTGTGCATGGCGGGTTCCGTTGCTTTTCGTCAGGCCCAGAAACAGGAAACCCCGCATCCGGCGGCCGGTGCGGGGTTTCGGTATCTTGGGAGGTTCTGCTTCGTCAGGCCCAAGCCGCCGTTCCGCACGGGTATCGGCTAATGAGTCCAAGACCAAGAAGGAGCGCACCGTGGGCGGGCTGCGGCTTCCGGGACGACTCGCGTTGGGACTGGCTGGAAGACATGACCCGATGCTGTACCGCAACATCCGGCCTTGTCAAGCCCTGAACGAAAAATCAAGCTGCAGTGCAGCGAAAACCGCGCACCGATGCGCAAAACCGCACGACGATGCCGGTTCGGCCTCACGCCGGGGAACGGGCGGAGGCGAAAAAGTGAACCGGGGTTCAGAGCGAGGACGGCGGACAGGCCGGCTACAATGCACGTTTCCGGCGGCGACTTTCGGGGCTGGACACGAACTCGGCGCGCCGCAGCCCGCCGACCGGGTGCATCGGACCCGGGCCGGCTGCCGCGATCGGTTCCATGCCGCGCCGCCGGAAAGCCCACTGGCCGATGCCGTGCAATCGGCTTCACGAGGATGACACCATGACCCAACCACGCTCCGCCGGTGCTGCCTTCCGCGCCGCCCTTGCCGCCGAATCGCCGCTGCAGGTGATCGGTGCCATCAACGCCAACCACGCCCTGCTGGCCAGGCGCGCCGGCTTCAAGGCGATCTATCTCTCCGGCGGCGGCGTGGCCGCAGGCTCGCTGGGCCTGCCGGACCTGGGCATCAACACGCTGGAAGACGTGCTGATCGACGTGCGCCGCATCACCGACGTGTGCGACCTGCCGCTGCTGGTGGACATCGACACGGGCTTTGGCCCCAGCGCCTTCAACATCGCGCGCACGGTCAAGAGCCTGATCAAGGCCGGCGCCGCCGCCTGCCACATCGAGGACCAGGTCGGGGCCAAGCGCTGCGGCCATCGGCCCGGCAAGGAAATCGTCCCGCAGGGCGAGATGGCCGATCGCGTGAAGGCCGCCGCCGATGCCAGGACCGACCCGGATTTCTTCCTGATCGCGCGCACCGATGCGATCCAGGTGGACGGCGTGGACGCCGCGATCGAGCGCGCCATCGCCTGCGTCGAGGCCGGTGCCGACGGCATCTTCGCCGAGGCGGCGTACGACCTTGCCACCTATCGCCGCTTCGTCGATGCGGTGAAGGTGCCGGTGCTGGCCAACATCACCGAGTTCGGTGCCACCCCGCTGTTCTCGCGTGACGAACTGGCGTCGGCGGGCGTGGCGATCCAGCTGTTCCCGCTGTCGGCCTTCCGCGCCATGAACAAGGCCGCGGAAAACGTCTACACCGCGGTGCGCCGCGACGGCCACCAGCGCAGCGTGGTCGACACCATGCAGACCCGCGAGGAACTGTACGACCGGATCGGCTACCACGCCTTCGAACAACAGCTCGACGCACTGTTTGCGGCGAAGAAATGATCCCGCAGGTCGAGGCTGCGCCTCCGACGTGCCGGGTTGAATCCGATCAGAAGCCGTCGGGGATGCAACCCCGACCCACCTTGGAGAAACCCCATGAGCGAATCCACCACCGTCCCCGGCTTCAAGCCCAAGAAATCCGTCGCCCTGTCCGGCACAGCCGCCGGCAACACCGCGCTGTGCACCGTGGGCCGCTCCGGCAACGACCTGCACTACCGCGGCTATGACATCCTCGACCTGGCGCAGACCTGCGAATTCGAGGAAATCGCGCACCTGCTGGTGCACGGCAAGCTGCCCAACCGCGCCGAACTGGCCGCCTACAAGGCCAAGCTGCGCGCGCTGCGCGGCATTCCCGCCGCGGTGAAGTCGGCGCTGGAAGAACTGCCGCCCTCGGCGCATCCGATGGACGTGATGCGCACCGGCGTCTCGGTGCTCGGCTGCGTGCTGCCGGAGAAGGACGACCACAACCATCCCGGCGCGCGCGACATCGCCGACAAGCTGATGGCCAGTTTCGGCTCGATGCTGCTGTACTGGTACCACTACAGCCACAACGGCCGGATCATCGACGTGGAGACCGACGACGACTCCATCGGCGGCCACTTCCTGCACCTTTTGCACGGTGAGAAGCCGCGCGACTCCTGGGTGCGCGCCATGCACACCTCGCTGATCCTCTACGCCGAGCACGAGTTCAACGCCAGCACCTTCACCTGCCGCGTCATCGCCGGCACCGGAAGCGACATGCATTCGTGCATCACCGGCGGCATCGGCGCGCTGCGCGGGCCCAAGCACGGCGGTGCCAACGAGGTCGCGTTCGAGATCCAGAAGCGCTACGAGAATCCAGATGACGCCGAGGCCGACATCCGCGCCCGCGTGGAGAAGAAGGAAGTCATCATCGGCTTCGGGCATCCGGTCTATACCGTTTCCGATCCGCGCAACAAGGTCATCAAGGAGGTCGCGCGCGAGCTTTCCGCCGAGCAGGACAACATGAAGATGTACGACATCGCCGAGCGGCTGGAATCGGTGATGTGGGACATCAAGAAGATGTTCCCCAACCTCGACTGGTTCAGCGCGGTGAGCTACCACATGATGGGCGTGCCCACGGCGATGTTCACCCCGCTGTTCGTGCTGGCACGCACCGCCGGCTGGAGCGCCCATGTGATCGAACAGCGCATCGACGGCAAGATCATCCGCCCCAGCGCCAATTACACCGGGCCGGAAGATCGCACGTTCGTGCCGCTGGCCGAGCGCAAGTAAGCGGCGAATCTGCCTCACATGGACTCCCTCTCCCCTGCCCCCGGCGGGGGAGAGGGTTGGGGTGAGGGGGCAAGCCCTCATCGCTACTGCACCGGTGCGGTGGGTTCACCAATCCCGATTCTCCATTCTCCACTCCCCATTCCCGACAGCCAGCCATGAACTCCCAGCACCGCAAACCCCTTCCCGGCACTTCCCTCGACTACTTCGACGCCCGCGCGGCGGTGGACGCGATCCGGCCCGGGGCCTGGGCGGGGCTGCCGTACACGGCGCGGGTGCACGCCGAGAACCTCGTGCGCATGGCCGATCCGGCGCATGTTCCCGCGTATCTGGGCCAGCTGATCGAGCGCCGGCGCGATCTCGATTTCCCGTGGTTCCCCACCCGCGTGGTCACGCACGACATCCTCGGCCTCACCGCGCTGGTGGATCTCGCCGGCCTGCGCGAGGCGATCGCCAGGGAAGGCGGCGATCCGGCACAGGTGAACCCGGTGGTGCCGGTACAACTCATCGTGGACCACTCGCTGGCGGTGGAAGCGCCGGGTTTCGATCCGGACGCCTTCGCCAAAAACCGCGCCATCGAGGACCGCCGCAACGCCGACCGCTTCCACTTCATCGAGTGGTGCAAGGGCGCGTTCGACAACGTCGACGTGATCCCGGCGGGCAACGGGATCATGCACCAGATCAACCTGGAGAAGATGTCGCCGGTGGTCTACGTGAAGGACGGCGTGGCCTTCCCCGACACCTGCGTGGGCACCGATTCGCACACCCCGCACGTCGATTCGCTGGGTGTGATCGCGGTGGGCGTCGGCGGGCTGGAGGCCGAAAGCGTGATGCTCGGGCGCGCTTCGATGATGCGCCTGCCCGACATCGTGGCGGTGGAGCTTGCCGGCCGCCCCGGCCCCGGCATCACCGCCACCGACGTGGTGCTGGCGCTGACCGAGTTCCTGCGCAAGGAGCGCGTGGTCGGTGCCTACCTGGAGTTCCGCGGCCCCGGTGCGGCGGCGTTGACCATCGGCGATCGCGCCACGATTTCCAACATGGCACCCGAGTACGGGGCCACGGCGGCGATGTTCTTCATCGACGACAACACCATCGATTACCTGAAGCTCACCGGCCGCAGCGACGCGCAGGTGGCGCTGGTGGAAACCTATGCCAAGCACTGCGGCTTCTGGGCCGACGCGCTGGCCGAAGCGCAGTACGAGCGCAGCCTGCATTTCAATCTTTCCAACGTCACCCGCACCCTCGCCGGCCCCAGCAATCCGCACCGCCGCCTGCCGGTGAGCGATCTTTCCGAGCGCGGCATCGCGGACGAGTCCAAGCTCGCCGCGGCGCGCCGCGACGAAGCCGAGGGGCGGATCCCGGACGGCGCGGTGATCATCGCCGCCATCACCTCGTGCACCAACACCTCCAACCCGCGCAACGTGATCGCCGCGGGACTTCTGGCGCGCAACGCCAACGCCCGCGGCCTCAGCCGCAAACCCTGGGTCAAAAGTTCGCTCGCGCCCGGCTCGAAGGCGGTGCAGCTGTACCTGGAGGAATCCGGCCTCCTGCCCGAGCTGGAGCAGTTGGGCTTCGGCATCGTCGGCTTCGCCTGCACCACCTGCAACGGCATGAGCGGCGCGCTCGATCCCGCGATCCAGAAGGAAGTGCTGGAGCGCGACCTCTACGTGACCGCGGTGCTGTCGGGCAACCGCAACTTCGACGGGCGCATCCACCCCTACGCCAAGCAGGCCTTCCTCGCCTCGCCGCCGCTGGTGATCGCCTACGCATTGGCCGGCACGGTGCGCTTCGACATCGAAAAGGACGTGCTGGGCACCGATGCCGACGGCAGGCCCGTCACGCTCAAGGACCTCTGGCCTTCCGATGCGGAGATCGACGCGGTCGTGAAGGCGCACGTGAAGCCCGAGCAGTTCCGCCGCATCTACGAGCCGATGTTCGCGCGCCGCGCCGCCGGGACGGCGTCACACGATCCGCTCTACCCGTGGCGCGAGATGAGCACCTACGTGCGCTGCCCGCCCTACTGGGACGGCGCGCTGGCGGGTGCACGCAGCCTCACCGGCATGCGCCCGCTCGCGGTGCTGCCCGACAACATCACGACCGACCACATTTCACCCTCCAACGCCATCCTCGCGTCCAGCGCGGCGGGCGAATACCTGGCGAAAATGGGCCTGCCGGAGGAGGACTTCAATTCCTACGCCACCCACCGCGGCGACCATCTCACCGCACAGCGCGCCACCTTCGCCAACCCCAAGTTGATCAACGAAATGGCGGTGGTGGACGGCGAAGTGAAGCAGGGCTCGCTGGCCCGCGTTGAACCCGACGGCACGGTAATGCGCATGTGGGAGGCGATCGAAACCTACATGCAGCGCAAGCAGCCGCTGATCATCATCGCCGGCGCCGACTACGGCCAGGGTTCGAGCCGCGACTGGGCCGCCAAGGGCGTGCGCCTGGCCGGCGTGGAGGCCATCGCCGCCGAAGGCTTCGAGCGCATCCACCGCACCAATCTCGTCGGCATGGGCGTGCTGCCGCTGCAGTTCCAGCCCGGCACCACCCGCAAGACGCTCGCCATCGACGGTACCGAAACCTATGACGTGCGTGGCGACATCGCCCCCGGCGCAACGCTCACCCTCGTCATCCACCGCAGGCATGGCGAAACCGTGGACGTTCCCGTCACCTGCCGCCTGGATTCGGACGAGGATGTGCACATCTACCGCGCCGGCGGCGTCCTGCAGCGCTTCGCGCAGGACTTCATCGAAGCCAACCGCGGAACGGCGTCGGCCACGTAGAGCCTGCCCCGGACATGATCCGGGGCCGGTCTGCGGCAGCGCGGCTCCGAACGGACCGCACGGCGTTTTCCGGACCGATGCCGCACGGCAGGCGGACGCACCCGGGAACAACGCGCCGAGCCAGGCATCCGGAGACAAAAAGCACGCCGGGAGCAGCGTTTCGGCACCGGATGACCGGCGGGGCGAGGCGCGGGAGTAGAATTGCGGGACTGAACGCGAATAAGGATCAGTCGCAATGAGCAGTTTCAACGACAACACCCGGCCGGACTGGGATGAGGTGCTGGTGCGCATCGCCGACTATGTGCGCGACTTCCGGCCCGAATCGGCGCTGGCCTGGACCACGGCGCGGCACATCCTGATCGACTCGCTCGGCTGCGCCTTCGAGGCGCTCGACTATCCGGCCTGCACCAAGCTGCTGGGGCCGGTGGTGCCGGGCGCGACGCTGGCCAACGGGGCGCGGGTGCCGGGCACGGCGCACCAGCTCGATCCGGTGAAGGCAGCGTTCGACATCGGCGCGACGATCCGCTGGCTGGACTACAACGACACCTGGCTCGCGGCCGAGTGGGGGCACCCTTCCGACAACCTCGGCGCGATCCTGGCGCTGGCCGACTGGCGCAGCCGCAGCGGCGATCCGGTGACGATGCGCGAGGTGCTCGAGTGCGTAATCAAGGCGCATGAAGTCCAGGGCGTGATGGCGCTGAAGAACTCCTTCAACCAGGTCGGCCTCGACCACGTGGCGCTGGTGAAGCTGGCCTCGACTGCGGTGGCGTGCCGGCTGCTGGGGCTGGATCGCGAGCAGTCGCTGGCCGCCCTGTCGCAGGTGTTCGTGGACGGGCAGAGCCTGCGCACCTACCGCCACGCGCCCAATACCGGCTCGCGCAAGAGCTGGGCGGCGGGCGATGCGACCAGCCGCGCGGTGCGCCTGGCGCTGATTTCACAGCGCGGGGAAATGGGCTATCCGGGCGCGCTGACCGCGCCGGCCTGGGGGTTCTACGACGTCTCTTTCCAGGGCCGGGAATTCCGCTTCGAGCGCGATTTCGGCAGCTATGTGGCCGAGAACGTGCTGTTCAAGATCAGCTATCCGGCCGAGTTCCACGCCCAGAGCGCGGTGGAGGCGGCGATGATCCTGCACCAGAAGCTGAAGGCGACCGGCCGCCGCGTCGAGGACATCGACAAGATCGTGATCCGGACCCAGGCCGCCTGCGTGCGCATCATCGACAAGCAGGGCCCGCTCGACAATCCCGCCGACCGCGACCACTGCATCCAGTACATGGTGGCGGTGCCGCTGATCTTCGGGCGGCTGACCGCGGCCGACTACGAGGATGCCGTCGCCGCCGATCCGCGCATCGACACGCTGCGCGCGAAGATCCGCTGCGTGGAAGACCCGCAGTTCACCGCCGACTACCACGATCCGGAGAAGCGCTCGATCGCCAACGGACTGTCCGTGAGCTTCACCGACGGCACGGTGATGGACGAGGTGCTGGTCGAATACCCGATCGGCCATCGCCGCCGCCGCGCCGAGGGCATTCCCCTGCTGGAAGCCAAGTTCCGACGCAACCTGGCGCGACGCTTTTCGCCGGCGCGACAGGCGCAGATCCTGGCGGTGGCGCTGGATCAGGCGGCGCTGGAGAAGATGCCGGTGCGCGAGTTCATGGATCTACTCGTGCCAGGCTGATCGCGGCAGCGCCGATCGCGCTGCCGCTCTAGATCGCCCGGCTCGCGCGCCTCGCCAGAAGCTCCTCCGGCACCGCGAAGCGATCGGGCGTGGCCTCGGTCCAGAAGCGCTGGAACACCGCGTGTCCGGGCGTGCCGGAAAGAAGTTCGCCGGGCTTGAGCCAGGCGTGCAGCGCGGCGAGCGAGCGCACTTCGCTGCCCGAAACGCGACGCATGATGTGCTCGGGTCCCAGCTGATCGGGATGGGTGAGGCCGGCCGCCGCCAGCAGATCGCCCAGCGCGCGCAGCGTGGCCTTGTGGAAGCGCGCCACGCGCTCGGACTTGTCGGGTACATCCAGCGCCCGCTGCCGCTTCGGGTCCTGGGTGGTGATCCCGGTCGGGCACTGGCCGGTGTGGCATTTGA
Source organism: Lysobacteraceae bacterium (assembly GCA_023954075.1). Lineage (GTDB taxonomy): Bacteria > Pseudomonadota > Gammaproteobacteria > Xanthomonadales > Xanthomonadaceae > Denitratimonas > Denitratimonas tolerans. The sequence goes on from JAMLIV010000011.1 coordinate 19,419, forward strand.
GCGCCTGGATGCAGCCGAGCGCGAACATGAAGCCGCGCGCCGCATTGCCCCAGTCCGCGCCCAGCGCCAGCACGCAGGCCAGATCGAACCCGGTGGTGATCTTGCCGGCCGCACCGATGCGGATCCGGTCGCGCAGGTCGAGGCCGACCAGGGTGTTGTGCACCAGCATGAGCCCCTCGCGCATCGGCACGCCGACGTGGTCGATGAACTCCAGCGGCGCCGCGCCCGTGCCGCCTTCGCCGCCGTCCACCACGATGAAATCGGGCAGGATGCCGGTGGCACGCATCGCCTTGGCGATCTCGAACCATTCCCAGGGATGGCCGATGGCGAGCTTGAATCCCACCGGCTTGCCGCCGCTGGCCTCGCGCAGGGTCTGGAGGAATTCCAGCAGCCCGGTCGGCCCTTCGAACGCGCTGTGGCGCGCCGGCGACAGGCAGTCCTCACCCATCGGCACGCCGCGCGCCTCGGCGATCTCGGCTGAAACCTTCGGCGCAGGCAGGATGCCGCCCTGCCCCGGCTTGGCCCCCTGGCTGAGCTTGATCTCGATCATCTTCACCTGCGGGTCGATCGCGTTGGCGCGGAAGCGTTCCAGGTCGAAGCGCCCCTGCGCATCGCGACAGCCGAAGTAGCCCGAGCCGATTTCCCAGACCAGATCCCCGCCGTTCTTGCGGTGCCAGCGCGAAATCGAACCTTCGCCGGTGTCGTGATAGAAGCCGCCGCGGCGGGCGCCCTCGTTGAGCGCGAGGATGGCGTTGGCGGAGAGCGCGCCGAAGCTCATCGCCGAGATGTTGAACACGCTGGCCGAGTACGGCTGCGCGCACTGCGGCCCGCCGATGTCGACGCGAAAATCATGCGAGGTGATTTCGGCCGGCTCCAGCGAGTGGTTCATCCACTCGTAGCCGGGCTTGTAAAAAGCGTTCTGGCTGCCAAAGGGGCGGGTTTCGAGCACGCCCTTGGCGCGCTGGTAGACGATGGAGCGCTGCACCCGCGAGAACGGCACCTCGTCGTCGTCGTCCTCGATCAGGTACTGGCGGATCTCCGGCCGGAACGACTCCACCAGGAACCGCACATAGGACGCCACCGGGTAGTTGCGCCGCAGCGTGCTGCGCCGCTGCAGCAGGTCGACGATGCCGGACAGGGTCAGCGCGCCCAGGATGCCCAGCGGCCAGTACCAGCCCGCGCCACCGCCGCGCCAGAGCATCAGCGCGCAAAGCACGCTGCCGACCAGGCAGCACCAGAACACCAGATAGCGCGAGGCGAACATGCGCAGGGTCTCCCAAAGCCAAGGTCCGCAGCATAGCGATGCGGCATCGCGCCCGCCCGCGCGGCGGTCGCGTCGCGGTACGCGGATCCGGGCCACCGGTCTTGCGCACGACGCGGCCGGGTGTATCGCGCCGGCGGGATCCGCAACATGGGGTTGCACAATGGTTCGATGATTGATGTATCATTGAACGATGAACGAAGCCGACGCCGTTTCCGCCCTGAGCGCCCTGGCCCATGCCCAGCGGCTGCGCGTGTTCCGCACCCTGGTCGTGGCCGGCCCGGATGGGCTCATCCCCAGCGCGCTGTCCGACCGGCTCGACGTGGCCCGCAACACCTTGTCTTTCCACCTCAAGGGGCTGGCCCACGCCGGTCTGGTCACGATCGAACCGCAGGGCCGCAACCTGATCTACCGCGCGAACTTCGCGCAGATGAACACGCTGCTCGGCTACCTGACCGAGCATTGTTGCCAGGGCGGCACCTGCGAAGCCAACGACACCCTTGCACCGGCCTGTGCGTGCCCATGAGCGTCGCCTCCGAACCCGTCACTCGCACCTCTTCGGCTTCCGCCATGAGCGTGTTCGAGCGTTATCTGACCGCGTGGGTGCTGCTTTGCATCGTCGCCGGCATCGCGCTGGGCCATTTCGCACCGGGCGTGTTCCAGGCCATCGGCCGCATGCAGGTCGCGCAGGTCAACCTGCCGGTGGGCCTGCTGATCTGGGTCATGGTGATCCCGATGCTGCTCAAGGTGGATTTCGGCGCGCTCGGCCAGGTGCGCCGGCACTGGCGCGGCATGAGCGTCACGCTGTTCGTCAACTGGGCGGTCAAGCCATTCTCGATGGCGCTGCTGGCGTGGCTCTTCGTTCGCCAGGTCTTCGCCCAGTGGCTGCCCGCCGAACAGCTCGACGGCTATGTGGCCGGCCTGATCCTGCTGGCTGCCGCACCCTGCACCGCGATGGTGTTCGTCTGGAGCCGGCTGACCGACGGCGATCCCATGTTCACCCTGTCGCAGGTGGCGTTGAACGACACGATCATGGTATTTGCGTTTGCGCCCATCGTCGGGCTGCTGCTGGGCCTGTCGGCGATCACGGTGCCGTGGGACACCCTGCTGCTTTCGGTCGTGCTCTACATCGTCATTCCGGTCATTCTCGCGCAGGTGTGGCGCCGCGCCCTGCTGCGGCAAGGCCAGGCCGCGTTCGATGCCACGCTGGCACGCCTCGGTCCGCTGTCCATCGCGGCACTGCTGCTGACGCTCGTGCTGCTGTTTGCTTTCCAGGGCGAGGCGATCATGCGCCAGCCGCTGGTGATCGCCCTGCTGGCGGTGCCGATCCTGATCCAGGTGCTCTTCACCTCGAGCCTGGCCTACTGGCTCAATCGCAAGGTCGGCGAAAAGCACGGCATCGCCGGCCCTTCGGCCCTGATCGGTGCCAGCAACTTCTTCGAACTGGCCGTGGCCGCGGCCATCAGCCTGTTCGGCTTCCAGTCCGGCGCGGCGCTGGCCACCGTGGTCGGCGTGCTGATCGAAGTGCCGGTGATGCTGCTGGTCGTGCGCGTGGTCAACCGCTCGCGCGACTGGTACGAGCGCCCGGCCCGCGACGCGGTGAGCCGCGCATGAGCCTCGCCGAGCAGCTCAATCTCTCGTGCGCGTGCAGCACGCTCGATGCGCAGCGACTGTGGCAGGACCTGCCCGCATCGTTGGCCCGCAGCCATCCGCACCTGTTCTCGGAAACGACGGTATTCATCGACACGCCGACCTGCGATGCCATCACCCGCGCCGTGGCCGTGCTCGAGCGCGCAACTCGCCTTCCGGCATGGCAACAGGCGGTGGCCGAACGCACGCACGGCGCGCTGCCACCCGATTTCGGACCGTCGGGCGCGTTCATGGGGTATGACTTCCACCTGCGCGCCGACGGCCCGCGCCTGATCGAGATCAACACCAACGCGGGTGGCGCGCTGCTCAATGCCGCCCTGGCCCGGGCGCAGCATTCGTGCTGCGCGGCGATGGACGCACCGCTGGGCCAGGCCGATCTGGCGCACGGCTTCATCGAGATGTTCCGTACCGAGTGGCAGTCACAGCGCGGTGATCAACCGTGGCGCACGGCGGCGGTGGTCGATGATGATCCGGCGCACCAGTATCTGGCCGCCGAATTCGATCTGGCCCGATCCCTGTTCGAGCGGCACGGCATCCGCACCGTCGTGACCGATCCACGCGAGCTGCAATGGCGCGACGGCGCGCTGTGGCACCCGTCGCTGGCGTCGAACCAGCCGATCGACCTGGTCTACAACCGCCTCACCGATTTCGACCTGTCGGAGCCGCGGCACGAGGCGCTGCGCCGCGCCTATCTGGCCGGCGCGGTGGTGCTGACGCCGCATCCCCGCGCCCATGCGATGCAGGCCGACAAGCGCAACCTGATCTGGCTTGGCGATGACGAACAGCTGGCCCGCTGGGACGTGGAGGCCGCTGATCGTGAGGTACTGCGCCGCGCGGTGCCGAGTACCCGGGCCGTATCGGCCGAGACCGCCGATACCCTCTGGCGCGAACGCAGCCAGTGGTTCTTCAAGCCCATCACCGGCCATGGGAGCCGGGCCGCCTACCGCGGCGACAAGCTGACCCGACGAACCTGGGAGCACATCACCGCCGGCGGATTCGTGGCCCAGTCGCTGGTGCCGCCGAGTGAGCGCACGGTCGCGGTCGATGGCGTGCCGACCCGACTCAAGGTCGACCTGCGGGCCTATGCCTACCGCGGACGCGTGCTGCTGCTGGCAGCGCGCACCTACGCCGGCCAGACCACCAACATGCGCACACCCGGCGGCGGATTCGCCCCCGTGCTGGTCCTGCCGGTCAACCACATCGCAGGAACGAACGACATCTCCTTCCGTGCGGGCCTTGCATGAGCGACATCTCGATCCTCCACAATCCCGCTTGCGGCACCTCACGCAACGTACTGGCGGCGATCCGCGCCAGCGGCAGCGAGCCGCGGGTCATCGAGTACCTCGAGCATCCGCCCGGGCGCGAATCCCTGAAGGCGCTCATCGCGCGCATGGGCATGACGGTGCGCGACGTGTTGCGCATCAAGGGCACGCCGTACGCGGAACTGGGGCTGGACGCCACGCATTGGAGCGATGACGAACTCATCGACCAGATGCTGGCGCATCCGATCCTCATCAATCGCCCCATCGTGGCGTCGCCCCTGGGCGTTTGCCTGTGCCGCCCGTCGGACCGGGTGATCGAACTGCTGCCGCAGCCGCCAACGCGCGATATGCACAAGGAAGACGGTACGCCATGGCTGGTGGACGCGCCCGTCGCAGGGGACGATGCCGACCTCATCGAAGCGCTGCAAAACGCCGGTTTGCCCACGGACGATCTGTCGGAGACGGCGGGCCGCTTTTTCGCCTATGCCACGCTGGGCGGAGAGCATGTGGGCTATGGCGGCTTCGAACGTGCGGGCACGGCGATGCTGGTGCGCTCGCTGCTGGTTCGACCGAGCGCGCGCCATCGGGGCGTCGGCGGCGGCATGCTGGCGCTGCTGCTGCGTCGCGCCTTCGATGATGGCGGCCGCGAAGCCTGGGCGCTGACCACGACCGCCGTGTCGTTCTTCGAGCGATCCGGCTTCAAGCCCACGCCGCGCGCCGCCGCACCGGCCGCCATCCTTGCCACGCGGCAAGCCGCGCGCCTGTGCCCGGCAAGCGCGGTCCTGCTGACGCGCTCGATTCGACCCTAGGCATCGGGCGAGCCCGCCGCCGTCCACCTGTCGCGCATTCCGGGACGGATCGCGCGCCCGGGCCCGCGGACGCTGCGTCGGCGTGCTGCCGGCGGAACCGTGCAAACGCAGGACGATGCCGGCGCGCGCGCCGCACGCAAGCCTCTATGCTATGCACCGCCCACCGCCCGGGTGGCGAAACCGGTAGACGCAAGGGACTTAAAATCCCTCGGCCGCAAGGCCATGCGGGTTCGACCCCCGCCCCGGGCACCACCGTCCCGTTGCGCCCATCTCCGGAGCCGCCTTGATCTCGTCCCTGCGCATCGCCTTCGCCGCCACGCTGGTCGGCCTCAACACCCTGATCCACGCGCTGCCGCTGCTGGGGCTGGCGGTGGTGAAGCTCGCGCTGCCGGTGGCGCGCTGGCGCGACGCGATCTCGAGCCTGCTCACGCGCATGGCCGAGTCGTGGATCGGGGTGAACAGCGCGGCCATCCGCGCCTTCACGCCGACGCGGATCGTGCTGATCGGCGAATTCGCGCCCGATCCGCGCGGGCGCTACCTGGTGCTGTGCAACCACCGCAGCTGGTGCGACATCCCGATGCTGCAGGCCGCGTTCAACCGGCGGATTCCGCTGCTGCGGTTTTTTCTCAAGCAGGAGCTGATCTGGGTGCCGGTGCTGGGGCTGGCGTGGTGGGCGCTGGATTTTCCCTTCATGCGCCGTCATTCGCGCGCCAAGCTGCAGCGTGACCCGAATCTTCGCGGCAAGGATCTGGAAGCCACGCGCCGCGCCTGCGCCAAGTTCGCGGCGCGTCCGGTTTCGATCATGAACTTCGTGGAAGGCACGCGCTTCACCGCGGCCAAGCACGCCGCGCGCGCTTCGCCCTATCGCCACCTGCTGCGCCCGCGCGCGGGCGGAACGGCGGCGGTGCTCGATGCCATGGCCGGCAAACTCGATGCGGTGCTGGACGTGACGCTGGTGTACAGCGACGCCGAGCCTTCGATAGCCGCACTGCTGGCCGGCCGCCTGGGTCGGGTGGAGGTACACCTGCGCGAACGGACGATCCCGGCGGATCTGGCGCAGGGCGGGGACTACGAGTCCGACGCCGGCTACCGCATCGCCTGTCAGCGCTGGCTCAACGCGCTCTGGGTGGAGAAGGACGCCCTGCTCGGCACGCGGCTCGCGGACACCGGCGCGGCCCCGGAGTGAGCACGACGACGTGCGTGGCGACGAGGCGCGCCGGGGAATGCGCGCGTTGTCACCATGCACCGCAAACGCGTCGCCGCATTCGCGTGCGTCCCGGTTCGCGGACCGCGAACGCTTGCATCGCCGTGCCGGGTACGCGATCCTGAGCAAACGCTCTAGCCGGTGGTCGACAACCACGGGCCAAGGCCAAGGAAACCGTACAAGGATCGTCATGGCAGACAAGCGCGTCATCAAGAAGTATCCGAACCGGCGCCTCTACGACACCGAGATTTCCAGCTACATCACGCTGGAGGATGTTCGGCAACTGATCTGCGATGGCGAGAGCTTCGAAGTCATCGATGCCAAGACCGGCGAAGACCTGACCCGCACGGTGCTGCTGCAGATCATCGCCGAGCACGAGGAGAAGGGTCAGCCGATCTTTTCCACCGAGCTGCTCACCCAGATCATCCGTTTCTACGGCGACGCGCTGCAGGGCTTCATGGGCAACTACCTGGAGCGCTCGATGCAGCTGTTCCTCGATCAGCAGTCGCAGTTCCGCAGCCAGCTCACCGACCTCATGGGCCAGACGCCCTGGAGCATGTTGAACCAGCTCACCGAGCGCAATCTGGACATCTGGAAGAACTTCCAACAAGGGCTGATCGGTTCGATTCCGGCCGATGCCTCGCGCCGGCCCGCAGCGCGCGCATCGGACAAGAAATCCTGACGTCCGCGCTTTGCCGGCCAATGGAAACGGGGCCTCGCGGCCCCGTTTTCCGTTGCGGCCCGCTTCGGCTCAGCGCCGCGACAGCCAGTCGCAGATCGCCGTCGGCACCTCGTGCTGGGCGCGGCTGGAAACGTAAAGGCCGATGTGACCGCCGCGGAAGGCCAGTTCGCTGTAATCCTTGGTGCCCACCAGGCCCTTGAGCGCGCGCGAAGCATCGGGCGGCACCAGGTGATCCTGCAGTGCGTAGATGTTGAGCACCGGCATCGTCACATCGGCAAGCGTTGGTGCCTGCGTGCCCACGCGGATGCCGCCGTTGATGAAACCGTTGCCCTTGTAGAACTGGTTGACGAACTGGCGCAGCATCTCGCCGGCCTGATCGGGCGAATCGAAGATCCATTTCTCCATGCGCAGGAAGTCCTCGACCTGATCGGCGTCCTCCAGCGTGTCGACGAATCCGACGTACTTCTGGAAGTTGAGCCGGAACGGCTTGAGCATGAGGTAGCTCACGTTCATCTGGTCGGCCGGCACGTTGCCCAGGGTGTCGATCATGAGGTCCATGTCGATGTCCCGGATCCAGCGCGAGAGCAGGTTGTCGGGAGTGTGGAAATCCACCGGCGTCACCGTGGTGACGAGGTTGCGGATCTTGTCCGGATGCAGGGCCGCATAGCACAGCGAGAGCACGCCGCCCTGGCAGATGCCCATGAGGTTGATCGCCTCGATGCCGTGGCTGGCGCGCAGGAAATCCACGCAGCCACCCAGGAAGCGCTCGACGTAATCCTCCATGTCGAGGTAGCGATCGGCCTGGTCGGGATAGCCCCAGTCGATGATGTAGACATCCTCGCCGCGTGAAAGGAGCCCGCGCACCAGCGAGCGGTTCTCCTGCAGGTCCACCATGTAGGGCCGGTTGACCAGGGCGTAGCTGATCAAGAGCGGCACCGCACCCTTGCGGCGGTTCGGGTTGGCGTAGCGGTAAAGGGTGAGCTTGTCGTCGCGGTACACCGCGTCCTTGGGCGAGCAGCCGAAATCCACATCGCCCACGGCGCGCAGGGTGCGCGGCCCTGCCGCCAGGCGGCGCTGCGCGTCGACCAGTTCGCGCGCCCAGCTGGCCGGATCGATCATCATCGGTGAAATCACTTGCCGGCCCTCCGCCGCTGCGCGGCTTCATCGAGTTTCCTGCCGCGCGTGCCCAGCGCGCGCGGCGCATCCACCAGCGGCAGCATCGAGACCGACGCCTTGCTTCGCCGCGCGACGGCGGGCGGCGGCTTCACCGGGGCGTTCGATGACGCTTTGGCAGGTGCCCGAGCCGGCGACGAACGCGCGGCCTTCCCCCTCGCCCGCGGCGTTTTTTTCGCGGCGGGCGCTTTCGCGGCGGCCTCCGGCGCAGGCGCAGACGCAGGTGCGGCTGCCGGCCGGGCCGGCGGCTGCGGCTTCTTCACCGCGGCGCGCGGTGCCGCGGCGGGCGGCACCGCAGGCGCGGCGGCCGCGGCGTCGCGCAGGCCGGCCACTTCGCCACGCAGGCGCCGCAGCTCGCGTTCGAGCTGGGCGATGCGGCGATGGTCGGCGTCCACTTCGCCGCGCGTGGGCAGGCCCAGGCTTTCGGCCAGGCGGTTGATCTGGTCGGCCTTCGCCGCGCGCACCTTCATCTCGGCATTGGTGAAACGCCCCAGCGCCGCGACGAAGGCGTCGCTGCCGGCGCGCTCGGCCCAGGCCTGTTCGCCGGCTTCCACCCACTCGTCGAACAGGGCGCGCGAGGTGGTCAGTGGCTCGTTCTTCGCCGCGCGCTCGGCCAGGCGCTCGCGCAGGTGGGCCTGCGCCAGCCGCATCGTTTCGCCAAGCTGCGCGGAGAACTCGCGCGCCGCCTCCTGGTAATCGAGCTGGGCCAGCATCGCACCCTGCCAGCGCTCGATGTGTTCTCGCATCGGGCCGACGGCGGGCGTGGAGAGGGCCTCGCGCAGCGCCGAGGTATCGAGCGCCGGCAGCGGCCCCAGCGCGAACGGACCGGCCGCGGAGGCCAGCTTGGCACCGACCGATTCCACCAGCGCGCGCCAGTTGGCCAGCGCACCCGATTCGCTGTCGATGCCGGTGCCGGCCTGCAAGGCGAGCTGCTGCCACTGCGCCTGCGCCAGTTCGGAAAGCTGCTGCAGGAAGCGGGTGAAGGCACCCGCCGCCGGTCCCGCGCCCGCACCCTGGGGCCAGCCGGGCATGGTTGGCGCAGCCTGGCCACCGAACCAGCCGGCCATGTTCGAAAAAGGCGCAGCGCCGCCCATGCCCGGGAAGGCACCGGGAAAGGATCCGGGGAACGCACCGGGAAAACCGCCCGAGAACGCGGATCCCTGGAACGCCGTCATCGCCTCGCGAAATGGCTGCATCCAGGCCTCCAGCCCGAAGTCCTGCCCCGTCGTGGCCGTCGTCATGTGCCGTCCTCCGTGTGCAATTGACATAGTATGCCGCGCACCGCCGCGCATCTCACGAAACGCCCGATGTCCGAGTCAGCCGATCCTCACCCGTCCGGTCGCGATCCACTGCCCGGCCGCACCACGCCGACCTGGGAAATGGAGCTGCTGATCTCCGGTGCCACGGTCTTCTCGCTGCTGCAGGCGCCCGGGCTCATGGACGAGGTGTACTACGCGATCGCGCCGGGGCTTTCCTCCGAGTACCGCACGCTTGCGACGCTGCCCTACCTGTACCTGATGACGGCCTGTCTGGCGCTGATCGCGACCTTTCTGGCGCACCTGTGCGTGCGCGGCTACTGGGTGGCGCTGGTGGGGCTGGGCTCGGTCTACCCCAAGGGCGTGGACTGGGAGCGCCTGCGCTGGGGACCGGGCTTCGTCGCCGCGCTGCGCCGCCGCACGCCGGCGCTGGCGGACACCATCGAGCGCTACGACAACCGCGCCAGCCAGGTCTTCGGTTTCGGGGTCGGGCTGACTTTTCTCTCCATCGGCATCACGCTGGCCGTGGTCATCGCGGCGAGCGTGGCGGTGGCGATCCACGAACTCAGCGGGGACGCGGTGCACGCCGACACGATCCTGCTCGCGCTGATCGGCCTCATCTTCGGCCCCTACCTGCTGCTCTACTTCGCGGACGCGCTGATGCGGAACCATCCCGAGCGCCATCCGCGCCTGCAGCGCTGGATCGAGGGCGCGTTGACCCGGCTGCTGCGCGTGCCCTTCATCAGCGGCTCGAACTATCCGCTGCTGCTGTTCGCGAGCCACGTCGGCGGGCGTCGCGGCAGCACCCTCATGACGATCGCGCTGATCGCGCTGATCGGCGTTTCCGCGCTGCGCATGGAATCCGGGCGCGACCCGTGGCAGCCGGACGGCTACGCCCTCCTGCCGCGCGATGACAAGGACGGCCACACGCTCGATCCGCGCCGCTATGCCGATCAGCGCGAACGCCTCGGCAGCCTGCTGCCCGCCGTGCACATTGCCTCCGAACGCATCGGGGGCGACTGGCTGCGCGTGTACATTCCGTTCCACCCATCCCCCGACAGCGAGGCGCTGCTGCGGCTGTGCCCGGCGCTGTCCGAGTCCGATCCGCCCGCGCCCGATGCCGTGCTCGCCTGCCTGCCGCAGCGCTTCCGGCTCACCCTCGACGGCCAGCCGCCCGCGACCGTGCCGGACTTCGTCTTCGCGCGCGATCCGGGAAGCCGGCTGCGCGGCGTCGTCGCGATGATCGACATCCGCGACCTGCCGCGCGGACGGCACGAGCTGGGACTGTTCCATGGTGACGTGCGCGAAGCGCGCGAGGACGGCGGCGAACCGGCGTCGCCCCCGCTGCGGATTCCGTTCTGGCGCTGACGCGCGCCGCACCGCGCACGAGTTCGGCGCGCGATGCGCGACAAGCCGGGCGCGGCCCATGATAATCCGGCCCATGCCGCTCATCCTGATCGCCGACGACCACCCGCTGTTCCGCGCCGCCCTCAGCCAGGCGGCGCGCGCCGCGGCGGTGAAGTGCGAGGTGCTGGAGGCCGAAGACCTCGACGCCGCGATCGCCACGCTGGAGCGCAACGAGGGCGTGGATCTGGTGCTGCTGGATCTGCACATGCCGGGAAACCACGGCCTCGCCGGCCTGGCGGCGCTGCGCGCGCAGTTCCCGCAGGTGGCGGTGGCCGTGTGTTCGGGCAACGACGATCCGCGCGTGGTGCAGCGCGCGCTGGCGCACGGCGCGGCGGGCTTCATTCCCAAGCGCGTGGGCATGGACGATATCCGTCGCGCCATCGCGGCCATGCTCGACTGCGACACCTGGCTGCCCGACGACCTGTACCGCGCGCTGGCCGACGTCGCGCCCAACCCGGAGGAGGACGCGCTCGCCGCGCGCCTGTCGCGCCTCACGCCGCAGCAGTTCCGCGTTCTCACCCTGCTGGCCGAGGGCCTGCTGAACAAGCAGATCGCGGACCGGCTCGACGTGCAGGAGCGCACCGTCAAGGCGCACATCACCGCGATCTTCGAAAAGCTCGGTGTACGCAACCGTACCCAGGCGAGCGTGCTGCTGCGCGAACTGGCGATCGCGGAGCCGGGCGCGCTCGACGCCGCGGGTTCCTAGCCCCCAGGTGTTTGACGCCCGGCAACGTCGGCCACGTAGGGCCGACCTACGGCGGTGACGCACCACGCATGACGGCTCGCCCGAACGCCGAGGCGGTTGTAGGTCGGGGCTACGTCCCCGACGCGGTGTTCCGCAGACGCCGCGAGCAACGTCGGCCACGCAGGGCCGACCTACGGAAGCGGTGAGGGTGCCAGTAGGTCGGGGCTGCGTCCCCGCCGCGGTGTTCTAGCCCGCCAGCGCGCGCAGGGTCTGCGCCGGCGGCATCCGCGCGATGCGGCGGGTGGCCCAGAGCCCGGCGATGACGACGATCACCACGCCCAGGCCTGCGCCCATCGCGGCCAGATGCCAGTCCGGTGCCCAGGGCTGTTCGAACACCTTGACCGCGATGGCGCCGGAAATCGCGCTGGCCGCGATCGCCGCCACCACGCCCGCGATCGCGCCGATGGCGATGAACTCCGAGGCGTGCGCCAGCCGCAGCTGCGTGGTGCGCGCACCCAGCACGCGCATCACGCCGCCCTCGAGCAGGCGCTCGTCCTGACTGGCGCTGATCGAAGCCAGCAGCACCAGCACGCCGGCCAGAAGGGTGAAGTAGAAGACGTATTCGACCGCCGCGGCGACCTGGTCGGCGGTGCTGCGCACCTGGTCGATCACCGCGTCGATGTCGATCACCGAGAGGTTCGGATAAGCCTCCACCAGCGCCCGCGTCAGCGCCGGATCGCCGCGCGCCACCCGCGCCGAGGTGATGTAGCTTGCGGTATGCGCATCGAGCGGCCCAAGCGGGGTTTCGACGAAGAAGTTGGGCCGGAAGCTCTCCCAATCGACCCGCCGCAGGCTGGTGATCGGTGCCTCGAACGCGCTGCCGGCGATGTCGAAGCCGACCACATCGCCGATCTGCCAGCCGAAGGATTCGGCCATGCCCTGCTCCACCGAGAGCTGCGGAGTGGCGTCCTCGGGCGACCAGAACGCGCCGGCGACGATGGCGTTGTCGCTTTCGCGCAGGCGCGCGACCGAGCTCAGGTTGAACTCGCGCTCGGCCAGGCGCCGCGCGCGCTCGCCGCGCGCGGCATAGGTTTCACCCGACACCGGCACGCCGTTCAGGCTGGCCAGGCGGGCGCGCACCATTGGATACAGCTCGGGCACCTGTTCGCCGTGCTGCTCCAGGATCGCGCGCACGCCGTCGAGCTGGTCGGGCTGCACGTTGATGATGAAGCGGTTCGGCGCATCCTCGGGGAAGGATTCCTGCCAGCGCCCGAGCAGGTCGCTGCGCACCAGGGTCAGCAGCAGGATCGCCATCAATCCCAGACCCAGCGAGGCGATCTGCGCCACGCTGGCGGCGCGGCGGCGGCTGACGTTGGCCAGGCCATAGCGCCACGGTCCGCGCATCCGCGTGCGCAGCCGGGTGAGCGCGGCGACCAGCCCCAGGGCCAGCACCGCCAGCACCGCGAAGGTGCCGGCGATGCCGCCGAGCATCGTCAGCGCCAGCGTCGGCGAGCCCGCCTTCCACCACAGCAGCGCCGAGACGCCCGCCAGCCCGGCCAGCGTCACCAGGATCGCGCCCGGCTCCACCGCGCCGATGTCGCGCCGCAATACGCGCAGCGCCGGCACCCGGCGCAGCGCCACCACCGGCGGCACCGCGAAGGCGAGCAGCACCACGAAGCCCACGACAAAGCCCTGCACCACCGGCAACCAGCCCGCTGCCGGCACCGCGATGTTCATCACCTGCGCCAGCCAGCCGCCGAGCAGCATCTGCGCCGCCCAGCCGCCGAGCACGCCCAGGCCGCAGCCGATCAGGCCGAGCATCAGCAATTCGCCGATGTGGATGATGGAAATCGTGCGCTGGCTCGCGCCCAGGCAGCGCAGCACGGCGCAGCCGTCCAGGTGCCGGGCGCTGTGGCGGCGCGCCGCCATCGCCACCGCGATCGCCGCCAGGATCACCGCAACCAGTGAAGCCAGCCCGAGGAAGCGGTCGGCGCGATCCAGCGCGCTGCGCATCTCCGGCCGCGCATCGGCGACGGTTTCAAGGCGCTGGCCGCGCTCCAGCCGATCCTGCATCGCATCCACGAAGCGCTGCGTCGCGCCGTCGTCGGAGGCGACGATGAAGCGGTGGGTGATGCGGCTGCCTTCCTGCACCAGGCCGGTGGCGTGGATTTCGTCCAGCCGCACGAACACGCGCGGCGCGACGTTGAAATAATCCATCGCCGCATCCGGCTCCTGCGCCACCAGTGCGGCGATACGCAGTTCGGACTGCCCCAGCCGTACCGTATCGCCGACCGCGACATCGAGAATCTGCGCACCGGCGCGGGTCAGCCAGGCGCTGCCCGGCGCAGGCAGGCCGGCGGCATCGTGCTCGCCATCGCCTGCGTCGATGCGGTAGCGCCCGCGCAGCGGAAAACCCTCGCCCAGCGCACGCACTTCCGACAGGCTCAGGCTGTCGCCGGCGCGCAGCATGCTGCGGAACGACCAGGTTTCGGTCTGGCGCAGGTCCAGCTCGCGCGCCAGTTTGCGCGGCAGCTCGCCGATGGCTTCATCGGCGCGCAGCACCGCGTCGCCGCCGAGCAGGCGGTTGGCTTCCAGCGCCAGCGCCCGTTCGGCACGCTCGGTGATGAAGGACACCGCGGTCACCGCCATCACCGCGAGCGCCAAGGCTGCCAGCAGCACCCGCACCTCGCCGGCACGCAGGTCGCGGCGCAGGAAGCGCCAGGCCAGGTGCCAGCCGATCACGCCGCCACCAGCCGGCCGGCATCGATATGCAGCGTGCGATCGCAGCGCGCGGCCAGGGCCGGATCGTGGGTGACCAGCACCAGGGTGGTGCCCGATTCGGCGTTCATGCGGAACAGCAGGTCGATCACCGCCTCGCCGGTGTGGGTGTCGAGGTTGCCGGTCGGTTCATCGGCGAACAGTACCTGCGGCCGCGTCACGAAGGCGCGCGCCAGCGCCACGCGCTGCTGCTCGCCGCCGGAAAGCTGGCGCGGATAGTGGTTCAGGCGCTCGCCCAGGCCGACGGCCTCCAGCACCGCCTTGGCCGGGGTGCGCGCGTCGCGCTCACCGCGCAGCTCCAGCGGCAGCATCGCGTTTTCCAGCGCGGTCAGCGAGGGCAGCAGCTGGAAGGCCTGGAACACGAAGCCGACGCACTCGCCGCGCAGCTTCGCGCGGCCATCCTCGTCCAGCCCGGCCAGCGAGGCACCAACCAGTTCGACATCGCCATCGCTGGGCGTATCCAGTCCTGCCAGCAGCGACAGCAGGGTGGACTTGCCCGAACCCGAGGCACCGACAATGGCCACGCGCTCGCCAGCGCGGAGCGCGAAATCCACCCCTTCCAGTATCGTTAACGGGCCTGAGGGCAGACTCACGCGCTTGCCCAGTTGGCGGGCGCGCACCACGACGGCGTCGGTTTCTGCGGCGGTTTTCGCGGAGACGGGCGAACGGGTGGCGGCGGCGGGATCCGTCATGGGCACTTCCACGTCAAACAAGGGAATATCCGACAATGCGGCCTGGAACCTTCTGGCGCAAGGCGCGCGTGCTGCTGTTCGCACTCGGCTTCATCGCCCAGACATCCGCGCTGGCGGCGGCACCGCAACGCACCGTGCTGGTGATGGGCGATTCGCTGTCGGCCGCCTACGGCCTTGCGCCCGAACAGGGCTGGGTGGCGCTGCTGGGCGAACGCCTGGCGCAGTCGCATCCGGGCTGGCGCGTGGTCAACGCCAGCGTCAGCGGCGAGACCACCGGCGGCGGCGCGGCGCGCTTTCCCCGTGCGCTGGAGGAACACTCGCCGGACGTCGTGATCCTGGAGCTGGGCGCCAACGACGCGCTGCGCGGCCTGCCGCTGGAACCTGCGCAGGCCAACCTGCAGCGCATCATCGACGCGGCCCGCGCCGCCGGCGCGCGGGTGCTGCTGACCGGCGTCGAGATCCCGCCCAACTACGGCCCGGAATACGCCGGCGCGTTCCGCGCGATGTTCGCCACCCTCGCGCGGGACAACGACCTGGCCTTCGTTCCCTTCCTGCTGGCACCCATCGCGACCGATCTTTCCCAGTTCCAGGCCGACACCATCCACCCCGTCGCCGAAGCGCAGCCGAAGGTGCTCGATCACGTGTGGCCGGCGCTGGTGCCGCTGCTGGACTGAAGGCAGGGTGCCGCGAAAGCGCGTTCGCGCGAAGCCGCCGAGGGTGATTCCTGCGCGCGCTTGAAGGATCATCGCACCGTGAAGATGCAGACGCCGCCGGAGATTCCGATCCGCCTGTTCCTGACGCAGCCGCACGAGTGCGGCTACTACCCGGAACGGCAGGCGCGCAGCCTGGTGCTCGATCCGGCGTCTCCGCATCTGGCGCACGCCTATCCGAACGCGATCAACCTGGGCTTTCGCCGCTCCAGCCACCAGATCTACCGCCCCCACTGCGCCGGCTGCAACGCCTGCACGCCAACGCGCATCGTGGTGGAGCGCTTCCGTCCCGACCGCAGCCAGCGGCGCTGCGCGGCGCGCAATGCCGACCTCGACGTTCACGTCGCGCCGGCCGCCTTCAGCGAGGAGCGCTTCGCGCTCTACGTGCGCTATCTCGCCGCGCGCCACGGTGACAGCCCGATGGCCAACCCCGCGCGCGAGGACTTCGAGAGCTTCCTGGTGGGAAGCTGGAACCGGACGATCTTCATCGAGCTGCGCGAGGCCGCACGGCTGGTGGCGGTGGCGGTGACCGATGTGCTGCCGCAGGGCTGTTCGGCGATGTACACCTTCTTCGATCCCGAGCTGGCTGCCCGCGGCCTGGGCACCTGCGCCATCCTGCAGCAGATCGCGTTTGCCGCGCGCAGCGGGCTGCCCTTCGTCTATCTCGGCTACTGGATCGACGGGCATCCGAAGATGGACTACAAGCGCCGCTTCGCCGCCATGCAGGTGCTGCGCAACGGAAGCTGGCAGGATCTTGCGTGAGCGCGTTCGAGCACACCCTGGCGCTGCGGCTCGCCGCGCTGCCGGCAGGGAACCTGTGGGTCGGCTTCAGCGGCGGGCTGGATTCCACCGTGCTGCTGCACGCCCTGGCGCGCATCCCCGCCGCGCGCGCGCGCGGCCTGACCGCGCTGCACGTCGATCACGACAGCTCGGCGCTTTCGGCGCAGTGGGTCGCGCATTGCCGCGAAGCCGCCGCCCGGCTCGGCGTGGCGTTCGCCACCCGGCGTCCGGTGATCGAAGGAATCGATGCGCTCGGACTGGAAGCGGCCTGGCGGCGCGCGCGCCACGCTGTGTTTTCAGAGCTGCTGCCTTCGCCCGGCGTGCTGGCGCTGGCGCATCACCGCGACGACCAGGCGGAAACCCTGCTGCTGCGCCTCCTGCACGGGGCCGGCAGCGAAGGGCTGGCCGGAATGCGCGCACTGCGACCGCTGCGCTCGGGTGAAAGCGTGCGCTGGCTGTGGCGGCCGCTGCTCGATATTCCGCGCGCGGTGCTGGAGGCATATGCCCGCGACCGCGGCCTGTCTTTCGTGGACGATCCCGCCAACGCCGACCCGCGCCACGCGCGCACCCGCCTGCGCGCGGCGGTGCTGCCTGCGCTGCGCAGCGCGTTTCCCGATGTGGACGCCCGCATCGCGGATGCGGCGGCTCGGCTGCGCGCCGAATCCGATGCGCTTGACGACGCGGCGCGCGCCCTGCTCGATGAGGCGCTGGATACGCACGATGCCAGCCTCGCCTGCGCGCCGCTGCGCGCGGCCCCGGCCGCGACCCTGCGACGCGGCGTCGGGCGCTGGCTCGACGACCTCGGCCTGCCGCGCCCGCCGCCCGGCGTCTGGAGCACAGTGCGCGACGAGCTGATCGATGCGCGCCCGGACGCGGCTCCCGAACTGCGCTGGCGCGGTGCCCGCGTGCGCCGCCATCGCGATCGCCTGCACGCCGATCCGGGCAACGGCCAGCGCGTGCCGGAAGCGGTGGCCTGGCAGGGCACGGCACCGCTGGCCTGGGCGGGTCAAACACTCGCGTTCGATCCGCCGCTGCGCGAGCCGCACGCCTTTGTCGTGCGCCCGCGCGTCGGCGGAGAAACGATCCTGCAGCGCGGCCATCATCGAAGCGTCAAGAAACTGCTGCACGCTTGCGGCCTGCCGGGCTGGGAGCGCGCGCGGCTGCCGCTGGTGTTCGATGACGCGGGCGCGCTGTGCGCGGTGGGCGCAGGCTGGCTGTCCGACGATTTCGCGCATTGGGCGCAGGCGCGCGGCGTGAGGCTTTGCCTTTCGCCCGGCTGAGCGAGGCTGGCAGCGACCGTCCCTCGCACGCGGGGCCATGCGTCGGGCGATGTGAACCCGCACCCGGTACGATCCTGTCCGGATTGACCCTCCCGATACCCTGTCGCACACTTCCGCCGCCATGCCGAAAACCCCAGAAAACCCGGAACCGAACGCCCCCAACGCCGTGGCGCAGTTCGAACAGTCGCTCGACGAGCTGGAGTCGCTGGTGCAGCGCATGGAGAAGGGCGACCTCTCGCTCGACGAATCGCTCGCCGCCTACGAACGCGGCGTCGGCCTTTACCGCCGCTGCCAGACCGCGCTGGAACAGGCCGAACTGCGCGTGCGCCTGCTCACCGATCCGCTCGACCCGGACAGCGCCGAGCCGTTCGATGTCCCCGAGTGAGTCGCCGGCGCGCTGGCACCGCTGGGCGCAACGCTGCGAGAATCTCCTTGCCGATGCGCTGCGGGCGCGCGGAAATGTCGATGCGCGCCTCGCGCAGGCCATGGCCTACGCCGCGCTTGGCGGCGGCAAGCGGATGCGCCCGCTGCTGGTGTACGCCACCGGCACCGCGCTGGGCGCGGACGAATCCGTGCTGGACGCTCCCGCTGCCGCGATCGAGTTGATCCACGCCTATTCGCTGGTGCACGACGACCTGCCGGCGATGGACGACGACCGCCTGCGGCGCGGCAGACCCACCGTGCACGTCGCCTTCGACGAGGCCAGCGCGATCCTCGCCGGCGACGGCCTGCTGACGCTCGCCTTCGAGCTGCTCGCCGACGCGCCCACCGCTCCGACCACGGCGCTGGCGATGGTACGCACGCTGGCAAAAGCGGCGGGAATGCAGGGCATGGTCGCAGGCCAGGCCATCGACCTGGCCTCGGTCGGAACCGCACTCGACGCCGACGCGCTGCGCCGCATGCACGGGGCCAAGACCGGCGCGCTGATCCGCGCGGCCGTCGCGCTGGGTGCGCTGGCCGCCGATGCCGATGCCGCCGCGCGCGCCGCGCTGGACGACTTCGCCGACGCGCTCGGCCTGGCCTTCCAGATCCGCGACGACATCCTCGATGTGGAAGGCGATCCGGCGCTGACCGGCAAGACCGCCGGCAAGGATGCCGCCAGCGACAAGCCGACCTATCCGGCCATCCTGGGTCTGGACGCCTCGCGCGCGCTGCTGGCGCAGCTGGCGCAGCGCATGGACGGCGCGCTGGCGACGCTGGCATGCGACACCGCGGAACTGGCGGCGCTGGCGCGGTTTGCGGCCGCGCGCGGGCACTGACGACCGCCGCGGGGTCGCGGCCGCGAACGTCCCCGCGTTCGACAGCTAGCCGACCGGCAGCGCGCCCAGTACCCCGTCCAGCTTCTCCAGGAACTCCTCCGCGTTGGCGCGGCTGAAAACGATGGGCGGCTTGATCTTGAGCACGTTGTCATCCGGGCCATCGGTGGACAGGAGGACGTGACGGGCCTTCATCGCCTCCACCACGACGCGGGCGCGGGCCGGATCGGGGCTGCGTGCGGCGGCATCGGAAACAAACTCGGCACCGATGAAGAGCCCGCGCCCGCGCACGTCGCCGATGCCCGGGTGCCGCGCCTGGATTTCACGCAGGCCGGCCGTCAGGAACTCACCGACGCGGACGGCGTTGTCCATCAGGTTTTCCTCTTCGATCACGTCGAGCACGGCCAGGCCGATGGCGCAGGACACGGGATTTCCGCCGAAGGTGTTGAAGTACTCCATGCCGGTGACGAAGCTGGTGGCAACCTCGGGCGTGGTGACCACCGCGCCCATCGGGTGGCCGTTGCCGATGGGTTTCCCCAAGGTGAGGATGTCGGGCACGACACCCTGTTGCTCGAAGGCCCACATCGCATCGCCGACGCGGCCGAAGCCCACCTGCACCTCGTCGGAAAGGCACAGGCCGCCGGCGGCGCGCACCTGCGCGAAGGCTTGCCGTAGATAGCCGTCGGGCAGGATGACCTGACCGCCGCAGCCGAGCAGGGATTCGCAATAGAACGCGGCGGGCCGATGGCCGCGCGCGCGCAGCTCGTCGATGGCCCCCGCGAGCATCCGTCCGTAGCGCGGGCCGGCGTCGGCGGCATCGCGAACCGCGCCGCGGTACGCATCGGGCATCGGCACCACGGCGACGTGATCCGCCTGCCCTTCCCCGCCGCGGCCGTTGAACTTGTACGGGCTCAGTTCGACCATCGAGGGCGAATGGCCGTGGTAGGCGTGGTCCACCACGATCGTCCCGCGCGCGCCGGTGTGGGCGCGCGCGAGGCGCAGGGCAAGGTCGTTGGCCTCGGTGCCCGAGTTGGTGAGGAACACCACCGACAGCGGTGCCGGCAAGGTGGCCGTCAGGCGCAGCGCGTATTCCACCAGGGCGTCGTGCAGGTAGCGGGTGTTGGTATTGAGCTGCGCCATCTGCTCGGCCCCGGCGCGCACCACGCGCGGGTGGCAGTGGCCGACGTGGCAGACGTTGTTGACCATGTCGAGATAGCCCTGGCCCTGCGCGTCGTACAGCCAGACACCCTCGCCGCGCACGATCTTCAGCGGCTCGCGATAGGCCACGCTGAGCGTGGGATTCAGATGCGCACGGCGCAGGCGCAGAAGCTCCTCGCGGCTGCGTTCGGGAACGGCGTGGCGCGTGTCAGTCACGGGCGGATTCCAGGAAGGGTTCGACCAGGGTGGTGCCGTCCACGTCGGACAGCCGCTGCAGCAGTCGGCGCACGCCGGCCTGCGAGACGAAGGCGAAGTCATTGCCGGGCTGCTCGCGCGCGGCGCGCGTGGCCATCAGGATGCTCTGGCACAGGCGCGCGAGGATGAACGCATGCAGCGCCGCCAGCTCGCGCCGCAGCAGCAGCTGTTCGGCCAGATAGCCAGCCACGATGCGCCGCGCGCAGGCGAGCGGGTCGTCCTCGTACTGCAGCGCATAGGCGCAGGCGATGGCGAGATCGGCGAGGCGGAAGCTGGTGCAGGTGTCGCCGAAGTCGATGATGGCGCTGACGCGCGGGGTGTCGCCGGCGGCATCGACGATCACGTTGCGGTCGTTGGCATCGTTGTGCAGCACCTGGATCGGGAGGCTCACACGCCACGCCGGGATCTGCGGGCAAAAGGCTTCGGCGTGCCGGCGTACAAGGGCGCGCAGTTCGGCGTCGGCGAGGTGTTCGAGCTCCCTCAGCGCCTCCGACAGGCGCATCAGATTCCAGTCGTGCTCGCGCGCGGCGGCCGGATGGGTGAATCCGGCCAGCCCGCGGGTGAGTCGGCCTACCGCCCGACCGAGGCTGTCGTGCAGCGCGGCGCGCCGACGGGAACCCAGCGTACCGATCACCTCGGCATAGGTTTCGCCCGGCACGAAATCGAGCAGGCGCACCAGGCGTGTTTCGCCCGCGACCGGCAGGGCCAGCAGGTACGCGCCGTCGCGCGCCGGATGCACCCGCGGACAACCAAGCGCCGGCTCGCGCGCCGCCAGCGCCAGCATCGCCTGGTTTTCCAGATCGATGTCCGCGAACGACCATGACGGATGCGCAAGCTTGAGCACGAAGCGCGCTCCGTCCTCGCCGCGCAGCAGGAAGTTGCGGTCCGAGTGCGAGGGCAAGGCGCGCGCCCGCGCGCGCAGACCCCAGTGCTGCTGGGCGATTGCTTCGGCGGTGGCTTCGGTCAGCGCATCCATCGCGGCCAGTCCAAGGGTGCGACAGGATAGCGCCACCGCCCGCGGATTCATCCACCCAGGGCAGCATCCACCACGCCGAATCCTCCCGTGCGCCCGCGCTCCCGATCTTTCCGGCCGCATCGCCCTGCGCCGCGCAATGCAGCGCGGCCAGCAGGATGAAACCGCCGTCAGCCACGCCCTGCACACGTGCAATCCACCGATCGAATCGCCCGTGACAGCGAGGCATCAGCGACGCCATATGTCGCATGGTTCCGGATACTGGCCTCGCCTGCCGAGGAGTGAAGCCATGCAACACCGCATCCGTCGCCACCAATGCCATCCCATCGAAAACGAACTCGATACCGTGCGCGAAGCGCCGGTGTTCCAGACCCTGCCGCTGAGCTCGGGCATCGAGCGCCTGGCCGCGCTGTACGCGCTGCGGATGATCGAAGGCGCGCGCCTGCAGTCGAAACTGTACGCCCAACGGGTACGGCACCACGACTTCGATGTGCTGAACCTGACCGGGCTGGCGCTGAAGGATCATCGCCCCGACGGCATGACCCTGGGCGAAGTGCCGGTGGAAGGGGAAAAGCGCGAACCGGTATCCGGACCGGAACGATTCCGCGCGTTTTCGCTGGCACAGGCGCTGCTGGCACGCGAACCCGGCCAGCTGCTGCTGTTTGACGAGGTCGAAGACGTGTTCGGCAACGGATTCTCTTCGTTCCTGCGCGAACTGTTCGGCCGCGGCCGCAATGCCCCGACCACCAAGGGCTGGATCAACGAAACCCTGGAAACCAACCCCGTGCCGACGCTCTGGGTCTGCAACGACATCACTGCGATGGACCCGGCCTATCTGCGCCGCTTCGGCCTGGTGGCCGAATTCCGCGCCCCGACCGAGCGCGTGCGCCGCCGCATCGTGCAGCGCTGCTTTCCCGAAGGCACGCTTTCACGCGATGGCATCCAGGCGCTGACCGCGATGGAATCGCTCCACTTGGCGGTGAAGTGGCTCAGATCAGGTCGCCTGAGCCTCCCCACAACCGGGTGTTGCGAATCAGAGTTGAATCCGCCACCTCGGCGACTATGTGTTCTCCGGTGGCGAACTGGCGGCCGCCGTGGTCGTGGATGCGGTGGGCAGGGTGCAGCAGGGCGCGCTCAGCGAGGAGGCCAGCACGGCACAGGACTCCTTCGAGGACGGCCTGCTCGACCGCCCGCACTACACCTGCCCGGAAATCGACGCGGAAGACGACGCGGTGCCGCCCGTCCTGCTGTCCGGCGACCACACCGCGATCGCACGTTGGCACCGCCAGAAGTCCCTTGCCCGGACCTGGTTGCGCCGCCCCGATCTACTGGCGCGGCGGATGGCGTTGTCGCGCGAGGATCGCCTCCTGCTGGAAGAGTTTCGGCGGGAATGGCTCGCCCAGCAGGTGCCAGCCGACTGAGCCGGTGCCCTCTATACTGGGGTTTCAAGACGGAGGGAGGTCATGTCGTCGCATGACACGATCAGGCACGCCGAACCGATGGGCGACAATGCCGGGTTGAACAATTTGTTCGAGACAACCTACGAACGGCTCAAGCGGCTTGCACACAGGCAACTGCTGTCCGGGCCCAATGCCACGCTGGATGCCACGGCGCTGGTACACGAGCTCTACCTGCGTATCGGACCGAGCGAGGGGTTGGAGTTCGAGCACGCCGCCCAGTTCTTTGCCTATGCGGCCCAGGCGATGCGACACCTGCTCTGCGATCGCGCCCGTGCGCGCAAGAGCCAGCGTGCCGGAGGCGACTGGATACGGGTCACGCTGACCGCCAGCGATGATCGCCTGGTGCTGGAAAGCGCCGAACACATCCTGGCTCTGGATCGGGCCCTGCAGCGGCTTGCCGAAGAGGATGCGAGGGCAGCGCGCGTGGTCGAGCTGGCCTACTTCTGTGGTCTGACCCTGGAACAAGTTGCACGGGTCCTGCAGGTGACACGTCGTACGGTGGACCGCGATTGGCAATTTGCGCGGGCCTTCCTGCGGACGGAGGTGCCCGAAGGTTAAGGCGTTCGCAGCGTGATGTCGCAATTGGCCAGGTTCTGGCGTTGTTTCGGAAAGCGGGTCGCGCTCCATGCTGCCCGTATTCCAGCCCCTGCCCGTCCTGTGGAGCTCAGGCCATGAGTTCGATCCGTGAGATGTATGAAGCCGCCAATGCGCAGCCGCCGGGCGAGCGGCAGGCCTGGTTGATGCGTCATTGTCCCGACGATTCCATGCGGGAGCGCGTCATCGCGATGCTCGACATTTCCGGGCGTACCCGTGGTGACGATACGCCCTCGTTCGAGGCGTTGCTGGAAGTGCTGTCCGAAGACGAGCTGCTGGTGGCGCTTCCAGGCGGCGGGCACATCGGCCCGTTCGAATTGACTGGCGTGCTGGGACACGGTGGTTTTTCCACCGTGTATAGGGGCCGACGCGAATGCGATGGCGTGGTTCAGGACGTGGCGATCAAGCTGCTGCACCACAGCCTGCATGCACCAGATGCGCAGCGTCGCTTCCGGCGGGAGCAGCGTGCCTTGGCACAGCTTCGCCATCCGCACATCGCGCGCTTGATCGAAGGCGGGGTGACCGAGGCTGGACTGCCGTACATCGCGTTGGAACTGGTCGATGGAGAGCGCATCGATAGCTACGCCTGCCGCAGGCAGTTGGGATTGTGTGCGCGCCTGAAGCTGTTCCTTGTGGTTTGCACCGCGGTGGAGGCAGCACACCGCGCCCTGATCGTGCATCGGGACCTCAAGCCTGCAAACGTGTTGGTGACCTCCGAAGGTCACGTCAAACTGCTGGATTTCGGCATCGCCAAACTGCTGGAGGATGCCGATGGCGATGACATCACACGCACCGGGCACCAGGCGTTTACGCCTGCTTATGCCGCGCCCGAGCAGCGGGTCGGGGCGCCGGTCACCACGGCCACCGACGTGTACGCGCTGGGCGTGTTGCTGGGCGAACTGCTCAGTGGCCAGCGCCTGGGGGTCGATACCGGTTCGGACCCGGACGCCTGCATCTCCGGCGACGAACCACCCGGCACCCTGCCCGAACCGGCGTCTGCGATGCGCCGCCATCTGCGCGGGGATCTTGGTGCCATCCTCCGCAAGGCGCTGGCGCAGGAGCCGGAGCAAAGATATGCCTCAGCCTCCGGGTTGGCCGACGACGTGCAACGCGTGCTCGATGGCCATCCGGTCTCGGCACGGCGCGCAACACGCTGGTACCGCACCCAACGCTTCGTGCAGCGGCATCGCGGTGCCGTCGTGATGGCGGTGGCCTTCGTGTTGTCGTTGACCACCGCCCTGGCTTTCTCGCTGTGGCAGGCGGATGTCGCCAGGAAGCAGGCGCTTCGCGCCGATGCAGAGGCCGCGCGTGCGATTGCGGTACGTGATTTCATCGTCGATCTGTTCGAGGCGGCTCAGGCGAATCTGCCGCCCGAGCAGAAGCCGACCGTGGATCAACTGGTTGACAGCGCCCGGACGCGCCTGGCGACGGACCACTCACAGCCACCGGGCCTGCGCGCTGACATGCTGAACCTGCTTGCGCAGGTGGCCATGACCTATGGTGATCTGGAAGGTGCCCTGGCCATGCTGGAGGAAGCCGCCGCGCTCAAGCGCGACTTGTTCGGCAGTGATGATCCCGAGCGTTGGGTGATCGACGTGCAGCGCGCCAACGCACTCGACCGCCTGGGACGGAGAGCGGAGGCGCTCGCCGTGCTTGAACCGCGCCTGGCCGCCATCCGCCGGCATCCCGGCAAGGATGCGGTTGAGGGCTTGAAGATGCTCGCTGCGGTCCGCTCGCGCCACGGCGATGTCGCCGCGGTGGAACTGGCCGAGGAAGCCCTGGCCAAGGGCGAGGGGCTGTATCCACCGGATTCGCCCGAAGCGCTGCAGCTGGCGGCATTTCCGGCCCTGGTCGGTGGCACCATGGGCCGCACCGCAGAGATGCTGGAGAAGTTGCTGCCCATTGCGCAGCGTTGGCGGGAACTGGGTTTGCCGCGTAACGCCGGGCTGGCCGAACTGCTCAACAACATCGGAATTGCCCAGGTGATGCGAGGCGATACCGAGGCCGGCGAAGCGAGCTTGACCGAAGTGATCGACATCCGCCGCAGCATCGGTTCGACCGGGCCAGGTCTGGCCCTGGATCTGAGAAACCTTGCCAACGTCCGGATGCGGCTGGGGCGCACCGGAGAAGCCGAGTCGGCCTTGGTCGAGGCAACGGAGATCGTGCGCAGGGTGTTTCCCGAAGGCAGCACCGGCAGGGTTTCCACGCTTGTCGCACTCGGCATGTTCCATCGGCAACAGGGTGCCTGGCACGACGCCGAAGCGCTGTTCGTCGAGGCGCTGCAGGCTTGTGGTGGCCCGGACGGGGAGCGTGAGCTGGGCTGTGCGCGAGCGCGTCTGGCTCTCGCTGGCATCTGGACGGCAAGCGGGAAGCTGGTGCCGGCCCGCGAGCAACTGGAACGTGCATTGCTGCAGCTTGGCAGCCATCACGGTCCGGACCACGCGCGTGCGCTTGCCGCCCTGGCGCAGATCGATTTGGCGCAGGGACAGCCCGGGCAGGGGCGCGACCGGATCGGCGCGGCCCTGTCGCTGTTGCGCGAACAGTCCATGGATCGCGGCCCGGAATCCGCGCTGGTCAGGGTCATCGGCGCGCGCATCCATCTGGCAACAGGCGCTCCGCAGGCGGCACTGGAAGTGCTGGAGCCGCTGCGCGAACGGTGGGAACGGCAGGAGGCCGAACGGATCCCGTTGCGCTTCCATTTTCTCGCCGTGCTGGCCTTGACGCTCGAGCAGAGCGGCCATGATGCGCGCGCCCGGGAGGTCGCCGCACTGGCGCTGGGCATGGGGTTGCAGCCGCCTGTGCTGGAGCCGGAGTTTCTGGCCGCAGCGCAGCGTCTGGCCGCCGGTCGCGCGGCGAGCGTGCACTGAAGCGCGACAACGCGGGCATTGTGCCGGATGTCGCAATCCATCAGGTTCGGTCGTTCTCCGGTAGTGACGGCAACACGCCGTGACTGACGGAGCAATGACATGGCAAGGATCATCCGGCTGCGCGGCAGCCTTGCGGTATTTGTCGGGATACTGGTGCTGGGACCGCATGCCGATGCCGCGATCTTCACGGTCGGCAACGAACCCGGCTGCACCCACGGCACGGTGCAGGGCGCGGTCGACGCGCTGCCGCCTGGCGGCGTGCACGAAATCCGCATCAAGCAGGGCACCTATTCAGCGCAGGCGATCAAGATCGCCGGTCGTGAGCTGACCCTGCGTGGTGGCTACGCCAATTGTGCTGCACCCACCGCCACCGGCTCGTCCACGCTCAGCGGCAGCGGCGGCGGCGCCGACAGCGTGATCACCATCACCGGCAGTGGCAGCAAGATCGCGCTGGAGCGCCTGATCATCACCGGCGGCGACGAGGTTTTCGACGGTTACGGCGGCGGCATCGACGTGCGCGGTGCGGGCGAGCTCAGCACCCGCATGGTGACCATCTCCAACAACTACGCCGGCTACGGCGGCGGCATCAGCTTCACCGCCACCGGCCCCTCGCGCCTGGATCTGCTGGAGGAGACGATGATCCTGTGGAACCAGGCGCAATACTCTGGTGGCGGCATCCGTCTGGAAGGCGAAGTCACGCTGCGTGCGCACCAGGACCGCACGTGGATCAGCGGCAACGAGGCATTGGGCCATGATCCGGTCAACAACGTGGCCAGACACGGTTATGGTGGCGGCATCCTGGTGTTCGATGGTGCGTTCGCCCACATCAGTTCGCCAGGATACGGAGCCGCGGCGGTGATCGACGGCAATACGGCGCGTTACGGCGGCGGGGTGGCCGTGGTGGGCGGCGAGTCGGAGCTGTGGGGAAGCCGGCTGCTGTTGTTCAGCCTCCATGCGCAGCGCCCGGTGCGCATCGAGCGCAACCAGGCCAGCAACAACGGTGGCGGCGTCTACGTGGAGGCGGGAACCGACCTCAATAGGGGCGTGATGTGCGCGTGGGATTTCGGCATCAACCGCAATATCGCGCCGAATGGCAGCGCCATCTATGTCGAGCCGGGTCGTGGCGTCTTATTCTCCCGTGCCAGCTGGGCCGAGCTGAATCCGTTTGACGATAGCGGTTGGTGTGGCGTTCGGCCATCGGTTGCCGTGGACTGCGCGGGGCCGGACTGCAACAGCATTGTCGGGAACCGCAACGAAACCATGAACGGCACCGCCACCGATGGCGCCACGATCCTGGCGCAGGACGATACCGATGTGGTGATAAACCGGGTCTCGCTGCGCGACAACCGTGGGGGCAACATCATCCGCGCCTTCCCCAGTGAGGCATGGATAAACTTCGAAATCTACAACTCGCTGCTCGCAGGCAACCAAAGCACCGGAGCGCTGGTGCGCAACAGCGGTTCGGAACTCCTGAAGATCGAAAACAGCACCTTCGCCGGCAACAACATCGGCTCGCAGGTGTTCCTGAGCTCCGGCAACTTCACGCTGCACCGCTCCATTGTCTGGCAGCCGGGCGTGCCGGTGCTGTCGCAGAGCGGAGGTAACCGCAGTGTCGGGGATCTGCTCGTACACGATGCCTCCACCATCGGCGGTGAAACCGATACCGTGCGGGTGGTGACCGATCCGCTGTTCCTGGATCCTGCGCACGGCGACTTCCGCCCGCATGCGGCCTCGCTGGCGGTGGATTTTTCTTCCAGCGGCGGCGGCCTGGATCTGCTCGGCAATCCGCGTGGTACCGATCTGGCGCTGGTGCCCAACGTGTACGGCAGCGGTGATCTGGGCGCCTACGAGCGTGTCGACATCGATCCGTTGGTGCGCAACGGTGACTTCAACGGCGACCTGCGCTACTGGACCGGCGGCAGCGGCATCAGCTACGACACCAGCCACAATCCCTCCGGCCCGGCCAATGGCTCGGGTGTGCTGAAGATCACGCGTGCAGTCTCGGTCGGTGGGCGCGTGGTCTCGACCCAATGCGTACCGTTGCCCGGGCCGGCGGTCTACCACCTCAGTGCCTGGGCGCGGACGGCCGGCACCGGCGTGGGTGCCGACCGGGCGCTGGTGGGCTGGAGTCTGGTGCCCGATGACGCCACCGGCACCTGCGTGGGGAGCATCACCCGCAACGGCGAGAAGTTTGTTGCCCAAGGCAACACCTGGCGGGAAATGCAGCCGCTGGCCATCGAGGTGAGCCCGGCGGAATGGAGTGGCCGCTCCAGCCTGGCCGTCCACCTGATCGCGCAGGACAGCGGGATCGCGACCGGCGGCACGCCCACTGCGGTGGGCTATTTCGACGGCATCCGGTTGAGTGTGGCCGGCGCAGGCGGGGATAGCATCTTCGCGGACGGATTCGAACCTTGAGGCGTGGTCGGCAAGGAGTCTCCCCCGGAACACTGGGGGGACTTCGAGAGGGGGTGGAAAGCCGGGAAGCTCGTGGTTAAAAGACGCGACTGCCTTCGGGCTTTGGCCGTTCCGGCCAGCCAAGGCGTGTCCGGTCTTTTGTGTGTGAGCCTGCTACCCCACCAGCCCCCGCCGCGCGGCCTCCAGCGTGGCCTCGGCACGGCTGCCGACGTTCAGCTTGCGGTAGATGTCCTTGAGATAACCGGCCACGGTGTGGGCGGAAATCGCGAGGAGCTGGGCGACTTCCTGCCGGGTCATGCCCTTTGCGATGAGGCGCAGCACCTCGGTTTCACGCGGGGTCAGGGCGTTTTCCGCGGCGACGGCGGGCGCGCCGGCCGGACCATGCTGCGGGGCGAAATGACGCAGCAGACGACGTGCGATGGACGGCGAGAGCGGCGGTTGGCCGGCCGCGATCCCGCGCAGCATCTCGGCCAGCGATTCGTGGCCCTGATCCTTGAGCACATAGCCTTCGGCACCCGCGTGCAGGGCCGGGAACAGGTGCGCGTCATCGTCGAACACCGTGGCCACCACGCACATCGAGCGCCCGCGCAGCCGTTCGATCAGGCTCACGCCCGGACCATCCGGCAGGCCCAGATCGACCAGCGCCAGCGGTGGCGGCGGATCAATACTGCGCACGGCCTCGGCCAGGCTGCCCGCCTCGACGATGGCGATGCCGGGAAAGGCGAGCACCAGCGCCTGCGCCAGCCAGGCGCGGCTGGAGGCGAGGTCATCGACGACCAGCGCACGATCGAACGGGCCGCTCATTGCCCCCCGTCGCTCTGCAGCGGCATCGACAAAAGCACCTTGGTGCCGCCCTCGGTGCCGGGCGTCCAGCGGATCTCGCCGGCCAGTTCGGCGGCGCGATCACGCATCGATCGCATGCCGCTGCCGGTGCGCGCCGCGGTCGCTTCCATGCCCTCGCCGTCGTCGGTCAACTCCAGGCCAAGCTGGCCGCCGGAAAAACGCAGCCGCACGCGCAGACGGCGCGCCTGGGCGTGGCGAATGGTGTTGCTGATCGCTTCGCGCACGATGCGGTGCAGGTGCAGAGCGCGCTCGGTGTCGAGCGGCGGATCGGGCAGCACGTCGATTTCCTGCCAGACAAGGCCGATGTCGACTGCGGCAAGGCGCTGGACGGCCTCGCTGCGGATGTCGGCAAGCACATCGCCCAGCGTGCCGGGCGTCCCGCGCGAGCGCGTCACCACGTCGCGCAGGTCCTGCAGAATGGCGCGCGCCTGGTCGGCCTGCTGCGGCGTGGGCGCATCGTGGATCAAACCGAGCAGCCGCGCGCCCAGGTCATCGTGCAGGTCGCTGTAGATGCGTTCGCGCTCGAACGCGGTCGCCTCGGCGCGCAATGCGGCCTCGCGCGTGGCGCGTTCGTCTTCCGCATGCGCCTGCGCCCGGCGAACGCGCGCGCGCGTTCGCCAAAGCGCCACGGCCAGCGCCACGGCGACCAGTGACATCGCCAGGAATGCAGGAAATAGGAGGCGTTGCATCGCTTCGGCGTGCGACCGGGCTGCGAATCGGACAGCCGCGCGGGCCGCTGGTCCTCAGGCATCGCCCCCCAGCTTGCTCTGCTGGTACAGCGCCAGGCCCAGGCTGCGGATCAGGCGCAGCTGCTTTTCCAGCCAGTAGGCGTGGTCTTCCTCGGTGTCCTTGAGCTGGACCAGGAGCAGGTCGCGGGTGACGTAGTCGCCGTGGCGTTCGCACAGCGCGATGCCTTCGGCCAGATGCGCGCGCACCGCGTATTCGGTGGCGAGATCCTTGGCCAGCATCTCTTCCACCTCGCGCCCCGGCTCGAACGCCTCCGCGCGCATGTCCGGCGTGCCTTCCAGGAACAGGATGCGCCGCACCAGCGCGTCGGCGTGCTGGGTTTCCTCTTCCATCTCGTGGTTCAGGCGTGCGTACAGGGCGTGCAGACCGAGATCCTCGTAGCGGCGCGAATGGATGAAGTACTGGTCACGCGCCGCCAGCTCACCGCGCAGCAGGAAGTTGAGGAAGGTGATGACTTCGGGATGACCTTGCATCGACAGGCTCCGGCCGGGAAAGACCGACAGTATGCCAAGTCCGCCGCGCGATCGCGTGCGTGCGCGACGGGCCGATCAGGACGGTGCCGGCGCATCCGGCACCGGCACGACAGGGTGCAGCGACCGCAGCGCCCCGGGCACGTCGCCGGGAGCCAGCGCCGCCCGGAGGGCGCCGAGGATATGGACGACATAGCCCAGATCGTTCATCAGCGAACCCATCCGCAGCCCGTCCAGCTCGTCGCGCCGCGCCATGAGGAACAGGCGCTGCCGGAATCCGGTCTGGAACTGGTCGACCTCCGAGGCCAGCGCCGCCAGGCGTTCGGGCGTGGCCTGCGCCGGATGCTGCGACAGCGCGTACAGCGCGTGCAACTGCTCCAGCAGGTAGCGCCACAGGCTCAGGTAGCTGTCGCGCATCGCCGAGGGCGGCTCGCGCAGCCGCGCCGTCATGTTCTTCTGCAGGTGCTTGGCGTCCTTGACCGCGTTCACGAAGCCCAGCGCGCGCAGCTGGCACTGGCTCCAGTAGTGCTGGTGCGGTTCGTCCAGCGCCACGTCGAGCCGGCCCATGAAGCTCAGCAGGTCGGCATAAACGCCCTTGACGTAATGCTGGTACAGCGCATCGGGGTTCTCGTCGGGCGTCTGCGGATCGAGTTCGAGGGTGGCGGCCTCCGGCTGCGGCCAGGTCAGCCGCTCGGGCGGCAGCAGCAGGGTGCGGCAGATCACCTCCATGCAGAGCTGGCCCAGGTGCTGCAGCTCGCGCGTCACCGCCGCCGCCGCCGCGTCGGGTGATTCCAGCGCCTGTGGCGAGAGGTAGTGCGCGCGGATCCGCTCCGGCGTCTGCGGCTCCATGGCGTGCGCGGGCGGCGGATCGGGCAGCCAGCGCTCCAGCGCGCGCGCCAGGCTCGCCTGCCACGGCCAGAACACCAGCACCCCGCCGGCGTTGAACAGGGTGTGGAACAGGGCCAGCTGCAGCAGCGGATTGTCGCCGAATCCCAGCGCCCGGGAAATCCATCCCACCGCCCAGGCCAGCGGTACCAGCAGCACCAGCGCGAGCGTCGCGGTCGTGACGTTGAACGCGACGTGCGCCAGCGCCAGCCGCTGCCCGCTGCGGTTGCCGCCCAGCATGCCCACGACCGCAGTGCTGACGCTGCTGCCGACGTTCGCGCCGATCGCGATCGCCAGCGCCTGGCCGAGCGAGAGATAGCCGTTGGAAAGCGCGGTCAGCGTCAGGATCAGGGTGGCGTGGCTGGACTGCAGCACCACCGTGGCCGCGAGGCCGGCACCGACGAACAACAGGGTTCCGACAAGACCCGTGGCACGCACGCCGTTGAGGTCCAGGTTTCCGCCCAGGGCACCGAAGCCCTGCTGCAGCCCGTCGATACCCAGGAAGATCAGCGCCACGCCCAGCACCACGCGCCCCGCGGCCCGGCCGCGTGCGCCCAGGAAGCTGCCCAGGACGCCGAACACCAGCAGCGGCAGCGCCAGCGGCGAGAGGCTGAAGCCGTGTCCGGCCAGCGCCAGCAGCCAGATGCCGCTGGTGGCACCGAGGTTTGCGCCGAACACCACGGCGATACCGGCGGCCAGGTGGATCAGGCCGGAGCTGACGAAGGCGATGGTGAGCAGCGACACCAGGGTGCTCGACTGCAGCAGCATCGTGCCGCCGATGCCGAACAGCAGTCCCTTGCGCGGGGTCGCCGTGCTGCGCGCCAGCCACTGCTCCAGCCGGCCGCCGGCCAGCTGCCGCAGGCCTTCCTCCAGAAGCTGCATGCCGAGCAGGAACATCGCCAGACCGGCGCACAGCTGCAGCCAGCCGGCGCTGCGCCAGAACGACCACGCCAGCAGCGCCGCCAGCACGACCACGACGAGGCCGCGACCCTTCATTCCACGCTCCATCAACGCTCCAAACCGGGCATTATCGGCTCAACGCCGGATCGCCTGTGAACCCGGCGCCCGTTTGCCGGGGCGGTCCCACGCCCCCACCATCCACCCACCTCACGGAGCACACCAATGAACGCGTCGCCGAAGTGGTTCAAGGGGCTCGCCGTCGCCGGCCTGCTCTGGAATCTCCTGGGCTGCCTGGCCTTTGCGGCCGATCTTCGCCTCACGCCGGAAGACGTGGCCAGGCTGCCCGAGGCGCACCAGGCGCTGTACGCCGCCCGCCCGACGTGGGCCCTTGCCGCCACCGCCATCGCGGTGATCGGCGGCGCGCTAGGCTGCACCGGCATGCTTTTCGGAAAGCGATGGGCCTTTCCGCTTCTCGTCCTGTCCCTGCTCGGCATTCTGGTGCAGGACTACGCCATGTTCATCATGGTGGACGGGCTGGGTCTCGCAGGGAGCGTCGCCGCGCTGCTGCAGGGGATGGTGCTGCTCGTCGGGGTCGCGCTGGTGGCGCTGGCGCGCAAGGGCGTCACGCGCGGCTGGCTGACCCACTGATCCGGCCCATGAATAGTCGAATGGCCACTGTGGGGTGGAACCCTGCGGAGCGCGACCATCTGCGGGCTGGATCAATGGGAGCCGCCGTCCTGCATGCGGCCGAATCTGCCGCTGTTGAAGTCCTCGATGGCCTGGCGGATCTCGGCCTGCGAGTTCATCACGAAGGGACCATAGCCCACCACCGGCTCGTTGATCGGTTCGCCGGCCAGCCACAGCACGACGGCCTCGTTGTTGGCCTCGATCACTGCACCTTCGCCCTCGCGCGAGAGCACCACGAGCTGCCCGGCGCGGGCGACCGCGTCACCGTTGACCTGCACCGTGCCGCGCAGCACCGCGAGCGCCAGGGTGTGGCCGGGCGGGGTTGCGAGCGTCGCGCTGCCGCCGGCGCTGAGGCGCAGGTCCCATACGTCCATCCGGGTGAAGGTGCGCGCCGGCCCGGTGTGTCCGTCCAGCGTGCCGGCGATCACGCGCGCCGTGCCTGCGCCCTCGGGAAGATCCAGCACCGGGATCTGCGCCGCCGTGATGTTCTGGTAACCGGGCGGATCGGCCTTGTGACGCGCCGGCAGATTGACCCAGAGCTGGGCCATTTCCACCGTGCCGCCGCTGCGGCTGAGGGCCGGCGAGTGGAACTCCTCGTGCAGGATGCCGCCGGCCGCAGTCATCCACTGCACGTCCCCCGGCCCGATCACCCCGCCCGCGCCGGTGGAGTCGCGATGCGCCACCTCGCCCTGGTAGACGATGGTGACGGTCTCGAAACCGCGGTGCGGGTGCCAGCCCACGCCGCGCGGGCGCGGCGACGGCGGGAAGTCCATCGGGGCGGCGTGGTCGAGCAGCAGGAAGGGACTGAGCCGCTGGCCCAGGCCGTCGTAGCTGAACATCGAACGCACCGGGAAGCCGTCGCCGACCCAGTGCATGGGCGGGGCGTCGTGGACACCGAGAACCTTCTTCATCACTGCTCCTGATTGGCCGCGGGCAGGATCACCCGCCATGTGCCCATGATGGGTCCGCCGGGCGCTGTGGATAAGGCCGCTTCCGGCGATCCCGGCGTTGCCCCGGATGCAACGGTGCCCGGCGGCGCGGGCGATCAGCGGTTCCGATGCGGCGTCGCTTCGAGCGCGCAGTCGGCCACATCCTCCCAGACCACCTCCACCGTGCTGTGGCCGATGCCCCAGGTCTCGGCCAGCGCCCGCTTGATGGCGGCCGTCACCGCGCGCGGGTCGCCGCCCGGCGCGAGGCGCGCTTCGAGGGTGGCGGACGGCCGACCCGAGGTGATCGACCAGACGTGCACGTGCTCGACGCCGGCCAGGCCCTCCACGCGCGCCTTCAGATCGTCCGCCAGGCGCGCGATGTCGATGCCCGGCGGGGTGCCTTCCAGCAGGATGTGCAGGGTGTCGCCCAGGAGCCGCCAGGCGCTGCGCAGGATCAGGCCCAGGATCAGCACCGAGAGGATCGGGTCGATCGGCGTCCAGCCGGTGAAATGGATCACCACCGCCGCCGCGATCGCCGCCACCGATCCCAGCAGATCGCCCAGCACGTGCAGCATCGCGCCATGGATGTTGACGTGGCCGGTGTCGGCGCGCCGCAGGATGAAGAACACCGCGATGTTCACGCCCAGCCCGGCGCAGGCCACCGCCAGCATCGGCCCGGCCAGCACCGGTGCCGGCGCGCGCAGGCGTCCGATCGCCTCCCATCCGATCCACAGCACCAGCGCCAACAGCGCCACCGCGTTGATGAAGCCGGCCAGCACCTCCAGCCGCTGGTAGCCGAAGGTCTTGCGCGCGTCGGCACCGCGCCGGCCGAAGTGGAATCCCGCCCAGGCCAGCATCAGGGCGGCGACATCGGTGAGCATGTGGCCGGCGTCGGCGATCAGCGCCAGCGAGCCGGAAAGCAGCCCGCCCACCGCTTCCACGCCCATGAACAGCGCGGTGAGCAGCAGCGCGAACAGCACCGCGCGGCGGTTGCCCCGCGTTACCGCCGGCGCATGGTCGTGGTGCTCGTGCGGCGCGTGCGCGTGTCCGTCGCCGTGCTCGTGTGCCTGCGCCATCGCGCCCGATTCCCTTGCCGTGTGCCATCACTTTGCCACGTTGCGCGCGCTGGCTATAGTGCTGCCAGCTTCGCTGCCTGTCGGGATCGCGGTGACCCCGGCCAACCGAAGGAACCCCGACATGCCTGCGACTGCGTTCGCCCGCATCGCACCCGCCCGCCCCCGCCGCTGGCTGCTAGCCGCTGTCCTGACGCTGCTGGCCGCCTGCACCGGCCAACCGCAGCGCTCCGCCGTCCCGGACGTGCCCGCAGGCGATGGCCTGGCCGCGACCGTGATCGCCGAAGCCTTCGTCAGCGCCCTGATTCCCGACGTGGAGGTGGATTCGCTCGCCACCTGGCTCAGCCCCGAGGGCGAAATCCGCGTGATCGCCAGCGCCAAGCACGCCGGCGTCCTGCTGGCGTTCGACGGCGAGGACGGACGCCTCCTGCAGGAACTGGGCGAACGCGGCGGCCTGCAGTACCCCAACGGCGTGGCCAGCTTCGGCGACTGGCTGTTCGTGGTGGAACGCGACGCCGCACGCGTCAGCGTCTTCGAACTCCCCGATCTCGCGCCGCTCGGCCACTTCGGCGAAGGCGTGCTGAAAACGCCCTACGGGCTGTGGGTCCGGGAATCGGCTCCCGGCGAAGTCGAGGTGTTCGTCACCGACAGCTACCGGATCGACGACCTGCCGAATCCGCTCGCCCGGCTCGATGCGCGCGTCAAGCGCTTCCGGGTGCACCTGGACGAGGATCCGATCCAAAGCGATACGCTCGATGCGTTCGGCGGCACCGATGAGGACAGCGCGCTGCGCTGGGTCGAATCGATCGCCGGCGATCCGCTCTTCGACCGCCTCGCCATCGCCGAGGAGCATCCCGACTACCGCAACCGCGGTCCGCTGATCTACCGCCTCGACGGGCGCTACACCGGCAAGCACCTGGGCGAAGGCCTGTTTCGCGGCGACCCGGAAGGCATCGCGCTGTACGAGTGCCAGAGCGGCAACGGCTACTGGATCGCGGCCGAGCAGGATCGCGAGGACAATCGCTTCCACGTCTTCGACCGCGCCAGCCTCGCGCATCTGGGCAGCTTCAGCGGCGCGGCCACGCGCTTCACCGACGGCATCGCGCTGCACCCGGGTGCCAGCCCGCGCTTCCCGCACGGCGCGCTTTACGTGGTCAATGACGACGCCGGCATTGCCGCCTTCGACTGGCGCGACATCGCCTCCGCGCTCAACCTCTGGCTCGATTGCCCCGAGTAGAGCGGAGCCTGCTCCGCCGGCCTGCCGCCTGCGTTGCCCGAGCCTTCAGCCGAGCAAGCCCGGCGCTACGGCGGCACCCTGCGCATCCAGACCGGCAAGGGCGTCCAGCTCGGCATCGTCGAAGCCGGCTGCGCGGCGCGCGGGGCGGTTGAAGGGGCCGCGCAGCACGTCGCGGGCGTGGCGGCGCAGGAGTTCGATGAAGGTCGGCTGCGGCGTCAGGCCGCGCTGCGCGCAGAGGTGGTGGAACCAGCGCGTGCCGGCGGCGACGTGCGCCACTTCCTCGCGCAGGATCACTTCGAGGATCGCCACCGTGGCACCGTCGCCGAGTTGGGTGAGCCTGCCGATCATCGCCGGCGTCACGTCCAGACCGCGCGCCTCCAGCACGCGCGGCACCAGGGCCATGCGTTCGAGGCAGTCGCCCGCCGTCTTTTCGGCCATTTCCCACAGCCCGTTGTGCGCATCGAAGTCGCCGTAGGCGTGGCCGAAATCCGCCAGGCGTGCGGCGAGCAGTTCGAAGTGGCGCGCCTCGTCGTCGGCGCAGGCGGCCCAGTCGGCATAGTACGCCGCGGGCATGCCGGGAAAGCGCAACACCGCATCCCAGGCCAGGTTGATGGCGTTGAACTCGATGTGGGCGATGGCGTGCAGGAAGGCGGCGCGGCCTTCCGGCGAGCCCAGCCCGCGCGACGCCAGCTGGCGCGGCGCGACCAGGCGCGGGCACCCGGGCCGGCCCACGTCCGCGGCGTCCGGGATCGACGGCCAGTTAGACGCATCCGCCAGCGGCAGTGCACCGCGCGAGAACAGGGCGAAGGCCGCGTGCGTATCGCCCGCCTTGGCGACCGGATCGCGCAGCGCCCGGCAGTGTGCCGCCGCGTGCTGCAGCGTCGGCCAGTCGCGGTAGGGAGCAGCGTGCGTGGCGGGCATCAGCCGGCCCGGCGCTTGCGCCGCCCTTCCTCGCCGCGCTCATGGCTCAGGCGCTCGAAGTAGCCGGGTTCCAGCCCGGTGACGTAGTGCCCGGTGAAGCAGGACGAGTCGAAGCCGGTCAGCGCGTCGTTGCCCTCGGCCACGGCCCATTCCAGGTCCGCGAGATCCTGGTAGATCAGCCAGTCGCAGCCGAGCGCGGCCTGCACTTCGCCCTCGCTGCGATCATGCGCGATCAGTTCCTCCGCGGCGGGCATGTCGATGCCGTAGACGTTGGGGTGACGGATCGGCGGCGCGGCCGAAGCCAGATACACCT
Organism: Lysobacteraceae bacterium; assembly: GCA_023954075.1. Lineage (GTDB taxonomy): Bacteria > Pseudomonadota > Gammaproteobacteria > Xanthomonadales > Xanthomonadaceae > Denitratimonas > Denitratimonas tolerans. The sequence goes on from JAMLIV010000011.1 coordinate 57,031, forward strand.
TGCGCGCGCCGGCGTCGCGCGCCATCTGCACGATCTGGCGGCTGGTGGTGCCGCGCACGATGGAGTCGTCCACCAGCAGCACCACGCGGTTGCGGAACTCCAGCGGGATCGGGTTGAGCTTGCGCCGCACCGATTTCACCCGCTCGCTCTGGCCCGGCATGATGAAGGTGCGTCCGACGTAGCGATTCTTGGTGAAGCCTTCGCGGTACTTCACGCCCAGCACGCTGGCCACTTCCAGCGCCGAATCGCGCGCCGAGTCGGGAATCGGGATCACCGTGTCGATGTCGTGGTCCGGACGCAGGCGCAGGATTTTTTCACCCAGCTTGACGCCCATGCGCATCCGCGCCTTGTGCACCGAGACGTTCTCGATCATCGAGTCGGGGCGGGCGAAGTAGACGTATTCGAAGATGCAGGGCGCGTGCTCGGCCTTGTCCGAACAGCGGCGCGCGTGCAGTTCGCCCTGCGGCGTGACGATCACCGCCTCGCCCGGCTGCAGGTCGCGCAGGCGGGTGAAGCCGGTCAGGTCCAGCGCCACGCTTTCCGAGGCCACCGCGTATTCCACCCCGGCCGCGCTCTCGCGCCGGCCCAGCACCAGTGGGCGGATACCGTTGGGATCGCGGAAGGCCAGCAGGCCCAGACCCAGCACCACGCTGACGATGGCAAAGCCGCCGCGGCAGCGCCGGTGCACGCCGGCAACCGCATCGAACACGGCGTCGGGAGAGAGTGAATCGTGCCGGCCCAGCTCGTGCGCCAGCACGTTGAGCAGCACTTCCGAATCGGACTGGGTGTTGACGTGGCGGCGGTCCTGCTCGAACACCTCGCGCCGCAGGGCCTCGGTGTTGACCAGATTGCCGTTGTGCCCGAGCGCGATGCCATAGGGCGAATTGACGTAGAAGGGCTGCGCCTCTTCGGAGCCTTCCGAACCGGCGGTCGGGTAGCGGCAGTGGCCGATGCCGATGCGCCCGCCCAGCAGGCGGATATCGTCCTCGTCGAACACGTCGCGCACCAGCCCCCGCCCCTTGTGGACGCGAATGCGGGTGCCGTCCATCACCGCCATGCCGGCCGCGTCCTGACCGCGGTGCTGCAGCACGGTCAGTCCGTCGTACAGGGCCGAGGCCACCGGTTCGGTGCCCACGATGCCGATGATTCCGCACATGTCCCAGGTTCCTCGTCAGGAATCGCGCGGCGGATCGGGCCGCGGGGTGGCATCGGCGGGGGCCGATGCGGCCGGCTCCGGCGCAGTGCCGGAAGCGTCATTTTCGCCCGGAACGGGCAGTGCGGGCAGCCACGCGGCGGCGCGCTCGAAGGAAAGGTGCTCGGCCAGCGCCTCGGGCAGCCACTGGCCCATCCACGCCGCGCCGCGGGAAAAGCCCGGCAGCAGCGGCGAGGCGCGCCACGCCGCCTCCTGCGGCAGCGGCGTGAAGCCGGCCACCAGCACCAGCAGGCAGCCGATGAAGGCACCGCGCGCCAGCCCGAATCCCAGGCCGAGCAGCCGGTCCGTGCCCGACAGCCCGGTGCCCTTGACCAGCCGCTGGATCAGCCAGACCAGCAGCGCGCCGACCATCAGTGCAGCGAGGAACACGCTGGCGTAACCCAGCGCCCAGCGCGCGGTCGGTGAGCCGATGTGCGGTTCGAACATCGCCGCGGCCGCCGGACCGGCGACAAAAGCGAGCCAGCCGGCACCGATCCATACCGCCAGCGACATCACCTCGGTGACCAGGCCGCGCCACAGCCCCATGACGGCCGACAGGCCGAGGATCACCAGCAGCGTGATGTCGATCCAGGTGAACACGCGTCGCGATCAGGGATGCGGCACGACGTTGCCATCCAGGCCGAGCCTGGTCTGGGCGTCGACCTTGAGCTTTTCGGCGCGCTCGCGCTGCAGCTCCGGCCCCAGGCGCACGCGCCAGAGCGTGCCGCTGGCGGTGCCGACGCGCTCGACGTAGCTGGAAAATCCCGCCGCGCGCGCGCGATCGCGCAGCGCGTTGGCGTCGGCTTCACCGCGGAACGCGCCGATCTGCACGGCAAAGCCCTCGGCCACGCCGGGACGTGCGGCTGCGGGCGGGTTTTCCTCACCGTCCAGCGACACGATCGCGGTCGGCACATCCGAGCGGATCTTCAGCACCGTCAGGCGCGCGGATTCCGCCTCCGAACGCTGCGCATAGGGCCCCACGCGCACCCGCTGCACCGGCTTGCCGTCGAGCGTGATCGACTCGCCATAGGCCGGCAGCCGCCGCCCGCGAAGCTGGGTCACCAGGCTCGACGCATTGGCGGTGTTGGCATAGCTGCCGAGGTTGACCGCCCAGCGGCCTGCGGTGGCGGCGGGCGCGGCTTCAGCCGGCACGGCCGCGGGCCGGCTCGCGGGGGCTGGCGCGGGCGCGACGGGCGTTGGCGCGACGGGCGGCGCGCTCGGTTGCGGCGTGGATTCGGGTGCCGGTGCCGCCGTACCCACGGGCGCGCCGGACACCGCATCGAGACGCGTCGGCGCGTCGGTCGTGTCCACGGTGACGATGCGGTCCGGGTCGGCCGCCTCGGCCGGCACCGGCCGCTGCGGTGCGGGCGGCGCCAGGGTCAGGTCGCGCGTCTCGAAGCTGCGGCTGTCGCGCTCGGGCACGCCCAGCGGCACCGCGGTGGAGCCCGGCTCCGGCTCCGGCCCTCCGATCAGCATCGGCAGGAAGATCACGGCCAGCGCCACGAGCACCGCGGCACCGATGAGTCGCTGTTTCACGGCTGCGTCTCTGCAAGGAATCCGGACTGGATCGTTTGATTATAGCGGCGGCGGCGCGGCGCTTCGGCGCGCGGCGAGGCGCCCGTACAGGTTCAGGCCGAGGACGGCAGCGCCGCGAGCGCCTCGCCCACGGTGTGAAAGGAACCGAACACCACGATGCGATCGCCAGGGCGTGCGGCCTTGCGCGCCGCCGCCAGGGCCTGCTCGACGGTGGCGTGGCGCGTCGCGAGCGAGCGCGAGAGCAGCGCCCCGACCTTCTGCCAGAGCCGCTCCACCGGCTGGCCGCGCCCACCCACGTCCGCCAGGCCTGCCAGGTACCACAGGTCGATGCTCGACATGAGCGCCGCGACTTCATTGGCCACGTCCTTGTCGGCCAGCGCGGCGAATACCGCCAGGGTCGCGCCGCGCGGGCGATTGGCCTGCAGCCAGGCGGCCAGCTGCTGCGCGGCCTGCGGGTTGTGGGCCACGTCCAGCACGATTTCCACCGCGCCGGGCAGCACCTGCATGCGCCCGGCCAGCCGCGCCGCCGAAACGCCCTGCGCGATGGCGGCGTCGGATACGGTCACGGCCGGCACCAGGGCGCGCAGCGCGGCGATGGCGGCGGCGGCGTTGCCCGGCTGCGCGGGCGCGCGCAGCCCCGGGCGCGGCAGCGCCAGCGCGCCGCGATCGTCCTCGAAGACCCAGCCGTCGCCCCTGGTGTGGAAACGGAAGCTGCGCCCGGCGCGCAGCACCGGCGCGCCGAGGCGATCGGCTTCGCGCAGGAGGCTGTCGGGCGGATCCAGTTCGGCCAGCACCGCGGGCTTGCCGGCGCGCATCACGCCGGCCTTCTCGCGCGCGATGGCCTCACGGTCCGGCCCCAGGTACTCGGTGTGGTCGAGCGCGATCGTGGTGATCACCGCGACGTCCGCATCGACCAGGTTCACCGCATCCAGCCGGCCGCCCAGGCCCACTTCCAGCACCGCCAGATCGAGCGGCTCGCGCGCGAACAGCCACAGCGCCGCCAGCGTGCCGAACTCGAACCAGGTCAGCGGGGTTTCGCCGCGCGCCGCTTCCACCGCCTCGAAGGCGACGATGAGCGCGGCATCTTCGGCCTCGCGCCCGTCGATGCGGACCCGCTCGTTGTAGCGGACCAGGTGTGGCGAGATGTAGGTGCCCACGCGCAGGCCCGCCGCGCGCGCGATCGCCTCGATGAAGGCCACGGTGGAACCCTTGCCGTTGGTGCCGGCGACGGTGATCACGCGGCGCGCCGGCCTGCCCGTGCCGAGCCGCGCGGCCACCTCGCGCACGCGGTCGAGTCCCAGCGCGATGGGCTGGGCATGGAGGCGTTGCTGGTGTTCCAGCCACTGCGCAAGGTTCATGGATCGTTCCGACGTGAAGAAGGGTTCACTGTACGCAGTCCGGCCGCCGAACCCCTCATCGGCACCCGGACCGCAGGCGTGGCGCTATGATCCGCCGCTTGCCGGAAATTATCCCATGACCCCGCCCGTTTCCCCGCCGCCATCCGCACCCGCATCGACCGCTGACCAGACGGTGCCGTTCGCCAACGTGGTCGAGCGCTCCAGCGTCGATCACCTGTTCCGGCTGATGCAGCAGCACCACGTGCAGCTTTCGATGATGGCCGACACCAAGGCCAACATCATCATCACCGTGTCTTCGATCGTGCTGACCCTCGTGCTCGGGCGCGTGGGCAGCCCGGATTACCGGTACTCCATGGCCGTCCTGGGCGTGTTCACCCTGGTCGCGCTGCTGCTGGCGATCCTCGCGGTGCTGCCCAAGTACCAGCGCGTGTCGCGGGTCGAGGATCCGCTGCCCGACACCTTCAACATCGCCTTCTTCGGCCACTTCGCCGGCATGGACCAGGCGCGCTTCCTGCGCGAGCTGGCGGCGCGCCTGCAGCCGGGCCGGACCTACGAAACCATCGCGCGCGACGTGTACGGACTGGGCACCTATCTGGCCGTCCGCAAATACCCGTTCCTGCGCCTGAGCTACCTCTTCTTCCTCGCCGGATTCCTGCTCGCCTGCCTGATCCAGGCGGTGCGCGTGATCTTCTACTGAGCGCGCCGGCGCAGACCCAGCTCTTCCCAGGCCACGAGATAGCCGGCGGTCGCCAGCGGCAGGGTCAGCGCCAGCAGCGGAGCCGAGGCCAGCTGTCCCCACACCAGCCAGCCCGGCCGCAGCAGGGCGTCGGGGCCATCGAGCCAGACCGCGATCATGCCGGCCCCGACCAGGGGAAACGCGCCCACGGTGCTGAAGACGCCGAGGAAGGTCAGCAGCAGCAGCGAGACCAGCCCGGCGGCGAGCACCCAGCGTCCGCGCACGCGGCGGAAGCTCTCGCTCAGCGCGTCCATCGCGCCCCTGCCATCCAGCACGATCGCCGGATAGAAGAATCCCGCCGCCACCGACACCCAGGCCAGCGGCACCGCGGCCAGCAGCAGACCCATGAGCAGGGCCAGAAGCAGCGCGAGGGCATCGTCCTGCGCCACGCCCCAGAACCAGGCGACGACCACCGGTGCCAGCGCGAGCAGGTTGAGCGCGAGGTAGCCCAGCGTCGCCAGCAGCGCCGCCGGCAGCGCGCGCGCGGCGTTTCCCAACCCCGCGCCGGGCGCGAGGCCGCGCGCCATCCGGCCCTGGCGCTCCAGCAGCATCAGCAGGAACAAAAGGCTCGCGAGCGTGGCGACCACGCCGAACGCCAAGGTGAACGCATCGGGGCGGAACAGCCCCGGCGCGATCCACGCGCGCAGCGGCTCCTGCTCGAACCGCGCGCGCGTCGCCCACCACCACGGCAGCCACGGCAGCTGCGAGGCGATCGAATACGCCAGCGCCGGCCACAGCACCGGCCGCAGGCTGGCGAACCACAGCGCGAAGCTCGCCTGCACCAGCGCGCCGAAGCTGCGCGGTGAATCCGAGGGGTGATAGGCGAAGGCGGGGTTGGATACCATCGGCGCATGATGCCCGACTTTCGCAGCGATCCACCCACCGTTTCCGCGCTGGTGCGCGCCGGTGCCGCGCGCCTTTGCGGCGACGCGGCGCGCCGCGAAGCCGAACTGCTGGCCGAATTCGCGCTCGGCGTGGACCGCGCCTGGCTGTTCGCCCACGCCGACGATGCGGTGAAGCCCGAAGAATGTGCGCGCTACCTCGCCCTGCTCGCGCGCCGCGCCGGCGGCGAGCCGCTGGCCTACCTCCTCGGGCACGTCGGCTTCTGGACGCTGGACCTCGAAGTCACGCCCGACACCCTCATCCCGCGCCCGGAAACCGAGCTGCTGGTGGACGCCGCGCTCGCGCGCCTGCCCGAAGGCGCCGCGCCGCGCGTCGCGGACCTGGGCACCGGCAGCGGCGCCATCGCGCTGGCGCTGGCGAGCGAGCGCCCGCTGGCCCGCGTGCTGGCAACCGACGCCAGCGCGGCCGCGCTCGACGTCGCCCGCCGCAACGCCGCGCGCAACGAGGTCGGCAACGTCGCGTTCCGGCGGGGCGACTGGCTGGCGCCACTGGCCGGCGAGCGCTTCGATCTCATCGCCAGCAATCCGCCCTACGTCGCCCTGGGCGATCCGCACCTCGCCCAGGGCGACCTGCGCTTCGAGCCGGAGACGGCCCTGGCCAGCGGCGCCGACGGCCTCGACGCCCTCCGCACCCTTGCGCGCGGCGCGCCGGGCCACCTCGCGCCGGGCGGCTGGCTGCTGCTCGAACACGGGCTGGACCAGGGCGAAGCCGTGCGCGGCCTGCTGCGCGACGCCGGATTCCACCGGATCGAGACGCTGCGCGACCTGGAAGGCCGCGAGCGCGTCACGCTCGGCTGCCGCGCGCCGGCCTGACGCGCGGCCCCGCGCCGCGATCGGCTACTGGATCAGGTTGGCCTGGGTGACCGCGGTGCCGGTCAGGAGGCCGAAGTGGCCGGTGGCGAACGTGTAGCTGGCGTTCTCGCCCGGGATGGTCGAGGAGTGCACGCCGCCGACGGTGCACACGCCGGTCGAGCACACGATCTGGTCGATGTTGGACTTGATCGAATAGGCGCGTGCGCCCGGCTTCTTGCCCGCCAGCCCGTTGAGCAGCGGGCTGCCGATGGACAGCCCCTGCGCGCCGCAGGTCGAGGTCCACCCGTTCCACGGGTAGCTGCCGCACGACCACAGGCCGCGATAGGCCCCGGCGATGCCCACGAAGCTGTCGACGTAGGACTTCAGGCCCCAGACGTCGATCTGGCGCGCCGCCAGGGTCACGCCCATCGAATGCCCGATCACGTCGATCCTGCCGGTGCACGAGCTGGCGATCGCATCGACCAGGGCGTTCCTGACCGGGGTTTCCTCGGTCCCGCTGTGGTCGTTGCAGGCCGGGCAGAGCCGGTTGCCCCAGCCCGGCCGGAAGATCTGCGACGCCGCATAGCCCCGTGCGCGCAGTTCGGTGTAGGTGTTGTCGAAATCCGACGGGCTGCCGGCGTTGCCGTGCACCAGCACCACGTTGTCGACGCAGGCCGCCTGCGCCAGCGCCGCCCAGAACAGCATCGCGCCAGCCAGCGCGACGGCAATGATTGCACGCATGGTGTTTCCCCTCCCAAGGATCGCGCCGGGGCGAATCGCCCGGTCACGCAACGACCCTAGCGCGGAACGTCACGGAAGGAATCTGTACGAAGGTACGAGGCGGCGGCCTGCCGTCCGATCACCCGAACCGGGGTACGGGACCGAAATGAGGAACCTCTGGGCACCTCAAAAAACTGGCGTCATTCCGGTTTGGCAAGCCTTTCAGTTTTTGTAGAGCGCCGCGCCAGAATGACGGCAGCTGAATTCCGGGGCATCGAGCTGAGATTCGAGGCCGATCAAGCCCCCCCACCCCATCCGGGTAATGGACGAGCCGGCGCGCATGGGCTAGGCTGCGGGAACGGGGGAGTTTCTTTGCCGCTTGCGGAGGTATTTCCCCATGGCCCCGATTCTTTCGTCCCGACTGCCGCTGCGCAGCATTTTCGCCCGCTTTTCCCCGGCCGGAGCTGGTCAGGATAACTTGTAGTGTTGACAGCTCGTTAGAGGCTGGGTAGATTAAGCTCCACAGGGGATTCAATTAATTAATTGATTGGGGATAAGTAGATGGTTAGAATAGTTTTCGCAGTTCTTTTTTTGCTCTTCGCTTCTGCTCCGGCATATTCGCAAGGTATATCCATTGACGCAAGGAATTCACCGTATAATCAAGTTGCCCCGGCTCAGGGGATTGGTATAGGTGATATGAACGATCTTCGCATAGCAGCCGGGCTAGGGCTAGTAGGGATGTATCGAACAACACATGGTGCCTTGTCAGTCCCAGTTGGCACTGTTGTCACAGTTACATATCAGGATGGCTCAAAAGAAAAATTTACTGTCGTCTGCTTGATAGGAAGCTATTGTGTGCAGCCAATAGCTAATACACAGCAGCCACCACCGAGTGGTGGCGGTGGTGGCGGCGGCGGCGGCGGTCTTCCTCCCTGGAATCCACCCCTGCCTCCTCCGGGGTGTTATGGCAGTGGGTGTGGTACGGTTGAAGTTGGGGAATTAGAGCATCCATGACGCTGGGTGTTGGGATGAGGTGAGTTTAGTCCCGGGCAGGGCAACAGGTTAATCCTGCCCTGCCTGTGGATTATTTTCATTACGGCCCTAAACATGCAATCTATTGATTTCGTGGGAAGATGATCCGAGGCACCACTGAGATTCGACGCTAATCAGCTTCTCAACCCTGCACACGGGGCAGGCGTTCGCAGAGGAACAGCCAGATCCCGGTCGTCCATGCCTGCGTAACCAATTGATTTTGCTGGTTCACTCCGGTTGTTCCTCAAGAGGTGAATCCACTGGAGTCGTCGTTGTTTGTGTCTAGAGACTTCAAGATTGGTGTATGGGGAAGTGCAAAGCTATGATCGACAGTTGATTGAAAATTAATACGTATTATAGCGTAATTACTTAGGAACTTGAAGTCGTCGAGATGTCTGACTTGTCTTAAGGAGAAGACGATGCCCGTATCAAGAAATAAAAATTTAAAGATTGTGGCGCTTTTCGTGCTCGTGCTCGTGGTTCTGTCGCTAATGGCATGGGGGAATTTATTCGGATTCTTCTCTGAGACGGAGCCTGAGAGCGCTGCCATATCTGGCACAAGGGAGGCCAGTCAGACTCCGGTAAGCACCATACACGATAGCCACCAATCAACTGCGACTGGTAGCGCGCCCGATTATTCCTTGGGGGAAAGCCAAGACCTGAGACATGAGGTGGCAGACCTGGAAGCAAAAGCCGCAGCCGGCTCTGTAATAGCCCGGCGGAGGCTCGCCATGATTTATGGCGCATGCTTCGGGTATAGTCTTGATCCAGATGCCCATTTCGCCATGATAGATGCGTTTGCTGCACATTCAGGAGGTCATAGGCAACCGTTTGAAAGCCTGAAATCCCGTACTGATCAACGTTGCCTCGGAGCAAATGGAGGCAAGCCCATTTCAATCGATGAGATACGCCATCTGATGGAGTCCGCTGCACAGGGTGGCGACTTGGTTGCGCAGATAGACGTGGAGACGCATTCCATTGAGCCAATAAAGGCCGAGAAGATGGAAGAATTGATCGCCCAGGTCATTTCGAGTCGTGATCCAGATGCCATGCTCGCCATGTCCTCCTTGGCTAGAAAAGGTATTGATGGATCGTTGGACATGCCCTATTCGATGCTGGTTGGAGACCCGATTTCCGAGGCCGCGTGGGCCATTGCTGGCTGCCAGGCGGGCGCAAACTGCGGGCCAGGCTCGATTGTCCTGGATTCAATATGTACAGGGACTGGAGCATGTGGCTATACATCCTATGAGATGTTCCTTCGTCAACACATGGTTCCACCTGGCGAGGTATCCAGGCTGAACGAATATCTCCTGTTGATCTTGAATGGCCCATAGACCCCGAACCGCTCCGACTTTTGGGCTCTCTCGTGATCTGATCCTGCCCCTGTTTCTCGGACACCCGTTTAAGCGACACGGGATGGCTCGAACTGCTCAGGGCTTCGATAGCCCAGAGTCGAATGGAGCCGGATTCGATTGTAGTAGACATCGATGTAGTCAAAGACGTGCGCCTTGTTCGCGCGAACAGTATTGGCTGCCAGATTTTCTGCAGCAGCTCGTTCAGAGGTTTCTTGGGATGAAGGGAAAGCGCCGCAGGTTCGGTTGCTTTAATCACGGACAGTTCCTCCTCACCCCGACCCTCTCCCCCATTTGCATGGGGGAGAGGGAACTGCCGGCTGAGTCCCGAGACTAGACAGTCCGGAGCATTGGGGGTGGAGGAGCCGCGTGTGCGGCACGCCCGAGCGCCGCTGCGCACGCCGGCGGCGGCGTGACACGATCCGTCGCCGATTGCGTACTGATCCCATGGGTGAGCCGGTTCGGCGCGGTCTTGCGCCTTCTCTCCCTGCCGGACGCGACGCGATGCGCCCGCCCCTTCACTCAGACCGAGGTGCCGCATGAAACCCGCAGCCCGCCCCAGCGTGAACCCCACCCTGCTGATTCTCGCCGCCACCCTCCTGCCCGCCGGTGGCGCGGCGGGGGCCGTGCCCGATGCGGTCACGCCGCCCGCGGCCGCGCCGCGCGTGATGCTCGACGCCGGGGCCGACAACGAGGCGGTCGGCGGATTCATCGTCTACTACCGCGACGACGCCGCGCCCGGGGACGAGGCCGCCAAGGCCGCGGTGGATACGCGCAGGGCGGTGGATCAGGACCTGGCGCGCGTCAACGCGGCGCTGTCCGTCAGCGCCAAACGCGAACGCCGCCTGGCCACCGGCGGCCACCTGCTGAGCCTTTCCAAGGCGCTGGGCAAGAGCGCGGCGACGCGCTTCATGCGCGAGATGGCCGCCAACCCCGCGATCGAGTCGATCGAGCCCAACGTCCGACACTGGCCCACCGCCGTGCCCAACGACCCGAGGTATCCCAGCCAGTGGGGGCTGCGCGAGGCGGCCGGCGGGCTCAACATCGAGCCGGCCTGGGACCACACCGTGGGCAGCGGGGTGGTGATCGCGGTCATCGACACCGGCCGCACCGCGCACCCGGATCTCGATGCCAAGACCGTGCCCGGCTACGACTTCATCAGCAACGCGGCGGAAGCGCGCGACGGCAGCGGGCGCGACAGCGATCCATCCGACATGGGAACCTGGAACGGCGCCGGCGAGTGCGGCGCCGGCGAGCCGGCGAAGGATTCCAGCTGGCACGGCACCCACGTGGCCGGCATCGCCGCGGCCCTGACCCACAACGGGCTTGGCATCGCCGGGGCCGCGCCGGGCGCGGCGATCCAGCACGTACGGGTGCTGGGCCGGTGCGGCGGCACCACGGCCGACATCGCCGAAGGCATCATCTGGGCCAGCGGCGGGCAGGTCAGCGGCGTACCCACCAACCCCACCCCGGCGCGCGTGCTCAACCTGAGCCTGGGCGGCAGCGGCGAATGCGGCACCACCTATCAGCGCGCGATCGACAGCGCGCGCTCACGCCGCTCGGTGCTGGTGGTCGCGGCCGGCAACGATTCGATGGCAGCCGCGCTGGCGCGCCCGGCCAACTGCAGCGGCGTCATCACCGTGGCGGCCAACAACCGCGAGGGAAAGAAGTCCGACTACTCGAACTACGGGCTGGCGGTGAACGTCGCCGCGCCGGGCGGAGAGGGCTCGGGCGACGGGATGATCCTTTCCACGGTCAATTCGGGCCGGACCACGCCGCTCTCGCCCACCTACGCCGGCATGAACGGCACCTCCATGGCCGCGCCCTACGTGGCCGGCGTGGTGGCCCTCATGCTGGAACGCAACCTCGCGCTCACGCCCGACCAGATGGCCGGCATCCTGCGCGACACCGCGCGCCCCTTCCCCAGCTACTGCCTGGGCGGCTGCGGCACCGGCATCGTCGATGCGGCCGCCGCGGTGCGGCGCGTGCGCGGCGGGCCCTTCTACGCGTTCCCGGCGAGCGTGGCGATCTACGGCAACGGTGCGGGTACGGTGACGAGCCTGCCCCTGGGCATCACCTGCGGAACTTCGTGCGCAAGCCGGTTCGATGCGAACACCACGATCACCCTGCGCGCCACTCCGGAAGAGGGTTACGAATTCACCGGCTGGGCCGGCGCCTGCCAGGGAACGTCGCGCACCTGCGAGCTGGCCATGACGCGGGGGCACGCCGTCTTCGCCACCTTCAAGATCCCGGTGCTGGCGATGAGCAACGGCTCGGTGCGCACCGGCCTGGCGGCGTCCGGCAGCAGGAAGCTGATGTTCTCCATCGACGTTCCGGCGGGCGCCACGAACCTGGCGTTCGAGATGAGCGGCGGCAGCGGCGATGCGGACCTCTACGTGCGCCGCGATGCGGAGCCGACGACGGACGGCGAAACCTTCGACTGCCGACCCTGGAAAATCGGCAACAGCGAAACCTGCAGCTTCGAGGCGCCCGTGGCCGGGCGGTATTTCGCGATGATTTCCGCCGACGGCAGCTTCAGCGGGGTGCAACTGCGGACCCGCTACACCGCCGGCCCGAACGGCGGCAGCTCCCTGGCCCGCAACGCGCCGGTGCGCAATGTGTCGATCCCGGCGGACGGCGCGCGCTACTACCGGTTCACCGTGCCCCAGGGCGCCACCGACCTCAGCATCAAGATGCAGGGCAGCAGCGGCGATGCGGACCTGTACGTGCGCCGCGGCGGCGTGCCGACCTTCGACACCTTCGACTGCCGTCCCTACCTGGTCGGCAGCAATGAGACCTGCGCCACGGCCACGCCGGCCGCCGGCACCTACTACGTCATGCTGCACGCCGAGGCGGCGGTGAGCGGGCTGACCCTCACCGCGAACTACACCCCCTTCGTGCCGACCCGGCAGCTCACCATAGGCTGGGCGGGCCTGGGCGGCGGCAGCGTGGCCATACGGCGCGCGGCCACCGGAGAGACCCTGGCCACCTGCGGCGCCTTCCCCTGCACGGTCGCCGTACCCGAGAACATCTCCTTTGACCTGATCCCCACCGCGGCGTTCGGTTCCAGCTTCGCCGAGTGGCAAGGCGTCTGCGACAGCCGGCCCGGCGCGAACTACTGCCGCATCAGGCTCGCGGCCGCACGCAGCCTGACCGCGCGCTTCGTGATGTCGCGGCCCAACAGCCCGGCGCTGACGATCGAACGCCAGGGTTCGGGCAACGGCACCGTGCTGGTGAAGCGTCTGTCCACCGGGGAGACGCTGGGCACCTGCACGCAGTATCCCTGCCGCCTCGGGCCGCCCGACGCCACCCACGAGTTGATCGCCACGCCCGGCGCCGGTTCGCGCTTCCTCGGATGGATGCCCAGCCAGTGCGACAGCATCGTCGGCGGCCACTGCCGCGTGCGCATTTCCCGGCCCATGGCGATGACGGCGCGGTTTTCTCCCCAATAGCGCCATCCGGCACCGGACATCGGGGTGCCGCGGCACCCCGGTTCGGTCTTCGGGTCCGGTACGCACACCTTCGTGGCTACAGGGAAAAGCGCTGTCCCTCGCGCGGCACGCAGGCGTTCCAGCCCAGCTCCCTGCCGATGCGCACGCGCAGGGCTTCGGAGGCGTCCGGCTCGCCGTGCACGATGAAGACCCGTTCGGGACGGCGGCGGAAGCCGGACAGCCAGCGCATCAACTCGTCGCTGTCGGCATGGGCCGAAAGCATGGGCAGGTCGGTCACCTCGGCGGCGATCGGAATCCACTGGCCGAACATCTTGACCTCCCGCCGGCCCGCCAGGAGCGCGCGTCCGCGCGTGCCGCTGGCCTGGTAGCCGGAGAAAAGCAGGGTATTGGCGTGGTCGCGCCCGAAGGCCGCGATGTGGTGCAGCACGCGCCCGCCGGTCGCCATGCCGCTGGCGGAAATGATGACCTTGGGATACGGGTTGGCCGACAGCGCCTTGGACTCCTCCACGTCGCGCACGCAGGTGACCGCGACACAGGCGGCTTCGTAATCGGCCGGATCGAGGCGATGCTCGTCGGGCCACTCGCGCATCAGCTCGGTGGCGCTGGTGGCCATGGGGCTGTCGAGGTAGACCGGCGTGTTGTTCAGCCGCCCGTCCTGGCGCAGGCGCCACAGGTACCACAGGAGCGACTGGGTGCGGCCCACGGCGAAGGCCGGGATCACCACGGTGCCGCCGCGCCGCACCGTGCGCTCGATCACCGCGCCCAGCGCCTGCACCGGATCGATGCGTTCGTGCAGGCGATCGCCGTAGGTCGATTCGATGACGACGTAGTCGGCCTCGGGCACCGGCTCGGGATCGAACATCACCGGGTCGTCGTAGCGCCCGAGATCGCCCGAGAACACCAGGCGCCGGCCGCCGATGTCCATCTGCACGGTGGCGGCGCCGAGGATGTGGCCGGCGCGCCGCAGCAGGCACCTCGCCTCGCCCGGCAGGCGGAACTCGCGGTGCGGCGGGGTCGGCGCGAAACGGCCGATGGCGCGCTCGGCGTCGCTGGAGCGATACAGCGGCAGCGCCGGCCTGTGCCTGGAAAACCCCTTGCGGTTGGCGTACTCGGCGTCCTTTTCCTGCAGGTGGGCGCTGTCGCGCAGGATCAGGGCGGCCACCTCGCAGGTCGCCGGGGTGGCGTGGATCCTGCCGGAAAACCCGTCGCGCACCAGCCGCGGCAGGTAGCCCGAATGGTCCAGGTGCGCGTGGGTGAGCACCACGGCATCGACGTCGCGGGCGCGGATCGGCAGCGGCTCCCAGTTCTGCTCGCGCAGGTTCTTGAGCCCCTGGAACAGGCCGCAATCGACCAGGATGCGGGCATCGCCGTCGCTGACCAGGTGCTTGGAGCCGGTGACGGTGCCGGCGCCGCCGAGAAAGGTCAGCGTCGGCATGGGCGGGCCGCGGCGATGGATTGCGACGTGGACCTGCTGTCCGGCAAGCCCCTGCGCGCGCGGCTGGCGGCGCGCCCTTCGCTCGTTCGATCCATCACGTCCTCCGCCGATTCGTGTTGCGCGATTCTAGCCTGCGCGGCGCGGCAACCGCGCCCGACGCTGCGGCACTTGGGCACAATGCCGGGATGAACCTGCGCTTCCTGTTCGACCGGTTTTCGCTGGCGCTGATCGCCACCGTGGTGCTGGCGAGCCTGTGGCCGGTCGCGGGCGTGGCGGCCACCTGGTTTTCGCACCTCACCACGGCGGGCATCGCGCTGCTTTTCTTCCTGCACGGCGCGCGGCTGCCGCGCGAGGCGGTGGTGGCGGGCCTGCGCCACTGGCCGCTCCATGCGACGGTGCTGGCCGCCACCTTCGCGCTGTTCCCGCTGCTGGGCCTTGCCGTGCAGCCGCTGGCCGGCGCGCTGCTGACGCCGGAGCTGTACCTGGGCGTGCTGTTCCTGTGCGCCCTGCCCTCGACCGTGCAGTCGTCCATCGCCTTCACCTCGATCGCGCGCGGCAACATTGCCGCCGCCGTGGTCGCGGCCTCGGTCTCGAACCTGGTCGGGGTCTTCCTCACCCCGCTGCTGGCGGCGCTGCTGCTGGCCACGCACGGGGCGATGGGTTCGCCCTGGCGCGCGATCATCGACATCCTGCTCCTGCTGCTGGCTCCGTTCGTGCTGGGACACCTGCTGCGGCCCTGGCTCGCGCGCTGGGTGCAGCGGCGCGCGCGGCTGCTGTCGCTGACCGATCGCGGCACGATCCTGCTGGTGGTCTACGGCGCCTTCAGCCACGCGGTGATCGAAGGCCTGTGGGCGCAGGTGCCGGGGCGCACGCTGCTGGGCCTCGTGGCGGTAGCCTGCGCGCTGCTGGCGCTGGTGATGGGGCTGATCTGGAGCGCGACGCGCCGGCTCGGGTTCAGCCGCGCCGACCGCATCACGATTCTCTTCTGCGGCTCGAAGAAGAGCCTCGCCACCGGCGTGCCGATGGCCAACATCCTGTTCGCCGGCCAGGCCACGCTGGGCATGATCGTGCTGCCGGTGATGGTGTTCCACCAGATCCAGCTGATGGTCTGCGCGGTGCTGGCGCAGCGCTTCGCGCAGCAGGTGCCGGCGGATGATCAGGCCGGCGGCGGCAGCCAGTGATCGATCAGCAGGAAGGCGAAAAGCAGCATCAGGTAGACGATCGAATAGCCGAACACCGCCATCGCGAAACGCTCCGACGGCGGATTCAGCAGGCGGATCGCGTAGTAGATGAAGACCGCATCGAGCACCAGCGCCCCGCCCAGGTAGAACGGTCCGCTCATGCCGGTGAGCCAGGGCAGCATCGTCGCCACGGTCAGCAGCAGGGTGTAGAACAGCACGTGCCAGCGCGTGTAGACCACGCCGTGGGTGACCGGCAGCATCGGGATCAGGGCGCGGGCGTAGTCGTCGCGGCGAAAGATCGCCAGCGCCCAGAAGTGCGGCGGGGTCCAGACGAACACGATCAGAAGCAGCAACAGCGCGTGCGGATGCACCTCGCCGGTGACCGCGACCCAGCCCAGCAGCGGCGGCGCGGCGCCCGCCAGGCCGCCGATCACGATGTTCTGCGGCGTGGCGCGCTTGAGCCAGGCGGTGTAGACGATGGCGTAGCCGATCAGCGAGGCGAAGGTCAGCACCGCCGTGAGCACGTTGGTCCACAGCACCAGCACCGTCATCGACAGCGCCGCCAGCGCGCAGGCGAACGCGAGCACCTGGCGCGGCCGCAGCTGGCCGCTGGGCAGCGGCCGGTGCGCGGTGCGCGCCATCACCACGTCGATGCGCTGGTCGATCAGATGATTGATGGCCGCGGCCGACGAAGCCGCCAGCCAGATGCCGACCAGACCCGCGAGCGCCGGCACCAGCGGCGGCAGGCCCGGCACCGCCAGCAGGATGCCGATGACCGCAGTGAATGCGATCAGCGCCACCACGCCGGGCTTGGTCAGCGTCCAGTACTGGCGCAGCTTGGGGCCCATCAGGCGGCCGCCTCGGGTCGGCGCAGCCGAGCAAGCAACACCACCAGCACGAACAGCAGCAGCGCCGCCACCGCGTTGTGCGCGACCGCGATCTTCAGCGGCAGGCCGGAAATGACGTTGAGGATGCCGAGGCCGAACTGCAGGCCGATCAGGATCAGCACGGCCGTGCCCCAGCCGGAAATTTCCGGCACCGCGCGCAGCCTGCGCCCCAGCCACACCAGCCAGCCCAGCGCCACCAGCGCGAACAGGCGGTGCATCATCTGGATCGCCACCCGCGCCGGCCCGTCCAGCACGCCGCCCTCGTAGTCGGTGCCGATGCCGCGCCACAGCACCAGGGCTTCGCGGAAATCGTGCTCGGGCCACCACTGGCCCAGGCAGGTCGGGTAATCGATGCCGCAGGCCAGCGCCGCATAGTTGGCCGACACCCAGCCGCCCAGCGCGATCTGGATGGCGACGACGGCGATCGCACCGATCAGCAGCGGGCGCAGCCGCCACGCCGCCGGAAGAACCAACGAGGCCTGCGGCGAGGCGCGGCAGGCCATCCAGGCCAGCAGCGCCATCGTGGTCATGCCGCCGATGAGGTGCCCCATCACCACCACCGGCTTGAGCAGCCAGGTCACCGTCCACATGCCCAGCAGCGCCTGGAACACGATCACCGCCAGCAGCAGCGCGGAAATGCGGGAATAGTCGCCGCGCGACGAAGCGACGCTGCCCGGGCGCAGCGCCCAGCCCAGAAGGATCGTCTCTCCGGCCACGGCCAGCGCGGAAGACAGCCCGTACTCGCCGCGCATGTACAGCGGGATCGCCAGCGCCACCAGCAGGCTGGCCCCGATCACGACGGCCTTGCCGCCGCGCAGGCGGCGCGAGCCGAGGAACGCCAGCGCGAACACCAGCATCCCGAGCGTGGCGGCCAGGTGGCGGTGCACCTGCTCGCGCCAGGCCTTGTGCGATTCGACCGGGCGGTCGAAGGCGTCGTTGGCCCGGTCGATCTCGTGCGCATGCACCGGCCAGGTCGCCTTGCCGTAGCAGGTCGGCCAGTCCGGGCAGGACAATCCGGCGTTGGAGAGCCGCACGAAGGCACCGAAGACGATCACGAACAGCGCAAGCAGGGTCGCGATCCACGCCAGGCGGTGGAAGTTGCGGTGCGGTGTCATGAGGCTCATTTCAGCAGCTTGGCCACGTCCGCGCGCAGGTCGCCCGGATCGAAGCCCGGCGCGTAGTGCATCACCAGGAAGGCGCGCGGATCGATCAGGTAGGCGGACGGTGCTCCGCTCGTGGCCAGCCCGGGCAGGCGCGCATTGAGCGCCGGATCGACCTGCATCGGCAGCAGCGCGCGGAAACCGTCGGCCTGTTCCGGCACGGTGCCGAACCACAGCACCTGGAGCCGATCGGCGCGCCGACCCTGCAGCTGCCAGACCTTGGCGAGGCTGTCGATCAGCTCGCCGCACGCCGCGCCGCAGTCGGCCGGCGGCACCACGGCGATCTGCCAGCGCGCTTCCTGCGGGGCATAGCGGTACTCGCTGCCGTCGGCATGGCGCAGCGCGAGGTCGGCCAGCGCCACCGGCGGCTGCAGGAGCGTGCCGCGGTTGGCCGTGTGCTCCGGGCGCCAGCCGCTTTGCTGCAGGGCCACGGCAACCATCAGGGGCAGCACGAAGCAGAGCACCAGGAGCACCAGCATGATGCGGTTGCGGCGACGGCGGACGGGATCGAAGGGCAGGGTCTGGTTCATCGGGATTTCCGGCGCAGGGCCAGCAGCAAATAGGTGATGATGACAGTCAGCGACAGGCCCCACCACTGCACCGCGTATCCGCGGTGCCGTTCGGGCGGCATCGGGTCGGGCAGGAGCCCGGGCTCGCGTGCGTAGCCGAGCGGATCGGCCGGATCGGCCGGATCGGGCTGGAGGATGCCGTTCCACACCTGGACGTCAAGATGCGCGGCGATGTCATCGCGCTCCAGGAAGGCGAGCAGGATCGTGTCCGCGCCTTCCGGCCAGGGATTGTCGGCCAGACGCAGGCCCTGCCCCGGCCACGGCAGCAGCAGCCCCTGGATCCGGCGGCGGCCGGCGGGGACTTCCACCGCCGGCAGCGTGCGGTCGGCCGCCAGCGGCAGCCAGCCCAGTTCCATCAGCACCACGCCACCCCTCCCGGCATCGGCAGGGACATAGGCGCGCACGCCCACGCGCCCGTCGCGCTGCTGGTTGTCGAGCAGGAGCAGTGGTGCCGGGCGGATCACGACCTCGCCCTCGACCCGCATCGGCAACGAAGGCGAATCGGCGCTCAAGGCATCGGCGAGCAGTGCGGGGCCGGTCGCTTGCGCCGCTTCGCGCGCCGCCAGCATTCGCGTCTTTTCGTCGGCGCGGCCCGCCTGCCAGAATCCCAGCGAGGCAAAGCCGCCGGCCACGATCAGGGCCAGCGCGGCCCAGGCGACGCGCGCACCGGCGTTCACGCGCGCGCGCCCGCCGCCGTGCGAAAATCGTTTGTCCGGTCGAAGTTCCCGCCCAGGGCACCTGGCCGCCACCCCACGCACGCAGAGTCGGATATCACCATGTGGCCAAAAGTCATCATCTTCACGTTCCTGGTCCTGATCCTCTACAACCTCGGCGCGGGGCTGTACTACATGATCGTGGACAAGGGTCGAACCAAGCGCACCGTCAACGCCCTGAGCTGGCGCGTCGGCCTCAGCGTGGCGCTCGTGGTCCTGCTGATCCTGGGCATCTGGACCGGGATGATCTCGCCGCACGGCGTGGGCGGCTGATTCAAACGCCGGGAATGGAGAATCGGGAAGGGTCAGGAGCAGGTTGATGCCGGAGTGAAAGGTTCAGCCACCCCGACGCCCTCGACGATTCCCAGCTCCCGATTCCCGAATCCCGGCCTCAGAGCACGTACACGAACAGGAACAGCAGCAGCCACACCACGTCGACGAAGTGCCAGTACCAGGCCACCGCTTCGAAACCGAAATGGTCGTCGGCGGTGAAATGCCCCTTGAGTACGCGGAACCAGATGACCGTCAGCATGATCGCGCCCAGCGTGACGTGTGCACCGTGGAAGCCGGTAAGCATGAAGAACGTCGAACCGTAGATGCCCGAGCCGAGCGTCAGGTTCAGCTCGGTATAGGCGTGGATGTACTCCTCGACCTGGAAGAACAGGAAGGTCGCACCCAGCAGGACGGTCAGCCCCAGCCACAGCAGCACCTTGCTGCGGTTGCCGGCCTTGAGCGCGTGGTGGGCGATGGTCAGGGTCACGCCGGAAGTGAGCAGCAGCACCGTGTTGATCAGCGGCAGGCCCCAGGCCGACATCGTCTGGAAGCTGCCGCCCACCTGCGCCGGGCCGTTGCTCGGCCAGGCCGGATCGAAGCCGCTCCACAGGAGCGCGTTGGTCATCACACCGTGGCCCTCGCCGCCGATCCACGGCACCGAGAAGTTGCGCGCGTAGTAGAGCGCGCCGAAGAACGCGGCGAAGAACATCACTTCGGAAAAGATGAACCAGATCATGCCCATGCGGAAGGACACGTCGACCTGGCGGTTGTAGGAACCGGCCACCGACTCGCGGATGACCGCGCCGAACCAGCCGATGAACATGCCGATCATGATCGCAATGCCGAGGAAGAAGACGGCCTTGCCCCAGAGGTGGCCGTTGAACCAGTTGGCGGTTCCCACGGCGAGCGTGAACATGCCGATGGAGCCGATCAGCGGCCAGGCGCTCTGCTTGGGAACGAAGTAGAGATCTGCGTCGTGGGTAGCGTGGGCCATGGCGATTCCCGAGGTTTGGCTGGTCGGTCAGGGGGCCGCGTGCGCGGCGAGTTCACCGGCGAGGCGCTGCGTGGCCGGCTCGTTCTTGTAGAAGGTATAGGAAAGCGTGAGGCGGTGGATATCGGTCGGCAGGTCCGGATCAACCACGAAGCGCACCGGCATCGGCCGCTCTTCCCCGGCCGCCAGCATCTGCTCGGTGAAGCAGAAGCATTCGGTCTTGTTGAAATAGGCCGAGGCGCGGCTCGGGGCCACCGAGGGCACCGCCTGCCCGACCAGCGCCAGCGCGCTCTCGTTGCGGGCGTAGTAGAGCACGTCGGTCGGTTCGCCCGGGCGCACCTTCACCTCGGCCTGGGCCGGCCGAAAGGCCCAGGGCAGGCCCGAGTTCACCCCGGCATCGAACTCCACCGTGACCCAGCGCGAGGTGTCGATTTCCGCCGCCACCGCGCCGCCCGGCCCGCCGAGCTTGATCCCGAAGAGCTGTTCGCAGGCGATGCGATACAGCGGCACCAGCGAGAAACACAGGCCAAAGGCAAGGGCCGCGACCCACAGCCCGCGCTTGAGCACCCGGGTGCTGGCGTCCGGCGCGCTCATCGGCCGATCAGCCCGGCAACGAACGCCGCGTAGATCAGGACGACCAGCACGGTGGTCACCACCACCGTGCGGCGCACGCCGCGGCGGCGCGCCTGGGTGTCGTTGTCCTGGATCGGTGGATTCATGGCCATGGTGTCCGGCACGGGGCTTCGCCGCAGCGCCGCCTCAGTGCAGAGTGTCCTCGTGCGCCAGGTCTCCGGGGCGGATCACCGGCGGGCGGGCGAAGGTATGGTGCGGTGCCGGCGAAGGTACCGTCCACTCCAGGCCGCGGGCACCTTCCCAGACGCGCGCGCTGGCCTTCTCGCCGCGGCGCAGCGAGTGCAGCAGGATGAAGGCCATCATGAACGGCGTGACGAACATGCCGAAGGCACCGATCGAGCTGACCAGGTTCCAGTCGGAGAATGCCACGTTGTAGTCCGGGATGCGGCGCGGCATGCCGGCCAGGCCGAGGAAGTGCTGCGGGAAGAACAGCAGGTTCACGAAGATCAGGCTCCACCAGAAGTGGACCTTGGCCCAGGTCTCGTTGTACATGCGCCCGGTCCACTTGGGCCACCAGTAGTAGATGGCCGCGATGATCGAGAACAGCGCGCCGGTCACCAGCACGTAGTGGAAGTGCGCGACCACGAAATAGGTGTCGTGGTACTGGAAGTCGGCAGGCACCACGGCCACCATCAGGCCCGAGAAGCCGCCGATGGCGAACAGGACGATGAAGGCGATCGACCAGAGCATCGGGGATTCGAAGCTGATCGAGCCCTTCCACATGGTCGAGACCCAGTTGAATATCTTCACCCCGGTCGGCACCGAGATCAGCATCGTGGCGTACATGAAGAACAGCTCGCCGCCCAGCGGCATGCCCACGGTGAACATGTGGTGCGCCCACACGATGAAGCTCAGGAAGGCGATCGAGGCGGTGGCGTACACCATGGCGCGGTAGCCGAACAGCGGCTTGCGCGAGAAGGTCGGCACGATCTCGCTCATCAGGCCGAACGACGGCAGGATCATGATGTAGACCTCGGGGTGCCCGAAGAACCAGAAGATGTGCTGGTACATCACCGGGTCGCCGCCGCCGGCCGCCGAGAAGAAGGTGGTGGCGAAGAACTTGTCGGTGAGCAGCATCGTCACCGCGCCGGCCAGCACCGGCATCACGCCCAGGATCAGGAAGGCGGTGATCAGCCAGGTCCAGCAGAAGATCGGCATCTTGAGCAGATCCACGCCGGGCGCGCGCATGTTGAGCACGGTGGCGATGATGTTGATTGCGCCCATGATCGAGCTGATGCCCATCATGTGGATGGCGAAGATGGCGAACGCCACGTTGCTGCCGCCCTGCAGCGACAGCGGCGGATACATCGTCCAGCCGCCGGCCGGCGCGCCACCGGGCATGAACAGGGTGGCCAGCAGCACCGTGAAGGCGAACGGCAGGATCCAGAACGACCAGTTGTTCATGCGCGGCAGCGCCATGTCCGGCGCGCCGATCTGCAGCGGGATCATCCAGTTCGCCAGTCCGACGAACGCCGGCATGATCGCGCCGAAGATCATCACCAGCGCGTGCATCGCAGTCATCTGGTTGAAGAACAGCGGATCGACGAACTGCAGCCCCGGCACCGCCAGTTCGGCGCGGATCACGACCGAGAATGCCGCCCCGACGATCGCCATGATGAAGCTGAAAAGCAGGTACAGGGTTCCGATGTCCTTGTGGTTGGTGGACATGAACCAGCGGCGGAAGAAGGTCGGGTGATGGTCGTGCTCGTGCGCGTCGTGGTGCGCCTCGTGGCCGACATCGATATCGCTGCGGACGGTTGCCATGGTCTAGCCTCTCAAAATGCGTGCGACGGGCAATCAGCCCTGGGTGGGAACGACGGGCGCGGATTCGTCGACCTGCGCGGTGCGCTCGGCCTCTTGCCCGTAGGTCGATCCCGGCTGCGCGCTGAGCCAACCCTCGAATTCGGCGCGCGGCACCGCGCGCACCACGATCGGCATGAAGCCGTGGTCCTTGCCACACAGCTCGGCACACTGGCCGCGATAGGTGCCCGGCGTGTCGATCCGGGTCCACTGCTCGTTGACCATGCCGGGAATGGCGTCCTGCTTCCACCCGAACGCCGGCACCCACCAGGAGTGGATCACGTCGTCTGCGGTGAGCACGAAGCGGATCTTGGTATCGGTCGGCAGCACCAACGGGTTGTCGACGTTGAGCAGATAGCTCTTGAACTCGCCGTCCGTCACCCCGCTCGGATCCACGCCCGAGCCCAAACGGCGCGCGGCGTTGCTCTGCGCATCCAGGCGGCTGGCGAAGCTGACGCCGGTCTGCTCGCCGCGGTAGTTGAGGATTTCGTACTTCCACATCCACTGGTAGCCGGTGACCTTGACCGTCATCTCCGACTCGCTGGCGTCGTACATCTTGTACAGCGTCTTGGTCGACGGCCAGCAGATCAGGACCAGGATCACGACCGGAATGGCGGTCCAGATGACCTCGGCCTTGGCGTTGTGGCTGAAGGTGGCCGGCACTGCACCCTTGGACTTGCGGAATGCGAACATCGCATAGCCCATCGCGCCAAAGACCAGCAGGCCGATGATGGTGCAGATCCACAGGATGAGGTTGTGGAGCCAGTAGACCTCGCGCGACACCTCGGTCACGCCCGGCCCCATGTTGAGCTGCCAGGGCTGGGGATCGGCACCCAGCGCCACGCCCGCCGCGAGAAGTGCCGTCAACCCGAAACCGATGCGTAGCATGCGCGCTGCCTTGGTCATTGTCTTACCTCGGGGACGAGCCCCTGCCTTGAACCCCATGCGTCCACGCTGCATTCCTGCCTGCAGCGTCTCCCTAGTGTGTTTCGCGTGGCTGCCGGCAGCCAGTCCCGTACCCGGTCTGAACCCTGCGCGAACGTTGCGAATTGTCCGATCATAGCGATTGCGCGCAAGCCGGGGCAACACGGACCGTGCCGCAGGTCACGTCGGACCCCGTGAAAATCCCCGGATTGCGCGATGTCGGCGCGGCGCGGCGAGTGGGAGCGCGCGACCGTTGCGCGCCCCGATCCGTCCTGCAGACGACGTCGCGCCGTGCTGCGGCTCAGCGCCTGGCAGCCGCCTGACCGTACAGCGATTCGGCGCGCGCGCTCAGGCGCGCGACGTCGGCTTCGTCGGCCTCGCTGGAACCTTTCTCGTTGAGAATCAGGTCGCCGGCTTCGTTCCATCCCACCAGCGTCGTGACCCCTTTCTGGACGCGCTCGACGACCCAGGGCTTGCCGCCCTTGTAGGCATAGCGGAACTGCGCCGATCCGGCATCGCCGTAGTCGACCTGCTCGCGCGCCATGCGGATCTGCCCGCTGTCCTCGACGAAGGCGTCCCAGCCCACCGCGATATCGTCCTCCAGGCGCTCGCCCTGGATGCGGCGCAGCGCGCCGATGCCGGCGACGAGCTTCTCGAACTCGCCCTTGGCCACCTCTGCCGGCGGCACATCGGCGGCCGGCTGGCCGCCGCGCACCAGCGACACGGCGAGCTCGCCCTTGGGCGCGCCCTGGGTCAGCACCGGAATCGGGCGATCGGTGCCGTAGAGGACCAGGGTTTCCGCCTGCAGCATCACCTGGAGGCCATAGTGGTGCGAGGCGTCGATCTTTGCCGGATCGTAGCCAAGCGCGACCTTGAGCGGCAGCGCCGCCGAGGCGGGCTGGGTCGATTCGGCCACGACCACCGGAAGGTTGGCCGCGTCGGTGACATCCACCAGGCGCATGATCAGCGACAGGCCCGGCGGCAGCGTTGCGAGCTGGTCGATGCTCACCTTGGCCGTGATGGCCGGACCGGTAACCGCGGGCGCGGCCGCCGCAGGGGCCTGCGTCGAGGACACCGCGGCCGGGGCATTGGACTGGTTGTTGCAGGCGACGAGCGCCAAGGCTGCGGCAACGGTCAGCGGAAGAACGATGAACTTCATGGGATCACTCGTGGATGGATGTGAACGAGGAAGGCAGGCACGTGGGCCGGCGAAGGTACACGCACTGTCGCTGTCGACGGCGGCCCGGAAACGCGCTGCGCCGAGCATCGCTGCGCCGGCATTCCCGACGCATCAGCCTGCCGGATTCCAGCCGCTGGGGCGCGGCAGGCCGATTAGCTTAGAGCAAAACCGGCGAAGGCGTCATGCGGCCCCGATCCAGGTGCCCGGCAGCGGGCCGTGAGGGAACGCGCCGCGCGAAGCCGGTGCCGGGACACGCCTCAACCGGCTGCCGCCAGGCGCACGCGCGCGAAGCTGCGCTTGCCGATCTGCAGCACGCCCTCGAAGCCGGGGGCAAACACCCGTGCCGCATCCTCCAGCACCGCGCCATCCACGCGCACGGCGTGCTCCTTGAGCTTGCGGCCGGCCTCGGAGTTGCTGGCGGCCAAACCCGCCAGCACCAGCAGCGGCGCGATCCGCAGTCCCTCGGCCGGCACGGCGAGCTCGTTGAGCGGCAGGGCCGAGACATCGCCCTCGCCGCGCACCGCGGCGTTCCATCCGGCCACGGCCTGCGCGGCGGCGCTGGCACCGTGAAAGCGCGCCGCCAGTTCCTGCGCCAGGCGCAGTTTCAGGTCGCGCGGGTTGAGCTGGCCGGCCTGGATGTCGGCCTTCAGGCGCTGCGCTTCGGCGATGGATATCTCGAAGCTCAAAAGGTCGATCCAGCGCCACATCAACGCGTCGTCGATCCTCATGGTCTTGGTGACGATGTCGATGGCCGGTTCGGCGATGCCGACGTAGTTGCCCAGCGACTTGCTCATCTTCTGGACGCCATCGAGCCCTTCCAGCAGCGGCATGGTCAGCACGACCTGCGGCGGCTGGCCGTGATGCTCCTGCAGGCCGCGGCCCATCAGTAGGTTGAACTTCTGGTCGGTGCCGCCCAGCTCCACATCGGCCTTCAGCGCCACCGAGTCGTAGCCCTGGACCAGCGGATAGAGGAACTCGTGGATCGCGATGGGCTGCTGCGCCGCATAGCGCTTGGCGAAGTCGTCGCGCTCCAGCATCCGCGCCACGGTGTGCTGGCCGGCCAGGCGGATCATGTCGGCCGCGCTCATGGCACCGAACCATTCGGAGTTGAACCGCACCTCGGTGTGCTCGCGGTCGAGCACCTTGAACACCTGCTCGGCGTAGGTTTCGGCGTTGGCCAGCACATCCTCGCGCGAGAGCGGCTTGCGCGTGACGTTCTTGCCGCTGGGGTCGCCGATCATCCCGGTGAAGTCCCCGATCAGGAAGATCACCCGATGCCCCAGGTCCTGGAACTGGCGCATCTTGTTGAGCAGCACGGTGTGGCCCAGATGCAGGTCGGGCGCGGTCGGGTCGAAGCCGGCCTTGACCCGCAACGGGCGACCGGCGCGCAGCCGCGCCTCCAGCTCCTCGCGCTTGAGAATCTCGTCGGCACCGCGGCCGATCGTGTCCAGGGCTTCCTGCAGTACCGTCACTGGCGTATGCCTCGCGTTGCATCGAACTTGGAATGGCGGCGCGCGCCACCGAGCGGGCCAGCTTAGAGGATCGCGACGCCTCGCGGTGGCGCGCCACGGGGTGGCACGCGCGCCGCCGGAGGGCAATGTTAATGATCCGTTAAAGTCGTTCAGGAAAAAAGTCTGCGCGAACAAGGGTTTGACGAACAGTCTTCCCGCTCGTTATCGTTTTGCCCGGTTTCAACGCACCGCGCGCTCGCGCCGGGGACACACGCATGCAGGAACACGCGGAACAGCACCGGCACGGCGCGGAAGCAAAAACGAAGGCTGCCGGCACGCGCCCGCACGAGCGCTGGCTCTTGGCCAGCACGGTGGCCGCCACCGTTTCGCTCATCGCCGCCATCGGCCCCGGCTTCGCCAGCGTCACCGTCGATGACCACCTGATCCAGCGCTGGGTGCAGCCGCTTCCGCTGCCCGAACCCATGGTCGAGACCGAGGCCGGCGCGCACGGCGAGGACGCCGCCGCACAGGGCACCCAGGTCGCCGAGTGGCGCACCGTGGAAGTGAAGCCCGGCCAGACGATGGGGGCGGTCTTCGCCTCGCTGTCGCTGCCCTCTTCCCTGCTGCACCGCCTGCTGGAACGCCCCGGCCTGCGCGAACCGCTGACCCGCGTGCGCGCCGGCGCGCGCTTCGATTTCCTGATCGGATCCGACGGCAGCCTGCGCGGCCTGCGCTTCGAGCGCGACGAGGCGCGCATCGCCACGGTGACGATCGACGGCGACGCGATCCACGAGGAAATCGCCCAGCGCGACATCCAGCACCGGGTGAACATGGCCAGCGGCGTGATCGAAGGCTCGCTGGTCGCTGCGGCGGGCAAGTCCGGGATCGGCTACGGCACCGTGCTGGAAATGGCCAAGGTGTTCGGTTACGACATCGACTTCACCCAGGATCTGCGCGTCGGCGACACCTTCAACGTGGTGTACGAGGAGGTCTATCGCGACGGCGAGCGCCTGCGCAGCGGCGACATCCTTGCCGCCAGCTTCATCAACCAGGGCAAGCCCTACCACGCCTTCCGCTACACCTTCGCCGATGGCCGCACCGAATACTTCGACCTCGAAGGCCGGCCGATGAAGAAGAGCTTCCTGCGCATCCCGGTCGAGTTCACCCGCATCAGTTCGCAATTCACCACCGCGCGCAGGCACCCGGTGCTGGGCACGATGCGCGCCCACAAGGGCGTGGACTACGCCGCGCGCACCGGCACCCCGATCATGGCTGCCGGCGAAGGCCGGATCAGCTTTGCCGGCTGGCAGAACGGCTATGGGCGCACGGTGATCGTCGACCACGGCCGCGGCTACACCACGCTGTACGGCCACATGTCCCGGCTGGGCGGGTATGCCAAGGGCGCGCGGGTGCGCCAGGGCGACACCATCGGCTACGTCGGTGCCAGCGGCCTGGCCACCGGCCCGCACCTGCACTACGAGTTCCGCATCAACGGTGCCCACCGCGATCCGCTCAAGGTGACCCTGCCCAAGCCCGAGCCGCTGCCGGCCTCCGAGCTGGGGCGCTTCCAGGAGCAAACCCGCCCGCTGCTTGCCAGGCTCGACCTGCTCGGCGGCAAGCGGCACTATGCCGCGCGCTGAGGATCCCGGCCTCGGCGAGGCGCTTTATCTCGGCCTGATGTCCGGCACCAGTGTGGATGGCGTCGATGCCGCGCTGGTGCGTTTCTCCCAGGACGACACGCCCGCGCTGGCGGCGGCGCGCACCTTCGCGTGGGAACCGGGGCTGCGCGAGGAAATCCTGGCGCTGTCGCAGGCGGCGGTGACGGTCGAACCGGACCGGCTGGCGCGGCTCGACCACCGCATCGGTGCCGCCTTCGCGCGCGCCGCCGGCCGGCTGCTGGACGAGGCCGGCGTGCGCGCCGCGCAGGTTGCCGCCATCGGCTCGCACGGCCAGACCCTGCGCCATGCGCCTTCGGGCGATGCGCCTTTCACCTGGCAGCTGGGCGATCCCAGCCTCATCGTCGAGCGCACCGGTATCACCACGGTCGCCGATTTCCGGCGCCGCGACGTGGCTGCCGGCGGCCAGGGCGCGCCGCTGATGCCGGCCGTGCACCGCGCCCTGTTCGCCGATCCGGGGGAAGACCGCGCGGTGCTGAACCTGGGCGGCATCGCCAACCTCACGCTGCTGCCCGCCAATGGCGACGTGCGCGGCTTCGACAGCGGTCCGGCCAACGGCCTGATGGACGCCTGGATCCTTGAACAACGCGGTGTGCCCTGCGATCTCGACGGCGCGTTCGGCGCGTGCGGGCAGGTCGATGCGCGGCTCCTGTCCGAGCTGCTTGCCGATCCCTGGTTTGCGCTGGCCCCGCCCAAGAGCACCGGCCGCGACCGGTT
The DNA here is from genome assembly GCA_023954075.1 of Lysobacteraceae bacterium. Classification (GTDB taxonomy): domain Bacteria; phylum Pseudomonadota; class Gammaproteobacteria; order Xanthomonadales; family Xanthomonadaceae; genus Denitratimonas; species Denitratimonas tolerans. The sequence goes on from JAMLIV010000011.1 coordinate 85,693, forward strand.
CCACCTCCGCTGGCTGCGCGCGCACCTGGGCGAGCGGACGCTCGCCGCCGAGGACGTGCAGGCGACGCTGCTGGAGCTGACCGCGCGCAGCGTCGCGGAGGCGCTGTTGCGCACCCAGCCGCGCACGCGACGGCTACTGGCCTGCGGCGGCGGGGTGCACAACGGCGCGCTGATGCGACGCATCGCTGCGCTGGTGCCCGACGCCGAGCTTTCCAGCACCGCGACACTGGGTGTCGATCCGGATTTCGTCGAGGCCATCGGCTTTGCGTGGCTGGCGCGGCAGACGCTGCGCGGACTGCCCGGAAACCTGCCCTCGGCCACCGGCGCGCGCGGCGCGCGCGTGCTGGGCGCGATCCATCCGGCCTGAGGAGAGGCAGCGGCGGCCACGTAGGGCCTACGGTGGCGGCGCGCCCGGGGTTCGTAGGTCGGGGCTACGCCCCCGACGGGGTGTTCGACGCCCGGCAGCTGTTCGAAGCCCGGCAGCGTCGGCCACGTAGGGCCGACCTACGGTAGTGGTGCGCCGCTCCCACGGAACGATCGGGCGCGGCGCAGGCTCAGTAAGGCGTGTCGTCGGGCAGCTGCTGCATGGCTCGCATGGCTTCGGCCAGCGCCCGCGATTCTTCGTCTTCGAAGGCTCCAGCCAGGCGCGCGATGTCGCCGGGCTCGGGCACTTCCGGCTGCTCCATCCCCAGCGCTTCCTTGATCAGGCGCAGGATCACGTCATTGATCGGCCAGCCGCGTTCACGCGCGATGCGCTTGATGCGATCGGCGACCTGCGGTTCGATGTCACGGACGAGAAAGTCGGGCATGTGTGATCGTTAGTGCGGCCGGAATCACGACGCGACCCCCTGTTGCGAAACGCACGCGGCGCAACCGGGAACATAGCACGACCGCGAGCGGCTGCGCAGTCGGCTGTAGCAAAGGTTTGCCTTCCGTTCGATCAGTGCCCCGGCGGGTTGGCCTGCGGCACGCGCGGGCGCAGCCAGAAAAACAGCAGCAGCGCCGGAATCGCCAGCGCCGCGGTCAGCACGAAATAGCCCGCGTAGCCTGCGCCCAGCTCCACGATGCGGCCGGAGAAGAATCCGAGCACCTTGCCCGGCAGCATGATGAGCGAAGAGAACAGCGCATACTGGGTCGCGGTGTAGCGCGTGTTCACCAGCGCCGACATGTAGGCCACCGCCACGGTGCCGAGAAACCCCTGCGCCAGGTTCTCGCCGGAGATGACCAGCGTCAGCAATGCGATATCGCCGCCCGCGCCGATCAGGATCAGGTACAGGAGGTTGCTGGCCGCGCCCAGCGCGATCGCGACCAGCAGCGGCCACGACACGCCCCAGCGCGCCACCGCGAGGCCACCGAGGAAGGTGCCGGCGATGCCGACCCAGATGCCGTAGACCTTGGTCACCGCCGCGATCTGGGTCTTGCTGAAGCCCTGGTCGAGGTAGAACGGCCCGATGATGCCGCCGACCAGCGCCTGGTCGGAGATCTTCATGCCGAGGATGAACAGCAGGATCGCCAGCGCGACCCTGCCGCCGAAGCGGCGAAAGAAATCCGCGAACGGCTCCACCACGCCCTCGCGCATCGCCGCCATCCAGCCCTGCGCGCGCGTGCGCAGCACCTGCGGCTCCGGCGCGCGCAGGCACGCCGCGATCGGGACCAGCATCAGCAGCGCCATCGCGCGATACACCATCGGCCAGGCCACATGATCGGCCAGCACCAGCGCCAGTGCGCCGCTGGCGATCAGCGCGATGCGGTAGCCCAGCGAGTAGGTCGCCACCAGCGCGCCCTGCGCCTCGATCGGCGCGATCTCGACGCGGTAGGCATCCACGACGATATCCAGCGTCGCGCCCAGAAAGGCCACCGCCACGGTCATGCCGACGAACAGCGACAGCCGCTCCGGGGTGATTTCCGCCATCGCCAGCAGGCCGATGCCAATGGCTCCCATCGCCAGCAGCAGCCAGCCGCGCCGCTGCCCGAGGCGACCGAGCAGCGGCAGCCGCCAGCGATCCACCAGCGGTGCCCACAGGAACTTGAACGAATACGCCAGCCCGGCGCTGGCGATCATCGTGATCTCGCGCAGCTCGATGCCGCCTTCGCGCAGCCAGTACGCCAGGGTGACGCCGACCAGCAGGAAGGGCAGCCCCGAGGCGAAGCCGAAGAAGAACATCGTCCACGCCGAGGGCGTGGCGAATGCGGCCAGCGCCGTGCGCCAGCCGGAGGCGGGCTGCGCTGCCGCCTCGCTCATCGGGTGTAATCCACCAGGTAAGGCGCATGATCGGAAAAGCGCGGCTCGCGCCAGACCTCGCAGGCGCGCAGGCGCTCGCGCAGGCCGGGCGTGGCGAGCTGGTAGTCGATGCGCCAGCCGACATTGTTGGCGTGCGCCGCGCCGCGGTTGGACCACCAGGTGTATTCGTCCGTGGCGTCGGGCTTCAACGCGCGGAAAGTGTCGATCCAGCCGGCTTCGGGCTGCGGCGAGCCGTCGCCGCAGGCGTCGGCGATCATGCCGTTGAGCCAGGCGCGTTCGGGCGGAAGGCAGCCGGAGTTCTTCTGGTTGGAGGTCCAGTTCCTGATGTCGCTGCGCGCCCGCACGATGTTCCAGTCGCCGCACAGCACGTAGTCGCGACCGCTCGCCAGCCATTGATCCAGGATCGGCTGGAGCCAGTCCATCACCTCGAACTTGAAACCCTGGCGCGCCTCGCCCGAGGAACCGGAGGGAATGTAGAACGACACCACGCTCAGGTTTCCGAAGCGCGCCTCGATGTAGCGCCCTTCGTCATCGAACGGTGCCCAGCCCAGCGACGTGCGGATCTCGTCCGGTTCGCGCCGGCTGTAGATCGCCACGCCGCTGTAGCCCTTCTTGGTGATCGCGTCGCGGAATGCGACGTGGTAGCCGGCCGGGCGGAACGCGGCGTCAGCCAGCTGGTGTTCCTGCGCCTTGGTTTCCTGCATGCACAGAACGTCCACGTCCTGCGCGGCAAACCAGGGGAAGAACCCCTTGCTTGCCGCCGAGCGCACGCCGTTGGCGTTGAAAGTCATGATCCGCATCGAAGTTCCCGCCTCCACACGCCGGGCCGGAGGATGATAGCCGCTCGCGGCCGGCCGGCCGTTCCGGTGCCGGCACGCGGGCGCGGCGGCAGCCCATACCGCACGGCATGGTGCAGCGCGACACGCGCCTTGAACATTGGAGTGGTAATGTGCGCCCGGCGCGCGCCGGGGGGCCGCGCGCCTTGCTGTCAACTTCCATTCGATGGGGAAAATTCGATGATCCGTACTCGCTTGCTCGCAAGCCTGGCGCTTGCGCTTGGCTTCTCCTCGCTGGCCCTTGCGGCCGGACCCGGCGCGGATGCGCCATTCGCCTCGCCGGGATCCGCCGCCGAAGAAGCCGCGCTCGCGTCCCGCCTGGCGTCGGAAGAAGTGCAGCTTCGCGCCATCCGCGCCGAACTGCCCGCCCTGTTCGCCGAGGCCTACGCCAGCTACCCGCAGATTCCTGCCGGCACGCTGGAAGCCATCGCCTACTCGCAGAGCCGCTGGATGCCGCTGGCCAAGGGCGGTGAAAACGACGGCCACCACCACATGCCCACCGCGCACGGCGTCATGGGCCTGTATGCCGGTGAAGGCTTCACCAACCAGATCAAGCAGGCCCAGGCCCTGCTCGGGGTTTCCGCCCACGCCATTGCCACCGACAGCCGCTGGAACATCCTCGCCGCCGCCGCGCTGCTGGCGCGCGAGATCGACGCCGACGGGCTTTCCAAGCGCGGCAGCGCAGCGGATCCCGAGGCGATCGCGCCCGCGCTGGCGCGCTACGCCGGCCTGTCGCCGATGAAGGAAAGGAAGAGCGCGATCGACGAATACGCGCGCCAGAGCTTTGCCTTCGACGTGCTGTTGGCGATGGACCGCGGCATCAACGACAAGGGCATGGTGGTGCCCGAGCGCGCCGTCGAGTGGGAAAAGGCGTTCCCGATGGATGCGCTGGTCAAGCTGCGCGCACCGTTCGTGCGCCTCGACGCGACCCGCGACAGCATCGACGTCGGCGGCTATGCCATCGATCCGATCAGCGAAACCCTGGTGCGCACCGACGGCAGCGCCGCTGCCAAGAGCACCGACTACGGCCCGGCGATCTGGAACGCGGCCTACTCGGGCAACTACACGGCGTCGCGTTCGCAGGCGATCAGCGCGGTCACCATCCACACCACGCAGGGCAGCTACTCCGGCGCGATTTCCTGGTTCAAGAACGCCTCCGCCAAGGTCAGCGCGCACTACGTGATCCGCAGCTCCGACGGCCAGGTCACCCAGATGGTGCGCGATGCGCACACCGCCTGGCACGTGGGCAGCCAGAACGGCTACACCCTGGGCATCGAGCACGAGGGCTACGTCAGCAACAGCTCCTGGTACACCACCGCCATGTACAACGCCTCGGCCGCGCTGGTGCGCCACATGTGCGCCAAGTACAGCGCGATCAGCTGCGCCAGCGCCTACAAGGGCGCCGCGAGCAGCGGCATCAACGTGCTCGCGACCTCGGTGAAG
>JAMLIV010000012.1 GCA_023954075.1 Lysobacteraceae bacterium
CCGGCTCGTGCCCCAGCTCAGGGTGAACACCGTCATCAGGTAGAACAGCACGAAGGTCGCCACCGCCGCGAAGGTGCCGGTGATCAGCGCGCGCGGGTGGCGGGTGACGACGTGGGCGAGCGGCAGGCGCACGCGCGCATCGGCATCCAGGGTCTTGCGGAACTCCGGGGTTTCCTCGATGCGAAGGCGCACCCACAGCCCGATGCCGACCAGCACCGCGCTGGCGATGAAGGGCAGGCGCCAGCCCCAGGCGAAGAACTGCGCTTCGGTCAGGTAATGGGCGAGCAGCAGGAAGCTGCCGCTGGACAGCAGGAACCCCACGGGCGCGCCGAGTTGGGGAAACATGCCGTACCAGGCGCGCTTGCCCGGCGGCGCGTTTTCCGTGGCCAGCAGCACCGCGCCGCCCCATTCACCACCCAGCCCCAGGCCCTGCCCGAGGCGGCACAGCGCCAGCAACAGCGGTGCCGCCACGCCGATCGTGGCGTAGGTTGGCAGCAGCCCGACGAGAACGGTGGAAACGCCCATCGTCATGAGCGAGGCCACCAGCGTCGCCTTGCGCCCGATGCGGTCGCCGAAGTGCCCGAAGATCGCCGATCCGACCGGCCGCGCGAAAAACGCCAGCGCGAATGTCGCCAGCGACTGCAGCGTGGCCGAGGTGGGATCGGAGGACGGAAAGAACAGCGTCGGAAACACCAACACCGCGGCGGTGGCGTAGATGTAGAAATCGAAGAACTCGATCGTCGTGCCCGCCATGCTGGCAATCAGCACGCGACGGGTGGAATTGCGGGCAGGCGGATGCGTCATCGGCGGCGTGGATGCGGCAGGAGCGCCATTCTGTCAGATCGGTCGCGCGCGAGGTGGTGCCCGGAGGACGGCGCCCGCGCGCGACGGCGGGTTCAGTGGCGGAAGTGGCGCACGCCGGTGAACACCATCGCGATGCCGTGCTCGTCGGCGGCGGCGATCACTTCGGCGTCACGCATCGAGCCGCCGGGCTGGATCACCGCGGCGATGCCCGCTTCGGCGGCCGAATCCAGCCCGTCGCGGAACGGGAAGAAGGCGTCGGACGCCATCACCGAGCCGGGCACAGCCAGCCCCGCGTCGATGGCCTTGATGCCGGCGATGCGGGCCGAATACACCCGGCTCATCTGGCCCGCGCCCACGCCGATGGTCCGGGTGTCCCTGGCATAGACGATGGCGTTGGACTTCACGAACCTGGCCACCTTCCAGGCGAACAGCAGGTCGTCGAACTGCGTGTCGGTGGGCACCTTCCGGGTCACCACGCGCAGATCCTCGAGGGTGACGATGCGGTCGTCGGCGGTCTGCATCAGCAGGCCCGAGCCGACGCGCTTGCAGTCGATGAAGCCCGCCGAGGCCGGTGCCAGCGGGATGCGCAGCACGCGCACGTTGGCCTTGTTGGCACAAGCCTCCAGCGCCGCCGGTTCGTAGTCGGGCGCGATCAGCACCTCGACAAACTGGCGATCGAGGATGGTCTGCACCGTGGTCGCATCGAGCGGTCGGTTGAAGGCCAGGATGCCGCCGAAGGCGCTGGTCGGATCGGTGGCATGCGCATGCCCGTAGGCCGCACCAACATCCGCCGCCACCGCCACGCCGCAGGGGTTGGCGTGCTTGACGATGACGCAGGCGGGCGCATCGAACTGGCGCACGCACTCCCAGGCCGCATCCGCGTCGGCGATGTTGTTGTAGGAAAGTTCCTTTCCCTGCAGCTGGGTGAAGGTGGCCAGGCTGCCGGGGGCCGGATGCAGGTCGCGGTAGAAGGCGGCCTGCTGGTGCGGGTTCTCGCCGTAGCGCAGGTCCATCAGCTTGACGAAGCTGCCGTTGGCCTGCGCCGGAAACAGCGCGCGCTGCCTTGCGCCATCGTCCGACGGCGCGGCGATCGCCGACAGCACGTCGCTGATGCGCGCGTCGTACTGCGCCACGCGGTTGAACGCCGCCACCGCGAGCGCGTAGCGGGTCTGCGCCGAGAGCGCGCCGCCGCCGGCGTCCAGTTCGGCCAGCAGATCGGCGTATTGCGCAGGGTCGGTCGCCACCGCGACATGGGCGAAGTTCTTGGCGGCGGCGCGCAGCATCGCCGGCCCGCCGATGTCGATGTTCTCGATGATGTCGGCGAAGCGCGCGTCCGGATCGGACGACACCCTCTCGAACGGATACAGGTTGAGCACCAGCAGGTCGATGGCCTCGATGCCGTGTTCGGCCATCACCGCATCATCGGTGCCGCGCCGGCCGAGCAGGCCGCCGTGGACCTTGGGGTGCAGGGTCTTGACCCGCCCGTCCATGATCTCCGGGAAGCCGGTGAGGTCGGCCACATCGCGCACCGGCAGGCCGGCGTCGCGCAGGGCCTTCGCGCTGCCGCCGGTGGAGAGCAGTTCGACGCCGCGTGCCGCCAGCGCGCGGGCCAGATCGATCAGGCCGGTCTTGTCGGAAACCGAAAGCAGGGCGCGGCGCACGGTGACGGGCGAGGCATCGGGAAGGGTCATGTCGCAGGTCTCGACGTGGGGCGTGGGATGCCCCGCCGCGGCGGGGCGCGGGCGTTCAGACGATGCCGTAGGCGCGCAGCTTCTTGCGCAGGGTGGCGCGATTGAGGCCGAGCGTGGCGGCGGCGCGACTCTGGTTGCCGTCGTGGTGACGCATCACCTCGCGCAGCAGCGGTGGCTCGATTTCGCGCAGGACGACCTCGTACAGGTCATCGGCCTGGTGGTCGCAGAGGTCGTGCAGGTAGCGGCGTACCGATTGCGCAACGACGTCGCGCAGGGTGGCCGAGACGGCCTTGCCGGGCTCGATGGCCGCGGGCGAGGGCTGGAGGGTGTTCACGCAGGGACTCCGGAATATCGCGCAAGGCGCGATCAGCGCGCCCTGCCGGGAGTGACGCATTGTAACAGGAGCGCGGCGGCGGTCGCGCCGGTTCGACGATGGAGCCGCCTCACAGGAAGCCGAATTCGAATGCCACCGCCTGCTTGCCGGGATCGCGCACTTCCAGCGCGATGCTGGCGCTCTGGCCGGGCTGGATCAGCGGCGCGCTCTGCAGGTGGCCGAGGTATTCCTCCGGCGTGAACCGGCGGCGCGCGATGGGCTGCCCGTTGATGTCCGAGAGGGTCAGGTCGAGGCGCGGCCAGGGCTGCGACCAGCGTGCATCGTTGCGGAAGCTGGCGCTGATGATGAGCGCCTCGGGCATCGAGGGGTGCGGGCGCACGTCGCGGGTGAGGATGTTCATGGCGGCCGGCTCGCGCCAGGCCGGCAGGGTGCAGCCGAGCGTGCCGCAGGCGCGCTCGAGCCACGGTCGCCAGCGCGCATCGGCGGCCAGCACGGCGCGTTCCGCCACCAGTGACTGGATGCCCAGGAGCAGCAGGAGCCCGATCACGGCAAGGAGCCCCGGCCAGCGTCGGGAGCCGGCTCGGGTGTTCGGCGTCGGCAGGTTCGGGATGAAGCTGGGCGCAGGCGCGCCGATCGTCATTTCCAGCGCGTCGCGCAGATCGATCACCGGGCCCGGGTGACGCGCGACGTCGGCGGACGGCGTGCCCTGCGCGAGCACGGCCACCTCGACGACTTCGACGACCTCGTCCGGGGTGCCGCTCTCCGATGCGGGACTCTGCAGCGCGGTGTCGTGGGTGGCCCAGGCGAACGGATCGTCCGGTGCCTGCGGCACCTCGTCGAGCGCAGCATCCGGCGTGCTGACGGGATCTTCGGGCGCAGCTGCCGGTTCGATGAAATCCGCGTGGGCCACCAGCACCTCGGCGATCGGGTCGCTGCGTTCGTCGCCGGGTGCGGCGGGCGGCTGCGGTGCCGCAGCCGGTATCGGCAGGTCCTTCGGAGCCGGAATCGAGGCCGGCATCAGAAGGCGCGGCGGCGCGTCAAGCCCGGTGCGCTCCTGCGCGGGCGCGGGCTGCTCGGGTGGGTTGGCGAAGAGCGAGGGCTGGATGTCGTCCGGCGGTGCCTTGCGCCGCGCGATCGGATGCCCGGGCGCGGGATCGCGCGAGAGGCTTTCCAGCGCATCGAACCACAGCCCGCAGTGGCTGCACGCCAGTTCGCCACGGGTCGGCACCAGCATTTCGCGGGTGACTTCCTGGGCGGTCTGGCAGTGGCTGCAAAGGGTATACATGCGGTGGTCGGTCGAAGGCATGGGGCAATGATGCAACGAAAGCGGTGTGCGGGTGCGATTGCGTCGGCCGGAGAAGGGCGCGGGGCGGCGGCATCCCGGAACCTGGCGGGATGCGGGCGCGCTCCCTGGGTGCGGCGGGTTTCGGGAATTCAGGCGATGGCATGAAGCGATCCGCCGGGAGGTTATCGCCCCGGCTGCCGTCGCACGCCCTCGATCCGCACCCAGTCCTCGCGCGTGGCCACGCGCAGGTCGTCGAACCACTCGCGGTAGCGCGCCAGCAGCGCCTCATCCTGCCCGGCGAGGATGCCCGACAGCGCGATGCGTCCGCCCGGAGCCACCCGCGCGGCCAGCCGCGGCGCGAGCGCGTCGAGCGCGCTGGCGAGGATGTTGGCCACCGCGACCGGGTAGGTTTCGTCCGGGGCGTCTTGCGGGGCGTGCACCGCCAGGCGCTGCGCCACGCCGTTGCGTTCGGCGTTGTCGCGTGTGGCGGTGAGGGCCTGCGGGTCGTTGTCCACGCCCACCGCCTCGCGCGCACCCAGCGCGAGCGCGGCAATGGCCAGGATGCCCGAGCCGCAGCCGAAATCCAGCACGCGCGCGCCGGCTAGTTCCAGCCCGTCGAGCCACTCGAGACACAGCGCCGTGGTCGGGTGGGTGCCGGTGCCGAAGGCCAGCCCCGGATCGAGCCGCACCACGGCGGCATCTTGCGCCTGCGCCTCGGGCGGCAGCGCCTGGTTCCAAGGCACGATGAAGGTGCGTCGGCCGAACCGCATCGGCCGGAACTGGTCCATCCAGGCGCGCTCCCAGTCCTGATCCTGCACCTCGCGGAAGACGGCGCCGTGGAGGTCGAGTTCGGGATCGAAGGCGTCGAGCGCGGCGAGGATGCGCTCGGGCGCGGCATCGACGGGAAACAGCGCGGTCAGCGTCATCTCGCGCCAGAGCGGGGTTTCGCCCACGCCCGGTTCGAAGATGGCCTGTTCGTCGGGGGCCTCGGCGTTGGCATCCGTCAGCGTCACCGACAGCGCGCCGACGTCTTCCAGCGCGGTCTGGTAGCGGGCCTCTTCGGCTTCGGTGCAGGGCAGGGTGAGTTCGAGCCAGGGCATGTCAGTCCGAGAAGTTGATCACCCATGATCCGGAGTTGCGCGACCGCAGCATGGTTCGCGGGATTCTGCTGGTCGGCCAGGCGGGGATCAAGCGCGCCTTGGATCGCCGCGGTGGTCTGCCGCGCCTGATGCATGTTCCTGGCCGATGTGGTGGGGCCATCGGGGGTGCGGGACGATCAGCTGCGCGACCCGAGCGACCAGTCCGTGTTGCTGCCCTGCGGTCCGGCGCGGCGGACCATCTGATTACCGGCGACAAGGACCTGCTGGTGCTGGCGGGCCGCTATCCCATCCTGACGCCGTCCCGACTCCGGGCGCGGCACGGCCGCTGATGCGGGGAGCCCTTCAGGCAGTTGCCTGGATCACCCCAGCCCCATCCCCGCATCGCGCTGCTCTTTCAGGCGCTTTTCCAGGTAGTGGATGTTCATGCCGCCCTGCTGGAAACCCGGGTCGGCCATGATGCGCTGCTGCAGCGGGATGTTGGTCTTGATGCCGTCGATGACGGTTTCCGCGAGCGCCACGCGCATGCGCGCGATCGCCTGCTCGCGGGTGGCACCGTGCACGATGAGCTTGCCGATCATCGAGTCGTAGTTGGGCGGCACCCTGTAGCCTTCGTAGACGTGGCTGTCCACGCGCACGCCGGGCCCGCCGGGTGGGTGGTAGTGGCGGATCAGGCCGGGGCAGGGCATGAAGGTGTCCGGATCCTCGGCGTTGATGCGGCACTCGATCGCGTGGCCGCGGATCTCGATGTCTTCCTGGCGGATCGACAGCGGGTGGCCGGCGGCGATCCGCAGCTGCTCGCAGACCAGGTCGATGCCGGTGATGCGCTCGGTGACCGGATGCTCGACCTGGATGCGCGTGTTCATCTCGATGAAGTAGAAGCGCCCGTTCTCGAACAGGAACTCGAAGGTGCCCGCGCCGCGATAGCCGATGCGTTTGCAGGCCTCCACGCAGACCGCGCCGATCTGCGCGCGCTGCTCGGGCGTGATGCCCGGCGCGGGGGCTTCTTCCACCACCTTCTGGTGGCGACGCTGCATCGAGCAGTCGCGCTCGCCCAGGTAGATGGCGTTGCCCTGGCCGTCGGCCAGCACCTGGATCTCGATGTGGCGCGGGTTCTCCAGGAATTTTTCCATGTAGACGATGTCGTTGCCGAACGCCGCCTTGGCTTCGGATTTCGTGGTGGCGATGGCGCTGTGCAGCGAGCCTTCCACGTGCACCACGCGCATCCCGCGCCCGCCGCCGCCACCGGCCGCCTTGATGATGACCGGCAGGCCGATTTCGCGCGCGATCATCGTGTTCTTGAGCGGGTCATCGCCCAGCGGGCCGTCCGAGCCCGGCACGCAGGGCACGCCGGCCTCCTTCATCGCATGGATCGCGGCGACCTTGTCGCCCATCATGCGGATCGTCTCGGCCCTGGGGCCGATGAAGATGAAGCCCGAGCTTTCCACCCGCTCGGCGAAGTCGGCGTTCTCCGACAGGAAGCCGTAGCCCGGATGGATGGCCTGCGCGTCGGTGACCTCGGCCGCCGCGATCAGCGCCGGGATGTTGAGGTAGCTCTCGGACGAGGCCGCCGGGCCGATGCAGACCGATTCATCGGCCATCGCCACGTGCTTGAGGTTGCGGTCCACCGTGGAGTGCACCGCCACGGTCCGGATGCCGAGGGAGTGGCACGCGCGCAGGATGCGCAGCGCGATTTCGCCGCGATTGGCGATGACGATTTTGTCGATCATGGGATTAGGGATTCGGGATTAGGGATTCGTGCGGGGTGGCGCGCGGCGAGGTGCGGGTGGGTGCGGAGGCGTCAATGGAGCGGATCAGCGCGTTGAGGCGGGCGAAGCAGCGGTTCAGCAGCTCGAGCGGTGCGTCGCTGCGCTGGCGGAAGCCAAGCCGGATCGCCAGCTCCATTTGCGTGTCCAGCTCGGCCAGGGAGCCTCGCGCAATCGAGAGGAAACGCAGGTATTCCTGTCTCGATCGTCGCGCCGCGCCCTCGGTGATATTGGATGGCACGCTCACAGCGCTGCGCCGCATCTGGTGCGCCAGGCCGAAGCGTTCGGATTCTGGAAAGCCCTCGGACAGGCGGTAGATCGCCTCAACCAGCGCCATGCCGTCGCGCCAGACATCAAGCCGCTGGTGCGGCCGCTGTTCCGAATCCCGAATCACGAATCCCCAATCCCGGCCGCTCAGCCAATCACAAACAGCGGCTCGTCGAACTCCACGGGCTGGCCGTCCTTGGCGAGGATGGCGGTGATGGTGCCGGCGACTTCGGCTTCGATCGGGTTGAACATCTTCATCGCCTCGATGATGGCCAGGGTGTCGCCGGGCTTGACTGCCTGCCCGACGGTGACGAAGGGCGGCTTGTCCGGGCTGGGGGCGGCATAGAAGGTGCCGACCATCGGTGATCGCAGCACGTTGCCCTCGGGCAGCGCGTTGGCCTTGGCAGCGGGTTCATCCACGGCTGCCGGGGCCGCGGCAGCCGCCGGTGCCGGCGCGGCCAGTGCGGGAGCGGCGTAGGCCACCGGGCCGGCAGGAACGCCGGCGCGCGACAGCCGGACCGACTCCTCGCCCTCGCGAATCTCGATCTCGGTGAGGTTGGATTCTTCCAGCAGGTCGATCAGTTTCTTGATTTTTCGCAGGTCCATGGGAGGCTCGAAATGGAAAGATGGAAAGGATGAAGCCGGGTGCCGCCGGCGGCACGGCGGCGGTCAGGCCGGGACGGCGAGGCGCTGCAGCGCGGCGTCCAGCGCATAGCGGTAGGAGTCGGCACCGAATCCGGCCACCACGCCCACCGCCAGATCGCTGAAATAGCTGTGGTGGCGGAAGGGTTCGCGCCGGTGCGGATTGGAGAGGTGCACTTCGATGAACGGGATCGCCACCGCCGCCAGCGCGTCGCGGATCGCCACGCTGGTGTGGGTGAAGGCGGCGGGGTTGATCAGGATGAACGCGGTACCATCGGCACGCGCGGCCTGGATGCGATCCACCAGCTCATGCTCGGCGTTGGACTGGAAGGACGTCAGCGCGTGGCCGCGCGCCGCGGCGCGGGTCGCCAGATCGTCCTCGATCTGCGCCAGCGTGGCGGCACCATAGACCGCCGGCTCGCGCGTGCCGAGCAGGTTGAGGTTGGGGCCGTGCAGGACCAGGACACATGCCATCGAGGGTAGGGCGCAGGCGGAAAGCGGCGAGTGTGGTGCAGGCTCCGGGCGCTTGTCCAGATACTTTGCCGAAGATCGACGAAGTTGCGCGATTTAATCGACTGTTTGAATTTCCATCGGAACCGTGCCCCTCCGCCCCTGACGCGCGCGGTGCGACGGCAGTACCCTTGCACGGTTGCGGCCGAGGGGAAAACCGGGATGGCGAAGTCGGGCTGGGCGATGGACGCGGGCAACCGCAAGGTGGTGCTGGCCTCGTCGCTGGGCACGCTGTTCGAGTGGTACGACTTCTTCCTCTACGGCGCGCTGGCCGCCATCACCAGCCGCCACTTCTTCTCGGCGGTGAACGAGACCGCGGGCTTCATCTTCGCCCTGCTGACTTTTTCGGTCGGTTTTGCGGCGCGTCCGTTCGGTGCCGTGGTGTTCGGGCGGCTGGGCGATCGCAGCGGGCGCAAGCGCACCTTCCTCATCACCATCGTGGTGATGGGTGCCTCGACCGTGCTGGTCGGCTGCCTGCCGTCCTACGACAGCATCGGCATGGCGGCACCGGTGCTGTTGATCGCGCTGCGCCTGCTGCAGGGCCTGGCCCTGGGCGGGGAGTACGGCGGCGCGGCGATCTATGTGGCCGAGCATGCGCCGGACGCACAGCGCGGCTACTACACCAGCTGGATCCAGACCATGGCCGGGGTCGGCCTGCTGCTCTCGCTGGTGGTGATTGCCGCAACGCGCTGGCTGGTGGGCGAGGAGGCCTTCGCGCAGTGGGGCTGGCGCGTGCCCTTCCTGCTCTCGGCCGTGCTCCTGGGTATTTCGGTGTGGGTGCGGCTGTCGCTGGACGAATCGCCGGTGTTCCAGCGCATGCGGGCCGAAGGCCGCGTCTCCAAGGCACCGCTGCGCGAGGCTTACGGCCAGTGGCGTTACGTGAAGCTCGGCATCGCCGCGATGTTCGGCATCATCGCCGGTCAGGCCACGCTCTGGTACACCAGCCACTTCTATTCGCTCTACTTCCTGACCCAGACCATGCAGGTGGACGGGCTCGACGCCACCCTGATGCTGGGCCTGGCGGTGGCGATGGCGACGCCGTTCAACGTGCTGTTCGGGGCGCTGTCCGACCGCATCGGGCGCAAGCCCTTTTTCGTGCTCGGCTGCCTGCTCGCGGCGCTGCTGTACTTTCCGATCTTCCACGGCCTGGCGCACTTCGCCAATCCGGCCCTGGAGCAGGCGCGGCGCAGCACGCCGGTGCAGGTGCACGCCGATCCGGCCACCTGTTCGTTCCAGTTCAATCCGGTGGGGGCGGCGGATTTCACCAGCTCCTGCGACATCGCCAAGTCCGTGCTGGCGCGCCATCACGTCAGCTACGAAAATCACGCCATGCCCGCCGGCAGCCTGGGGCAGGTGCGGATCGGCGAGACGCGGATCGACGCGTTCGAGGGCGGCGGGCTGGATCGCGCCGAGCGTGCGCGGCGCATCGATGCCTTCGACGCGCAGCTGATGCAGGCGGTTCGCGCCGCCGGCTATCCGGAGCGCGCCGATCCGGCGACCATGAACCGCATCGGCATCGTCGCCCTGCTGTTCACGCTGTGCCTGCTGGCTGCCATGACCTACGCGCCGGTGGCGGCGGCGATGGTCGAACTGTTCCCGGCGCGCATCCGCTACACCGCGATGTCGATTCCCTACCACGCCGCCAACGGCTGGATCGGCGGCCTGCTGCCGCCCATGGCGTTCGCCTTCGTTGCGGCTACCGGGAACGTCGACGCCGGGCTGTGGTACCCGCTGTTCTTCGCCATCCTCACCGTCGTGGTCGGTGCCGCCATGCTGCCCGAGACGCGCGGGCGTTCGATCGACGAGTAGGGGTCAGTCCGCCGCCCAGCTGTCCAGATCGCCTTCGCGGAAAGCGCCCATCTTGCGCTTTTGCAGGCGGCCATCGGCACCGATCAGCACCGAATAGGGCAGCACGCCGCGCACGTTGCCCAGCAGCGCCGAGCTGTCGCCGGGGCCGGATTCTTCCAGGAACACCGGGAAGCCGACCGGGTGGCGGGCGAGGAAATCCGCAGCGGCGTCCGGATCGTCCAGCGCGATGCCGATCACCTGTACCCCGTCCGGGTTCTGCGCGGTGGCGAAGGCGTCGAGCAGCGGCATTTCCTCGATGCACGGCGGGCACCAGCTCGCCCAGTAGTTGATGAGCATCGGGCGCCCTTGCACCGCGAGGCTGTGCGCCGCGCCATCGAGGCGGCTCACCGGCAGCGCCGGCACGGCCTCGCCCGGGCCGATCACCGCGCGGCCGTCCGGCAGCGTCGGCCCCTGCCCGAACACGTGGCGCACCACCCACTGGCCGGCGTCGCTGCCCAGCAGTACCGACGGGCCGAAGGCCAGCGCCGCCGCACCCAGACCCGCCATGGCACCGACGAGGCCGAGCACGCCCACCAGCAGCACCTGTTTCCAGGGCGTCACGGTGCGCCCAGGGCGGCTTCCACCGCGTCGAAGGTCAGCACCGTCGGCAGTACCACGTCCTCGTGCCCCGGACGGATCACGACGTAGAGCGGCACGCCGACCGCGCCGTGGGATTCCAGGAAGGCGGTGATGGCCGGATCCACGCGCGTCCAGTCGCCCTTCATGTAGACCGCGTCGCGCGCCGCAAGGCTCTGGCGGAAGGTGTCGCTGTCCAGAACGCGCTTTTCATTGGCCTTGCAGGTCACACACCAGTCGGCGGTCATGTTGACGAAAACGGTGCGGCCGTCGTCGCGCAGGGCATCGAGCGTCTGCGCCGAATAGGCCACCGAGCCATTGCCGGTTTCGGCCACCGCACCCGGCGGCTCCATCTGCGGGATGCGCCACAGCGGCCACAGCGCGACCAGCAGCAGTACGACCGCAGCGACGCGCCCCGCGACGCTGCCGCCCCAGCGCGACTTTTCCCAGCGCCACAGCGCCAGCGCCAGCACCACGATGCCGGCCAGCGCGTAGGCCGATGCATCCACGCCGTGCTGCTTGCCCAGCACCCACAGCAGCCACACTGCGGTGAGGTACATCGGGAAGGCGAGCACCTGCTTGAGGGTTTCCATCCACGCGCCGGGGCGGGGCAGGCGCTGCGCCAGTGCCGGCACGAAGCCGATCGCAAGGAAAGGCAGCGCCAGTCCCAGACCCAGCGCCAGGAATACCGAGATCGCGACCGCCGTGGGCGACACGAAGGCGAACGCCAGCGCGCCGCCCATCAAGGGCGCGGTGCAGGGACTGGCCACCACCACGGCCAGGACGCCGGTGAAGAAATCCCCGGCCGGGCCGCTTTTGCCGGCGAGGTTCTGGCCGAGGCCGGCCCAGCCCGAGCCGATCGAGAACACGCCCGAAAGGCTCAGGCCGATGGCGGCCATCAGATAGGCCAGCGCACCCACGACCAGCGGCTGCTGCAGCTGGAAGCCCCAGCCCAGCGCCAGCCCGAGATGACGCAGGGCCAGCGCCGCCGCGCCCAGCAGCGCGAAGCTCAGCAGCACGCCGGCGGTGTACCAGAGCGCATGCGCCCGCGCCTTGCCGGCGCTTTCACCGCTTTGCGCCAGCGACAGGGCCTTGAGCGAAAGCACCGGTAGCACGCAGGGCATCAGGTTGAGGATGAGGCCGCCGCCCAGCGCAAACAGCAGGGCCTTGAGCCAGCGCGCGACGCCGAAGGGCGCGGAAGCGTCTGCATCGGGTGCGGCGAGCGAGACGAGTTGGTCGGCGGCGGCCGCCGGCAGGTCGAGCGTCACCTGCCGCGTCATCGGCGGATAGCAGATGCCGTCGTTCTGGCAGCCCTGGAAGGTGGCTTCGAGCGTGATCGGGCCGGCGTCGGCGCGGCTGCGGCGCAGCCCCAGCGGCAGCTCGATCTGGTCGAAGTAGACGATGACATCGCCGAAGTGCTCGTCCTGGTGCTGCGTGCCTGTTGGCCAGCGCGGCGTGGCAAGCTGCACGCCATCGGCATCGAGCAGGCGGAATTCGGAGCGGTCGCGGTAGAGATAGTAGCCCGGCGCCGGGGTGAAGCGCAGCAGCAGCTCGGTCGGCGAGTTGGCGATGGCCTCGAAGCGGAAGGCCTGATCCTCCGGCAGCGGCATCGCATCGGTACCCAGCGCATCGGCCGCCGGGGCAAGCGGATTCGCCAGCCCGCCGATGGCAAGCCCGGAAGACACCGGCGATGATCCGGTCGCGCCCGGCAGGCCGCTGAAACCGCCGGCCCCGGGCAGCGCCGCGGCAACCTGCACCGTCACTTCGCGCGACTGCGGCGGGTAGCAGATGCCGGCATCGGCACAGCCCTGGTACTTCACCCGGAAGCGCTGTGCGCCGCCATCGAGGCCCGACAGCGTGGCGCTGACCGCGCTGCGCCAGGTTTCCACATCGCCGAAGAACTCGTCGTGATGCGGCGTGCCGCGCGGCACCTCCAGTGCGCCGGCGGCACCGCTGTCATCCAGCGCCTGCACCGAGAAACGGTGCCGGTAGAGGTAGTAGCCCTCGGCGATGGTGAAGTCGAAGCGCGCGCTGCCCGGATCGCCCGCGCGCGCATCCAGCGCGAAGGCCTCGTCGACCGGCAGCAGGTCGGACTCGTCGAAGGCGTGCGCCGCGCCGGCGGAGAAGAGCGCCAGCAGCGTCAGCGCGCAGAAGTGAAGAAGGTGTCGTGTCATGGAAAATCGTCGTCAGCGGCCGCACCTGCCGCGGGCGGCGAGGTTTCCTCGTCGATCCACGCCAGGTAGCGGTCCAGTCCGGAACCGGCTTGGACAGCCAGGATCTCCGGGAGTTCATAAGGGTGGCGCGCAAGGATGTGGCGTTCCACCTCGTCCAGCCGTGCCGCCTGCGTCTTGATCAGCAGCTGCACCTCGTCCGAGCACTCGATCTCCCCCTGCCAGCGATAGATCGATTCCACGCCCGGAATCAGGCTCACGCAGGCCGCCAGCCGGGATTCCACCAGCGATCGCGCCAGCGTGCGGGCGCTGGCGAGGTCGGGGCAGGTGCAAAGCAGGAGGGTTGCGGTCATGGGGTGAGAAGGATGGTGGGCCCACCAGGACTCGAACCTGGAACCAAAGGATTATGAGTTCGTCGCCAACGCGCTATGCCTAGGAAAATCAAGCATAGGGGAGCGTAAGCTACAGAACAAAAAAGTAAGCTGCGACAGTAGTTTAGCGCAGCTTGGCGAAGGTCGGCAAAACTAAGCTCTGTGCCGCTGGAGTACCGCCATCCGAGGCGTTCTTGAACCCGTGGGCAGTTATGGCGACGGCTCCCACGGATTGATGATAGTCACTCCCGTAGGCTTGAAATCGGCCACGTTGCGCGTTACCACCGTCATGCCGTGCACCAGCGCCGTCGCCGCGATGAGCGCGTCACGCTCGCCGCGCTTGTCCGGCACATGCAGTCGAGCGCAGCGCTGCGCCACAGCGGTATCGATAGGCAACGTTCGCCCGGAGAACTCGGGTAGTACGTGTTGCTCCAGCCACGCGCGCAGCATGGCCCCCTGGGTAGTGTCTTTGCGTTCAATCGACAGAACGCCGAGCTCCAACTCCATGATGGTGATGGCCGATACGAAGAGGTCGGCGGCATCGACGCTTTCCGTCCATGCCGCCACATTCCCATCGGCCTTGCCAAGCCGCACCTTGCGCAGCTCGGACAGCACGTTGGTATCGAGCACATACATCATGAGAGATCAGCCGGCCGGGCTCCAATGGTCACGCGCGGTGGCTCGAACTCGATGTCCGCAACACCCGGCATCGCCAGCGCGTCGGCAATGTTGCGCCGCTGCTTTGTCAACCGCTGATAGTCCTCGAAGCTGAGCAGCACGTGCGCGGGCTTGCCGCGATCCGTGATGAACACCGGGCCGCTCTTGGTGGCCTTCTTTGCTCGCGTCACGTCCTGGTTCAACTCTCGACTGGATAGGGTCGTGATGGTCATAGAGCACCTCCAGCATCAATAATAGTAGGTACGTTACTACAATTCTGATCGAAGGGCAAGTGGGCCTCTCTCTCGTTTCGTGTGGATGAGTTTCACGCCGGGTCCGGCTGAGCCGGGTGGTGCCATGGGTTCCGGGGCAGATGACGAAGCTTCGAGCAGATCAGGTAGGAGACGGTGAGCAGGTGCCTGTCCGTACCATAGCCTCGCGCTCTCGCCTTGGCCGCCTGGATGCGTCCATTCATCGCCTCGGCAAAGCCGTTGCTGAGCCCCGAGCGGAAGTGCTCGACGATGCCTTCGAGATGTGTCCTTGGCGATCAGTTCCGGTGTCAGCGCGGCCAGCGAATACTTGCCCAGGTTCTGCATCAACGGCTTCGCGTGTCTCGCGTCGCTGTCGGCCGATGCCGGGCGCTTGGTTGGGGAGACCTCGGAAAGATAGCGCTTGAGCGCGTCCTCGATGGTCATGCGCTCGGACGGCGCACGTTGGATATAGACGCCGCGCACCATTTCGTCTTCGGTGCGCCGCGCCCAATCCTCGGCGTCGCGTTTGGTGCGGAAGGTCTTGGCTGTGGCCGGCCATCCCGTCTTGCGGATGAGCGCTTTCCACGTGCCTGAGGGTGTCTTGACGATGGTCGCCATTCGGTTGCTCCAGAACAGGGCTCGTGTACCGCCACTGTACCGACGCGCCAGCGCAAGCAAAGATGGTGGGCCCAGCAGGACTTGAACCTGCAACCAACGGATTATGAGTCCGCTGCTCTAACCAATTGAGCTATAGGCCCTTTTTGCTTTTTTGATGGGGCGGAAGGGTGGCCGCCCCGCTCAATTTTGTCTCGCCGTTCTGACCTCGATCAGTGGATTATGAGTCCTCTGCTCTGACCGTTGAGCCATAGGCCCGCGTGAACGGGGCATTGTCGCAGGAACGGGCCGATGCCGGTGCGCTAGTCCGCCGGGACGCAGCGTTCGCGCGCCCAGTCGCGCAGCCACTGCACCTGCTCGGCCATGATCACCGACAGCGGGCGGGTCTGGGCGAGGGCGGTGTGGATGCGTTCGGTGGTGAGCTTCGCACCGTCGGCGTGGGCGTCGTAGAGCGCGCTGACGATGGCCTGTTCGATCTCGGCCCCGGAAAACCCGTCGCTGGCCGCCGCCAGTTCAGTCAGATCGAAGCGCCCGATCTCCTGCTCGCGGCGCGCGAGGTGGATGCGGAAGGCGTCGCGGCGTGCGGCATCGTCCGGAAGATCGACGAAGAACACTTCGTCGAAGCGGCCCTTGCGCAGGAACTCCGGTGGCAGGCGGCGCACGTCGTTGGCGGTGGCGACGATGAATACCGCCGCGCGACGTTCGCTCATCCAGGTGAGCAGGGTGCCGAGCACGCGGCGCGACACGCCGTCGTCGCTGTCCGAGGTGGCCAGGCCCTTCTCGATCTCGTCGCACCACAGTACGCACGGCGCCATGGCTTCGGCGGTGGCGAGCGCCTGGCGCAGGTTGCGTTCGGTCTCGCCGTGGAACTTGTTGTAGAGCGCGCCGAAGTCCAGCCGCAGCAAGGGTACGCCGAAGCCGCCGGCGCAGGCCTTGGCGGCGAGCGATTTGCCCGCGCCCTGCACGCCCAGCAGCAGCATGCCGCGCGGGCGGTCCAGGCCCTTGGGCGGAACGTCCGCCACGAACACCGGGCGACGCTGCTCCACCCAGCGCTTGAGACGGCCGAGGCCGGCGATTTCGTCCATGCGCGCCACGTCCGGCTCCAGCGTGATGACGCCGCCGCGCCCGAGCAGCTCGAACCGTGCGCGCTGCGCGCGCTCGACGTCGCCCGGGCCGATCAGCCCGTCGTGGTAGATCAGGTCGCGCGCGATGCGGCGCGCGTCGAGCAGCGGCAGTCCGCGCAGGTGGCGCAGCACCGCGCGCTGCGCCGCGGCGTCCACTTCCACCCGCCGCCCGCCGTTTTCGCGCGAATAGGCGAACACCTCGTCGCGCAGCATCTTCGCCAGCGCGGCGTCGTCGGGCAGGCGCATGGAAAAGCGCGTGGCCAGCGGCTCCAGCTCCGGCGGCAGCTCGATCTTCGCGCCGATCAGCACCACGGTCTGCTTCGACGCGCCCTGGCCCAGCACGATCTCGCGCAGCATCCGCACGCTCATCGCGTAGCGCAGGTAGGGCGAGAAATCGAGCAGCAGCCAGATGCCGCGCGCTTCCTCGCGCCGCATCACGTCGAGCACGGCGCTCGAGTCGGTGGCTGCCGGCAGGAACGGGTCGTCCAGGTCCAGGCGCTTGAGGCCTTCGGTGATCGACCAGCGCCACAGCGGCCGGAACAGTTCGGCCACGACGTGGCGGAAGGCGTCCAGCAGCAGCGCCTCCTCGTTGGTCTCGATCAGGAGCAGCGGGGTGCCGGCGCGGATGCGGACCGCAAGGTCGCGGGGATCGAACATCGGGTTTCCACGGGAATCGGTTGGGGACGGCCGAACGCCTGCGCCACGGGGCGAGAACGCTGCGGTGACGGTGTATTCTGCCAAGTCGTGACCTTCTCGGCTGGATTCCGCGCATGTCCCTGTTCCGCTCCACCCTCGCTGCCGTGCTGCTCACGGCCCTGCCGCTGGCCTGCGCTTACGCCGCGCCGCAAAAATCCGGCCAGCGTGCGCCGGCCCAGGCCGCGCACCTGGACGCCGGCGGCGAACGCCTGCTGCTCGTCGCGCCCGACCTGGCGCGGCTCAAGGCCCAGGATGCGGTCAACGATCTCAAGACCGGCGTGCCGCTGCGCTACGGGCGGGTGCTGCCGGCGCGCTTCGATCTGGCCGCCGATACCGGCCCGGGGCGATGGGAAAGCGCTGCCGACGGACGCCTGACCTGGCGGCTGGAAGTGGCCGGCAAGGGCGCGCACAGCCTGGAGTTCGCCTTCTCGCGCTTCCGCCTGCCGCCGGGTGCCAGCCTGTCGATCCACGCCCGCGACGGCAGCGTGGCGCTGCCGCTTTTGACCGATGCCGACAACCCGGCCAGTGGCGTCTTGCATACCGCCATGCTGGCCAGCGACGCGGCGGTACTGGAACTGACCCTGCCGGCCGCGCGCCGCGCGACGCTCGAACTGGCGCTCAGGAGCGTGTCCTGGGGCTACCGCGATCCCTTCGCCGCGGCGCGCGCCAAGTCGGGCAGCTGCAACGTGGACACGGCGTGCCCGGAAGGCGACGCCTGGCGCAACCAGATCGCCTCGGTGGCCGGCTATTCCTTCAGCTCCAGCAGCAGCAGCCTGTACTGCACCGGTACGCTGGTGGCCACGGGAAGCGCCGCGCAGGACACCGCCAAGCCGCGCCTGGCTACCGCCTACCACTGCATTTCCACCGCGCAGGAGGCGGCCAGCGCGGTGTTCTACTGGGGCTTCGAAAGCCCCACCTGCCGCGCGCCCGGCAGCGCCGAAAACGGCTCGCCGCTGCCGGCCACCACCGCCTCGCGCGCCATCCAGACCGGCGGCGCGCAGCTCCTGTCCACCAATCAGGCCACCGACTTCACCGCGCTGGAGCTCAATGCGCCGGTGCCGGCAGCGGCGATGGCCTACTACAGCGGCTGGGACCGCAGCGGCATCGTGCCCAACGGCGCGGTCGGCATCCACCACGCCAACGGCAACGAAAAGCGCATCGTCTTCAACGACGATCCGCTCACCCCGATGCGCAACTGCATCGTCAGCGGCGGTGATCCGGACACGCACTGGCGCGTGGACCAGTGGGAGCTGGGCACCACCGAGATCGGCTCCTCGGGCTCGGGCCTCTGGAATCCGTCCAACGGCCATTTGATCGGCGTGCTGTCCGGCGGCAACGCAGGCTGCGCCAATCCCTCCGGTTACGACTGCTACGGGCGGCTCAGTTCGGCTTGGGAAGTTCCGAGCGACACCGGCACCTCGATTCGCGCGGCCTTCGACCGCAGCGGCGGCAACCCGGAAACCATGCCGGGCAAGTCGAGCTGCGACGCGCCGGTGGTGACGTTGGCCTCTTCCGCTTTCAGCGCCGCGCCCGCCGCCGGCGCGCGCTTCGAGCTGCGTGCCAGCGCCCAGGGCGGTGCCGGCGGCTACACCTATCTGTGGGACGCCGATGGCGATGGGGTATACGAGCGCAGCGGCAGCAGCAGCCAAATCCGCGTGTCCTTCCCGACCCGGCGCCAGCTCAACGTCCGGGTGCAGGTGCGCGATGCGCAGGGCTGCATCGGCGTGGCCTCGCGCGCGCTGGACGTGGTGGCACCGGTGATCGAGGCGGTGTCGGTCGGGACGCCGGCGCTGGTCTGCGGCAACGATCGCGCCGGCATCGACCCGGGCGAGCGCTACACCGTACCGGTCACGCTGCGCAACGTCGGCAGCGCCGCGCTTGCGGCCGGCGCGCGCGCGCTGTTCGCGCCGGTGGGCCTGATGACCCTGGATGTCGGCCCGAACGCCTTCGGCTATGTCGGCACCCGCGACTGCGACTACGGCTTCATCGACCTGGCCGCCGGAAGCGGTGCGACCGCGCCGCTGGCCACCGCGGTCGCCGACGGCAATCCCTACGGAGACCTGGACGATGCGCGCACCCCGGACATCGCGCTGGGCGGCAGCGGCATCACCCTGTACGGAGTGACGTACTCGAAGGCGGTGATGTCGACCAACGGCTATGTCTCCTTCGATACCGGCGATACCGGCGCGGACGCCGACCCGATCTGCGGCGGCGGTGAACTTCCGGCGGGGGCCGGGGGCCCGCAGCTTCGCCCCTTCCACGCCGACCTGCGCGTGTTGGAGAGCCCGGGAGCGGGGCTGCGCTACCGCCGTTTCGCCCAGTGCCCGCGCGCCTCGCAGCTGGGCGGTACGCATCCCTGCCACGTGTTCCAGTGGAGCGGCATGGAAGTGCTCGACAGCGACTGGTACTTCGAGGGCGAAACCGAATTCCAGGCCATCGTCTACGAAGGCACCGGGGAAGTGGCCTACCAGTACCGCCGCGCCGCGCCCACCGACCTTCATTCCGGCGCGATCGGCCTGATCGACGCCGGCGGCGGCGACGCGCTGGCCCTGGCCTGCCCGCAGGCGACCCGCACCGTGCCCGCGGCCGGCAGCGCGATGTGCGCCTTCGCGCCCGGCGCGCAGCCGGCCTCGGAATCGCCGCTGCGGCTGGAATCGGCGGCGATCGTGCTGCCGCAGATCGCCGCCGGCCAGAGCGCCACGGTGAACCTGCCGGTCAAGATCCGCGATGACGCCGCCTGCGGCGCGCCGCTGCGGCTGGATTACCTGGCTACCGCGACGGTCAACGCGCACAGCGCGCGCGGCAGCCGCCTCGCGGCGGGAACGGTGGCGTCCGGCTGCCAGGCGGTGAGCCAGTGCGGCGCGCCGATCGCCGCCGTGCGCCTGCGCAGCGGGGACATCAGCAACCCGCAGCGGTCCGGCAACGGACTGGCCCACCTCAGCGACCTGGGCGCGACCTGGTACACCGCCGACAGCTCACACCTGCCGACTTGGTACAACATCGTCGGAACCTACCGCGACAACCTGCTCGAAGCACCCCTGCTCGAAGCGCGCAACCTTGATGC
Source organism: Lysobacteraceae bacterium (assembly GCA_023954075.1). Lineage (GTDB taxonomy): Bacteria > Pseudomonadota > Gammaproteobacteria > Xanthomonadales > Xanthomonadaceae > Denitratimonas > Denitratimonas tolerans. The sequence continues at coordinate 19,770 of JAMLIV010000012.1, forward strand.
GCCCGAGGGCCTGGACGTGAAGGTTGAGCAGGTCGGGCGCGCCTACGTCGCGCCGATCACGCCCACCCGCGCGCTGTTCGCCTGGCGTTTCGATGATGGCCGCGCCGGCATGGAATATCTGGAATCGACCACCGCGCTGCTGGCCCGGCCCGATCCCGACCACACCGCGCACTGGTATCCGCCCAGCCAGTCGGGCTGGGGCGTGAATGTGGAGAGCGTGCAGATCGGCGATGAGCGCCTGGACGTGGCCGCCACCTACCTTTACGACGACCGCGGCACGCCGCGCTGGACGATCAGCGAAGGCGCGATGACGCCGGGCGGCCAGCTCCTGCTGCGCAGCCATCGCCCGCACTGCCCCGGCTGCGCGCACTACGAGGACTGGGCCAGCCAGCGCCAGCCGGCCGGAAGCCTGCGCCTGCTCTGGCCCGGTGCCAGCCATGCGACCATCAGCACCGACATCACCCTGCCGCCACCGCTGCAGGGTCGATGGCAGCGCAGCAGCGTCCCCCTCGTTCCGATCCGATGAGACCCGCCATGAAACAGGACCGCCGACTGATCCTCCTGCGTCACGCACACGCGCTTCCGGCCGGGCCGGGCCAGGCCGACCGGGATCGCCCGCTGTCGGGCACCGGTGAGGCGGAGGCCGATGCCGTCGCGGCCTTCCTCGCCGAGCACGCGCCCTTCGCCCGTGTGCTGTGTTCGCCCGCGCTGCGCACCCGCCAGACCGCCGAACGCGTGATGGCGCGCACCGGCTATGCCGACACCCGCCACGACCCGCGCATCTACGAGGCCAGCGCCGGCGAATTGATCGAGGTCCTGGACGAGCACGACGCCCCGTCCATCCTGCTGGTCGGGCACAACCCGGGGCTGGAGCAGCTCGTGGCCCTGCTGTGCACCGGGCGTTCGGGCGAATACCGCGGCATGCCGCCGGCGGGCGTCGCGGTGCTGAGCCTGCCCGAGGGCGCGGCGCTGGAACCGGGCGTTGCGCGGCTGGACGCCTTCTGGTCCTCCTGACCACGCGATGCGCTGGCTCTGGATCCCTGCACTGGCTCTCGCCGTGATCTGGCCTCGCGCGTCCGCGCAGACCTGGTCCATCGACACAGGCAGGGCGAGCGCCAGCTTCAGCGTGCGCCCGGTCTGGCTCAGGCGCATCCATGGACACTTCCCGATCCTGGAAGGGGTCCTGGTGCGTGATCCGGCGCGTGACACGGTCGCGGTCGACGTGCGCATCGACGTGCGTGCGCTGCAGATGGGGCGCGCCGCCTGGGTGATCTGGGCGCAGTCGCCCGAGTTCTTCGACGTCGAGCGCCACCCGTGGATCCGCTTTCGTTCCGATCCCTTTCCCGTCAGCCAGCTGCCTGAGGGCGGGCTGATCGAAGGGCAGGCCACGCTGCGCGGCGTGACCCGACGGATCGGTTTCACCCTGGCACCGGTCGAATGCGCCGCGTTCGCCCCGGACTGCCCGATCCGGGCCGAGGGCGCGGTCAGCCGCAGCGCCTTCGCCATGGATGCGCGACGCCTGTCCCTGGGCGACAGCGTGACGCTGAGCTTCGAAGTGATGCTGATCCAGGCCCCGGACCCGATGCGATGAACCGGGTGCTGCACCTGCTGGCGTTGGCGCTGATGGCGCTGGCGCTCACCGCCTGCATGCCCAGCCGCAAGGACATCCGCAGCGCGCGCGCCGACGCGCGCGCCCTGCAGGACACCGCCACCACCTGCGGCCTGCCGGACCGCTGCGCGCAGGAGTCGGCGCTGTACGCCCTGGGCGAGTTTGCGATGGCGCAGAGCCAGCCAGACGCCCCGCGTCACGAAGTCACGCTGCTGGAAAGTGGTGAAGACGCGCTGCTGGCGCGCATCAACCTGATCCGGGCCGCGCGATTCCGGCTCGACGTGCAGAGCTTCATCTACGCCCAGGACGACTCCGGGTTTCTCGTCCTCAGCGAACTGCTGGCAGCGGCGCGGCGCGGCGTGCGGGTGCGGGTCCTGCTCGACCAGCTCTACAGCGTCGACGACGTGGAACTGGTCGCCGCGCTGGCCAGCGCCCATGTCAACTTCGAGCTGCGCCTGTTCAACCCGACTTTCGGCAAGGCCCGCACCGGGCCATTCGAGTTCGCCGCCGGGATCCTGTGCTGCTTCACCCGCTTCAACCAGCGCATGCACAACAAGCTGCTGCTGGCCGACGGCGTCATCGGCATCACCGGCGGGCGCAACTACCAGGACCGCTACTTCGACTGGGATCCAGCCTTCAACTACCGCGATCGCGACATCCTCGTGGCCGGCCCCGCCGCCGGGCAGATGCAGGAATCCTTCAGCCGGTTCTGGCGCCATCCTCGCGCCGTGCCGGCGGCGGCGCTGCACGACGTGCGCCGCCGCCTGAGCGCGCTGGAGCGCGGCCACGCGCTCGATCCGGACACGCTGATCGCCACCGCGCAAGCACACGGACGGGTCGCGGCCATGTCCAGGGCGGCCAGCGACCCGTCCGTGATCGCCGAGCGCCTGCTCGCGCGAACCCGCTCCGTGGGCGAGGTCGAGTTCCTCTCCGACCTGCCCAACAAGACGCTGGAGCGCAATGACCCGAGCGAGCGCGACCTGTCGCTCGAACTGCTGGCGCTGTTCGAGGGCGCGCAGGACCGCATCGTGCTGCAGACGCCTTACCTCGTGTTTTCGCGCACCGCGCGGCGCAGCCTGCGTGCGCTGCACGAGCGCGAGCATCCGCCCAGGATCATCGTCTCGACCAACAGCCTGGCCTCGACCGATGCCTTCCCGGTCTATGCGCTCTCGCACAAGTACAAGCGTCGCTACCTGCGCGAGTACGGGCTGCACATCTACGAGTACAAGCCGTTTCCGGGCAGTGCGCCGCTGGACTGGCAGGATGCGCTGATCGATCTGCCGCCCGGCGCGCCGGTGCGACGCAGCCTGGGCGAGCGTGCGACCGAATCCCGCCGTGCGATCGGCTCGGGTGCCCAAGGCTCGCGCGGCAGCGCGCGGGGCGGTCGCGTTCCGCTTTCGCGCGAAGGCGTGCGCATGGGCATGCACGCCAAGTCGATCGTGATCGACGACCGCATCGGGCTGGTCGGCACGCACAACTTCGACCCGCGTTCGGATCGCCTCAACACCGAAAGCGTGGTGATCGTGCACGACCCGGCATTTGCCGCGGAGCTTGCCGAAGAGGTTCTTGCCGACACCGCGCCCGAGAACGCAGGTGATCGCGCCGCGCCCAAGCCGGTGGTGCTGTCCGGGCTCAACTACAGCCTGGGCAAGGCCTTCGAGGCGCTGCCCCTGTTCGACATCTGGCCCTTCCGCTACGCCACCAGCTGGGAAATGAAGCCCGGCTGCGCGCCGGTGCCGCGCGACGACCCGAAGTTCTCCGAGTGTTACCAGCCCGTCGGCGATTTCCCCGAGGTGCAGGTGCCGCTCAAGTCGATCTACACCCGCATCCTCACCGCCTTCGGCGCGGGCCTGGCACCGATTCTCTGACGGGGCGGGAATGGGGAATCGGGAATCGGGAATGGACGGTGAGCCCGTCGCCAATCTCGGGCGGTCGTCTGCGTGGCGCCGCGGCCGCCGCCGTACCCGCCTTCGATTCCCGATTCCCCATTCCCGCCCCGATTGACGCCCCGATTGACGCCTCTGCCGGGGCTTCGCTAGGCTGCCGCCTCTCCGGTCATCTTTAAGGTCAGGCCATGCCTCTGAGCATTTCGTTCGAACTGAGCGATCAGGATCTCGAGCACTTCGTCGCCGCCCAGCGCAGCGCCACGGCCGCGGCCGAAAGCAAGAGCGCCGACGAGATCATCGCCGCATCCACGCAGATGCTGGAGGGTGCGCTCAAGGCCAAGGTGCCGGACTTCGTCCAGCAGCGCCTGGCCATGCTCGACAACCTGATCGCCATGCTGCGCGACGAGGGCTGGAGCCTGCCTGACGCCGACCGCCAGCGCGTGCTTGCGGCGCTGGTCTACTTCGTCGATCCGGCCGACGTGATCCCCGATTCGGTGCCCGTGCTGGGCTACCTGGACGATGCGATCATGATCGAGCTGTGCGTGCGCGACCTCAAGCACGAGATCGATGCCTACGACGACTTTTGCGATTTCCGCGAGAGCGAGGCCGGTCGTCTGGGCCAGAGTCCATCCGAGGTCGGGCGCTGCGACTGGCTGGACGCGCGCCGCGAGGAGCTGCAGAACCGGATGCACCTGCGCCGCGAGCGCGACTTCGGCGTGGGCTACGGCAACTCCAGCGGCTATGCCAGCGGCAAGACCTACCTGAGCCGCAGCTGGCGTCCCAGCATCTTCACGATGCGCTGATGGCCGATATCTTCACCCGACGCCCGCCGCTGGCCGCGATCAACGCCAGCGGTGCCGACTCGATGGTCGCGCATCTGGGCATCACCGTCACCGAACAGGGAGAGGATTTCCTGCGCGGCACCATGCCGGTCGATCCGCGCACCCGACAGCCGTTCGGCCTGCTGCACGGCGGCGCGTCGGTCGCGCTGGCGGAGTCGCTCGGCAGCCTCGCCGGAAACCTGTGCCTGGACAATGAGGCATCGACGGCGGTGGGGTTGGAAATCTCGGCCAACCACATCCGCTCGGTCACCTCCGGCACCGTCACCGGCACGGCGCGCCCGCTGCACCTGGGGCGCAATACGCAGGTGTGGGATATCCGCATCGAAGACGAAGAAGACCGCCTGGTCTGCGTGTCGCGGCTCACCCTGGCCGTGGTGGCGCGCCGCGCAGCTTGAACGCGGGCCAACCCGTTGCGGATCGGGTTGGCGATCCAGGCAAACTCACGGCCGCCTTTGGATAGACTCCACGCTCCGAACCGTTCCGTGTCCCGATGCCTCGCCCTTCCCCGCAGTCACGCCAATCCCCAGCGCCGGGCGAACGCCTGCTGCGCCCGCTGCGCTATGCCGTTCGGGTTCCGCTGTTCACCCTGCACCTGACGCTGGGTCTGCCGCTGACCCTGCTGGCGATCAACCGTTTCACCGCGCGCTGGACGCTGGACGGCGAGCGCGTGGACCATCACGCGATCCGCTGGTGGTCGGCCACGCTGATGCGCATCTTCGGCATGCGCGTGCGGCGCGTGGGCCAGCCGCTGCGCGAAGCGCACCTGCTGGTGGCCAACCACGTTTCCTGGATCGACATCGAGCTGGTGCACAGCCAGCGCGTGGTCGGCTTCGTGGCGAAATCCGAGATCAGCCGCTGGCCGCTGGTTGGCTGGCTTGCGGGGCGTGCCGGCACCATCTACCACCAGCGCGGCAGCAACGCCTCGCTGTCGAGCGTGCTCGACCTGATGGTCGGCCGGCTCGATTCGGGCCAGGCGGTGGGTGCCTTTCCCGAAGGCGGGACCAACGGCGGTGACTCCGTGCGGACCTTCCACGCGCGCATCTTCCAGGCTGCCTTCGAGGCCCAGGTGCCGGTGCAGCCGGTGGCGCTGCGCTACGGCTCCGGAGGCAGCGCGCAGACCGTGGTGGCGTTTGCGCCGGGCGAGAACTTCCTGCGGAATTTCCTGCGCCTCCTGGGCGAGCCTTCGCGCGTGGCCGAGGTACATTTCCTGCCGGCGATCGTGCCGGGCGAGGAAGGTCGCCGCCAGGTCGCCGAAAAGGCGCGCGAGTCGATCGTCGCGGCGATGGAATCGTGAGCCTCGATCCCGCCCGGTTCCGCCCGCCCGCACCCCTGCGCAATGCCCACGTGCAGTCGGTTCTGGCGAGCAGCCGGTTTCGCAAGATTTTCACCCGCCGGGTCGCGGCCGATCTGATCGCCGGGGCGCAGGAGCTGATCCTCGACAGCGGCGAGGGCGTGCGCCTGCAGGGGTTCCTGACCCTCCAAAACCACCTGCCGCAGGCACGCGGCCTGGCGGTTCTCGTGCACGGCTGGGAGGGCTCGGTCGATTCCAGCTACATCCTGGCCACCGGCGCGCGCCTGCTCGACGCTGGATTCGACGTGTTCCGGCTGCACCTGCGCGACCATGGCGACACCCACGCGCTCAACCGCGACCTGTTCCATTCCTGCCGGATCGACGAAGTGGTGGCGGCGGTCGGCAACCTCGCGCGCCGCGTGCCGCACCGCGCGCTGTGCGTTGCCGGCTACTCGCTCGGCGGCAATTTCGCGCTGCGCGTGGCGCTGCGCGCGCCCGCGGCCGACCTCGGGCTGCGGCATGTCGCCGCGGTCTGCCCGGTGATCAGCCCGCGGGCCGGGCTGGAGGCCATCGAGGCCGCGCCCTGGTTCTACCAGCACTACTTCATGCACAAGTGGGGCCGCTCGCTGCGGCGCAAGCAGGCGATCTTCCCCGATGCCTTCCACTTCAGCGCGTCCGAACTGCGCGCCGGCGTGCGCGGCCTCACCCGGGCGCTGGTGGATCGCTATACCGAGTTCGATTCGCTCGACGCCTACCTCGACGGCTATTCCGTCGCCGGCGATCGCCTGGCCGGGCTGCAGGTGCCGGCCAGCATCCTCACCGCGGCGGATGATCCCGTCATTCCGGTCGAGGATTTCCGCACGCTCTCCCTGCCGCCGCAGGTGCGGCTTTCGATCGCGCCCTGGGGCGGGCACTGCGGCTTCCTCGCCGGCCTGCGGCTCGACGGTCTGGCTGAAGCCTGGGTCACCGAGCAGCTCGCCGAGGCCTGTCCGGCCGATTGAGCGCAGGCACCGCCCGCCAATCGTGGCGATTCCCGGGCAATCCGGGTCGCGCGGCCCGGATTGCCGATACCCTATGCGCCTGTTTTCCCATTCGAGACTGCGCGATGAAGCTTTCCAGCCGGAGTTTCCCCCACCGCGGCCCGATTCCTCCGGAACTCGCCTTCGGACGACGCGGCGATGCGACCAATCCGATCGCGCTGTCGGACAATCGCAACCCGCACCTGGCCTGGGAAGACGCGCCTGCCGGCACGGCGTCGTTCGTGCTGTGGTGCGTGGACCCGGACGTGCCTTCGCGCGGGGACGACGTGAATCAGGCGGGGCGCATCATTCCGGCGGAGCTGCCGCGGGTGGAGTTCAGCCACTGGATCATGGTCGACATTCCCGTCGGCGTGCACGAGATCGCCGAAGGCGCGCTGAGCCATGGCATCACCGCGCGCGGCAAGCCGGCGCAGCCTGGCCCGGGTGGCGCGCGCCAGGGCGTGAACGACTACACCGGCTGGTTCGCCAACGATGCCGAGATGGCCGGCTCGTACCACGGTTACGACGGTCCCTGCCCGCCGTTCAACGACGCCATTGCGCACCGCTACTTCTTCCGCCTGTTCGCGCTCGACGTGGCGAAACTCGAGCTGCCCGAGGGCTTCACCGCCGCCCAGGCGCTGGCCGCGATGCAGGGTCACGTGCTCGACGAGGTCGCGATCTACGGCAGCTACGGCCTGAATCCGGCGCTCGACTGAGCAAACACCGCCCCGACCCCGCACCGCGGCGGCGCGATCGCCGCCCGGTGCCCGCACGAGTGCCCGCACACCGATGGACTTCCTGCAGATTCTTATCCTGGCCCTGGTGCAGGCCCTCACCGAGTTCCTGCCCGTTTCCAGCTCCGCGCACCTGGTGCTGGCCAGCGAAATGTTCGGATGGCAATACCAGGGCCTGAGCTTCGATCTGGCCCTCCACTGCGGCACCCTGATCGCGATCCTGGCCTACTTTCGCCGCGACATCGCCGAACTGGTGCGCGAGGCGCTGGCCTGGCGGCCCGGACGCCGGCTCAATCCGACCCAGCGCCTGGCGCTGGGCATCACGCTGGCAACGATCCCGGCCGGCCTCGCGGGCCTCCTCCTGGGCGATGCGGGTGCGCTGGTGCTGCGCCATCCGGTAATGATCGCGTCCAACCTGATCCTCTTCGGACTGCTGCTCTGGTTCGCCGAACGCTGGTCGCTGCGCGCGGGGCGCGCGCTGGTGGCCGAGGGTACGGGTGCGGGCGAGGCACTGGGACGCCTCTCGATCGGTCGTGCGCTGCTGATCGGCTGCGCCCAGACCCTGGCGCTGATGCCCGGCACGTCGCGCTCGGGCGCAACGATGACCGCAGGCATGCTGCTCGGGCTCGACCGCGCGCAGGCGGCGCGCTACTCCTTCCTGCTGGCCACCCCGGTCATGGTGCTGGCCACCGCCTACGGCGCGTGGGAGGCGCGCGGCGAACCGCTCGCGGGGCTGGGCGACATGGCCCTGGGCACGCTGTTTTCGGCCGTCTCGGGCTGGTTCGTGATCCGCTTTTTCCTCGGCGTGATCCGGCGCATCGGCACCGCACCCTTTGTCGCCTATCGCGTGCTGCTGGGCGTGGCGGTGCTGGGCTGGTATTTCCTGCTGCGGTAAGCGGCGATCCGCGATCCGCGATCCGCGTGCGGCGGTGTGGCCGCCGTCGCGCGGCAGCGTCAGCTGCGTTGCGCCACCGCGTCCGCAGGCGCTGTCGCCAGCACCCGCTCCAGGCCGCGCGCGATGTCGAAGAGCAGGTCGCTGTCGGCCTCGATGCCGACTGAAAGGCGCAGCAAGCCGTCGCCGATGCCGGCCGCGGCGCGCGCCTCGCTGCTCATCGCCGCGTGCGTCATCGTGGCGGGGTGGGCGATCAGGCTTTCCACGCCGCCCAGTGATTCGGCCAGGGTGAAGTACGACAGGCCGCAGAGGAAGGCGCGCACCGCTGCTTCGCTGCCCAGATCGAAGCCGATCATCGCGCCGTAGCCGCGCTGCTGGCGCGCCGCGAGCGCGTGTCCGGGATGGCCGGGCAGTCCCGGGTAGTGCACCGCCTGCACCGCCGGGTGGGCCTGGAGGAGCTGCGCGATGGACATGGCGTTTTCCTGGTGCACGCGCAGGCGCGCGTCGAGCGTGCGCAGGCCGCGCAGGGTCAGGAAGCTGTCGAACGGTGAGCCGGTGAGGCCCAGCGCGTTGGCCCACCAGGTGAGCGCGTCGTGGGTTGCGCCATCAGCGGCAACGACCGCGCCGCCGACCACGTCACTGTGGCCGTTGATGTACTTGGTGGTGGAGTGCACCACGATGTCCGCGCCCAGCGCGATCGGGTTTTGCAGCGCCGGGGAAAGGAAGGTGTTGTCGACCACCACGCGCGCGCCGACGCGGTGCGCCGCTTCCGCCACGAAGCGGATGTCGGTGATGCGCAGCAGCGGGTTGGACGGGGTTTCGATCCAGACCATCGCCGGCGCGCGCGTGAGCGCCTTGCCCAGCGCGATGGGATCGCTGAAATCGACGGTGTCCAGTACGAATTGGCCCTTGCCGGCGAGCGCGTTGAACAGCCGCCACGATCCGCCGTAGCCGTCGTGCGGAACGATGAGGCGCTCGCCCGGCTTGAGCAGCTGCAGGACGAGCGTGACGGCGGCCATGCCGGTGGATACCACCACGCCGCCGGCTCCGCCTTCCATTTCGGCCAGCGCATCGCCCAGGAGGTCGCGCGTGGGATTGCCGCTGCGGGTGTAGTCGTAGCGGCGCTTGTCGTTGAAGCCGGCGAAGCTGAAGTTGGTCGACAGCACGATGGGCGGTACCACCGCGCCATGGGTCTGGTCCGAATCGATTCCCGCGCGCACGGCGGCGGTGGCATGCCGGCGGGTGAGGAGGGCGTCGCAGCGGCTCATGCGGCAACGCTCCGACACAGGGCCGCGGTGAGGATGGCGGCAATCTGCGCCTCTTCCTTGAGGAAGGCGTCGTGGCCATACAGGGAGGAAATGCGGTGCAGCCGTGTGCTGCCGCGAATGCCCTCGGCGAGCGCGTAGAGATCGGATTCGGGCACGATCCGGTCCTCCCGCACCGCCACGATGTCGGTCGCCACGCGGATCGACGCGGGGTCGAGGTTCTGCAGGTCGATGGATTCGGACAGGCGCAGGTAGGCAGTGGGCGAGAAGCGCGCGACGAACTTCGGGCCGATGGCGTCGAAGTAGTCCTCCACCACGAAGCGCGTCGCGTCCGGACCGACCGCGGGCGCGGCGGCGAAGCGCTGCTCGAATTCGACATCGCTGCGATAGCCGATGACCGCAAGCGAACGCGCCAGCGCCAGCGCCTCGCGCACGCCGCCCTCGCTGCGGCCCAGCGCCACGATGCGGCGCTGGATCACGCGCAGCGCCGTCACCTGCGGATGCGAGCGGTGCGCCCCGCTGATCGCGATGAGTCGCCCGAGGCGCGCGCCGTGGCGCGCGGCGAACTGCAGGCCGACCATCGCGCCGTAGGACGCGCCGATGAAGGCCGTGACGCGGACGATGCCCAGGTGGTCGAGCACGGCGGCGATCGCGTCGGCCTGGTCGGCCGGATCGATGCAGGCATCGAGGCTGCCGTCGGCACCGATCCAGTCGATCGCCAGTACGCGGTGGTGGCGGGTATCGATGGCGCGCCCTTCGCCGCACTGCGCGTCCCACCAGCCCGGTTCGGCGAAGCGCGCGCCGGCTGCGACGTGGCGATGGGCCGAAATGCCGCCCTGGACCACGATGACCGGCGCGTCCTGCGCGCCCTGCAGCTCCCAGCCGATGCGCAGGCGGCGGATGCCCGCATGGCGCATCGCCAGCGTCGTATCCAGCACGTCGCGCTCGGCCATCGTCGCGGTGCCGGGCGGGAAGGCAACGATCCCGGCGTGGGCGAGTGCCGCAGGTTCGCGGGACAGGGCGGCGGTGTGAAGGCTCATCATCGTGCTCCGGTTCGTGGGCGGACCCCGTCAAGGTCCTGCGGCCCGAAAGCACGGTGTCGCAACGGTTCGCCGTCGGCGGCAAACGGTGCGACCCATCTTCCGGCCGGCGCTGCACGCCTGCCGCAGGATTTGGCACCGAGCGGCTCCGTGGCCGCGGGTTGCCCCGGCTTCAAAGGGCCTGCCCCTCCGCCGGTCTTGATGGGATTTCGGCCGCATTCTACGCGGCGCGCGATCCGTGTCAATCGCTTCATGCCGATAAAGCGATGAATTTTTCTCATAAGCGCCGATTTGCCTTCGGTTGGGGCGGCGCAGGCTAAGATGTGCCTCGCGGAGTCGGCCAGACAGTCGCGTGGCGCTTCGGCGCTGCGAGGAAAGTCCGGGCTCCACAGGGCAGGATGCCAGGTAACGCCTGGGCGGCGCGAGCCGACGGAAAGTGCAACAGAGAGCAGACCGCCGATGGCTATGCGTGCCTGACGCCGGAGGATTGGTCACCCGGGTTTTGCGAAAGCGAACGCCCTGGTGTTTCCAGGACCGCCGGTGGCGCGCATGGATCAGGCAAGGGTGAAAGGGTGCGGCAAGAGCGCACCGCGAGTCCGGCAACGGACCGGCACGGCAAACCCCATCCGGAGCAAGGCCAAATAGGGACGCAATGACACGGCCCGTGTCGCGTCCGGGTAGGCTGCTTGAGCGTATCGGTGACGGTGCGCCCAGAGGAATGACTGTCCACGACAGAACCCGGCTTATCGGCCGGCTCCGCCCTTTTCCCGCACCGATGCCCCGGCAGGCCCCGCGCCTGCCGGGGCGCTCGCGTTTGCGCAGTCCGGCGCACTTGTGCGCTGTGAGCCCCGTCGCGCTTCCGCGCCGCGCGCCGTGAACGTGAATTGATGTAAATCATCATGTTCTCGCCGTAATGATCTGTATTTCAAGAGGTTTGTCCGAGAAGCGCGCGGCGAGGGAAAAATCCCTGCCGCGCCAATCGCTTGCGCGCGAGTCCACGCCCGCAGGTTCCTGTTGACACCGCTTCGCGGGATGCTAAGGTGGAACCTTGTAGGAAAATCTGGATTTCTGTGGGTTTTTGTGGGGAAACATGTTTCAGGGCGAAAACTCCATCACGATCGACGACAAGGGGCGGCTGGCCATTCCGATGGCCTACCGCGATCTCGTCGCGCGTGAGTGCGGCAATCGCCTGGTGGTGACCTACAACCCGTGGGAACGCGGCTGCCTGTGGCTCTACCCGCACGCCGAGTGGGAGCGGGTGCGCGATGAGGTCAATCGCCTGCCCATGGCCAAGCCCGGCCATCGCCAGCTCCAGCTCAAGCTGGTCGGCGCGGCGACGTTCGTGGATGTGGATGGCAGCGGGCGAATCCTGGTGCCCGCCAGCCACCGCAACGCCAGTGCGATCGACCGCAAGGCCGTGCTGCTCGGCATGGGCGGCAAGTTCGAGCTGTGGAGCGAGCAGGCGCACCTGGAGCAGGTTCAGAAGACCATCGCCGAGACTGATGTCAGCGAGGCGATGCTGGAGTTGGTGCTGTAGCGCATGGAGACCGGATCGGACTGCGGTGGTCCCGTCCATGTCCCGGTGCTGTACGCGGAGGCGATTGAAGCCCTCGCGGTGCGGCCCGGCGGAAGGTACCTGGACGGCACCTTCGGCCGCGGCGGGCATGCGCGCGGCGTGCTGGAACGCTTGGGTCCGGAGGGCCGCTTGCTGGTGATGGACAAGGATCCCGACGCCGTGGCAGTGGCAAGGTCGAGCATCGGCAGCGATGCGCGCGTGCGGATCTTCCACGGCAGTTTTTCGGCCATGGCGCAGTGGGACGAGACCGCTGCCGGCCTGGATGGCGTGCTGCTCGACCTGGGCGTGTCCTCGCCGCAGATCGACGAGGCGCATCGTGGCTTCAGCTTCCAGCACGACGGCCCCCTCGACATGCGCATGGATCCGCGTTCGGGCGAGAGTGCTGCCGACTTCCTTGCGCGTGCGGACGAAGCCGCGATCGCCGAGGTCATCTGGTGCCATGGCGAAGAGCGCCACAGTCGCCGCATCGCGCGCGCCATCGTCGCGCAGCGGGCCGAGGCACCGCTGGTGACGACGCGCCAGCTTGCGGATCTGGTCGCCGCCACGATCGGGCGGCGCGAGCCGGGCAAGCATCCGGCCACCCGCACCTTCCAGGCCTTGCGCATCCATGTCAACCGTGAGCTGGATGACCTCCAGCAGGGCCTGGACGGGGCGCTGGCGCGGCTCGCGCCGGGCGGACGCCTGGCGGTGATCAGCTTCCATTCGCTGGAAGACCGGATCGTCAAACAGTTCATTGCCGAGCACGCCCGGCCGCCGGCGGCAAACCGGCGTCTGCCCGAGACGGGCGCGTTTGTTCCGGTGCTGCGCGCCGTGGGCGGGGCCATTCGCGCCACGGCGGCGGAGTGTGCATCCAATCCGCGCGCCCGCAGCGCGGTGCTGCGCGTGGCGGAGAAGCTCGCATGAGCGCGCGCTGGCTCGTCCTTTCGTTGCTGATCCTGGTGGCCGTGGCCAGCGCCATCGGCGTGGTCCAGAGCCGCCAGCAGCATCGCGATGCCTTCGCGCAGCTTTCGCGGCTGGAGCAGGCGCGCGACGAGCTCAACATCGAGTTCGACCGGCTCCAGCTCGAAATCGCCACGCTGGCCGATGCCGGCCGCATCGAGGAACAGGCCAAAAGGCGTCTGGGCATGCATGCGCCCGAGCAGGCCGACACCGTGGTGCTGACGCCATGAACTGGACTTCGATGCCGCGAGCCGGCAAAGGCAACGCGCTGCGCCCCCGCGCGCGCCAGGTGGATACGCGCGGGCGGCTGAAGCTGGTAGCAGCGCTGCTCGGCCTGGGCTGCGCCTCGCTGGTGGCGCGCGCCGTGGACCTGCAGCTTTTGCACAACGAGTTCTACCAGCGCGAAGGCAATGCCCGCTTCCAGCGCGACATCCCGATCGCGGCTTCGCGCGGCATGATCACCGACCGCAACGGCGAGCCGCTGGCGATTTCCAGCCCGGTCGAGTCGATCTGGGCCAGCCCGCGCGTGCTGCTGCAGCATCCCGAACAGCGCCCGGCGCTGGCCAGGGCGCTGGGCATGACGCCCGAGGCGCTGGACGAACGCCTGCTGCCGCGTGCCGAGCGCGACTTCGTCTGGCTGCGCCGCCACATGGCTCCGGCCGAGGCCGAGGCCATCACCGCGCTGAAGATTCCCGGCGTGGGCTCGCAGCGCGAATTCCGCCGCTTCTATCCGCTGGGCGAGCCCGCCGCGCACGTCCTCGGATTCACCAACATCGATGACCGCGGGCAGGAAGGGCTGGAGCTGGCCTATGACGACTGGCTGACCGGCAAGCCGGGCGTCAAGCGCGTGATCCGCGATGGCGCGGGGCGCCAGATCGCGAGCGTGGACCTCATTCGCGCGGCGGAACCCGGCCGTCCGCTCGCGCTCTCGATCGACCGGCGCCTGCAGCACCTGGCCTTCCGCGAGCTGCGCCGCGCGCTGGCCGAGAACCAGGCGGAAGCCGGTTCGGTGGTAATTCTGGACGTGGCCACGGGCGAAGTCCTGGCGATGGTCAACCTGCCCGGCTACAACCCCAACGCGCGCGAGGATTCGGCGGCCGGCGCGCGGCGCAACCGCGTCGTCACCGACCTGTTCGAGCCGGGTTCGACCTTCAAGTCCTTCATCGTTGCCGCGGCGCTGGAGACCGGCAAGGTATCGCCCGACACGGTGATCGAAACCTGGCCCGGCACCCTGCAGGTGGCTGGCCACACCGTGCGCGATGTCCGCAACTTCGGCACGCTCACGACCACCGGCCTCCTGACCAAGTCGAGCAACGTGGCGGCGGTGAAGCTCGCGCTCGACATGCCGGCCGAGCACATCCACGACGTGCTGCGGCGCTTCGGTTTCGGCGAAACGACCGGCATCGGATTTCCCGGCGAAGCCGCCGGCGTGCTGCCGGAACCGCGCAGCTGGAGCGCTCTGTCCAAGGCGACCATCGCCTTCGGCTACGGGATTTCCGTCACGCCGCTGCAGCTCGCGCAGGCCTACGCCGCGCTGGGCAACGGCGGGCGCCTGGTGCCGCCGAGTTTCCTCAAGGATCCGCAGACCCAGGGGCGCGACGTGATCGACCCCGGCATCGCGAACCAGATGATGCGGATGCTGGAGACGGTCATCGGGCCGGAAGGCACGGCGCGGCGCGCGGCCATCAGCGGCTACCGCGTGGCCGGCAAGAGCGGTACCTCGCGCAAGGTCGGATCGGGCGGCTACGATCGGCGCTATGTCAGCCTGTTCGCCGGCCTGGTGCCGGCCAGCAACCCGCGGTTTTCCGTGGTGGTCATGGTCGACGATCCCTCCTCCCGGGATGCCGCAGGCAATCTGGTGTACTACGGCGGCGCGGTCGCCGCGCCGGTGTTCGGGACCATCATGGAAGGTGCGCTGCGGCTCACGGACGTGGCGCCGGACGACGTCCAGCAGTGGTACGCCGCCACCCCGCGCGCCTCGGCACCCAGCGCGCCGGGCGCGCTGCCGCTGGAGGCCGAGTCGGTCCCGGGCCTGTTCGAGGCCACGCCATGACGATGCGCCTGGACCAGCTGCTGGAAGGCATTGCCCCGGCCCCGCCGCTGCGGCTGTCGGGCCTGACGCTGGACAGTCGCCGGGTCGTGCCGGGCAGCCTGTTCGTGGCGCTGGCTGGACAGCGCACCCACGGCCTCGTGTTTGCCGATGAGGCGCAGCGCCGCGGCGCTGCGGCCATCGCGTTCGAACCGCCCGCACCCGCCGGCGTGGTGACCGGCGAGAACGCGGTCGCCGTGCCGGGCCTGCGCGCGCGCCTGGGCGACATCGCGGGCCGCTGGCACGGGTCGCCCTCGCGCGCGCTGCGCGTGATCGGCGTGACCGGCACCAACGGCAAAACCTCCACCGTGCAGCTGCTGGCGCAGGCCCTGAGCCTGGCCGGCCACCGCGCCGGCAGCATCGGCACGCTCGGCGTCGGGATCCACGGCGCGCTGCGCGAAGGCGAGCGCACCACGCCCGACGTGATCGCCGTACATGAGGCGCTCGCCGAAATGCGCGATGCCGGGGCCGACAGCGTGGCGATGGAGGTCTCCTCGCACGCGCTCGAGCAGGGCCGGGTCGATGGCGTGCACTTTGCCGTGGCGGTGTTCACCAACCTGACGCGCGACCACCTCGATTACCACGGCACCATGGCGGCCTACGGGGCGGCCAAGGCGCGCCTGTTCGGATGGCCCGGTCTTGGTGCCGCCGTGGTCAATCTGGATGATCCATTCGGTGCCGGCGTGTTCGAACGCCTCGCGCCGGACACCCGCGGTATCGGCGTCAGCCGTCACGACGCGCCGTCCGCACGCCTTCGCGCGCAGGCGCTGGAGCTTTCCGCCGCAGGCACGGGTTTCGACCTGGTGCTGGACGGCGAGCGCCGGCGGGTGCAAAGCCGACTGCTGGGTCGCTTCAATATCGACAATCTGCTGGCCGTGGCCGGCGTGCTGCTGGCCATGGACTGGCCGCTGGCGCGAATCGCCGGAGTGCTGGAACGCCTCGATCCCGTGCCGGGCCGGATGAATCGCCTGGGCGGCGACGCGCGCGCGCCGCTGGTCGTGGTCGATTACGCCCATACGCCCGATGCGCTGGAACAGGCGCTTGCCAGCCTGCGCGAACACGCGGCGGGGCGGCTGATCTGCGTGTTCGGATGCGGCGGCGAACGCGACGCCGGAAAGCGCCCGCAGATGGCGGCCATCGCGCAGCGCCTGGCCGATGCGGTGATCGTGACCGATGACAACCCGCGCGGCGAGGAGGGCGACGCCATCATCGCCGGCATCCTCGCCGGCTTCGGGAATCCGTCGTCGGTGATGGTCGAACGCGACCGCGCGCGCGCCATCGCACGCGCGATCGAACAGGCGTGGCCGGGCGACGTCGTGCTCATCGCCGGCAAGGGCCACGAGCCGTATCAGGAAATCGCCGGCGTGAAGCATCCGTTCGATGATCGCCTGGTCGCGCTCCGGGCGCTGGAGGCGGTGCCATGAGGCCGCTTGCGCTCTCGCAGATCGCCACCTGGTGCGACGCGCGACTGGTGGGCGAGGACCGGGTGATCCATGCCGTTGGCGTGGATACCCGCACCCTGATGCCTGGCGCGCTCTATCTGGCGCTGCGCGGGGAAACCCACGACGGCCACGACTTCTGCGCAAGGGCGCGTGCCGCCGGTGCGCACGCGCTGCTGGTCGAGCGCGACGTCGACGAGGCGCTGCCGCGGCTCGTGTGCGCCGATACGCGAATCGCCCTGGGGCAGATCGCGGCGCACCTGGCGCAGGCGCGCGCCACGCGTCTTGTCGCCATCACCGGCAGCAACGGCAAGACCACCACCCGCACCCTGACCCGTGCGATTTTGGCGCAGTCCGATCCCGAGGTCTGGTCGAACGCCGGCAATCGCAACAACGAGATCGGCCTGCCGCTGGCGGTGATCGACCAGCCCGAGAACGCGCGCCTGGCGGTATACGAAATGGGCGCGGGCGCGCCGGGCGACATCGCCTACCTCGCCGCGATCGCGCGCCCCGACATCGCCTTGGTGACCAATGTGGCACCGGCACACCTGGAGCGGATGGGCAGCCTGCTCGGCATCGCCGATACCAAGGCGGCGATCTACGATGCGCTGCCTGCCGACGGCATCGCGGTAATCAATGCCGACGACGCCTTTGCGCCGTACTTTCGCGAACGCGCCGGCGCGCGCCGGGTGCTGGACTTCGCCCTGGACGCCAGCGCGCAGGTCACCGCCTCGGCGGTCCAGCCGCACCAGGACGGCAGCCGCTTCGTGCTGCAGAGCCCCTGGGGCGCGGCCGAGGTCACCGTGCCGCTGCCGGGTCGTCATCAGGTCGGCAATGCGCTCGCCGCCGCGGCCGTGGCGCTGTCCGCCGGTGCGTCGCTCGATGATGTGGTGGTCGGGTTGGCCGCTGCCCCCGGCGTGCCGGGGCGGCTGCAGACCGTGACGCTGGGCGATGGCACGGTGGTGCTGGACGACAGCTACAACGCCAATCCCGGCTCGGTCGCTGCCGCGATCCAGACCCTGGTGGCGCAGGCGCACCGCAGCGGCGCGCAGGCCTGGGTCGCGCTGGGCGACATGCGCGAGCTGGGGCCGGGTGCCGCGGTGCTGCACGCCGAGGTTGGCCAGCGCGCGCGCGATGTCGGCGTCGCGCGGCTTCTGACCGTGGGCGAGATGAGCCGCCACGCCGCCCATGCCTTCGGACCCGGCGGTGAACATTTTGTCGACCAGACCGCCCTGATCGAGCGCCTCAAGGCGCGGTCGGACGGGCCGGTGCTGCTGCTGGTGAAAGGTTCGCGCGGCAGCCGCATGGATCGGGTCGTCGACGCGCTGGCCGGCACCGGCACGGAGGGTGAAGAGCATGCTGCTTGAGCTCGCCCGCTGGCTGCGCAATCTGGATGGCCTTTTCGGCCTCTTCGGCTACATCACCGTGCGCGGCATCCTCGCCACCCTGACCGCGCTGGCGCTGACGCTGTGGCTGGGACCCGCGATGATCCGCCGGCTGGCAGCGCTCAAGGGCCAGCCGATCCGCAGCGACGGGCCGCAGTCGCACCTGACCAAGGCCGGTACGCCGACCATGGGCGGCGCGCTGATCCTGCTGTCGGTGTCGGCAGCGACCCTGCTGTGGGGCGACTTGCGCAACCGCTATGTCTGGCTGGTGCTGGCGGTACTGCTGGGCTTCGGCCTGATCGGCTGGCTCGACGACTGGATCAAGGTGGCGCGCCGCGATCCCAAGGGCCTGCGCTCGCGCACCAAGTACCTGCTGCAGTCGGTCCTCGGGCTGGCCGCCGGCGTGTTCCTGTTTGCCACCGCCGACGCCGCGTCCAATACCACGCTGTACCTGCCGCTGCTGAAGAACGTGGCGATCCCGCTGGGCGCGGGTCTGATCGTGGTCGCGTACTTCTGGATCGTGGGGTTCTCCAACGCGGTGAACCTCACCGACGGGCTCGATGGCCTGGCGATCGTGCCCTGCGTGCTGGTGGCCGGTGGGCTTGGAATCTTCGCCTACGTTTCGGGCCACGCGCAGTTCGCCAGCTACCTGCAGATCCCGGCGGTTCCGGGGGCCGGCGAGCTGGTGATCATCTGCGCGGCAATCGTCGGCGCGGGGCTGGGCTTCCTGTGGTTCAACACCTACCCGGCGCAGGTGTTCATGGGCGATATCGGCGCGCTTGCACTGGGTGCGGCGCTGGGTGCGATCGCCGTCATCGTGCGCCAGGAGCTGGTGCTGGTGCTCATGGGCGGAATTTTCGTGATGGAAACCCTCTCGGTGATGGTGCAGGTGGCGAGTTTCAAGCTCACCGGCCGGCGCGTGTTCCGCATGGCGCCCATCCACCACCACTTCGAACTCAAGGGCTGGCCCGAGCCGCGTGTGATCGTCCGCTTCTGGATCATCACCGTGGTGCTGGTGCTCGCCGGCCTCGCCACGCTGAAGGTGCGCTGATGATCACCGACCGCATCCGCCAGGCGTTCCGGCTCGGCGACATCGAAGGCCGCTATGACCCCTGGGTGCTCGGGGCGGTAGCCGCGCTCGTGGCCATCGGCGTGGTGATGGTGGCCTCGGCGTCGATCGGGGTGACGGCGCGGCTGCACGTCGGCCCGTTCCACTTCCTCGGCCGGCACCTGTTCTACCTCGGCGTCGGCCTGGTGGGCGCGGCGATCATCAGCCGGATCGAACTGCGCACGCTGGAGCGCAAGGGGCCGCTGCTGCTTCTGGTCGCCCTCGCGCTGCTGGTGCTGGTGCTGATCCCGGGCATCGGCGCGGAGGTCAACGGTGCGCGCCGCTGGATCAACCTGGGGCTGGCGCGCTTCCAGGCGGTGGAGGCGGTGAAGGTGGTGCTGATCGTCTGGCTCGCCGGCTACCTGGTGCGCCACCGCGAACAGGTGCAGAACACCTGGTGGGGGCTGATCAAGCCCAGCGCCATTGCCGGAGCCATGGTGATGCTGCTGCTGCTCCAGCCAGACTTCGGCTCGGCCCTGCTGATCTGCGCGATCGTGGCGGGCATGGTGTTCCTCGGCGGGGTACGCATTGCCAATCTGGTCGCGCCGACCCTGATCGTGCTGCCGGCGATGGTGCTGCTGGCCATGAGCGAACCCTACCGGGTGCGCCGCCTGACCTCGTTCCTTGATCCGTGGTCCGATCCGTTCGACAAGGGCTTCCAGTTGACCCAGGCGCTGATCGCCATCGGGCGCGGCGAGTGGTTCGGTGTCGGGCTGGGCGCGAGCGTGCAGAAGCTTTCGTTCCTGCCCGAGGCGCATACCGACTTCATCTTCGCCGTGATCGCGGAAGAGACGGGATTTGTCGGAGTGCTGGCCATCATCGGTCTGTTCACGCTGGTCGCCGGGCGCGCGTTCTGGCTGGGCCTGGCGGCGATGGAGGCCAAGCGCCCGTTCGCCGGCTACTGCGCCTTCGGGGTCGCGTTGTGGATCGGGCTGCAGGCCTTCGTTTCCATCGGCGTGAACCTGGGCATCCTGCCGACCAAGGGACTGACGCTGCCGCTGATTTCCTCGGGCGGTTCCAGCGTGCTGATGACCTGCGCCGCGGTCGGTCTTCTGCTGCGGGTGAGCTACGAGGTCGACCGCACCCATCGGCAGGTGGCGCGCATCCGCCAGAACGCGGCCGAGATCGCGCCACCGCGGGAAGGCCAGATTCCGTCTCCGCCGGCCGATCCGATTCCCGCGGCGCGCCCGCGTTCGCCGGCCGCCGCGCCCGCGCCGGCACGCGGCGGACGCATCGAGCCCACGCTGGGAGCGATCGGATGAACGCGCCCGTCGCGATCCTGGCCGGCGGCACCGGCGGCCATATTTTCCCGGGCCTGGCCGTGGCCGAGGTGCTGCGCGAGCGCGACGTGCCGGTGCTGTGGATCGGCGCGCGCGGGCGCATGGAAACCCGGCTGGTGCCGGCGCACGGCGTGCCCATCGAGGTGATCGACATCGCCGGCGTGCGCGGCAAGGGTGCGCTGGCGCTGCTGGCGGCCCCACTGCGGCTGCTGCGCGCGGTACTGCAGGCGCGCGCGCTGCTGCGTCGCGCTGCGCCGCGCGCGGTGATCAGTTTCGGAGGGTATGCCGCCGGCCCTGGCGGGATCGCGGCCTGGCTGTTGGGACGGCCGCTGCTGGTGCATGAGCAGAACAGCCGCCCCGGCGTGACCAATCGCGTGCTCGCACGCCTGGCGCGGCGCGTGCTGCAGGGTTTTCCCGACAGCTTTCCCGCCGCGCGCGAAGCGCAGACCGTCGGCAATCCGGTGCGTGCGGTGATTGCCGCGCTGCCGCCGCCGGCGCAGCGCCTCGCCGGACGCGACGGTGCCACGCGCCTGCTGGTGCTGGGCGGCAGTCAGGGCGCACGCGCGCTCAACCTCGACGTTCCGGTGGCGCTCAAGCGCCTCGGCGGCGGGTTCGAGGTGCGCCACCAGTGCGGCGAGGCGCAGCGCGAGGCGACCGTCGCGGCCTATGCCGAGGCCGGCGTCGACGTGCGCATCGAGCCTTTCATCGCCGACATGGCCGAAGCCTACGGCTGGGCCGACGTGGTGCTGTGCCGCGCCGGCGCGCTGACGCTGGCCGAAATCTGCGCCGCCGGTGTGGCCAGCGTGCTGGTGCCGCTGCCGTCGGCCGTCGACGACCACCAGACCACCAATGCGCAGCACCTGGTGGCGCACGGCGCGGCCGTGCGCGTGGCCGAGGGCAACCGTTTCCCGGAGCGCCTGGTCGCCGAATTGGAGCCACTGCGCGCGGACCCTGCGCTGCGCCTGGCGCGCGCCGTGGCCGCGCGTGCGCTCGCGTACCCCGACGCGGCACAGGCCGTCGCCGATGCCATCCTTGCGGAGGCCGCCGCATGAACCAGCTTTATCGCGACGTGGATTTCACCCGCCAGTTCCGCCACGTCCACTTCGTCGGCATCGGCGGCGTGGGCATGAGCGGCATCGCCGAAGTGCTCTGCACGCTGGGCTATAGCGTGAGCGGGTCGGACCAGGCCGCCACGGCCGCCACGGCGCGACTGGTTGCCGCCGGCGCGCGCGTGCATCAGGGCCACGATGCCGCGCACGTGGCCGATGCCGACGTGGTGGTGGTGTCGAGCGCGATCCACCCGGAGAACCCGGAGGTCCGCGCCGCGCGCGAGCGCCGCATTCCGATCGTGCCGCGCGCCGAGATGCTGGCCGAGCTGATGCGCTTTCGCCGCGGCATCGCGGTGGCGGGCACGCACGGCAAGACCACGACCACCAGCCTGATCGCCAGCGTCCTGAGCGAGGGCGGACTGGACCCGACGTTCGTGATCGGCGGCCAGCTGCTCTCGGCCGGTGCCAATGCCCGGCTGGGTCAGGGCGACTGGCTGGTGGCCGAGGCCGACGAGAGCGACGGTTCCTTCCTGCGCCTGACGCCGCTGATGGCCGTCGTCACCAATATCGACGCCGATCATCTGGAGAACTACGGCGGCGACTTCGGCCGCATGCAGGCGGCGTTCGCCGAGTTCCTGCACCGCCTGCCGTTCTACGGACTCGCGGTGCTGTGTCTGGACGACGACAACGTGCGCGCGCTGGCGGCCAGCGTGCCGCGTCACATGGTGACCTATGGCCATGCGACCGATGCCGATGTGCGCGCCACCGGAGTCGAGCAGGACGGCGCGCGAACCCGCTTCACCCTGCACCTGCCCGATGCGCCGGCGCTGGCGGTGACGCTGAACCTTCCCGGCCGCCACAACGTGCAGAACGCACTGGCCGCAGCGGCGGTGGGCTGGCAGCTCGGCGTGGATCCTGCGGCCATCGCCCACGCGCTGGAGACCTTCCAGGGCATCGGGCGGCGCTTCAACCTGCTGGGCGAGCTGCCGGTGCGCGAAGGCGTGCGGGTGCAGGTGGTCGACGACTACGCCCATCACCCGCGCGAGCTGGCCGCAGTGTTCGCGGCGGCGCGCGCCGGCTGGCCGCAGCGCCGCCTGGTGGTTGCCTTCCAGCCGCACCGCTACAGCCGCACCCGCGATCTGCTGGACGATTTCGCCGCAGTGCTCTCCGACGTGGACGCGCTGCTTCTGGCCGAGGTGTATGCGGCCGGCGAAGCGCCGATCCCGGATGCCGACGGGCGCGCGCTCGCGCGTGCGATCCGCGCGCGACGCCGGATCGATCCGGTACTGGTATCCACCGCAGCCGAACTTCCGGCGGCGCTGGAAGCGGTGGCCAGGGATGGCGACATGGTGATCTTCGCCGGTGCCGGCGACATCGGCCGGGTCGTGCGCGAACTGGGTGCGCGCATCGCCAGCCGCGCGCACGGCACGGAGGGTTCGCCATGAGCCGCGGGGTCGTGCGAACCACCGATCCCGCACGCTTCGGCCGCGTCGCCGTGCTGCTGGGCGGCACCTCATCCGAGCGCGAGGTGTCGCTCAACTCCGGTGCCAACGTGCTGGATGCGCTGCGCGCGCGCGGCGTGGACGCCTTTCCGGTCGACGGCATTCCGGCGCTGATTGATCTGTTGGTGCAGCGCGGCGTCGATCGCGTCTTCAACATCCTGCACGGCAGCGCCGGCGGTGGCGAGGACGGCGTGCTGCAGGGCCTGCTCGATGCTTATCGCGTGCCGTACACCGGCTCGGGCGTGCTCGGCACGGCGCTGGCGATGGACAAGGTGCGCAGCAAACAGATCTGGCTGGCACTCGGCCTGCCGACGCCGCGCTACGTGCGCCTGACGCGCGGTGGCGACGTGCATGCGGCGGTGCGCGCGCTGGGCCTGCCGGTCATCGTCAAGCCAAGCTGCGAGGGCTCCAGCGTCGGAGTGACGCGCGTGTTCGACGCGTCCGAACTGGACGCGGCCGCGGCGCTGGCGGCGCGCTATCCCGGCGAACTTCTGGTGGAAGAGCTGATTCGGGGCCAGGGCGAGGATGCGGGCGAATACACCGTCGCCGTGCTCGACGGCGTGGCGCTGCCGAGCATCCGCATCGTGCCGGCCGGCGAGTACTACGACTACCACGCCAAATATGTCGCCGAGGACACCCGCTACCTGTGCCCCGGCCTGGACGGTGAGGCCGAGGCCGAGATGGGCGCGCTGGCGCTGGCCGCGTTCGAGGCGCTTGGCTGCAGCGGCTGGGGACGGGTCGATGTGATGCGCGACGGCCAGGGCCGCAACTTCCTGCTGGAAGTGAACACCGCCCCCGGCATGACCAGCCACTCGCTGGTGCCCAAGTCGGCGCGCCAGGTGGGCATCGACTTCGACGCCCTGTGCTGGCACATCCTGGAAACCAGCCTTGCCGGCGGGGAGGGCGCATGACGCGGCTGGCGCGCCTGTTTGCGTGGCTGCTGGCCCTGGGCGTGGTGGCCCTGCCGCTGGTGGCCGTGCTCAACGGCTGGATGGCACCGCAGCGCTGGCCTCTTCGCCAGCTTCAGGTGACCGCCGAGTACCAGCGCGTCAGCGCCGAGCAGGTGCGTGCCACCGTGGCCGCGCACATGGGGCAGGGCTATTTCGATACCGATCCGGTGGCGCTGCGCGAGGCGCTCGGGGCCATGCCCTGGGTACGGCAAGCGATGGTGCGCAAGCGCTGGCCGGATCGGCTCGAAGTGCTGCTCGTCGAGCACCGCGCGCGCGCCCACTGGGGGCGCGACCGCCTGCTGTCGGACGAGGGCATCGTGTTCCGGGTACCGGGTGCGGGCGAGCTTCAGGGCCTGCCGCGCCTTGCCGGGCCGAATGACCGCATGGACGAGGTTGCGGCCCTGTACGACCACGCGCGCCAGCAGCTCGCAGGCATCGGTCTGGCGCTGGAGGGGGCCAGCCTTTCGCTGCGCGGCAGCTGGAGCCTGCAGCTCAAGGGCGGTGCCCGGATCGTGATCGGACGGGTCGAGACGCCCGAGATTCGTCTGGCGCGCCTGATCCGCGTCCTGCCGCGGGTGCTGGCCAGCGAGACGCGCGCGGTACGCCGCATCGACCTTCGCTACACCAATGGCTTTGCGATTGCCTGGGATGAACCCGAAGCGCAGGGATCGGGCGTGGCCAGCCCTGTGGCTGCTGCGGGGAAGGAATTGGCGCTGGAGGAAGCCACGGCCTCCCGGGCGTCCGTCACCCGCCCAGTCGCCGCGCTACCGACTTCTTTCACCAATCCCCCATCACGAATCACCCATCACGGCTTTTCAACATGAACCGCAAGGGCGACAAATCACTCATCGTCGGGCTGGACATCGGCACCTCGCGGGTGAAGGCGCTGGTGGGCGAGTACGCGCCCGGCAGCCCGCTGGAAGTCATCGGCATCGGCAGCCACGCCTGCAACGGCCTCAAGCGCGGCGTGGTGGTGGACATCGAATCCACCGTCAACGCCATCCAGCGCGCGATCGAGGAGGCCGAGGCCCTGGCCGCCTGCGAGATCCGCAGCGTCTACGCCTCCATTTCCGGTGGCCACACGCACTGCCGCAATTCGCCCGGCATCGTGCCGATCCGCGACGGCGAGGTGACCTGGGGCGACATGGAGCGGGTGCTGGAGGCCGCCAAGGCGGTGGCGGTGCCCTCCGACCAGCGCATCCTGCACGCCATCGCGCAGGAATACAGCGTCGACAATTCCCAGGAAGGCATCCGCAATCCCGTCGGGATGTCCGGCGTGCGCCTGGAGGTGCGCGCCCACCTGGTGCTGGGCGCGCTCTCGGCCGCCCAGAACATCACCAAGTGCGTCAATCGCTGCGGACTGCAGGTGGACGAACTGGTGCTGGGTGCGCTCGCGTCCAGCCAGTCGGTGCTGACCGACGACGAAAAGGATCTCGGCGTGGCCCTGGTCGACATCGGCGCGGGTACCACCGACATCGCGGTGTTCGCGCAGGGCGCGATCCGGCATACCGCCTCGCTGCCGATCGCCGGCGACCAGGTCACCGGCGACATCGCGCACATGCTGCGCACGCCTACGCCGCACGCCGAGGAGATCAAGGTGCGCTACGCCTGCGCGCTGGCCCAGCTGGCGACCGCCGAGGAAAGCATCCAGGTGCCCAGCGTCGGCGACCGTCCGCCGCGCCGGCTCGCGCGCCAGTCGCTGGCCGAGGCGGTGCAGAGCCGCTACGAGGAAATCTTCGAGATGGTACAGGCCGAGCTGGAGCGTGCCGGCTACGCGCCGATGGTGCGAGCCGGCCTGGTGCTGACCGGCGGGGCCGCAAAGATGGAGGGCGTCACCGAGCTGGCGGAGGAAATGCTGCACATGCCGGTACGCATCGGCATACCGCAATACGTCTCGGGCGTGGGCGAAGTCGTCGGGAATCCCGAATACGCGACCGGCGTGGGCCTGCTGCTGTGGGGCAGTCGCCTGGAGCAGCAGCGTCGCCCTGTGGCCAGCAGCAGCCGCGTGGGCGGGTTCTGGTCGCGGGTGCGCACCTGGTATCGCGGAGAGTTTTGAGGCATCGGGCCGGTCGAGCCCGTGGGCGTTTCATGAAGCAAGGTTGTGGGTTTTGGGAAAATCACAGGGTCAAGGAGGAGAGCAACATGGCATTTGAACTGGTCGAGAACATGACGCCGAACGCCGTCATCAAGGTGGTGGGAGTCGGCGGCGGAGGCGGCAATGCGGTGGCGCACATGGTCAATTCCCAGCTGGAAGGGGTTGAGTTCATCTGCGCCAATACCGACGCGCAGGCGATCCACAGCGCTGGCGCGCGACACGTGCTGCAGCTGGGTTCCAACGTCACCAAGGGACTGGGTGCCGGAGCCAATCCGGAAGTCGGTCGCCAGGCCGCGCTGGAAGACCGCGAGCGCATCGTCGAGGCGCTGGGCGGTGCCGACATGGTGTTCATCACCGCCGGCATGGGCGGCGGCACCGGCACGGGCGCGGCCCCGGTGGTGGCGCAGCTGGCCAAGGAAATGGGCATCCTGACCGTGGCCGTGGTCACCAAGCCGTTCCCGTTCGAAGGCCGGCGACGCATGCAGGTGGCGCTCAAGGGCATCGAAGAGCTGAGCAACCACTGCGATTCGCTCATCACCATCCCGAACGAAAAGCTGATTTCGGTGCTGGGCCGCGATGTCACCATGCTGCAGGCATTCCGCGCCGCCAACGACGTGCTGCAGGGCGCGGTGCGCGGTATTGCCGACCTGATCGTCCGTCCCGGCCTCATCAACGTCGACTTCGCCGACGTGCGCACGGTCATGAGCGAGATGGGCATGGCGATGATGGGCAGCGGCGCGGCGCGCGGCGAGGAGCGCGCGATGGAGGCCGCCGAAAAGGCGGTCAGCAACCCGCTGCTGGACGACGTCAACCTGTCGGGCGCGAACGGCATCCTGGTCAACATCACCGCCGGCCCCGACTTCGCCATGCGCGAGTTCGACGAAGTCGGCCGCACCATCGAGGCCTATGCCTCCGAGGACGCCACCGTGGTCATCGGCACGGTGCTGGATCCGGACATGCAGGACGAAGTGCGCGTCACCGTTGTGGCCACCGGCCTCAACCGTGCGGCGGCGCGCCAGCCGCTGCGCGAACCGGAGAAGGTGCCGGCTTCGGCCACGCGTCCGGTGCGCCTGGTTCGCAACGGTTCGAACGGGGCGGTCGAGTATCCGGTGCCGGGACTGGGCGTCCCGCATCCGGGCGCGGCGGCAAGCGTCGCGGCACCGGCTACGCCCGCCCAGAGCCGGGTGGAAGCCGCGTCGGCGGCGATCGACTACCTCGATATCCCGAGCTTCCTGCGCCGGCAGGCGGACTGAAACATCCGGCCAGGGAAGGTGCACGGGGGACGCGTGGCGTCCCCCGACTTTTCGTTCCGGACGCGGCGGGTCGCGCATCCATCCGCTCTGGGTTCAGGTGGCCTGCACTCAAATAGGCCGGTTCTGGCCCGCACAGGCCGGCGCGTCCGCCTGTGACGCCCGGCCGTTTGGGCGTGCCGGGCGGGAACCGTGCGCGCGTTCTCGTTTTGTAGCAGAAAAGCAACAAAATTGTGGGGTAATTGCCATTCCGGCGTGCTGTATGGCCCCCCATCTGTGGTATTGTCCGGCGCGTTCTCAAACGCGCTCCGATGCGGAGTCCGCCTTGTCCATGATCAAACAACGCACCTTGAAGAACGCGATCCGCGCCACCGGCGTGGGTCTGCACTCGGGCGAAAAGGTCTACATGACCCTGCGCCCGGCGGCCGTCGATACCGGCATTGTGTTCCGCCGCACCGACCTGCCCGAGCCGCGCGAGATCCGCGCCACCGCCGAAAACGTCGGCGACACCATGCTTTCCTCGACCCTGGTGGAAGACGGCATCCGCGTCGCGACCGTCGAGCACCTGCTCTCGGCGATGGCGGGCCTGGGCATCGACAACGCCTATGTGGACCTCTCGGCACCGGAAGTGCCGATCATGGATGGCTCGGCCGGCCCGTTCGTCTTCCTGCTGCAGTCGGCGGGGATCGAGGAGCAGTCCAAGGCCAAGCGCTTCATCCGCATCAAGCGCACCGTCACCGTCAAGGACGGCGACAAATGGGCGCGCTTCGAGCCTTTCGACGGTTTCAAGGTCGGTTTTTCCATCGACTTCAGGCACCCGGCGTTTCCGGCCAGCCTGTCCAAGGCCGAGATCGACTTTTCCACGACGTCCTTCGTCAAGGAAGTCAGCCGCGCGCGCACCTTCGGCTTCATGAAGGACATCGAGATGCTGCGCGAGAAGAATCTGGTGCTGGGCGGTTCGATGGACAACGCCATCGTGCTGGATGACTACCGCGTCCTCAACGAGGACGGGCTGCGCTACGAGGACGAGTTCGTCAAACACAAGATCCTCGATGCGATCGGCGATCTGTACCTTCTTGGTCACAGCCTCGTGGGTGCGTTCTACGGCTACAAGTCCGGCCACCAGTTGAACAACCGCTTGCTGCGCACGCTGCTGGCGGATGCGTCCGCGTGGGAAGAAGTCACCTACGAGGACAACGACACCGCGCCGATTTCCTACGCCAATCCGGCACAGGCGGCGATCTGAGGCAATCAATCGAACGTCGCGTTGCGGCGGCGGGACGGGTGTCCTGCGGTCGTGGCGCGGAAATGGAGATCAGGAATCGGCCATGGAGGCCAGACGCAGCAGCTGGGACCTGAGTGTTTCGTCCCCTGTTGCTGCCGCCGCCGCGCGCAGGGTTTCGCGCGCGGCAGCTGAAAGGGGTATTGGCGGTGCCGCGTCCGGGGGGACGGGCTGCATCGTTGCCACTTTCACGGCGATGTCGCTGGCGCGGATGCCGGCTGCGTGAGCTGCGTCCAACAGGGCGTTGGCATGCAAGCGCAGTCGTAATCCCCACACCGGCGCATCGACCAGAAAGACAAGCTTGTCGTTGCGCAGGTTGCCCAGTCTTGTGTGGGATGCCAGCGGTTCCGGCAAGGACTGACGCAGCTGCCGGTCGAGCGCCTGAAGCTGCATGGCGCGCTCGATCAGGCGACCTGGGTCGCTGGAAAGCGCCGCCGAAAGGGCGGCGCGGAAGGTGGATCCGGAGGAAGGCTGCATGGGCATACGAGAACAGGTTGGGCCGATGAACGTCATCATCGTATCGAAATTTTTCAAGACACCACGAAAGCTGTGTCTGCGCGAGCCGCGCATCATCGCCGCGCTGGGTACCGCGATCCTGCTGCTGGTGGGGCTGAGCGCCGCGGGCGGCTACGGCATGCATGCCCTGGTGACCGATGCGGCAGGCGCGCGCGTGGACGGCCTGCGTGAGGGGATCGAGCAGCAGCGCGTCGCCTTCGAGCAGGCGCGCAGCGACTCGCAGCGCGAGCTCAACGCCATGTCGGTGAAGCTGGCCGAACTGCAGGCCCACGCCACGCGCCTGAATGCGCTGGGCGCACGCCTGACCAAGATCGCACGGCTGGACGACGGCGAGTTCAACTTTGACGAACCTCCTGCGGTCGGTGGCCCCGTGGCTCGCCAGGGAGGCGAGACCACCGCAGCCCCGTCCGGACTCGAACTGGGCAGCTCGATCGACGCGCTGGTGCGCCAGGTGTCCGTCCAGTCCCAGCAGCTCAGCCTGCTGGAGAGCGTCCTGGCCGACCGCGAGCTGGATGCCAGCATGCTCCCGACCGGGCTTCCGGTACGCGCCGGCTACGCGTCCTCCGGCTTCGGACGGCGTTCGGATCCCTTCTCGGGCTTCAACGAGTTCCACAAGGGCGTGGATTTCTCCGGCCCGCGCGGATCGGACGTGCTGACGGTCGCCGACGGCGTGGTGCAGTTCTCCGGGCGCAGGAACGGCTACGGCAACACGGTCGAGATCGACCACGGCAACGGCTACATGACCCGCTATGCGCACAACAGCGAGAACATCGTGGCGGTGGGTGATCGGGTCAAGGCCGGGCAGATGATCGCGAAGATGGGCTCCACCGGACGCTCCACCGGCAGCCACGTGCACTTCGAAGTCTGGCTCGATGGCCGCGTGGTCAATCCGGGCCAGTACCTGCGCAACGCCCGCGGCTGAGGGCGGCGCGCATCATCGCGCGCCCTTGATTCGCACGTCGGCGGTCCCCACGTTAAAATCCCGCTTTCGCCAAGGCCGCCGCGCGCGGCCTTTCGCGTGTGCCGCCGATGGCGGCCTCCCTTTTTCCGGAAATCCCCATGCTCAACAAGCTCCTGACCGGCATCTTTGGCAGCCGCAATGAACGACTGATCGGCCAACTGCGCAAGCGGGTCACCCAGATCAACGCGCTGGAGGGCCAGTTCCAGGCCCTCGATGACGAAGCGCTGCGCGCCAAGACGGCCGAGTTCCGCGCCCGTCTGGAGAAGGGCGAAAAACTCGATGCGCTGCTGCCCGAGGCGTTTGCGACCATGCGCGAGGCGGCGCGACGGGTGCTCGGCATGCGCCACTACGACGTCCAGCTCATCGGCGGCATGGTGCTGCACATGGGCAAGATCGCGGAAATGCGCACCGGCGAAGGCAAGACCCTGGTGGCGACGCTGGCCGTGTACCTCAACGCCCTGCCGGCCCAGGGCGTGCACGTGGTGACCGTCAACGACTACCTCGCGCGCCGTGACGCGGCCTGGATGGGGCGGGTGTACAACTGGCTGGGGCTTTCGGTGGGCGTGGTGTATCCGGGCATGCCGCACGGCGACAAGAAAGCCGCTTACGCCGCCGACATCACCTACGGCACCAACAACGAATTCGGCTTCGACTATCTGCGCGACAACATGGCCCTGTCGGTCGAGGATCGCTTCCAGCGCGGCCAGAACTACGCCATCGTCGACGAGGTGGACTCGATCCTGATCGACGAGGCGCGCACCCCGCTCATCATCTCCGGGCCGTCCGACGATTCGCCCGATCTCTACCTGAAGATGGATCGGCTCGTGCCCAGGCTCAGCCGCCAGGCGGATGAAAACGCCGAAGGCGACTACTGGGCCGACGAGAAGGGCAAGCAGGTCTATCTGTCCGAAGCGGGCATGGAGCACGCCGAGCAGCTGCTGCGCGAGGCCGGCATCCTCGAGGCGGAAGATGGCCTGTACGCCGCGCAGAACCTGGCGCTGGTCCACCACCTCAACGCCGCGCTGCGCGCCCACGCGCTCTACCACCGCGACGTGGAGTACCTGGTGCGCGACGGCGAAGTGCTGATCGTCGACGAGTTCACCGGCCGCACCCTGCCCGGGCGGCGCTGGTCCGATGGCCTGCACCAGGCCGTCGAGGCCAAGGAAGGCGTGAAGGTGCAGCGCGAGAACCAGACCCTGGCCTCGATCACCTTCCAGAACTACTTCCGCATGTACGCCAAGCTCTCGGGCATGACCGGCACTGCGGATACCGAGGCCTACGAGTTCCAGTCGATCTACGGGCTGGAAGTGGTGGTGATCCCGACCCACCGCCCGATGGTGCGCAAGGACGAGCCCGATCTGGTGTTCATGAAGCGCAGCGCCAAGTTCAAGGCCATCGTCGAGGACATCAAGGAACGCTACGCCGGCGGCCAGCCGGTGCTGGTGGGCACCACGTCGATCGAGACCTCCGAACTCCTGTCCAACGAGCTTGAGCGCGCGCAGATCCCGCACGAAGTGCTCAACGCCAAGCAGCACGAGCGCGAGGCGCAGATCGTGGCGCAGGCCGGCCGCAGCGGGTCGGTGACCATCGCCACCAACATGGCCGGTCGCGGCACCGACATCGTGCTGGGCGGCTCGCTGGAGGCCGACCTGGAGGCGCTGGGGCCGGACGCGACGGAGGAACAGATCGCTCAGGCCAAGGCCGACTGGCAGGTGCGCCACGATGCCGTGCTGGCCGCAGGCGGCCTGCACATCATCGGCACCGAGCGGCACGAAAGCCGGCGCATCGACAACCAGCTGCGTGGCCGCTCCGGCCGCCAGGGCGACGCCGGCTCCTCGCGCTTCTACCTGTCGCTGGAAGACACGCTGATGCGCATCTTCGCCTCCGATTGGGTGCAGCGCGCGATGAAGTTCCTCGGCATGAAGGAAGACGACCGCATCGAGGACAAGATGGTCAGCCGCCAGATCGAGAAGGCGCAGCGCAAGGTCGAGGCCCACAACTTCGACATCCGCAAGCAGCTGCTCGAATACGACGACGTGGCCAACGACCAGCGCAAGGTCATCTATGCCCAGCGCAGTGAGCTCATGGAAAGCGAGTCGGTGCAGGAGGTCGTGACCGAGATCCGCCAGGACGTGGTCGCCGGGATCGTGGCGCGCTTCGTGCCGCCAGATTCCGTCGACGAAATGTGGAACCTTGCGGGCCTGGAAAAGGAGATCTTGACCGAATTCGGCGTCGGCATGGATCTGCAGAAGCTGGTGCGCGAGCAGGAAGAGATCGACAGCGCCGGTATCGCCGAGCACGTGCAGGAGGCTTTCGATCGCCTGTTCCGCGAGAAGGAGGCGATGATCGGTTCGGAAATGATGCGCACCCTGGAGCGGCACGTCATGCTGACGGTGCTCGACCAGTCCTGGAAGGAGCACCTCGCGCGCATGGACTTCCTGCGCCAGGGCATCCACCTGCGCGGTTACGCCCAGAAGCAGCCCAAGCAGGAATACAAGCGCGAGGCGTTCGAGATGTTCGGGCAGCTGCTCGACAAGATCAGGCTCGAGGTCGTTCGCCTGCTGGCGCTGGTGCGCATCCGCAGCGAGGACGAAGTCGCGCAGATGGAAGAGGCCGAACGCCAGCGCAGCGCCGCCCAGGCCCGCTCCATGCAGTTCCAGCACGAGGACGTGGGAGGGCTGGGCGCGGACGAGGAGGCGGCGCAGGTGACCGGCCAGCCGCAGCCGCCGGTGCAGGTGGTGCGCGAGCATCCCAAGGTCGGACGCAACGAGCCGTGTCCCTGTGGATCGGGCAAGAAGTTCAAGCACTGTCACGGGCAGCTCGCGTAGCGGGCTGGACGGGAATCGGGAATCGCAAGAGCGCGGATCGCCTGCCGGATCCCGGCGCATGGTGCGGAATTCGAGATCGCAACGATCACCGGTGAACCAATCCCCATTCTCCACTCCCGATTCCCGCCCGCCCATCCACGTGGTGGCGGGCGTGCTGAGCGATGCGCGCGGGCGGATATTGCTGGCGCGGCGCGAAGGCGAGCGCGAGCTGGCGGGGCTGTGGGAGTTCCCCGGCGGCAAGGTGGAAAAGGGCGAGATCGCCCGCGAAGCGCTGGCACGCGAGCTTGCGGAAGAAATCGGCGTTGAGGTGGAACCCGCGGCGATGCGCCCGCTGATCGCCGTGCCGCACCGCATGGCCAGCGGCAAACGCATCGTGCTCGATGTCCATCACATCGCCCGCTTCAAGGGACGGGCACGCGGCCTCGAGTCGCAGGCGTTGGCCTGGGTCCAGCCCGAACGCCTGGCCGACTATTCCATGCCCGGTGCCGATCGCCCCGTCGTGGCCGCATTGCGCGAGCCTGAATTTTGCGTCGTGACCTCGTCGCGCAACGCGGCCGGCGAGGCACTGTTCACGCAGCTCGAACAGGCGCTGGCCGGCGATGCGCGTCGTGTGATCGTGCGCGGCCCGGTGCGGGAGCTGGAATCGGTGGCCGACGCCCTGGCGTCGCTCGCGGTGCGGCTCGGGGCATCGATCCTGTTCGAGAGCGACGCGCTCGGGCTGGATGCCGCGATGGTGCTGGCCCGTCGGCCGGGCCTGGGCGTACACCTCGCGGCGGGCGATCTCGATCGCGTTGCAGCCAGCCCGGCGGCCGATGGCCTGCTGCTGTCCGCCACCGGCGACAGCGCTCTCGCGCTCGCGCGTGCGCAGGAGGCCGGCGTGGGCTTCGCGCTGGTGGAACTTTCCACTCCGCGTGATGCGCGCCACGAAGCCGGCTCCCGCCTTGCCCGCTTTGCCGCGCTGCGCGAGTCCGTGACGATCCCGCTTTACCTGGCGGCAGGCCAGGCGGATGACCTGCAGGCCGCCCGCGCCCACGGTGCCCAGGGGCTGGTCGTGCCGCTGCCAGGCTGACGTGCCCGCGGGACGTCCGCAGCGGCGGTGCCGCACCCGTGTTTTCCGCGCCGCTGAGCCCCGGACCCCGAAGGCCGGTCTTCAGATCAGTTCCCGCACCACCTCGGCCGGCCGGCAGACGCGGGTACCGCGCGGGCCGGAAACAATCGGGCGGTTGAACAGGATCGGATGGGCCGCGATGGCGGCGAAGATGCGCGCATCGCTCGCGTCGGGGGCGTCCAGGCCCAGTTCCGCGCACAGCGCTTCCTTGCTGCGAAGCAGCGCGCGCGCCGGCTCGCCCAGGGCTTCGCCCAGCGCGCGCAGCTGTGCCACGTCCAGCGGGGTCTGCAGGTAGAGCACGATTTCCGGCTCGATGCCGGCCTCGCGCAGGATGGCCAGCGCGTTGCGCGAGGTGCCGCAGGCCGGGTTGTGGTAGATCACGTATCGCATGGTCGGTACTCGTTGCGGGGTCGTTGCAGCGGCAGACGCGGATCAGCGCGGCGGGTTCCCGCCGGCTCCCGCGGTGTCGGCATCGCTTGCGTCCGGATTCGGGGTTTCATCGGTCGGACACTGCGGCCGGTGGCGAAGCTGCAGCGACAGCGAGGCCTTGGACATCATGTGCGCGCTGATCGGCGAGGTGACGACGAGGAACACCGTGATCAGCAGCTCATGGGGATGCAGGCCGTTGCCGATGAGCGCGTGGTAGATGACCGACACCACCAGCACCGAGCCCACGCCCATCGTGGTCGCTTTGGTGGGCGCGTGCAGCCGCTTGAAGAACTGGTTGAACCGGACCAGCCCGATCGAGCCGACCAGGGTGAAGAAGCTCGACACCAGCAGCAGCACCGACAGCAGGAGCTCGACCAGCGGATTCATTCGATGATGTCCCGGCGCAGCACGAACTTGGTCAGCACCACGGTGCCGGTGAAGCCAAGCATGGCGATGACCAGTGCGGCCTCGAAGTGCACCTGGGTGCGTGTGTACATGCCGTGGAGCACCAGCAGCATGATCGCATTGATGTTGAGCGTGTCGAGCGCGAGGATGCGGTCAGGCACGGTCGGGCCGCGCAGCAGGCGCCACATCACCAGCAGCATGGACGCGCCAATGACGTTGAGCGAGATGAGGATGGCGATCTGGATCACGGAAATATCTCCCTGAGCGGGGCTTCGTAGCGTGCCTTGATCTCGGCAATTTCGGTTTCCGGATCGCGCATGTCCAGCACGTGGACGAGCAGGTAGCGGCGGTCGTCGCTCAGTTCGGCCGACACCGTGCCCGGCGTGAGGGTGATGAGGCTGGCCAGCGCGGTGATGCCGTGGATATTGGTCAAATCGAGCGGAATCCACACCCAGCCGGGGCGCAGCGTGCCGCGCGGCCGGAGCACGAGGCGCGCGACGTTGATGTTGGAGCGCAAGATGTCGTGCAGCATCACGGCGGCCAGGCGAGGCAACGGGCGCAGCGAGCCGATGTGGGCGGACTCGCGCTCCAGCCGCTGCACGACGTGCGGAATCGTCAGGGCCAGCAGCAGCGCCAGCGCGATATGCCCGGCGGCGAGTTGCCCGGACATCAGCAGGCCGGTGGCGAAAACCGCCAGGCTGAGCGGAACGGCTGGCACGAGGCGTTTCAGCAGGCGCTTCACGTCAAGGCTCCCGAAGGCGAGGCAGCGTGGTGCGCATCGCCTCGATATAGTCTCGCGGAGACACCAGCTGCTCGCCGGCGGCGCGGGTGTAGTCGAGCAGGGGGCCGGCGGCGACCGTCATGATCACGCCGTAGCCCAGCAGCAGCACGATGGCCACCACTTCGCGCCGTGGCGCGCGGGTCGGCCTGGCCCGGGAAGGTGCGGCAGGTGCGGGCTCCGAGGGTACCAGCCAGAACAGCCGGCTGCCGGCGCGGGTCATCGCCACCAGCATGAAAAAACTGGTCGCCAGTACCGTACTCCATACCCAGGCGGTGTGGGGCGCGGGCGTGGCCATGAGCACGGTGAACTTGCCGATGAAGCCCGACAGTGGCGGCAGTCCGATCAGGGCGATGGCCGCCACGAAATACAGCCCGCCAGAAAGCCATGCGTCGCGGATCGGGAGCACGACGTTGGTGCGGTCGGTGATGCGGTGCCGGCGCACCAGGGCCACGATCAGGAACAGCGCCGCGGCGGCAAAGGTGCTGTGCGCAAGATAGTAGAGGCCCGCGCCGATGGCCTGCGCGGTAGCGAGGGAGAAGGCGATGAACAGGGTACCGGAAGACGCCAGCACCACGTAGCCGGCGAGGATGCGCAGGCGCACCGCGGCGAGGGTTCCCAGACCCGCCATCAGCAGGGTGGCGATGCCGGCCGGCAGCAGCCAGTCCCAGGCGAAGCCGGCCAGATCCCCCGCTTCGGCCCCGAACAGCAGCGAGAACACGCGCAGCACCGCGTAGGCACCGACCTTGGTCATGATCACCAGCAGCGCGGCGACCGCCGGCTGGGCGCGGCCGTAGGTGGCCGGCAGCCAGAGGTAGAGCGGCAGCACCGCGCCCTTGGCGCAGAACACCACCAGCAGCAGCCCGGCCGCCGCCTGCAGCAGGAAGCGGTCCTGCGGTGCCACGGTGGCCACGCCCGCCGCCAGTTCGGCCATGTTGAGCGTGCCCAGGAGTCCGTACATCATGCCGAGTCCGATCAGGAACAGGGTCGAGGCGGCGACGTTGAAAACGACGTAGTGGAAGCCGGTGCGGATGCGCCCGCCGCGTGCGCCGCTGAGCAGAAGGCCATAGGAGGCCGCCAGCAGGATCTCGAAGAACACGAACAGGTTGAACAGGTCGCCGGTCAGGAAGGCACCGTTGAGGCCCATCAGCTGGAGCTGGAACAGGGCGTGGAAGTGCGGCGCGCGCCGGTCCCAGCCGCTGCTGGCATGCAGCAGGCAGGCCGCACCAAGCAGCGAGGTGACGAGCACCATCCAGGCCGACAGCCGATCGACCATCAGCGCTATGCCCAGCCGCGCCGGCCAGTCGCCGAGCAGATAGACGGTGATGTCCCCGGTATCGGCCTGGCGCACCAGCGCGATCGACAGAAGCAGCAGGCCGCCCGCGCCCAGCCAGGCCAGGGCGCGCTGCAACGCGATGCCGCGCCGCTCGACAAGGAGCATCAGTGCCGCCATGACCAGCGGCCACACGATCGGCAGTACCGGCAGGTGCGCGCTCACCGGTCGCGCTCCGCCGGCTCGGCACCGTCGACGTGGTCCACGCCGTTGTCGTGGCGCCCGCGTATCGCAAGCACCAGGATGATCGCGGTCATGGCAAACGAGATCACGATGGCGGTGAGCACCAGCGCCTGCGGCAGCGGATCGACGTGGTTTTCAAGCGTCGCCGCGACGCCCTCGCGCAGCACCGGGGGCAGGCCGGGACGCAGCCGTCCGGCCGAGAAGATCAGCAGGTTGGTGGCGTAGGAAAGCAGGGTCAGGCCGAGGATCAGGTCGAAGCTGCGCGAGCGCAACAGCAGATAGACGCCGGCGGCGGTCAGGATGCCGATGGCGCTGGCGATCGCGATTTCCATCAGGCACGCCTCCCGCGCGAGTGCGCCGGGTCCGGGCGGCGGATCGTGGCGCGCCAGCTCTCGCGCGTGAGCGAGGGGCGCACGCCGCCGATGGTCGACAGGATCAGCATCGATGCGCCGAACACGACCAGGTACACGCCCAGGTCGAAGCCCATCGCACTGGTCAGCGGCACGGGACCGATCAGCGGCAGCGACGGCGCGACATGGGCGCTGGTCAGGAAGGGAAGGCCCCGCAGCAGAGGTGCCAGTGCGGTCGCCGTGGCGATCAGCAGGCCTGCGCCGATGCAGCGCACGTAGTCGATGTGGAACTGCCGTTCGAAGGTCGTCATGCCCTGGATCAGGTATTGCAGCAGCACCGGGATCACCAGTACCAGCCCGGCGATGAAGCCACCGCCGGGCGCGTCATGCCCGCGCAGGAACAGGTAGATCGACACGGTCAGCGCGAGCGGGAACATGATCTGGCTCAGGTCCGCCGCCATCGGCAGCGACATCGGTGCCTCTTCGACCTTTTCCTCGGGGGCCAGGCGCGTGCGCTTGAGCAGGGCGTGGACGATGAGCGCCGCGATGGCGAACACGGTGATTTCGCCGAAGGTGTCGAAGCCGCGGAAATCCACCAGGATCACGTTGACGACATTGTGGCCGTGTCCTTCGGGCAGGGCGCGCGCCAGCATCTCGCCGGCCATGGTCCGGCTTGGCCGCCCGAGCATGGCCCATGCCAGGCTGGCGGTGCCCAGCCCCGCCGCCAGCGCGATGGCGATATCGCGCCAGCGCCGCGCCGGCGAGGGACCGGCGAGCGACTCCTTGGGCAGGTAGTTGAGCGCCAGCAGCATCAGGGCGAGAGTCACCATTTCCACCATGATCTGGGTGAGCGCGAGATCGGGTGCCGAGAAGTAAACGAATACCAGGCTCACCATCAGGCCCACCGAGCCGAGCAGGATCACCGCGATCAGCCGCTGGCGGAAGTTCGCCAGCGTGGCCAGGGTTCCGGTCACCAGGATCAGCCACGCAATCCACCCCAGCAGCGGCAGGGACGCGAAGCTTTCGCGCGTCGGTAGTACCGGCATCAGGCCCGAGGCCGCCATCGGCGCGGCCCCCAGGATCAGCGCGACGAACACCAGCAGGAACAGGCTGCGCTGCACGCTGCCGTTGGCGATGGCGCGGGTGAAGCGGTCGCCGAACGCGAACAAGCGTTCGACGTTGAGCTGGAAAAGGCGACGCCCGAGCGACTCGCGCACGATCGCATGCAGGTCGAGCAGGCGGTTGAGCCCGAAGTAGAGCGCCACGCCGCCGACCAGCCCGATCAGGCTCATGAAGAAGGGCCGGTTGAATCCGTGCCAGACTGCCAGGCTGTAGCCGGGCACGCTGTCGCCCAGCACCGCGAATGCCGCCGACTTGAGCAGTGGTCCCACGGTCCATGCCGGTGCCATGCCCACCGCCAGGCAGGCCACCACCAGCACCTCCACCGGCAGCTTCATCCAGCGCGGTGATTCGTGCGGCGCTTCCTCCAGCGCGCGCGGCCCCCGGCCGAAGAAGGTCTCGTGCACGAAGCGCAGGCTGTAGGCCACGCCCAGCATCGCCGCCAGCACCGCTGCGGCGGTCATCAGGTCGCGCATGGTGTCGTTGGCGCTGATGTCGAGCGCCTGGGCGAAGAACATTTCCTTGCTCAGGAAGCCGTTGAGCAGAGGCACCCCCGCCATCGCCAGCGAGGCGATGATCGCCAGCGTGCTGGTGACGGGCATGAAACGCCGCAGGTTCCCCAGCCGGCGCATGTCGCGCGTGCCGGTTTCGTGGTCGATGATGCCCGCCGCCATGAACAGCGAAGCCTTGAAGGTGGCGTGATTGAGGATGTGGAACAGGCCGGCGACCAGCGCCATCGGCGAGGACAGGCCGAACAGCAGGGTGATGAGGCCCAGGTGCGAGATCGTCGAGTAGGCGAGCAGGCCCTTGATGTCATGCTGGAAAATCGCGTACCAGGCTCCCAGCAGCAGGGTCAGCGCACCGATGCCGCTGACGATGTAGAAGAACATGTCGGTGCCGGCCAGCACCGGGTGCAGGCGCGCCAGCAGGAAGACGCCGGCCTTCACCATGGTGGCCGAGTGCAGGTAGGCGGAGACCGGCGTGGGCGCGGCCATCGCGTGCGGCAGCCAGAAGTGGAACGGGAACTGCGCGCTCTTGGTGAATGCGCCCAGCAGCACCAGTCCGAGGATCCAGGGGTAGTTCGCGCTGGCGCGGATCGCATCGCCTGCCGCCAGCACCACGTCCAGATCGAAGCTGCCCACTTCGCGCCCGATCAGCAGCACGCCGGCCAGCAGCGCGAAGCCGCCGCCGCCGGTGATCGCCAGCGCCATCTTCGCGCCTTCCCGCGCATCCTCGCGCTGCGACCAGTAGCCGATGAGGAGGAACGAACTGATGCTGGTCATCTCCCAGAACACCACCATCACCAGCAGGTTGCCCGACATCACCAGTCCCAGCATGGAGCCCATGAAGAGCAGCAGGAAGGCGAAGAAGCGCGGTGCGCTGTCCTCCTCGTCGAGGTAGTAGCGCGCGTACATCACCACCAGCGCACCGATCCCCAGCACCATCAGCGTGAACATCCATGCCAGCCCGTCCAGGCGCAGGCTCAGCAGGAGACCCACCTGCGGTGCCCAGGCCAGGGTGGCGGTGGGTACATCGCCATCCAGTATCGTGGGGCGCAGCGGCAGCAGCATGGCGATGGCGAGCAGCGGGGCGAGGCCGGCCAGCCAGCCGATGACCCGCCGCGAGGCGCGGTGGGACAGCGCGACCAGTACCGCGGCGAGGAAGGGCGTGGCAAGGGCCAGGAACAGCATCAGGCGCTCCGGATCGCGGGTCGGGCACGGCACCAGCCTCGCCGCGGCGCGGCGTCCACGGTGCCGCGCGCCGGGCAGGCGAGCGGCCGTCCGGCGCTGGCCTCAGACCCGGGCATCGGGGTTCGGCGTGGCGAGGCGGGCCTCCAGTACGGCGATGCGCGCCTCGAGCGCTTCGATCCGCCCGAGCAGTCCGGTCGGTGCGCCGGCGGACGAAGGCCGCGCGGCGGCCGCGACCGCCTCCATATCCACCGGACCGCACAAGAGGTGCGTCCAGCGGTCTTCACGCTGGCCCGCGGTACGCGGCAGCAGGGTCGCCAGCACCGGGTTGCGCTGGGCGAGGCGTTCGAGCGCATGGCGCACTTCGTCCACCGTGGCAAAGCGGCCGATCCGCTCGCTGCGGGTGAATATCTCGTTGAGGGTCTGCGGGCCGCGCAGCATCAGCATGCACAGCACGGCCTGCTGCTGGCTCGTGACGCCATAGGCCTGTGTGAAGCGATGCTCCCAGCGCTGCGCGCGCGCAGCGTGCTGGCTGCGCACCATCTGGCGCGTTTCGAGCTGGCGCAGTGCGTGGCCAACCTCGCCTGAAGACAGGTCCATCAGCGGATCGCGGCTGGTTTTCTGGTTGCAGGCCAGGGTCAGCGCGTTCTCTGTCAGCGGATACTGGTCCGGCGTGGTGGCTTCCTTTTCGATCAGGGAGCCGAGGACGCGGGCCTCGATCGGAGAGAGACGCAGGGCTTCAGGCAACGTGGCGGCATCGGCGGTAACGTCGGTGTCGTTCATCGCGGCATTTTCGGCGGTTGCGGAGCGTGAACATAGAGCCTTCGCGTGCTGCACCGCAAGGGCGGGCGCAGGATTTCGCGCTAAAAACCGGCGGGGCAATGGCGGTCCGATCGAACCGCCGGGCTAGAATGCGCCCCCCCTGCCCGGGCCATGTTTCCTTCGAGCCACGCCATGATTTCCTTTCGCAACTTCGCGCTGCGCCGCGGCCCGCGCCTGCTGCTGTCGCAGGTGGATCTGGCCCTGCACGCCGGCTGGCGGGTGGGCGTCATCGGGCGCAACGGCTGCGGCAAGTCGAGCCTGTTCGCCGCGCTGATGGGCGAGTTGGAGGCCGATTCGGGCGCGCTTGAGCTGCCGGCGCGGCTGCGGATCGCCTCGGTCGCGCAGGAAACCCCGTCGCTGCCCGACGCCGCGCTGGACTTCGTGATCGGCGGCGACGCCGCGGTGGCGCAGGCGCTGCGCGAGGAAGCCGATGCCACCGCG
Organism: Lysobacteraceae bacterium; assembly: GCA_023954075.1. Classification (GTDB taxonomy): domain Bacteria; phylum Pseudomonadota; class Gammaproteobacteria; order Xanthomonadales; family Xanthomonadaceae; genus Denitratimonas; species Denitratimonas tolerans. Next base: position 61,253 of record JAMLIV010000012.1, read on the forward strand.
CGCGAGGACTTCGAGGCCGTGGCGATCGCGCACCAGCGCCTGGGCGATCTGGGCGGCTATGACGCCGCGGCCCGCGCCGGGCGCCTGCTGCACGGCCTGGGCTTTGCGCCGGAAACCCATGCGCGCGCCGTTTCCACGTTTTCCGGCGGCTGGCGCGTGCGGCTCAACCTGGCGCGCGCGCTGATGACGCCCAGCGACCTGCTGCTGCTCGACGAACCCACCAACCACCTGGATCTGGACGCGGTGCTGTGGCTGGAGCAGTGGCTGCTCAAGTATCCCGGCATGCTGATGCTGATCAGCCACGACCGCGAGTTCCTCGACGGGGTCGCCAGCCACATCCTGCACCTCCACGACGGCCGCGCGAAGCTCTACGCCGGCGACTACACCAGCTTCGAGCGCCAGCGCGCCGAGCAATTGCGCCAGCAGCAGATCGCGCACGACAAGGAGCAGGCCGAGCGCGCCCACCTGCAGGCCTTCATCGACCGCTTCCGCGCCAAGGCGACCAAGGCCAGGCAGGCCCAGTCGCGCATGAAGCGGCTGGAAAAGCTCGCCGGCACCGAAGCGGTGCGCGCCGAGCGCGCCCTGCACATCGCCTTCGCCGAGCCGGCAAAGCTGCCGACCTCGCTGGTGCGGCTGGCGGGCGCCGAATGCGGGTATGGGCCTGCGGCCCGGGATTCGGGATTTGGGATTCGGGATTCGATGCAGCAAGAACTGCCGGCTCTTGCCAATCCCCAATCTCCAATCCCGAATCCCGGGCACATAGTGCTCCATGGCGTGGACTTCGGCCTCGAATCGGGCGACCGCATCGGCCTGCTCGGGCCGAACGGGGCGGGCAAGTCGACGCTGGTGAAGTCCCTGGTGGGTGAGCTGCCGCTGCTGGCGGGCGAGCGCAGCGCGCACCCGGATCTTCGCATCGGCTACTTCGCCCAGCACACGGTGGAATCGCTGCACGCCGGCCTCAGCCCGATGGAACACCTGCGCCTGCTGGCTCCCGGCGAAGGGCAGCAGGCGTTCCGCGACTTCCTCGGGCGCTGGAACTTCGCCGGCGACCGTGCCTTCGAACCGGTGGACGGATTTTCCGGCGGCGAGCGCGCGCGCCTGGCGCTGGCGCTGATCGCCTGGCAGCGCCCCAACCTGCTGCTGCTGGACGAACCCACCAACCACCTCGATCTGGACATGCGCGAGGCGCTCGCCGAGGCGCTGTCGGATTTTTCCGGCGCGATCGTGCTGGTCAGCCACGACCGCCACCTGATCGGCCTGGTGTGCGACCGCTTCTGGCGCGTGGCGAACGGGCGAGTGGAGGAGTTCGACGGCGATCTGGACGCCTATGCCGCCTGGCTGCGCAGCCGGGCCGCTGACGGCGAGGCCGCGCCGAAGGCGGTAAAAGCTCCCGCAGCGAAAGCCGCGCCGGCGCGGCGCGGGCCCGATCCCGCCATCGCGCGCCGGATCAGGCGCATCGAATCGCGGCTGGAGGAAATCCGCGGCGCGCGCGCCGCGGTGGAGGCGGCGCTGGCCGACCCTGCCCTGTACGAGACCCACGGCGCGCAGCGCGTCGCCGAGCTCGGCTTCGAGCAGGCCAGCCTCGCGCGCGAGCAGGATGCGCTGGAAACCGAATGGCTCGATCTGGCTTGATTTTCCCCGTGCCGCCCCCACGGTGGCAGATTGTTTCCCTCTTTTCCGATGCCTGCACCGACATGCCGATCTACGCCTTCCACTGCAACGCCTGCGGGCACGAGTTCGACCGCCTGCAGAAGCTCTCCGATCCGGATCCTGACGCCTGCCCGGCCTGTGGCCAAGCCGCGCCGCGCCGCCTGCTGAGCGCGCCGCAGTTCCGCCTCGCGGGCGGTGGCTGGTACGAAACCGACTTCAAGAAGGACGGCGAGAAAAAGCACAATCTCGCCGATTCGGGCGGCGCTGGCGACAAGGCCGCGGCACCCGAACCGGCCGCCAAGCCTGCCGCGGCAGCGGCCGCTCCGGCCGCACCCGCCTCCGCCTCCGCCTCCGAGTGAAACCGCCTGCCGCGGGCGCGTCTCAGCGCAGGATCGTGTCCGGCAGCGCGCTGCAGGCGAACACCAGGAACTGCTGGAAGGCGTAGGGCACCTGCGGCAGCACATCTTCGCGCCGCGTCACCAGTCCGACTTCCATCGGCGGAACCAGATCGGCGACCATGCGGCTCTCGATGCGCCGGCCTTCCAGCGACAGCGGCCGGTAGACGATGTCCGACAGGATGGTGACGCCGAAGCCGTGCGCCACCAGGCCGCGCAGCGCCTCCAGCGTGGAGGTGCGGAAGGCGACGTTGGGCGCAAGGCCGGCGGCCTGCCAGTAGCGCATCGAGGAAGCCTCGCCCTCGTCCACCGTCAGGAGGATGTAGGGCCAGGGCGCGATGTCGGCCAGCCGGATCTGCGCCAGTGCCGCCAGCGGATGATCCTGCGCCATCCACAGCTGGCGGTGCGAGCGCGCCAGCACCTGGTGGCGCAGCGGCGAATCCGGGCGCATGTTCGAGGTGATGCACAGGCCCATGTCCAGATCGCCCTCGGCCACGCCCTTTTCGATGCTGGGCCGGTCCATGTCGATCAGATCGATCTCCACCTTGGGATAGTCGCGCCGGAAGCGGGCGAGCAGGGCCGGGAGGAAATAGCCCAGCACCGTGTACGACGCGCCCACGCGCACCACGCCCGACAGCGCCTCGCCGAAAAACAGCGGCTCGCTCAGCGCATCCTGCAGGGCGTCCAGCGCGTGGGCCACGTGCTGGTGGAAGCGGTGCCCGGCGGCGGTGGGCACTACGCCATGCGGCTGGCGTTCGAACAGATCGGTGCCCACGATCGCTTCCAACTGCGCGATGGCCGTGGTCACGACCGACTGCGAAACCTGCAGCCGGCGCGCGGCCAGCGAGAACTGGCCCAGTTCGGCGGCGGCGACGAAGTAGCGCAGCTGCCGCAGCGAGAGATTGGGCGGAAGTGCCATGGCTTTTTCAGATACCAGAAAGGGCTAATCCAGATTTTACGATATCGAGCGCAGGCTCTAAACTTGTGCGGTTAACCGCGTCGCACTGCGTGCGACCGCCGCGTTCGGGCGAGACCGAACCCACCGCAGACCGGGATTTGCGCCATGAGCGACTACGCCCCCTTGACCCTGCACGTCCCCGAGCCCAGCGCCCGGCCCGGACAGCAGACCGACTTTTCCTATCTCAAGCTCAGCCCCGCAGGAGCCCTGCCCAAGCCGCCGATCGACGTGGCCGCATCGAGCACGGGGACGTTCGCGCAGGGCCTGATCCGGGTGCTGGACGACAGCGCCGACGCCGTCGGCGACTGGGCCGCGGACATCCCCGACGAGATCCTTCTGCGCGGCATGCGCGCGATGCTCAAGACCCGCGCCTACGACGCGCGCATGCTGATCGCCCAGCGCCAGAAGAAGACCTCGTTCTACATGCAGTGCCTGGGCGAAGAAGCCATCGCCATCGCGCAGACGCTGGCCTTGCGCCAGGGCGACATGCATTTCCCCACCTATCGCCAGCAGGGCATCCTGATCGCCCAGGACGTGCCGCTGGTGGACATGATGTGCCAGGTCCTCTCCAACGCCGCCGACCCGCTGCGCGGTCGCCAGCTGCCGATCATGTATTCCTACAAGGAGTACGGCTTCTTCTCCATTTCCGGCAACCTCACCACCCAGCTGCCGCAGGCGGTGGGCTGGGCGATGGCCTCGGGGATCAAGGGCGACACGAAGATCGCCTCGGCCTGGGTGGGCGATGGCGCCACCGCCGAAGGCGACTTCCACGCCGCCCTGGTGTTCGCCTCGGTGTACGAGGCCCCGGTGATCCTCAACGTGGTCAACAACCAGTGGGCCATTTCCACCTTCCAGGCCATCGCCGGCGGCGAGCACACCACGCTGGCCACGCGCGGGCTGGGCTACGGCATTCCCTCGCTGCGCGTGGACGGCAACGATTTCCTCGCGGTGTACGCGGTGTCGCGCTGGGCCGCCGAGCGCGCCCGCCGCGACCTCGGACCGACCCTGATCGAGTGGATCAGCTACCGCGCCGGGCCGCATTCCACCTCGGACGATCCCTCCAAGTACCGGCCCGCCGACGATGCGCAGCACTTCCCGCTGGGCGATCCGATCGAGCGACTCAAAGGCCATCTGATCAAGCGCGGACTGTGGAGCGAGGCGCAGCACGAGGCCACCCGCGCCGCGTTCGACGAGGAAATCGCCCAGGCGCTCAAGGAAGCCGAGCGCCACGGCATCCTGGGCAGCGACAACCGCCCCGGTGCCGCCGACATGTTCGAGGACGTGTACGAACACATGCCCGAACACCTGCGCCGCCAGCGCCAGCAACTGGGGATCTGACCATGAGCGATATCGAAACCGCCGCGGGCGCGAGCCCGATGACGATGATCCAGGCCCTGCGTTCGGCCATGGACGTGATGCTGGAGCGCGACGACAGCGTGGTGATCTTCGGCGAGGACGTGGGCTACTTCGGCGGCGTGTTCCGCTGCACCGACGGGCTGCAGGCCAAATACGGCAAGCACCGCGTGTTCGACGCGCCGATTTCCGAAAGCGGCATCGCCGGCGCGGCCATCGGCATGGCGGTCTACGGCCTGCGCCCGGTGGCCGAGATCCAGTTCGCCGACTACATCTATCCGGCCTACGACCAGATCGTGTCCGAGGCCGCGCGCCTGCGCTACCGCTCCTGCAACATGTTCACCGCCCCGGTGGTGTTCCGCACGCCCTGCGGCGGCGGCATCTACGGCGGCCAGACCCACAGCCAGAGCCCGGAGGCGATCTTCACCCACGTCGCCGGCCTGCGCACGGTGATGCCGTCCAACCCCTACGACGCCAAGGGTCTCTTGATCTCCTCGATCGAATGCGGCGATCCGGTGATCTTCCTGGAGCCCAAGCGCCTCTACAACGGCCCCTTCGACGGCCACCACGACCGCCCGGTGCAGGCGTGGACCAAGCACCCCGGGAACCTCGTGCCCGAGGGTTACTACAGCGTGCCGCTCGACAAGGCCGCGATCGCGCGCCAAGGCAAGGCGCTGACGATCCTCACCTACGGCACCACCGTCTGGGTGGCGCTGGCCGCGGCCGAGGATGCCGGCATCGATGCGGAAGTCATCGACCTGCGCAGCCTGTGGCCGCTGGATCTGGACACCATCGTCGACTCGGTGAAGAAGACCCGCCGCTGCATCGTACTGCACGAGGCCACGCGCACCAGCGGCTTCGGTGCCGAGCTGGTGTCGCTGGTGCAGGAGCACTGCTTCTACCACCTCGAAGCCCCGATCGAGCGCGTCACCGGCTGGGACACGCCCTATCCCCACGCGCAGGAGTGGGACTACTTCCCGGGCCCGGCCCGGGTCATCGACGCCATGAAGCGCGTGCTGGAGGACTGAGCGATGGGACAGCATGTCATCAAGATGCCGGATATCGGTGAAGGTATCGCCGAGGTCGAACTGGTCGGCTGGAAGGTCGGCGTGGGCGACGCCGTGGCCGAGGATCAGATCATCGCCGAGGTGATGACCGACAAGGCGACGGTGGAGATTCCCTCGCCCGTCGCCGGCACGGTACTTGCGCTGGGCGGTGCCCTGGGCGAAACCCTGGCCGTGGGCAGCGCGTTGATCCGGCTGGAAGTGGCCGGCGACGGCAACGTCAAACCGGGCGAAGCGGCTTCCGCAGGCAGCGCCGCCGCGGAGAAACCCGCCGTGGCCCGTGCGCCCGAGCCGCCGCCGCGCCTGCCCGACCCGAAACCCGAACCCGCTCCGGTTGCCGCCAAAGTCCCCGAAGCCGCCGTTCCCGCAAATCCCGAGTCCCGAATCCCGAATCCCCGCTTCACGGGCGAAGCCCCGCTGGCCTCGCCCGCGGTGCGCCGACGCGCCTGGGATCTGGGCATCGAACTGCGCTTCGTGCCGCCCACCGGCCCCGGCGGGCGGGTGATGCACGCCGATCTCGATGCCTACGCCGCGCGCGGCGGTCGGGCGCAGCCTGCGGGCGGCGGATCGTCGGGCTACGCGCGCCGCGAGGGTGAGGAGCAGATTCCGGTGATGGGACTGCGTCGGCGCATCGCGCAGAAGATGCAGGATTCCTGGCGGCGCATTCCGCACATCACCTACGTCGAGGAAATCGACGTGACCGAGGTGGAAGCCTTGCGCGGCAAGCTCAACGCGAAGTGGGGCAAGACCCGCGGCAAGCTCACCTTCCTGCCGTTCCTGGCGCGCGCCATGGTGCTGGCGCTGCGCGACTTTCCGCAGATGAACGCGCGCTTCGATGACGAGGCCAACATCATCACGCGCTCCCACGGGGTGCGGCTGGGCATCGCGACGCAGAGCGACAGCGGGCTGTCGGTGCCGGTCGTGGCGCACGCCGAGTCGCTCGACCTGTGGCAGACCGCGGCCGAAATCGCGCGCCTTGCCGGTGCGGTGCGCGCCGGCAAGGCGACGCGCGAGGAGCTGTCGGGCTCCACCATCACCATCACCAGCCTGGGGCCGATCGGGGGAATCATGTCCACCCCGATCATCAACCACCCCGAGGTCGCCATCGTCGGGGTCAACCGCATGATCGAGCGCCCCTGCATCCGCAACGGCCTGGTGGAGGCGCGCAAACTGATGAACCTGTCGTCCTCCTTCGACCACCGCGTGGTGGACGGCATGGAGTCGGCCGAGTTCGTGCAGGCGATCCGCGCGCTGCTGGAAAACCCCGCCCTGCTGTTCGTGGAGTGACCCCGTGAGCCAGACCATCGACACCCGACTCCTGATCCTCGGCGGCGGCCCCGGCGGCTATGTGGCCGCGATCCGCGCCGGCCAGCTCGGCGTTCCCACCGTGCTGGTGGAGGGCGCGACGCCCGGCGGCACCTGCCTCAACATCGGCTGCATCCCCTCCAAGGCGCTGATCCACGCCGCCGAGGAGTTCGCGAAAGTGGCCGCCTTCGCCCGGGGTGATTCCCCGCTGGGCATCGGCGCCGCCGCGCCGACGCTCGACTTGGGCAAGACCGTGGCCTGGAAGGACGGCATCGTGCGGCGCCTGACCGGCGGCGTCGCGGCGCTGCTGAAGAAGAATGGCGTGCGCGTGGTCAAGGGCTGGGGCCAGGTGGTGGACGGCAAGACCGTCGACGTGGCGGACGCGGCCGAGGGTGGCGACACCCTGCGCATCCGCTGCGAACACCTGCTGCTGGCGACCGGCTCGGTGCCGGTTGAGCTGCCCTTCCTGAAGTTCGGCGGCAAGGTCGTTTCCTCCACCGAGGCGCTTTCGCCGGCGGAGCTGCCGAAGAAGCTGGTCGTGGTCGGCGGCGGCTATATCGGCCTGGAGCTGGGCACGGCGTACCGCAAGCTCGGCTGCGAGGTGACCGTGGTCGAGGCGCAGGAGCGCATCCTTCCCGCCTACGACGCCGAGCTCACCGCGCCGGTCGCCAAACGCCTCAAGACGCTGGGCGTGGAAACCCTGGTCGGCCACAGCGTGCTCGGGCTCTCCGATACCGGTGCGCTGCGCGTGCGCACGCCGGACGGCGCGGAACGCGCGATCGAGGCCGACCGCATCCTCGTCGCCGTGGGCCGCAGGCCGAAGATCGAGGGCTTCAACCTCGAATCCCTGCGCCTGGACACGGCCGGTCGCGCGGTGAAGATCGACGAGCAGTGCCGCACCTCGATGCGCAACGTCTGGGCCATCGGCGACGTGGCCGGCGAACCCATGCTCGCGCACCGCGCCATGGCGCAGGGCGAGATGGTGGCCGAGATCGTTTCCGGAAAAACCCGCCGCTTCCAGCCCGCCGCGATGCCGGCGGTGTGCTTCACCGACCCGGAAATCGTGACGGTCGGGCTGTCGCCGGACGAGGCCAGGGCCGCCGGGCACGCGGTCAAGGTCGCGCTGTTCCCGTTTGCCGCCAACGGCCGCGCGATGACGCTGGAATCGGCCGACGGCTTCGTGCGCGTGGTCGCGCGCGAGGGCGACCACCGCATCCTCGGCTGGCAGGCCGTGGGCGCGCAGGTGTCGGAGCTGTCCATCGCCTTCGTGCAGTCCATCGAGATGGGTGCCACGCTCGAGGACATCGCCGCTACCATCCATCCCCATCCGACCCTGGGCGAGGCGGTGCAGGAAGCCGCGCTGCGCGCGCTCGGTCATGCGCTGCATATCTGATCCCCGTCATTCCCGCGAGTCCGTCATGAGCATTCCGTTCCAGATCCTTCCGTCCACCCAGCCCAAAACCGACGCCGAGCGCGCCGCGATCCTCGCCAATCCGGGCTTCGGCCTGCATTTCACCGATCACATGGTGAGCATCGACTGGGAGGCCGGGCAGGGCTGGCACGATGCGCAGGTGCGCGCCTACGGTCCGCTGACGCTCGATCCGGCCTCGGCGGTGCTGCACTATGCGCAGGAGATTTTCGAGGGCCTCAAGGCCTTCCGCCATGCCGACGGATCGATCTGGTCGTTTCGTCCCGAGGCCAACGGCGCGCGCCTGCAGCGCTCGGCGCACCGCCTGGCCCTGCCGGAGCTGCCGGTCGACACATTCATCGACTCGATCCGCGAACTGGTGAAGATCGATGCGGCGTGGGTGCCCTCGGGCGGCGAGTCCAGCCTGTACCTGCGTCCCTTCATGATCGCCAACGAGAACTTCCTCGGCGTGCGCTCGGCGCAGAAAGTCGCCTACTACGTCATCGCCAGCCCCGCCGGTGCCTACTTCAAGGGCGGGGTGAAGCCGGTCGCGATCTGGCTGTCGCGCGAGTATTCGCGCGCCGGTCGCGGCGGCACCGGTGCCGCCAAGTGCGGTGGCAACTACGCTTCCTCGCTGCTGCCGCAGAAGGAAGCGGTGGCCAACGGCTGCTCGCAGGTGCTGTTCCTGGATTCGCAGGAAGGCCGCTGGCTGGAGGAACTGGGCGGCATGAACGTGTTCCTGGTCCGGCGCGACGGCAGCGTCATCACGCCCGAGCTTTCCGGCAGCATCCTGGAAGGCATCACCCGCCTCTCGGTGCTCCAGCTCCTGCGCGATCGCGGCGTGGCCGTCACCGAGCGCCGGATCGACGTGCAGGAATGGATCGACGGCGTGGCCTCGGGCGACATCGTGGAAACCTTCGCCTGCGGCACCGCCGCCAGCATCTCGCCCATCGGCCAGCTCAAGGGCCCGGATTTTTCCGTCGGCAGCCTCGACGCGCCCGCCGGCGAGTTGACCATGTCGGTCCGCAAGGAGCTGACCGACATCCAGTACGGCCGTGCCCCGGATCGCCACGGCTGGTTGACTCGCCTGGCGTGATGGTGGCCCGGGCAAGCGGCCCCGGCGGTGCCGCCGCCGACTTGACCCCCATCAATCCTTCCAGCGCCATTTCTGCGATGCTTTTCGTCCAGATCCTCCGGAAGTTAACGCATGGCGATCACATCCTTCCACCGCCGGCTCCTCCCGTTCGTCGTCCTCGGGCTGCTCGCCCTGGCATGGTGGGGCTGGCAGCGGCTGGCCGATGACGGGCCGGGTGAAGGGTTCATCAGCGGCAACGGGCGGATCGAGGCGACCGAGATCGACGTGGCGACGCGGCTGCCGGGGCGGGTCGAGGACATCCTCGTGCGCGAGGGCGATTTCGTCAGCGCCGGGCAGGTTTTGGCGAAGATGCAGATCGACACGCTCGCGGCGCAGCGCGCGGAGGCCGAGGCCGGCCGCCAGCAGGCGGTTCAGGCCGTCGCCGCCGCGCAGGCGCAGGTCGCGCTGCGTGAGGCCGACGTGGTGGCGATGCGCGCCCAGATCGCGCAGCGCGAAGCGGAGCTGGAGGCGCAGCGGCGGCGGCTGACGCGCACCGAAACCCTGTCGAAGGAAGGCGCGCTTTCGCTGCAGCAGCTCGACGACGATCGCGCGAACTGGCGCAGCGCCCAGGCGGCTCTGGCCGCGACGCGCGCGCAGGTGGCGGCGGCGCAGGCGGCGGTGGACGCGGCGAAGGCGCAGGTCGAGGGAGCGCAATCCTCGGTGATTGCGGCCGAGGCCACCATCGCGCGGATCGATGCCGATCTGCGCGACAGCGACCTCAAGGCCCCGCGCGACGGCCGCGTGCAGGTGCGCGTGGCGCAGGCGGGCGAGGTGATCGGCGCGGGTGGTCGCGTGCTGAACCTGCTCGATCTGTCCGATGTCTACATGACATTCTTCGTGCCAGAGACCGTCGCCGGCCGCATCGCCATCGGCAGCGAGGCGAGGCTGGTGCTGGACGTCGCGCCCGATATCGTCATTCCGGCGCGCGTCTCCTTCGTCGCCAGCCAGGCGCAGTTCACGCCCAGGACCGTGGAAACCGCGAGCGAGCGGCAGAAGCTGATGTTCCGGGTGCGCGCGCAGATCGCGCCGGAACTGCTGCGCCGGCACCTGGACCAGGTGAAGACCGGCGTTCCCGGCGTGGCCTGGCTGAAGCTCGATCCGCAGGCGGCGTGGCCCGAATCCCTGGCCGTGCCCGAGTCGCTGCGCACCCGGACCGAGTGATGTCGAGTCCGCCGCCGGTGGTGCGCGTGGCCGGCGTGCACCTGCGCTACGGCAAAGTGGCGGCGCTGGCCGGGGTCGATCTGGCGTTTCCGGCGGGGTGCGTGGTCGGCCTGATCGGTCCCGATGGCGTGGGCAAGTCCAGCCTGCTCTCGCTGATCGCCGGCGCGCGCGCCCTGCAGGCGGGCGACATCGAAACCCTCGGTGGCAGCATGCGCAGCCGCAGCCATCGCAATCGCGTCTGCCCGCGCATCGCCTACATGCCGCAGGGGCTGGGGCGCAATCTTTATCCAACCCTGAGCGTGGAGGAAAACCTGCAGTTTTTTGCGCGCCTGTTCGGACACGACGCCGGAGAACGCCGCCGCCGCATCGACGAGCTGACCCGCGCCACCGGCCTTTATCCCTTCCTCGCGCGTCCGGTCGGCAAGCTTTCCGGTGGCATGAAGCAGAAGCTCGGGCTGTGCTGCGCGCTGATCCACGATCCGGACCTCCTGATCCTCGACGAACCCACCACCGGCGTCGATCCGCTGGCGCGCGCGCAGTTCTGGGATCTGATCGGCCGCATCCGCAGCGAGCGCCGGGGCATGAGCGTGATCGTCGCCACAGCCTACATGGACGAGGCGCAGGATTTCGACTGGCTGGTGGCGATGGACGTGGGCACCGTGCTGGCCACGGGCACGCCGCAGGAATTGCTCGAACGCACCGGAACCGACTCGCTGGAGGCGGCCTTCGTTCGCCTCCTGCCGGAAGAAAAGACCCGCGACCACGCGCCGGTGGCGATTCCGCCGCTGGACGCGAGCGAACACGGGATCGCGATCGAAGCCAGGGACCTCACCATGCGTTTCGGCGATTTCGTCGCGGTGGATCGCGTCAGCTTCCGCATCCGTCGCGGCGAGATCTTCGGCTTCGTGGGTTCCAACGGCTGCGGCAAGACCACCACGATGAAGATGCTGACCGGCCTCTTGCCGGCGAGCGAGGGCAAGGCCTGGCTGTTCGGTCGCGAAGTGGATCCGGAGGACATGGATACGCGAAGGCGCGTGGGCTACATGTCGCAATCCTTTTCGCTCTATGGCGAGCTCACCGTGCGGCAGAACCTGGAGCTGCACGCGCGCCTGTTCCAGGTTCCCACGGCGGACATCGCCGCGCGCGTGGCCGGGATGCAGCGTCGCTTCGGGCTGGAGGATATGGGCGACAGTCTGCCCGGCAGCCTGCCGCTGGGCATGCGCCAGCGCCTCTCGCTGGCGGTGGCGATGGTGCACGCGCCGGAGCTGCTGATCCTGGATGAACCCACCTCGGGCGTGGACCCGGTGGCGCGCGATGGATTCTGGCGGCTGCTGGTGGAGCTGTCGCGGCGCGACAGGGTGACGATCTTCATCTCCACCCATTTCATGAACGAAGCCGCGCGCTGCGACCGCATGTCGATGATGCACGCCGGCCGCGTGCTCGACAGCGATGCGCCGGCGGCGCTGGTGCAAAAGCGCGGCGCAAAGGATCTGGAAGACGCCTTCATCGGCTATCTGCTGGAAGCCGACGGTGAAGCTGCCAAGCGTGCCGCCCCGGGAGAATCCTCCGACGCCAACACAGGTTGGGGTGAGGCAAGGAACCCCAACACCACCGCCACGCCAGCGTCGGGATTCGCAAGCCCCCAACCTGTGGATGCCGCGCTCTCGCATCCCCCGCCGCGCCACGTCCGCTTCAGCTTCCGCCGCCTGTTCGCCTACCTCTGGCGCGAGGCGCTCGAGCTGCGCCGCGACCCGGTGCGCGCCACGCTGGCGCTGGCCGGCTCGGCCATCCTGATGCTCGTGATGGGCTATGGCATCAGCATGGACGTGGACGACCTGCGCTATGCCGTGCTCGACCATGATCGCACCCAGTTGAGTGAGAGTTACGCCTTCAGCCTGTCGGGTTCGCGCTACTTCATCGAGCGCCCGCCGATCACCGATCATGCCGATCTGGACCGACGCATGCGCAGCGGCGAACTGAGCCTGGCGCTGGAGATCCCGTCGGGCTTCATGCGCGACGTGCTGCGCGGGAATTCCGCGCAGATCGGCGCATGGATCGACGGTGCGATGCCGCCGCGCGCCGAAACCGTGGCCGGCTATGTGCAGGGCATCCACCTGCACTGGCTGGCCGAGCAGATGGCGCAGCGCGGCGTCGCGCCCGCTGGAGTTGCCGGCATCGAAACCCGCTTCCGCTACAACCCGGACGTGAAGAGCCTGCCGGCGATGGTGCCCGCGGTCATGCCGCTGCTGCTGCTGATGCTGCCGGCCATGCTCACCGCGCTGGCGGTGGTGCGAGAAAAGGAAACCGGCTCGATCATCAACCTCTACGTCACCCCGGTCACGCGCAGCGAGTTCCTGCTCGGCAAGCAGATTCCCTATGTGGTGCTGGCCATGCTGAACTTCGCGCTGATGACCCTCATGTCGGTGACCTTGTTCGACGTGCCGATCACCGGCAGCTTCGCCGTACTGGCACTGGCCGCGCTGCTCTACAGCCTCTGCGCCACCGGTATGGGTCTGCTGGCATCGAGCGTGACGAAAAGCCAGATCGCGGCGATGTTCTGCGCGATGATCGGCACGATGATCCCGGCGGCGCAATTCTCCGGATTGATCGACCCGGTGTCGTCGCTGCAGGGCGGTGCGCGCTGGCTGGGCGGGATCTATCCGGCCACGCACATGATCGACATCAGCCGCGGCGTGTTCAACAAGGCGCTGGGATTTTCCGACCTGCACGCGTCGCTGCGGGCGATGGCGCTGGCCGTACCGGTGATCGTGGGTGCGGGGATTCTCCTGGTGCGCAAGCAGGAGCGCTGAGCGATGCAGCCGGCCTCCCGAATCCGCATGTTCACGGCCAACACCTGGCGGCTAGGCATCAAGGAGCTGTGGAGCCTGTGGCGCGATCCGGCGATGCTCGCGCTGATCGTCTACGTGTTCACCGCGGGCGTGTATACCGCCGCCACCGCCATGCCCGAGACGCTCAGCAACGCGCCCATCGCCATCGTCGACGAGGACCGCTCGCCGCTTTCCGGGCGCATCGCCTCGGCCCTGTATCCGCCGCATTTCACCCCGCCGTGGATGATCGACTGGGCGCAGATGGATCCCGGCATGGACGCGGGTCACTACACCTTCGTGCTGGTGATTCCGCACGGTTTCCAGCGCGACGTGCTGGCCGGCCGCGCACCGGACCTCCAGCTAAACGTCGATGCCACCCGCATGAGCCAGGCCTTCGTCGGCAGCGGCTACGTACAGCAGATCGTGATGGGCGAGATCGACGAATTCGCGCGGCACGAGCGCGCCGCCGCCGTGCTGCCGGTGGAGCTGGCGCTGCGCGCGCGCTTCAACCCGGCGCTGGAACCGTCGTGGTTCGGCAGTCTCGTGGAGGTGATCAACCATATCGCGATGCTCTCGATCATCCTCGCCGGCGCGGCGCTGGTCCGCGAGCGCGAGCGCGGCACCGTGGAGCACCTGCTGGTGATGCCGGTGACGCCGGCACAGATCATGCTCGCCAAAGCCTGGTCGACGAGTCTGGTGGTGCTGCTGGCCGCGTGGATATCCCTGACCTTCATCGTGCAGGGCGTGCTGCGCGTGCCGGTGGCCGGCTCGCTGCCGCTGTTTTTCGCCGGTGCGACGCTGTGCCTGTTCGCCACCAGCGCGATGGGCATCTTCCTGGCTACCGTGGCGCGCAACATGCCCCAGTTCGCGATGCTGATGATGCTGACCATCGTGCCGCTGGAGATGCTTTCCGGCGGCGGCACCCCGCGCGAATCCATGCCCGGTATCGTGCAGACCCTGATGCTGGCTGCGCCTACCACGCATTTCGTCGAACTCGGACAGGCGATCCTGTTCCGCGGTGCCGGGCTGGACGTGGTGTGGCGGCCGTTTGCCTGGCTCGCCGTCATCGGTACGGTACTGTTCGCGCTGTCGCTGCGCCGCTTCCGCCGTACCATTGGCCGGATGGCGTGAAAGCCCGCCAAACCATGCGCCACGCATGACACACACCGCTGAAAGGACACCCGCATGATCGCCCCGGCCCCCGATGATCTTGCCGTGCTGCGCAACCGGACCTTCGACGAGCTGCGCATCGGCGATACCGCCAGCGTCGAGCGCGCGCTGGCGCGCGAGGACATCCAGCTGTTCGCCGCGATGTCGGGCGATGCGAGCCCGCGGTATCTGGATTCCGTCGATGACGGCACGGGCGGCCAGGACGTGATCGCGCACGGCATGTGGGGCGGGGCGCTGATTTCCTCGCTGCTCGGCACCCGTCTGCCGGGGCCGGGCACGATCTACCTCGGCCAGAGCCTGCGCTTCCTGGCACCGGTACGCAGCGGCGACCGGCTGCGCGTCAGTGCCACCGTCAGCGCGCTCGATCCGGCCACGCGCGGCGTCACCCTGGCCTGCGCCTGCGTCAACCAGGACGGCGTCGCGGTGATCGAGGGCGAAGCGCGGGTGATCGCGCCGAGCGAGCGCATCGAGCGCCCGCGTGCCAGCCTGCCGGGCATCCGCAACCACGGTACCGGCCGCGACGGGCTGCAGCGCCTGCTGGCGCACGTGCGCGCGCTCGAGCCGGTGCGCGTGGCGGTGGTGCATCCCTGCGATGCGTTGAGTCTGGCCGGGGCACTGGATGCGCGCGACGAGGGCCTGATCGTGCCGGTGCTGGTGGCACCGCGCGCCCGTCTCGAAGCGGTCGCCGCGGAGACCGGGCTGAGCCTTGCGGGCATCGAGATCGAGGATGTTCCGCACAGCCACGCCGCCGCCGCGCGCGCGGCCGAACTGGCGCGCTGCAGCCGGGTGGAGGCGCTGATGAAGGGCAGCCTCCACACCGACGAACTGATGGCCGCGATCGTGGCGCGCGAGGCCGGTCTGCGCACCAAGCGCCGGGTCAGCCACTGCTTCGTGCTGCAGACCCCGCACTACCCGCGCCCCTTCATCGTGACCGATGCGGCGGTGAACCTCGCGCCCGACCTGCTGCAGAAGGCCGACATCGTCAGCAACGCGATCGACCTGGCGCACGCCATCGGCGTGCCCGAACCGAAAGTGGCGATCCTGGCGGCGGTGGAAACGGTGATGCCTTCGATGCAGGCGACCCTGGATGCCGCCGCGCTGTGCAAGATGGCCGAGCGCGGCCAGATCACCGGCGGCCTGCTCGATGGCCCCCTGGCCTTCGACAATGCCGTTTCCCCGGCCGCCGCGCACGCCAAGGGCATCGTCTCGAAAGTGGCCGGGCAGGCCGACATTCTGGTGGTGCCGGATCTGGAAAGCGGCAATATGCTCGCCAAGCAGCTCATGTACCTGGGCGAGGCCGCCAGCGCCGGCATCGTGATGGGCGCGAAGGTGCCCGTGGTGCTCACCAGCCGCGCCGACGCGCGCGCCTCGCGCATGGCCTCCTGCGCCATCGCCCTGCTGCTCGCGCACCGCTACCGCCAGACGCCGCCGTGAGCCCCGCGATGGAGGGCCTGATTCTTGTCCTCAACTGCGGTTCGTCGAGCATCAAGTTCGCGCTGTTCGACGCCGCCGCCGAACCGCTGCCGCGCGCGCCGCTGTGGAACGGCAAGGTGCAGGGCATCGGTGGGCCGAGTCCGGATTTCGGTGAAACCGGCGTCGCGCCGCACGCGGTCGCGCTGGATGCCGGGCATCCGCATGCCGCTGCGCTGGCGCTGATCCTGGCGCGGGTCGAAGCGCGCCTCGCCGGGAGGCCGCTCGCGGGCGTCGCGCATCGCGTGGTGCACGGCGGCGGAAGGTACCACGCGCCGACGCGCGTGGACGCCGCGCTGATCGCGGACCTGCGCGCCTTGATTCCGCTGGCACCGCTGCACCAGCCGTTTCCGCTCAAGGCCATGAGCCTGCTGATCGAACGCGACCCGCAGGTACCGCAGGTGGCCTGCTTCGATACCGGTTTCCACCACGACCTGCCCGAGGTGGAAAAGATGCTGCCGCTGCCGCGCGAACTGGGCCGGGATCGCGGCCTGCGCCGCTACGGCTTCCATGGGCTGTCCTACGACTACATGAGCCACGCGCTGCCCGAGCGCCACGGTGCCCTGGCGCGCGGGCGGACGATCGTCGCGCACCTGGGCAGCGGTGCCAGCCTGTGCGCCATGCGCGAACTGAAAAGCGTGGCCACCACCATGGGCTTTTCCGCGCTGGATGGCCTGATGATGGGCACCCGCACCGGCTCCATCGACCCCGGCGCGATCCTCTATCTGATGGAAATCGAAAGGCTCTCGCTGGAAGAGGTCGGCCGGCTGCTGTACCACCGCTCCGGCCTGCTGGGCGTATCCGGCATTTCCGCCGAACCGCGCGTCGTGGTGCGCCACGAGGACGATCCGGGCGAGCGCGGCGAGCGCGCGCGCCTGGCGCTGGCGCTCTACGTGCGCCGCATCGTGCGCGAGATCGGCGCGCTCGTCGCCGTGCTCGGCGGGCTGGACCTGCTGGTGTTCACCGCCGGCGTGGGCGAACACAACGCCTTCATCCGCGAGCGCGTCTGCCGCGACCTCGCCTTCCTCGGCATCACGCTCGACGACGACGCCAACGCCGCCAACGCCGCGGTGATTTCATCGCGCGACAGCCGCGTGATCGTCGGTGTGGAACCGACCAACGAAGAGTGGATCGCGGCCAGCCACGCGCAGCGGCTGCTTCGGAACGCCTGACCCGATCTCCGCGCGGGCTGCTTTCTGTCGGAGCGGGCTTGCCCGCGATCCAGCGGTTGGGGATTCCTCCACACGCATCCCGCGCCACCCGCCGCAGACCGGCAGGCTTTTCCAGACTCAGCGCCGGGCCTCCAGTTCCCGGCCAAGGCGCGGCGGTGCCGGGGTGAACTCCCGATTGTCCATATCCGGCAGCTTCATCCGCCCGGCGGCCCAGTCGGCGCGGGCCTGTTCGATGCGCTCCTTCGACGAGGACACGAAGTTCCAGTCGATGTAGCGCGGTCCGAGCGGCTCGCCGCCCAGCGCCATGACCACGGCATCGCTGTGCGCAGCGAGGGTGACGGCCTTGCCGGGTGCCAGCACCGCCATGCTGCCCGGCGCGATGCGCTGGCCGTCGACGTCCACTTCGCCACTGGCGACATAGGCGGCGCGTTCGGAATATTCGGGTGGCAGCGAGACCTTTGAACCCGCCTGCAGACGCCAGTGCACATAGAACTGCGGCGAGTCGACCCGGACCGGAGACTCGATCCCGGCCAGCCGTCCGGCGATCAGGCGGCCGCGCGCGCCGACCTCGTGAAATTCCGGCAGCGCATCGCTGCGGTAGTGCCAGAACCCCGGATCGCGCTCCTCGCGCTCCTCCGGCAGCGCGACCCAGGCCTGCACGCCGTCGAGTGGACCGCCCTGCGCGCGCAGGCGCTCGAAGCGCTCCGAATGGGTGATGCCGCGCCCCGCGGTCATCCAGTTCACTTCGCCGGGGCGGATCGGCTGCTCGAAGCCCAGGCTGTCGCGATGCGTCATCTCGCCATCGAACAGGTACGTGATCGTCGACAGCCCGATATGCGGATGCGGCCGGATATCGGCCTCGCGCGGCAGCCCGGCCGCGATGTCCTTGGGACCCATGCGGTCGAAGAAGATGTACGGCCCGACCATGCGCCGCTGCGCAAACGGCAGCACCCGCCCGACCATGAACGCCCCCAGATCGCGCTGGCGCTGGGTGATGACAAGCTCGATCACGGCAAACCTCCGGAGAATGCATGCACGAACGGCACAACTATGGCACCGATTGCGCGCGGCGGAGCAGCGGCCCCGCGGCACGCCCCGCAGCCGGCTTGCCTCGCCCGGCACCCGGCCTGAGGCATCGCAACGCCGTTACACTGTCGCCTGTCGCAAGCGGGTGATTTCAATGGTGCAATCGGTTGTGGGCAACGCCGTCGTTTCCGGCGCATCCGGGATGGAAAAAGTCGAGACAACATCGGCTTATGACGAGTGGTGCCTGAGCGTTGCGCCGATGATGGACTGGACGGACCGGGTGTGCCGCGCCTTCCACCGCACGCTGGCACCCGGGGCGCGGCTCTACACCGAGATGGTGCACGCGCAGGCGGTGATCCACGGCGACCGCGAGCGGCTGCTCGGGTTTGATCCGATGGAGCATCCCGTTGCCCTGCAGCTGGGCGGCAGCGAGCCGGCTGCGCTGGCGCAGGCGGCGCGGATCGGGGCGGATTGGGGCTATGACGAGATCAACCTCAACGTCGGCTGCCCGTCGGATCGGGTGCAGGCCGGGCGATTTGGTGCCTGCCTGATGCGCGAGCCGGTGCTGGTGGCCGAGTGCGTGGCGGCGATGCGCGCGGTGGTTTCGATTCCCGTCACGGTGAAGTGCCGGCTGGGCGTGGATGAGCAGGAGGAATACGGGACCCTTCTGGAATTCATCGACACCGTCGCGGCCGGCGGCTGCGACACCTTCGTGGTGCATGCGCGCAAGGCCTGGCTCAAGGGACTGAGTCCGAAGGAGAACCGCGAGGTGCCGCCGCTGCGCTACGGGCACGTGTACCGGCTCAAGCAGGAGCGGCCGGCGCTGCGCATCCTGATCAACGGCGGCATCACCACGGTGGATGCGGCGCGGGCGCATCTGGCGCAGGTCGACGGGGTGATGCTGGGGCGGGCGGCCTACCACGATCCCCATGTGCTGCATCGGCTCGACGCGGCGCTGGCCGGGACGGCGGAACAGCCGCGCGAGGCGCTGCTGCGTGCCTTCCTGCCCTGGGTGGAGGCGCAGTTGGCGCGGGGGCTGGCGCTGCGCCACGTCACCCGCCACATCCTCGGGCTGTTCCACGGCCAGCCGGGCGGGCGCGCGTTTCGCCAGATCCTGAGCGAAGGTGCGTCGCGCCCGGGCACCGGCATCGAGCTGATCGAGCGCGCCCTGCGCGCCACGCAGGACCTTTCCCGCGCCGCATGACCATGACGGACCTTCCCGAAATCACCGCGCCCTCCTGCGCCCGCGCCGCCTTCCTGGTGGCACCCGAGGGCTTTTCCCTGGCCGCGCAGTCGGCCAGCGACAACGCCTACATGGACCTCTCGCTCGCGGTGGATCCCGAGCGCGCGCTGGCCCAGCACCGCGAGCTGCACCGTACGCTGGCGCGCTACCTCCCCGTGATCGCGTTTGCAGGCGATCCGGCCACGCCCGACGCGGTGTTTCCCAACAACGTCTTCGGCACCGTGCGCGGCCGCCTCATCCTCGGGCACATGTGCCACCCGGTGCGTCAGGCCGAGGCCGAGCGCCGCGACATCCGCGGTTTCTTCACCGGCGTGCTGGGCTATGAGGAGGTCGACCTGCGCCGCCAGCCGGGCGTGTGCGAGCTGACCGGCTCGATGGTGATCGATCGCGGCCGCAGCATCGGCTACTGCGGGTTGTCGGAGCGCTGCGATGCCGTGGGTGCCGCCGCGATGCAGGCGGCGTTCGGCCTGGACGCGATGGTGGGTTACGCGCTGGCATCGGGCGAATACCACGGCAACGTGGTGATGAGCGTGCTGGCCTCGCGCGCCGTGGTGCTGTGCCCGGAAGGCTTCGCCGATCCGGGCGCGGGTCGGGCGATCGCGGCGGCCTACGGCGAAGGGGCCATCCTGATCTCGCCCGAGGAAAAGGACGCCTTCGTCGCCAATTGCATCGCGCTGACCGGGCGGCACGTCTTCATGAGCCGGCGTGCGGCGGACGCGCTGCGTCCGGCCACGCGCCGGGCGTTGGACCGCTGCGGCTTCGAGGTGGTGGCGGTGGCGCTGGACGAGATCGAGAAGGCCGGCGGCTCGCTGCGCTGCTGCGTGGGCGAGATTTTTTGAGGCGTTCAGCCCTGCGTCGGCATCGTGCGCCCGTGGGGCGGCTTTTGTGATGAAATTGTTAAGAAAGTTCAGATGGGATTCACCGCCCTCGCACCAGACTGCCCGCACCGCAGGAAACAGGTGCCGTTGCCTTTCCTGTTCCGCTTGGAGACTCGCGTTTTCATGTCGACCCACGCTTTCCTCATTACCGTTGCGATTGCCTGCGTGAGCTGGGGACCTGAGGTCTGCGCCAGCAGCGAAGACAGCGGCCTGCCGGCCTCGGTCAATCGCGTCGAGCGCGAAACCGGCGGCCGCGTGCTGTCGGCCGAGCGGCGCAACCGCGGCGGCCACGAGGTCAACCGGATCAAGGTCTACACCCCCGAAGGCCGCGTGCGGGTGATGTGGGATGACCCGCGCCGCGAATCCGCCCGGCCAGCCCAGGGGCCGCAGCATTCGGCACCGCGCGAGCTGCCGCCACGCGAGTCCCGCGGCCAGCGCCCGCGCGACGACCATCGCTGAACTGCGGCCGACGCCGGACCGCGCTGCCCGCATCCTTGGTGTTCTTCCCGGCAGGCGGCGGTTACACTCGCGCCGGTGAGGCCGCCTCTGCGGCATGTGCAAAGCCCTGAAAGGAGATCCCATGCGCATTCTTCTGGTCGAGGACGAGGCGCCGCTGCGCGAGACGCTCGCCGCACGGCTCAAGCGCGAAGGCTACGCCGTGGATGCGGCCAGCGATGGCGAGGAAGGCATCTACCTCGGGCGCGAAGTGCCCTTCGATGTCGGCATCATCGATCTGGGCCTGCCCAGGATGTCCGGCATGGATCTGGTGCGGCTGCTGCGCAGCGAGGGCAAGAAGTTCCCGATCCTGATCCTGACCGCGCGTTCGAGCTGGCAGGACAAGGTCGAGGGTCTCAAGTCCGGCGCGGACGACTATCTGGTCAAGCCCTTCCACGTCGAGGAGTTGCTGGCGCGCCTGAACGCGCTGCTGCGCCGCGCCGCCGGCTGGAGCAAGCCGACCCTGGACTGCGGCCCGATCACGCTTGATCTGGCGGCCCAGACCGTCACTGTCGACGGGGCGAGCGTGGATCTGACCAGCTACGAGTACAAGGTGCTCGAGTACCTGATGCTGCATGCCGGCGAACTGGTCTCCAAGGCCGACCTCACCGAGCACATCTACCAGCAGGACTTCGACCGCGACTCCAACGTGCTGGAGGTGTTCATCGGCCGGCTGCGCAAGAAGCTCGATCCGGAAGGCACGCTCAAGCCGATCGAGACGGTGCGTGGGCGCGGCTATCGCTTCGCGATTCCGCGCAACGAGTAAGCAGCGGCGGCCATGGCCGGCCGGACGCTCTCCCTCCAGGCGCGCCAGCTGCTGGCCGCCAGCCTCGGACTGGTCGCCTTCCTCGGCTTGACCGGCTATGCGCTGGATCAGGCCTTCGTGGAGGTGGCCGGCAACACCATGCGCCAGCGCCTGCAGAACTACGCCTGGGCCTACATGCGCGGCACCGAGCTTTTGCGCAACGGTGACATCATTCCGCCCGAGAATCCGCCCGATGCGCGCCTGGCCAGCGTCGGCAGTGGCCTGTATGCCGCGATCCTGGCTGACGATTTCCGCTGGGAATCCGAATCGGCGCTGGGGCGCGAGCTGCCGTTCGACGAGGCGCTCAAGCCCGGTGAGGATCGCTACGAGGGTCCGATCGTGACCTCGGCCGGCACCATGTATCGCCAAAGCATGGGCATGGCCTGGGAGGTCAGCGACATCAAGGCCGTGAACGTCACCGTCCATGTCGCCGAGACCACCGCCTCGATGGATCGGCAGGTTTCGGCCTTCCGGCGCGCGCTGTGGGCCTACCTCGGCGCGGCCGGCGCGCTGATGCTTGCCCTGCAGACGCTGGTGCTGCGCTGGAGCCTGGCACCGCTGCGGCGCGTGGTGGGCGAGATGGAGAAGGTGACCGCCGGCGAGGCCGAGCGCCTCAGCGGCACCTACCCGCAGGAGGTGAGCCTGCTCACCGACAGCCTCAATGCCCTGATCGACGTGGGGCGCGAGCAGATCGCCCGCAACCGCAACATCCTGGGAGACCTGGCGCACAGCCTCAAGACGCCGCTGGCGGTGGTGCGCAACGAGCTGGATTCCGGGCGATCCCAGGACGACATCCGGGGCGTGGTGGAAGAGCAGATCGCGCGCATGAACCAGATCGTGGCCTACCAGCTCTCCCGTGCCGCCGCCACCGGCCACCAGACCTTCGCCGCGCCGCTGCAGATCCGGCCCTGCGCCGAAGAAATCGTCCAGAGCCTGGAAAAGGTCTACGCCGCAAAAAACATCCTGTGTGAATTCGAGGTCGATGAAAACGCCAGCTTCTACGGCGAGCGTGGCGATCTGATGGAGCTGCTCGGGAACCTGCTGGAAAACGCCTTCAAGTGGGCCAGGCACCGGGTGCTGCTGACGGTGCGGACCCTGACGATCGCGCCGCAGCGCCGCGCCGCGATACTGATCACGGTGGAAGACGATGGCCCCGGCATCGCGCCCGAGGACGTCGAGCATCTGCTGCAGCGCGGGGTGCGCGGCGACGAGCGCGTGCACGGCCACGGCATCGGCCTTGCGATCGTGCAGGATCTGGTCAGAGCCTATCGCGGCGAGCTGACGGTCGAGCGTTCCAACGAGCTCGGCGGGGCCTGCTTCGTGGTGCGCTTCGCGCCGGTGGTGTGAGGCGCGGGGCCGTACTCAGCTCGGGTGGTAGAACCGCGCCAGGTGCGCGGCAACCTCCGGCATCGCGTGGGCGAGCAGGTCGGGATCGGTGAAGTGGTATTCGGAGGCGACCGCGAAGAACTCGTCCGGTGCCTCGCAGGCATAGGGATCGATCAGGGTTTCGCGCCCGGCGTCCACCTCGCGCCGCAGCGCGTCGAACGCGCGCTGGAAGTCGGCGATCCAGCGGCGACGCCAGGCGGCATCGTCGAGCGGGGGCGTGCCATCGAGACTGCCGTCCAGCAGGTCGAGCTTGTGGGCGATCTCGTGCACCACGACGTGATACCCGGATTCGGGCGCATCGACGGCCTGGATCGCGTCTTCCAGCGACAGGATCACCGGCCCCTGCTCCCAGCACTCGCCGGCCAGCTCGTCGTCCCATTCGTGCAGCACGCCGCTGTCTTCATCCACATGCTGGCGGCGAACGCCGAATCCGCCCGGATACACGATGACCTGGTGCCAGCCGCGCAGCCAGCCGTAGCCCAGATCGAGGACAGGCTCGCAGCACAGCATCGCGATCAGTACGCGATCGGACTCGGACAGCGCGCAGTCGGCCGCGGGCGTGATCGCCTTGTCGGCCAGAAAGCGCGCTGTCAGATCGCGCCACCGCAACATGCGCGCGGAAGAAGGCACCTCGGCTCCGTCGAACCGCGTCAGCAGTGCCTGCCAGAGCGCGGGATCGATCGGAGCCGGAGGCGGGCTGCCCAGCCAGCGGGTCAGCCATTTCATCGCAAAGCCCTGGAGAGAGCCGGAATGAACGGCCGGATGCGGCGGAGTGATGGGGAGTTCCGCATCCGGCCGATTCGCGCCGGCAGGAACTTGGACTGCGCGCAGTGGGCGTGGTTCGCCGCACTGGCCGCGCGGGTTGTGTGCCGTTCAGCGCGGCCGAAAGCCCACTGGGACCAATCCCTGCCGCGCAGTCTCCCGGGCAAGACGCGGCTTACTTCATCATGCCGGGCAGGAACGAGTGCCAGCGCAGCCCCGGACGCGGCAGCGACGCGTTGTTGCTGCGCGGTGCAGGTGCCGCATCCGGCAGCGGCGCTGCGGCGGGCGCGGCGGCATCGGCTGGGGCACCGGGAGCCGCGGACGGCGCGTCAGCGGCCGCGGACGGGCAGGGGCCGCCGGAGTCGCCGCTGGAACTGCGGATGGTGTCGATCGCGGCATGCGCGTCGAAGGCCAGGCTCAGGATGAAGCTGATCAGCAGCAGGCGGAAGATCATGGCGATGGCCCGATGGGTTTGCGTCGGTTCGACAGCATCCGGAGGTGCCTGGTGACACCGTCCGGGCGGATGTCCGAGTCTAGCGCGTTTTCGTTTGGCGTTCCTGTGATCGCTTTCCGCGATTACCATGGCGCGTTTCGAGCGGACGCACGCATGGATCAGACCTTTCCCCTGCTGGATGCGCAGCGCATCGGCGCGGCACTGCCCGCAGGCTGGCGCGAGCGGCTGCACGTGCGTGGCGAGGTGGGCTCGACCCAGGCCGAGCTTCTTGCTGCGGCGGCGCGCTGGCCGGACCGCAGCGTCGTGGTGAGTGATCGACAGCAGGGCGGGCGCGGGCGGCGCGGGCGCGGATGGCATTCGCCGCCGGGCCAGTCGCTGGCCTTGTCTCTTTTCGTACGCAGTCGGACGGGAGCACGCTGGCCCTCCGGCCTGACCCTCGCGCTGGGCGTGGCGGCGGCCGAAGCGCTGTATCGCGCCGGTGCCTGCGGCATAGGCCTCAAGTGGCCCAACGACCTGGTGCACGATGGTGCAAAGCTCGGCGGCATCCTGGTGGAAAGCTGCGCCGAGGGCGTGGTCGCCGGGATCGGCATCAACCTGAGCCTGAACCAGAGCGCACGGGCCGCCATCGGGCAGCCCTGCACCGACCTTGCGGCTGCGGGCTGTCGGATTGAGCGCGAAACCCTGGCGGCGGCTTTGATCCTGGCCTGGAATGCCGCGTTCGACGAGGTCCTCGCCGGGCGCGTCGAGGCGCTGCTCGCCGCCTGGGCGGGGCTGGATGCGCTGGCCGGCCGCCGGGTCCGCGTGGAGTCCGGTGGTACGCCGCTGGAAGGCATCGCGCGAGGCATCGACGCACACGGCCGCCTGCTTCTGGATGTCGCCGGCGAATGTCGCGCCTTCACCAGCGCGGATGTCTCGGTGCGGCCGGCATGAGGCTGCTCGCGGATCTGGGAAACACCCGGCTCAAGTGCGCCCTGGCCGATGGGCGGAAGCTGGTCGCCACCTGGGCCGGGTCGCACGCGCAGGCCGGATTTCTCGACGATCTGCAGGGCTGGCTTGCGGGCGAGGCGGCGATGATCGGGGAAACCTGGCTGGCCTCGGTTGCGCGCGAGGAGGTGACCGCGGCGGTAGCGGCGCGTTTGGAATCCATCGGCCCGTCGCCACGGCGGGCTCGCGTGTCGGCGCAGGCGCTGGGAGTGACGGTCGGCTACGAGCGCGTCGACGAGCTGGGCGTGGATCGCTGGCTGGCCCTGCTGGCGGCCCGCGCGCGCGGTTTGGGCCCGTGCATCGTTGCCAGCGTGGGCTCCGCGCTCACCATCGACGCGCTGCTGGCCGACGGGCGGCACCTCGGCGGCCTGATCGCGCCGACCCCGGACGCCATGCGCGAGGCGCTGTACGCCCGCGCGCCCGCGCTGCCGCGCGCGCGTGGCGAAATCGCCGCGTTCGCCACCGGCACCGCCAGCGGAATCGAAAGCGGCTGCCTGCTGGCGTCGATCGCGCTGATCGAGCGCAGCGCCGCACGGCTCGCCGATCATGCCGGGGCGCGCGTGGCGCGGGTCCTGTCCGGCGGCGGCGCGCAGCCGCTGCGCCCGTGGCTGGACGAACACCGGTTCCTGCCCGATCTCGTGCTCGAAGGACTCGCCCTGTGGGCGCAGGCTACCCTGCTGCCGGGCGATTAGAATGCGTCTGACTTTCCGGAACCGGTGCCGATGCTGACGCGTTCGCTGATCGCCATCCTGCTCGTGATGAATCTCGTCGTTGCGGCGTGGCTCTGGCTGCGGCCGGTGCCGCTGCAGGTTCAGGCCGAGCCGCAGGCACCTGCGTCGAACGCGCCGACGCTGGTGCTGTTGAGCGAGGAGGAGGACCCCGCGCCTGCCGGTGACCTCAGGCTGGCCGAACCCGACGGCCCACCCGAGCCTACGCCGGGCCTGGATCGCCTGGTGTGCCTGGAGATCGGCCCCTTTCTGACCCAGGCCGACCTGCGGCGGGCGATGAACGCCTTCACCCCGTCGGCCGAGCGCCTGCAGTTTCGCGAAACCCGCGCGCTGGCCAGCCGTGGCTACTGGGTCTACCTGCCCGCGCAAGGCTCACGCGACGCGGCGCTGGCGACCGCGCGCGAGCTCTCGGCCAAAGGCTTGCGCGACTATTACGTCGTGGCCGCCGGCGAGCGCGAGAACACCATTTCGCTGGGTCTGTTCCGCGAGATGAACAACGCCCGCCAGCGCCACGAGCAGGTGCGCGCACTGGGCTTCGATGCGCAGCTGCAGACGCGTTCCGACGAGATTCCGAACTATTGGATCGACCTCATGGTCGACAAGGAATTCGACTGGCAGTCGCGCGTCGCCGGCTACCCGGGCGTCACTGCCGCCACCGTGGCCTGTCGATGAAGGCGTCTCGCAGATGTGCCACGATTCCGGCGAGGTTGGGGTAGAATCGCCGCCCCGCTGCCGCCTGACTCCAGCTGCGCCGCAGCCATCCCGCGTACCCATGCCGCTTTAGCTCAGTTGGTAGAGCAACTGATTTGTAATCAGTAGGTCCACAGTTCGAGTCTGTGAAGCGGCACCAATAAAATCAGTCAGTTGCCGATGAGCCGCGCGTCGGCACTTGTGGTGTTGGGACAGTTTTGGGACATTCCATCCCAAAATCCGGCCACAAGGGGCATCGCATGGCAACAATCGAAACCCGGATCGGGAAGGACGGCGGCAAGCAGTACCGGGTGAAAATCCGGATGCGTGGGCACCCTTCCGCGTCGGCCACGTTTGACCGCGTCACAGACGCCAGACGATGGGCCGCCGAAACCGAGACCGCCATACGGCAGGGACGCTACTTCCAGCAGGCCGAGGCACGTCGGCACACGGTCGCCGACCTGGTCGACCGCTACATCGCCGAGACACTTCCCCATGCGTCTGTCCGCCACAAGAAGGAACGGGCGCTCCTGTTGGAGCGATGGCGCGATCGGCTCGGGCACCTGACCCTGGCTGACCTGACAGGCCCGAAGATTGCCGAGGCGCGCGCCTCGATGCTCGGGCGCATCACCCGCCTTGGGAAGCCCGTCACGCCGGCATCCGTGAACCGGGAGATGCAGGCCCTGTCGTCCGCGCTGACGGCGGCAGTGAAGGAATACGGCTGGCTCGATGACTCGCCCATGCGCAAGGTCAAGCGGTTGACCGAGCCGAGCGGGCGTGTCCGGTTTCTGTCCGATACGGAGCGCGAGGCGCTGCTGCGCGAGTGCCGGGCGCACGATGAGAGTCTTCACACCTTGGTTGTCCTGGCGCTCTCCACCGGCGCACGGCAAGGGGAACTGCTGGGGCTGCGCTGGGCGGACGTGGACATGAAGCGCGGCCTGCTGACATTCCACGAAACCAAGAACGGCGAACGTCGATCGGTGCCGCTGGTGGGTGTCGCGCACAAACTCATGGCAGAGCATCGCCGGATCCGACGCTTGGATACTGATCTGGTATTCCCGGGCCGCACCGGCAAGTCGCGCGAGGTCGGCAAGATGTTCCGGGAAGCCTGCCAACGCGCCGATGTGCAGAACTTCCGCTTCCACGACCTGCGGCACTGCGCCGCGTCGGAATTGGCGATGAACGGTGCCACGCTGGCCGAGATTGCCGAGGTATTGGGGCACAAGACCTTGCAGATGGTGAAGCGTTACAGCCATTTGACCGAGGGCCATACCCGCGGCGTGCTGGAGCGGATGAACGCGCGGGTGTTCGGGGAGTGATGGCAATGGACTTCCTGATCGACTTCGACCTGTTCCTCGCGCTGACCGGCCTCACATCAGGTGAGCATGGCAACTGGACCCTGAGCGCGGAGGGGATCAGATCGTCGGTGAGTGCTGATGGACCGT
>JAMLIV010000013.1 GCA_023954075.1 Lysobacteraceae bacterium
AGTGTGCTTCGCGCATGCGAGAGTAGGTCATCGCCAGGGCCTTGTGCCAAAACCCCGCAGCTCACGCTGCGGGGTTTTTCTTTGCGCGCGCTACGGGGCGCATGCGGCAGCGGCGTGGCTGCCGATGCGTGCGCCACGCTGCGAGCCACTACAATCATGCGATGGATGTTTCCCACCTGCTCGACGGGCTCAACGCCGCCCAGCGCGAGGCTGTAACGGCCACTGATCGCCACCTTCTCGTCCTTGCCGGCGCTGGATCGGGAAAGACGCGCGTGCTTGTCCATCGCATCGCCTGGCAGACGCAGGTAGTCGGGGTGCCGCCCTGGGGCGTGCTCGCGGTCACCTTCACGAACAAGGCCGCGCGCGAGATGCGGCTGCGCTGCGAGGCGCTCATGCCGGATGGGACACGCGGCATGTGGATCGGCACCTTCCACGGCATCGCCCACCGCCTGCTGCGGCAGCACTGGCAGGAAGCGCAGCTGCCGGAGACCTTCCAGATCCTCGACGCCGATGACCAGCTGCGGCTGGTGAAGCGGGTGATTGCGGACCTCGGCCTGGATGACCGCCGCTATCCGCCACGCCAGGCCGCCTGGTTCATCAATGCGCACAAGGACGAGGGCAAACGTGCCGACGCCATCCAGGGCGGGCATCCGGGCACGGATGCATTCCTTTCGATCTACCGGGCCTACGAGGAGGTGTGCCAGCGTGCCGGGCTGGTGGACTTCGCCGAACTCCTGTTGCGCAGCCACGAGCTGCTGCTGCGTGAACCCGGGCTGCTGGGGCATTACCGACAGCGCTTCGGCACGATCCTGATCGACGAGTTCCAGGATACCAACGCCCTGCAGTACGCCTTCGTCCGCGTGCTCGCCGGCGACACCGGCTCGGTCCTGGTGGTGGGGGACGATGACCAGTCGATATACGGCTGGCGCGGGGCGCGGGTGGAAAACGTGCAGCATTTCCTGCGCGATTTCCCGCAGGCGCGGATGATTCGTCTGGAGCAGAACTACCGTTCCACCTCCAATATCCTGGCAGCGGCCAACGCGGTCATTGCGAACAATCCGGGGCGTCTGGGCAAACGCCTCTGGACCGAAGGGACCGATGGGGATCCGATCGACGTGTTCGCCGCGCACGACGAGAACGACGAGGCGCGCTACGCGGCCGCGCGCGCCCGCGAGTGGATCGACGGCGGTGGGCGGGCATCCGATTGCGCCATTCTCTACCGATCCAACGCCCAGTCGCGCGCTTTCGAGGAAGCGCTGATGCAGGCCGGCCTGCCGTATCGCGTTTACGGCGGCGTGCGCTTCTTCGAGCGCGCCGAAGTCAAGGATACGCTTGCCTATCTGCGGCTGCTTTCCAACCGGGCCGACGATGCGGCTTTCGAACGTGCGGTCAACACGCCGCCGCGCGGCATCGGGGCGCGCACGCTCGAGCAGGTTCGCGCGCGCGCGCGCGACGAAGGAATTTCGCTCTGGGATGCTGTCAGGCGCGAAATCGACGGTACGCGGCTGGCGGCGCGCGCGCGCCATGCGCTTCGGGGATTCGTTGAACTCATCCAGTCGCTGGCACAGGAGACCGTGGATCTCGATCTGGCACCGCGCATCGACCACGTGCTTGCCGCATCCGGCCTGCGGGCTCATTACGCCAACGAGTCGCGCGGCCTGATGGACGCGCGTACCGACAACCTCGACGAGCTGGTGACCGTGGCGAGCCGTTTTGCGCGCAGCGATGACGATGCGACTTCGGATGTTCTCATTGCCTTCCTGACTTATGCGGCGCTGGAGGCCGGCGAAGGCCAGGCCGAAGCCTGGGAGGACGGCGTGCAGCTGATGACCCTGCATTCGGCCAAGGGGCTGGAGTTTCCACAGGTGTTCCTGGGCGGGATGGAAGAAGGCTTGTTCCCCGCGCAGCGCTCGATGGAGGAACCCGGCCGGCTGGAGGAGGAGCGACGCCTCGCCTACGTCGGCATCACCCGCGCACGCGAGTGCCTCATCCTGTCCTGGGCCGAGTCGCGGCGCATCCACGGTATCGATACGCTGGGCGTGCCTTCGCGCTTCCTGCGCGAGGTGCCGCCCGCGATCCTGCGCGAGGTGCGTCCACGCATCAGCCTGGTGCGCCCGGCATTCGTCCCGGGGGCGCGGGCGGCAGCGGCCGGCGAGGCGCGGAATGGGGCGTTCGGGTTGGGCCAGCGTGTGCGCCACCCGAGCTTCGGTGAAGGCACGATCATGGACGCCGAAGGTTCCGGTGCGCACGCGCGGGTGCAGGTCAACTTCGAGGAGGCGGGCGCGAAATGGCTGGTGCTGGCGTTCGCGCAGCTGGAGGCGCTGGCTTGAATCGGCGCGCAGTTCCGGCCCCGCAGGCTTGACGGGCCGCGGTCCCCGTGCCATAAGTCACGCCGCTTTGGCGCCCCGGTGCCGAACGCGTGAAGGGGAGTAGCTCTTCGCTGTCGCGTCGTCAGGACGGATCGCAGGTCGATCCCGGTGCGGCAGGTGGCAGGCCAGTGGCCTGACGCGAGCAAGACCTTCGCCGGCGACGGCGGAGGTGTGTCCGGAATTCGGGCCCCGACCGCCTTGCGGTCGGGGCTTTCGCTTTCTGGAGACCACGGATGCACACCATCGGCACGCCCTTAATGTGGGTCGCCTTCACCGTCATCGTCATCATCGCCCTGGCGGCGGACCTGTTCGTGCTGCGCAGCAAGGGACCGCACAAGGTCGCCACGAGCGAGGCGCTGAAATGGAGCGCGGCATGGATCGCGCTGGCGCTGTTGTTCAACGTCGGGCTGTGGTGGTATCTGCGCGGGCCGCTGGGTGACGAGCAGGCCAAGCATGTCGCGCTGCAGTTCTTTACCGGCTATCTGGTGGAGAAGGCGCTGGCGGTCGACAACATCTTCGTGTTCCTGATGGTGTTCGGGTACTTCGCGGTGCCGCCCGTACAGCAGCAGCGGGCGCTGATTTACGGAATCATCGGGGCGATCCTGCTGCGCACGGTGATGATCTTCATCGGCGCGGCGCTGATCCAGAAGTTCGACTGGGTGCTGTACATCTTCGGCGCGTTCCTGGTGTTCACCGGGGTGAAAATGCTCTGGGGCGTGGGCGATGAGCCGGACATCGGCAGCAATCCGGCGCTGACCTGGATCCGCAAGCGTCTGGCGGTGACATCCGAATACCACGGCACGCGCTTCGTGATCCGCGAGAACGGCACGCGCTGGTTCACCCCGCTCTTTGTCGTGGTGATGATGATCGGCATCACCGACGTGATTTTCGCGGTGGATTCGATCCCCGCGATCTTTGCCATCACCGATGACCCGTTCATCGTGCTCACTTCCAACGTGTTCGCGGTGCTCGGGCTGCGCGCGCTGTTCTTCGTGCTGGCGGGCATGGCCGACAAGTTCCACCTGCTCGCCTACGGCCTGGCGACGGTATTGATCTTCATCGGCGTGAAGATGCTGATCATGCATTTCTGGCATATCCCGATTGGCGCGGCGCTGGTCGTGGTGGCGCTGGCGATCGGTACATCGATGGTGGCCAGCGTCCTGTTCCCGCCGAAAAACAAGGAAGTCGACTGAGGCCTCGGCACCGCTGCCGTCGCCCGAACGGGCGCGGCGCGCAGCAGCGCAGCCTTGCAATTCCCGTCGCGCGACCACAGACAGGGGACTTGTCCCTCCGGAACCGCGCACGATGGATGTGCCACTCAACCAGCCGTTGCCCGATCCGCACGAACAGACGCGGCTGGATCGAGGGCGCTTCCTGCGCGCGCTGCTGCTCAGCGCCGGCTTCATAACCGTGCTGTGGTGGATCAAGCTGGTCGAAACCTGGCTGGGCGTATCGTTCTCGGCGCTTGGCATCTTCCCGAAGGCCGCCACCGGGCTGGTCGGCATCCTGACCGCGCCGCTGCTGCATGGGTCGGTGGGGCATCTGATCAACAACACCCTGCCGCTGCTGGTGCTGGGGACGCTGATGCTGTCGATCTATCCGCGCGCGGCGCTGCGCTCGATCCTGCTGGTGTGGCTGGGTTCGGGCCTGGTGGTGTGGATCATCGGGCGGCTGTCCTACCACCTGGGCGCGAGCGGCCTGAGCCACGGGCTGATGTTCTTCCTGTTCATTGCCGGCGCGCTGCGCCGCGACCGGCCCGCGATCGCGGCGGCGATGATCGCGTTCTTTCTTTACGGGGGCATGCTGCTGACCATTCTCCCGGGCGAGCCGGAGGTGTCGTGGGAAGCGCATATGGGCGGCGCGTTCTTCGGTGCTTTGGCCGCCGTGCTTTTCTTTCGCCTCGATCCCGCGCCGGCGGGCAAACGCTACAGCTGGGAGGATGACGAGCACGAGGCGGACGCGCTGGAGGAGGCGCTGGCGGCCGAGGAGCGCGGCATGTATGAGCCGCCGCCGCCCGAGGGTGTGCCGGTGCTCTGGGTGCGTCCGGAGGCGTCCACGGGACATGGGTCGGGTGCCGACGTCATCCCGTTTCCGCCGCGCCGGCCCGCGTCGCCCGATCCGCCGGCACAGTGACGTGCTTCAGGCCGGCAGGAATGGGCCGCCGGTCGCACCGCTTCGGGCCATCCCGTGCGATAATTCCGTCTTGGCACGCGCAGGTACGCGCGAGCGCCGACAAGCGATGTGCCGCGATGGAGCGCAGTGAGGAAGCCGCGCTGCGGGCGTCGACTCAGGCCAGACCAGGCCGGGTACCGGATGAATGCTTCCGTGCCTGGCGTGGGATGGGTTCGGAACACTCCAGTGTGATGGACGCAGGAGGCCGCGTGATTCTCGCGGCAGGTCTCCGGCTTGCGGCGTTCTTTCGATCACTGTAGCGTTCGGCGGCTTTGTTGCCGCGTTTCCAGACAGGATTGCCGTGTTCCAGAATGTTTCCATTGCCAGCCTCGCGCATATCGATGCCCCATGCCGGCTCACCTCCGCGGAGGTCAACGAGCGCCTGCGCCCGATGCTGGATCGCCTGGGTATCCGCGTCGATGTGCTGGGCGATGTCGCCGGCATCCACGCGCGCCGCTTCTGGGCCGAGGGCGTCGAGGTCTCCGATGCCGCCACGCTGGCGGCGGAAAAGGCGCTTGCCGAGCTGGACGTGCCGCGCGAGAAGATCGGCCTGCTGGTGAGCACCTCGGTCAGCCGCGAGTACCTGGAGCCGTCCACGGCCAGCATCGTTGCCGGAAACCTCGGGCTGGCGGATACCTGCCAGAACTTCGACGTGGCCAACGCCTGCCTCGCCTTCCTCAACGGCATGGATATCGCCAGCCGGATGATCGAGTGCGGCGAGATCGAGTACGCGCTGATCGTGGACGGCGAGTCCGCGAACCTCGCGTATGAAAAGACCATCGAGCGCCTGCTGGCCCCCGATGTCACGGACGAGCAGTTCCGCCAGGAACTGGCGACCCTGACGCTGGGCAGCGGCTCGGTGGCGATGGTGCTGGCGCGCCGCGATCTGGCACCGGATGCGCCGCAGTACAAGGGCGGCGTGTCGCGCGCCGCGACGGAATGGAACACGCTGTGCCGCGGCAATCTCGATCGCATGGTGACCGACACCCGCATGCTGATGGTGGAAGGGGTCAAGCTCGCCACCAAGACTTACCAGGCCGCGCGGCAGGCGCTGGGCTGGGTGGCCGACGAGCTCGACGAGTTCGTGATCCACCAGGTCAGCCAGGTCCACACCAACGCGCTGGTGAAGGCCATCGGCATCGATCCCAAGAAGGTGTTCACGATCTTTTCCGAGTACGGCAACATCGGTCCGGCTTCGGTGCCGATCGTGCTTTCCAAGCTCAAGGAAATGGGGCGGCTCAAGAAGGGCAGCCGCATCGCGCTGCTGGGCATCGGCTCCGGGCTGAACTGCTCGATGGCCGAAGTGGTGTGGTGAGGCGCGCCATGCGCCTGTCCCGGCTCCCGTTCCCGCGCTGATGGCCGCCACGCGCATTCCCGGTTTCGAGCGCGTCGATGCGGCGCTGGTGCGCTGTGGCATCGGCATCGATGCCTCCGAATTGCAGGGGCTCCTGGCCGGCTATCTGGCCGCGGGTGGACCGCTGACGGCCTCCGATTGGCTTGCGCCGCTGCAGCTCGAGGCGGATGCCCGCCGGGTGGCCGCCGATCCGGATCTGAACGACCTCTTCGAAGGTACCCGCGAAGCGCTGGACGACGGCGAGTTCGGCTTCGACCTGCTGCTGCCCGAGGAATCGGCACCGCTGGGCGAGCGCATCGATGCGCTGTTCGATTGGTGCCGCGGCTTCCTCTCCGGGCTGGCCCTGGTGCCCGAACGCCCCGCGCTTTCGCCCGAGGCGCAGGAGGCCTTCGATGATCTCACCGGCATCGCCGCCTTCTCGGTCGACGAGGGCGAGCAGGACGAGGACGCGCTGGTCGAGATCACGGAGTTCGTGCGGGTCGCGGTGCTGCTGATCCACGGCGATGCACGCTCTGCGCCCGGGCGCGGAACGCGGCTGCACTGAGCATGGTCGCGAGCGCACCCGCGATCGCGCCTGCGGAGTTTGCGCGCCGCCGTCGCCAGCTCATGCGCATGGCCGGTCCCGAGGCCATCCTGATCCTGCCCGCCGCGCCGCTGCGGGTGCGCAGCAACGATTCCCACCATCCCTATCGCCAGGACAGCGACTTCTGGTACCTGACCGGCTTCGAAGAACCGGAGGCGGTGCTGGCGCTGGTGCCCGGTCGCGCCGCTGGCGAGACGCTGCTGTTCTGCCGCGAACGCGATCCGGAGCGTGAGGCCTGGGACGGCGCGCGTTTGGGGCCGGAAGGGGCGGTCGAATCGCTCGGCATCGACGATGCCTACCCGTATACGGACATGGACGAGATCCTGCCCCGGCTGATCGAGGGGCGGACCCGGGTCTACTACCATTTCGGCCGCGACACCGAGTTCGACCTGACCCTGATCGGCTGGGTCAAGCGGGTGCGCGCGATGGCCCGCCAGGGCGCGCAGTCGCCGCACGAGTTCCAGGAACTGGGACACCTGCTGCACGACCTGCGGCTGTTCAAGAGTCCCGGTGAGCGCCGGCTGATGGCCGAGTCCGCGCGCATCGCGGCGCTGGCGCACGTGGATGCGATGCGCGCCACACGGCCGGGTCGCTTCGAGTACGAGATTGAGGCCGAACTGCTGTATCGCTTCCGCCGGCACGGTGCCGTGCCCTCGTATGAACCGATCGTGGGCGGCGGTGCCAATGCCTGCGTGCTGCACTACCGCGCCAACCGCGCGCTGCTGGCCGATGGCGACCTGCTTCTGATCGATGCCGGGGCCGAACTGCAGGGCTATGCCTCGGACATCACCCGCACCTTCCCGGTGAACGGGCGCTTCAGCCCGGCACAGCGGGCGCTCTATGACATCGTGCTGGCGGCCAATCGTGCCGCCCTCGACGTGGTCCAGCCGGGTGCCTCCTGGGCGGCCATGCACGATGCGGCGACGCATGTCGTGACCGAGGGGCTGCTGCGCCTCGGGCTCCTCAAGGGCACGCTGCGGCAGTGCCTCAAGGAGCAGGCTTGCCGGCGTTTCTTCATGCACAAGACCGGCCATTGGCTGGGTCTGGATGTGCACGACGTGGGCGAGTACCGCATCGACGGCGAGTTCCGCGTGCTGGAGCCGGACATGGCGTTCACCATCGAGCCGGGCCTCTACATTGCGCCCGATGCGCCGGGGGTCGCGGCGAAGTGGCGCGGCATCGGCATCCGCATCGAGGACGACGTGGTGGTGACGCGGCAGGGAGCGAAAGTGCTCAGCGACGGGGTACCGCGCGATCCGGATGCGATCGAGGCGCTGATGGCGGGCGAGTGACGCGGCGCGTCGCTCCAGCGGTGCCGACCGGCTATGCTGCGACCGGCCCCTCGCCGGAAACGTTGCTTCCCATGCGCTGCCACGTCTACAGAAGCCGCTTGCGCCCCGATACCTACGTTTATCTCTCCGAGAAGGACGGTTTCGACGCGCTGCCCGAAGCGCTGCGGCTGCGCCTCGGCGCGCTGGAGCCGGTGATGGAGCTCGAGCTGACGCCGGAGCGTCGGCTGGCGCGCGCCGATGCGGTGATGGTGATCGAGGCGCTGCGCACGCGCGGCTGCTACCTGCAGCTGCCGCCGCCGATGGAGGCGCGCGATCCATGAACACGATGGCCGCACGCGAGGAGCCGCGCGCCCTGGGGTGGCGCCTGGTCGGGTTCCTGCCGGCCGTGGCGCTGGCCCTGCTGCCGCTGCTGCATTCGCACCTGGCCCTGACCTTGGTGCCGACGCTGGCCGTGCCGCTCTATCTGATCGCTGCGGCAGCTTG
Organism: Lysobacteraceae bacterium; assembly: GCA_023954075.1. Lineage (GTDB taxonomy): Bacteria > Pseudomonadota > Gammaproteobacteria > Xanthomonadales > Xanthomonadaceae > Denitratimonas > Denitratimonas tolerans. The sequence continues at coordinate 8,254 of JAMLIV010000013.1, forward strand.
GTTCGCGACATCCGATCTTCCGTCTTTCGCTTCGGTGCTTTCAGCGCAGCTGCGCGGTGGCCTGTGGCGAAGCTGGCTCGCGCTGGCGGTGCTGGGCGCGGCGCTGGCCTGGCCGGCCGCACGGCTGGTGCAGGGCGGTGATCTTGCCTCGGCCTTGGCCTTCGGCCTGGTGGTGGGTGTAGCCCTGGTGCTGGCTTGGCAGCGCGCGGCGCTGCCGGCGCAGGCACTGATGCAGTCCCGGGATGCGCTGCTGGGCATCCCGCATGATCATGCGGGCGAAGCGACCCGTGACGGCGCAGCCGGCTGGATCGCGGCAGGGAGCCTCGTGCTGCTGGCGCTCTGCGCCTTGGCTCTGGCCTTGCCGGCGCTGTGGCCCTCGGTGGCGATCTTCCGGAGCGGCGTGGTCGCCCACGCGCTGATCCTGGCACCGCTGCTGGCGCTGCTGGCGTTGTCGGCGTCCCGCCGGCAGCTGGCGCGCGCGCAGGGCGCGCTGGCCGATCGGCTGGCCGAGGCCGCCGCGGCCCCGGTCGCGGCGCGCACCTACACGCCCGGCCCGGGCGCGAACGCCGCGCTCTACGAGGCAGCGCGCGCCGGCCAGGTGGCCGAGGCGCTGCGGCTGCTGGACATGGGTGGAGATCCCTGGTCGCTTCCTGCCGCGGATGCGCGCGACCAGCGCACCCTTCCGATGCTCGCGGCCGTCCTCGGCGACCTGCGCCTGCTGCGCGCCTTGATTGGTGCCGGCGTCGATCTCAACCTCGCCCACGCCGGGTTGACGCCGCTGATGGCCGCCGTGCGCGACAGCTACCACGGCCGGCCCGATGCGGTGCAGATGCTGTTGACCAACGGTGCCGATCCGCGACCGATCGACGACACGGGCCAGACGGCGCTGCACGCGGCCGCGCGCGCCGCGGATCCGGCCATTGCCGCCCTGCTGCTGGATGCCGGGGCACCGCTGGATGTCCTCGATGCGCAGGGTGCCAGCCCGCTGGGCGTGGCGGCCGCGCTGGGCAATCTCGACGTGGCGCGCTACCTGATCGAGCGCCGCGCCGCCGTCGAGCCGCGCGGTGGCGATCCGGCCGTGGTGCTGGCGGCGACGCGCGAGGACGACGATCCGGCGATGCTGCAGCTGCTGCTTCGCCATCGCGCCCAGGTCGATGCCCGCGATCGCCTCGGGCGCACCGCGCTGCACGCCGCCTGCCTGCGCAACAACCATCGCATTGCCGCTGCGCTGCTGGCCGCCGGTGCGCACGCCGACATCGCCGATGGCCAGGGCGTCACGCCGCTGCTGGAAGCGGCGCGGTCGGGTTCGCTGGCCTGCGTGGAGTGCCTGGCCGATCACGGGGTCGATCCGGGGGCCTGCGATCACAGCGGGCGCAACGCGCTGGCGATTGCCTGCCATGCGATGGCGTGCGATACCGCGACGGTCAAGGCCCTGCTCGCGCTGGGCGTCGATCCGCAGCGGCCGGCGGCCGATGGGCGGCGCGCGATCGACTACGCGGTCGCTGCCGGGCGCTGGGCGCACGTGGCCCTGCTCGATCCGGGCTATGTGCTGCCCGCCTGCCTGGCGGAAACCGACGAAGAACTGGTCGATGCGCCGCCGCTGACGCGCCTGCGCCTGGCGCTGGAGCGGGAGAACTTCGATACGGCGAGGCAGTTGCTGCCGTTGGCGACGGCTTCCGGTTCCGAACGCGCCGCGTTGTTCCTCGATCTCGCGCCGCGCCTCGGACGCGGCGCGTCGCGGGTGCTGGCGGCGCAGCTGGACCCGGATGCCACCGATGAGGAAGGCATGCCGTTGATGTCCCGCCTCCTCGCGCTGGGGCCGGCGGCTACTGCCGGCCTCGTGGCCCTGCTGGAACGTGGGTCCTCGCCGAGCGGGCGCGGCACGCTGGCGCGCTACCTCAACGCGGCCTTGCTGGATGCCCGCGATCGCCCCGACGGTGAAGATGTGGCCCTGCTCCTGCTTTCCCGCGGTGCCGATCCCTTCGGCGCGGACAGCGGCGGCACGCCGCCGCTGCAGCAGGTGCTCCGACTGGGCTGGCGACGCCTGTTCGACCAGCTTCTGGCGTTGGGCGTCGATCCGGAAGCGCGCGACCTGCACGGTGCCACCGCGCTCCTGCAGGCCTGCCAGCTCGACAGCGAATGGGCGGTGCGGCGGCTGGTCGCGCACGGCGCACAGCCCTCCACCCGCGGCCCGGATGGGCAGACCGCGCACGGCCTGGCGCTCGCGCTGGGCCACGGTCACCTGGTGCGCTGGCTGGACTGGTCGCAGTGGCGGCTGCCGCGCCGCAGGCTTCGGGGCAGCGACCTGGTCGCCGCCGCGCAGGTGGGCGATGCGGCGGGCGTGTCGCGGCTGCTGGATCTGGGCCTGGATCTGAATGCCACCGATGCCCAGGGCTGCACCGCGCTGCTGCGCGCCTGCGGCGGTGGCCACGTCGATCTCGTCCGCGACCTGCTGGCGCGCGGGGCCAATCCCGATCTCACCGCCAATTCCGGCGCGACCTGCCTGAGCGTGGCCTTGACCGCGCGCCAGATCGAGGTGGTCTGGGCGCTGGTGGAAAGCGGCGTCTCGGTCGAACAGCGCCTGCCCGGCGGCATCACGCCGCTGATGATCGCCGCCGCGCTCGGGCAGGGGCAGGCGATCGTCGCCCTGCTGGCGCACGACGTCGACGTCCAGGCCGCGGATGCGCACGGCGGCACCGTTCTGCACGCGCTGGCGCAGTTCGGCTTCGGCGCGCGCGACGCCGAAGCGGTCAGCGTGATCTGGGAGTCCCTGCTCGCTGCCGGTGCCGACGCCGATGCGGTCAATGGTGTCGGGGAAACCCCGCTCCTGCTGCTGCTCGGTGCCAGCTTCGAGCCGGGCACCGCGTACCGGGAAGACGTGATCCTGGCCCAGCTGGATGTGCTGCTGCGGCACGGCGTGGGGCTGGGCGCGCGCGAGCGGCGCGGCTTTGGGCCGTTGCACCTGGCGGCCCTGCACGGCATGGGGCGCGCGGTGCGCCGCCTGCTCGCCGCCGGTGCCGATCCCAACCTGCGCGACACGCTCAACCGCCGTGCCGGCGAGGTCGCGCTGGTGCGCGGCTATGTGGACATCGCCTCGGAATTCGTGCACCGGGAACCCACGCCGCCCATCGCGCGATTCCTGCGCGAACCGCGCGAGTAGCGCCACCGTATTCTTGCGCCATTCGGGAGACTCGTTGCATTTGATGGGGCGGCCCGATGGGGCGGCAACTAGTCTGACGCGGGGGGCTGCGCGAGGGCATCAGGCCATCGCCGTGGTGGTCTTCATCGGCGCTGCCGGCCCGCAATGCTCCGGACTTTAGCCGAAATCTCAACGTGATCAGCGCCGAGTCTTGACTGTAAAGCCCTCTCCCCGAGGGGAGAGGGCAAGAACACCGCGTCGGGGGCGTAGCCCCGACCTACGAGCCGCGGGCCGCTCCGCAGGTCGGCTCCCGGATCAAGTCCGGGGCAGGCTCTGCGTGGCCGACGTTGCGGGGCGTCGAGCTGGCGCGCGGGCGGGGCGATTCAGCGCCCGCCGCCGCCGCCGCCGCCGCCACCGCCGCCCGAGGAACCACCGCCGCCGCCGCCCGAAGAGCTGCCCGGTGGCGTGGACGCCGAGGCGATGGAGTTGGTGAGGCTGCCGCCGATGGATGAGACCATGCTGTCCAGGTTGGAGAAGGAGCCGCCGCTGTACCAGCTGATCGCTCCGGTCGTGGCCGCCGCCGCGGCGGCACCGACGACGAGGGTGAACTTGCGGGTCCAGGCTTCTTCGACATCCAGCGCCACGGCGTAGGGCAGGAGGCGCTCATAGCGATCGGCATCGAGCGCGGGTGGCGCATCGGGGCCGGGCAGGTTCTTCAGCTCGTCGCGCTCGGCCACGCGCAGATAGGTGCGCAGGCCCTCGATCTCGTCCAGCAGGCGACGGCCCTCGGCGGTGGGAGCCGCGATCAGGATTCCGAAGGCGATCAGGCTCGCCAGCATCACGACACCGGTCAGGAGGATGACCGGAACGCCGGAGCCGCCAGACAGCGCGAGCGCGGCCACGGCGGACGCCAGGGCGATCAGCAGGGCGCGGCCCCAGGTGCCGAGGTTTTGCTTGTAGTAGCGGTCGTCGATGTGCTTTTTCAGCGCCTTGGCATGGTGGTCCTTGGCGGCCATCAGCGCGGTGCGATTCTTCTCGTCGAATTCGATGTTCGACCCGGGCTGCGGCAGCAGGTTGGCGAGCAGGGTGGCGGCGATGACGGGCGACTCGCCGCTGGGGCCGCCGTGGGTGCGCGTGGCCGTCCAGATGTCGCGTCCCGACAGCAGCCGGCCCACGAACCGCTTGACGCCTGCCGGCGCTCCGGTGGCGTCGAGCTTGTCGGATAGGCGATCCAGCGCGCTGTCGCGCTGCAGTCGCAGCTTGCCATTCACCGCAAGCAGCAGGAGGTCGCCGGTGAAGCAGCGCACGTCGTAGGCGCACTTGCGCTCCAGGAAGCGCAGTTCCGAAGGCGAGCGCCCGGCGGGCGGGTCGTAGCGCGCGATGACGACGCCGGCGCGCGGGTCGCGGCCGATCCGCCACCAGCGCGTGATGCAGTAGTACCACAGCGCGATCAGCCCGAGCAGCGCGATCAGCACGCCGAGGTTGTCGCGCAGCAGCCAGCCCGCGCGCTCGGCGCGGGTGGGTTCGGGCAGCAGGCCCTTGGGGAAGCCGAGCACGATGGTGAAGCCTTCCTGCGGAGCCAGCGGTGCGGTCAGGTGCCAGCGCGCGAGGCCCGGCTCGACGAGGGTGGCGGTGTAGTCCTGCCCCTTCGCGCCCTGCGGGCCGGTGTAGCCCTCGGCGCTCATCTGCGCCATCGGCACCGGCTCGGGCAGGCGCACCTCCACCTGGGCCGCGTCGATGGGGAACGCCCAGCCGGTGCCGATGGCGTTCCAGTAGAGCTCGTCGTGCTCGGCGAAGAAGCCGATCTGGCGCGTGGTGCGATAGCGCAGGGTGAAGCGGATGTCGGCGGGCACCGGCAGGAAGTCGTCGTTGCCGGTGTTGATCCGCACCCCGTTGGACAGGTTCTCGGTGAACCACGGCTCGGGCTGGCCGTCGCGCTCCACGCCCAGCACGTCCAGCGCCACGACGACCCGGTTGCCGGCGCGGTCGCGGTAGCGGGTGGGGAAATCGCGGTAGATGCCGCGCCGGATCTGACTGCCTTCGGCGCGCACGGTGATGTTTTCCGTCACCTCCAGGCTGGCATCGGGCTGGATGGCCACCTCGATGCGGTAGTCGAGGATGCGCTCCTGCGCGACGGCCCCCGCACTGGCCGCCAGCAGGAGCAGGACGACGGCCAAGCGGCCGATGGATCGGGCAAAACGCATCACAGTTGTACCTCCGGTGCCGTTCGGGCGGGGGCTTCCGCCTGGAAGAACTCACCTGGCAAGAACGAAAAAATGCGGGCAATGAGGACATCGGGGACGCGCTGGATGGCGTCGTTGTAGTCGCGCACCGCGCCGTTGTAGAAGCGGCGGGCGTACTGGAGCTGGTCCTCGACCGCGACCAGATCGCGCTGCAGCTGCGCGAAATTCCCGCTGGCCTTGAGCTCGGGGTAGGACTCGCGCAGCGCCAGCAGGCGGCCGATGCCGGCTTCCAGCTCGGTTTCCGCGCGCCCCTGCGGGGTGGGGGTGGTCGCGCTCATCGCACGGCTGCGCGCCTGCGCGACGGATTCCAGCGTCGCCTGCTCGTGCCCGGCATAGGCCCGCACCGCGGCCACCAGGCTGGGTACCAGGTCGTGCCGGCGGTGGAGCTGCACGTCGATATCGGCCCAGGCCGTGCGCACCTGGTTGCGCAGGCGCACCAGCCGATTGAACGCGATGGCCACCCACACCAGCACGCCCGCGATGAATGCGAAAACCACCCAAGCCATGCGCGTTCTCCCCGGCGCGGTGAGGGTAACGAAGGTGACGCCAGTCGCGTCGGTACGTGACCCGTCGCGGCTGCATTGGACCGCTACAGCGCGTCGGCGTCCAGCTCCCCGGTGCGGATGCGGATCACCTGTTCGAGCGCGGAGACGAAGATCTTGCCGTCGCCGATCTTGCCGCTGTTGGCCGAGCGCTGGATGGCGTCGATCACCCGTTCGAGCTGGTCTTCGGTGACCGCCACCTCGATCTTGACCTTGGGCAGGAAGTCGACCACGTATTCCGCGCCGCGATACAGCTCGGTGTGCCCTTTCTGGCGGCCGAAGCCCTTGACCTCGGTGACCGTGATGCCGGTGACGCCCGCTTCGGACAGGGCCTCGCGCACGTCGTCGAGTTTGAATGGCTTGATGATGGCCATCACCATTTTCATGAGTGCTGCTCCCTTCCTTCGGGCTAGGATTTTTCCTAGGCGATTCTAGTGCGTCCTCCGACGGCGGCAATGCCGGGCGCGTGACAGGATGCGGTAAACCCTTCCGGAGTCCCGATCATGGTGAACCTGCAGTTGGCCGATGACCTCGCGCAGCGCCTGGGCGCGCTCTTGCCACCCAGCCTTGCCGATGCGCGCGCCGATCTCGAAAAGACCTTCCGCGCCGCGCTGCAGGCGGGCCTGCAGCGGCTTGAGCTTGTCACGCGCGAAGAGTTCGAGGTGCAGCGCGCGCTGCTGCTGCGCACCCGCGCCCGGCTGGAAGCGCTGGAATACGCCATCGCGATGCGCGACAGCCTGGAGGCAACCCCCTCCGCCTGATGCGGACTCAGTCCGGCGGCGGAATCCGCACCAGCACCTGCGGGCGATGGTAGGCGACGTGCCCGGTGCGCGGGTTGAGGATGGCGTACTGGGGGTTTTCCGGCGTGGCGTGGTGGCGATAGCCGTGCACCAGGAATTCCGCCTCGTGCACCGCCACGATGCGACCATGCACCCGGCCCGCCTCCGAGTTCCACTGCACCCAGTCATCCACCTTGAACGCACGTTCCATTGCCGCCTCCACCCGATTCCACCGGACCTGGCCACATGACGCCCACTTTCTACACCCTCGGACACTCCAACCGCAGCATCGAAGCCTTCATCGGCCTGCTGGAGGATTCCGGCGTGCGCGGCGTGGCCGACGTGCGCGCCTTCGCGCACTCGCGCGCGATGCCGCAGTTCGATGGCGAGGCGCTGGGCGCGGCACTCGCCGCACGCGGGCGTGCCTACCGGCACTTTCCCGCGCTCGGCGGGCGGCGCTCGCGCGCTGTCGGTGTGGCTCCGGAGGCCAATGCCTGGTGGGAGAACCGCAGCTTCCACAACTATGCCGACTACGCCACCACGCCGGCCTTCCGCGCCGGCCTGGCCGAGCTGATGGCGTGGGAGGGCGGCCATCCGGCCGCGGTCATGTGCGCCGAGGCGGTGTGGTGGCGCTGCCACCGCCGTATCATCGCCGATTACCTGATGGCCGCAGGCTGCGCGGTGTTCCACCTCCTGGGCGAGGGTGCGGTAAAGCCCGCGGAGCTGACGCCCGGCGTCGTGGCGCGCGGCGACGGCGCGCTGCTGTATCCGGCCGCCGCGGAGCCGGCACCGTGAGCCTTGCGCTGGTCCACAGCCGTGCCCAGACCGGCGTGCAGGCACCGGAAGTGCGGGTGGAGGTGCATATCGCCGGCGGCCTGCCGGCGGTGTCGATCGTCGGTCTGCCCGATGCGGCGGTGAAGGAAAGCCGCGACCGCGTGCGCGCCGCGCTGGCCTGTTCGCAGCTCGAACTGCCGCAGCGGCGCATCACCATCAACCTGGCACCGGCGGACGTTCCCAAGGACGGCAGCCGTTTCGATCTTCCGATCGCGCTGGGCATCCTCGCCGCTTCCGGCCAGCTGCCGCGCGAGGCGCTGCGCGACTGGGAGTTCCACGGCGAGCTGGCGCTGACCGGCGAATTGCGTCCGGTCGAAGGCGCGCTGCCCGCCGTGCTGGCCGCCGCCCAGGCCGGCCGGCAGATCATCCTGCCGCTGGAAAACCGCGCCGAAGCCTCGCTCGCGCAGCACTCGGGCGCGCGCTTCGCCCGCACCCTGCTGGAAGTGTGCGCGCTGCTGCAGACCGGGCGCGAACTGCCCGGGCCGCTGCCGGAAACCGCCGTCGCCGAAGTGGATGCCTCGCTTCCCGATCTTTCCGACGTGCGCGGCCAGCCGCAGGCGCGCCGCGCGCTGGAAGTCGCCGCCGCCGGTGGCCACAACCTCTTGATGATCGGCCCGCCGGGAAGCGGCAAGTCGATGCTGGCGCAGCGCCTGCCGACGCTCCTGCCTTCGATCAGCGACGCGGATGCGCTGGAATGCGCCGCCATCGCCTCGCTCGCCGGGCAGCGGCCGGACCTTGCGAACTGGCGACGCCCCGCATTTCGCGCGCCGCACCACACCGCCACCGCCGTCGCCCTGGTTGGCGGCGGCGGCGCGGCGTCGCTGCGCCCCGGCGAGATCAGCCTGGCGCATCGCGGCGTGCTGTTTCTGGACGAGCTGCCTGAATGGGAGCGGCGCACCCTCGAAGTGCTGCGCGAGCCGCTGGAATCCGGCCGCATCGTGATTTCGCGCGCCGCGCGCCAGGCCGAGTTTCCCGCGCGCTTCCAGTTCGTCGCCGCGATGAATCCCTGCCCCTGCGGCTGGGCGGGCGATCCGAACGGGCGCTGCCACTGCAGTCGCGAGCAGGTCGCCCGCTACCGCGCGCGCATTTCCGGGCCGCTGCTGGACCGCATCGACATCCAGATCGAAGTGCCGCGCGTGCCGGCGGCCGACCTGCGTCCCGAGGCACCGCGCGGGGAGACCAGCGCCCGCGTGCGCGCCCGTGTCGAAGCCGCCCGCGCGCGCCAGCTGCAGCGTGCCGGAATGGCCAATGCCGCATTGCCGCAGGCACGGACCGATCGCGACTGCGCGCTCAGCCCGAACGATCGCGTCCTGCTCGAACGCGCCATCGACCAACTGCATCTTTCCGCGCGTGCCAGCCAGCGCATCCTGCGCGTGGCGCGCACCATCGCCGACCTCGCCGGCATCGACGCCATCGGCACCGCGCACCTGGCCGAGGCCATCGGGTATCGGCGGATGGAACCGGCCGGCTGATCCTGGTCAAGAACATCTGAAAACGGGCATCATTGACCGAAGCACGCGAGTACCATCGCGCCTTTCGTTTCGGGGAAACATCAATGCGCACCCTCGCCTTTGCCGCCATGGCGGCTGTCGCGTGCATGGCCTTTTCGAGCGCCAGCGCCGAAGAATGGATGGTCGAGGCGCACTGGCCGGACCGCGCCGCGCTGCACCGCGCCACCGCGCAGCTGCAGCATGCCCAGATCGACGCCGAGCGCCAGGTGCTGCGGGTGGATGTGGATGAGGTCGGCATCGCGATGCTCGAGGCCGCCGGGCTCACCGTGAGCATCGATCTGGCCGGCACCGCGCAGCTGCGCGATTTCCGGAAGTCGATGGACACCGCGCTCGCGGCCGGCACCCGCACGCTCAGCGCTGGCGGCTATCCGTCGATTCCGGGCTTCGCCTGCTACCGCACGGTGGAGGGTGCCTACCAGACCATGGACGACCTCGCGCTCGCCTATCCGCAACTCGCCGCCGTCGGCAGCATCGGCCCGAGCTGGGAGAAGAGCCGGAACCCGGCGAACGGCCACGAAATGCGCGTGCTGCGCCTGACCAACTTCGACACCCTCGCATCCGATCCGCAGCGCCCGGCCTTCGTCGCCTACGGTTCGATCCACGCGCGCGAGTACACCCCGGCGGAGTTGCTCACCCGCTTCGCCGAATGGCTGGCGACGGGCTACGGGATCGATCCGCAGGCCACCTGGCTGCTCGATCACGTCGATTTCCACCTGATCCTCATGGCCAATCCGGACGGCCGCAAGAAAGCCGAGACTGGGCTGTCCTGGCGCAAGAACACCAACAACACCAACGGCTCGTGCGGCAGCACCACCTACGGCATCGACCTCAACCGCAACTTCCCGTTCCACTGGAACACCACCGGTGGGCAGGGTTCGAGCGGCAATGCGTGCGCCGAAACCTATCGCGGCCCGACTCCGATGTCGGAGCCGGAGACCGTGAACCTGGTGACCTACGTCGCCGGCACGCGCGGCGCGGGCGGGGTGTATTCGGACGGCGTGCTGCAAGACCGCCGGCCGGACGACACCACGACGCCTGCGCCGGACGACTATCGTGGCCTCTTCTTCGACGTGCACAGCTATTCGAAGCTGGTGCTGTGGTCCTGGGGCGATGTCTACACCGCCGCGCCGAACGACGCCGCGCTGCGCACGCTCGGCCGGCGCATGGCCTGGTTCAACGGCTACACCCCGCAGGCGGCGGTGGAGCTGTATCCGACCGACGGCACCACGGACGACACCTTCTACGGCCTGCTGGGCGCGCCGTCCTACACCATCGAGCTGGGCACCGCCTTCTTCGAGGGCTGCGCCAGCTTCGAATCGAGCACCTATCCGATCAACCTCGCCGCGCTGCGCTACGCCGCGCGCGCGGCCTATGCGCCGTACCGGCTGCCCTACGGGCCGGACACGCTGGCGGTGACGGCATCGCCGGAACTCGTGGCCGAAGGCGACCCGATCCGCCTGAGCGCGTCACTGCACAGCGGCCGCTTCAACCAGTCCAACGGTACCCAGGCCACCTATCCGATTGCCTCGGCGGCGGCCTATATCGGCACGCCGCCCTGGGCGAGCGGCGCAGCCGCCATTCCGCTGGCCGCCGCGGACGGCGCGTTCAACGCCACCCAGGAGACGGCGACCGGTTCGCTGCCGACCGCGGGACTGGCCGACGGTCGCTATCTGGTGTTCGTGCAGGGCACCGACAGTCAGGGGCGCGCCGGAACGCCGGATGCGGCCCTGGTGGATGTCGCGCCCGCTGCGCAGATCGCCGCGCTCGCCGGTACCGTGACGGCGCTGGTGGACAGTGCGCCGCTGGCTGCCAGTGTCACCGTGCGCAATCCGGTGACCGACGAGGAGCGCGTCGCGCAGTCCAGTGCCGCCGACGGCAGCTATCTGCGCACCATGCGCGCCGGCACGGTGGACGTGCGCGTCAGCGCGCCGGGCTATCTTGCCGAAGAGCTCCATGGCGTGGCGCTGGCCGGCGGGCAGCAGCAGGTGCGCGATTTCGCGCTGTTGCACGTCTGCGAACGCCTGTTCGATGACGTGGAGCAGGGCGGCGCGAACTGGGGCGCGCAGTCACCCTGGACCATCGGCAGCAGCATCGGCGGCCACGCTGGCAGGGCCTGGCACACTCCCGGCTACCCGAACAATGCCAGCGCCTCGCTGACGATGGCGGCGAACCTCGACCTTTCCGGCTATGCCGACGCGGTGCTGGAGTTCGAGGATCGATGCGCCACCGAGGCCGATTACGACTTTGGGCGGGTCGAGTACAGCAGCAACGGCGGCGGCAGCTGGACCGAGGTCTACAGCTGCAGCGGCCGCACCGCCTGGCAGGCGAACCGAATCGAACTGCCCGCGGCGGCCGGCGGCAGCGCCTTCCGTCTTCGCTTCCGGCTCCAGTCGGATGCGTCGGTCAATGCGGCCGGCTGGGCGGTGGACAACATCCGCCTCAGCGCCGGCGGCCAGGCCTGCCGTGATTCGCAGATTCCGCTCGGCGACGCGATCTTCGCCGACGGCTTCGGGGTCGGTCCAGGCTGACCCCGATCCGGCGGCACGGCAGCGTGCCGCCTCGTCGTCCGCCCGATCAGCGCCTGCGCCGCGACAGCTTGCCGCAGTCGCTCCCGAGGCGCCTGGATTCGGTTTGCATCGTCATAGTGCCGATCGACTGGCCTTGCATCTGCGCTTCGGTGGTGTGGTGGCTGGGGCTGTGCAGGGTGGTGGTGAAGTCGCCCTGCATCTGCGGCTCGCTGCAGGTTACCCGCCCGCTCCAGGTATTGCCCTTCTGCTGCACGCGCGAGTAGACGCATTCCCCTTCCTGCTGCCCTTCGCGGATCGGGCCGGCCTTGGCGTCTTCCGGGGTAATGCACACGCGAAAGGACATGCCTTCTCCACCGGTGCCGAGAGCGACGCCGGCCCCCGCCATCTGCTGCTCCATCATCTTGCGAACCTCTGGCGGCAGGTTCTTAAGCTGCTCCTGCATTTGTGCCATCTGCGCGGCAACGGGGCTGGAACCATCGGGCGAGTCCATCTTCGTGCGGAACTCCCACAGCCCAGGTTCGATTTCATTGGCCAGGACGGCCGGGCACACGGCGATCAGGGCGAGGGAGAGCAGCGCGCCCAGCAAAGGCGTGCGGCGGAGGAGGGTGTGCGGAGCGGTGGAATGGTGCATGGGTCGTTCCTCGGTCGGGGCGGGTGTGCGGCCAGGATGGCGCATGGAGGCCGGAGGCGCTGCTGCGGACAGTGCCGGCTTGGTGTCTGTTACGGAGCCGGGTGCGGAAACCGGACACGCGCCGGCGGTGGACGGAGGTTTCAGGAAACTTCGGGATGCCCGTGGCGGCCTGCGGGCGTGCGATCACGCCGCGTCCATACGCAGCGGCAGGCGCACCGTCACTTCGATGCCTTCGTCGGTGCGCTCGCTGGAAAGCCCGTAACCGGGTCCGTAGAGCTGTGCGATGCGCGCGGCTGCGTTGACCACGCCGACGCTTTGCGGGGACTGGTCGTCGCAGCGGCTGTGGTCGCGCACCCGGATGATCAGGCTGTCGCCTTCGGATCGCACGATCACCCGCACGGCGACCAGGGTCATGGCGGGGTCGTCGCCGTGGCGCAGTGCGTTTTCCACCAGCGGCTGCAGCAGGAATCGCGGCAGAATGGCGCGCGCCAGTTCGGGCGGGGCGTCCACCTGCACGAACAGGCGCTCGGCGTAGCGCAGCCGCATGATGTCGAGGTAGAGATCGAGCACGCGCAGTTCGTTGGCCAGCGTGGTCTCGTGCGAGGCGTCGCTGGCGAGGGAGTGCTTCAGCAGCGCGGTCATGCGCGCGATCATTTCCTCGGCCGCCTTGGGATTGGCGTACACCAGCTGCGTGATCGTGCGCAGGGTGTTGAACATGAAGTTCGGTTCGAGCTGACGCTGCAGCGCCAGCAGCTGGGCCTGGGTGAGCTCGGCGCGCAGTTCGACGGCCTCCAGCTCGCGGTTGCGCGCGCCGCGGTAGCGGTCGATCACCGTGGTCAGTGCGGCGACCACCGCGTACACGATCAGCCCGGTCGGCAGCGCCAGCAGGTAGCGGTTGGGCGACAGCGCATAGTTGCCTGCACCGAGAACCCCCGGACTGGCGATGAGCAGGTCGCGCAGCAGGTAGGTTGTCGTGGTGTGGACGAATCCGACCGCCATGGCGATCAGCAGTTGCAGCGGCAGATGGGTTTTCCAGCGCGCGCCGAACGGCGGCCAGCGCCGCACCGCCCACACCATCACCGGCACCAGCAGCGCCGCAGTGAACGTGCCGGTGGACTCCTCGATCAGGACGCGCAGCCACTCGCCGGCGCGATCGTTCGCCAGGCGGCCCAGGTAGCGGTCCAGGAAAAGCAGCAGGCTGATCGCCGTGGCCATCGCCAACAGCCCGCCCCAGAGCTGGGTCGGGGTGAAACGGCGGCGGTGCCGCGTGGGCGCAGGCGCAGAGGGCACGCGGGCTACCGGTTCGAATCCGGGCCGGGCACGAGGCGGGCCCGTGTCGGAGGGCGCAGGGCAGATCGGAGCGGCATGGCGATGATCGGGAGGAAAGGCCGCAGCATAGCGCGATGGGTGTTGCCGTCGGGGAAACGGTGCCCGGGGTGGTTGTGGATCACCAGCCGGAATCCTGGATCAGGCGGCGTGTGGCGTCGTCCGATGGCCTCGCCACCAGGCCGCCGCGCCCGCCCAGGGTGACGGTGAAGCGCGCGCCGTCGCGCATCGGCAGGTAGGCCGCGCTGCCATGGTGGGCATCGACGAAGGGCAGCCAGCGCGGGAACTGTCCCTTGAGCGCCCAGAGGTCGGGCAGGGTACCGGCATCGAGCGCATGAACGCTGCGCTGGGCCTCGCGCTCTTGCGTGATATCGCGATAGCGCCCTGAAACCCGCTCCACGCGGTACAGCGGCGGCGCGCCGGCGAGCACCGCCGGCAGTTTCCAGGAGAGCACCCTGGCGTCGAGCTGCCATTCGTCGCCGGCCAGCTCGACGCGCTGCTCGCGGCCATCGGCCGTGGTGATGCGCGCCTGGAAGCGCTGCGGCGCGATTTCGCTGAACGCAAGCTCGGCCACCGTCACTTCGCCCTCCAGCGCCAGATAGTGCCGGATCGAAAGGCCCAGGCCGATGAGCCCCAGCGCGGCCAGGCCAAAGCCCAATGCCAGCAGCACCCGCACGCCCGCACCCAGCGCCGCGCGCCGGTGCCTGCGCCGCCACGCGCCGGCAATGAAGATCAGCGCGAAGATCGCGCAGGCGAGTGCCGGGATCAGGACGAACAGGGACGGCGACATGGCAGGCCCGGGTGTGGAATGACGCGATTATACTGGCACCATGAAAATCATCCCGCGCATCCTCCTGCTGTGCCTCCTGGTCCTCGCCGCGTGCGCCTGTGGCAACAAGGGCGACCTCGTGCGACCGACCGGATCGGCCACGTCGCTTTCGTCGTGATCCCGCGGCCTGTGCCACTGCGTTTTTCCAAGATGCATGGTGCCGGCAACGACTTCGCCATCGTCGACCGGCGCGCCGGCCCGGTGGATCTGCCGCCGGCGCGCGTGGCGCGCCTCGCCGATCGGCATCGCGGGATCGGTTTCGACCAGCTCATCACCATCGATCCGCCGCGCGATCCCGGTGCCGTGGCGGGCTACGCCATCTTCAACGCGGACGGCAGCCGTGCCGGCCAGTGCGGCAACGGCGCGCGCTGCGTGGCGGCGTGGCTGCTGCGCGAGGAGGCGGCCCGCGCCGACGGATTTTCGCTCGATGGCCCGGGCGGGCGCGTCGCGGCGCGGATCGAAGGCGAAGGCATCGGCATCGACATGGGGATTCCCGATTTCGCGCCAGCCGCCGTCGGCCTTTCCCGGCCGGAAGCGGATCGCTACGTCTTCAGATTCGGCGATGAAGCGGTCGAAGTCGGCGCGGTCTCGATGGGCAACCCGCACGTCGTGATCGAAGTGCCCGAGGTCGCCGTCGCGCCGGTCGAGCGCATCGGGCGCGTGTTGCAGGACGATCCGGCCTTTTCCGACAGTTGCAACGTGGGCTTCGCCCAGGTGCTCGATGTCGACACCATCCACCTGCGCGTGTACGAGCGCGGCGTGGGTGAAACGCTGGCCTGCGGTTCGGGAGCCTGCGCCGCGGTGGCGGTGCTGGCGCGACGCGGCCGCGTGGGCGAGCGCGTCGCGGTGCACCTGCCCGGCGGCGTGCTGCACGTCCGGTGGCCCGGCCCGGGGTACGCCATCCACCTGGCCGGGCCGGCCGAGTTTGTCTTCGAGGGAGAGTTCCTGACATGAGTGATTCCGCACGACGCGAGCTCGCCGCCGGCGACGTGGCCGCCTGGCTGCGCGAGCATCCCGCCTTCTTCTCGCAGTACCCGGATGTCGCCCTGGCGATGGACGTGCCGCGCGAGGACGGGCGCACCACCTCGCTGGCGAGCTATCAGCTGGACGCACTGCGCGAGAAGAACCGCGAGCTCAACCGGCGTCTGCTCGAGCTCTACGGCATCGCCAACGAGAACGAGCGCCTGACGGTGCGCACCCACCAGCTCACCCTGGCGCTGCTGCGCGCGCGCAGCCTGCCCGAGACGCTGGCCACGCTGGTGGCCACGCTGCGCGAGGATTTCAGCAGCGAGTGGGTACGGGTGGTGCTCGTGGGTTCGCGCGATGGCGTTCCGGAAAGCCCCTGGTGGCGCGTGCTGGCACCCGGAGATGCGGCGCTCGCGCCGTTTGCCGATTTCCTGGCCGGCGAGGAGCCGCTGTGCGGACGTCTGCAGCCGCCGAAGATGGGCGTGCTGTTCGGCGATGACGCCGGCAAGGTGCAGTCGACCGCCCTGCTTCCGCTGGGCCGGCACGGCCTGCTCGCGGTCGGAAGCAGCGATGCCAACCGCTTCTATCCGGGCATGGGCACGCTGTTCCTGCGCCTGATGGCCGAAGCCCTGGCGGCGGCGCTGTCGCGCTACGACGCCTGAGCGGCGGAGGCTGGCGATGGCCACGGCAGGCGAGCGCGATCCGGACGACACGTTCGCCGTGGCGGACGCGCTCGCCGCCCCCGTGCTGACGTATCTGGATGGCCTGCGGGTGGAGCGCGGCTATTCGCCGCACACCCTCGCCGGCTACCGCCGCGACCTCGCGCGCCTGGTCGGATTCGCGCGCCGGCGCGGCCTTGCGCAGTGGCGCGCGCTGGATCCCGAACAGATGCGCGGCTTCATCGCCGCCGAGCACCGCCGCGGCCTTTCCGCCACCAGCGTGCAGCGGCTCCTGTCTTCGTGCCGCGGCTTCTTCGGCCACCTCCTGCGCGAAGGCGGACTTGCGGCGAGCCCCGCGGCCGACCTGCGCGCGCCGCGCGCGCCGCGCAAGCTGCCGCAGGTGCTCGATGCCGACGAAATGAGCCGGCTGCTCGATTTCCCCACCCTGACGCCCGAGGACGTGCGCGATCGCGCCATGCTGGAACTGCTCTATTCCTCCGGCCTGCGCCGCGCCGAGCTGTGCGGCCTGCGCTGGGGAGATCTTCAACTGGAAGAGGGCCTGGTGCGGGTGCGCGGCAAAGGCGGCCGCAGCCGCGATGTACCGGTCGGCAGCAAGGCGCGCGAGGCGCTTTCGGCGCTGCGCGCGCTCGGTGCCGCCACGCCGGCGCAGCCGGTGTTCAAGGGCGCGCGCGGCGGGGCGATCGGCGAAGCCCTCGTGGGCCGGCGCATCAAGGCCGTCGCGCAGCGCCAGGGCATCGACAAGCGCGTGTATCCGCACCTGTTCCGCCATTCCTGCGCCAGCCACGTGCTGGAATCCTCCGGCGACCTGCGCGCGGTGCAGGAACTCCTCGGCCACGCCGACATCGCCACCACCCAGATCTACACCCACCTGGATTTCCAGCACCTGGCGCGGGTGTACGACGACGCGCATCCGCGGGCGCGTCGCCGCAGCCGCAGCGAGGACGGTTGATTTGCGCCGCGCAGGCCGCATATCCAGAGCCTTCGATCCTCGGGAATACCGACCGTGAGCCAGACCGATACCTTCCACGCCACCACCATCGTTTCGGTGCGCCGCGGTGATCGCGTCGTGATCGGCGGCGATGGGCAGGTCACGCTCGGCAACACCGTGGTCAAGGCCAACGCGCGCAAGGTGCGCCGGCTGGCGAACGGCAAGGTGCTGGCGGGCTTTGCCGGTGCCACGGCCGATGCCTTCACCCTGTTCGAGCTGTTCGAAGCCAAGCTGGAAAAGCACGGCGGCCAGCTGGTGCGCGCGGCGGTGGAAATGGCCAAGGACTGGCGCACGGATCGCCGCCTGGGCCGGCTCGAAGCCATGCTCGCGGTGGTCGACAAGGAGGCCTCGCTGCTGATTTCCGGCAACGGCGACGTGCTCGAACCCGAAGATGGCCTGATCGCCATCGGCTCGGGTGGCCCCTTCGCCCAGGCCGCTGCCCGCGCCCTGATCGAAAACACCGACCTGGACCCGCGCCAGATCGTCGAGCAGGCGCTCAAGATCGCCGGCGACATCTGCATCTACACCAACCACAATCGGACGATCGAGGAGCTGTGATTGGGGATTCGGGATTGGCTAAACCCCGTTCCGACCGACCCCCGCTCTTCCAAATCCCCGATCCCCAATCCTCAATCCTCGCAAACACCATGACCCCACGCGAAATCGTCAATGAGCTGGACCGCTGGATCGTCGGCCAGAACGCCGCCAAGCGCGCGGTGGCCATCGCGCTGCGCAACCGCTGGCGGCGGATGCAGCTCGATCCGGATCTGCGCCGCGAAGTGACGCCCAAGAACATCCTGATGATCGGCCCCACGGGTGTCGGCAAGACCGAGATCGCGCGCCGACTTGCGACGCTGGCGAACGCGCCGTTCGTGAAGGTGGAGGCCACGCGCTTCACCGAAGTAGGCTACGTCGGAAAGGACGTCGAGCAGATCGTGCGCGACCTGGTCGATACCGCGGTCAAGATGCAGCGCGAGCAGGCCAAGACGCGGGTGCGCAATCAGGCCGAAGACCGCGCCGAGGAGCGTATCCTGGATGCGCTCCTGCCGCGCCGCAGCGATTCGGCCGGCTGGCCGCAGGACGAGTCCGCGCAGGGCGATACCCGGCAGAAGTTCCGCAAGCAGCTGCGCGAGGGCAAGCTCGACGAACGCGAGATCGAGCTGGAGACGGCCGTCAACGTGGGCGTGGACATCATGGCTCCGCCGGGCATGGAGGAGATGGGCCAGCAGCTGCGTCAGATGTTCTCCCAGCTTTCTGGCGTCAAGACCCAGAAGCGCAGCCTGAAGATTTCCGCCGCGCGCCCGTTGCTGATCGAGGAAGAGGCCGCGCGCCTGGTCAACGAGGACGAGATCCGCGAGCAGGCGATCGAAGCCGCCGAGCAGAACGGCATCGTCTTCATCGATGAGATCGACAAGGTCGCCAAGCGTTCGGAAGGCTACGGCGCTGACGTCTCGCGCGAGGGCGTGCAGCGCGACCTGCTGCCGCTGGTGGAGGGCTCCACCGTCAGCACCAAGTACGGCGCGGTCAAGACCGACCACATCCTCTTCATCGCCTCGGGTGCCTTCCATGTGGCCAAGCCCTCGGACCTCATCCCCGAGCTGCAGGGCCGCTTCCCGATCCGGGTCGAGCTGAGCTCGCTTTCCCGCGAGGACTTCCGCCGCATCCTGACCGAGCCGCACAGCGCGCTCACCCGCCAGTACCAGGCGCTGCTGGGCACCGAGGGGCTGAAAATCGAATTCACCGCCGACGCCGTGGATCGGCTCGCCGACATCGCCTTCACCGTCAACGAAACCACCGAGAACATCGGCGCGCGCCGCCTGCACACGGTGCTGGAGCGGCTGCTCGACACGCTTTCGTATGAAGCGCCGGACCGCGACGGCGAATCGGTCACGATCGACGCCGCCTACGTGGATCGCACCCTCGGCGGGCTGGTGCAGGATCAGGACCTGAGCCGCTACATCCTGTGAGCACGCCTCGCCCCACCGACCTCGTGCTGCACCGTGCCGCCCGCACGCTGGAGGTCGCGTTCGATGACGGCACGCGCTTCGACCTGCCGGCCGAGTACCTGCGCGTGCATTCGCCCTCGGCCGAACTGCAGGGCCACGGGCCGGGGCAGAAGGTGCTGCTGGGCGGGCGCCGCCAGGTCGGCATCGTGGGCATCGAGCCGGTCGGCAACTACGCCGTGCTGCTGCGCTTCTCCGACGGCCACGCCAGCGGCATCTACAGCTGGGAAACGCTGCGCGAGCTGGGCCGCGACCGGGAGGCCAACTGGGCGGCGTATCTGCGCGAGTTGGAGGCGGCGGGCCTTTCACGCGACCGCTGATGCCGCGCGCCTGACGTTTTCGCGTTGCTGCGGTAGATTGCCCGTCATGGCCGGCGAGGCAACCCAACTTCTGCACGACTGGCGGGCCGGCAGCCTGGAGGCCCGCGATCGCCTCGTGGCCCTGCTTTACGGCGAGCTGCGCGGCTTGGCCGTGCGCCAGTTCGGCCGCGAGCGCGCCGACCACACCCTGCAGCCGACCGCCCTGGTGAGCGAGGCCTACCAGCGTCTGGCAGCGCTCGAGCGCATCGACTGGCGCGATCGCGCGCACTTCATCGGCGTGGCCGCGCGGCTGATGCGCGAGATCCTGATCGACCACGCGCGCAGGCACCAGGCGGAAAAGCGCGACGGCGGCCAGCGCGTGACGCTGTTCACCAACCTTCCGGCGCAGGAGGGCGCGCTGGACGCGCTGGCGCTGGAGCAGGCGCTGCAGCGGCTGGAGGCGCTGGCGCCGGACAAGGCGCGCGTGGTGGAGCTGCGCTTCTACGGCGGATTGTCGATCGAGGAAACCGCCGAGGTCATGGAGATCTCCCCGGCCACGGTGAAGCGGCACTGGCAGGCGGCGCGCGTCTGGCTGTTCGATGCGCTCGGTGCGGAGCGTTCCGGCGCCGGCGGCGGGGAGAGCGGGCCGTGACGGTCACGCAGGTGCTGGGCGAGGACGGCGACGAGCGTCGCGCGCTCGAGGTGCTCGATCAGCTCCTCGACCTTCCGGAGCGCGAACAGGAGGCCGCGCTCGCCGCGCTTTCGCTGCCGCCGGCGCTGGCGCGGCGGGTGCGTTCCCTGCTGTCGGTGCAGGCGCGCGCGGCGGATCTTTTCGATACCGCGCCCAGCCCCTCGGCGCGCGTACACCCGGGCCTGCCGCAGCCGGACGAGCGCATCGGGGTCTACCGCATCGAGCGTCCGATCGGCGCCGGCGGCATGGGCGCGGTGTTCCTGGCCTCGCGTGACGACGGGCTGTTCGAGCAGCGCGTGGCGATCAAGCTGGTGCAGCCGATCCATCCGTTCGTCGATGCGGACTGGCAGCGCGGCGTGCTGGCGCACTTCGAGGAGGAGCGCGCCATCCTCGCCCAGCTCCAGCATCCCAACATCGTGCGCATCATCGACGGCGGCCAGACCGACGCCGGCCTGCCGTACCTGGTGATGGACTACATCGACGGCGTCGACCTGATGCGCCATTGCCGCGAGCAGCGGCTGGAGCTGGCCGACCGCATCCGCCTCTTCTGCCAGGTCTGCGAGGCGGTGCAGGAGGCGCACCGCCACCTGATCGTGCATCGCGATCTCAAGCCGGGCAACGTGCTGGTCGACGCCGGCGGCACGCCGCACCTGCTGGATTTCGGCATCGCCAAGCTGCTCGATCCGGTGCGCGCCCAGGGCGCGCCGGAAGATGAAACCCAGGCCACCCTGCTGGGCGCGATGACGCCGGCCTACGCCAGCCCCGAGCAGCTGCGCCGACGCCCGCTCACCACCCGTTCGGACGTCTATTCGCTCGGCGTGATGCTCTACCAGATGCTGGCCGGAAAGCGCCCCTACCAGACCGATTCGCTCACGCCGGCGGAACTGGAGCGTGCGATCTGCACCACCGAGCCGCCCAGCGTCTCGCGCGCGCTGCGTGATGATGACGCGTCGCCCGGGTATCTCGAGATGCCGCGCCAGATCGCGCCGGATCTGGAGCGCATCGTCGCCAAGGCGCTGCACAAGGAACCCGGGCGGCGCTACGGCTCGGCGCAGGAGCTGGCGGACGACCTTCGCCGCTATCTGGCGGGCCAGCCGGTGCTGGCGCAGCCCGATTCGCTCGGCTACCGGATGCGCAAGTTCGTGGGGCGCCATCGCGCCGCCACCGCGACGGCGGCGGTCGCGCTGCTGCTGATCCTGGGCGCCGGCGCCACGGCCCTGGTGCAGGCGCACCGCGCGCGGCTGGCCGCGGCCGACGCGCAGGAGATCAACGCCTTCCTGATGGAAGTCCTGACCGAGTCGAGCGTCGATCACGCCGGCAGCGAGGTGGGCCTGGGCGACGTGCTGGAAGCCGCGGGCGCGAGGATCGATGCGCGCTTCGCGCAGCGACCGGAGATCGCCGCCGGCCTGCGCCACGCGCTGGGCAACAACCTGCTCAACCTCAACCGGCTCGAAGCCGCCGGCAGGCAGCTGGAGGCGGCGCTTGCCGAGGCGAAGATCGCCTTCGGCCCGTCCAGCCTGCTGGCCTGGCAGATCTCCGACAGCCTCGCGCTGCTGCGGGTGGATCAGGGCCGCTACAGCGAGGCCGCGACGCTGCTGGAAGAGGTGCTGGCCGGCGTTCGCCGCAGCGGCCAGCGCGACACCCCGTTTTTCGTGCGGGCGAGCAACAATCTCGGGTACCTCTACATGGAGCGGGAGGAATACGCGCAGGCCGAGCCGCACGTGGCCGCCGCGCTGGCCGCGATCGAGCAGGGCGGCGTGGAGATTCCCCGGGATGAATACAGCAGCCTGCTGACCAACCAGGCGCAGATCCTGCACGGACTGGATCGGCGCGAGGAGGCCGATGCGCTGTACCGGCGCGCCTACGACATCCTGCGGACGGAGTATCCCGAGGCCACCCGGGAAATGGCCATCCAGCTCAACAACCGCGCGCTGCTGCTGTCCGACATGGGGCGGCGCGAGGAGGCGCTGGAGCTGGCGCGCGAGTCGGTCGAGCTGCGCCGGCGCACCTATCGCGGCGATCACCCGATGGTCGCCTTCGGGTTGACCAACCTGGTGGGCATGGCGCTGGGAGCGGGCAACCTGGACAAGGCGCTGGCCGCGGCGGAAGAAGCCGTGGCGATGGCCGAACGGCTGGAGGACACCCGCAGCGACATCAAGGTGCTCGCCCAGGCCGCCCTGGCCCAGGCGCATCTCGCGCGCGGCGAGCCCGCGCCGGCGCGCGCCGCGCTGGCGCGCGCCAGGCGGGCCCTGGACGAGATGCCGGAAGTCTCGCCGCGCGCCAAGACGACCCTCGACAGGCTGGAGTCCGCGCTGCGCGACCGGGAGGCGCGGGAGTGAGCCGGAGGCCCGGTCCGCGCCCCGCGCCGCGCCATTCGGCGGAGTTTCCCGGAGCGCGTCGGTGCGGGTGCTGATCACCGGCGCCTATGGCTTCATCGGCATGCACGTCGTGGCGGCGCTGCTGCGCGCCGGACACGTGCCGGTGGCCGCGGTGCGCGGTTCGCGCGCCGCCATGCCCGGCATGGACTCGGTGGCCTGCGACTTCACGCGCGACGTCGATGCCGCGGCGTGGCGCCCGCGGCTGGCCGGGATCGACGCGGTGGTCAACTGCGCCGGCATCCTGCGGGAAGCGCGCGCGGGCGACTTCGAGCGGGTCCACGCGACGGTGCCGCTGGCGCTGGCGCAGGCCTGCCGGGACGCCGGCGTACGCCGCCTGGTGCAGGTATCCGCGCTGGGCGATCCGCGCGACGCCGAGTTTGTCGCCTCCAAGCACCGGGGCGACGAAGCCATCCTGCGCAGCGGCATCGACGCGGTGGTGCTGCGCCCCTCGGTGGTCTATTCCACGCGCGGTTCCTACGGCGGCACCACGCTGCTGCGCGGCCTTGCGGCGCTGCCGCTGATCCCGATTCCCGGGCGCGGCGAGACGCGGCTGCAGCCGCTGGATGCCGAGGACCTGGCAGCCGCGGTGCTCGCCGCGCTGGAGCGTCCCGAGGCGGCCGGCCAGCGCCTGGAGCTGGGCGGCCCGGAGGCGATCACGCTGCGCCGCTACCTCGGCCTGTGGCGGCGCTGGCTGGGAATGGGCGAGGCGCGATTCATCGCGGTTCCGCGCGCGCTGGCGCGGCTCGGCGCGCGGCTGGGCGAAGCGTTCGGGCGCGGGCCGCTGGGCATGACGATGTGGCGCATGCTGGAGCGCGGCAGCGTGGTTTCGGATGCGTCGCTGTCGCATAGCCGGGCGGTGCTGGGGTGGAACCCCGCGCCACTGGAAGTGGCGCTTGCGCGCGGCGCGGCCAGCAGCGCGGACCGCTGGCAGGCGCGAACCGTGTTCCTGCGGCCGCTCCTGCACGCGGCGCTGGCGCTCACCTTTCTCGCCTCGGGCGCGGTCGGCCTGATGACGCCCGTGGCGGCGGTGGAGTCGCTGTTCGAAGCCGGCGGGCTGCCGCAATCCTGGGCCGGTCCGCTCGCGCTGGGCGGAAGCCTTGCCGACGTCGCGCTGGGCCTTTGGCTCCTTCTCGCGCGCCGCCCGCGCCGCCCGCTGGCCGCGATGGCCGCGCTCGTGGTCGGCTACACCGTCTGCATCGGCGCGCTGCTGCCGGGCGTCTGGCTGGACCCGTTCGGGGGGCTTCTGAAGAACATCGTGGTCCTGGTCGCCATCGCGATCGCCGCGGCGGGGGCGGAGCGGCAGTAGTGGAGTTCCTGCTCGTCAAGACGTTGCACATCCTCTCCTCCACGGTGCTGTTCGGCACCGGGCTGGGCACGGCCTTCTTCCAGTGGATGGCGTACCGGCGCGGCGAGGTGGCGGCGATCGCGGTCACGGCGCGCCACGTGGTGCTGGCCGACTGGCTGTTCACCACTCCGGCCATCATCGTCCAGCCGCTGACCGGCTTCTGGCTCCTGCACCTGATGGGGCTTTCCTGGGGCGCATCGTGGATCCGGCTCTCGCTCGGGCTCTACGCGCTGGCCGGCGCGTGCTGGCTGCCGGTGGTCTGGATCCAGTATCGGCTGCGCGCCCTGGCCGAGGCCGCGGACGCCGCCGGCGCGCCGCTTCCGCCGTCCTACCATCGCCTGATGCGTCTGTGGTTCGCGCTGGGCTGGCCGGCGTTCGCGGGCCTGGTGGCGGTGTTCTGGCTGATGGTGGCCAAGCCGGGGTGACTGGAATGCGTACGCGTAACGCCATCAAGTTCCGGCGGCAGGCCGCATTGCTCGCTGGCGCGCTTGCGTTGGCCGGCCTTCTTTTCAGCGTGTTCGACGGTTCTGAGGGAGGGAAGGGGCGCCAAGACGGTGCAGAATCCGGTGTCCGCCAGGAGGGCGGCCAATGGACGAACCCGCGCCTGGACAGGACATACCGTTGGCAGGGGTGAGCATCGATCGCTCCGTTGATCCGACTGCGGTGCGCCCGCCGCTACCCATGCCGGAAGCCGCGCTGCCGCTGGTCGAACAGATGGATGCGCTGGAGCGGCTCGCGCAGGCAGGTGATCCGGACGCGGCGTGCCGCCTGTTCGTCGGGACGCGGCGCTGCCGGATGGTCGAACAGCGCCTGCGCCGCGCCGAACAGATGCAGGCGCATCTGGAGCGTGGGGAGGCGCCCCGGATCAGCGAAGACATGGCCGTGCTGTCGATCGCCAACGCGCTGGAGCAAACCCGCGCCCTGGCGTCGTGGTGTGAAGGCGCCGACCCGGCGCGCTTTCCCGACGCGGACGCCTTCGCCGAACGCGCCTTCAGCCGCATGAGCTCGGCGCAGAAGGTGCTGCTCGTGATGTCGCGACAGGACGGCAGCATCGCCAGGATGCCGCGACATTTCGGTTCGCCGGGCGGCCTTGGCGGCAGCACCGGATTCATCTACCCGCAGTTCCTGTCGGACCACGGGCGCGCCGCTCTCGAAGAGGGCGTCCGGCAGGCCAACCCGCTGGCGCTGGAAGGCATGATCATGCTTCACAGCCCGGCGTGGATTTCCGGCGGCGAGGAGACGCGCCGCCTGTCCATGCCCGACCGCAGGCGGTTCGCGCGCTACGCGCTGCTGATGACCCGCGTATTCGGTGAGGACGAGGTGGGCCCGGCGGTGGGTGGCGTTCTTGCCCGCAGCCTTGCGTCCATGGGAGCGGACCAGCGGGTGGAGGCGGAGCGGTGGGCCGATCGCGAGGCCGCGCGCTGGTGGGCGCGGGCGTCGAACGGGATGGCGCCGGCCGAAGGCGGTGAATCGCAGGGGGAATCGCACGCGGCTGCGAGAGCCTTCCCTGAGGACCGCGGGCGGTTCGAGGGCGCGCCTTGCGATGAACCGCCTCGCGCCGTCTCGCGCCGGGTTGGATGCCCCACGAAAAAGCCCCGCCCGGCGAGGCCAGGGCGGGGCAATCTCTGCTGCGGATCGTCAGCCGCGTTTGCGGTAGGGCGCGAGGCTCGAGATGAGGCCGTCGAGCTTGCCCGACAGGGCGGACTGGGCCTGCGAGTCGGCGTTGAGGGTGGTGAACTGCACTTTTTCGCTGAGGCCGCCGCCGATCGAGCTGCGGTCCGAGGTGCGGTAGGCGCGCACGGTGAGGGTGGCAGTGTAAAGCTCCGAGGTCCGGCCGTAGTAGCTGAGCTGCTGCGAGCCGACCGGCTCGGCGCGCACCACCACGGCCACGGTGGCCGAACGGCGCAGTGCGTTCAGCGCGCTGGCGAGGTCGCTGCCGCCCACGCCGAGCACCTCGGCGTCGACCAGGTCGAAGCCGGCGGCGGCAAGGCGGTTTTCGATGCGGCTGCGCGCCGGGCCGGAAATGGCCGAATCGCCCAGCGCGATCACCGCCACGCGCTGCGGGACGGGTGGTGCCACCGGGCGCGGTGCCGCGCTGGCCACGGTTTGCGTCTTGGGCGCGACGGGCGCGGCTGTCGCCGGCACGGTGGTTGTCCCGCCTTCCCCCGGAGAAGGTGTCGCGGCGACGGATGCCGCAGTAGCCGGGACCGTCGCCAAGACCGCCGGCGCAGCGCTGGCGGTCGCCATGGGTGCCGGTACGGCTTCCACTTCGATCACGGTCGAGGCGGTGGCGGCCTGATCCTGGAGTACGACCTGGGCGGGCATCTTCGGGTCAGCCGCCGCCACCGCTGCAGCCTCGGCGGCCAATGCGGCGGAGGCGTTCGCCGCGGCCTCATCGGATGACGTGGGCGCGGCATCGGCCGCCAGACTGGTGCCGATCGGGTTGCTGGCCTTGCCGGTGTTGCGGCCCGCATCGTAGGCGCCTTCCGTGCGGCCGGCGAAGCCGTCGCCGAAGCCGCGCACGAAATCCACGATCTGGCCGCGGAAGGCGAACGCGCCGCCGGCGACGGACAGCACGAGAACGGCGGCGATCGCGAGCGGGATCCAGGCCGAGCTGCGCTGCGGCACCGGACGCTCCAGCACCGAGGGCCGGGCCTGCGCGCTGGGCGCGGTTGCGCGTTCGGGCATGGCCGGGGCGGGCTGCGCCGGCGTTGCGCCCGAGCGGACCACCGGCGGAGGCGTCACCTTGCGCGCGGTGGACCTGGGCGCGGGCGTGCCGATGACGGTCGCGGCATCGGGGACGAGGGCCGGACGCGCGAGCTTGACGGTGCCGCCGCGCGCCATCAGCGGATGCGCCTCGAGCGCCGCGGCCAGGTCGTGGCAGCTCTGGAAGCGCTGCTCGGGCTCCTTGGCGACCATGCGCGCGAGGATCGCCGCGGTCTGGACGTCGACCTCGCCGTTGAGCTCCTGGATGTTCGGAATCTCGGCCTTGACCACTTCCAGCATCAGGCCCAGCGGGCTTTCATCGCTGAACGGGGTGCGCCCGCTGAGCATCTCGAACATCACGATGCCGAGCGAAAAGATGTCCGAGCGCTGGTCGATCGGCTTGCCCAGGCACACTTCCGGCGAGAGGTAGCCCGGCGTGCCGACGAACTCGCCGGTGGTGGTGAGCTTCTTCGAGACATCCTTGGTGGCCAGCGCGATGCCGAAGTCGGCGATCTTGACCTGGCCGCGGTCGCTCAGCATCAGGTTGCCGGGCTTGATGTCGCGGTGGATCACTCCGCGGTCGTGCGCGGTGGCCAGGCCCTGCGCGGTCTGGTGCAGGATGCGCAGGGTGTTCTCCACGCCGATCTTGCCGTCGCGCTTGAGGATGGCCGAGAGCGACTCGCCCTCGACGAATTCCATCGCGAAGAACGGCTGCGAGGTCGCCTCGTCGGTGCCGATGTAGAAGATCTGGATGATGTGCGGGTCCGACAGGGCCGCCATCGAGCGCGCCTCGCGCAGGAAGCGTTCGACCAGCTGCGGGTCGTGCGCGAGCGAGGGCGAAAGCTCCTTGATCGCGACGTGGCGGTTGAGCGCCGGCTCGAAGGCGCGGTACACCACGCCCATGCCGCCGCGGCCGATCTCCGATTCGATCTCGTAATGCCCCAGGTGCGTCTTCATGCTCGCCTCGACTGTCTGTTCCGGTTCGCCGCCCGTCCATCATCCTAGCACTCGCCCCGAGGCGGTCCATGGCTTGCGGCGGCTCTTGCAGGGGAGTACGGCGGATGGCGGGAAAATCTGACGCCGGCGGGCGCCCGGTTCAGCGGTCGTTCAAGCCTTTTCGACCTGTTCGGCGTGGGCGGCGAGCGCCGCGGGGTGGGTCTGGAAGTGGCGCAGGGTGTCGCGGTAGCCCAGTTCCACCGCCTGGTCGAACTTCTTCCAGTCCAGCAGATCGATGCCGGCCAGCGGCGGGCGCAGTAGCAGGCTGGAGAGCTTGCGCTGGCGCGCCGCGTTCGCGTCGGAGTTCACCATGGCGGCGCGCCACAGGATGCGCCCGATGCCGGGGTACTTCTTCTGCCGCCACTGGCGCAGGAACTCCAGCCAGGAGGACGGCAGGGCGGTTTCCTCCAGCGTGGTTTCCAGCCGGTAGCTGCCGCCCACGTCCACCGCCACGATGGCCCCGCTCAGCCGGTGCTGCATCTCGTCCACCGGCAGGTTGTCGATGACGCCGCCATCCACCAGCACCCGATGGTCGTGGAACACCGGCGGCACCAGACCGGGCAGCGCGCTGCCGGCGCGCAGCGCGATCCACAGCGAGCCGCGATCGTGCACGTGCAGCTTGCCGCCGGTGAGGTCGGTCGAGACGCAGAAGAAAGGAATGCGCAGGTCCTCGATGCGGTGCTCGCCGAACATGGCGCGCAGCGCGCGGGAAACGCGGCGACCGCTCGACATCGCCACCAGCGGCAGGGTGCGGTCCGAGAGCGGATCATGGTCGACGAAGGCGGTGCGCATCGCGCGCACCAGGTGGGCCTCGTCCCAGCCCGCCGCGACTCCGGCACCGACCACGGCACCGGCGCTGCATCCGCCGATGTAATCGGCCTGGATGCGGTGCTCGCGCAGCGCGCGGATCGCGCCGATGTGGGCGAAGCCGCGCGCGCCGCCGCCGGAGAGCACCAGCCCGGTCGCGCGCCCGCCCAGCAGCCGGGCGCAGCGCGCGAGGTCATTGTCGTCGATGACATGGTGGTGCATGGCGCGACCGGGAAACGCCTCCAGCCAGGCATGCGTGCTGCCTGCGGCAGGGACATCGCGGCGCAGCAGCACCAGGTGCAGCGGCAGGTGCGGCGACAGGGCGTCCGGTGAGGGCAGGACGTGGTCGGGCTTGTCGTCGGTATCGGCCAGCATCAGCACCGCGTCGCTCTGGCGCACGCAGCGCTCGCGCCAGGCCGGGTCGTCGTCACCGACGTAGACCAGCCCGCGACCCTCCTGCTCCATCCGGGAAAACCAGCCACCGCTGCGGCTGCGCGCCTCGTCCGCTTCCACCACGCGCACCTTGCCCAGCCAGGGCAGGGCGCGCGCCAGGCGGCGGGCGAACGCGACGGCATCCACGCCCGGCGTACCGGGAAGCACGGCGATGCAGCGCACCTCGGCCGGACGATGCGCGGTCGCGGCATAGCGCTTCAATGCCTCGCGCGTGAGCCGCAGCATGGCGGCGGGATGGTGCGCGATGAGCTGCTCGAATTCGCTGCGCGACCAGCGCACCAGCTCGCTGTCGCGCAGCGCGAATACGGTGGCGGTGCGCGGCTGGTCGAGGATCAGCCCGACCTCTCCGACGCACTCGCCCGGGCTGATCTGTCCGAGGCGCCGGGCCTGTCCGTCGTCGCCGGTGCGCCATGCCGCCAGTCGCCCCCAGCGCAGCACCAGGAAGGCGTCGGACGCCGTGCCCTGTTCGAGCAGGGTCATGCCGCCTGCCAGCGCGATGCTCTCGGCCCGCGCGGCCAGCTCATCGAGCGTGGCCTCGGGCAGATCGGAAAACAGCGACAGGCCCGCAAGAAAGCAGCGCAGGCGCGCCTGCGGGCTGTCGGTTGGCGGCGGTGGCGGAGTGCGGTGTAGCATGCCGTGAACGCTAGCGCATTTGCGCAGCGGCAAACAGACAGGGGTGACCGAGGGGGCGGGCGCCGGTGGGCTTTTGAGGAGTTTCCCCATGGACGAGTTTCTTGTCAGGGACGCGCGACCGGCCGATGGGCTGCAGGTGTCGTGCATCGGATTCGGATTGATTCTTGTCTTGGCGTGCTTCTTGATGACGTTGCCAGCCACGGGTGCAACCATCAACACCGGGCCGCTCTTGCGCACGGTCGATGCCGGCACGCGCCACACCTGTGCGCTGGACGAGGGCGGCGGCGTCTGGTGCTGGGGCTGGAACGCGTCCGGCCAGCTCGGCGACGGCAGCCGCACCCTGCGCGTAACGCCGGTCGCAGTGCGCGGCCTGCCCGGCGCAGCCACCGCACTGAGCGTCGGTGACGACCATGCCTGTGTCCTGATTCGCGATGGCGGGGTGTACTGCTGGGGCGCCAACGCCGGCGGCCGCCTGGGCGATGGCACCACGGTGAACCGCGATGTCGCGGTGCCGGTCAGCGGCCTTCAGCAGGGCGTGACCGCCGTGGCCGCGGGCGGCAACTTCACCTGCGCGGCGGGTGAATCCGGCGTGGTCTGCTGGGGGCGCAATCCCTGGGGCCAGCTCGGTGACGGCACGCTCGAGGATCATCGTGCGCCTGGCGCCGTGCAGGGTATTTCTGAGCCCGTACGCGCGCTGGCGGCGGGCGGTGGCCACGTCTGCGCGCTGACCGAAACCGGTGCGGTGAAATGCTGGGGTCGAGGGGGCAACGGCCAGCTTGGCGACGGGGAGTGGCAGCTGGCGGTGGCCGGCGATCGCCACACCCCGGTCGCGGTGACCGGCCTGGCCAGCGGCGTGCGTGCGATCTCGACCGGCGAACAGCACAGCTGCGCCCTGGACGGCGCCGGCGCGGTGCGGTGCTGGGGCAACAACCTGGACGGCCAGCTCGGGCAGTCGGGCGCCCCCTCGCTCGAAATGCCGCGGTGGCCGGTCGGCGACCTGCCGCTCGATGCCCTGGATCTTGCCGCCGGCGGCAATCATTCCTGCGCGGTGTTCAGCGACGGCAAGGTCTGGTGCTGGGGGAGCAACCGCCAGGGCCAGCTGGCCAGACCCTCCGGTGCATTCAGCCCGCAGCCGCTCGCGGTGCCCGGCCTGCCGGCGATGCGCAGCGTGGCGAACGGCAGCCGCCACAGCTGCGCGGTGTCCGCCGAGGGTGCGGCCTACTGCTGGGGCGATGGCGAAACCGGGCAACTCGGCGCCGGCGACCGCAACAGCCGGCGCGAACCGGTGGCCGTGGACTGGAGCACGGTGCCCGATCCGGGGCCGCGCGCGATGCTCCGCTTGGACAGCGCGACGGGCGTCGTGCAGAAACACATCGTGCGCGGATCGGGCATCCCGGTGCGCTTTGGCTGGGTCCTGCGCGAGGTGCCGGCGAACGCCACCTGCCATATCCGCCGCAGTCCGGACGACGTGGGCATCTTCCGCATTCCCCGCGGCGAGCTGGCGCAGGGAGAGTGGACCAGCACCACGCTGCACGCATGGGCGGCGGGTGACCGCGGGTTCTACGTCGCCTGTTCGGGTGGTCCCCGTTCGCTTCCGGTCACCCTGAGCATCGACGAGGCCGAATATCCATTGGAGGTCACGATCGCCGGCGACGGTGCGGGCCTGGTGATCAGCGAGCCCGAGGGAATCGACTGCGGTTCGACTTGCGTTGTCTCGCGCACCGTCGGTTCCCCGCTGACCCTGGCGGCGGTGAGCGACGCGCCGGACTCGGCCTTCGTCAGCTGGTCGGGTGCGTGCGACGGTTGGAAGGACAGCTGCGATCTGGTGATGGCGGGCGCACGCCAGGTCACCGCGAACTTCGTCCGGTTGCGCGACGGAATTCGCCAGATCAGCGCCGGAAGCGGGTACAGCTGCGGTCTGGATGCCGCGGGCGAGGTGTGGTGCTGGGGCAGAAACCGCTGGGTCGAGTCCGGGATTACCGGATCGGCCAGGGTGTCCTGGCCGGAGCGCGTGGAAGGACTGCCCGGCCCGATGCGTGCGGTCGCGGCGGGCGATTCCCACGCCTGCGCGGCCAGCGAGTCCGGCCGCGTCTGGTGTTGGGGAGGGAACGATCGGGGCCAGCTCGGGGACGGAAGCTTCGTCAGCCGCGAAACGCCGGTCGAGGTTTCGGGTCTGGGGTCGAACGTGCGTGCGGTGGCGGCCGGCCCGGCGCACAGCTGCGCCATCACCGGCGTGGGCGCGATCCGCTGCTGGGGCGCCAACGACTCCGGGCAGCTCGGCAGCGGCGGATCATCCGCCGGAAGCAATCGCCCGGTGACCGTCGCCGGGATCACCCAGGGCGCGCGTGCCATCGGAGCCGGCGGCAGCCACGCCTGCGCCCTCATCACGGGCGGCGAGGTGCGCTGCTGGGGCGGCAACGGGTTCGGCCAGCTGGGAATCGGCGACAGGATGCAGCGCCCGACTCCCGCCGTCGTGCAGGGCCTGCCGGGTGGTGCGGAGCAGATCACCGCGGGCCAGACGCACACCTGCGCCCTGGTGAGCGGTATGGCCTGGTGCTGGGGCGACGGCTTCTACGGTCAGCTGGGCGATGGGGACACCATCCCGGGGCAGTCGCGGGACGAACCGGTCGCCGTGCGGGGCCTTCCCGACGCCGTGGAACAGATCTCGGCCGGGACCGATTTCACCTGCGCGCTGACGAGCGGAGGGTCGGCCTGGTGCTGGGGAAATGGCTGGGACGGCCGGCTCGGGCTGGGTGACGACGCCTGGACGAATCATGCGCAGCCGGCGCCGGTATCGGGCATGGGCTCCGGCGCGCGCGCCATTGCCGCGGGCGGCCAGCATGCCTGTGCGCTGGACGCGCAGGGACGGGCGTATTGCTGGGGCGCGAACACACGTGGCCAGCTGGGCGTCTCGGGCACCGTCTACTTCCCGGCTCCGACGCCGGTGATCTGGCGCTGAAGGCGTCGGGTCGGGGGAGGACACCGGCCCGCGCTTGAAAACCCGCGGCGTGCGCTCCATGTCGTCCCGATGAAAAACACCGCCAATCCCCTTCTCTCCGCCGGCGACCTGCCGCCTTTTTCCCGTATTTCCGCCGCCGACGTGGCACCGGCCGTCGACACGCTGCTGGACGGGTATCGCCAGGTGGTCGAGCGGCTCGTCGCGGACGCCGGTGCACGCAACTTCGAGGCCCTCATGCAGCCGCTGGAGGCGCAGGAAGAGCGCCTGGGCCGCGCGTTCTCGCCCGTCTCCCACTTGCACGGCGTGAAGGATTCGCCCGAGCTGCGCGAAGCCTACGAGGAGGCGCTGGAAAAGCTCACCGAGCACGCCACCTGGCTGGGCCAGAACCGTGACCTTTACGAGGCGGTGAAGGCGGTGCGCGAGGCGCCGGCTTTCAACGCGCTCGATCGGGCCAGCCGCACCGTGGTGGAAGACAGTCTGCGCGGCTTCCGACTCTCGGGCGTGGCGTTGGAGAGCGAGGGTCGCAAGCGATTCGCGCAGATCCAGACGGAACTTTCGCGGCTGACCACCCAGTTCGGCAGCGCGGTGCTCGATGCCACCGACGCTTGGACGCGGCCGGTTTCCGATGCGGAACTGGCGGGCCTGCCGGAGTCGGCGCGCGCGCTGCTGGCCCAGGCCGCCGCCGATGCGGGCGAAGCCGGCCACCGCGCCACGCTCAAGGGACCGGTCGTCACCGCCATCCTGACCTTTGCCGACAGCCGCGCGCTGCGCGAGGAGGTCTGGTCGGCCTACCAGACCCGCGCCTCCGACCAGGGCCCGCACGCCGGGCGGTTCGACAACGGCGGCCGGATCGAGCAGATCCTGGCGCTGCGCCACGAGGCCGCGCGGCTGCTGGGTTTCGCCAATGCGGCCGAGGTGTCGCTGGCCGACAAGATGGCCGGCACCCCCGAGCGGGTGCTGGGTTTCCTGCACGATCTTGCACGCCGCGCGCGGCCCGTGGCCGAAAGCGAGCGCGAGACGCTGGCGCGGTTCGCGCGCGAGACGCTGGGCATCGAGGCGCTTGAACCCTGGGACATTGCCTATGCCAGCGAGAAGCTGCGCCAGAGCCGCTTTGCTTTCACCGAAGAGGATCTCAAACCCTGGTTCCCCGCCGAGGCGGCGATTGCCGGCTTGTTCGAGGTGGCCTCGCGCCTGTTCGGCCTGAGGCTCGTGCGGCGCGAAGGCGTGGACGTCT
The DNA here is from genome assembly GCA_023954075.1 of Lysobacteraceae bacterium. GTDB lineage: Bacteria > Pseudomonadota > Gammaproteobacteria > Xanthomonadales > Xanthomonadaceae > Denitratimonas > Denitratimonas tolerans. Next base: position 41,754 of record JAMLIV010000013.1, read on the forward strand.
GGCATCCGGAGGTGCGCTTCTTCGACATCCTGGATGCCGACGACCGCCCGCTCGCCGGCTTCTATCTGGACCTGTACGCACGCGCCGGAAAGCGCGGCGGTGCCTGGATGGACGTATGCCGCAGCCGCATGCGCCGCGGGGACGGCGTCCAGCTGCCGGTAGCCTATCTGGTGTGCAACTTCGCACCGCCCGCGGGCGGCATGCCCTCGCTGCTCACCCACGACGATGTGGTCACCTTGTTCCACGAGTTTGGCCATGGCCTGCACCACATGCTGACCGAGGTCGACTTGCCCTCGGTGGCCGGCATCGAAGGTGTGGAATGGGACGCGGTGGAGTTGCCCAGCCAGTTCCTGGAGAACTACGCCTGGCACCGCGAGTCGCTCGATCTGTTTGCGCGCCACTGGCAGACCGGTGAGCCGCTACCCCAGGCGCTGCTCGACAAGATGCTGGCCGCGCGCCACTTCCAGGCCGGGATGTTCCTGGTTCGCCAGCTCGAGTTCGCGCTGTTCGACTTCCGTCTGCATCTGGAATACGACCCGGCGCGCGGTGCCCGCGTGATGGAGTTGCTGGAGGAGGTCCGCGACGAGGTCGCAGTGATCCGCCCGCCGGCCTGGGCGCGTTTCCCGCACGCGTTCAGCCACATCTTCGCCGGGGGCTATGCCGCCGGCTACTACAGCTATCTGTGGGCCGAGGTGCTGGCGGCCGATGCGTTCTCGGCGTTCGAGGACAGCGATCTGTTCGACGCGGATACCGGCGCGCGCTACCGCCGGGAGATCCTTGCCGTGGGCGGCTCGCGCCCGGCGCTGGAGAGCTTCATCGCCTTCCGCGGCCGCGAACCGGATCCCGCTGCCCTGCTGCGCAGCTACGGGCTGCCGGCCTGACCCGCCGGATGCGTGCCGGATTGGCGAAGCTCGATCAGAACGGCCACAGCTTCGGGATCATGATGATCCCGATGACCCAGAAGATCAGGTTCAGCGGCAGGCCGACCTTCATGAAGTCCACGAAGCGGTAGCCGCCGGCGTTGTAGACCATGGTGTTGGTCTGGTAGCCCACCGGGGTGGCGAAGCTGGTGCCGGCGGCAAAGGTCACGGCGATGAGGAACGGCGTGGCGTCCACGCCCATGAGGTGCGCGGTCGACATGGCGATCGGTGTCAGGAGCACCGCGGCGGCGGCGTGGCTCATCACTTCGGACAGCATCAGGACGGCCAGATACAGCATCGCCAGCACGACCCAGGGCCCATAGGGTTCGACCAGACCGATGAGATGGCGCACCAGGAACTCGGCGGCGCCGCTCTGGCTCATCGCGACGCCCAGCGGCAGCAGGCACGCCAGCACGATGATGATGCGCCAGTCCACGGCCTCGTAGGCATCGTCGCCGCCCAGGCAGCCGGCCGTCACCATGACGGCGGCGCCGACCAGGGAGGTCAGCGCGATCGGCATCCAGCCGAGCGCGGAAACGATGATCACCAGCGCCATCGTGGCCAGCGCGAAAGGCGCGCGCCAGCCGCTGGGGCGCGCGGCACCGCGCTTGGACAGGACGATCACGTTCTTGTCCCGGCGCAGCATGTGCATCTCGTTTTCCGGCACGATCATCAAGAGGATGTCGCCCACGCTGAAGGCCACGTCCTTGATCTTCTCGCGCAGCACCTGTCCGCGCCGCTGGATCGCAAGCACCGTCACGTTGTGCTGCCAGATCCGGTCCACCGCCTCCATGTCGAGGCCTTCCAGGCGCGAATTGGGCGCGATCATGACCTCGGAGATGACCAGATTGGCGTCCTTGCGCAGCTGCCGGTCCTTGAACTTGTGCTCGGCCTCGATCGCGAGCCCGGCCTCCTTTCGGAGCGCGTCCAGGCGCGCCCAGTCGCCGCGTGCGAGCAGGATGTCGCCGGTCTGAAGGGTCTGCGAGCGCGGCGACCACAGCTTCTTGCCGTCGCGCAGAAGTTCGAGCACGAAGACATCGAAGCGCGCCGCCAGCCGCGCCTCTTCCACCGAGGTGCCGAGCAGCGCCGAACCCGGCATGACGCGCAGTTCGGTAATGTATTTCCCCGGCTCGAACTCCTCGTCCAGCTCGGGTTGGCGGGTATCGGGCAGCAGCCAGCGCCCGAAAGTGAGCAGGTAGATGCCGCCGGCCGCGAAGCACACCGCGCCCAGCGCGGTGAACTCGAACATGGTGAATCCCGGGTGCCCGAGGTCGCGCGCGATGGCGTCGACCAGCAGGTTCGACGAGGTGCCCACCAGGGTACACACGCCCGCGATCTGCGACATGTAGGAAAGCGGAATCAGCGCCTTGGAGGCGGGCAGTCCGACGCGCGCGCTGGCGGTGAGCACGATCGGCATGAACACTGCGACCACGGCGGTGTTGTTCACGAACGGAGAGACGATGGCAAGCGCCGCGAACAGCAGCAGCAGGAAGGCCGTGGGTGATTTCACCCGGGTGAGCATGCGGCCCACGCCCGAGAGTGCGCCGCTGCTGCGCAGCCCGGCCGCCAGCACGAACATCGCCGCCACGGTGATCGTGGCCTGGTTGCTGAAGCCGCTGAGTGCCTGCGACGGCGTGATCAGGCCCAGCAAGGTGAGCGTGGCGACCAGGAAGATCGCCACCACGTCCATGCGCAGCTTCTCGGTGGCGAACAGTGTGATTGCACCGATGGTGACTGCGAGCACCAGCACGATGTCCAGCGTCATGCGCGTGCCGCCGGATGCGTGGTGGCGCAGGATCGACGCCTGTTGGTTCGCAAGCGGACGAGGGTTCCGTTCATCTGCCGGCCTTCTTCAACGTGGTCCCCGAAGTTCCCTGCGCACAGGCAGCGGACGGGGCGCATCGTACTGGCGAATCGCCCCGATTACCTATCCGGGAGGCGCAAGAATGTGCCGCCGCGTGTCCCTGGCAAGCTGGTCCAGATCCGCGAACAGCGGCGCGAAACCTTCCGACAGGCGGTCGTAATGGCGCGCCAGGTCGATCGCGCAGGCCTCCAGCCGCTCGCCGCCGCGCGACAGGCGCCGCCCGATGCCCGCGAGCGCGCGAGGCATGCCGTCGACGTGCGCATACGCGCCAAGCCAGTCCTGCTGCGCCATGCGCGAGGCTATGCGGCGTGCGGGTTCGGGCAGGAGGTCGGCGTGCTCGTCCAGCGCCCGGTAGACCCGGGCGGTGAAGTCCGCCAGCGGCTCGCTGGCGTGCCGGTGCCAGTCGCGCGCAAGCACGTGGTCGTGGAACACGTCCATGGCGATGCCGGCGAAGCGCCGGCGTTCGGGAGCAAAGCAGGCAAGCGCGGCCTGCATGACCGGGTGCGTATCGCAGCAGGCATCGATGCGCCGGTGCACGCGGATCTCGATCGCCACTTCCGGCGTGAATCCCCTGATCGGACCTTTCACGAAGTCACCCAGGAAGGCTCCGACCAGGGCGAGATCGCCCTGATCGGCCAACAGGAAGTGGGCAAGGAAGTTCACCGGAGCGGCGTGGGGGATCGGGAATGCGGGAATCGCGGGAGCCGGCGGCACCGCGCGCCGCGCCGTGATTCCTGCATTCCCTTTCCCGCGTCCCGCGGCCTCACCTGACCAGGCGTTCGTTGACCAGCGTTTGGACCACACTGGGGTCGGCCAGGGTGGTGGTGTCGCCGAGCTGCTCGGGCGCGTTTTCCGCGATCTTGCGCAGGATGCGGCGCATGATCTTGCCCGAGCGCGTCTTGGGCATCGCCGCGGCCCACTGCAGGTGGTCGGGCGTGGCGATCGGGCCGATTTCCTTGCGCACCCAGGCCACGAGTTCGCGGCGCAGTTCCTCGCTCGGCTGCTCGCCGGCGTTGAGGGTGACGTAGGCGTAGATGCCCTGGCCCTTGATATCGTGCGGGAAGCCGACCACGGCGGCCTCGGCCACCCTCGGGTGCGCCACCAGCGCGCTTTCCACTTCCGCCGTGCCCATGCGGTGGCCCGACACGTTGATCACATCGTCCACCCGGCCGGTGATCCAGTAGTAGCCGTCGGCATCGCGCCGGCAGCCGTCGCCGCTGAAATAGGTGCCGGGGTAGGTGGTGAAGTAGTCCTTGTAGCGCTTGGGGTCACCGTAGACCGTGCGGAACTGGCCGGGCCAGGAGCTGAGGATCACGAGGTTGCCCTCGGCGACGCCTTCCAGCACCTTGCCCTCGTTGTCCACGATGGCCGGCTCGACGCCGAAGAACGGCAGGGTCGCCGAGCCGGGCTTCTGCGGAATCGCGCCGGGGATGGCGGAAATGAGGATGCCGCCGTTCTCGGTCTGCCACCAGGTGTCCACGATCGGACAGCGGCCCTCGCCCACCACGCGGTGGTACCACTCCCAGGCCTCCGGATTGATCGGTTCGCCGACGCTGCCCAGGAGCCGCAGGCTGGCACGCGAGGTCTTCGCCACCGGTGCCTCGCCTTCGCGCATCAGCGCGCGGATCGCGGTGGGCGCGGTGTAGAAGATGGTGACCTGGTGTTTGTCGACGACCTGCCAGAAGCGGCTGAAGTCCGGATAGTTCGGCACGCCCTCGAAGATCACCGTGGTAGCGCCGTTGGCGAGCGGCCCGTAGACGATGTAGCTGTGGCCGGTGACCCAGCCCACGTCCGCGGTGCACCAGTACACGTCGTCTTCCTTGAGGTCGAAAATCACCTCGTGGGTGAAGGAGGTGTGCACCAGATAGCCGCCGGTGGTGTGCAGCACGCCCTTGGGCTTTCCGGTGGAGCCGGAGGTGTGCAGGATGAAGAGCGGATCCTCGGCGTCCATCACTTCCGGCTCGCAGACGGCCGGCTGGCCTTCGACCAGGGTGTCGTACCAGCGGTCGCGCGGCGACTGCATGTTCACCGGGTTGCCAGTGTGGCGCACCACCACCACGGTTTCGACCGTGTGGGTATCCGGGCGCTGCAGCGCCTTGTCCACGTTGGCCTTGAGCGCCACCGGACGGCCGCCGCGCAGGCCCTCGTCGGCGGTGATGATCACCTTGGGGCTGCAGTCGGCGATGCGAGTGCCGAGCGAATCGGGCGAGAAACCGCCGAAAACCACGCAGTGCGGCGCGCCGATGCGCGCACAGGCCAGCATCGCGACCGCCGCTTCCGGAATCATTGGCAGGTAGATCACCACGAAGTCGCCCTTTTTCACGCCGAGGTTGCGCAGCGCGTTGGCGAGGCGGCAGACCCGGGCGTGCAGGTCGCGGTAGCTGATGCGTTCGGACTTGGACGGGTCGTCGCCTTCCCAGATGATCGCGGTCTTGTCACCGCGCGCGGCCAGGTGGCGATCCAGGCAGTTCACCGAGGCGTTGATCCGGCCGTCCTGATACCAGCGCACGTGCAGATCGTCGGGCCGGTAGGAGACATCGCGGATATCGGTCGGAAAGCGATACCAGTCGAGCCGCTTGGCAACGTTCGCCCAGAACGCATCCGGGTTCTCGATCGACTCGCGGTACATTCGTCGGTAATCGTCCGGCTTGATGTTGGCCTGGGCGATGAAGTCGGGCGAAGCGGTATGGACGCGTTCCTGGTTCATGGGTGCACCTTTCCTTGACTTGCGAACGGGCTGAAGGGTCACGGTCAAGGGTAGCGCGTTCCCGGCAATCTCTTGCCATTCACGGGCTTAGACCTTGGTCGATGCGTGTTGGGCACGGCGCGGACGGATGGCGGCAGGTCCTGCGTCGCGCGACGATCCCGGCAACCTCCCGTTCGGGCTTTATAGCCCAACCTATTGATGGATAAAAAATTTCTTCGCGCTTTTTCGTGGGTGCCGGGGCGCACCGGCGCAGGCCGCGAAGGCGGCCGCAGCGCGCAACTTGTCATGCGCCCCGGTTCGTCGCTACAATGCGCGACTGCCCATGCGGCAGCCGGCGTTCCTGTGCCGGCACGTCCCGGTTTCCCGGGCGCGTTTCCGATTCAACCCACTCAATCAGTCCCGCACGTCGGGTCGGTGCCATCATGACCAGCAAGCTCATCCAGGAATTCGAGGCCGAGCAGGCCCAGCGCCAACTGCCGACGTTCGGCCCGGGCGATACCGTCATCGTCAACGTCAAGGTGAAGGAAGGCAACCGCGAGCGCATCCAGGCCTATGAAGGCGTGGTGATCGCCAAGCGCAACCGCGGCCTGAACTCGGCCTTCACGGTGCGCAAGATTTCGCACGGCACCGGCGTGGAGCGCGTGTTCCAGACCCATTCGCCGGCGATCGACTCGGTCGAGGTCAAGCGCCGTGGCGCGGTTCGCGCCGCCAAGCTCTACTACCTGCGCGACCTGCAGGGCAAGGCCGCGCGCATCAAGGAAGACCTGAGCGCGAACGCCAAGGCCAACTGATCCGCTTCAACCGCAGCACCGGGCCGCACAGGGCTCACGCGACGGCCGCGCAAGCGGCCGTCGGCGTTTCCGACACCTTGAAAATCCGCGTCGCCAGGCCCATCTGCAGGCAATCCGCCTGATCTTCCGGAATGAGCCCCATGACCACCGACGCCCAAAGTTTCGAGTTCCAGTCCGACGTGCAGCAGGTGCTGCGACTGGTCGTCCATTCGCTGTACTCCAACAAGAACATTTTCCTGCGCGAGCTGGTGTCCAACGCATCGGACGCCTGCGACAAGCTGCGCTTCGAGGCGCTCAAGGCGCCCGAGCTCTACGGCGACCAGCCGGAACTGCGCATCGACCTGTCCTTCGACAAGGACGCGCGCACCCTGACCGTTGCCGACAGCGGCATCGGCATGTCGCGGCAGGAGCTGATCGACAACCTAGGCACCATCGCACGCTCGGGCACGCGCCAGTTCCTGGAGGCGCTGGGTGAGGCGCAGAAGGCCGACGCCCAGCTCATCGGCCAGTTCGGCGTGGGTTTCTACGCCGCCTTCATCGTGGCCGACAGGGTCACGGTCACCAGCCGCCGCGCCGGCAGCGACGAGTCCTTCACCTGGGAATCCTCGGGCGACGGGCGCTTCACGCTCGCCCCGGCGAGCCAGGCCGAGCGCGGCACCACCATCGTGCTCCACCTCAAGGAGGGCGAGGACGAGTTCCTCGACGGCTGGACCCTGCGCTCGCTGGTGCGCACCTATTCGGACCACATCGGTTTTCCGATCCGCATGCCGGTGGAAAAGGACGGACAGCCCACCGCCGAGTTCGAGCCCGTCAACCAGGCGGCGGCGCTGTGGACCCGGCCCAAGGCTGAAATTTCCGACGAGGAATACCAGGCTTTCTACAAGCACGTCAGCCATGACTTCGGCGACGCGCTGGCGTGGAGCCACAATCGGGTCGAAGGCAACCAGAACTTCACCTCGCTCCTGTTCATCCCGGCGCGCGCGCCGTTCGATTTCGGCTTCGAGCGCGATGCGCGCAAGGGCCTGAAGCTCTACATCAAGCGCGTTTTCATCATGGACGCCGCCGAGGACATGCTGCCCAACTACCTGCGCTTCGTGCGCGGCGTGGTCGATTCGGACGATCTTCCGCTCAACGTCAGCCGCGAGATCCTGCAGGGCAGCCGCCAGGTCGAGAAGCTCAGGAGCGCGCTGACCCGTCGCGTATTGGACCTTCTGGAAAAGACCGCGCGCGATGAGCCGGAAAAGTACGCCGACTTCTGGCGCGCGTTCGGTGCGGTCCTCAAGGAGGGCCTTGCCGAAGACCCGTCCAACAGCGCGCGCATCGCCAAACTGCTGCGCTTCGCTTCCACCCACAGCGGCGAGCGCGACACCCTGGTGTCGCTCGATGACTACCTCACCCGCATGAAGCCGGGGCAGGAGACGATCAACTACCTCAGCGCCGACGGCTGGAACGCCGTGCGCCACAGCCCGCAGCTGGAAGGGCTGGCTGCGCATGGCGTGGAAGTGCTGCTGCTGCACGAGCGCATCGACGAATGGGCCATCGGCTACCTTGCCGAGTACGAGGGCAGGAAGCTGCGCAACGTCGCCAAAGGCGCGCTGGGCCGTGCCGAATTGGGCGAGGGCGGTGCGGGCACGGAACAGCAGGAAGCGATCGCCAAGGCCGCCGAGGGCGTGGTCGGCAAGCTCGCCGCCTCGCTGGGTGAGCGGGTGAGCGAAGTGCGGGTGTCGCAGCGCCTGACCGATTCGCCCGCCTGCCTGGTGATGGGCGAACACGACATGGGCCTGCACATGCAGCGCCTGCTCAAGGCCGCCGGCCACGACGTGCCTGCAGGCAAGCCCGCGCTGGAAATCAATCCCGCGCACCCGCTGCTGCAGCGCTACGACACCGAAACCGACCCGGCCAGGCGCGACGACCTGGGGCTGCTGCTTTTTGAACAGGCGCAGCTTGCCGAAGGCGCGGCGCTGGACGATCCGGCCGCCTTCGTGCGTCGCATGAACGCGCTGCTGCTGGGATGAACCCGCGCCCGTCCGCCAACCAGCGAATCGCGCCGTGTGCCTGATCCTGGTCGGCATCGCGGCGCGGCCGGGCAGCCGCATGCTGCTCCTGGCCAACCGCGACGAATTCCACGCGCGCGCGGCCGCTCCGGCCGCGCCCTGGGAGGATGATCCGGGTGTGGTCGGCGGACGCGACCTCGTGGCCGGCGGGAGCTGGCTGGCGGTTCGTGGCGACGGGCGCTTCGCCGCCGTCACCAACCTGCGCAACGGACTGCCGCAGCCGGCACCGCGCTCGCGCGGGGAGCTGGTGAGCCGCTTCGTGCGCGGTGGCGAGGACGCCGCATCGTGGCTGGACGCACTGCGTGGGCACATCGACGATTACGCGCCCTTCAACCTCGTACTCGGCGACGCCGCAGGGGCTTTCGCCTTCGATGGCACCACCCGCACCGTGCGCGGTCTGGAGCCGGGCCTGCACGCGATCAGCAACGGCCCGATCGACCGCGACTGGCCGAAGATGCGCCGCATCCGCGCGGCGGTGGCCGACGCGCTCGCGCACGGCGCGGGCGACGACGACCTGCTGGCCCTGCTGCGCGATCCGGAACCGGCTCCCGACGCGCAGCTTCCCGACACCGGCTTCGGTCTGGAGCGCGAGCGCCAGCTGTCGCCGATCTTCATCGCCGGCACCGACTACGGCACCCGCGCCAGCACCCTGGTGGAGCAGGGCGGCGACGGCGCGCTGCGGCTGGTCGAACTGGGTTTCGGTGCCGGCGGTCGGGCCTCAGGACGATCCGCGTGGCATCACCGTCGCGGTGAAGGCTGGCGGCCTGGTCGCGAGGGCTGAGGCATCCGGCCCGGGCGGATCGCGATGTTTGTCCGTCACGCGGCTTACCACCCCCTGCACCATTGGCTTTCGCAGGGCACGCCGTCACGGTCCCCGTCCATCTGCGTGCCCGGACAGTTGCGAATGAAGAACTTCGCCTCGTCGCACGAGCGCATCTGGCTGCAGTGGATACGGCCGTCGCACTGGAACGGCGAGGCTGCGGCCTGTGCCGGCTCGCGGCTGGATTGCGGCCGCGTCGCCGCGCGCTCCGCCGCAGGCGGCGCGAATGCGTTGCGCTCCTGGAACCACGTCGCACCGGCGTAGGCAGCCGTCGCCGCAATCGCCAGCACCAGCGCGCGGCGCGGCAGAGAGCTGTTTTGGCGGCGCGGCCGTGCATCGTGCGAGCGCGGTGCGTGTGCGGGGCGCGGTGAATGGTGCTCGGTGTGAGGCCGTGACGACGGACGGTGCCGTTCGACAGGTTCGAGGGCCAGCGTCTGGGGCAGACGTACCCGGACGGCGCGCCGGCGGCCGTCGGGGGCCGTTTCCATCTCGAAGGAAACCGTCGTGCCAATTTCCGGTCGCGAGCCGCGCGGCAGCGCCGAGATGTGTACGAACACGTCTTCACCGCCCGCCTTGGGCGTGATGAAGCCGAAGCCGCGCTCCTCGATCCAGCGGCTCAGCGTTCCGATCTGCGATGGTGCCATGGCGTCTTGTCCGGGGGCGGGCCGCGCGGTCGCGGCGGACGATGCCCACATGGACGCAGGCAGGATGGCTTCGTGACGGGTAGGTTACCTCACCGCCGTCGCGGAACGGTCACACGAAGCGGCCCGGCTTCCGTGACCTTTTCATGACGCGAATTGAGATACGGCCGTAATGCTGCGATGCAATATTGGCCGGCATCACCGACGTGGAAGGAAGGACGACATGGCCTGGCGTATCCGAATCGTGGCGGTTGCAGCTCTGGCGTTCCCGCCGATGTTCGTGCCCGCGCAGGCGCAGGACGAGGCCTGGCTGCGCACGGCGGAGGAGTTGGGCACATCGCTGTATCAGATCGACCGCGCGGTACAGGCGGCGGCAAAGGAGGGCGAGCGGTCTCGCGCCTTCCGGCGCGACGAGCGCGTGCAGGGCTGGGTGGCAGACGTGCAGCCGGATGTTGTCCGGATCACCTATGTCGGCACCCAGGACGGTGCGCCGGTGGGGTTGTATCGGGCGGCGGTGGATCGTTCCGGCAGGATTCGCGAGGCGCTGGAGGCGATCGACGCCGAGCCCCTGAGCGCAGATCTGGCGATGCAGCACGCCATTGGTCGCACGGCGCGGGAGGTGCAGCGCACCACGTGTTCCAACGAAGTGGAAACGCTGGTGCTGCCGGCGGATGATGGCTGGCACGCCTATGTATTGCCGCGTGCCGCGTTCGCGGACGTGTACGTTCTGGGCGGCAGCTATCGCATCGAGCTTTCAGCGTCCGGCGACGCCGTGACGCAGGTGCAAGCGCTGGCCTCCGAGTGCGTCATCGTGCAGAACAAGAAGGGCTCGGACGCGATGCTGTTTGCCGAGGACCGCGGCCTGTTGCCGAACGAACTGCACGTCTACATCAGCCGCATGGCGGGCAAGGCGATGTACGTCACCACCACCCCGAACGGACGTACCTGGCTGATCCGGGATGGCCGCATCCACGGCGTGGAGAGGATTCCCGGCGCTGCCGGATGAGCGGACGCGGCAGCACTGCGATGTGATCATCGCGGCTCCCGGGTGGCCCTGTCCCTCGGTTCGTCATTCCCGCCGGAAACATGCGGGAATGACGAGCCGGAGCCATTCTCCGTCGATGCGGCAGCCGAGGCTCCGGGCCAATCGGGTCGTTGCTTGATGTCCCGGTGCGCGGCTGGCGACGCAGCGTCGACGCGCTTTCCTCCAGCGCCTGCCGCAGGCGATCGGCCTGGAAGGGGCGCATGGCTTGGTAGTCCTGCGCGTCGGGCACGCGCTGCGGTTGCGCCCGGGAGCGGGCGCGACGGCTGGATCCCGCAGCGGAAACGACAGCGGCCCGGATTGCTCCGGGCCGCTGCGTGTCAGACATTCGGGATCAGTTCTCGAAGCCGTCGGCGAAGATTGCGTCAGGTGGAATGATCGCAAAGGTCGCAGTCACCGCGCAGTCGGCCTGGATGTTGGCCGCGCTGTAGCTGGCACCCGAGCCGGTGACGGTGCAGGTGTCGCCCGCAACGCTCACGACGTGGTAGCCGGTCGCCGGCGTGACCGTGAAGCTGGCCGTGCCGCCGGAGGTCACCGTCTGGGAGGCAGGCGTGATCGTGCCGTTGCCGCCGGAGGTCGCCGTGACGGTGAACCCGCCGGCGCAGCCGCTGCCGACCGCGACCGTCACCGTGGCCGGCGTCGATACGCGGGTGCCGTCGGAGGCGCGGTAGCTGAAGCTGTCGCTGCCGCAGAAGCTCGCCTGCGGGGTGTAGGTGAAGCCGCCGTTGGCGACCAGGGCGAGGCTGCCGTGGCTGGGCGCGGTCGCAACCTGCGCCGAAAGCGGTGCGCCCTCGGCGTCGCTGTCGTTGACCAGCACGCCGCTGGCGGCCGCGACGCTGAGCGTGCCGCCCTGCGCCACCGCATAGCTGTCGTCATTGGCGGCCGGGGCGTTGAGGTTTAGCGTGCAGGTCGCCGGCTGGGTGGAGGCGAACAGCGCCGGCGTCACCCACTCGGGGTGGTCCACGAACGGGTTGCGGTTGTTCTGGAAGCTCTGGATCACGCCGTTGCGGATGACTTCTTCGACGTCGGGCAGGTCGTCCGCGTGCCAGGCCAGAAGGTCGCTGAGCAGGCCCATGTAGGCCTTGGCCGCGGTGTTGGAGGTGATCACGATCTGGCTGCGGTTGTCGGTCAGCTCCAGGTCCGGCGTGTCGCCGTCGTGGCCATCTTCGGACGCGATGCCCTCGTAGCGGATCGCCATGTAGAACATGGCGCGTGCCATTTCGCCCTTGCGGTGGTTCCAGGTCTGGAACGAGCCGGTGTTGCCGTTCGGCCCCTTGTACCAGTTCGACTGGCCGGGTCCGCCGACGCCTCCGTTGATCTCGGTGCCGAGTTCCAGGCAGCCGCTCGACGCGGGGCAGTTGGCGTAAGGCATGTTGCCGCGCGCCGAGTTCTGGTCGGTATCGGACAGCCACAGCATGTGGGTGTCAGTGTAGGCGGCAAGGCCGCTGTTGCCAAAGCCCAGCGAGTTGGGCCAGGAGTGCTCGCGGTTGTAGGTGAGGCCGGAACCGGTGCCGGCGCGGTCGCTGCCCTTGGCGTAGGAGCGGTTGCGGTACACGTCGATGATGCGATTGGAGTTGGCCGGGTCTTCCTGCGCGACTTCCAGGATCGTCCAGGTGTTGGTGGTGCCGCCGCTGTAGGGGTACTTCGTGTGGCCCTTGATGGTTTCGTGCAGCGAGCAGCGCAGCATCTGCGGCGAGGCCAGGTTGACGTTCTCGTAGTAGGCACCGACGTTGCCGATATCCAGCACGGTGAAGTCGATGATGACGTCGGCCGCCATCGCGCCGCCGTCCAGATCCATGATGGCGGCGGCGTGGATGGTGAAGCTGCACGCGTCGCCGGCCACCAGCGCGGTGCCGGTGTCGATGCTGAAGTTCACCCCGCCGTCGTTGGTGGTCGGGGTCAGCACGATGCCGGTGGAGGCGGCGCAGGCGAGGCTGAACGCCCCAGCGTCCGCGACGACCGGCTCGCTGAAGGTCACCTTGAGGTCGCCGGCCGAGGGGAAGTTGCTGGCGTTGTGCGTTGGCACCGTGCCGACCACAGTGGGCAGCACGTTGGGCGGCGGCGCGATCGTGGTGAAGTGGATCGTGCCCGGATCGACCAGCGGGAAGGCCGAAGGTCCCTGGTCGGTGATGAAATCAGTATCCAGCGTCAGTTCGCAGGCTTCGCCCACGGTGAACACGGCAGCGGGCGTAAGGAAATACTGGGTCGGCCCGCCGCTGACCAGGACATTGGACGGGTTGCGGTAGCCCGAGCTGGCGCACTGGATCTCGAACCACACGCCGCTCACGTCCACCGGTTCGGAGAAGGTCAGCGAGAGCGCTGCGTTGACGGGAAAATCGGTGGCGTTGTGCGCCGGAGTGCTCGACGCCAGGGTCGGCGGCACGTCCACGGGGCTGCCGAACACCACGTCGTCGATCGCCAAAGCGTCGTCCACGTCCGGATCGTTGACGTCGGTCCAGCGCACCCACAGCACCGCGTTCGGCGCGAGGCTCAGGCCGGAAATCGTGCCCGATACCGGCGCGCGGTTGGCCGCGAGGTTGCCGTCGAGCTTCTGGCCGGACGTGCCCGCGGTGACTGGCGCGACCGCGTCCAGCGCCGCCAGAGTGGTCCAGTTGCCGGTATTGAGCGCGGTGGCGTCGGTGCTGTAGGCAAAGCTCAGCCGATCGGCACCGTTGAGGTCGCCCAGCCGCCACTGTTCGACGTAGAAACCAACGGCCAGCTCGGTGACCGTCGCGCCGCTGTCGTTGCGCAGCTGGGCACCCAGCGTGGTGACGACGCTGCCCGAACCCAGCGCGCCGAGGGCGCGTTCGCTGGAGCCCTCGCTGCCGTAGCTGAAGGTGTTGCCGGAAGGCGAACTGCCATCGTCGACCAGGTAGGTGTTGTTGGCGCTGCTGTTGCCCGTTTCCAGGAAATACCAGCCCGCAGGCAGTAGCGACGATGTCGTGTTGTGTGCCGACGCCAGCGTATCGAAGTCCTCCGACGCCCCCGCGCCCGGGCCGGCCAGCGATACCGCGCCGCTGCCTACCTGTTGACCCATCGCCGCCAGCGGCAATGCCATCGCCATCACGGCCAGCAGGCCGCGAAAATCCGTTGCTTTCATTCCTTGTCCCCGATATCCGTTCGAGGATCGCGGTCGCGATCCGGTGTTGCCCGCGCACGGGCGGCCGTGTCCGGAGAACCCCTGGCCTGCGGACGACCGCGCATGATAACCGGAGGTCGGCCGCCTCGCAGCAGGATGCGGTGCGGGTGCGGTGCGGTGCGGGCTTTGAGGCACTGCCACGGCGTGCAGCCCCGTTCAGCCCCGATCCGCCGCATCCGCTATCATTCACGGCCCCGCACCGCGTGCGGGGAACGTCTTCAGGGCGGGGTGGAAGTCCCCACCGGCGGTAGGTCGCGCAGCGACGAGCCCGCGAGCGCTTGCGCCAGGCGCAAGGTCAGCAGATCCGGTCCGATGCCGGAGCCGACGGTCACAGTCCGGATGAAAGAAGACAGCCCGCGTCCGATTCCGGCGCGGCGCAGGCCTTGACGGCGTTTTTCGCATTGCGGAGAACGACCATGTTTACCGGCATCATCCAGGCCATCGGCCACATCGCGCGCATCGAGCCGCGCGGCGGCGACGTGCGCTTGCACATCGACGCAGGTTCGCTCGATCTTTCCGATGTTTCCCCCGGCGACAGCATCGCGGTTGCGGGCGTCTGCCTGACCGCGCTGGAGCCTTCGGCGCATGGTTTTTCCGCCGATGTCTCCAATGAAACCCTGGGCCTGACCACCCTGGGCGATGCGGGCGAGGGCGATGCGGTGAACCTGGAGAGGGCGCTGCGCCTGGCTGATCGCCTGGGCGGGCATCTGGTGACCGGGCACGTGGACGGGATGGCCGAGGTGATCGGCACCGAATCGGATGCGCGTTCGCAGCGCTGGTGCTTCCGCGTGCCTTCGGGGCTGGCGCGCTACATCGCGCGCAAGGGTTCGGTCTGCCTGGACGGCGTCAGCCTCACGGTGAACGCGGTGGATGGCGACGAATTCGAGGTCAACCTGATTCCGCACACGCAGGCGGCCACCACCTTCTCGCGGCGCATGACGGGCGACGCGGTGAACATCGAGGTGGACCTGATGGCGCGCTATGCCGAGCGCCTGTTCGCGCAGGAGACGCAGGCATGAGCCTTGCGACGATTCCCGAACTGGTCGAAGACATCCGCGCCGGGCGCATGGTGGTCGTCGTCGATGACGAGGACCGCGAGAACGAGGGCGACCTGGTGATGGCGGCGAGTCTGGTGCGGCCGGAGGACATCAACTTCATGGTGACCCACGGACGCGGACTGGTGTGCCTGCCGATGACGCGCGGGCGCTGCGAGCGGCTCGGGCTGCCGCTGATGGCGCGCGAGAACCGCTCGCAGTTCCGCACCGCGTTCACGGTGTCGATCGAGGCCGCGCAGGGCGTCACCACCGGCATTTCCGCGGCCGATCGCGCCCACACCATCCAGACTGCGGTGCGCGCCGAGGCGGACGCGGACGACCTCCACCAGCCCGGCCACGTGTTCCCGCTGATCGCCCAGCCCGGCGGCGTGCTGCGCCGCGCCGGCCATACCGAGGCCGCGGTCGATCTGGCGCGCCTGGCGGGGCTGGAGCCGGCCGGCGTGATCGTGGAAATCCTCAACGCCGACGGCACCATGGCGCGCCGCCCGCAGCTGGAAGTGTTCGCGCGCGAGCACGGCCTGAAGATCGGCACCATCGCCGACCTCATCCAGTATCGGCTGCGCACCGAGCGCGGCATCGAGCGGGTGGACCTGCGCGAGGTGCAGACCGACGCCGGCCGCTTCACCCTGGCCAGCTACCGCGACCTGATCGACGGCGCGCTGCACTTTGCCTTCGTGCACGGCGATCCGGCCGCCAGCGGCGAGACGCTGGTGCGGGTGCACGTCGAGAACGGGCTGACCGACCTTTTGCGCGTCGAGCGCGAGGATCTGGGCATCTCGCTGTCGCAGGCGCTGGCGGCGATCGCGGCCTCGGCCAGCGGCATCGTGGTGGTGCTCAGCGCCGTCGCCGAACCGGACGGGCTGCTGGCGCGCCTGCGCGGTGAAGCGCAGGCGGCCGTGGAAGGCCCGGCGCAGTGGCGGCGCAACGGCGTCGGCGCGCAGATCCTGGCCGATCTGGGCGCGCGCCGGCTGCGCGTGCTCGGCACCCCGCGCCGGCAGGTGGCGCTGGCGGGATTCGGTCTGGAAATCGCCGGTTACGCCGAGCCGGGCCACGGCGGCTAAAATGGCGCTTTCCCGTGATGTTCCTGCCATGCCCGCCATCGAAGGCCAGATCCGTGTTCGCGCCGGCGCGCGTTTCGCCATCGTCGCCAGCCGCTGGAATCCGCGCATCGTCGATGCGCTGGTGGAAGCGGCGCGGGTGACGCTGCGCGATCACGGCGTGGCGGACGCGCAGGTGGCGGTGATCCGCGTGCCGGGCGCGTGGGAAATCCCGCAGGTCGCCGCGCGGCTGGCGATGCAGGGCGAGTACGATGCGCTGATCGCGCTGGGCTGCGTGGTGCGCGGCGATACCCGGCACTATGAGCAGGTGGCCGACGGCTGCGCGCAGGCGCTGATGCGCGTGGCGCTGGATCACGGCGTGCCGGTGACCAATGGCGTACTGGCGGTCGAGCACCACGAGGACGCCGTGGCACGCGCCGGCGGCAAGCACGGCAACAAGGGCGAGGAGGCGGCGCTGGCCGCGATGGAAATGGCCGATCTTCTGGAGCAGTTGGCATGACAGGCACCCCGACGCGCCGCGCGCGACCCGACGGCATCGACCCGGCCGCGCGCTCGCGCGCCCGCCGCCGCGCGCTGCAGGCGATCTACGCCTGGCAGATGTCGGGACAGCGCATTGCCCAGGTGATCGAACAGTTCCGCAGCGAGCAGGACATGGACATTGCCGACCTCGCGTATTTCGAGGACCTCTTGCGCGGGGTGGACGCCAACCTTGCGAAAATCGACGAGGAGCTGCGCCGCTTCGTGGATCGCGACATTGCCCAGATCGACCCGATCGAGCGCGGCGTGCTGCGCCTGGCCGCCTACGAGCTGCTGTTTCGCGTCGATGTGCCGTATCGCGTGGTGCTCAACGAGGCCATCGAGACCACCAAGCGCTTTGGTGCCGATCACGGGCACAGCTACGTCAACGGCGTGCTGGACCGCGCCGCCGCGCAGTGGCGCGGGGCGGAAGTGGGCAGCGGGCGCTGACGGCGGCCGCCATGGCCGAGTTCGACCTGATCGCGCGGCTCACGGCGCGCGCCGGCGCGCGCGGCGACGTGGCCCTGGGCATCGGCGACGATGCCGCG
Source organism: Lysobacteraceae bacterium (assembly GCA_023954075.1). GTDB lineage: Bacteria > Pseudomonadota > Gammaproteobacteria > Xanthomonadales > Xanthomonadaceae > Denitratimonas > Denitratimonas tolerans. The sequence continues at coordinate 58,909 of JAMLIV010000013.1, forward strand.
CTGCTGGAGGTGCCTGCGGGCGAACAGCTGGTGGCCTGCTGCGATGCGCTCAACGAGGGCGTCCACTTCCTGCCGGGCACCGATCCGGCCGACATCGGCTGGAAGGCGCTGGCGGTCAATCTTTCCGACCTGGCCGCGATGGGCGCGCGCCCGGCCTGGGCGCTGCTGTCGCTGACGCTGCCGCGCGCCGATGCGGACTTCGTCGACGCCTTCATGCGCGGCTTTTCGGCGCTGGCCGATGCGGCCGGCACGGCGCTGGTGGGCGGCGACACGACCTCGGGGCCGCTGTCGATCTGCGTGACCGCGCTGGGCTGCGTGCCGCGCGGGCAGGCGCTCACGCGCGCAGGCGCGCGACCGGGCGATGCGGTGTTCGTCAGCGGCACGCTGGGTGATGCCTCGGCGGCGCTGGAACACCTGCGGCCGATGGGCCCGCGCCATCCGGGCGAAGGCCGCAGCGACGATGATTTTCCGATGTTCCTGCGTGACCGCCTGCATCGTCCGACGCCGCGCATCGCGCTGGGGCAGGCGCTGCGCGGCGTGGCGAATGCTGTGATCGACGTGTCCGACGGCCTTCTCGCCGACCTGGGACACATCGCACGCGCCAGCGGCGTGGGCATCGAGCTCGACGCCGAGGCGCTGCCGGCCTCTGCCGCGCTGCGGACGCTGCTCGATCCCGCTGAACGGCTGCGCTGTCAGGCCACCGGTGGCGACGACTACGAGCTGGTATTCACCGTGCCGTCGGAGCGCTGGGAGACGCTGCGAGCGATTTTCCCGCCGGAGTTCCGTGGTGCACTGCCCATCACTCCCTCTCCCCCGCTGGCGGGAGAGGGGGCTGGGGTGAGGGGGGCTTTCCCTGCTGTTACCCGCATCGGCCGCGTCGTTGCCGGCGAAGGCGTGCGCGTGCTGGATGCCGACGGTGTGCCGGTCGACTTCGATCGCGCAGGCTGGGAGCACTTCATGGACAAGGTGCCATGAGCCGACGCATCCCCGGCGCGGCGCGCGTCCTGCTGAGGCATCCGGCGGGCTGGATCGCCAGCGGCTTCGGCTCGGGTCTGGTGCCTGCCGCACCGGGCACCTTCGGTTCGCTCGCGGCGCTGATTCCGTGGCTGGCGCTGCGCGAGCTGCCGTTGCCGTACTACCTCATCGCCCTCGCGCTTGCCTTCGCGCTGGGCTGCTGGGCCTGCGGCTGGGCGATGCGGCGGCTCGGCGTGGAAGACCCCGGGCTGGTGGTCTGGGACGAGTTCGTCGGCCTGTGGATCGCGCTCGCCGCGCTGCCGGACGGCTGGCATTTCGCTGCGGCCGGCTTCCTCCTGTTCCGCTTCTTCGATATCGCCAAGCCCTGGCCGGTGCGCTGGGCCGACCGCAACCTGACGGGCGGATTCGGCACCATGCTCGATGACGTGCTGGCCGGACTCTACGCGCTGGCGGCGGTGCAGGGACTGGGCTGGCTGGTCGGTTGATCAGCCCAGATCGTCGAGCGTGAACGCGCCGCGGATCCATTCGATCTGCGGCTGCTGCGGCGTGCCCGAGATGGCCACCACGTCGAAGCGGCAGGGGCGGCGCGCCTCGGACGGGTGCGCCGCCAGCCAGGCACTGGCGGCCTGCGCGATGCGGCGGCGCTTGGCTGCCGTCACCGACAGCGGTGCTCCGCCGAAACGGGCATCGCGGCGGTATCGCACCTCGATGAAGGCGATCGCGTCGCCTTCGCGCATCACCAGGTCCAGCTCGCCGAAGCGGTAGCCGACGTTGCTGGCGATGGCGCTGAGGCCCGCACGCTCCAGATGCGCGCGGGCGGCGTGCTCGAATGCCTGGCCGGTATCGCGCGTGGTCACGGTGCCGGTCAGCGCGGGTCGAACTCGAGTTCGTCGCCGATCAGGCCGCGGGCATCGACGGCCGGCAGGATGCGCCCGCCGCGGAATCGCGCCCAAGCCGGCGTGCGGATGATCTGGCCCAGCCCGTCGGATCGCAGGCGTCCGGTGGCCCCATCGAGCGAGGCGCGCGGGTCGCCTGCCAGGTGGTCGAGGTAGCCGATCAGGCGGAATGCATCCAGCCCGAAGGCGAACAGCCGCATCGCGCCGCCGTGCGCGGTATCAAGCCCGGCAAGCGATTCGTGCGCCGGGGTGCCCGCCACCTCGCCGAAGAGCCAGGGTGATTCGGTGAACTCGATGCCGTCCAGCTCCCGATCCAGGCGCGCGTTGCCGGCACCGGCGGTGATCTGCGAGGTGGCATAGATCGGCAGGTCGTAGATGCCGGCTACCCGAAGCTGCGGCACCAGCAGCCGCGCCTGGTCGGCGCGGCCGGCGAAGAAGATGGCGTCGGCATCCAGCGCCAGCCGGTTTTCCTCGATCCGCGTGTCGCCATCGGCCGCGACGGCGCGCGCGCCCAGCTGCGGCAGCGCCGCCGCGATGGCGGGGCCATAGTTGGGGCTGTCCTCGGGAATCCGGACGGTGGCGGCGACCTGTCCGCCGCGCTGCTCCATGCGTTGACCGAGCGCCGCGGCGGCGCGTTGCCCGTACTCGTCATCGCCACGGATCACCAGCACGCGCAGCCCCGCGCGGCGCGCGATGCGGTTGGCGGCGGCTACGCCCTCATCCTCGGGTGCCAACGCAAAGCTGAGGCTGCCCGGCGGCGGCGGCGCGGTGCTGCCGCGGTTGAGCGCCAGCATCGGGAGCGTTCCTTCGCGCTCTGCCTCGAACACCGCCGCCACCTCTTCTTTTCCGAGCGGACCGACGATGGCCTGGGCACCGTCGCGGCGGGCGGCCTGCAGCGCGGCGAGGGCGCTTTCAGCGTCGTTGCCGGTGGCATAGATGCGCACCTCGGGTCGGCTCCGGGTTTCCTCCAGATAGCCGGCGATGAAGCCGTCGCGCACCGCCTGCGCGGCGGCATCGATGCCGCTGCCCAGCGGCAGCAGCACGGCAATGCGGGCGTAGGGGCGATAGCCATCGCCATCGCTTTGCGCCAGCGCATCGGCGAGCGGATGCGGCAGCGGCAGGCCGCGCTTGGTCAGCGCCCGCGCCGCGTGCGGATACAGCGGGTGGCGGGCCTGCAGCGAGGCGGCACCGAAGGCCAGCGCCGCGTCATCCACGCGCGTAAGAAGATTCTGGATCTGCCGCGCGTTGACGCGGCGTTCGGCCACAGGCAGGCGTTCGCCCAGTTCGGCGCGCAGCAGCGCGGCCTGGAACCGGTTGCCGTCGGCCTCTTCGGCGCGTGCGGAAAGCTCCAGGCGGCGCAGCGCGTGGCGCTCGCCGACCTGCGGCCCGAGTTCTTCCAGCAGGCCGAGCGCGCGCGGCGCATCGCTGCGCGCGAGCGCGACTTCGACCTGCAGCAGCAGGAAGCGTTCGCGCGCGTCGGCGTCGAAGCGCCGCGCGGAGATGCCATCGAGCACCTTGCCGGCGCGCTCCAGGTCGCCCTCCTCGCGCCAGGCTTCGGCCGCCCGCAGGCGCAGTGCGTCGCGTTGGCTGCGGCTCCAGGCGGCGGCCTCCAGGAAGCCTTCGGCCGCGCGCGCGTACTCGCCGGCGGCAAAATCGCGCTCGGCGGCCTGCGCCGCATCGGGCATGGCACGGGTCGGAACGGAATCGCAGCCGGCCAGCGGCAGGGCGCAGGCCAGAAGCAGCGGGACGAGGCGCGTGAGGATTCGCGGCATGGTGGCGTGGACGTCCTGAAGGCGAAGGTGGAATGATACCCAATCATTCCCGTGCGCCCCGATCATCGTCGGGGGCGTCATCCCTCGCCCCGCCAGGAGAGCCCATGTCCCGCACCACGCCGGGCCGTTTGCACGTCGTCGCTACCCCGATCGGCAACCTGGGTGACCTTTCACCGCGTGCGCTGGAGGTGCTGCGCAGCGTGGACAGGATCGCCGCCGAGGACACCCGACACACCCAGCAGCTTCTGGCCGCCTTCGGCGCGCGCGCCACCCTGGTGGCGCTGCACGAGCACAACGAGGCCGCGCAGTCGGCGCAGCTCGTGGCGCAGATGCTGTCAGGGGAAAACATCGCGCTGGTGTCCGATGCCGGCACGCCGCTGGTCTCGGACCCGGGATTCCGCCTCGTGCGCGCGGCGCGCGAGGCCGGCATCGCGGTGAGTCCGGTGCCGGGCCCCTGCGCCGCGATCGCGGCGCTGTCGGTGGCCGGCATCGCCAGCGACCGCTTCGCCTTCGAGGGCTTCCTTCCGAACAAAGCCGCCGCGCGCCGCGCGCGGCTGCAGGCGCTGGCGGCCGAGCCGCGCACCCTGATCTTCTACGAATCCAGCCACCGCATCGCCGAGACCCTGGCCGATGCGGCGCAGGCCTTCGGGCCGGAGCGGCATGCGGCGCTGGCGCGGGAATTGACCAAGCGTTTCGAGACCGTGCTCGACGGCAGCCTGCCGGCACTGGCGCAGCGCCTGGCCGAGGATGCCGACCAGAATCGCGGCGAGTTCGTGCTGATCGTGGAAGGCGCGCCCGGGGAGGACGGCGGCGAAGCGCTGGCGCTGGGCCGGCGCGCGTTCTCGCTGCTGCGCGAGCACCTGCCGCCATCGCAGGCGGCGCGTCTGGCGGCGGAGATCAGCGGCGCGCCGCGCAAGCGGCTGTACGCGCCCGAAGCGGTGCCCGACTCCGACTGAACCGGCTCAGGTTTCCGAGGTGATCGCGGCGACGGTGGCCGAGAGCAGTTCCATGATCGCCTGCGGTGCCACTTCGATCATCAGCCCGCGCTGGCCGCCGTTGCAGACAACGGTGGCGTGCGCCAGCGCGCTGGCATCGAGCGCGACCGGAACGCGCTTCCTGCGCCCGAACGGGCTGATGCCGCCGACGCGGTAGCCGGTGATGCGTTCGGCGTCGGCCGCCGGCAGCATCGCGGCGTGCTTGCCGCCCAGCGCCGCGGCGAGCTTCTTGAGGCTCAGCGCGTGGTCCACCGGCAGGATGGCGCAGACCGGCTTGCCGTCGAGCGCCACCATCAGGGTCTTGAACATCCGCGCCGGGTCCACGCCCAATGCCGCCGCCGCGTGCTGGCCGATATTGACGGCGGCGGGGTCGTAGGCGTAATCGTGCAGCCGGTAGGCAAGCTTCGTGGCGTCGAGCGCGCGGGTGGCTGGGGTGGCGTGGCTCATGCGGGAAGTGGCGGTCGCGTGCGCGACCGGATCAGCCCGTGGCGCGCTGGCTGGCGAGCTGCGGCAGCTGGGGCCAGCGCTTCTGGATCGCGGACTGCACGCCGCTGGCGTCCAGCCCGCACTGGGCCAGCAGCTCTTCGCGGGTGGCGTGCTCCAGGAAAGCATCGGGCAGGCCGAGGTGCAGGGTCGGCGCGGCGATGCCGCGCTCGGCGAAGAACTCGGCCACGGCGCTGCCCGCGCCGCCGGCGATGGCGTTGTCCTCCAGCGTGACGAAGCCTTCGTGGTGGCGCGCCAGCTCCAGCAGGAGCTCGTGGTCGAGCGGTTTGACGAAGCGCATGTCGACCACGGTGAGGTCGAGCGCGCGGCCGGCGGCTTCGGCGGCCGGCAGCAGGGTGCCGAAGCTCAGGATCGCCAGCGCGCGGCCGCGCCGGCGCACGTCGGCCTGGCCGATCGGCAGCGGTTCGAGGCCGATCTCCAGCGGCGTTCCCGGTCCGGTGCCGCGCGGATAGCGCACCGCCGCAGGACCGGGGTGCTGGAAACCGGTGCTGAGCAGGCGCCGGCACTGGTTCTCATCCGACGGGGCCATCACCACCAGGTTCGGGATGCAGCGCAGGAAGGACAGGTCGAAGCTGCCGGCGTGGGTGGCGCCGTCCGGCCCGACCAGACCGGCGCGGTCGATGGCGAAGGTGACGTCGAGGTTCTGGATGGCGACGTCGTGCACCAGTTGGTCGTAGCCGCGCTGCAGGAAGGTGGAATAGATCGCCACGACCGGCTTGGCGCCCTCGCAGGCCATGCCGGCGGCGAGCGTGACCGCGTGCTGCTCGGCGATGGCCACGTCGAAGTAGCGCTCGGGGAACTCCTGCGAGAAGCGCACCAGCCCCGAACCTTCGCGCATCGCCGGGGTGATGCCCATCAGGCGCGGATCGGCGGCGGCCATGTCGCAGAGCCAGTCGCCGAAGATTTCCGTGTAGGTGCGCTTGGCCGGCGGCGGCTTCTTCACCACGCCCACGCTGGGATCGAACGGGCCGACCGCGTGGTACTGGATCTGGTCGCCCTCGGCCGGGTCGTAGCCCTTGCCCTTGGTGGTGATGACGTGCAGCAGCTGCGGTCCCTTGAGTTCCTTGAGCGTCTTGAGCGTGGTGAGCAGCGTCGGCAGGTCGTGGCCGTCGATCGGCCCGGTGTAGTGGAAGCCCATTTCCTCGAACATCGTCGATGGCACGAACATGCCCTTCCAGTGGCCTTCCCAGCGCCGCATGAAGCGCGCCGGGCCGCCGCGCTTGTCGCCCAGCAGCCGCTTGCCGCCCTCGCGCAGCGCGTTGAGCGTGCGGTTGCCCGAGAGCCGCCCGAGCATCTTGGTGAGGCCGCCGACGTTTTCGGAGATCGACATCCGGTTGTCGTTGAGGACCACCAGGAGGTTGGGCTCGGATTCCATCCCGCCGGCGTGGTTGAGCGCCTCGAAGGCCATGCCGGCGGTCATTGCGCCGTCGCCGATCACCGCGACCACCTGGCGCGCATCGCCGCGCTGCCGCAGCGCGATCGCCATGCCCAGCGCGGCCGAGATCGATGTGGACGAGTGGCCCACGCCGAAGGTGTCGTAGGGGCTTTCCTCGCGCTTGGGGAAAGGTGCCACGCCGTCCTTCTGCTTGACGGTGTGGATGCTGTCGCGCCGCCCGGTGAGGATCTTGTGCGGATAGGTCTGGTGGCCCACGTCCCAGACGATGCGATCCTTGGGTGTGTCGTAGAGGTAGTGCAGGGCGCAGGTCAGCTCCACCACGCCCAGCCCGGCACCGAAGTGCCCGCCGGCGCGCGCCACCGCGTCGATCAGGTGGCCGCGCAGTTCAGCGGCGATTTCAGGCAGTTCGGCCTCCGCGAACTGGCGCAGGTCGGACGGGGAGGCAATGCGCGAAAGGCGCGGGTAGCGGGAAGGATCGATCATCGGTCTGCCATGGCCCGCGGCGGCGCGGGCGCGAAAAACGCCGAGGCTGCGGCGCAGCCGTCCGGGCGGAAGTCGGATTGTCCCGCCCCGTCGTGGCCGGGGCAAGGCGGAAACGGGCAGGTGCGTGGCCTGTCGGGTGCCTTTGCGGGCAATCCAGACTCTGTGGAGCCCTCGTCCGAAGCGCCTGCAATGAGGTTCAGCGCGCTCCGCGCAGGCGCTCCAGCAGGCTCTTCTGCGGCGGCGCGACGGCCTCGGCGCTGGGCGCGGCCTCCACTTCCGCATGCCCTGAAACCAGGCTGGCGGCGATGAAGTCGTTGACTTCGGCCACCGTCACCCCGCTCTGCTCGGCCAGCTCGGACGGGGCCTGGAAGCCCTTCATCATCGCGGTGGCGATGCGGAAGTGCTTGGGAAACTCGCGCTCGATCTGCGGCCACTTGTTGAGGCGATAGCGCGCGCCGGGCGCGGCGTCCGCGATTTCCCCGCCGCTGCCGCCCAGCGCCGCCAGCCACAGCAGACGGCCGATCGGCTGCGCGTCGCCGATCTCGCGGCGCTGCGCGTCGAACTCGTCGGCCGGGACAGGCGTGATCGCACCGTTCCGAAGGACGGCCTGGGTGTGCGGCAGGTAGGGTTTGATCGCGCTGCCGCACAGAAAGACCTTCCGCGTCAGGTCGAACAGCAGCGGCGGCTGACCCGGGAGTTCGAGCTTGCGCGGGCCTTCGCCGGCGTTGCCTGACAGCATCAGGTCGATCAGGCGGCGCTCGACGGGTTTGGCCGGTGCCGAGGCGGCAGGTGCCGGCGGAGGTACGGGGGCAGGCGCTTCCGGCGCGGGGTGTGCGGCGGCAGGTACCGGGGTTGGTTCAGGCACTTTTGTCGCCGGCGGCACCGCGTCGCGCGCGGCCGGAGCGGATCGGGCCGCAGGGGGCGGCGCGCCCGCCGGCTCGGGTGCCGCAGGTGTCGGAGAGTGCGCGGCGGAGAGGCCGTGCAGCACGCGGCGCATGGCTTCCGGAGTGACCGGACGATGCAGGACATGATCGGCGTCCGCGGTTTCGCCGGCGGTGAGTGCGACGATGGCCTGGCCGGAGCTCTGCGCGCCCAGCCAGGTCATGTGTCCGTAGAGGGTGTCGACGTCGATCACCAGCACCCCGGCGCTGTCGGCGTCGCTGGCCAGGGCCCAGCGGTTGCCGCTGCGGCGGTTGATCTCCTGGAACAGGGCGGTGAGCTGTTCGGCGTCGGATGAGTCCATGCCGGTGAAGAACACCGAGGCGGGCTGGTTCATGTTGTCCCCTGAGGCAAGCTGCGGTGCAGCGGGATTGGCCGCGTGGCCGGATGGTATGGCCGGGGCCACGGGCACCCTGTCGTGGCAGCGCAAGACTGGCGGCAAATTATTGGCGAGGCGGCGATTCGGGTCAATTTGATGGCGTGGCGGAAGCGGCGATCTGCGCTCTTGCGCACGAAATGCGCCGCTACAGCGCGGCCAGCCGCTGTGCGCGGCGCGGCAGATGACTGCGCAGGAAATCCATCTGATCGGCCAGGATGTTGCGGTTGGAGAGGATCAGGTGTTCCACCCAGCTTGGCCGGTAGGGCACGGCCAGAAGCGGCATGTGCGCCTGTGCCGGCGTGCGCCCGCCCTTGCGGGTGTTGCACGACAGGCAGGCGGTGACGACGTTTTCCCAGATGTCACGCCCGCCCTGCGAGCGCGGCACGACGTGATCGCGGGTGAGCTGGTAGCGCGAGAACTCCTGCCCGCAGTAGAGGCACAGGTGCGTGTCGCGGGCGAACAGCGCGGCGTTGTTGAGCGCCGGCGAGGGCGGTGCGGCACTCGCCCTCGCGTGGCCGCGCGCCGCGACGATGGGGTGCAGGTCCAGACGGCTCTGCTGCCCGGTGATGCGGTTGATGCCGCCGCGCAGGATGAAGCAGGGATCGCCGAGGGTCCAGGCGACCGCATCGCGGGCGTACAGGTGGGCGGCTTCGCGCCAGGTGATCCAATCGACGATGCGCCCGTAGGCATCGAGCGAGAGCACCCGCGGCAGGTTGCGCTCGCTGCCGGAAACCAGCCAGATCGCCGGACCGGCGGCGAGGACTGGTTCACATGACGAGGCGGGCAAGGTGGTCATTGGAAGCCTGAGCATAAACCACCCGGCCGGCACCGCGCACGCGCCGCGACGAGTCGCGGCCCCATCGCGACCAAGGTCGCTCCTGCGCGGCAGCATCACGCCCCGACGTGGGCATGATGGTTTTGTGGGAGCGGGCTTGCTCGCGATTTCTCTCGTCAGAACGCCTCTGCCTCCAGCGCCATCAGGTTCCCTGCGCCGCTGAGGATGGCGGCGGCGTGGGTCTGGGTGCGGGGCAGGATGCGCTGGAAGTAGAAGCGTGCGGTTTCGCGTTTGGCGGTCTTGAAGGCATCCGGGTGCGCGCCGGCGTCGGCCGTGGCCACGCTCCTGGCCCACCAGTAGGCCAGCACGACATAGCCCGAGTAGAACAGGTAATCGACCGAGGCCGCGCCGATCTCCTCCGGGTTCTGGCCCGCGCGCCGGCCGATTTCCAGGGTGAGCTGCTGCCAGTCCTGCGCCGCCTTGGCGAGCGGCGCGACGAATTCGGCCAGCGCGGTGTTCCGGGTTTGCGCGGTGCAGAACTCCACGATCATCGTCAGCATGTGCTTGAGCCCCATGCCCTGGGTCTGAAGCGTCTTGCGCGCCAGCAGGTCGATGGCCTGGATGCCGGTGGTGCCTTCGTAGATGGTGGTGATGCGCGCATCGCGCGCGAGCTGCTCCATGCCCTGTTCGCGGATGTAGCCGTGCCCGCCGAAGCACTGCAGCGCGTGGTAGGTGCCTTCCACCGCCCATTCGGTCAGGCAGGCTTTGATGATCGGGGTGAGGAAGGAGAGCAGTTCATCGGCCTGCTTGCGCTCGGCGGCATCGCTGCTGCGTTCGATCACGTCGAGCAGGCTGGCCCCGTGCAGGGCGAGCGCGCGCGAGCCTTCCGACAGCGCCTTGCAGGTGAGCAGCATGCGGCGCACGTCGGGGTGTACCAGGATCGGATCGGCCGGTTTTTCGGGGAACTTCGGCCCGCCGAGCGCGCGCATCTGCAGGCGCTCCTTCGAATAGGCCAGCGCGCAGCGGTAGGCGCGATCCATCAGGCCCAGGCCCTGCAGGCCCACGCCCAGGCGCGCCGAGTTCATCATCGCGAACATCGCCATGAGGCCGCGGTGGGGTTCGCCGAGCAGCCAGCCCTGCGCGCCGTCGAAGTTCATCACGCAGGTGGCCGAGCCGTGGATGCCCATCTTGTGCTCGATCGAACCGCAGCGCACCGCGTTGGCCTCGCCAGCCACGCCGTCGCGGCCGGTCTTGCGCTTGGGCACGATGAAAAGCGAGATGCCCTTGGTGCCGGCCGGGGCATCGGGCAGGCGCGCCAGCACCAGGTGGACGATGTTGTCGGTGAGGTCGTGGTCGCCGCCGGTGATGAAGACCTTGGTGCCGGTGACCGCGAAGCTGCCGTCCTCGTGGGGTTCGGCGCGGGTCTTGAGCAGGCCCAGGTCCGAACCGCAGTGGGGTTCGGTCAGGCACATCGTGGCGCACCATTCGCCGCTCACGATGCGGTTGAGGAACACCTCCTTCTGCCAGTCGCTGCCGAAGTGCTTGAGCGCCTCGATCGCGCCGTGCGAGAGCAGCGGATAGTTGCCCCAGGCCAGGTTGGTCGCGTCCACCAGCTCCTTGATGACCGCGCCGAGGGTTTCCGGCAGGTTCTGGCCGCCGGCCGATTCGGGCGCGGTCAGGCCGCCCCAGCCATTCTCGACCCACTGCGCGTAGGCGGCCTTGAAGCCCTTGGGCGTGGTGACCGCGCCGGTGGCCGGATCGAAATGGCAGCCTTCGGCATCCGCACTCTGGTAGAGCGGGGCGAGCACGGTTTCAACGAAGCGCGCGCCCTCGTCGAGCACCGCATCGATCAGCTCGCGGGTGGCCGCGTCGCTGCCGGGCAGCCGGGCGTAGAGGGCGGGAACGTCGAGCACCTCGTGCAGCACGAAGCGGATGTCGGCGAGCGGGGCGGTGTAGGGATGCATGGCGAAACTCCTGGTGGGGCCGGTTCAGCGCAGCACGCCGGGCAGGCCGGGCTGGGGCCAGAGCTGGCCTTCGAAAGTGAAGTCGTCGCGGCGCTTGTCCGGTGCCGTGCTGGTGAGGGTGCCGTTCAGCGCATAGGTGATGCTGCGGCCCGCGTCCAGCGCCGCCGACACGCGTGCGGCGGCGTCGGCGGAAGGCGTGAGGAGGAGCTCCTCGACCTCCGCATTCTGCGGGCCGATCGTCAGATCCGGCGCGAGCTGCAGGGTCGCCGCCTCCACACCACCAACGCGCAGCCGCGCCGAAAGCGCGGAGACGGTGTGCGGCACGTTGCTGAAGCTCTGGATGCGAAGCTGCACGCGCCACTGGCCCTCGGCCGTGACGTGCAGCTCCTGGATGCTGGCCGTGGGCGGGAAGATGCGCTTGCGCGGGCCGCTCGAACAGGCGGCGAGGGTCAGTGCAAGCACCAGAACGGACATCAGGAACGCGGCGTGGCGCAGCATGCGCAAGACTCCGGGCGGATGAGCCTGCGATGATAGCCCGGAAGGCACGGGATGGGCCGGCGATCGCTCGTCGCTTCCGGCCGGATGCGACGGCCTGTTGTCGCTGTGGAACCTTGGCCTGCACCCGATCCGTCCTTCCGGGTTACCCTGATCGCATGCGCGATGCCCCTCCGACGCTGATCAACTTTGACCATCTGGAAGCGCTGCCCGCGGCGCTGGTGGCGGGGCGCGGGAGCGTCGGCGTGCGGGCGCTGGCGGGGGCGGACTGGCTGCTGCGGCGCAAGTCCGACGGCCGCTGGCTGGCGGTGGTGGCCGGTGCGCGGGTGCGCGCGCTGCGCCCGGGGGCGCTGCGCGCGGCGCGTGGCCGCATGGATGAGGCGCGTCTGGTCGAATGCCTTGCGCGCCCGCTTCGGCCCGGCGTACCGCGCACCCTGCCGCTGGCGCCGCTGCGCGCCCTGCTGGCGGGCCTGGGCGTCGATGCGGACTACGGCCGCACCCGCGGTCTTGCGCTGGTGCCCGAGCCTGCGCGGCTGGCGTTCGCCGGATTCGACCGCTACCGCCGTCCGCTCTGGCTGACCGCGGCCGCGGCGCGGGGCTGGAGCGCGATGCGCGCCGCGGCGCGGGACGAAGGCGTCGCGCTCGACGCCATTTCCGGCTACCGCAGCCACGCCTACCAGCTCGGCATCTTTCGCAGGAAGCTCGCGCGCGGACAGGCGCTCGAGGACATCCTCAGGGTCAACGCCGCGCCGGGCTACAGCGAACACCACGGCGGCGGCGCGCTGGACATCGGCACGCCCGGCGAACCGCCGGCGGAGGAGAGCTTCGAGGCCACGCCCGCCTTCGCCTGGCTCGTCGCCCACGCCGCGCGCTTCGGATTCACGATGAGCTATCCGCGCGGCAACCCGCACGGCATCGTGTACGAGCCCTGGCACTGGTGCCTGAAGCGATGAGCGCGCCCAGGATCGACGGCCCCGATGCGCAGGGCGAAGTGCGCCTCGCGGGCGACTGGACCCTCGCGCACGCGCCCGCGCTGGAGCGGTCCGTGGATGCGGTCCGGAACCGTGCGGCCGGAGCGCTGCGCGTGGACGCCAGCGGCGTCAGCCGGCTGGATACGGCCGGAGCCAGCCTGCTGCTGGACCTGGTGGTCGATGCGCCGCCCGATGCCTTGCGCGGCCTGGCGCCGCCCCATGCGCGCCTGCTCGGCGCGGTGGCCGACGCGCGGCAGGAGGCCGCGCCGTCCGCAGCGCCTGCGCCCGGCATCGTGCGCGTCGTGGCCGGCATGGGCGCCGCGCTGGTCGAGGTCTGGCGCAACGCGCTGCGCCTGGTGGCCTTTCTCGGGCATCTTCTTGCCATCCTTCCGGGCGTGCTGGCCTCGCCGCGGCGCTGGCGGCTGACGGCGCTGGTGGTGCAGGTCGAACAGACCGGCCTCAACGCGGTGCCGATCATCGTGCTGCTGACCTTCCTGGTGGGCGCGGTGATCGCCTTCCTCGGTGCCACGGTGCTGCGCGAGTTCGGCGCCGCGCTCTATACGGTGGACCTGATCGTCTATTCCTTCCTGCGCGAGTTCGGCGTGCTGCTCACCGCGATCATGGTGGCGGGACGCTCGGGCAGCGCCTTCACCGCGCAGCTGGGCTCGATGAAGTCGCGCGAGGAAATCGATGCGATCCGCACCCTCGGGATGAGCCCGATGGACGTGCTCGTGGTGCCGCGCGTGCTGGCGCTGGTGCTGGCGCTGCCGATGCTCACCGTGCTGGCGATGCTGTCGGGCATCTTCGGCGGCGCGGCGGTGTGCGCGCTGGCGCTGGACATCTCGCCGACCATGTACTTCAGCCGCATCCAGGACGTGCTGGAGCTGCGCCATTTCTGGGTGGGGCTGTCCAAGGCGCCGGTGTTCGCGGTGATGATCGCGCTGATCGGCTGCCTGGAGGGCTTCAAGGTCTCGGGCAGCGCGGAATCGGTGGGCCGGCACACCACCTCCAGCGTGGTGCAGTCGATCTTCGTGGTGATCCTGATCGACGCGCTGGCGGCGGTGTTCTTCATGGAGATGGACTGGTGAGCGCGGTGGACGCCGGTGGCCCGGTGATCCGGGTGCGCGGCCTGCGCAACCAGTTCGGCGCGCAGGTGGTGCACGAGAACCTCGATCTGGACGTGCGGCGCGGCGAGATCCTGGGCGTGGTGGGCGGCTCGGGCAGCGGCAAGTCGGTGCTGATGCGCTCGATCATCGGCCTCAACCGCCCGGCGGCGGGCGAGGTGTCCCTGTTCGGGGAGGACGTGACCGCGATGGCGCAGGACGAGCGCGCCCGCATCGACCGGCGCAGCGGCGTGCTGTTCCAGTACGGCGCGCTGTTTTCCTCGCTCACCGTGGCCGAGAACGTCGAGGCGCCGATGCGCGAGCTGCGCAGCCTGCCCGCGCCGCTGATGGCGCGCCTGGCGGCGCTCAAGCTGGCGCTGGCCGGACTCCCCGCGTCCGCGGGAGCCAAGTTCCCGTCGCAGCTGTCCGGCGGCATGGTCAAGCGCGCCGCCCTGGCGCGCGCGCTGGCGCTCGATCCCGAGCTGCTGTTCCTGGACGAACCCACCGCCGGGCTCGATCCCATCGGCGCGGCCGCCTTCGACCAGCTCATCCTCACCCTGCGCGATGCGCTCGGCCTGACCGTGTTCCTCATCACCCACGATCTGGATACGCTGTACACCATCTGCGACCGGGTCGCGGTGCTGTCGCAGCGCCGCGTGCTGGCCATCGACACGCTCGACGCGGTGGCGCAGCATCCCGATCCGTGGATCCAGGACTACTTCCACGGGCCGCGCGGCCGCGCCGCGCAGTCCTCCGCCCAGCGCCACGGACTCTGACGACATGGAAACCCGCGCCAATCACCTGCTCATCGGTGGATTCGCCATCGCGGTGGTGCTGGTCACCCTGGCCAGCCTGCTGTGGCTGGGCAAGTTCGGCGGCGACCGCAACGTCGCCTTCTACGACATCGTGTTTTCCGAATCGGTGATCGGCCTGAGCAAGGGCTCGGTGGTGTCCTACAACGGCGTGCCGGTGGGCGACGTGGTCTCGCTCGCGGTGGATCCCAAGGACCTGGCCCGCGTGGTGGTGCGGGTGCGCATCGGCGATCCGGGCCTGATGCGGCGCGACACCCAGGCCACGCTCGGTTTTGCCGCGGTCACCGGCGTGGCCGACATCCGCCTGTCCGGTGGCTCGCTCGACAGCCCGAAGCTGGCGAGCGACAAGGGCGTGCCGGTGATCATGGCCACGCTCTCGCCGCTGGCCAAGTTCACCGCCTCGGGCGAGGACATCATGGTGAACATCAACGAGGTGGTCACCCGGATATCCGAACTGCTGTCGACGGAAAACCGCGCCCACGTCAGCACGGTGCTCAACAATCTGGACGCGCTGGCGACCACCCTGGGCGAAGAGCGCCAGGCGCTGGGCGAGGCCATCCGGCAGCTGTCGGCCGCCTCGGGCCAGCTTCAGTCCACCCTGGCCAGCATCGAAGGTGCCGCGCGCTCGGCACAGTCGCTGATGAGCGGGCAGGGCGGGCCGCTCGTGGCGGAGTTGCGCCAGACGGTGGAAAAGCTCGATGCGCTGGCCGCCAGCCTGGATGGCCTGGTGAAGGACAACCGCTCCGCGGTGAACAGCTTCAGCCAGCAGGGCCTGCGCCAGGTCGGCCCGGCGCTGGATGAGCTGCGCGCCACGCTGACTTCGCTGCGGGCACTTTCCGAGCAGATCTCGCGCTCGGACAGCCCGCTGCTGGGCAATCCGCAACCCCGGGAGTTCAAGCCGTGATGATTCGCTGGATGTTCGCCTGCGCCGCGTTTGCGCTCGCCGCCTGCAGCGTGCTGCCGGCCAAGCGGCCGGTGGCCCTGTACGCCCTGAGCCAGCCCGCGCCGCAGGATTCGGCGCGCGGACGCATCGACGTCCGGCTGGCGGTGGCGCGACCGCAGGCCAGCGGCCCGCTCGCCACGGCCTGGATCCTGGTGCGCCCGGTTTCCGGTCAGATCGAGGTTTATCCCGCGGCGCAGTGGAGCGAACCCTTGCCCGGGCTGGTGGACAATGCGCTCGTCGAGGCGTTCGAGGCCAGCGGCCGGTTCGCCGGCGTCGAGCGCGCCGCCAGCGGCCTGGCGCACGATGTCGAGTTGGCCACCGAGCTGCGCGATTTCCAGATCGAGCTGGAAGGCGGCCCGGTGGCGGTGATCCGGATCAAGGCCAGCCTGATCGACGCCGCGCGCGGCGAAGCCGTCGTCAGCCGCGTGTTCGAAACCCGCGCTCCCGCCGCGGCGCGCGATGCGGCGGCTGCCGTCACCGCGCTGGATGCGGCCCTGGCAGACGCACTCGCGCAGCTGGTGGCCTGGGTCGTGGCCGGGCACCAGGACGTCGCCACCGGCAATTGATGTGCCGCGCGCGAGACGCGCGCGGCTGATCCCCTGCGCCGCCGAGGCGCGGCGCAGCGCGCCTGCCCGGGCCTGGGCGTTTCCCGAAACCCGATCCCGGACCTGAAGCTCCGCGCTTCGGGGGCTTGCCGTGCGGTGCCTTGGCCGCCCCGCGTCGGCTTGCGCCACGCGACGTTTCCGCGAATGAGAATCTTTCAGCGGAAATCCGCTTGTCGGCTGAAATCCGCCGCTCATCTTAAAGTGTGATGGGTTTCACGCCCAATGTCCGCTCAATTAAACGTGGCAAGGCGAATTTTCTTCGCGTCCCTCGGCTTCGGTCCGGGGTGAACGGCGGGGACGCGACATGGGGAGGCCGCAACCGTGCGGCCTGGGGACGATCAAAGCAGGGGCACATCGACGTGAGCAATCATTTTTTCAGCCGGGCGAGCCGCTGCGAAGTGCGTAGGGCTGCCCGCACGCAGTCATGCACTGGGCGAGAGCCGTCGGCACGGGGCGAGGACTGCGCACCGCGGCAATTTTCGTCCAGGCACCGCACGGGCTGGCTGCTGGCTGCGGGCCTCCTGCTGGCGGGTGCGCCGCTGGCCGTGATCGCGGCACCGTCCATGAGCCTGAGCGCGGTGCCGTCCTCCAGCAGCTACGTGCCCAGCCAGACTGAGACCCTGACCTTCACCTTCGCCAATGCGGTCGGTGCAGATGCGGCGAGCGGTGCGGCACTGTCGCTGGCCCTGCCGACTGGCGTTTCGCTGGAGAGTGCCACCTGCAACGCAAGCACCGGATCGAGCTGCGGAACGACCAGCGGCCTGCCTTCGGGGGGCTCGATCGCCGCCGGCGGGAGTCTCGAGGTCGTTGCCACGCTGAAGTTCGATCTCGCTGCCAGCGGCAGCAAACAGGTGGACGCCACGGGTTCCTCGACCGCGACCGGTGCGACCAGCGTCAGCGCCAGCGCCACGTTCACCCGAACCCCCGCCACCGATCTGGCGGTGAGCGCCGCCGCCGTGGCGACCACGCTGCCGGTCAACAACTGCCCGGCGGAGGCCGCCACCTACACGCCCGGTTGCAAGGCCGAGTACCAGGTGGTGTACGAGAACAGCGGCCCCGATGACGCGGACGGCGCGAAGATTTCGCTTGCGCGCAGCGAATCGGCCTCCGGTGCGCTCACCTGGAGCTGCGCTGCCAATGACAACGCCAAGGCCACCTGCCCGGCGAGCAGCGGCAGCGGTGCGTTCAGCAACACCACGGTGACGAAGTTCAGGACCGGCGGAACGCTCACCTACACCGTGATCGTGCAACATGCGGTGGGCGACACCTACCCGGATGTCGGCGTCACCGGCGGCATTGCGCTTCCGGCCACGCCGGCCGGGATGGTGGACCTCGGTCCCGGCAACGATTCGGCCACCAGCAACACCGCTGCCACTCCGCGCCCGCGCCGCGCCTCGGCGAACCTGGCCGTCACGACGACGGCCAATACGATCGCCAGTCCGGCCACGCACTGCCCCGGCGAAGCGACGCTCTACACCCCGGGCTGCGCGGCAAGCTACACGGTCGAGGTCAGCAACAACGGCCCGGATGCGGCCAATGGGGCTTCGTTCACGCTCAAGCGCAGCGAGGCCGCCGCGGCGGACTTCTCCTGGACCTGCACCGCCAGCGGTAGTGCCGCGTGTCCCGCCGCATCAGGAACGACCCCGCTCGATGCGGTGTCCATCGCAAGCTTCCCGTCCGGCGGCAAGCTGACCTACCAGGTCACGGTGCCGCACGCGTCCAGCGAGCTCGATGCGAGCGTCGGGCTGTCGGCAAGCATCGCCGCGCCCACTGCCGGCACCTCGCCGCCCGTCGACATCAACCTGGGCAACAACGCTGCGGCAGCGTCGCGCACCATCCACCGCCGTGCCGCCCTGCGCGTGGAGAAGCGCGCGACGCAAAACGGCCTGACCATCACCTCGGTTTCGAAGAACGTGGCCTTCGACTACGAAATCACGGTCTACAACGACGGCCCCAGCGATATCGGCAATGCGGCAACCGGTACCGGGACGCCCCCGGTCGGCGGCCCCGGCGCGCTGCTGGCCGACACGTTCAGCCCTGCGCTCAGGGGTGTCGCCACCTCGCTGTGTGAGCAGGGCACGGGCGAAATTCCCTGCTGGTCGCTGTGCCCCTCGACCCTGGGCTGGTTTCCGCAGGAAGGCGAGCCAGTGGCAGGTACCGGCCCCGCCGGCTGCCCAGTGGAGCTTGTAAAGGATAATGGCAGCGCGATCTCGCAGTCCTTCGCGTTGCGCGCCGGAACCGGCAGCCGCCTGCTGACGCGCGTGGTCGTGCCCTCGGACAGCACCATCACCAGCGTGGACAATACCGCGACGGTGGCTGTGCAGACGTGCGACACGCCGCCCGCCGGCTGCCAGGCGGTGCAGGAAGTTGGCCTTGCGACCGATCGCACCGACACCGCGACCGTCGCTCTGACGGAAGCCTCGCTGGCCACGATCCAGGCCGAGAACGTCGGTGCCGCCAGCGCGGTACCCGGCACCCTGCGCAGCTACAAGATCACGGTCAAGAACACGGCATTCGAGAACCTGCCTTCGGTGGCGGTGAGCGGGCAGTACCCCATGGCCAGCGGAGGCAGCCTGGCCGGCTTCATCCCGGGCACGGTTTACTACCAGTGCCGTGCGTCGGGCGGGGCATGCTGCAACGTGGGAGGTGCCTGCGGTACCAATGCCGATACGCCTGCGGCCTACGGCGACCAGCTCGCGGCCACGGCCATGCTGCCAGCCGGTACCAACGCGCAGGTCGTCTATACCGTGACCGGCATGCTCGATCCGCGCGGCACCGAGGCCGATACGCTCGGCCTGGATGCCAGTGCCGCGTGGGGCGCCAGTACCGCGACCAGCCACGTCGATACGGCCCTCGCGCCAGTTCGCAACCTGACCATCCACAAACGGCTCGTGGGGCGTCAGGATGCCGGTGGCGTCGCCACGCTCAGCTACGAGATCACCGCCACCAACAATGGTCCCAGCCACGCGCCGCAGGTCGGCCTGACCGATCCGGCATCTCCGACCACCGACTTCGATTTCACCGCGGCGACCTGGAACTGTGCCGCGATTCCCGCCCCCGCGCCTGCGATCGCACCGGAAGACACGAAGTGCATCGAGGCACCACCAGGCACCGGTACCGGTGCCATCGCGCCGGGCAGTCTGGCACTCGACCTGATGCCCGGCGGTCGCGCCGTGGTCGCGCTGTCTGTCCCGGTCTCCACCAGCGCCGGTGCGCAGGTGACCAACACCGCGCGGCTGACCCTGGGTGGCATTACCAAGGAGTCAAGCGTCACCACCACGCTGCAGACCACCTATACGCTCAACGTCGAGAAGGACGATGGAACGGGTTTCGCGCACCCCGGCGATGACCACACGTACGCCATCTCCGTGGCCAACGAAGGGCCCAACGATGCCTATGACGTGCAGGTCAGCGATGTCATGCCCAGTGCGCTGCAGAACGTGCAGTGGACCTGTGCCGCAACGTCGCCGGTGCCCGGCGACCTGACCGAGTACCTGGGCCAGGATTCCTCCGATCCGCTCATGGTCAGCCCGGGCGGGCGTCCGGGCAGCGCGCTGGCGCTGTCCGCCGACGGCCGTCACGTCTATGCGATCGGGCGCAATGCCGACAATGTTGCCTCGATCTACACCTATGCACGCCAGGCCACGCCTGGACTGGGGTACGGCAGCATCGCGCGTGACCCGATCGATATCGAAGTCGACGGCGTGGATGACCTCTCCGATACCGGTTCGGTCGTGGCCGGGATGGCCAACCCGATCGATCTGGCGCTGCGCCCTGATGGCGCGGTGCTCTATGTCCTCTCGGCGGGAGCCGGCGGCGGCAGCATTGCGGTGTTCCACCGCGTCACCAGCCCGGTGGATCCCGAGCACGGCCGCCTGTCCTTTGCCGGATCCGTGGCGACCGGTATCGACACGCCGCGCCGCCTCGTGGTCAGCCCGACGCGCATCTATGTGTCCGGATCGCACGGCGGCA
This sequence comes from Lysobacteraceae bacterium, assembly GCA_023954075.1. GTDB lineage: Bacteria > Pseudomonadota > Gammaproteobacteria > Xanthomonadales > Xanthomonadaceae > Denitratimonas > Denitratimonas tolerans. Next base: position 78,888 of record JAMLIV010000013.1, read on the forward strand.
GCCAGCATCGGATCGAAGCGTATCGCCCGGACAGCAGCAACCAGCTTCCCATCGCCGTTCCCGCGGCAGGCGCGGACGCCCCGGTGAACGCGGGTCCGATGGCGATCAATGCGGCCGGGACGCGTCTGTTCGTGGCCTCGACCACGACCTCGGCGGTCGCGCGCTATGCCATTGCGACCAGCGGTGCAAACGCGGGTGCGCTGAGTGCCGACGGCAGCCCGCTCGGCGCTGCCGTCGCCGGTCTCATCGGCATCAACGACATGGTCCTGGCCGGCAACGGCCGCGATCTCTACGTCCACGCCGGCAGCGGTGCGGCCGGGCGCATCGGTTACCTCAAGTCCGAGGCCAGCGGGATGTCGGTCGGTCTGATTCCCGTCCTGGACGCGACCGGAACGGGGCTCCTCGGCAATCCGCTGAGTCTCGCGCTGTCGCCGGACGGCGAGCACCTGATCGGCGTGAACAAGGGCAGCGATGCCATGTTCAGCGTGCGCCGCAATCCCGTCAGCGGCGGCCTGGCCGTCGATGGCGCGGGTGTCCTGCAGTTCCAGGACGTGCTGCGCCGCACCGCGGTCCCGGGCGCGATCGAGGCCCGGGGCCTCGACATGCCCGCGGCGGTCGCGGTGACCCACGACAACCGCCATGTCATTGTCGCCTCGGCCAGTGAGACCGGCACCGTCGGCCCGATCGTGGTGTTCGCGCGCCGCGCGCCGCCGCCGCAGCTGGGCTTCATCGAGCGCGATGCGCAGGGCGAAGGTGCGATCGATGCGCTCACCGGGCCGTCCGATCTGGCAATCCGGGATGGTGATGTCTACGTATTGAGTCAGGTCGATTCCTCCATCAGCCTGTTCAAGCGGCGTCCTGCGCTGATCGGTACCGACGAAGATGGCCGCCACCTCGAATTCAACGCGGTGTGGCGCAACCAGCAGGGCGGAATCAGCGGCATGCAGCGGCCCGATCGGATCCTGATCAGCGCCGATGGGCTGTCCGTGTTCGTCACCAGCCTCGACGGCGATTCGCTCACCGTGTTCCGCCGCGACGCGGGCACGGGATTGCTGACGTTCGCCACCAGCTTCACCCGCACTTCCGGCTCCGGCCATCCGGGTCTGCTGGGTGCCTACGGCATGGCGATGGATCCGGACGCCGGCTATCTCTATGTCGCCGGCTCCTACGAGGCCAGCATCGCGATTTTCAAGTACCAGCCGACGGCACCCGACCGCCTGTCCTACGTGGAGTCGGTGGCGGGCGGGCAGAATGGCGTGACCGGCATGAGCGGCATCCGCGACCTGGTCGTGGCCGGCAGAAACGGCCAGTACCAGCTGTTGGGCGTGGCCGCGACGGCAAACACCGTTGTGGTGTTCGACCAGGTGGCGGAAGGGAAGCTGGCGTTCGTGCATGCGCTGAGCCTGGGTGCCAACCAGCGTCCCATGGCGCTGGCCCTGTCGCCCTCGATCAATGACAGCGACAACACCCACGTCTACGTCGCCGCGCAGAACAGTTCGTCCCTGCACATCCTGCAGCGCGTGCTCGATACCAGCAGCCCGCAGGCCGGCCGAGTGCGCCTCATCGGCACGCTGAAGGCGGGCGTCGACGCGCCCGCGCTGATGACCGGGCCGCGCGACGTGGCCGTCAGCGCCAACGGCAAGCGCCTCTATGTCGCCGCTGAATTCGGCTCCAGCCTCGTGGCCTTCGACCGCTACGACAATTCCGGCAGCGCACTCTATGGCCAGCTCGTGGTCTCCGAGGTGCGCACCCAGGACGTGGATGCGGTGGATGGCATCCGCTCGCCCTATGCCGTGGTCGTCTCGGGAGATTCGCGCAACGTGTACATGGCCGGCTTCGGCAGCGATGCGGTCGCGTCCTTCTCGGTCGGGACCGGGTCGAGCTGCAGCGCGTCGGGCGCGGGCGACATCAATGATGTGGTGACAATCCGCGCCGGTGGCGCGGTCGTTTACACCGTCAACTCGAAGATTCGCCCGGATGCCACCGGCACGCTGGTCAATCTGGCCGAAGCCAGCGGCACAGGCAGCACCGACTTCGATGCCGACAGCACCACGCTGCTGACCTCGGCGCGACTCGAGCTCACCAAGACCAACAACCAGGCCGCGGTCATCCCCGGCACCGAGGTGACTTACGACCTGACGATTCGCAACACCGGGCCGGGCAACGTGGCCGGACTGGGCGATCCGGCCCTGGCCAACGTGGAGGATCTGTTCGGCTGCACCAGCGTTGGCGGCGGCTTCGATTGCAGCGCCTCGCCCTTCGTGCCCGGATCGATTTCCTGGACCTGTGCGGCCTCCGGGTCGGGTGCGCTGGACTTCCTGTCTGCCTATACCGATGGCGTGGGCGGCGTGGAGGGACTGGCGGGCGTGGGCTCGCTGGCGATCATCCCGCGCGGCGACAGCGCCGATCCGCAGGCGGTGCGCGCGAGCTTCCTGGTCGGGGCCAGCGTCGACGACGACGCCCTGGTCTTCTTCCAACGCGATGCCCAGACCGGGGCCCTGACCTATCACTCGCGCATCGACCACACCGCCGGCGTGCCGCTGGAAGGCGCGCGTGCGGTCGCCGTGGGCGGCGGCGGCCGCCTGCTGTTCGTGGTCAGCCGGCGCTCGGACAGCCTCAACGTGTTCTCCCTTTCCGGCAGTGACACCGCGTCGCTGATCGTCACCCACCGCGCCGCGATGAAGAATCCCGCCCTGCCGGGGCTGGATCAGGCCCTGCACCTGGCGGTGCTGGCGGCCGACGGCGACGGCGACGGCACGCCCGATACCGATCATGTGTATGTGGCCGGTGCCAACGATCACGCGGTGGCGGCCTTCGCCTACAGCCGCGCCACCGGCAACCTGAGCCACCTTGGCAGCCTGGTGAACGGGCAGGGCGGCGTGGAAGGCCTGGCGGATGTGGAATATCTCGTCGCCAGCCCCGACGGCTCGCACGTCTATGCGATCTCCGGCAGCACCGGCAGCGCGACCCTGCTGTTGCGCAACCGCACCTCCGGCTCGCCGGATTTCGGCAAGCTCGCCTTTGGCGCGCGCTTCAGCGGCAGCATCCTGGGCGTGGCGATGAACGGCGCATCCTCGGCCGCGTTCGATGCCGCCGGCAAGCGCCTGTACCTGACTGCGGCGGATGCCAATCGCGTGGTGGTGCTGAACCGGGTCGACGATCCGGGCGCGGGCAACTTCGGCACCCTCACGCTGGCCTCCTCGCTCGGCCAGGGCGAGCAGGGCGCGCGCGGCCTGCTCAATCCGCGCCGTTCACAGCTCAGCGGCGATGGCCAGCACCTCTATGTCACCTCGCAGGCCGGTGCCACCCTGGCCTGGTTCTCGGTGCATCCGCAGACCGGCGCGCTCACTTACCTCGGCATCCGCTCCAACAACAGCGGCGGCGTGGCAGGGCTGGGCGGCGCCACCGGCCTGGTGCTCGATCCGCAGTTCGACCAGGTTTACGTGGCCGGCACCCTGGATCGCGCCATAGCGCACTTCCAGCGCCAGTCCGACTCGTGGTGTCCCGCCAGCGGTACCGGCCCGCTCGGGCCGTCGGTTACCTATCCGGGTGGCGTACCGGTCAACATCGCCGCCGGCGGGCGGGTGGTGTTCCACCTCACCGCGCGCGTCGCCAGCGGCCTGGTCGGGAACCTGACCAACCTCGCTACCGTCAAGTGGGAATCGGCAAGCTGCAGTGGCGGGCAGGGCACGGCGCTGGGCGGCTGCAACCTCAGCGCACAGGACACCGATGTCCCGTCGAACCTCGCCGATCTTGGTATCACCAAGGACGATGGCCTGGCCGAGTTCGATGGCCTGGCCGGCGCGGTGGCGCTGGCCGCCGACGAAAACAACGTGTACGTTGCCGCACCCTCGGACAACGCCATCGGCACCTTCCTGCGCCAGGCCGGTGCCTCGGGCAACGTCGGGCTGCGCCAGATCGGGGCGGTTCGCAGCGGCAGCGCGGGGATCTCGGGCATTTCCGGCGTGCGCGACATCGTGGCCAGCGCCGATGGGTTGCACCTGTATGCGGCAAGCCCGGTCGACAACGCCGTCGCCAGCTTTGCGCGCGACGCGGGCGACGGTCGCCTGACCCAGATCGACATCGACCGGAACGGCCTGCTCGGCGTCACCGGACTGTCCGGCGCGCGCGCCCTGGCGCTGTCGCCCGATGGCGAGCATGTCTATGTCGCCAGCGCCTTCTCCAACGCCGTGGCGGTCTTCCGCCGCCAGTCCGACCCCGCCGCCGCCGATGCCGGAACCCTGGCGTTCGCGGGCGTGGTCCAGGCCGGCATCGGCGGGGTCAGCGGCATCGAATCCCCGCGCGCGCTGGAGGTCAGCGGCGACGGCGAGCACCTGTACGTGGTGGGCGACAGCGGTTCGCTGGTGGCTTTCAAGCGCAACACCATCGCGGGCAGCGCCAACTTCGGCCTCCTCACGCAGATGAACCCGACGTACCAGAACGGCACCGGTGCCATCGTGGGCATGGACGGACTGCGTTCGCTCGCCCTGTCGGCCGATGGCACGGTGCTCTGGGTTCTGGGCAGCGAGGCCGGCACCCTGGTCCGCTTCCTGCGCAATCCGGCCGACGGCCGGCTGGAGTTCGCCCCGCATCCGGGTGCCAGCAGCGTGTTCCAGGCCCCCGAGCTGGTCGGGGCCACGCGCCTGCGTCTGGGCGCGGACGGGAACCTCTACGTCGCGGCCACCGCGTTCGACGGCATCGTGGTGCTGTCGCTGGATACCGATGGGGTTCCCGCGCTCGCCGCGGTGGTCAGGAACGGCGACATCCCGGCCGATCCGGCGCTGCCGCGCGTGGACGGTCTGGGCGGGACCGCGGACGTGGCCTATGTGAACGACGGGCAGGGCTGGCTCTATGCGGCCGGCGGCGGCGATTCCGCGCTGGCGGCCTTTGCCCAGGCCGGCGCGACGCCGGACTACCTGGGCGCGTTGTTCGACGGCCTGGGCGGTGTGGCACCGGGTGATCAGGTCACCTACACCATCGAGGTCACCAACCACGGCCCGAGCAGCGTGTCGCGCGCCCGCGTGGCCGACCAGTTCCCGCCCGAGTTCCAGCAGGTTTCCTGGACCTGTGTCGGCTATGCCGGCGGCAACTGCGCGCCGAGCGGGCAGGGCAACATCGATCTGGAAGTGAACCTGCCGGCCGGAGGCCAGGTCCGGTTCCTTGCCACCGGCACCGTTCGGGCCAAGGCCACCGGACGCCTGGCCAACACCGCCACGGTGGAAGCCATCGGCGTGCTCGATTCGAACCAGTCCAACAACTCGGCGACCGACTCGGACACCGTACTCTCACCCGCCGTGGACCTGTCGATCCAGGCGGACGACAACGGCTGCGACCTGGGCGATCCGGGCTGTACCGAAGTCACGCAGGCTACGCCGGGCGGTTCCATCGCCTATCGCGTGGTCGCCGCCAACGCCGGTCCGACCTACGCCGCCGGTGCCATTCTCGACGACAGTCTGCCGGCCGCGCTTTACGACGTGGCCTGGGTCTGCACGCCGACCCCGCAGGCCGGCCTGCTGGCGGAGGTGTCCACCGCCGCGCCCGACAACGATGTCGCCTACACCGCCGTGGCGGTGGATGCGCTGGGACTGCACGTTTACGCGGTCGGTCGCGTCGATGAGGGCAGTGGCCCGCGTGACACCGTGGCCGTGTTCGTGCGCGATCCCCTCACCGGCGCGCTGTCGTGGCTGCATGCGTATATCGACGGCGTCGCCGGCACCGCCCCCGACGGCAGTGCCGAACCGATGGTGCGCGGCATCACCGGCGCGGTCGATATCGTGATATCCCCGGACGGGCGCTTCGTCTACGTCGCAGGTCGGGATGCCGACGCCATCGCGGTGTTCTCGCGCGATGCGGCCACCGGCCTGCTGACCTGGCTGTCGAAGGTGCAGGACGGCGAACTGGGCGTGGACGGCATCGGCGGCATCAGCACGCTGGCGCTGGCACCCGATGGCCGCCACCTTTACGCCGGCGGTGCCGCCGAGCAGGCGTTGGCCGGGTTCGCGCTGGATGCGGGCAGCGGCGCGCTGGTCCAGATCGCGCTCTTGCGCCAGGGACAGGGTGGCGTCAACGGATTGAACGGCATTTCCGATCTCGCGTTCGGGCCGGAAGGCGCGGTGCTGTTCGCCACCGCCACCACCAACCGCTCGATCACCGCATTCCGCCGCGCCGTGGCGAATGGTGCCCTCAGCTACGCCGTCGGCATCGAAGACGGGCAGGTGGGAGTCGGCGCTTCGCTGCTTGCGCCGTCCGCCGTGGCGGTCGATGGCGACCAGGTGTTCGTCGCCGATGCGCTGGGCGATGCGGTCAACCGGCTGCGCTTCGTCGATGGTGCAAGCCCGACTTTCGAGCTGGATGAAGTGATCGCGCTGGATACCGACGGAGCCAACGGCACCCAGCAGCCGGTCGCGCTGGCCTACGCGGCCGACCAGGCCCGGCTCTACGTGGCCTCGGCCGCGAGCAGCCAGCTGCATCTCTACAGCCTGCTCGATACCCAGGCCGAGCGTCTGGCGAGCTACACCACCGCGCTGTCGGTGGCGATGAACCAGCCGTCGGCGATGGTGCTGGCACCCGAATCGCGCCAGCTCTACCTGGCGTCTTCCGCCGATGGCGTCGTGGCGACGCTGGCGCGCGAGCACGGCTCACGCTGTCCGCTCAGCGGCGTCGGCGGCCTGGCCGGAACCCGGGTCGACGTGGCACGGAATGGTTCGGTGCGGTTCGATCTCACGGCCCGCGTGTTCGCCAACGCGAGCGGGCCGCTCACCTATGCGGTCGGCATCGATCCGCGCGTCCTGGCCCACGAGTCCAATCCGGTCGACAACCGTGCCAGCGACACCGATCAGCTGGTGCCGGCTCCGGACCTGGAAACGGTCAAGGAGCGCCTTACCGCTGCGGCCGACGTGGTGGCCGGACTTCCGGTGAATTACCGGATCACCTCGGTCAACCATGGCGTGTCCGATGCGCTCGGGGCATGGATCGAGGACGATCTGCCGCTGTTCCCGGCGGAGCCGGCGGGCCTGGTTCCGGACTCCGGTGCCTGGAGCTGTGCCGCCAATCTGCCCCTGGCCGATGCCGGCGGCATCGCCAGCAGCCTCGATCCGCGCGTGGCCGACCTGTCCGCCCTGGCGGCCACGCCCGATGGCCGGCGCTGGTTCGGCGTGAGCCAGAGCGGCAGCGCGCTGGTGGACGTGGCGCTGGATGCCGCCGGCGACATCGCGAGCCTGACGCGCTATGTGGATGGCGACAGCGCGGGAGCGGGCACCATCGCCGGCCTGGCCGGTGCCTCGCACCTGGCGGTGTCACCGGACGGCGCGCACCTTTACGTGACCGGCGCGGGCAGCAACAGCCTGCTTGCCTTCCGCATCACCGCCACCGGCCTGGAGTTCCTGCACAAGCTCACCTCCGGTACCGACGGCGTCACCGGCCTGATCGGCGCGCGCTTCGTCACGCTCTCGCGTGACGGGCGCTTCGTCTACACCGCCGCCGTGCCGTCCTCGGCTGCCAACAGCGCCATCGCCCTGTTCCGCCGCGATACCGACACCGGCACGCTCGGCTTTGTCGAACGCATCCAGGATGGGCTGGGAACCTTCCAGCCCGACAGCAACGTGATCCGCGGCGTCAAGCGCCTGCACCTGAGCGATGACGGGCACCACCTGTACGCCCTGGCCACGGTGTCGCAGGCGCTGTCGCGCTTCGAGATCAACCCAAATACCGGCGTGCTGCGCTATCTCGGTGTGCAGCGTGGCACCGGCACGGGCGCGCTTCCCGCGCTGGCCGGCGCACGTGACATGGTGGCGACGCCCGCCGATGGGCAGATCTACGTCCTGGGTGGCACCGGCATCAGCGCGTTCTCCCGCGCCCTCAATGGCAGCCTGACGCTGGACGCCACCTGGCCTGTGCCCGATCCGGTCGCCGCCCGCGCATTGGCGATCGACACCTGGGGCTCGCGCCTGTACCTAGCCGACGCGCAGGGCGCCGTGCACCTGTATTCACGTCGCTGGAGCGACGGTGCGCTTGACGCCCGTTTTGCACTGCCAGCCGCCAGCGTGGCCGATGCGTCCGCGTTGCTGCACGTGCCCGCGATCGGCCAGCTGTTGCTCGCCCAGCCGGGTGTCGAAGGCGGGCTGACGCGAATCGACGAACAGCCGATCTCGCGATGCCTTGCCGCCAGCGGCAACGATGCCGGGCTGCCGGTCGGCGTCGACCTGGGTGTGGGAGGCACCTCGGCGCTGACCTACGGTGCCACGGTCCATCCGAGCGCCCGCGGCAACCTCGTTAACGTTGCGCGCGCTGTGCCAGGCTCGGGTAGTGACCCCAACGCAGCCAACAACGATGGCAGCGACCAGGCCCAGATCAACGTCATTTCCGACATTTCGATCACCAAGACCGGCCCGGCCGGCGCCATCGCCGGCGAAATCGCGGAGTACGTCATCACGGTGAACAACGCGGGACCGAGCGACGCGCTTGGCGTACACATCGTCGATCCGCTGATGCCGACGCGTTTTGCCGGTGCCACATGGACCTGTGCGGCCGCGGGCGGATCGAGCTGCGCGGCGGCGAGCGGTTCGGGCAGCTCTCTTGA
>JAMLIV010000014.1 GCA_023954075.1 Lysobacteraceae bacterium
GTTCAAGCGCGTCAGCGCGGCGTACAGCGTGGTGGTCTTGCCCGAGCCGGTGGGGCCGGTGACCAGCAGGATGCCGTGCGGGCGATGGATGAGCTGATCGATGCGCTGCGCGGTGGTGTCGTCCATGCCGAGCTGCGAGAGATCGAGCCGACCGGCCTGTTTGTCGAGCAGGCGCAGCACGACGCGCTCGCCGTGTCCGGCGGGAATGGTGGAAACACGCACATCGACCGGGCGCCCGGCGATGCGCAGGCCGATGCGGCCATCCTGCGGCAGGCGCTTCTCGGCGATGTCGAGCTTGGCCATGACCTTGATGCGACTGACCACGGGCGCAGCCACGGCCTTCTTCGGGGCCAGCACTTCGCGCAGCACGCCGTCGACGCGGAAGCGCACGACGAGGCGGTTTTCGAAGGGTTCGATATGGATATCCGAGGCGTTCTCGCGCACCGCTTCGGTGAGCAGCGCATTGATCAGCCGGATGATCGGCGCGTCGTCGTCGCTTTCGAGAAGGTCGGTGGGTTCGGGCAGGGCATCGGCGATCTGGTTGAGGTCGAGCGCGCCGTCCACGTCGGCGGCGGCGCTCAGGGCGTCGTCGGAGCCGCCTTCGTAAAGCGAGCGCAGGAGGCGCTCGTAGGCGTCGGTGTCGAGCCGTTCGAGCCGCAGCGGTCGGCGCGCGAGCCGGCGCAGTTCCGCCAGCACTTCGGGCCTGACACCGGGGCGACAGGCCACGCGCGCGGCGTCGGGCTCGAACGCGACGATGGTGGCACCGTGGCGTCGGGCGAAACCGAAGCCGGGCCGCGCGGGCGCGATGTCAGTCACGCGGCTGCGCCTCGTCCGGCAGCGCCGGGTCGAGCGGCGGCGGATGGCGGAACAGGTCACCGGGGCGCGCGTCTTCCAGCGCCGGCAGGAGCGGCTGGTTGTCGCCGCGGTAGCGCAGCTCCTTGTTCTCGCGCATGCGCAGCTGCTCGGCGCGCAGGAAGTTGTACTTCTCGCTGGAAACCGCGGCCTCGGTGATCGCATCGCGCAGGATGATCGGGCGCAGGAAGATCATCAGGTTGCGCTTGCTGCGGGTGGCGGCGCGGCTCTTGAACAGGTGCCCGAGCACGGGAATGCGGCTGATGCCGGGCACGCCCTGCTTGCTCTCGCTGGTTTCCTCCTGCTTGAGGCCGCCGAGCACCAGCAGGCCGCCGTCGGGCACCAGCACGCTGGTGGACAGCTCGCGCTTGTTGGTGACGAGGTCCACCGCGCCGGCCACGGTGCTGGCCAGGGCCGAGACTTCCTGCTTGATCTCCAGCCGCACCGCGTCGCCCTCGTTGATGTGCGGGGTGACGGTGAGGATCAGGCCCACGTCCTTGCGCTCCACCGTCTGGAACGGGTTGGTCGGCTGGTTGCCGGCGGTGCCGGTGTTGGTGTACTGGCCGGTGAGGAAGGGGACTTCCTGCACCACCTTGAACTGCGCCTCGGTGTTGTCGAGCGTGACCACGGACGGGTTCGAGAGCACGTTGGCGCGGCCATCGCCGCGCAGCGCCTTCACCAGCGCGCCGACCTGGAACAGCGTCATGGTGCCGCCCTTGCCGTCGGGGACCTCCACCCGGCCGCCGACCCAGCCCATGTTGAGGCCACCACTACCGCTCAATGCACTGATCGGATTGGCCATCGCACCGAGAATGCCGACAGCTCCACCGGCACCGGGGAAGTTGGTGCCGCCAATGTAACCACGCTCGCCGTCGAAATTGGTGCTCTGCCACTGCACGCCGAGCTCGTCGGCGAGCTCATCGGTGACCTCGGCGATGACCGCTTCCACCATCACCTGGGCGCGGCGCACGTCGAGCTGGCGGATCACCGCGGCCAGGTCGCGGAACACGGCCGGCGCGGCGGTGATGATGAGGGCGTTGGTTTCGCCGTGGGCCTGGATGGTGGCGGCCTTGCCCTTGTCGCCGTCGGCGCTTTGGCGGGTCAGGGTGCCGGCCACGCTCTCGAGGATCACCGCGATATCCTCGGCGCGGGCGTAGTTGAGATACACGACCTGGGTGTTCTCGCCGCCGTCCAGCGGCGTGTCCAGGTGCGCGATCAGGGTGCGCAGGCGCAGGCGGCCGGCGCGGTCGCCGGAAAGCAGGATGGAGTTGGTGCGCTCGTCGGCAATGAGCTTGGCTCCCGTCGCCGCACCCGGCGCGGCGGCACCGCCTTCCAGTGCGGTCAGGGTGCGCCCGACCTCGGCGGCGCTGGCGTGGCGCAGCGGGATCACTTCGACCTCGGCATCCGAGGCGGTGTCCATGCGCGCGATCAGCTCCATCAGCCGCGCCACGTTGCCGGCGCGGTCGCTGATCAGGATCGAGTTGCTGGACGGGTTGGCGGTGAAGGTGGCCTGCTGCGGCGCGAGCGGGCGCAGCAGCTTGACCACGTCATCGGCCGCGACGTGCTTGAGCGCGATCAGGCGGGTGACCAGCGCGTCCGGCCCGCCGCCGCCGTTGCCCACGCTGCCGTCCTGCGCGGCCACCGCGTCGGGCACGATCTTGATCATGCTGCCGGCCGACACCGCGGCGAAGCCGTGCACGCGCAGCACCGAGAGGAAGGTCTCGTAGATTTCCGCCGGCGTCTGCGGCTTGGACGAAATCACCGTGACGCGGCCTTCCACGCGCGGATCGACGATGAAGCTCTTGCCGGTGATCTCGCTCACCGTCTGCACCAGCACCGCGATGTCGGCGGCCTTGAGGTTGAGGGTGTGGCGGCCATCGTTCGACGCCGGTGCCGTCACCCCGGCGCTGCTGCCATCGGCGGGAACCACACCCGGTGGCGTCTGGGCGGCCAGCGGCAGCGCCGCGAGCAGCAGGACAGGGAGGGCGATGGCGCGGATGGGGCGGAGTCGAAGCATGGGGAGAGTGTCCGTGGCGTGGATTCGGCGAGGGTGGCGTGGTTCAGAGCCCGAGCTGGAGCCGGACGGGTTTGCCGTCGCGTTCGACTTCGATCTGCACCGAGCGCGCGTCGCGCAGCGCCGAGAGCAGTTCCATCTGGCGCGCGGGTCCGTCGAGCGGGATGCCGTTGACCGCGGTGACCACGTCGGTGGGGCGCAGGCCGGCGCGCGAAAGCAGGTCCGAGTCGCGCCCGACGCCCAGGCGCACGCCCTGCATGCGGCCGTTGGCGAAGACCGGGAACACCTGCACCTGCTTGGCCAGCTCCTGCACGTTGGGCAGGTTGGCGGCGCGGTAGGTTTCCATGTCCGGCATGCCCGGCGCGATGACGGGAGCAAAGGCACCGGGCGCGAGCGGCGGGTTCGCGGTGCCGGGCAGGCGCGTGCGCGCGGCGGTGCCGCCGGAGGAGACCGCCGGGCTGAGCGAGTCGTCGGTGATGCGCAGGCTGAGGGTCTCGCTGACGCCGCCGCGCGACAGCACGATCTGTCCGGCGAGGATCTGCTCAAGACGCGCATCGCCCGGCAGCGCGTCGCCCACCCGGTAGGCGCGATCGACGCCCTGTTCGTCGGCGATGATGGCGATGCCGCCGTCCGGACGGTTCTCGTTGAAGGTGCCGCGCAGCACCAGCTTGAGCGCGGTTTCCTGCAGCTGGGCCTGGGCGGCGATGGCGCGGTTCATGTCGGCCTGGGCATCACCGAACAGGTGCCACTTCGCCACCTCGCCCCGGGCCGCCGTGGTTGCGGAGGCGGCGGCCGGGACGTCGACCGGGGACGCCGGCGGCGACTCGACGCCGGCCAGCAGCAGCCACAGCAGCGCCACCGCCTGCCAGACGCACAGCGCCAGCGCCACCGCGAGCGCCAGCCGCGCCGGCCAGGGCGAACTGTGCAGGGAACGGGGCAGGGTCAGCGCGTCAAGCACGGCAAGGGATCGCGTCGGGGGAGCCGACGCACTGTAGCAAACCGTCGCGCCGGAAGCGCGCGACGCGCGCGCTCCGGGCAGGGTACCGCGCGCGCTTCAGTGCCGTGCGGGCGGGCGGTTGAAGAAGCGGCCCACGCGCTTCTTGAGGCGCGCCAGCAGGGATTCGGGCGAGCCGTTCGCCGGCGTGGCCGGAGCCGGCTGCTTGTCCGCAGGGGCGACGCGGTCGCCGTGCAGCAGCCGCGCCTCGACCCGCTCGCGCGCCTCGCGCTGGCGGCGCCCGCCGCGGCGACGGCGCTTTTTCGCCTCGGTGGCCTCGCTCGAGGCGACCTGCTCGCCGGCACGGATCGATCCGGGTTCCGGTGCCGCGGCACCGTTGCCCTGCGCCTGTGCCTGTGCTGGAGCCGACGCCTCGTCCTCACGCGGGCGCGGAGGGCGCGAGCGCGAGCGGCTGCCCTCCGCGCGCGGCGGACGTTCGCCGCGTTCGCCACCCGGTCGCGGGCCGGATCCGGCGCCGCGTTCGCGGCGCTGGCGCGAGCCGGAGCCCGATCCGCCCGGACGCGCGCCGGCCTTTTCCGCGGCCTTCTGCTCGCGCACCTCGCGGAAGATTTCGCCGATGCTGTCTTCATCGCCTTCATCCGCGTCTTCCGACGCGACAGACGGTGCGCGCGCGGGGCGCGGCAGGGCGGTCATCAGCTCCGGGGTCACCTGGCCTACCGGGATCTTCTGCTCGATGAAGGCCTCGATGTCCGGCAGGCCCATCGCGTACATCTCGCAGGCGAAGCTGATCGCATCGCCTTCCTCGCCCAGGCGCGCGGTGCGCCCGATGCGGTGCACGTAGTCCTCGGCATCGAAGGGCAGATCGTAGTTGTAGACGTACTTGACCCCGTCGATATGCAGGCCGCGCGCCGCCACGTCCGTGGCCACCAGGATTTCGAGCTGACCGGCCTGGAAGCGGCGCAGGAGGCTCTCGCGCTTCTTCTGCGGCACGTCGCCCGAGAGCACGCCGACGCGGTAGCCGGCCTTTTCCAGCGCCCGCGCCACGCGCTCGACGAACACCTTGGTGTTGACGAAGACCATGGTGCGCGCACCCTCGCTGCGCGAGAGCAGGCCCAGCAGCAGCGGCAGCTTTTCCTCGTTGGAGGGGAAATACACGGTCTGGCGCACCCGGGCGGCGGTGATCGATTCAGTTTCCACCACCAGCTTTTCCGGCTCGTTCATGTGCTCGTAGGCCAGCTCCAGCACGCGATGGCTCAAGGTGGCCGAGAACAGCATGGTCTGGCGCGTGGTGCGCGCGGGCATGCGCCGCAGCAGGAAGCGGATGTCCTTGATGAAGCCGAGGTCGAACATGCGGTCGGCTTCGTCGAGCACGCAGATTTCGCAGGCGTGCAGCGACACGACCTTGTGCTGGCGCACGTAGTCGATCAGGCGGCCGGGCGTGGCGATGATGACGTCGGCACCTTCCTGCAGGGTGGCGCGCTGCTTGTCGTAATCCACGCCGCCGTAGATCAGCGCAAAGCGCAGCCCCAGGTCGGAGCCGAACTTGAGCGCGTCCTTGTGGATCTGGATGGCCAGTTCGCGCGTGGGTGCCAGGATCAGGGCGCGCGGATCCTCGGGCTTGCGCTCGGCCAGTGCGGGACGGGTCAGCAGGCGGTTCACCACGGCGACCAGGAAGGCCAGGGTCTTGCCGGTGCCGGTCTGGGCCTGCCCGGCCACGTCGCGCCCGGCCAGCGCCACGGGCAGGGTCATGGCCTGGATCGGCGTGCAGCGGGTGAAGCCGGCGTTGTCCAGGCCGGCCAGCACGGCGGGTGCCAGCGGCAGGCTGGAGAAGGGGATGTCGGTCAGCGGGTTGTCGCTCATGGGATTCCGGAAGTGGGGCGGTCTGGCCGCCGGGTGGAATGACGCTGCCGCGGTCGAATGACGCGGCCTGCGCGAAGGATCGGGTTTGCGGGACGGAAAAGCTGCCGCGGGCGTCGGGAGGCGACGGCACGGCGCGTCGCCTGCCTGGCCACCGATGACGATGTTGCACGCATCGCGGGCTTGCCGCCAAACTGCGTCGTCCGCCGCGATTCGGCGTCGCCCGAACCTTGAAACGGCGGCAGTGACCCCCCAAGTGTAGCGGATCAGGCGGCCGCCGGCGCGCCAACGTCCCGCAGGAGCAATAGATGAGCGACAACGTGATCCACGTCGGCGAGGCCGACTTCGAAGCCCAGGTTCTGCAATCGGAGCTGCCGGTACTGGTGGATTTCTGGGCCGAATGGTGTGGGCCGTGTCGGATGATCGGACCGATCGTCGACGAGCTGGCCGACAGCCATGCCGGCAAGGTGAAGGTGGTGAAGGTCAATGTGGATCAGAACCAGCGGATCGCCGCCAACTATCAGGTGCGCGGCATCCCGATGCTGCTGATGTTCAAGAACGGCAAGGTGGAAGCCACCCAGGTCGGTGCCGTGGGCAAGGCCCAGCTCACCCAGTTCGTCGACAGCGTTGTCTGAGATTCCCGCCGCCGCCGCCGGCGCAGCTGCCGGCGGCCTGGCCCGCCGCCTGCGGATGAACGCCGCAATGCGGCACGTCTTTACCTCGCGGCCCGCGCGGTGTAACGTGCAGGCCATCTGCCGGTGCGATTCCGCGCTGCTTCCGCTCTGATCCGTCCCATTCCTGGACCCACTCGCACTTTCAGCGAGACACTTCCCGTGCAAGAAAACGACAACGACACCCCGGTCGCCGCCGCGCCCGCTCCGGTGCACGCCGAGCGTGCCCAACCCCATCCTGCGCCTGCGCCCGCCGAGGCCAGCCCCGCAACGCCTGCCGCCGAAGGCGGCGTCGCCGCGCCGGCAGTAGGTGCCGCGCAAGGCGAAGCCGGCAGCAAGTCCGGCAACCGCAATCGCCACCGCGACCGCCGCGATCGCCGCCGTGGACGCGGCGAGCGCGACAACCGCGACAGCCGCGCCGCGCGCGACCTGCCCGATGACGACGATGGCGAGGATGCGATGCCCGAGCCGCAGCGCGCGCCGCTCGCGCTGCCGCCGGATTTTCCGACCTACAGCCTGGCCGACCTCAAGAAGATGCCGGCGCACAAGCTGCTCGACATCGCCGACCAGCTCGGCATCGGCGAGAGCGTGGCGCGCCTGCGCAAGCAGGACGTCACCTTCGCCCTGCTCAAGATGCTCACCCGCCACGGCGACGGCGTGGCCGCCGACGGCGTGCTGGAAATCCTGCCCGACGGCTTCGGCTTCCTGCGCTCGGCCGACGCCAGCTACCTCGCCGGCCCGGACGACACCTACATCTCGCCCAGCCAGATCCGCCGCTTCAACCTGCGCACCGGCGACTTCCTCACCGGCCGCATCCGCTATCCCAAGGACGGCGAACGCTACTTCGCGCTGGCCAAGGTCGACACGATCAACGGCGAGCCGCCTGAAGCCTCGAAGAACAAGGTGCTGTTCGAGAACCTCACGCCGCTGTTCCCGCGCGAGCGCTTCCACCTGGAGCGCGGCAACGGCTCGTCCGAGGACATCACCGGCCGCATCCTGGATCTCGTCGCCCCGATCGGGCGCGGCCAGCGCGGCCTGATCGTCTCCCAGCCCAAGGCCGGCAAGACGATGCTGATGCAGAATGTGGCCCAGGCCATCATGCACAACCATCCGGACGTGCACCTGATCGTGCTGCTGATCGACGAGCGCCCGGAAGAAGTCACCGAAATGCAGCGCAGCGTGCGCGGCGAAGTGGTGTCCTCCACCTTCGACGAACCCGCCGCGCGCCACGTGCAGGTGGCGGAAATGGTGATCGAGCGGGCCAAGCGCCTGGTCGAACACAAGCGCGACGTGGTGATCCTGCTCGACTCCATTACCCGCCTGGCGCGCGCCTACAACACCGTGGTGCCCAGCTCCGGCAAGGTGCTCACCGGCGGCGTCGATGCCAACGCCCTGCAGCGTCCCAAGCGCTTCTTCGGCGCGGCGCGCAAGGCCGAGGAAGGCGGTTCGCTGACGATCCTGGCCACCGCGCTGATCGACACCGGCTCCAAGATGGACGAGGTGATCTACGAGGAGTTCAAGGGCACCGGCAACATGGAGATACACCTGGACCGCCGCATCGCCGAGAAGCGCGTGTATCCGGCGATCAACATCAACCGCTCCGGCACCCGCCGCGAAGAGCTGCTGATCGAACCCGATTACCTCCAGAAGATCTGGATCCTGCGCAAGCTGCTGCATCCGATGGACGAGTTGGCGGCGATGGAGTTCCTGCTCGACAAGATGAAGAACACCAAGACCAACGAGGAATTCTTCAACTTCATGAAGCGCTGATGCGCCTCGGAAGGCGGCCGCCGCTGCGTCCGCCTTTCGCGCCCGGGCGGACCATGGCGACACGCTCCGGCCGGGTCCAGGCAATACTTGCGGGCTCCGGCCAGAGCCGGTGCCGCACCGGCTTTCCGTTCCAGAGAGATCCCGATGTCCCAGCTTTCCTCGCTTGACCGCGACCAGCTCCTCGCCTGCGGACGCGGCGAAATGTTCGGCCCCGGCAATGCGCGCCTGCCGTTGCCGCCGATGCTGATGTTCGACCGCATCACCCACATCGCCGCCGCCGGTGGCGAGCACGGCAAGGGCGTGATCGAGGCCGAGCTCGACATCCGCCCGGACCTCTGGTTCTTCGGCTGCCACTTCGAGGGCGACCCGGTGATGCCCGGCTGCCTCGGTGTCGATGCCATGTGGCAGCTCGCCGGATTCTTCCTGCCCTGGCTGGGTGAACCCGGCCTCGGGCGCGCGCTGGGCGTGGGCGAGGTCAAGTTCACCGGCCAGGTGCTGCCCGCGGCGAAAACGGTGCGCTATGTCATCGACATCAGCCGGGTGATCCGCAGCCGCCTCAAACTGGTGGTTGCCGACGGCCGCACCTTCGTGGACGATCGCCTGATCTATACCGCCAGGGACCTGCGGGTCGGCCTGTTCAAGTCAACGGAGAGCTTCTGATGCGTCGCGTCGTCGTCACCGGCATGGGCCTGGTGTCCTGCTTGGGCAATGCCGCCCACAGCGTTTCGCGCGCCCTGCGCGAAGGCATCAGCGGCATCTGCCACATTCCCGAATACGCCGAGCTGGGCCTGCGCAGCCAGGTGGCCGGGCAGCCCGTGATCGACCTGGTGGCCGAGATCGACCGCAAGCTCAAGCGCTTCATGGGCGATGCGGCCGCCTATGCCTATGTTTCCATGCGCGAGGCCATCGCCGACGCCGGACTCACGCTCGATCGCATCCGCCATCCGCGCATCGGCCTCATCGCCGGCTCCGGCGGCGGCTCGCCGCAGTGGCAGATCGAAACCGCCGACATTCTGCGCGACAAGGGCGTGCGCCGCATCGGTCCATACATGGTGCCGCGCACGATGTGCTCCACGGTCTCGGCCTCGCTCGCCACCGCCTTCGGCATCCTCGGGCTGAGCTATTCGATCGCGGCGGCCTGCGCCACCTCGGCGCACTGCATCGGTGCCGGTGCCGACCTCATCCGCCATGGCGCGCAGGACATCGTCTTCGCCGGCGGTGCCGAGGAGCTGCACTGGGGCATGACCTCGCAGTTCGACGCCATGGGCGCGCTCTCCACCGCCCGCAACGCCTCGCCCGAGACCGCTTCACGCCCTTACGACGCCTCGCGCGACGGTTTCGTCATCGCCGGCGGCGGCGGCATGCTGGTGCTGGAAGACTTCGAACATGCAAAGGCGCGCGGCGCGCGCATCCACGCCGAGCTGGTCGGCTACGGCGTCACCTCCGACGGTGCCGACATGGTGGCGCCGTCCGGCGAAGGCGCGGTGCGCTGCATGCAGATGGCGCTGGCCCAGGCGCAGATGCCGATCGATTACCTCAACACCCACGGCACCTCCACGCCGCTGGGCGACCTGGTGGAACTCGAGGCCGTGCGCAGCGCGTTCGGCAGCAGCGTGCCACCGATCTCCTCCACCAAGGCCCTCAGCGGTCATTCGCTCGGTGCCGCCAGCGTGCACGAGGCGATCTACAGCCTGCTGATGCTCAACGAAGGCTTCATGGCCGGCTCGGTCAACATCGACGCGCTCGATGAAGGTGCACGCGACATGCCGATCCTGCGCGAGACCCGCGACGCCCGGCTCAATGCGGTCATGTCCAACAGCTTCGGCTTCGGCGGCACCAACGCCAGCCTGGTGTTCGCCAAGG
This sequence comes from Lysobacteraceae bacterium, assembly GCA_023954075.1. Taxonomy (GTDB): domain Bacteria; phylum Pseudomonadota; class Gammaproteobacteria; order Xanthomonadales; family Xanthomonadaceae; genus Denitratimonas; species Denitratimonas tolerans. The sequence continues at coordinate 9,983 of JAMLIV010000014.1, forward strand.
TTTGAGCGATCCGCGCCGCGCCGGGCGTTCGGCCGCTGCGACGTGCCGCGCCTTCGTGACCTGGTGAAACAATCAGGCTATCGTTGCCGCGCGCACTTGGCGCGAGACGAGGAGACAGGCGATGGCAGGCTGGTATGAACTGAGCAAAAGCAACGACGGACAGTTCCGCTTCGTACTCAAGGCCGGCAACGGCGAGGTCATTCTCACCAGCGAGCTGTATCGCGCTCGCGCGTCGGCCGAGAACGGCATCGCCTCGGTGCAGAAGAACAGTCCGGACGAAGCGCGCTACGAACTCAAGCAGGCTGCCAACGGCAAGACATTCTTCAATCTGCTGGCGGCCAACCACCAGGTGATCGGAACCAGCCAGATGTACGCGTCCGAAGCGAGCCGGGCAACCGGCGTGGCCTCGGTCCGCAACTGCGGGCCCACGGACAAGATCAAGGATCTGACTGCCTCGGCATGATTGACCCGGCGGCGGTCGTTCGCGACCGCCGTCGTCTCAGCCGGTGAGACGCGCGGCTGGCAGGCTCATGGCTCCGTCCTGCAAGGAGCCTGCCGTGTCCCGTTCCGACACCTTTGCCAAGATTCCCCTGGTCGATGCCGTGCTGGCGTACTGGCTGACGATCGGCGCGCTGGCGCTGGCCCTGATACCGCCGGCGCAGTGGCACGGCGCGTGGATCGGCTGGCTGCCGTTCTGGGCGGTGCTCGCCCCGGCAATGGCCCTGGCGCAGCGCTGCCTGCCGCGACTGGGGACGAGGGCGCGCAAGCGCCTACAATGCACGGCTCCCGTCCGTGCATTCATCCTCCCGCATCGCCATGACCATCACGCCCCAGGAAGCGCTCCAGCGCACCATCGAACACCGCGAAATCTTCCACGACGAAATGGTCGCGCTGATGCGCCAGATCATGCGCGGAGAAGTCTCGCCGGTGATGACCGCCGCGATCCTGTCGGGGCTGCGCGTGAAGAAGGAAACCGTCGGCGAGATCGCCGGTGCCGCGCAGGTGATGCGCGAGTTCGCCGCCACGGTCGAAGCGCCTGAGTCCGACCACTTCATCGACGTGGTGGGCACCGGCGGCGACGGTGCCCACACCTTCAACATTTCCACCGCCAGCATTTTCGTGGTGGCGGCGGCGGGCGCGAAGGTCGCCAAGCACGGCAACCGCAGCGTGTCCTCGAAATCCGGCAGCGCCGATGTGCTGGAGGTGCTCGGTGCCGCGATCGACCTGCAGCCCGCGCAGGTCGCGCAGTGCATCGCCGAGACCGGCGTCGGCTTCATGTTCGCGCCGATCCACCATCCGGCGATGAAGAACGTCGCGGCGGTGCGGCGCGAGATGGGCGTGCGCACCCTGTTCAACATCCTCGGCCCGCTCACCAATCCGGCCGGCGCGCCCAACATCCTCATGGGCGTGTTCCATCCCGACCTGGTCGGCATCCAGGTGCGCGTGCTGCAACGTCTGGGCGCACGCCGCGCGCTGGTGGTGTGGGGACGCGACGGCATGGACGAAATTTCGCTCGGTGCCGGCACCCTGGTCGGCGAACTGCGCGACGGTGCGGTGCGCGAGTACGAGATCCACCCGGAAGACTTCGGCATCGCCATGGCGGCGAGCCGCAACCTGCGGGTGGAAAACGCCGAAGAATCCCGCGCGATGCTGCTGGATGCGCTGGAGAACCGCGACGGCCTGCCGCGCGAGATCGTCGCGCTCAACGCCGGCGCGGCGCTGTACGCGGCCGACCGCGCGGCGTCGATCGCCGACGGTGTCGCACGCGCGCGCGAGGTCCTGGCCAGCGGCGCGGCGCGCGCGCGGCTGGATCGGTTCGTCGCGACGACGCGGCGGCTGAAGGGAGAAGGCGCATGAGCGACATCCTGGAAAAGATCCTTGCGCGCAAGCGCGAGGAAGTCGCCGCGCGCCGCGCTCAGGTGCCGCAGGCCGAACTGGCCGCACGCTGCGGCGACGCCGCGCCGGCGCGCGGTTTTGCCGCTGCGCTGGAGCGCAGGATCGCCGCCGGGGAGGCCGCGGTGATCGCCGAGGTGAAGAAGGCCAGCCCGTCGAAGGGCCTGATCCGGCCCGACTTCGATCCGGCGCGGATCGCGGCCAGCTACGAGGCCGGCGGTGCCGCCTGCCTTTCCGTGCTGACGGACGTGGATTTCTTCCAGGGCGAGGATGCGTACCTGCGCGCGGCGCGCGCGGCGTGTTCGCTGCCGGTGCTGCGCAAGGACTTCACCCTCGATGCCTACCAGGTACACGAGGCGCGCGCGCTGGGAGCCGACTGCATCCTCCTGATCGTGGCCGCGCTCGACGACGCGCGCCTGGCCGAACTGGCCGCGCTGGCGCGTTCGATCGGCCTCGACGTGCTGGTGGAAGTGCACGATGCCGCGGAGCTCGCGCGCGCGCTGGCGCTGCCGGCCGATGCGGGACTGCTGCTGGGCGTCAACAACCGCAACCTGCGCAGCTTCGAGGTCTCGCTCGACACCACGATCGCGCTGAAGGCGCACCTGCCTTCCGGTCGCCGGCTGGTCACCGAAAGCGGCATCCACACGCGCGAGGACGTGGCGAAGTTGCGTGAAGCGGGCGTCCACGCCTTCCTCGTCGGCGAGGCCTTCATGCGCGCCGCCGACCCGGGTTCCGAGTTGGCGCGCCTCTTCGCGCCCTGAGCGCGGCTGGAAAATCCGGACGCTGCGCCTGCCGCGACGCCCTGCCTGACCGGCGGCTCCATCCGGCCAGGCCGCAGGGGCGCAACCGCGTGGTTGCGGACGGCTGAGGCTTCGCCCGCGTGCCGATCATGCCGCCGGCAGGCGGTCCATCAGCACCACGATGGTCTTGCCGCGGGCGCGCAGCATGCCGCGCTCCTCCAGCTGCTTGAGCACGCGCCCGGCCATCTCGCGCGAGCAGCCGACGATGCGCGCCAGTTCCTGCCGCGAGACGCGGATCTGGGTGCCTTCCGGATGGCTCATCGCATCGGGCTCGTGGCACAGGTCCAGGATGGTGTTGGCGATGCGGTTGGAGACATCCATGAAGGCCAGGCGGCTGGCCTTGCGCCCGGTGTGCAGCAGGCGGCGGGTGAGCTGGCTGCCGATCGCGAACAGCAGGCGCGGGCATTCTTCCCGCAGCAGCCCGCCGAACAGCGCGTGCAGGCGCTCGTAGCTGATTTCGGCCAGTTCGCAGGCGGTGCGGGTGCGCAGCACCACGTCGCGCTGCGGGGCGCTGATGAATACGCCGGTCTCGCCGACGAATTCGCCCGGATTGATGTAGGTGAGCACCAGTTCGCGGCCGTCCTCCTCCTCGCTGATGACGCTGAGCGAGCCGCTGATGACGTAGTACATCGTCGTGGCCGGGTCGCCCGGACGGAAGACGTCGGTGCGCGAGGCGTAGCGGCGGCGGTGGCAGTGCGCGAGGAAACGCTGGATGGTCTGCTCGGTGGGGGCCAGCGACTCGGGCCGCTGCGGGCGGCGGAGCGTGTCCTGAAGGGGGAAGTGACCGTTTGCCATGGGATGCACCGTGACGTGATTCACTTTCTAGCTTAACGCGAGCTGGCGGCCGATGGGCGATTTCCCGCCAATGTTTCCCGCCAAGGGCCGCCGCGCGGGACGGTCCGAGTCCCGGTTTCCGGCCGGGCACCGCATGCGGCAGTTCAATCCGCGCGCGATTTGTTCGATAATCCGCCTCTTCCGCCGCCTTCCATAGGACATCCGCGTTGGTCAAGCCGCTGCCGCGCCTGAAGCTCCAGGGCTTCAACAATCTCACCAAGGCCCTGAGCTTCAACATCTACGACGTCTGCTACGCGATCACCGAAGAGCAGCGTCGGCGCTACATCGAGTACATCGACGAGGCCTACAACGCCGAGCGCCTGACGCAGATCCTGACCGATGTCGCCGAGATCATCGGGGCCAACATCCTCAACGTCGCGCGCCAGGACTACGATCCGCAGGGTGCGTCGGTGACGATCCTCATTTCCGAAGAGCCGATCATCGACAAGAAGCAGGCCGGCAAGGAAGTGCTGGCCGGCGCGATGCGCGAGCATCTGGACGCCGATCACCTCGACGCCAGCGTGGTGGCACACCTGGACAAGAGCCACATCACCGTCCACACCTATCCGGAAACCCATCCGCAGAACGGCATCGCCACCTTCCGCGCCGACATCGACGTGGCCACCTGCGGCGTGATCTCGCCGCTCAAGGCGCTCAACTACCTGATCGAGAGTTTCGAGTCGGACATCGTCATCGCCGACTACCGCGTGCGCGGCTTCACCCGCGACGTGAAGGGCAAGAAGCACTTCATCGACCACCGCATCAATTCGATCCAGGACTTCCTCGCCAAGGGCATCAAGAGCCGCTACGAGATGTTCGACGTGAACGTCTACCAGGAGAACATCTTCCACACCAAGATGCACGTGAAGGACTTCGATCTGGACACCTACCTGTTCGAGGAAAAGGCCAAGAACCTCTCGTTCAAGGAGCGCCAGCGCATCGAGATGCAGCTGCGCCAGGAGGTCGAGGAACTGTTCCACGGGCGCAACCTGGACTGATCCTCCGGACCCGGCGGCATCAAGAGGAAGGCCCGGGAATCCCGGGCCTTCTTCGTGTGGCTGGTGGCCGCTGCGCGTCGCGCTCAGGGATCGATGCCGCGCACCGGCAGCTTGATCCTCTCGCCCGGATCTTCCGCCACGCGCGCGCTGCGGGTTTCCCCGCCGTAGCTGTAGACGATGTCGTAGGCGATCACCCGGGTTTCGGTGTCGTTGACCTTCTCGCACTGGCGCTCGATGCGGGTTTCGGTCTTCTTCGCCTGCTGGCTTTCCTGGATCTTGCGGCCCGCGATGGCACCGCCGACCGCGCCGGCGATGCGCGCCGCGTCGCGGCCGCTGCCGTCGCCGACCTGGTTGCCGATGGCACCGCCGACGATGGCACCGATCGCGGTGCCGGCGATCTTGTTCTCGTCCTTGGGTGCGACCTGGTAGACCACCTCGACGTCGCGGCAGACTTCCTGCGGGTTGTCGATGGACTGGCGCACCGGTGTCACGCTGATCACCTGGGCGTACTGCCCGCCGGATGCGGCGGCCGGCGGCCTGGGTGCCGGCACCGGTTTCGGCGCTGCGGCGGGCGCGGCCGGTGCAGCCGGCGCAGCGGGTGGTGCCGCCGGCTGTGCGGGTTCGGCGGTCAGGGCCGGATCCACAGGTGCCTCGACCTGCGTCTGGGCATCAGCCGGCGGCGAGGCCTCGGCCGGCGCGGCGGGTGGCGGTTGAATCCGGGTGGATGTATCGGCCGGAGCCGATGGATTCTGGCAGGCCGCGGCCAGCAGGCAGGCGGCGGCGAGGGGAAGCCACTTCGTACCGTGGGTCGTCATGGCGCGATGCTCCTTTTTGATGGATGCCGGTGGGTCTGGATCGGATGCCGACGGTGCGGAATCCGGCGTGCCGCACCTTACGCCGCTGCGGCTGAACCTCAGGTGCCGGATTCAGCCGGCTGAGGGGCAATTTCCAGCGGGCTGCGATCGCCGTTGACCGCAGCGCGATACCAGCGCCCTCGGTCGCGGCGCACTGCGCCCATCACGGCGCGACCGGTTCCCGCGTCGCGCGCCGGGTACACCTGCACGCCGATCACCCGCCCTGCGAACAGTGCGCTGACCTCATCGAGCGCGGTGTGGCCGACCAGGATGGCGCGCACGCCGAAGTGGCGACGCAGCGCCTCGATCTCCTCCGCACGGGCCTCGGGCGCTGCCGCGCCGCGCGCAAAGTAGCCGCGATACCATAGCGGCCCGGAGGAACCGATCGCAAAATCATGCAGCGGCGGGCGTGCCGAATCGGCGCGCCCGTCCAGCACCTCGCGCACCGCGCGGCTGAGCGCGGCGGCGGACAGGTCGCGCTGCACAACCTGCGGCGAGATCCCGCCGTGCGCGAGCAGCACGTCGCCCGCGCGCAGGATCGCGCCGCGCGTGCGCAGCCACTGGCCCAGCACGCTGTCCGCATCGAACAGTTCGGCATAGGTCGTCACGCCCAGCGCATCGGCGTCGGCGAGATAGCGCGGGTGGAGGTAACGCACATCGCCGCGCAGCGCCAGCAGCTCGTGGTTTCCCAGCAGGAACTCGACGCTGCCGCCCGCCGCTTCGGCCTCTCCCTGCAGCTGGTACACCAGCCAGAGCACAGCCACCTGGTGCGAGCCGCGGTCGAATGCATCGCCCAGGAAAACGAGGTGGCCAGCGCCGAAGTTCCAGCGCAGCGCAGCGTCGATGATGCCCTGATGACGCAGCAGTTCGACCAGAATCCCGTACTCGCCGTGGATGTCGGCCACGACGAAAAGCGGCGCGTCCGATTCCACGTTCAGCGCATCGGGTGCCCTGTCGGCCGGCGCGCGCAGGCGCACCTCGAACGCGGGCGCACCGTCGCTGCCATCGACCACCATCGCCTGGTCGCGGGTGAGCGTTTCGGTGCGCGCCGCGGGTGTTCCCCCGGTCTCGACCACGCGCCGCACGGTCCAGCCACCGCCCGGTTCGGGCCAGGCGTAAGGCCCGTCCGCCATCGCCAGAAGCGGAGCCATCGCGAGCAGCAGCGCCGCGAGGCGACGGGCTGGAATCGACATCGAGTGTGGCGTCATGCGGCGATTGTGGCGGCTGGATTGCGCGCCCGTCCAATCGCAGCGGCCGGGTGCTTACGCCGCATCCAGCGCCTCGGCCATGCGTTCCAGCGCCTCGCGCATCAGCGGCAGCGGCATCGCGAAGATGAAGCGCAGGTGGTCCTCGCCCGTGCGCCCGCAGGCGGCACCATCGGTGCACAGCACGCCGGCCTTCTCCAGGAAGAACGCCTGCGCCCCGCGCTCGAAGCGGTAGTCTGAAAAATCCAGCCAGGCGATGTAGGTACCTTCGGGCGGACACACGCGCACTCGCGGCATGCGCTCGGCCACGAAGGCCAGGAGCGCATCGCGGTTGCGCACGAGATACGCGCGGATATCGTCGAGCCAGGGCAGGGCCTCATCGAACGCCGCCGTCGTTCCCGCCAGCCCGAGGTTGGCCGCGCCGTGCATGGCCCATACGCCCACCGCGTTCCAGTGCGCCTGGTCGGCGTCGTTGGAAACGATCAGCTGTGCGCACTTGAGCCCGGGCAGGTTGAAGCCCTTGGACGCCGCCATGCCCGTGATCGTGTGCGCGGCGGCGCGCTCGCCGATCGATGCATAGGGAATGTGCGCATGGCCGGGAAACACCAGCGGCATCCAGATCTCGTCCGCGAAAACGCGCCCGCCCTTGCGGTGAACCACGTCCTCGATGGCCACAAGCTCGTCCCGCGTGAACACCCGCCCGGTCGGGTTGTGCGGATTGCACAGCGCCAGCAGCTGCCCGCCGGCGTCGAAGGCACGCTCGATCGCCGCAAGATCGTTGCGGAAGCCCGCGCCGTCCGCCGTTCGCGTCATCGGCACCTCGATCACCTCCCGCCCCAGCGTCGGCGGCAGCGAGAGCAGCGGCATGTACGCCGGCGTCGGCACGATCACCTTGCTGCCCGGCCGGCTGAAATGCTCGATCGCGGCCTGGTAGATCGCCACCACGTCGGGCATCTCGTGGATGCGGCTCTCCGCCACCTCCCAATCGTGCCGCTCGCGCAAATAGCGCGCGACCGACGCGCGCATCTGATGCACATACCGCGGCGGCAGATAGCCGAACAGCCCGCGCTCCACCTCCCGATGCAGCGCGCGGGTGATCTGCGGCGCAATCCCGTAGTCCATTTCCGCGATGAATGCCCCCAGCGCCCCGTCGCGCCGGTTCCACTTGGTGGCCCCCGTGGCGCGCAGCGCATCCAGCGTGATCGCATCAAGCTCGGCGAAGCCGGGCATGGGGCCTCCTGCAGGGAAATGGCTGAACCCGATGGTAGCTGGCCCGGCGTCAGGCCTGGATGCCGACGCCTGGGTGGACAGCCAGGCGCAGTGCCGGGATCACACCTCCCGCAGCGCCGTGGTGATGGGCAGCCGCGCCGCGCGCAGGGCGGGGAAGAGGCCGCCGATGAGGCCGATGCCGAGCGCCCATTTGAGGCCGGTCCAGAGCAGTTCTGGCGTCACGCGGAACTGGAACACCACCTGGCTGAAGTTGTTTCCCAGCGTCGAGGCGCTGAAGTTGTTGAACAGCAGCCAGGCCACGAGGCCACCGACCACGCCGCCAAGGAGGGCGAGCAGCAGGGTTTCGAGCATCACCGCGGTGACGACCGGGGTGCCGCGGAATCCGAGGGCGCGCATGGTGGCGATCTCGCGGGCGCGGGCGGCAACCGCGGCGTACATGGTGTTGAGCGCGCCGAACACCGCGCCCACGGCCATGATGCCGCCGATCACGGTGCCGAGGATTTCCAGCAGCCGCTTGAGGCCGCCGGACTGCTTGGCGAAATAGGCGCGCGTGGTGAAGACGTCGAGCTTTAGCTGGGGATCGGCCTCCACCGCCGCCTTGAAGGTTTCGAAGCCCTCCCTGCCGGTGCGCACCAGCACCGATTGGTAGGCACCGCGGTTGTAGCTGGCGGCCAGGGTCTGCGCGTCGCTCCACAGTTCCGATTCGTAGGCATCGCCGGATTCGAACGCGCCCACGACCGTCCACTGCTGGTTGCCGAGCATCAGCGTGTTGCCCACTTCCAGCCCACGAAACTGCGCCTGTGCGCCGCGGCCGGCCGCGATTTCACGCAGGCCCGGCGCGGGCGCGCGGCCTTCGACGACGCGCACGTTCTGGCGCACGCGAAAGGCGTCCTCGCCGATACCGCGGAACTGCACGTTGGTGTCGCTGCCGTCGGCCCGGGACTGAAGGTTCACCACCTGCGACAGCTCGGCCGAAATCAGCGGCCTGCCGTCGGCATCCTTCTCGATGCCGGGAAGGCTGGTCAAAAGCGGAATCTGGCTGCGGGTGATGACGGAATTGGTTTCCGCCTGCGAGCCGCCGCGCAGCACGATGGCGGTTTCGTCGTTGCCGGCGGCGTCGAGCGTGGCCTGGAAGCCTTCGCCCATTGCCAGCATCGCGACCAGCACGCCGACCACGCCGGCGATGCCCACGATCACCACCGACGAGGCACCCCAGCGCTGCGGCAGGCTCGCGATGCCGACGCGGGTAGCCTCCAGCGCGAGCCGGCCGGTGCGGGTGAAAGCGAGCCACAGTCCGAGCAGCACCGCGACGGCGAGCACGCCCTGCCAGGGCAGCGCGATCCAGACACCCAGTGCGGCCAGCATCACCAGCAGCACGGCAAGGTTCTTGAGAAGGTTTTTCATGGTGTTTCCCTCAGCGTCCGGCCAGCGCGTCGACGATCTTCAACCGCCGCGCGCGCAGGGCCGGCAGCAGCCCTACCAGCACGCCGATGCCCAGCATCAGCGCAAGACCGGTGAGCCATGTCTGCGACACCACGGTCTGCAGCGGCATCATGCCGCCGCTGGCCTTGGCCAGGCCGGGCATGATCGCCGCCGCAGCGCCCATGCCCAGCGCGCCGCCCAGTACCACCAGCAGCACCGATTCAGTCAGCACCAGCACCAGCACGGTGCGATCCGTGAAGCCCAGGGTCTTGAGCGTCGCCAGCTCCGGAATGCGCTCTCGCACCGCCTGCGCCATGGTGTTTCCGGTCAGCAGGATCAGGGTGAAGAACACCGCGCCCATGATCGCGGTGACGATCAGGCCGATATCGGCGAACTGCCTGGCGAACGCCTGCTGGAAAGCCGATTCGGTCTGGGTCTTGGTCTCATGGTCGGAGTTGGCCGAGATCGCGTCGATGGCCTGCGCCACGCTGGATGCCTGGCTCGCGTCGTCGAGCACCACGGTGAACCAGCTCACCTGGTTCTTGATGTAGTCGTTGGCTTCGTCGAAGTAGGCCCAGTTCATCACGAGCTGATTCTCCTGCCCCACCTGCGAGCGATCCCTGGCGCGAAAGATCGTGGTCAGCTGCAGCGGCCAGTCGTTGCTGCCGTCACGCGGGAAGATCGTGGCCTGCAGCGGGATGGTGTCGCCGATCTTCCAGCCGAACTTCTGCGCCAGCGCCTCGCCCACCGCCGCGCCGGTGCGGGTGGCCTTGAACGCTTCCACCTGTTCGGGCGGCGCGTCGAACTCGGTGTAGATCTCGAAGTAGTTGGGTGCCACCGAGAAATTGGGGAAGAAGTTCCGCATGTCCTGGTAGATGCCGCCGAACCACATCGCATAGGTGGTCTTCTGCACGCCGGGAATGCCCTCGATCTGCCGCAGCAGGCGGATCGGCAGAGTCTGGGTGATCGACAGGCGCGAGGACACGATCAGCCGGTTCGCGCCGTCCACGCTGCCGCCGGAATTGAACGCCACGCGCACCGAGTCGAGCAGCCCGAACAGCAGGAACGCGGTGACGACCGAAAGCAGCGTCAGCGCGGTGCGGGTACGGCTGCGGAACAGCTGCGCCCAGATGAGGTGGAGGAATTTCATGGCGCACATCCCTGTGCGCCACCCTGCGGGCGGCTTCGCCGTGAAAAACGCCTGTCCTGTCGTTTTTTCATGGCGCAACTCCGTGTGTGCCACCTTGCGGGCAGCTTCGCTGTGAAAAACGCCTGTCCTGTCGTTTTTTCATGATGACCTCCGACTCAGTGCGCGGCGGGCGCGTCGACCAGCTCGCCCTTGTCCAGATGGATGGTATGGCGCGCGTACTCGGCGGCCTTGGGGTCGTGGGTGACCATCACGATGGTCTTGCCGTGCTCGCGGTTGAGCAGTTGCAAAAGGCCCAGCACCTCCTCGGCCGAGTGCCTGTCGAGATCGCCGGTGGGCTCGTCGCAGATCAGAAAGGTCGGGTCCGAGACGATCGCACGCGCGATCGCCACGCGCTGCTGCTGGCCGCCGGAAAGCTCGTTGGGCTTGTGGCTGCGCCGATCCGCCAAACCCACCAGGGTGAGCGCGATCTGTGCACGGCGGGCGCGCTCCTTCGCGTTGAGCGAAGTCAGCAGCAGCGGCAGCTCGACGTTCTTCTGCGCGCTGAGCGTGGGCATCAGGTTGTAGAACTGGAACACGAAGCCGACGTGGCGGCTGCGCCAGGCCGCGAGCTGTCCGCCGCCCAGCGTGTCGATGCGCTCGCCCTCGATCGTGATCTCACCGCCGCTGGGCGAATCCAGCCCGCCGATCAGGTTCAGCAAGGTGGTCTTGCCCGAACCCGATGGCCCCATCAGCGCGACGAAGTCGCCGCGCTCGATGTCCAGGTCCACGCCGTGCAGCACGGCCACCTTCTCCGGGCCGCGGGTGTAGGTCTTGGTGAGATTGCGGATGCTGACCAGGGCTGACATGGGGATTCCTCTGTGTGATGTGGGTCGGCCCTACGCGGCCGACGGAAAGCCGTGCGGGCAATGGAATGACACGATGCCCGGCGCGTCGGGGGCGTCGCCCCGACCTACGGCACGAACGCGGGCATTGCTCAAGCGCAGGTCGGCCTTGCGCGGCCGACGTAAAGGCATCCGGTTCATCGTGGCGCGGCCACCCGCACCGCGTCGCCGTCCTTCAATTCCGCCGGCGGATCGAGCACCACGCTCTGCCCAGCGGCCAGCCCCGACAGCACCTGCCGCCCGTCGCCCAGCGCGACGCCGGTCTCGACGCCGCGCAGCGCAACCTTGCCGTCCTGCACCACGAACACCCGGTTTGCACCGTCGCGCGAAACGATGGCGTTCTGCGGCACGCGCACGCCGCGCGGCTGTTCGGCTTCGTCACCGCGCTCGGCCTCCAGGAAGCTCACCCGCACACCCATGTCCGGCACGATGCGCGCGTCCTTTTCCCTGAGCGCCACGCGCACCTTCACCGTGGCCTTGCCGCGGTCGGCGGCCGGGATGATCGCAATGACTTCCGCCGGAATCTTCCAGTCGGGATAGGCATTGAGAACCGCTTCCACCGGCATGCCCGGCTGCACCCGGCCGATGTAGGACTCGCCCACGTCCACCTCCACTTCCAGCGAATCCATGTCCACGATGGTGCCGATGCCGGTGCGGGTATAGCCGCCGGTGGCGAGTGGGGACACGATCTCGCCGGGCTGCGCCGCCTTGGCGATCACCACCCCGGCAAACGGCGCGCGCACGATGGTGTTGTCCACGCCGTTTCTGGCGATTTCCAGCGAATCCGCGGCCACCTGCACGTTGCGCTGCGCAGTCACGCGCTGGGCACGCAGGGCATCGCGCTGCGCCACCGCGGCATCGTGCTGCGAACGCGAGACCAGCCCGCGCTGCACCAGTTCGGTCAACCGCACCGCTTCGGCCTCGGCCTGCGTCAGCTGCGCCTGTATCGAGGCCACCTGGCTGCGCGCGGCCGAAAGCTGCGCATCGGCGAGGGCGAACTGCGCGTCGGCATCGACCGGATCGAGCCGCGCCATCACCTGCCCCTCTTCCACCCGCATGCCCTCCTCGATCAGCACCTCCAGCACGCGCCCGGTGACCTTGGCCGAGACGGTCGCCATGCGCCGCGCCACCACATAGCCGCTGGCATCGAGCACCGAGGCGCTGGCGGCGGTGTTGCCGATGGCAATGACGGGCGCGGTGCGCACTTCGATGCTGCGGTCGCCCCTGCTCATCACCCAGCCGATGACAGCGACACCCGCGACGGCAAGAGCCGCCAAAACCCACCACTTCGCGCTCGACGCGGAAGGCGGCGGCGGGGCGTTGCGCTCGATGCGCAGTTCCTTGAGGAGTTCGGCGGAAGCGTTCATGGGGTACCTGGACATTGATCGGCGCGAAGTGTGACGCAACCGGGCGTGCAAGGCACCGGTGGAGGAACACTGGGTGTCGCCATGGTGCAGCTACGCCTTGCGATGACAGCGACGGCACCGCGCCCATGTGTGCTGCGGGTTGAAATCGCGGACAGAACCTTCAAAGCCCAACCACCGATTTGGCCAATGGCTCTCGAAGCAAGCGCCGTATAGGCCAAGCAGAGGCCAAAAGACCCAGTCCAATCGCATAAGCGATAGTCCACCCTGCAACAGCAGCGCCAACGCGCAATTGCAACCGTACCGCTTGCGACAGCGTTGCGCTGCTGACGCCGTAGCCATCCAGAACAAGCCATCCAAGCGAAACTACGACAACCGCACACAATGTGGCAATCAGCGCCACCTCGACAAACAGCGCCAATGTCAGTGCCATGTCGTGGAACCCCAGCGCCCGCAACACCGCGAACTCACGTCGCCGCGCTTTCAGTGCCATGCTCGATGCATTGGCGATGGCGAGCACGGCAACCAGCCCGAGAAGGAGGGCAACACCCCATGCGGCAATAGACGTGTAGCGGTATACGAAGCCGATCTGAAAACGATAGTAATCCGGCTGCCGGATGGCTTCCAGCCCGCGCAGTGACGGGTCTTGCGACAACGCCCGCGCGAACTGCTCAAAGGATTCCGGCGAGTCCAGCTTGACCCAGACGGTAGATACTCGTCCCCGCGCATTCCAGGCATCTTGCAGACTGCCGATATCCATCCACAATTCCGAATCCCACAGGCTTCCGCCCGTATCAAACTTCCCAGTGATTCGCCAGGGTGTCCTGCGGATGAGCACCTGCGCGCCGGTATCAAGCCGTACAAAGCTTCGTGCAGCCCCTGCTCCCGCCATCAACTCGGACATGCCGGGCCCGAACGGCTGCCCCCTCGTCTTTACCGCGTGCCCCAAAACCTCCCAGAACACCGGCGAAATCCCGCGCAATACGATGTTCGTGCGCACGCCGTCGCGACGAAGCATGTTCGTATTCACCACAAGTTGCGGTGCCACCAGTGCGGAGCCGTCGGCCTGCCGTGCAACACCGGGAAGATTTCCAATGAGAGTGATCTGCTCTGCATTGCGCATCCCGCCAATGGCCTCATTCGGCGATGTGCCGACGGTGACAACTGCAATATCGGGAAGGCCGGTACGTGCAGCCAGCCGTGCAATGCCTTCCGGGATGGTCAGCAATCCGAGAAGGGTGCCGCTGGCAATCAAAAAACCAGTCGCTGCCAATGCCATATGACGCGGATTCGCAAGACCCATACGCAGCGACAAAAGCAATGCGGCTCCCGCTTGTCTCAGGATCGGCATGTCAGGGAGCCAGCAGATCCGTCGTGCGCAGGCGGCTGATGGACGTAATCGGCGCGATCAATGACACTGCCGCTACGAACAGCAGAATCACAGGGAGTCCTTGCCACACCCATGCCGGAATACGGAAGCCGTTGAAAAACAGCCCCATGCTGTCAGGCAGGTTGTTCAGAAGAAGCATTGCGACGCCTATACCGACAAGCGCGGCGAGGATCGTGATGGACAGAAACTCCAGTACGAACGCACGCCATAACGTCCCATGCCTGAAACCCAATACCAGCAGCAGGGCCAAACTGGCGCGGCGCTGTGCGATGGCATGGGCAAGAACGCTGATCATGACCAGCAACGTACACAGCAAAACTGCCAGCATGACCGCGCCAAGGACATATTGAGCCACGCCAAAACGGGCCAGCGCATTTTGGACCACCGCATCTGCGCTGGCAATGATCGGGGGATCGTCATGCGCGAACGCATCCTCAATCTGCGCAACCAGGGTATGCACTCGTCCAGGGTCTTCCGGATAAATCGCAAGATCACTCACAGTGTCCTTCCCATCTTCCTGCAGGGCAGCACGGTTGAAATATTCGTAATGGCCAAATACAATGGAGTTGGCAATCGGGTTTTCATCCTGCGGCCTAATTCCGGCGATGTTCATCGCTACTGGACGTCGTGTGAATACATTTGCCGGTGACACGCCCATGCCGGTCTGCCATTGACAATCCGCTGCCGTCTTTGGGCCAAGCAAAACGCCCATGGGATCATCAAACCAGCGTGACTGCATGTCGTGAAGCTCGGGCGAGGATGGAGGCCACATCGGCGATGCAAGGATCCCCTCGCGCGACCCGCCAAATGCCTGAATGGAAATGGCGGAAGCGGTGTCCTTGCAGGTAACCAGTATGATCGTGGAATAAACGACGTGCTGAACCCCCTCCATGACAGCAAGACGCCGGGCATATCGAAGCGGCAGATCGTGACCCTCACTGGCTGCTTCGATTGCCACGACCACACGCGCCTGGCGATCCCCAGAGGCCGCAGATGGAAAAAAAGGCGCCATCAACACACCGAGAATCAACCAGGCTGCAATGGCCAAAGCCAGCGTCATCACCAGATACACCGGCCTGCAGGGTTCCGATGCCAATGCGCGCACTGCCAGAAGCAGCTCAGTCATTCATGCTCCAGGGTTCCGTGCGAACAAATACCCGATAAAAGAGCGTGGGCAGCCCTGAAGAACATGCGTGCAGGCGTACTTTCACACCTGTTCGCCACCGCTACTGCAAAGGCGCATCGCTGAGCGGGAAACTCAGCGTTGCCATCATGGCGGCATCGCTGCCATCGTATAGGCCGGCATGCACCCCCGACAGAGCCAGATTCTGATCGAAGAAATACACGGCAGGAAGTGCCGTACCGCCCAGAACTCCATCGACGATAAAATCGGGCGTATGCAGCCACAAAATATCGCTGCGATCCTCCGGAGCCGCGGAGTGAGCCGTCTCGCTACCCATGAGCAGAACGACGATCTGCACGCCATGCTCCGTCTGGTAACTCGCCCCGTGAGTCGCGACATAGCCCGTCAATGCCGCACACGGTGGGCACCCGTCAACTGTCTTGATGACCAAGGCAGGCCCCCGCAGCATATCCTGCAGGTTGCCGCCTTCTCCATTCTGGTTCAGTACCGTAATATCAACGGGGATCGTCTTGCCCACATTGGGGCCAGGGTCACGATCCTGACGCTGGACGAACTGCCGCGCCGCATCTTCGTCACCGACGGCTTCCCCTGCCATTGCCTGATGGATGGGAAGCGCAAAAAGCAATGCCATTGCGGACGAAAAAAACGAAACCGGGAATACATGTCGCAACATGGAAGACTCCTCAGGTGAAGAGACGTCCTCCCCGACAGAGTCGGGGAGTCTCCTGAGAGATGGAAAATGGACTTCTAGGGGACGCTGCAAACAACCTTAACTTCGCAATACCACCCGTTCTTGCTGCTATAGCCGCAAACAACCTGCGATGAGCACCCGCTGATGGTTTCATTTCCAATCATCAGATCAATGGGGCCCGCTGACACATCGGCAGCAAGAACCGTCGCCGATGTTGCGACCAGCATGGATGCACCGAAGATCAGCGCAAAAGTTACGCCCTTGCAGCTACCAAAAACTGAAGAAAGCTTTTTCATCGCCTTGATCCCTTGGCTCGTTGACCCCTGCACTGACCTTCTACCCCCCCCCTCCATGCGATGTCAAGTAGTCATCTTGCGTGATTCCAACGGCCCCGCATGCCGTCGAATCCCACGCGCCATCGATCCGCAACTGGCGCTGGAAGCCTGGGGCACCTCGAATAACCCCGACATTCCGCAGCCACCTTCCCCAATCGCCTTGCGAACGTCGTGACAGAGGCTGCTGGTGGGTCCTGACGTGAACTTGATGGCGGAATCTCGCCGATTTTCGGCCTTTTTCGGCCTTTTTCTCTCATCCTGCCGCATTACGGACGGATTGAAGGTGTGCGAACCGCTTCAAGTTGTAGCAGGTCGCCATCATCGTCATGGCAAAATCCGCCCGCGCCTGGCCGATGCTGCGGATCAGCTTGCCGCCCATCTGCGCGATGCCCGCGAAGGCGTGTTCCACCCCGCGCCCGAACCTGGGCGATGCGGGCATTGCGCTGAATCTGGCGCGCGCTCAAGGACGATTGCGCGCGCCTTTGCGCTGAATCCGGTTGCGGTAGCCGCCGGCCTTGAGCAGCGCATCGTGCTTCTCGCTGGGATAGCCCCGGTCCGCGTGCACATCCGCGCTCGTGTTGGCCCGATCCAGCACCGATTCCAGATGCCGGCGCTGCTGTCGTGCTCGCTGGCGTGCTCGTCTGTCTTGCGGATGAACTTGTGGCGCACGTCCACACGTTCACCGTGAGCTTGTAACCGTGGTGGCTCTGCCCGTGCTTTTCGTCCAGCGGGCATCCAGGTCCTTCTGGCGCCGCTGCAGGCGTCAATCACCAGCATCGCGTCCTGCTCCACCAGCGCCTTCTCCTCCCGGGTGAAGTGCTGCCGGGGCGCGGGAACGATCGTGGCATCCACGATCTGGCCGCAGCGCGCGCCGAATGGCCGTGCGCGTCCAGCTGCTGCTGCACGCCCTCGAGAATCGCCTGGGCCGCCGCCGCGCGTGCGGTTCTCGAAGGTCCACCGTGGTCGGTCCGGGATGTGGCCGACTGCGACAGGCCGCAAAACCGCTGGAAGCTCATCCGGTCCAGCAGCTGGAATTCCAGCTGCTCGTCGGACAGGTTGTGCAGCCGCTTCACCACCAGGAGCCGAACCATCGTCTCGGTCGGATACGGCGGACGCCCGCCTTGCGCACTCGTCGGGCGGGGCGCCACCCGATCCACCTGCGCCGCCAGCGCCGCGAAATCGATGTGCCTGTCCAGCAGCGCCAGCGGATCACCCAGCTTGTCCAGCTTGGTCCGGCGCTTGTCACCGGCGAACAGGTCGGTCTTGATGGCGCTGCGCTTCATGCGAGTGGCCGGGTGTCAGGTCGAGGCGGGGGAAGTATGCCGCCTGGGCGCGGCTGAGTGAGGGTTTTTCGAGGTTCCCTTTATCTGAATTCTCGGCGATATGATCAATTGCGATATAAAAACAATAGGTCTTGCTCATTTATATCCGCCGCCTTATGCGATGCCTAAGGGTAATTACTTTCGGCCCTCATCAAATGCTTTTTTCAACTTTCTTCCGAGTTCTGATGCCATTTTCATGGATTTTCCTGTCGCTCTAGCCGCGCCTTCAAGTGAGTCTGGGGCATGGCGGCGCGCCGCCTTTGCGCTGCGGATGAGTAACCGCCACGCCCAGCGGCATACGTAGAATATGACGTAGAGAAACAAAACTACTAGAATGCCTTTGGCGGCAGAATCAATTAGTGAATTCACGGTATCCCCCTTTGATGCCTAACACCTGAGTTAAGCCGCGCCGCGAAGCGGCGTCGGCTTGGATGATCGAATGGACTCCTCCCGCGCCCCACACGGCTTCGATGAGCCAGACTGGGGTTCTCGCCGCCAGACACGGGATCACGAGAGGAGTCCGCCATGAACGCTACCACCAAATCCACCCGAACCGCAGCTTCCGCCGTCGGCGCTTGCCATTGATCTTGCCAAGGATGTCTACGAACTGGCCTTCGCCAGTACCGCCGGGCAGATTGTCGAACGCAAGCGGCTCAAGCGCGGGCCGTTGCCAAGTGCCTGGAGAATCGCACGGCGCTGCGCATCGTGATGGAGGCTTGCGGCTCGGCCCATGCCTGGGCGCGACGTTTTGCCCGGCTTGGGCATGATGTGACGCTGCTGCCTGCCCAGCACGTGCGCCCCTACGTTCGGCGCAACAAGACCGATCACGCCGGTGATGCTGCCGGCCTGCTGGAGGCGGCACGCTGCGGCGATATTCGCCCGGTGCCGGTGAAAACGCCGGAGCACAACAAGGCACGCAGGGCCTGCATCGCATCCGCGAACACCACAAGGCACAGCGCACGGCGGCGTCAATACCGTGCGCGGCCTGTTGCGCGAGTTCGGCATCGCCATTCCCGGCGGGGCCGATGGGTGCGCCCGGCCGCTGGCGGCGCTGGAAGATGGCGACAACGATATCGATGGCGCTGCGCCACGCGCTGGCAGCATGCTGGATCAGATCACCGACCAGGCCGAAGCGATGGATGCCATCGAAATACAACTGGCTGATTTTGCTCCAGGCGCGACACCCGCTGCCAGCGCCTGATGGCCGCCAGCGGCGTGGGCCGCAATCACGGCCACGGCGATGAGTGCGGGCATTGGCGACTTTGCGCTTTCCATCGAGGTCGGCACTTCGCCAGTGCGCTGGGTTTGACCCCGCGTGAGTATTCCAGCGGCGGCGCGCAAGCTCGGACGCATCACCAAGCAGGGCGATGTGTACCTGCACACGCTGTTGATCCACGGCGCGCGCTCGGCTGGTGGTGGCCGCTACGGCCAAAGCGCGATCAGCCGCTGGATCGCACCCAGCAATGGGCGCTGGCTCTGGCCGAACGAAAAGGCCACAACAAAGCCGCCGTGGCGTTGGCCAACAAGGTGGCCAGACGGCTGTGAGCCGCTGAACACCGGCACCAGTTTCGACCCCGAACACGTCAGCCGGCGCGAAAGCCTGCGCGGCCTGATCCCCTTCCCACTTCAACCGCAGCACCGCGTCACGCAATGCCGCAGCACCGTTCCAGACCTTTTGATGTTGCAAGCCTCAACTCATGCAAGCGTGTCGGTCCCCGAAGCAGCCAAGCCGATAACTATTCTGGTCCGCGTGGCCGATTGAATGTCTGGCCCTGCTTCGCGGATTCCATGATGGCTCGGGGAATACCCACCGCAAAGCCGAATACACGAATGCAACCGCTCCCGCCTTGCCGGGGTTGAAGCAGAAGGCATCGGGTGAAAAGCCGAGAATCAAACCGCCGTGAAGCTGCCGCTTCACACTGTCCTGCCGTCAGGGGTTGACGGAGGAGTCCATACACGAATTGTTAGGCCTCAAGGCCCAGAACTGAAAGATCCAGCTTGACACCCGCAGCCGTGCGGCTTGCCGCGTAGTACGCCCGGTGCAAGACCCGCGTTAGCTCCGGGTCCGCGTCCTCAATCTCGCGCGCCGCAAAGTGACCGAAGGTCAGCCCGTGCAACTTGCTTCGTTCGGTGGATCGGCCCTCGTAGAACTCGATGAGCCACTCTAGCTGCGCCTGGATTGAGAGCATCATCGGCTTCGGTGCCGGAAGCGCGCCCGAGCTGAGCCGATCTTTGCAGACCGCCAAAGCCTCGCGAGTGAGCTCAGCTTTTATGTTCTCCTGGCTCACGCTGATCTCCCCATGAGGCCTAACGCCCGAAATCAGCGGCGACCGCCCGCGTAGCGGGTGGGCGTCCGCTGGATTGAGTTGTTAGGCATTACTTCTTTACGATATCCATGTGGCAGATATCACTCCACGACCGACCTTGCGAGGTTATGTCCTCGCACAGGTCACCTATGGTGATCGAGATATTTTTCACAACCGTGTCGTTTGGCCAAACCCTTCCGGAACAGACCATTCCGCTGCTCTGTGATTCACCGTCCAAATTGATAATCTTGACCTCACTGCAAGCCGTCCCTGGCGTCCACCCTGTATTCGTGTAGCTACATGTGCCCTGTCCGAGTCCGTTTACTTGACAGCCCGACTGAAACTCCTGCCCCGGCCCAGTCGGCATGACGAACCACACCACAACAAACCCAGTGATGAGCAACAGCCCCAGTAACAGAATTATTGCTATGACAGCTGCGCCTCTCTGACGCTTCATGTTCACAGCGGCCTCCTTTGTAATGCCAAACGCCGTGTTAAGCGGCCTGCGGCCAACAGTGTTCGGTTAATAGAAAGCTTCTCCCCGCAGGTCCGCTTGAACACATAGTTAGAGCGCATCAGTGCAGCCTTTCTGACGAAACAACAACGCCGGCATCATCAACTGAAAGACGGCATAGCCAGCGCGTGACGAACCAGCAATGAGTGTATCCAACGCGAGAGGTGGCGATATTAGTGCGCTCAAATATGACGCCCGCCGATGCAAATGATGCGCGGAGATCAGTAAGCTTTTCGCCAACAGATGAACAGGCAAGATAGGCTGACGCAATATCTCGTCTGCTACTCGCCTTTACATTGACCGCGAAGCAAAAAAGAACGATAGCAACCACCAAAAGACCCGCAACCTCAGTGAACTTGGAGGAAAACTTCAACATGCGCTCTAACACCTGAATTAAGCCGAGCCGCGAAGCGGCTTCGGCTTGAATGATCGAATGGACTCCTCCCGCGCCCCACACGGCTTCGATGAGCCAGACTGGGGTTCTCGCCGCCAGACACGGGATCACGAGAGGAGTCCGCCATGAACGCTACCACCAAATCCACCCGAACCGCAGCTTCCGCCGTCATGCTTGCCATTGATCTTGCCAAGGATGTCTACGAACTGGCCTTCGCCGATGCCGCCGGGCAGATTGTCGAACGCAAGCGGCTCAAGCGCGGGCCGTTTGCCAAGTGCCTGGAGAATCGCACGGCGCTGCGCATCGTGATGGAGGCTTGCGGCTCGGCCCATGCCTGGGCGCGACGTTTTGCCCGGCTTGGGCATGATGTGACGCTGCTGCCTGCCCAGCACGTGCGCCCCTACGTTCGGCGCAACAAGACCGATCGCGCCGATGCTGCCGGCCTGCTGGAGGCGGCACGCTGCGGCGATATTCGCCCGGTGCCGGTGAAAACGCCGGAGCAACAAGGCACGCAGGGCCTGCATCGCATCCGCGAACACCACAAGGCGCAGCGCACGGCGGCGATCAATACCGTGCGCGGCCTGTTGCGCGAGTTCGGCATCGCCATTCCCGGCGGGGCCGATAAGGTGCGCCCGGCCACGCTGGCGGCGCTGGAAGATGGCGACAACGATATCCCGATGGCGCTGCGCCACGCGCTGGCGGCATTGCTGGATCAGATCACCGACCAGGCCGAAGCGATGGATGCCATCGAAATACAACTGGCTGATTTTGCCAGGCGCGACACCCGCTGCCAGCGCCTGATGGCCGCCAGCGGCGTGGGCCTGATCACGGCCACGGCGATGAGTGCGGGCATTGGCGACTTTGCACGCTTTCCATCGGGTCGGCACTTCGCCAGTGCGCTGGGTTTGACCCCGCGTGAGTATTCCAGCGGCGGCACGCGCAAGCTCGGACGCATCACCAAGCAGGGCGATGTGTACCTGCGCACGCTGTTGATCCACGGCGCGCGCTCGGCGCTGGTGGTGGCCGCTACGGCCAAAAAGCGCGATCAGCCGCTGGATCGCACCCAGCAATGGGCGCTGGCTCTGGCCGAACGAAAAGGCCACAACAAAGCCGCCGTGGCGTTGGCCAACAAGGTGGCCAGACGGCTGTGGGCCGCTGAACACCACGGCACCAGTTTCGACCCCGAACACGTCAGCCGGCGCGAAGCCTGCGCGGCCTGATCCCCTTCCACTTCAACCGCAGCACCGCGTCACGCAGTACCGCAGCACCGTTCCAGACCTTTTGATGTTGCAAGCCTCAACTCATGCAAGCGTGTCGGTCCCCGAAGCAGCCAAGCCGATAACTATTCTGGTCCGCGTGGCCGATTGAATGTCTGGCCCTGCTTCGCGGATTCCATGATGGCTCGGGGAATACCCACCGCAAAGCCGAATACACGAATGCAACCGCTCCCGCCTTGCCGGGGTTGAAGCAGAGGCATCAGCAGGTGAAAAGCCGAGAATCAAACCGCCGTGAAGCTGCCGCTTCACACTGTCCTGCCGTCAGGGGTTGACGGAGGAGTCCATACATGAATTGTTAGACCTCCGCCAGTTGGCTACGAGTGAGGCAAACAATGCTCCAAGTACCCACGAGGCCATGGCATTGCCGCCAGTTGATAGCAAGCCGCTGATACCCAATGCCACAATCACGGTGACGAGGAAGGCTGCAAATGATGGAAAGCTCTGGGCACGAAAGATGCGAAGTGCAGCGCATTGGATGGCGAAAGCAATTAACAAAGCACCAAGCCCAAATACAACGATAGAGTCCCACAGCGCCAGCGAGAAGCCCTTGGGCATAGTGAGTGCGCTGGTGTACCCAAGTGTGTAGATGGAGACGAAGTAAGTTGCAATGCCCGAGATGGCGCCAACAATGACGCTCTTGAACGAAAGCTGCATGTTGCTCCTCCTGAGGTCTAACACCTGAGTTAAGCCGCGCCGCGAAGCGGCGTCGGCTTGGACGAATTGTTAGCCATTGCCCCGTTTCCTCCAAGACTCGAGCACGAAGAGCGCCAGAGTGTGAGCCGCGTGAATAGCCAACCGGGCGTGACGCGGCTCCAAGCGGTACGGTGCCTTGCCCGCTCCGTGTGCCGAACTCGCATGCGTACGCAGCGATCCGATGCCATGTACGACGGAAATGAGCCCAGTAAGAATCTGCTGAAGATCCTGATCTTCGATCTTGCTCGGATCAATCCCAAGGTGCTTGCGCACAACACTCCACACTGACTGTAGGTCCTGCTTGGAGGGCATGGGCAAACCCTCATCCGAGATCACGATCTTGCACACGGATTCAAGAATGTTGCTTGCAGCAGACACGGCCTCCCGGGGGGAGGTCGCGACGTTTTGGACCGCGCGCTGAAACTCTTGATCTATCGAATCTAGGTCACCCTCGCGAATGAACTCCGACAAGGTCCTGGTCGGTGTGCCCATGGCCCCGACGACTCGGCCACCTTTGACATATTGAAGATTGGCGTCTGCCAGTGCGCGGACCAACTTGTCACGTTGGGCAATCTTCTCCTTGTCCCAGCGGTCGTTCGCGTCTAGTACCTGCTCCATGTAGCCTTCGAGGATGCGACCTAGCACCTGCAGCGGGTTGGGAGACTCGCTATTGGCACGGCGAAGCCAAGCCAGAGCTTTAGCGTGCTTGCTTCCCTCTGGCGGATCGCCAGGCGCGCCGGCATACGTAAAGAGGCTGTCTAAGGTGGCGTGTGTCTCGCGCTCGGAGCTGAGCTCAGCGGTAAGTGCGAGGACTGCTGCGGGAATCAACTGATGCATAGTGCGATGGCTAACGCCTGAATTAAGCCGAGCCGCGAAGCGGCTTCGGCTTGAATGATCGAATGGACTCCTCCCGCGCCCCACACGGCTTCGATGAGCCAGACTGGGGTTCTCGCCGCCAGACACGGGATCACGAGAGGAGTCCGCCATGAACGCTACCACCAAATCCACCCGAACCGCAGCTTCCGCCGTCATGCTTGCCATTGATCTTGCCAAGGATGTCTACGAACTGGCCTTCGCCGATGCCGCCGGGCAGATTGTCGAACGCAAGCGGCTCAAGCGCGGGCCGTTTGCCAAGTGCCTGGAGAATCGCACGGCGCTGCGCATCGTGATGGAGGCTTGCGGCTCGGCCCATGCCTGGGCGCGACGTTTTGCCCGGCTTGGGCATGATGTGACGCTGCTGCCTGCCCAGCACGTGCGCCCCTACGTTCGGCGCAACAAGACCGATCGCGCCGATGCTGCCGGCCTGCTGGAGGCGGCACGCTGCGGCGATATTCGCCCGGTGCCGGTGAAAACGCCGGAGCAACAAGGCACGCAGGGCCTGCATCGCATCCGCGAACACCACAAGGCGCAGCGCACGGCGGCGATCAATACCGTGCGCGGCCTGTTGCGCGAGTTCGGCATCGCCATTCCCGGCGGGGCCGATAAGGTGCGCCCGGCCACGCTGGCGGCGCTGGAAGATGGCGACAACGATATCCCGATGGCGCTGCGCCACGCGCTGGCGGCATTGCTGGATCAGATCACCGACCAGGCCGAAGCGATGGATGCCATCGAAATACAACTGGCTGATTTTGCCAGGCGCGACACCCGCTGCCAGCGCCTGATGGCCGCCAGCGGCGTGGGCCTGATCACGGCCACGGCGATGAGTGCGGGCATTGGCGACTTTGCACGCTTTCCATCGGGTCGGCACTTCGCCAGTGCGCTGGGTTTGACCCCGCGTGAGTATTCCAGCGGCGGCACGCGCAAGCTCGGACGCATCACCAAGCAGGGCGATGTGTACCTGCGCACGCTGTTGATCCACGGCGCGCGCTCGGCGCTGGTGGTGGCCGCTACGGCCAAAAAGCGCGATCAGCCGCTGGATCGCACCCAGCAATGGGCGCTGGCTCTGGCCGAACGAAAAGGCCACAACAAAGCCGCCGTGGCGTTGGCCAACAAGGTGGCCAGACGGCTGTGGGCCGCTGAACACCACGGCACCAGTTTCGACCCCGAACACGTCAGCCGGCGCGAAGCCTGCGCGGCCTGATCCCCTTCCACTTCAACCGCAGCACCGCGTCACGCAGTACCGCAGCACCGTTCCAGACCTTTTGATGTTGCAAGCCTCAACTCATGCAAGCGTGTCGGTCCCCGAAGCAGCCAAGCCGATAACTATTCTGGTCCGCGTGGCCGATTGAATGTCTGGCCCTGCTTCGCGGATTCCATGATGGCTCGGGGAATACCCACCGCAAAGCCGAATACACGAATGCAACCGCTCCCGCCTTGCCGGGGTTGAAGCAGAGGCATCAGCAGGTGAAAAGCCGAGAATCAAACCGCCGTGAAGCTGCCGCTTCACACTGTCCTGCCGTCAGGGGTTGACGGAGGAGTCCATACATGAATTGTTAGCCATCAGGCCCAGAAACGCCACCAAGAGCGCTTTTTAGACTGAGGTTGAGGGCGTGCGACAGCTAACAACGCGGTGGAGTTGGCTGCTGAAACAATTGAGTCATTAAGGAGCTTGTAGAGGGCCTCAGAGAGATCCTCGTATGTCCTTTGGTCGTCACCGTCAAACCCGAGGTCGTTCCAGGAACCCATGCCGCCAAATACCCATGATGATTGGGCTGCCGAGAGCAATTGAGCGGCGGTAAGAGGCATGTCGGCTGTCAGTAAGTCATTGTGATAGAGGCCGGTGCCTGGCGATGAAGACGCAAGATTGGATAGGCCGGACTCAAAAGCTTTTGCAAAGCCCTCAAGTTTTTGATGGTGGGCGAAGGCGGATATCTCAGTTAGATTCCTGGTTAGACGCTGCCGCAAGCTCTGCAGGTCGCTCGATGCGGGAGGCGATGGAGGTTGATTGGCGGCGATGCGGCCATATGTGACCCGCCAAATTTTCCTATCAGCGCGACCTTGGTCGCCTACCTCCCAGCGGCCTTCCCAGTAGTCAGAGCCATTGGAGCCTGTTGTCTCCAACAGCCAGCGTCCGCCACCGCCAACAAACCCAACGAGCATTCGATCTGTTGCTCCATCCAAGTTCTGCCCGCTAGGCATGTGAATCATCCGAATTGCATGGACCTCGCTCCTGCGAAGTTCTTCTAGCCATGACACAGGATCTTGAGCAAAAGGCGTCTCGTTCCAACTCTCACCGGAGCGAGTGAGCCCAACGAATTTGACGAGCTCGCAAAACGTGAGCGTACTGTGGTCGCTGGGGAATGCGACTGCCTGCTCTTCGCTGCGAAGATAGGCGTTTCCGTGAACGACAAGCGCCACGATCTGCGCAATGGTGCCTTGCATACTTTCCCCTTGATGGCTAACACCTGAGTTAAGCCGCGCCGCGAAGCGGCGTCGGCTTGGACGAATTGTTAGGCGCCAGCGCGATGAGCCACAGGCGCCGGGCCTGATGTTACGACTTTGCAAGCACTTGGTACGCCTGCTCAGGATGCGCCGGTACAAGGTCGCGAGCGGCGGCGGATGCCCGGCCGGCCTTGATGGACTGCACGACCGGATGGTTGACCAGGTGCTCGGGCACCGAGGGCAAAACTGCTCCGTGGAGTGCAGCCAAGACGAGATCGCGGAGCACGTACCAATCGGGCTCGGGAATGTTGCTTCCGTACACCTCGATGCCTCCTCTGGGGCCTAACGAAGCCAATCAGCGGGCGCGCGCTTTTTGCGATCCGCTGTATTGGCATGGTTAGATGCAGCGACGCCGTTTTTGCCAACCCGAGCTGGCTTGCGACGCAGAAAAGACGTAGCCACGCGCTAACCCCTCATCAAACGTTCTCGAAGGAGCAAAACGAATGGCAACACAACAATAGGCGCAAACAGATAAGCCAGAGCAGATCCGCGCAGATCAGTCAGCATTATTAAAAGACCCAGAATTAAGCTGAACGCGAAGCCGACGATATGCTGCCTGCGCCGAAATCGCGCTTCTTCGTGCTCCGTGAGAATGACTGGCGATGACCTCGGGTTCACGATCGCGTTCCCGACCCCTAAGGCAACGAGACTGCCGAAAAGCAGTAACGTGATTCCCGAGGGAACGGTTTCGGCACGCACGGAATTAGCAACAACAAAAACAGATAGGAGCAATCCGAGCGTAGCCGCGACCACGCGCCAGAATTTTCGTTCTTTAGCTGTAGGTTCCATTTGGCATCTAACGCCTGAATTAAGCCGCGCCGCGGCGGCGTCAGCTTGATGATCGAATGGACTCCTCCCGCGCCCCACAGGCTGATGAGCCAGACTGGGGTTCTCGCCGCCAGACACGGGATCACGAGAGGAGTCCGCCATGAACGCTACCCACCAAATCCACCCGAACCAGCTTCCGCCGTCATGCTTGCCATTGATCTTGCCAAAGGATGTCTACGAACTGGCCTTCGCCGATGCCGCCGGGCAGATTGTCGAAACGCAAGCGGCTCAAGCGCCGGGCCGTTTGCCAAGTGCCTGGAGAATCGCACGGCGCTGCGCATCGTGATGGAGGCTTGCGGCTCGGCCCATGCCTGGGCGCGACGTTTTGCCCGGCTTGGGCATGATGTGACGCTGCCTGCCCAGCACGTGGCGCCCTACGTTCGGCGCAACAAGACCGATCGCGCCGATGCTGCGGCCTGCTGGAGGCGGCACCCCGGTGCCGGTGAAAACGCCGGAGCAACAAGGCACGCAGGGCCTGCATCGCATCCGCGAACACCACAAGGCGCAGCGCACGGCGGCGATCAATACCGTGCGCGGCCTGTTGCGCGAGTTCGCATCGCCATTCCCGGCGGGGCCGATAAGGTTCGCCAGCCAGCTGGCGCTGGAAGGTGCGTGCGATATCCCGATGGCGCTGCGCCACGCGCTGGCGGCGTGCTGGATCCAGATCACCGACCAGGCCGAAGCGATGGATGCCATCGAAATACAACTGGCTGATTTTGCCAGGCGCGACACCCGCTGCCAGCGCCTGATGGCCGCCAGCGGCGTGGGCCATCGGCCACGGCGATGAGTGCGGGCATTGGCGACTTTGCACGCTTTCCATCCGGGTCGGCACTTCGCCAGTGCGCTGGGTTTGACCCCGCGTGAGTATTCCAGCGGCGGCACGCGCACAAGCTCCGGACGCATCACCAAGCAGGGCGATGTGTACCTGCCACGCTGTTGATCCCACGGCGCGCCTCGGCGCGGTGGTGGCCGCTACGGCCAAGCGCGATCAGCCGCTGGATCGCACCCAACAATGGGCGCTGGCTCTGGCCGAACGAAAGCCACAACAAAGCCGCCGTGGCGTTGGCCAACAAGGTGGCCAGACGGCTGTGGGCCGCTGAACACCACGGCACCAGTTTCGACCCCGAACGTCAGCCGGCGCAGCCCTGCGCGGCCTGATCCCCTTCCACTTCAACCGCAGCACCGCGTCACGCAGTACCGCAGCACCGTTCCAGACCTTTTGATGTTGCAAGCCTCAACTCATGCAAGCGTGTCGGTCCCCGAAGCAGCCAAGCCGATAACTATTCTGGTCCGTGGCCGTTAATGTCGGCCCTGCTTGCGGATTCCATGATGGCTCGGGGAATACCCACCGCAAAGCCGAATACACGAATGCACCACTCCCGCCTTGCCGGGGTTGAAGCAGAGGCATCAGCAGGTGAAAAGCCGAGAATCAAACCGCCGTGAAGCTGCCGCTTCACACTGTCCTGCCGTCAGGGGTTGACGGAGGAGTCCATACATGAATTGTTAGGCACTACCGACGCTATAGTTTGGCTCTTGCGGCTTCTACAAAAGCTTTGAGCTCCTGAAGCTGAGGCGCCTTCAAATAGGCGGTTGATTTACCGATACGACCGCTCGAAACGGCAATGTTAAGCTGGCCACTGTTGTCATTGAACGCAGTGACTCGGAAGTCGCCCTTCGTTCTGTACTCGGCTTCGAAGTTCTCGAATGACGTAACTTCCTTCGTGGCCTTGCCGATGTACTCAAGGCCTTGAAGCAGACTTTCGATCTCTTCAGCGTCGATAAACGATGTGTTCTCCCGTTCTAGCCGACTCGTCTCTTTAACGGAAATGCTGATCCCGGTCACCCGCTTCCCTAAATTGGAAGCGTCACGGAATTCACGCGCGTCGACTGTGATAACTCCCCCGAGGCCGCGAACCGTGCCGGCAGTGGTGTACCCACGAACAACTACGGTTCCGGTTGTTGCTTGGAAGGCTTCGAGCTTCGTCGCAGGCTCCGGAGGAGCTTGCTCCTGGGAAAAAACGAGCGGCGACACCAAAGCCAGAATGACACTTGCTATGTAACGCATGAAAACCTCCTGTAGTGCCTAACACCTGAGTTAAGCCGCGCCGCGAAGCGGCGTCGGCTTGAATGATCGAATGGACTCCTCCCGCGCCCCACACGGCTTCGATGAGCCAGACTGGGGTTCTCGCCGCCAGACACGGGATCACGAGAGGAGTCCGCCATGAACGCTACCACCAAATCCACCCGAACCGCAGCTTCCGCCGTCATGCTTGCCATTGATCTTGCCAAGGATGTCTACGAACTGGCCTTCGCCGATGCCGCCGGGCAGATTGTCGAACGCAAGCGGCTCAAGCGCGGGCCGTTTGCCAAGTGCCTGGAGAATCGCACGGCGCTGCGCATCGTGATGGAGGCTTGCGGCTCGGCCCATGCCTGGGCGCGACGTTTTGCCCGGCTTGGGCATGATGTGACGCTGCTGCCTGCCCAGCACGTGCGCCCCTGTTCGGCGCAACAAGACCGATCGCGCCGATGCTGCCGCCTGCTGGGGCGGCGCTGCGGCGATATTCGCCCGGTGCCGGTGAACGCCGGAGCAACAAGGCACGCGGGCCTGCATCGCATCCGCCCGAACACCACAAGGCGCAGCGCGGCGGCGATCAATACCGTGCGCGGCCTGTTGCGCGAGTTCGGCATCGCCATTCCCGGCGGGGCCGATAAGGTGCGCCCGGCCACTGGCGGCGCTGGAAAGATGGCGACAACGAGTCATCCCGATGGCGCTGCGCACGCGCTGGCAGCATGCTGGATCAGATCACCGACCAGGCCGAAGCGATGGATGCCATCGAAATACAACTGGCTGATTTTGCCAGGCGCGACACCCGCTGCCAGCGCCTGATGGCCGCCAGCGGCGTGGGCCTGATCACGGCCACGGCGACTGAGTGCGGGCATTGGCGACTACACGCTTTCCATCGGGTCGGCACTTCGCCAGTGCGCTGGGTTTGACCCGCGTGAGTATTCCAGCGGCGGCACGCGCAAGCTCGGACGCATCACCGCAGGGCGATGTGTACCTGCGCACGCTGTTGATCCACGGCGCGCGCTCGGCACTGGTGGTGGCCGCTACGGCCAAAAGCGCGATCAGCCGCTGGATCGCACCCAGCAATGGGCGCTGGCTCTGGCCGAACGAAAAGGCCCTGCAAAGCCGCCGTGGCGTTGGCCAACAAGGTGGCCAGACGGCTGTGGGCCGCTGAAACACCACGGCACCGGTTTCGACCCCGAACACGTCAGCCGGCGCGAAGCCTGCGCGGCCTGATCCCCTTCCACTTCAACCGCAGCACCGCGTCACGCAGTACCGCAGCACCGTTCCAGACCTTTTGATGTTGCGCCTCAACTCATGCAAGCGTGTCGGTCCCCCGAAGCAGCCAAGCCGATAACTATTCTGGTCCGCGTGGCCGATTGAATGTCTGGCCCTGCTTCGCGGATTCCATGATGGCTCGGGGAATACCCACCGCAAAGCCGAATACACGAATGCAACCGCTCCCGCCTTGCCGGGGTTGAAGCAGAGGCATCAGCAGGTGAAAAGCCGAGAATCAAACCGCCGTGAAGCTGCCGCTTCACACTGTCCTGCCGTCAGGGGTTGACGGAGGAGTCCATACATGAATTGTTAGCCGTGAATCGCTTGAGCTACCACAATGCTCTGGAAGTCAGACTCCCTAAGTATGCGGATTTGAACGCCTTGGCTGATCAGCTCCTCGGCTTTGATGTGCTTGGAACTCTTGGACTTTCCGTTGAGCTTGGTGATGTCCTGGTCGCCGACTATGAGCAGAGTGGTCTTCTTGGTAACAGAAGCGCCAACATCACACCCGGCTCTTGCAGCGAGGTCAGCGGCCTCACGGCGCGGAATGGCAAGTGAGCCGGTAAAGACTGCGACGTTGCCGAAGAGAGGACCCTCAGTGTTGCCGTCACGGGTGATGGGTTGAGCAGTTGAAAGGTCTATGGGTCGTTGTACCCGAGCGCACCAATCGTCGATGGTTAGTCCGGCATGAGCGCTAGCTCTGCACAGGACTTCGCCCGCCGCGCGGGCATCTTCGAGTGCATCGTGATGCTTGAAATCAATGCCCAAGAATTTGGCTACGTTACGAAGGCCGTAACCCGTAGCGGCGAACTTCTCCGGCCAAGCGCGACGCACCACGCGAGCGGTGTCTAGCCAACGACAGTCAATCTGCTCTAAACGATACTTCTCACATGCCAGAGTGGTTGCGGCACGATCAAACGGGGTGTGGCAAGCGGCCACGTTTCCGGAGAGCAAAGCGCGTAACTCTGCAATCACGGCTGGCCATTTTGGAGCGCCTTTTACCGTTTGCTCGTCTATGCCGTGTATCGAGACATTGAAATCGTCAAACTCATCTTCCGGATCAACAAGAGTTGACCAAGACTTGGTGTGTGCGCCATCTTCGAAGAATGCGACGCCTACCTGGCAGATGCTAGAAAGGTCAGCGTTGGCAGTCTCTACGTCAATTGCTGCAAATCGCATCGCAACCTCCATTCACGGCTAACTACAATTCGACCCCATGCGTCAGCCTAACTCTGCAGCCTAATCCCGCCGTTTACGGACGGCGCAAAGCAAAAGTCTTAGCCGAAACAAGGGGTTGTTCTGATCGTGCAGCCTATCCAGTCAGCCTAATCCTGGGGCGTTTCTTGGCAGGTTGGAGGCTGGGCTATGGATGGATGGTCACACGGCAGGAAGGACATCGCAAGACTGGCGGCGTCAGGTGCGCGACAGGGGCCGCGCCTGCTGGACGAGGTGCGCGGCAGGCTCCGCCGGCTCGGGTTGGCGCGACGTACCGAGGAGGCATACGTCGGCTGGATTCGACGCTTCATTCTCGCCAACGGGAAACGGCATCCGCGCGACCTGGGCAAGCGCGAGGTGGCCGGTTGCGCCTTGCGACCGGCGCGCATCTGATGGTCTTGGAAAACACCGTCACCCAATGACAATCGTCATCTTCATTGCATGAAAGCTGCCACTGATCCGGGCAGCGCCTGCGCGCGAGCATGGCGGCGTGTTTCTTCGAGGATCCCGCGATGATGCAACCCGCTCCACTGTTGGCCCGGCTTCATGCCGTGCGCAAGCGTTACGGCAAGGTGACGGCGCTGGCCGACATTGATCTTTCCGTTGCCGCCGGTCAGGTGCTGGCCCTGCTCGGCCCCAACGGCGCGGGCAAGAGCACGGCGATTTCGCTGCTGCTTGGCCTCTTGCATCCGGATGCCGGCGAAGTGACGCTGTTTGGTGCCAGCCCGCAGCACACCACCACGCGCCAGCACATCGGCGTGATGCTGCAACACGCCACGTTGCCGGCAACGTTGAAGGTGCGCGAGCTGATCGATCTCACACGCAGCTATTATCCGACTCCGCACGATCTCGAAACCTGCGCCCGCATTGCCGGCGTTGCCGATCTGCTCGATCGTCGTTACGGAAAACTCTCGGGCGGCCAGCAGCGGCGCGTGCAGTTTGCCTTGGCGATCTGTGGCCGGCCCGCGCTGTTGTTTCTGGATGAACCCACCACCGGGCTGGATATCGATGCCCGCCGCGCCATCTGGGCCTCGATCCGTGCCCACGTTGCCGACGGCGGCGCGGTGCTTTTGACCACGCACTATCTGGAAGAAGCCGAGGCGCTGGCCGACCGCGTCGCGGTGCTGGGCGGCGGCAGCATCCTGACCGAAGGCAGCGTGGCGGATATCTGCGCCCGCATTGGCCAGCGCCGCATCCGCTGCCTCAGCGCGCAGGTGCCCGAGGCGCTGACGCGCTGGCCCGGCGTGATCGAGGCGCGCCGCGACGGCCCGCGCATCGAAATCATCACCGACGCCGCCGAAGCCGTGCTGCGCCGCCTGCTGGCCGAGGACGCCGACCTGAGCGAGCTGGAAGTCGAGCGCGCCGGGCTGACCGAGGCCTTTCTGCAGCTGACCGGCAGCGGGCCTGCGGCCGCTGCGCCGATCAGGGAGGCCGCATGATGAACGCGCTCGCCCGAACCCGCCCCGCCCGTTCGCCATGGCGCGCGTACTGGAACGAGGCGCACTACGAGTTCATCCGGCTCTGGCGTACGCCGGCGTTCTCGCTGCCGGCGCTGCTGTTTCCGGCGATGTTCTACCTGCTGTTCGGCGTGCTGATGGGTCGTGGCAACATCCATGCCGCCACCTTCCTGCTCGCCAACTACGGCGTGTTCGGGGTGATGGGCGTGGCCCTGTTCGGTTTCGGCGTGGTGCTGGCCGAGGATCGCGAGCACGGGCTGCTGACGCTCAAGCGCGCCCTGCCGATGCCGCGCGGTGCATACCTCGTTGCCAAGATGGCGATGGCGCTGCTGTTCGCGGCCATCGTGTCCCTGCTGCTGATGCTGCTGGCGGCCGGCATGGCAGGTGTCGCGCTTGCGCCAACGCAGTGGCTGATGCTGTTTGTGATCAACGCTCTCGGCGTGCTGCCCTTCGCCGCACTCGGGATGTGGCTGGGAACGCATTTTTCCGGATCGTCCGCCGTGGGCGTCATCAACATGGTGTACCTGCCGATGTCGTTCCTCTCCGGTCTGTGGATGCCGCTGTCGATGTTTCCCGGCGTGTTCACCACGCTCGCGCCGCTGTGGCCGGCCTGGCATCTGAGCCAGATCGCGCTGAAGGTGATCGGCGCCGACGCTGGCCGACCATTGGTGCTGCATGTCGCTGTTCTGGCCGCGGTGACGGCGGCGTTCTTCTTTCTCGCCTTGCGCCGGTTGGCGCGCTGAGGCCATGAGGGGATGCCGGGGACGTAACATGTCTGCGCCTTTCATTCCTCCAAATCCACCAGCCTCCCCGCATCCCAACCCTCTCCTCTCCGCGTCAATGGCGGGGGAGAGGGAGCAACAAGGTCGCCGCATGTGAACTCCGCACTCCCCACCGCCACCATGCGACGCTGGCTCATCCCCGCTTCCGGCTCCCTGGCCGAGCAGGAGCTGCGCGCCGGGCGTTCGCCGTGGCTGGTGATGATCCATCTGGTCTGGTCGGTCTGGGTGTTCATGACGCCGCTGTTCTCAGGCGTCCCGTACGGCTTCACGCCCCTCTGGTTCATCCTGACGGCGATTTCCTATCCGCTGTTTCTGCTCCTGTATCTGACTGCGATCTTCGCCGCGCCGCGCATCGCGTATGCGAGCGCGCTGGCGATGGTGGGGTTGTGCTTCGTGCTGCTGCCCTGGTATCCGTCCGGCCTGTCGTACTTCGTCTTCGGCTGCGTGATGATGCAGCCGCGCCGCAGCGGCGGGTTGTACGGCTATCTGGCACTGCTGATCGCGCTCAACGTGGCGCTGGTGGCCTATGCCTCGCACATCGGCTATGTGTGGCAGGCGATGGTGTGGATTCCGACGGTCACCGCGATCATCGGCGTGATCGTGATGGTCGAGCGCGTCAGCCACCAGCGCGATGCGGCACTGAAACTCTCGCACGAGGAAGTGCGTCGCCTCGCCGCCACGGCCGAGCGCGAGCGCATCGGGCGCGACCTGCACGATCTGCTCGGGCATACGCTTTCGATGGTCGCCCTGAAATCCGATCTGGCGGCGCGGCTGGTGGAGCGCGATCCCGCCGCCGCCCGCGAGGAGATCACGCAGGTCGGCCACATCGCGCGCGATGCGCTGACCCAGGTGCGCGGCGCGGTAAGCGGCATCCGCGCCGCCGGCATCGCCGCCGAACTGGCCTCGGCCAAGTTGCTGCTGGAAACCGACGGCACCGCCTTCGACTACCGGATCGACACCCGCGCTTCCGAGGTCACGCTGCCTTCCGAGGTGGAAAATACCCTGGCGATGGCGGTGCGCGAAGCCGCCACCAACATCCAGCGCCACGCGCGCGCAAGGCATGCCCGCATCGAGTTCCTGCTGGAAGCCGACCACGCCGTGCTGCGCATCGCCGACGACGGGCGCGGCGGAGTCATCACGCCGGGCAACGGGCTTGCCGGCATGCGTGAGCGGATCGGGGCGGTGAACGGCGAATTGCATATCGACAGCCGGCCGGGTGAGGGCACGAAGATCGAGGTGCGGGTGCCGCTGGGGCGGAAATCGGGAATGGGGAATAGGGAATCGCAAGAGCGAAGCGATCTTTTTCCCGCGTCGGCGACAGGGCGGACATCATGATCCGCATCCTGCTTGCCGAGGACCAGGCCATGGTGCGCGGCGCGCTGGCCGCGTTGCTGGGCATGGAACCGGATATCGAAGTGGTCGGCACCGCCGCCGATGGCGACGCCGCATGGAACGAACTGCGCCGGCTTTCGCCCGACATCCTCGTCACCGATATCGAGATGCCCGGTGCCAGCGGCCTGGAGCTGGCGCGCCGCGTGCAGCACCACGGGCTGCCGGTGAAGGTGGTCATCGTCACCACGTTCGCGCGCGCCGGCTTCCTGCGCCGCGCGCTGGATTCGGGCGTGGCCGGCTATCTGCTCAAGGATGCCCCGGCCGAACAGCTTGCCGACGCCTTGCGCACCGTACAGCGCGGTGGCCGCGCCATCGACCCGCAGCTCGCCCTGGAGGCCTGGACCGAATCGGACCCCCTGAGCGAACGCGAGCGCGAGGTGTTGCGCCTGGCCGGCGAGGGCCTGTCCTCCACTGAAATCGCCGCGCGCATGAACCTCTCCCAGGGCACCGTGCGCAACTATCTTTCCGAGTGCATTGGCAAGCTCGGCGTCGGCAACCGCATCGAGGCGTACCGGCTGGCGCGGCAAAAGGGCTGGCTGTAGCGGCTGCCGCGCAATCAGCGTGTCCCCGATGCGGCGCGTCCGGCGTGCTGGCGCAGGCAGCCAGGATCAGGGTGGCGCTGGCGGAAACGAGGCATCGATCTCGGCGTATGGCGGGATCCCGTGAAGGAAGCTGCCCGCCAGGATGCACCCGACGCGGCCCCCGCAGCTGGATCGCGGTTTGCCGGTGTCGACCGGGCGTCGGTCTCATCCATAGCGCGCCTTGAGCATCGCCCAGGCCGAGCGCAGGGCCATGGCCTCGCCGCCGCGCGGGCGGCCGGGGCGGTCACCGTCGTTCCAGGCGTAGACGTCCAGATGCGCCCAGCGCTGGCCGTCGGGGATGAACTTTTCCAGGTACAGCGCCGCGGTCACCGCACCGGCCATGCGCGAGCCGGCGTTGGCGATATCGGCGACGTGGCTCTTGAGGTAGCGCAGGTAGGGCCGCCACAGCGGCATCCGCCAGACCGGATCGTGCTGCGCATCACCCGCCTCGATCCACTGCGCGGCGATGCCGTCATCGTTGGAAAACAGCACCGGGAGATCCGGGCCGAGCGCGATGCGGGCAGCGCCGGTAAGGGTGGCGAAATCGAGGATGAGGTCGGGCGCGGATTCCGCGGCGAGGGCCAGCGCATCGCACAGGATCATGCGGCCTTCCGCATCGGTATTGTCAATCTCGACGCTGATGCCCTTGCGCGTGGCGACCACTTCGCCGGGGCGGTAGGCCTCCGGGCCTACCGCGTTTTCCACCGCCGGCACCAGCAGTGTGAGCCGCACCGGAAGCTGGCGATCCATGATCAGGCCGGCCAGCGCGATGGCGTGCGCGCCGCCGCCCATGTCCTTCTTCATGTTGCGCATGCCGTCGGAAGGCTTGAGATCGAGGCCGCCGGTGTCGAAGCACACGCCCTTGCCGACGATGGCAAGCGCCGGATGCTCGCGGTCGCCCCAGGTCAGTTCGATCAGGCGCGGGGCGCGGTGGCTGGCGCGGCCCACGGCGTGGATGGCGGGAAAGTTTTCCCGCAGGAGGTCGTCACCTGCGACCACGCGCAGCGCGGCGCTGTGGCGTTCGCCCAGTGCGCGCACCTCGCCCTCCAGTTCCAGGGGGCCCATGTCCTGGGTGGGCGTGTTCACCAGGTCGCGCACGCGGGCGCTGGCTTCCAGCAGCGCCGCCGCTTCGGCCAGCGGCGCGGCGTGTGCGAGCACCAGAACGGCCGGTGCGCGCGGCGGCTTCAGGTAGCGCGAATAGCGGTAGGCACCGAGGCCCCACCCGAGCAGCGCATCGGCCGGCGCGATGGGTTCACCCAGCGTGGGATGGAGGCGATAGCGCCCTTCGGGCAGCGCGTGGGGCAGCGCCGAAAGCGCGCGCGGGTCGCGCGCGTCCTCGATGCCGACGAGCACCAGTACGATGCGGCCCGCGTCGCCCGGCAGCAGCAGCCAGGTATCGGGTTTGGCGGCAAAGCCGTTGGCTTTGGCCCAGGCGCGCGCGTCCGGATCGAGCGCGGCGAGGGTTTCGTCCAGCGTGGCCTTGCGCACGGCGATGACCGGGGTCGCGGCCGAGGGATCGGCCAGTTCGATGCAGGCGGGAAGCTTCATGCGGTTTCTCGGTCAGGGGGTGGGCTCGCGCTCCAGCCGCAGGGCCAGTTCGTCGAGGTCGCGGACGATGAAGTCGGGATCGATGGGATGGGGCGGCCAGGCCTGCGCTTCGCGGTTGATCCAGGCGCTGCGCAGCCCGGCGCGGTGCGCGCCGAGCACGTCCAGCTCCGGGTCGTCGCCCACGTGCAGCACCTCGCCGGGCGCGAGGCCGAGGTGCCGGCAGGCGCTCAGGAAGATGCTGGCGTGCGGCTTGGCCACGCCATGCTCGCGCGCGCCGATCTGGAACACGAAGTGCTGGTGGATGCCGATGCGCGCAAGATCCGCCGTGCCGTTGGTGAGCGCGGCGATCGGAAAGCGCGCCGCGAGGCGCTCGAGCGCGGCCAGCACGCCCGGATAAAGATCGACCGTATTGCGCTGTTCGGTGAAGATTTCCAGCGCCGCTTCCGCAAGCGCCACGTCCTCGCCGCTGGACTGGAGCGCGGACTCCAGGGTGAGCCGGCGCTGGGCGATGAAGTCATGGCCGATCCCGGGCCGTTCGCTCACCAGCACGTCGCGCAGGGCGCGCATCGCCGCCACCGGGAAACGCTGCGCGGTGCGCGGCGCGCGTTCGCTGAGCCAGTCGTGCAGCACGCGTTCGGCCCGGTCGATCGTCGGCCAGATCGGCCAGAGCGTGTCGTCGAGATCCAGGGTGATGGCGCGGATGGTCACGAAGGCGGGTTTGCGGGGCGGCGTGGCGGGGCAGCGCGCAATGATAGTACCTGCGCTGTCCCGGCCCGAGCCGGCCGGCTACTCCATCACCGCCAGGTAAGCACGATTGCCCCGCACCAGGGTGAGGAGAAGCTGGGTGTCGCTGGTGCCGAGGCTGCGCTCGAGCGCGTCCAGGTCGGCCACGTCGCGACGGTTCACTGCGGTGATCAGGTCGCCGCTGCGCAGGCCATTGCGCTCGGCCCGGCTTCCGGTTTCCACCTCGCTGACCAGTACGCCCGCCACGCCCTGCCGGCGCAGCCGTTCGGGCACGGAGCCCAGGCGTGCTCCGGTCAGGCGCGGGTCCGCGCGCGCACCGTCGAGGTCGGTACGTCGCGCGGCAAGGCGTGCCCTGAGTTTGAGCGGCTTGCCATCGCGCTGCACGGTGAGCGTGACCGGCTCGCCGACCGGCAGCAGGCCCTCCAGGTTGGACAGCTCTTCCTGCCGCTGCACCGGCTTGCCGTTGACCTCGGTGATCGCGTCGCCGACGCGCATGCCGGCCTGTGCGGCGGCCGAGCCGGGCTGGATCTGGGTCACGATCACGCCCTGGATTTGCGCCAGGTCGAGCGCGCGCCGGATTTCCGGGGTGAGGTCCTGGGTCTCGACGCCCAGCGTACCGCGCAGCACCTCGCCGGTCTCCAGCAGCTGGCGCATCACGTCGAGCGCCAGATCCGAGGGGATCGCGAAGCCGATGCCGATGTTGCCGGCGGCGCTACCGCCGGGGTTGAAGATCGCGGTGTTGATGCCGATGAGCTCGCCGCGCAGGTTGACCAGCGCGCCGCCGGAGTTGCCGGGGTTGATGCTGGCATCGGTCTGGATGAAGTTCTGGTAGCCGAGCCCGGGAAGCCCGTGCCGCCCCAGCGCCGAGACGATGCCCGAGGTCACGGTCTGCCCGAGGCCGAAAGGATTGCCGACAGCCACCACGAAGTCGCCTACGCGCAGCGGCTCCGAGCGCGCCACCGGCACCGCCACCAGGTCCTTCGCCTCGACCCGGATCACGCCCACATCGGTGTCCTCGTCCGAACCCACGATCTCGGCGGTCAGGGTGCGCCCATCGGCCAGCGACACCTGCACGTCGTCGGCACCGGCGATGACGTGGTTGTTGGTGAGGATCAGCCCGCGCGCGGCATCGACGATGACGCCCGACCCCAGCGACTGCTTGACGCGCTCCTGCGGTCCGTTCGGCAGGCCGAACAGGTGGCGGAAGAACGGATCGTCGGCATAGGGGCTGCGCACCCGCACCACGGTCTTGCTGTGGATGTTGACCACGGCCGGAGTGACGCCTTCCAGCATGGGCGCAAGCGAGGGCAGCGGGGTGCCCGACACCTCGACGGGAAGCGCCGCGCGCGCACTGCCGAGGGCGAGCGCGAGCAGCGCGGTTGTGACAACAAGGCACCGGATTGCGCGGGGTGACATGGAGACTCCACGAAGGAAAATGCCCGGGTTCGACCGGCGGTGGGCCCGGATGTTCCCGTGCGGGACGAGCGATATCACGCGACGTGCAACGCATGATCGCATCGAAGGCTTGCACAAAGCCAAAATCCGGCGCAGATTCCGCTGCGGAACCCAACGCCCACACGAGGAGGGCATGTGATGAGCAGTGGCAACGGTGTGACGGAAGCAATCTCCAGTGCCGCAGAAGCGGTCTCTGAAAAGGTGCAAGAGCTCGCAGCGGACGCCAGGGCCGCCACGACCAGTGCAGTGGAGGCCGTGAAAGAGAAGGCCGCCAGCGCGCGCACTGCGATCGAGAAGACGGCCACCTCGGCGGGCAATTCGATCAAGCAGGCCGGGGCGGCGGCAAAGAAAAAGGTGGCCGCGGTCAAGAAGGCGACCGACAAGAAGGTGGCTGCGGTCAAGAAGGACGTGGAGAGAAAAGCGGCAAGCGCCAAAAAGGCTGTGATCAGGAACGCCGCTGCGGCGAAGAAAACGGTGACGAAAAAGGCCGCATCGGCGAAGAAGACGACTGACAAGAAGCTTGCCGCGGTGAAGAAAGCCGTGACCAAGGCACCGGCCAAGAAAGCCGCGTCCAAGAAGGCGGCTCCGGCCAAGGTCGCCGCAAAGAAGGTCCCGGCAAAGAAGGTCGTGACCAAGAAGGCCCCGGCGAAGAAGGTCGCTGTGAAGAAGGTCGCTGCGAAGCAGCCCGCCGTAAAGAAGGCCGCGCCCGGGAAGGCGATGGCGAAGAAGGCCGCGCCGGTCAAGGCGGCTGCGAAAAAGGCACCGGTCAAAAAGGCTCCGGCGAAGAAGGCCGCTGCAGGGAAGAAGTAAGCGCCCGACGCCGGTTTCCGCCGCGCGCGGAAGCCGGCGTCAGCGCACGGCGCGCAAGGCGCGGAAGAAAGCCCACAGCCCCGCCAGCATCACCCCTGCCGACAGCAAGGCGATCAGCACTCCCCAGAACCAGTGCGGCCCGCCCAGCAGCGCCGACAGCTGGCCCGTGTCGGACGCCAGCTCGCCGGCACCGGTATGCGCGATGCGTGAAAACAGCGTATCCAATCGCGACAAGGTGGACAGGCACAGCTGCACCGCCACCAGGCAGACCAGCGCCTGCGCCCACGCCGCCGGGGCGCGCCACGCCATCGCCCCGGCCAGCAGGGCGCACGACCCCACCCAGAACGCGCCGAACGGGTTTCGCACCCACAGCACCAGTGCTGCCAGCAGGAACATCGCGATCAGCCCCAGCGCGACGCGCGATGCGTGCGCCCGGCGCGCGCAGACGAACAGGCCCAGCGCGGCGATAGGTGGACCGAGCGGCCCGCCTGCGGCAATGATCGCGCGCTGCAGCGCGCCGCCCGAACTGCGCGTGAGCGCGACGCCCGAGCCATCGGCATAGAGCCCGAGTGCGTCGAACCGCCCGCCCGAGATCAGCGCGGCGACGCCATGGCCGAGCTCGTGCGCCAGGGCCGAGATCAACACCTGTGGCCATGCCAGCCAGGCCAGCACGGGAACGGCGGCGGGAAGCCAGGCGAGCAGCAGCGAGAACCCGGCCGCCCAGGCCAGCGCGCGGCGCGCCGAGAGCGCCTTCCCGGGTGCGGAATCATCGGAACCAGGCCCGAGTGCGGCGGGTTGGCCCGATTCATGCTTCATGTGTTCGTGCCCCCACTGGCTCGATCCAGGTGACCGCAATGATCTTCCCCGTATTCATCGAAAAGCTCGCCCTTCCCCTGCTGGACTGGGCGACCGCCATTGCCCAGGCCCTTGGCCACGTCGCGCAGGGTACACTGTGCGCCGATCCGGCCCCGAACCGCGCGGCAGACGCGGACTGATCCTGCCGCACGAGGGCAACTGACGCCCTGCGTCACCTCCAGGCCCGGACCGTCCCTCAGCGTCCCAGGCCCCGTTTCCGATGATCCCCACGATTCCGGTGCCCGCATCGGTGCCGTCCAAGCCCGGGCAGCGCTCGCCTGCGCGCCCCATCACCCTCGTGGGCTTCGACGCCGACGACACCCTCTGGCACAGCGAAATCCACTTTCGCGCCGCGCACGCCGAGTTCGAGCGCATCCTCTCGCCCTACCTCGATCTGGCCGACAGCGCCCTGCACGATCGCCTGCTGGCCACCGAAAAGGCCAACATCCTGCTGTTCGGCTACGGGGCCAAGGGCATGACGCTGTCGATGCTCGAGACGGCCGTGGCGATGACCGATGCGCGCATCGGTGCCGCGGATCTGGCGCGCATCCTGGACCTGGGCAAAGAGGTGCTCAGGCATCCGGTGGAGCTCCTGCCCGATATCCGCAGCGCGGTGGAATCCGTGGCGGCCGTGCATGACATCGTCCTCATCACCAAGGGCGACCTGTTCCACCAGGAGGCCAAGATCGCGGCCTCGGGCCTGACCGACCTGTTCACCCGCATCGAGATCGTTTCGGAAAAGGATCCGGCGTCCTACGCCCGGGTGATTGCCGAGTGCGGCGGCGCGCCGCACGAGTTCGCCATGGTCGGCAACTCGCTGCGTTCGGACATCGCGCCGGTGCTGGCCCTGGGCGGCTGGGGCGTACACATGCCCTATCCGGTGACCTGGGCACTGGAAATGGTGCACGACGTGGCCGACGACGATCCGCGCGTGCAGCGCATCGACGGCCCGGCGCAAATTCCGCTCGCGATCGCGCGGCTCGAAGCCCTCGCTTCCTCGGCGCGGTTCAGCGCGGGTTGACGCTCGGGCCGTCCGGTTGCGGCCTGATTCACCTGCACTCGCCGATGCTCTAGATGCGCCCATCATCGGCGCGACCATGGAGGACTTGCGATGCGAACCCTTTCCCTTCTGGCCGGTGCCGCGCTTGCGTTGGGGCTGAGCTTCGGCGCACCGGCGCAGGCCCACGGCAGCGATGCGCGCATCTGGGTATCGATCGGCGATGTGACCTTCAGCGCCGGACGGCCCTACCACCGCCAGCATCACTATCCGCTGCACAAGGTCCGCGGCAAACACGGCCCGCGCTACTACTACACCCCGGTGCCGGGCTATGCCTACTACCCGCCGCGCCCCGGATTCGGCCACTACCCGCCGCCGCATCTCCATGCTTATCCGGCGCAGGGCTATCGGGGGCCTGCGTATTACGACTATCCACCGCCCCCGCCGCCGCGCCCGGGGTATTCCCGGCATCGTCCGGGCTACTACCGCTGAGGTTTCCGCAACGGTGGTCGCCTGCGGGCCGCGCCGGTGCGCGGCCCGCTTCGTTTCCGCCGCTGCGCGCGGCTACAGAAGGGTGAACCGGATCGGCAGCTCGCCGCTCGCGCGCACGCCCGGTGGCGAGAAGCGCCAGGTGCGCAGCACGTGGCGCTGCGCCACGACATCGAGTTCGCGGTGGCCGCTGCTGCGCAGGACGGTCGCTTCGCGCGGCCAGCCATCGGCATCGATGGAGATGCGCAGCACCACTTCACCCTGCCACCCCATGCGCTTGGCGCGTGCCGGATACGGTGGCTGCGGCCCGCGCAGGACGGTGAGGGCGGCGAATCCCGCGGCTCCCGCAGCGGGTCCGGAAGCCTCCACCGGATCGCTGGCGAACGTCGTCTGGACGGGTGACGCCTCGATCACCTGTTCGACGAACACCGGATCTTCGCTCGGAATCGCGACCGCAGCGGGCGGTGTCGGCACCGGCGCGGCCTGCGGCCGTTCCGGAGCGCTGGGCATGGGCGGAGGCGGCAGCGGCGGTCGGACCTGCGGCACGATCACCACCTCGATGGCGTCGGCCATCGCCTTCTTCAGCGGCAGCTCGAAGCCGTCCGGCGTCGCCAGGCTCAGCGCCAGCAGCGCCGCCAGATGCGCCGCCGCGACGAGGCTGCCCGCGCCAACGCGCAGCGGGGAAAACGCGGTGGATTCCACGGTGACGTCGTACATGGCAAGGCTCCTTGGTTCTGGGGGCAAGGCATGCAACGGGGTGGGGCGGGAAGTGGGGTTTCCGATAAGTTCGGCAACGCGGACGGAGCGCGCTGAGGCTGCATCGGTCCCGGCACCGCCGGGCCGCCGCGCCCTCGGGCGGGGCTGGAACGGATCGGGCAAAGGCGACAGACTTTGCGGCGGGTCCGGGAGGGGCCAGACGTGTGCGAACGTCGCATCGAGCGGCCGCAGGCACGCTGGCGTTTCGTGGTGTCGGAAAAGACGAGTGGAATCCCGCAGGACGCGAACCGCGGGACCGGCAGGAAGATGGGTGGATGAAGGTGTCAGCCGCACGGGCCGAAAACACGATCGCGTTTTCCCTCGCTGCCTGGGCCGCGTGGGCTCCGGGGATAGAGGAGCGTGCGGATTGGGACGCCTGGGCGAGGTCGCCCTGGCTGCCTTCCGGCGACCAGGTGCCTGCGCTGGAGGAGGTGCCCGCGATGCAGCGGCGACGGATCGAGCGCCTCGGCCGCATGGCCATGCAGGCGGCGTTCTGGTGCGATCACGCCCGATCCGAGTCGGTTCCTGTCGTGTTCGTCTCGCGCCACGGCGATGTCCAACGCTCTCTCTCGCTCCTGGAACAGCAGGCGCGTGGCGAATCCCTGTCGCCGGCAGGTTTCGGGCTGTCGGTGCACAATGCGGTGGCGGCGCTGCACTCCATCGCCCAAGGCCATCGCGACAACTACCTAGCCCTGGCCGCCTCGAAGGCCGGCGTGGAAGCGGCGCTGATCGAAGCAGCCGGGCTACTGGCGGACGGAGCCAACGAGGTGCAGGTCGTGGTGTACGAGACCTGCCTGCCGCCGGCCTATGCGCCGTTCCTCGATGAGCCGGACCCGCCCCACGCCTGGAGCTGTCGCGTGCGTGTGGTGGATGCGGGTGCCGGGATCACGATCGGCTGGCGCGCCGATGAGATGCGCGAGCGCGGCGCATCCGGAGCCTTGCCCGCGAGCCTTGAGGCGCTGCGTTTCCTGCTGTCCGACGATCCCGGAC
This sequence comes from Lysobacteraceae bacterium, assembly GCA_023954075.1. GTDB lineage: Bacteria > Pseudomonadota > Gammaproteobacteria > Xanthomonadales > Xanthomonadaceae > Denitratimonas > Denitratimonas tolerans. The sequence goes on from JAMLIV010000014.1 coordinate 54,303, forward strand.
ATGAGCACATCGCCGATGGCCTGCGCTGGGAGTGGCGGCGGCATGGGTGACGGGCTCGCCGCGGAGGTGGGCCGGCCGTCGGGGAGGCTCAACCACCTATGGCGCGTCCTGGCCACGGGCGCGAGTTTTTTCGTGTTCGGTGTGGGTGGGATGCTGCTGGGGCTCGTGGCGTTTCCGATCCTCAACCTGACGGTGCGCGACACCTCCCGCCGCCGTCGCCTGGCGCGACGCCTGGTGCAGCGCAGCTTTCACCTGCACGTCGAGTTCATGCGCACCTTCGGCGTCCTGACCTACGAGATTCGCGGACGCGAGCGGCTTGAGCGTGAGGGCCTGCTGATCCTGGCCAACCACCCCACCCTGATCGACGTGGTGTTCCTGGTATCCCTTCTCCCCAACGCCGACTGCGTGGTGAAGCCGGGCCTGGCGCGAAATCCCTTCACCCGCGGGCCGGTGCGCGCCGCCGGCTACGTCTACAACGACGAAGGCGCGGGTCTGATCGACGACTGCGTCCAGGCCGTGCGCCGCGGAGGCACCCTCATCATCTTTCCCGAGGGAACGCGGACCCGCCGCAGCGCTCCGCTGCGCCTGCAGCGCGGCGCGGCCAATATCGCCGTCCGGGGGCGGATTCAGGTGACGCCGGTGCACCTGAGCTGCACGCCGATGACGTTGGGAAAAGGCGAGAGGTGGTATCGTATTCCGTCGCGCCGGTTCCATTACGTCGTGGACGTGCAGCCAGACATCGACCTTGCGCCCTTCCTGGACGAGGGGCGCGGGGAAGCGCTGGCGGCGCGTCGCCTGACCGAGTATCTGACCCAGCATTTTTCGGCCGAGGAACCGTCGTGCAAGCAGTCATCCTTGAACTCAAGCAGCTGATCATTTCCGCCCTCTCCCTGGAAGAGGTATCGCCGGAGGACATCGATCCGGCCGCGCCGCTGTTCGGCGACGGCCTCGGGCTGGATTCGATCGACGCGCTCGAGCTCGGGCTGGCGCTGCAGAAGCGCTATGGCATCACCCTTTCCGCGGACTCGGAGGAAACCCGGCAGCACTTCGCCAGCCTCGATGCGCTTGCGCAACTGGTTCATGCGCAGCGGAAGTGACGGGAAACCACGCACACCATGACCAAAGAAGAATTGTTCGACCGCATCCGGGACATCCTGCATGACACCTTCGAGATCGACCCGGCAAGGGTCACGCCGCAGGCCAGCTTGGGCGCGGATCTGGACATCGACAGCATCGATGCCGTGGATCTCATCGTGCAGCTCAAGCCGCTTCTGGGCGGCCGCCTCCAGCCAGACGCCTTCAAGTCGGTCCGCACGGTGCAGGACGTCGTCGACGTGCTGCATGGGCTGATCCGCGAGGCGGCCTGATCGGTCCGGGGCATGCCGCCGTGAGGCGACTGCGTGCGCCGCTGCTGATTGCCCTTTCGCTGGCCTATCCGCTGGTGGTGTACTCCTGCCTGGGCCGCTTTGAACCCCGCTGGCTTGCGCTTTTCCTGTGCCTGCTGGCCGCGCTGCGCGCGGTCGCGACGCGCGAGCGTACCTGGTTGTGGGCGGCCCTGGGCACGGGTGCCCTGGCGCTGTGGGCGTTTCTCGACAACGCCGCGCTGCCGCTCAAGCTGTATCCGGTGCTGGTCAACCTCGCCCTGCTGCTGGCGTTCGGCCTGAGCCTTCGCTTTGGACCGCCGCTGGTGGAGCGGCTGGCACGCCTGCGGGAACCGGAGCTGCCCGCACGCGCTGTCGCCTACACCCGCCGCGTCACGCAGGCCTGGTGCGTGTTTTTCCTCTGCAACGGTGCCCTGGCGCTGGCGACCAGCCTGTGGGCAAGCGATGCCGTGTGGGCGCTTTACAACGGAGCCATCGCCTACGGGCTGATCGGGCTGATGTTCGCCGCGGAATGGCTGGTCAGGCAGCGGGTGATGGCTCGTGACGGCTGAGTTTCTGGGGCTGGCTAATGTCGCCGTTGCCCCGCGCGCCGGGCGCGGCGTCGTACGGTCGGGCGGCGTGTTGCTGGATCACGCATGGTTCCGTCATCAGGCCGCGCGCTGGCGCGATGCGCTGACGGCGCGCGGAGAGCGCCGCTGGGCGCTCCACTTCGAGGAGGTCGCCGACTTCGCGCCGGCGCTGTACGGCGCCTGGCATGCGGGCAAGGAGGTCTACCTGTGCGCCGACGTGCTGCCGGAAACCCTCGACCGCCTGGCGCGGGATGTCGAGGGATTCGCCGGTGATATCCCCGGCCGAGGCGACGCCCTGGCGCTCCACCGCGATCCGGGTGACAGCGGGGCGGCGGCCGGTGCCGAACCGTGGACGGCGCTGGATCCGCGGCAGACGCGCCTGGTGCTCTATACCTCCGGTTCCACTGGGGAGCCGGCCGCGATCAGCAAGACGCTGTCGCAGCTCGACTGCGAGGTCAGGGCGCTGGAGCAGGCTTTCGGCGATCGCGTGGCGGGCACGGTGGTGCATGGCACGGTGTCGCACCAACACATCTACGGACTCCTGTTCCGCGTGCTGTGGCCGCTGGCTGCGGGTCGCCCCGTGGCACCGCGCGGGTTCTATCACGAGGAGCTGGTCGCCGCATTGGATGGGCCGGCCGTATTGGTCAGCAGTCCCGCGCACCTCAAGCGCATGCCCGAGGGCATCGACTGGAAGCATGCGCGTGACTGCCTGCGGATGGTGTTCAGCTCGGGCGGCGCGCTCCCGGCGGAGGCGGCCGCCAACGCCACGCGCCTCCTCGGACAGGTGCCCGTGGAGGTCTATGGCAGCAGCGAAACCGGCGGCATCGCCTGGCACCGGAGCGATGGCGCGGTGGATGCGCCGTGGATGGCGCTGCCTGACGTTCGCTGGCGCGTGCGGGAGGGCCTGCTTGAAGTCGCCTCGCCGCACCTGCCCGATGCGGGCTGGCACGCGACGGCGGATCGCGTGGAGGCCGCCGGCGACGGCTTCCGCCTCCTGGGGCGCGCGGATCGCATCGTCAAGGTCGAAGAGCGGCGGGTATCGCTGACGGGCCTGGAGCGCGCGCTTGCCGCCTGTCCGGAAGTGGCGGAGGCGCGCGTGATCCTGCTGCAAGGCGCACGCGCCGAACTGGGTGCCGTGGTCGTCCCCAGCGCCGAAGGGGTCCGCAGGCTTCGGGAAGAAGGGCGTGGCGCACTGCTGCGGGCCCTCGGCCGGCATCTGGCCACCCGTCAGGACGCCGCGACGCGCCCGCGGCGCTGGCGCTTCGTCGACGCGCTGCCGGCCAACCCGCAGGGCAAGAGCCCCGAGGCGATGCTGTACGCGCTGTTTCGACCGATGCGCCCGGCAGCGGTCTGGCGCGTGCGCGAGGTTGAACGCGCCTCGCTCGAGCTTGAGCTTGACCTAGAGCTGGCCGTATTCGACGGCCACTTCCCCCAGCTCCCGATCCTGCCGGGCGTCGCCCAGCTCGACTGGGCGGTCCGCTTCGGGCGCGAAGCCTTTGCGCTGCCTTCCGACATCCTCCGGGTGGACGCGCTGAAGTTCCAGCGCGTGGCGCGGCCGGGCGAACGCATCCGGCTCGATCTGGACTGGCACCCCGTGCGCCGCACCCTGGGCTTTCGCTACCAGTCCGGGCTTGGCCCGCACTCCAGCGGGCGCGTGCTCTTCGGCGAGGTCGGCACATGAGCGCGACGGCGGTGCCAGCGCCCGCGTTCCGTCCGCTCGTCGTGATCCCGGTGTTCGATCACGAGGCGGCCGTGGGTGCCGTGGTGGACGGCGTGCGCGCGGCGGGGCAGGAGTGCCTGCTGGTCGATGACGGTTCGGGCGCGACCTGCGCGGCGGTCCTGGCCGATCTTGCGCGAGGCGACGGAGTGCGGCTGCTGCGGCTCGACGCGAACCAGGGCAAGGGCGGCGCCATGCTGGCCGGCTTTGCCGAGGCCGCACGCCTGGGTGCAACCCATGTCCTGCAGATCGACGCGGACGGGCAGCACGAAACCGGCGACATTCCGCGTTTCCTCGCGGCCGCGCGCGCGAATCCGGCGGCGGTCATCAACGGCGCGCCGGTCTACGACGACAGCGTGCCGAAAGGGCGTCTGTACGGGCGCTACCTGACCCACGTCTGGGTCTGGATCAACACCCTGTCGCTGGCGATCCGCGACTCCATGTGCGGGTTTCGCGTCTATCCGCTCGCTCCGGTGCTGGAGCTCATCGCGGCCGAGCCGATCGGTCGCCGCATGGATTTCGACACCGAGATCATCGTGCGCCTGTTCTGGCGCGGCGTGCCGGTGCGGAACCTGGAAACGGCGGTGCACTACCCGCGCGACGGCGTGTCGCACTTCCACGCCTGGCGCGACAACCTGCGAATCAGCCGGATGCACGCGCGGCTCTTCTTCGGAATGCTGGCGCGCCTGCCGCGCCTCCTGACGCGCCCGCGGCCATGAGCGCCTCGCCCGCACCGCACTGGGCGCGGATCGGGGAAACCACCTCGGTCACGGGAATCCGCGTGCTTCTCGCGGTGGAACGCTGGCTGGGCCGCTGGCCGTTCCGCCTCTGCCTGGCACCTGTCGTGCTGTGCCACTGGGCGTTCAACGGCACGGCGCGGCGGGCCTCGCTCGACTACCTCAGGCGGCTGCAGGCCGCCCACCGCGTCTTTCCGAATGATCCGGGTGTCTGGACCAGCCTTCGCCACTTCGCGCGCTTCGCCGAAAGCCTCCTGGACAAGCTGAAGGCCAGCCACGGCAACTATCGGCTGGACCAGGTGGAGGTGGCACCCGAGCTCATGCAGGCACCCATGGCGCGCGGCGGCGGGGTGATCATCGGCGCGCACCTGGGCTGTCTGGAGCTGTGTCAGGTGATGGTGCGGCGCGTGCCCGGCCTGCGCGTGACGGCGCTGGTCCACACCGCACACGCGGAAGCCTTCAACCGGATGCTCAAGCGCCTCAACCCTGACGGACGGGTCGAGCTGCTGCAGGTCACCGCGCTGGACGCTGCCATGGCGATGTGCCTGGGCGAACGCGTGTCGCGCGGTGAATTCATCGCCATCACCGGCGACCGGGTGCCGGTGCGCAGCGATCGCGTCACCTTCGCCCGCTTCCTGGGTGCTCCCGCACCGTTTCCCGTGGGACCCTATGTCCTTGCCGCGGCGCTGGGCTGCCCGCTGTATGCCATGGCCTGCACCCGCGAGGCGGGCCGCTATCGTATGCAGCTGGAGTGCCTGGCCGAGCGCGTGGTGCTGCCGCGCGGCGAGCGCGAGGCGGCGCTGGCGCGGATGGCGGCATGTTTTTCCGACTGGCTGGAGGCGAGGCTTCGCGCGGCGCCGCTGGACTGGTTCAACTTCTTTCCATTCTGGGATCAATCGTCTGATGAACCTGCCCGAAAGTGAGTCGCCACCTCTGCTGCTGGGGGAGCTCCACCTGCGGATCGAAGACGTCGTGGCGGTTGCGCAGCGTCGGCGCGCGCTGGTGCTGAGCCCGCGCGATGAGGTTCGTGCGCGGATCGCGCTCGGCGCGGAGCACCTGGAGCGCCTGCTGCGCGAGGACGGCGTGATCTACGGCGTGACCACCGGCTACGGCGACTCCTGCACGGTTGAGATCCCGCCTGATCTTCTCGCCGAGCTTCCGCACCATCTGTATGCCTACCACGGCTGCGGCCTGGGCCGCTTCCTCGATGCCGGAGAAACGCGCGCGGTGCTGGCGGCGCGACTGGCCTCGCTGGTCCACGGATACTCCGGGGTCAGCCTGGCGCTGCTGGAGGGGCTGGTCGCGCTGCTGCGGCACGACATCCTGCCGCGGATTCCGGCGGAGGGATCGGTAGGCGCGAGCGGTGACCTCACCCCGCTGTCCTACGTTGCGGCGGCGCTGTGCGGCGAACGCGAGGTCTTGCACCGCGGTCGCGTCCGCCCGGCGGCCGATGCACTGGCCGAGTGCGGCCTGATGCCCCTGCGGCTGCGGCCCAAGGAAGGCCTGGCGATCATGAACGGCACGGCCGTAATGACGGCGCTGGCCTGCCTGGCCTGGGCGCGCGCGGATTATCTGTGCCGCCTGACGACCCGACTGACGGCCTGCGCGGTGGTGGCCAGCGCGGGCAATGCCTGCCACTTCGACCAGACGCTGTTCGATGCCAAGCCGCACCCCGGCCAGGCGCGCATCGCGGCCCGGCTGCGCCAGGATCTGGGTGGCGGTGCGCAGGGCCGGCACCAGAGCCGGCTGCAGGATCGCTACTCGCTGCGCTGCGCGCCGCACGTCATCGGCGTGCTGGAAGACGCGCTGCCCTTCCTGCGCCAGCTCATCGAAACCGAGCTCAACAGCGCCAACGACAACCCTCTCGTGGATCCGACGGACGGGCGCATTCTTCACGGCGGCCACTTCTATGGTGGCCACATCGCCTTCGCCATGGACGCGATGAAGACGGCGGTCGCCAATCTGGCCGACCTGATGGATCGCCAGCTCGCGCTCCTGGTCGATGCGCGCTACAGCCACGGGCTGCCGGCGAACCTGTCGGGTGCCGTCGGCCCGCGCGCGGCGATCAACCACGGTCTGAAGGCGCTGCAGATCAGCGTTTCGGCCTGGACCGCCGAAGCGCTCAAGCAGACCATGCCCGCCTCGGTCTTCTCGCGCTCCACCGAATGCCACAACCAGGACAAGGTCAGCATGGGCACGATCGCCGCGCGCGACTGCCTGCGCGTGATCGAGCTGACCGAGCAGGTGGCGGCCGCGATGCTGATCGCCGCCCGCCAGGGCATCGCGCTGCGCCAGCGGCTCGGTGCCTCGTCCCGTCTCGCGCCGGCCGCCGAGGCGATGCTGTCCGATCTGTCCGAACGCATCCGGCTGGTGGAGGAAGACCGTGCGCTCGACGCCGAGCTGCACCAGCTCGTTGATGACATCCGCAGCGCGCGCTGGGGTTTGTATGAGCACTGAGTCTTCCGTCTCCCTTCCCGGCGACCTGTCCATCGAGATCGATCTGGAGCCGGCCTTCCACGACTGCGACCCGATGCAGGTGGTCTGGCACGGGCACTACCTCAAGTATCTTGAGATCGCGCGCTGCGCCCTGCTGCGTCGCTTCGACTACGACTATCCGCAGATGAGCGAATCGGGATACCTGTTCCCGATCGTCGATGCGCGGCTCAAGTACGTGCGGCCGCTGCGCTATGCCCAGGCGCTCAGGGTGAGCGCGCGCATCGTCGAGTGGGAGAACCGCCTGAAGATCGACTACGAAATCCGCGATGCGGCCAGCGGCGAGCGCATGACCCGCGCCCACACCATCCAGGTGGCCGTCGACGTCGTCAGCGGCGAGATGCTCTATGTCTGCCCGCCGGTGCTGCGCGAGCGATTGGGCCGGCCGCCGGCATGATGCCCGCCGCACGCGCGCTGCTGCATCGCATGCGGGCCGCCGTTGCTGCGGCGGTGTTTTTGCTGGCGGTGGTTCCGTCGTCCGGTGCCGCCCGCGCCGATGACGCCGCGCCTGCCGCAGCGGCCGATGCGGGGCTTTCCGATCTGCGCGAACGCATCGCCGCCGCGCCGGTTCTTCGCGGCGAATTCACCCAGGAAAAGCACGTCGAAGGATTCCGCAATCCGCTCAGGTCGAGCGGGCGTTTCCTGATGGCGCGCTCGCATGGCGTCCTGTGGCAGACCCTGGCACCGTTTCCTTCCGAAGTGGTGCTCACGCGCGATCGCATCCTCAGCCGGCAGGAGGACGGGACCACGCGGGTGGAGATGGACTCGCGCCAGCAGCCGGCGCTGCGGACGATCAACGCGGTGATGTTCGCGCTGATGGGAGGCGACGTGGCGGTGCTGGCCGAGCGCTTCGAGGCGAAGGCGACACTGTCTCCCCAAGGCGACTGGCGGCTGGTGCTGGTGCCTCGCGCCGACGCCATCGCGCAGGCGTTCGAGCGCGTCACGCTGGAGGGCGATCGGCACGTGCGGCGCGTCGAGATGAACGATCGAGGCGGCGACCGCACCGTCCTGGTCTTTTCCAATCTCCTGGAGGAGCCGGCAGATCTGACCGACGACGAGGCCCGCCGCTTTGAATGACCCCGGCTCGCGACGTCACAGGCCGTGGCTGGCGTGGATATGGTTTGCGGTCACGCTGGCCGTGGGCGTCCACCAGGTGGATTTCTGGCGGCAGATGCCGATCGAAAGCGACGTCATGGCGCTGTTGCCGCAGGATGCGAACGATCCGGTACTCAACGACGTCACCCGACGTATCGCCGACGCCAGCGCGCAGAAGATCGTGGTGCTGCTCGGCTCTGCCGATGCCTCGGGCGCGCGCGCAGCCGCCGGAGCCTACCGCGGAGCGCTGGCGGCGCTGGATCGACAGACACCCCTGCCGTTCGCCGAAAGCGAGGCGATGGCGGGCTGGTTCGATGCGGCACGCGCGTTCTTTCTCCCCTGGCGCGACCGCCTGCTGACGCCGGAGCAGCGCGAGCGCCTGGCGCAGGAGCGGACCGAGGCGCTGGCGCAGGAGGCGCTGGCCGCGCTTTACGGGCCGATCGGCGCGCCGCGCCTGGCGCAGTGGCAGGTCGACCCGCTCAATCTGTGGACCCAGTGGTGGCAATCGCGCGCGATGGCCGCCGGTCTTCGCTTCGATGCCGATGGTCTCCTACACGCGCAGGACCGCGTGTGGGCCGTGCTGCAGCTGGAGACGCGCGGTTCGGCGTTCCGCCTGGACGGTGAGCCGGTCATCGAGCAGGCGCTCGACCATGCGGCGGCCGCAGCGCGGGCGGTTCGCCCGGACCTGCGCGAATTGCGCGCGGGGGTGCCGCTGCACGCCGAAGCCGCGGCAGTGCGCGCCAGCGGGGAGATGAGCCTCATCGGCTGGGGATCCCTTGCCGCGGTGCTGCTGCTGGCCTGGCTGGCGTTCGGCTCGCTGCGGCCGATCATGCTGGTGGCGCTGTCGCTGCTGGTGGGCGTGGCCACGGCGCTTTCCGTGACGGCGCTGGTATTCGGCAAGGTGCATCTGCTGACCCTGGTCTTCGGGGCTAGCTTGGTGGGCGTGGCCGAGGACTACGGCATCCACTGGTTCGCCTCGCGCCAGGCCCATCCCGAACTCGAACGCGCGCGGCTGCTGCGCGTCCTGTTTCCCGGCCTGCTGCTGGCCTGGCTGACCAGCGCGCTGGCCTACTTCGCGCTTGGGCTGGCGTCCATCCCCGGCCTGCAGCAGATGGCCGTGTTCTCGGTGGCCGGGCTGGCGGCGGCATTCGTCACGGTCGTGTGCTGGTTTCCCTGGATCGATCGCCAGCCGCCGCCGGCCACGCGGCTTTCGCGCACCATGGATAACTGGATGGCGCGCTGGCCGCGGATGACACCGACCGCCGGATGGGCGCTGCTCGCCTGCCTCGCGCTCGGGTGGACGATCACCGGCCTGCTGAAGCTGGAGGCGAATGACGACCTGCGCAATCTGCAGTCCTCGCCACAATCCCTCGTGGCGCAGCAGGTCGAAATCAGCCGCCTGCTGTCGATGCCCAGCCCGGCGCAGTTCTATCTGGTGCAGGCACCCGATGAGGAGACGCTGCTGGAGCGCGAGCGACGCCTCACCGCGCGACTGGCCGGCGAAGTGGCGCGGGGCCGGATCAACGGCTACCGGGCCATCAGCGACTGGCTGCCGTCGCGCGATCAGCAGGATCGCGACGCCGCGCTGACCCGGCGCGTGGAAACCGCCGTACTAGACGAGGTGGCCGAAGTCACCGGCGAGGCACTTGAGCGCGCGGGTTTCGCCGCGGTTCCGCTGACGCTTCCCGAATGGCTGGCATCGCCGGCCTCGCTGCCCCTGCGCCAGCTGTGGCTCGGTACGAGCGGAGACGGCGTGGCCAGTGTGGTTCTTGTGGATGCGCTGGGCGGGGACGAGATGCTGGCCGCGCTGCGCGCACAGGCCGATGGACTCGAAGGCGTGCGCTGGGTCAATCGCACCGCCGAGCTGTCCGCGCTGCTGGCGCACTATCGACAAGGCATGATCTGGCTGCTGCTGGCCGGTGCCCTCCTGGTGGCGCTGGTCCTGGTGGCGCGCTATCGCCGCGAGGCGTGGCGCACCGGGCTTCCGACCCTGATCGCGAGCCTGCTCACGGTGGCCACGCTGGGCTGGCTGGGGCAGCCGCTGCAGCTGTTCAACGTGCTGGCGCTGCTGCTGCTGATCGGCATGGGGATCGACTACGGCATCTTTCTGCTCGAACACCGGGGTGATGCGTCGGCCTGGCTTGCGGTCTGCGTGGGCGCGGCCAGCACCTGGCTGTCGTTCGGGCTGCTCGCGCTGTCGGGAACCCCGGCGCTGCGCGCCTTCGGCCTGACCCTGTTGCTGGGTATCGGCCTGGTGTGGATGATTTCGCCACTGTTCCGGTCGCGCGTGGGGGATGCGGGGAATCCTGCGCGACCACAGCCCGACGTTGCGTGCGGTGACCGGCGTGCGGATGTGATCCCCTGAACCTCTTTTCCAAGGCAAGGATACGACGTGGATCATTTCACCCAGGACACGCTCAGCGCGATCGAGGCCAAGCAGGAGGCCCAGAAGATCGCATTCGCTCCCATCGCCTTCCAGGCCTCGAAGGCCCTGCGCGATCTGGGCGTCCTGGCTGCGGCCGAGGCGGCAGGCGAGACGGGCGTGGCACCGGGTGAGGTGGAGCGTGGCACCGGCCTTTCGAGATACGCGACGCGGGTGCTGCTGGAGGCTGGCCTCGGCATCGGCGCGCTGCGTCTTGGGGATGGTGGTTACGTCCTGACGCGGCTGGGCTGGTATCTGCTCAACGATTCGATGACCCGGGTCAACATGGACTTCGTCAACGACGTGAACTACCGCGGCTTCTTCCACCTGCAGGAGGCGCTGGTGAGCGGCAAGCCGGCGGGACTGCGTGAGCTGGCTCCCGAGACTGCCACGGTCTACGAGGCGCTGGGCGGGCTGCCCCCGCCGGTTCGAGAGAGCTGGCTGAGCTTCGACCACTTCTATTCCGACAGCGCTTTCCGCAGCGCGCTCCCTGTCGTATTCGCCGAGCCCGTGCGCGCCCTGCTGGATGTGGGTGCCAATACCGGCAAGTGGGCGATCGCCTGTGCGCAGCGTGATCCGCAGGTGCGGATCACGCTGTGTGACCTGCCGGGCCAGCTGGCGCAGGCGCGGGAGAATATTGCGCGGCAGGGCCTGGAGGAGCGCATGGCCGAGCATCCGGCCGATGTGCTCGATCCGGAAAGCGCGCTTCCCGACGGCCACGACGTGATCTGGATGAGCCAGTTCCTGGACTGTTTCTCGGAAGACCAGATCGTGATGATCCTGGAGAAGGCCCGGCGCGCCATGACCGGCGCGACCCGCCTCTACATTCTGGAGACGTTCTGGGACCGCCAGCGCTTCAGCAACGCCGCGTTCTGCCTGCAGCAGACCTCGCTCTATTTCACCTGCATGGCCAACGGCAACAGCCAGATGTATCACTCCGCGGTGTTTCACGCGTGCCTGGAGCGCGCGGGGCTGACCGTGGTCGAGGAGACCGACGGCATCGGCATCAGTCACACCCTGATCCGGGCCGAGCGGCGTGATTGAGCGTTTCCCGAGAAGGGCGCCCCGGCGCGCCGCAGCCGCAGGCGTGCTACTGGCCCTGCTGCTCGCGGCGTGCGCGTCCGCGCCCCGGCGGCCCGCGGTCGCGCTTCCGCCGCTTCGCCTGGCACCGGCCGCGCTCGGCTGCGAGCTGGCGCTGCAGCAGCGGCTGCATTTCCAGATGGGGCGCGCCGAACGCGATCTCGACGCCCTGCTGGAGGTGGATGCGGACGAGGCCCGGCTTCTGGTGCAGGCGCTGGGCCAGGTCGGCGTGCGCCTGCGCTGGGACGGCGTGGAACTGCACCAGGAGCGCGCCGACTGGCTGCCGCCCCAGGTGCGGCCCGAGCGCGTCCTCGATGACCTGCAGTTCGCCTACTGGCCGGTCGAAGCCATCCGCGCCGCGCTGCCCCTGGACTGGGCGGTGCGCGAGGGCGCGTGCGAGCGTCGCCTCCTGCGAGGCGGCGCGGCCTGGCTTGTGGTGCGATACGAAGAGGCCGGTCAGTTGCACCTGGAGAACGTGGCCGAAGGCTACCGGCTCCGGATTGAGTCGGTCGGCACAGGAGCGGCGGGCTGTAGCGGTGGGCGGTCGTGATAGCCCCGGTGTTCCTGAATTCCGTGGGCATCACCTGCGCGCTGGGAAGCGGGCTCGAGGCGGTCGCCGCCGCGCTGTTCGATGCGCGCGAGCCGCACGGCGTTGAAACCACCGAACGCCACACCCCCGGTCGGCCGCTGGCGCTTGGCACCGTGCGCTCGCCGCTCGCCGATCTGTCCGCTTTCGCACTGCCGTTTCAAAGCCGCAACAACGCTCTGCTGCTGACAGCACTCGAGCAGATGCGCACGGGTGTTTCCGCCGCCATCGAGCGCTGGGGCGCGGATCGGGTGGCCATCGTGCTGGGCACGAGCACCTCGGGCATCGGGGAAGCCGAGACCGCGGTGTCCGAGCATCAGCACCGCGGGGCTTGGCCGGCGCGTTTCCACTACGGGCAGCAGGAGATCGGCGCGCCCTCGCGGTTCCTGGCCGCGGCATCGGGCGCGCGCGGTCCGGCGTGGACGATGTCCACGGCCTGCTCGTCCAGCGCCAAGGCCATGGCGTCGGCCGCGCGGATCCTGCGTGCGGGAATCGCCGACGCGGTCATCGCCGGCGGTGCCGACTCGCTGTGCGCGTTCACCATCAACGGCTTCAGCGCGCTGGAATCGGTTTCGGCGGCGCGCTGCAACCCTTTCTCACGCCACCGCTGCGGCATCAACATCGGCGAGGGCGCGGCGCTGTTCCTGATGACGCGCGAGCCCGGTCCGGTGCGCCTGGCCGGCTGGGGCGAAAGCTCGGACGCCCACCACATGTCGGCACCCGACCCGCAGGGTGCGGGTGCGACGGCCGCCATCGACCAGGCCCTGGCGCGCGAGGGCATCGGTCCGGATGAGATCGGCTATGTGAACCTGCACGGCACCGCCACGCGGCAGAACGATGCCATGGAAAGCCGCGCCGTGATGGCGCGCGTCGGTCCACGGACGCCGGTCAGTTCGACCAAGCCGCTGACCGGCCACGCACTGGGAGCGGCTGGTGCGATCGAGGCGGCGCTGTGCTGGATGACGCTGGTGGACAATCCGGGGCGGCGGCTTCCACCGCACTGGTGGGATGGAGCCTGCGATCCCGAACTCCCGCCGCTGGCCTTCGTGCCGCCCGGCGGGAGGGCGGATCGTCCGGTGGGGTACGCTCTGAGCCATTCGTTTGCATTCGGGGGCAGCAACGCCGTGCTCCTGTTCGGAGCGGGCTGACGTGGAGCGCAGACACGTGCTGGATATCGAGACGGTGATGCCCCATCGCGGCGCGATGCGGCTCGTGGACCGCGTGCTGGAGCACGACGCCGAGGCCATCTCGGTCGAGGCGCGCGTGCGCGCCGACGGGCCTTTCCACGTCGACGGCGGGCTCCCCGCCTACGTGGGCGTGGAGCTGATGGCGCAGGCGATCGCCTGCTGGGCGGGAGTGCGCGCGCGGGCGCAGGGCCTCGCGCCGCCCGTGGGCTTCCTGCTCGGCACGCGTCGCTACGAGGCCCACGTCCAGGTCTTTGGAATCGGCGAGGTGCTGCGCGTGACCGCGCACCGCGAGCTGATGGCCGACAGCGGCCTGGCGGTTTTTTCCTGCACAATTTCGGCGCGCGGCGTGCCGCTGGCGAGCGCGCATGTCTCGGTGTTCGAGCCGCCGGATGCCGGCGCGTATCTGGAACAGGGTGCCCAGGGAATGGTGACCGAATGAGCGAACAAGGAACCGTGCTGGTGACGGGGGCGAGCCGCGGCATCGGCCGCGCGATCGCGCTCCGGCTCGCGCGGGATGGCTACGGGCTCGTGCTGCACTGCCGGGAGCGCGTGGAGGAGGCGGAAGCGGTGGCGGAGGCGGTGCGCGGGCAGGGGCGCAGCGCACGCGTGCTGCGTTTCGACCTCGCCGACCGCAGCGCGGCCGCGGCTGCGCTGGATGATGACATCCAGGCCCACGGTGCGTACTACGGCGTGGTCTGCAATGCCGGCATCGCGGACGATGCGGCCTTTCCCGCCATGGATGGCGAAACCTGGGACCGCGTGCTGCGTACCAATCTCGACGGTTTCTACAACGTCCTTCACCCGCTGGTGATGCCGATGGTGCGGCGGCGCAAGCCTGGCCGCATCGTCACCCTGTCGTCGGTGTCCGGCCTGACGGGAAACCGCGGGCAGACCAACTACAGCGCCGCCAAAGCAGGGATAATCGGCGCGAGCAAGGCACTCGCGCTGGAATTGGCCAGCCGCGCAATCACCGTCAACTGCGTCGCGCCCGGACTGATCGAAACCGAGATGCTCAACCAGGAAATCGTCGAACACGCGCTGCCGCTGATCCCTGCGCGGCGGCTGGGGCATCCCGACGAGGTGGCAGCCGTCGTGGCGTTCCTGATGTCTCCGGATGCCGCCTACGTCACCCGGCAGGTGATCGCGGTCAATGGAGGCATGGCCGGATGAGTGGAGAGCAGCGTCGCGTCGTCATCACCGGTGCGGGCGGCATCAGCCCGCTCGGCAACGACTGGGGCACCGTCCTCAGGCGCCTTCGCGCGTGCCGCAACGCGGTGCAGCGCATGGACGACTGGGACATCTACCAGGGGCTCAACACCAAGCTTGGCGCGCCGGCCGCGCCCTTCGAGCTGCCGCCGCACTACAACCGCAAGACCACCCGCGGCATGGGCCGCGTTGCGCTGATGGCGGTCCGCGCCAGCGAAATCGCGCTGGAGCAGGCCGGCCTGCTCGGCCATCCGGTGCTTGCCAGCGGCCGCGTGGGCGTCTCCTGCGGTTCGTCGGCCGGCACCCATTCGGCCATGGGCGACTTCGGCCGCATGCTCAATGAGCACACCACCGAAGGCATCAACGCCACCACCTACATCAAGATGATGAGCCACACCGCGCCGGTGAACATCGGCGTGTTCTTCGGGCTCACCGGGCGAGTGATCACCACGTCCAGCGCCTGCACCTCCGGCAGCATGGGCATCGGCAGTGCCTTTGAAGCGGTGCGCTGCGGCAAGCAGGTGGCCATGCTGGCGGGCGGGGCCGAGCAGCTCGATGCCACCGCCGCCGCGGTGTTCGACACGCTGTTCGCCACGAGCGTGCGCAATGATGATCCCGCGCTCACCCCGCGCCCGTTCGATGCCGCGCGCGACGGGCTGGTGCTGGGCGAAGGGGCCTGCACGATGGTCGTCGAGGAGCTGGAGCACGCCCTGGCGCGCGGTGCGCCGATCCTTGCCGAGATTGTCGGATTCGGCACCAACAGCGACGGAAGCCACGTGACCCAGCCAAACGCGGAAACCATGGCGATCGCCATGCGGCTGGCGCTGGAGGATGCCGGCCTGCCGCCAGAGGCGATCGGCTACGTCAACGCGCACGGCACCGCGACCGACCACGGCGACATCGCCGAGTCGCGGGCCACCGCCGAGGTGTTTGGATCGCGCATGCCGCTGTCCTCGCTCAAAAGCTACATGGGCCATACGCTGGGTGCCTGCGGCGCGCTGGAGGCGTGGATGAGCATCGGGATGATGTGCGCGGGCTGGTTCGCCCCGACGCTCAATCTGAGCGAACTGGACCCCGGCTGCGCCGCGCTGGACTACATCACCGGAACCGGGCGCGCGCTTCAGACCGACCACGTGATGAGCAACAATTTCGCTTTCGGCGGGATCAATACCTCGCTGATTTTTCGCCGCTGGCCGGAATGATCCCGCAGCGGCACCCAACACCCAGGAGACTGCGCATGAAACCCATCGTCTTCGCCGCCCTCGCGGCCGTACTGCTGACCGCCTCGCCCGCCCAGGCCCGCGATACGCGGCACGAGTTTTCCCTGCAGGATCTGGTCGATTCCCAGCTTGCACGCGATGCGGGCATCGACGGCAGCGTGCGGTTCTATCTGGCCGGGCAGTCGGTGTCGGTCGCCAAGCGTTTTGGCCAGGACATCGGCAACCGCAAGACCAATGCCGTCAACAAATCCGATGAGTACGCCTGTCAATGGGCCGCGCTGTCGGTCCTGCGCGCCTTCCAGGAAGGCGCGAAGTCGCGCGGTGCCAACGCAGTCGTGGATATCGTCAGCTACTACAAGAAAAACGAGTTCCGCAGCACGACCAACTTCGAGTGCCATGCCGGCGCGATCATGGCCGGCGTGGCGTTGAAGGGAACCTACGCGACGGTGAACTGAACGTCAGGTTGGGCGCGACAGGCGCGCGTCGGGCCCGCCCTCACGCGCCCAGATCAGGGATGAGCCGGTTTTCCAGGTAGGCGATCATGTCCTTGATGCGCAGCTTGCGGCGCTTCATCCGGGTCAGGTCGAGCTGATCGATCGAAGGTTCCCCGGCGCAGCGCGCGATGGCCTCGTCCAGCGCGCGGTGCTCGCAGCGCAGGGCGGCGATCTGCTGGACGATGTCGGCGGTTTCGGACATGGCGATGGGCGGGGTCAGGCGCGTGCGTTCGCCTAGCTTACGGCCCGGCTGCGCTGCGGGAAAGCCCGGCTACAATGACCGGTCCAACCCGCGCAACGCCATCAGGGCGGCGCGATGATCCCGCCGGAATGACCATGACCGCCTCCGCCCGCAAACAGGAATTCGAGAACCACAAGCTCGCCAAGCGCCTGCGCCGGCAGGTCGGGCAGGCCATCGCCGACTTCGGCATGATCGAGGAAGGCGACAAGGTGATGGTGTGCCTGTCCGGCGGCAAGGACAGCCACACCCTGCTCGACATCCTGCTGCAGCTCAAGGCGCGCGCGCCGGTGGAATTCGAGCTGGTGGCGGTGAACCTGGACCAGAAGCAGCCGGGTTTCCCCGAAGAGGTGCTGCCGGCGTACCTGCGCGCGCTCGGGGTCGATTTCACCATCCTGGAGCAGGACACCTATTCGGTGGTGCAGCGGGTGGTGCCCGAGGGCAAGACCCAGTGCTCGCTGTGCTCGCGCCTGCGCCGCGGCGCGCTTTATACCCACGCGGTGGAGCAGGGATTCACCAAGATCGCGCTGGGGCACCACCGCGACGACCTCGCCGCGACGTTCCTGATGAACCTGTTCTTCCACGCCAAGCTCGCCTCGATGCCGCCCAAGCTCTTGAGCGACGACGGCCGCCACGTGGTGATTCGGCCGCTGGCCTATTGCAGGGAGTCGGATATCGCACGCTATGCCGAACAGCGTGGTTTCCCGATCATCCCCTGCAACCTGTGCGGCTCGCAGCCGAATCTTCAGCGCAAGCAGGCCGAGCGCCTGCTTGCCGAGTGGGACCGCGCCACGCCGGGTCGGGTCGACCAGATCGTGCGTGCGCTGGGTGACGTGCGGCCCTCGCAGCTGGCCGACCGCAGCCTGTTCGACTTCCACGCGCTGGGGCGGCGCAGTCAGGCTGCGCTGCCCGATACGCACGCCTGGCTGGCGGGCGAGCCGACGGCGCGCGATGAGGAGGAGGGCGTTCCCGTGCCGATCCGCAGCACCACCACCCAGGCCGACGATGGCCTGTCCATCCTGAGCGGCTGACGCCGCGCATCCCGCCGCGTCCGCTGTCGCAATCATCAATCCGGAATCCCGAACCCCATGCTCTTTCGCAATCTCACGCTGTTCCGCTTTCCCTCGTCCCTGCGCGCGGCGCTCGATGCCCTGCCCGAGCGCCTGCCCGGGCACGCGCTCAAGGCGATCGGCCCGCTGGAGCTGTCCTCGCGCGGCTTCGTCTCGCCCTTCGGGCGCAATCACGAGGCGCTGTCGCACCGCGTCGGTGACTGCCTGCTGCTGACATTGGGCGGCGAGGACAAGATCCTTCCCGCCGCCGTGGTCAACGAAGCGCTGTCCGCGAAGCTCGACGCCATCCGCGAGCAGGAAGGCCGCAGCCCTGGCGGGCGCGAGCGCAAGCGGCTCAAGGATGAGATCCTCACCGACCTGCTGCCGCGCGCCTTCGCCCGCCCCACGCGCGTGGCCGCCTATCTGGACCTGGAATCGAACTGGCTGGTGGTCGATGCCTCCAGCCGCAAGAACGCCGAGGCGCTGGTATCGGCCATCCGCGAGGCGCTGGGTTCGTTCCCGGCGCTGCCGGTCAATGCGGAATCGAGCGTGCGCGGCCTGATGACCGGCTGGCTCGCCGGCGAGCCCTTGCCGGACGGCTTCGAGCTGGGCGACGAATGCGAGCTGCGCGATCCGGTGGATTCGGGAGCCATCGTCAAGTGCCGCCGCCAGGAGCTCGACAGCGACGAGGTGCGCGAACACCTCAAGGTCGGCAAGCAGTGCTTCCAGCTTGGCCTGGTGTTCGCCGAGCGGCTTTCCTTCGTGCTGGGCGAGGATCTGGTGATCCGCAAGCTCAAGTTCCTGGAAACCGCGACCGAGGCGCTGGAAAAGGACGATCGCGACTCGCCGGAGGCCGAGCTGGACGCGACGTTCGCGTTGATGAGCGGTGAGCTGCGCCTCCTGCTGGAGCGCCTGGAAGCCGAGCTGTCGCTGAGTTCGGCCGAGGCCTGACCGCCTTGCGACGCGCCCGCCCGCAGCAGCGCGACACCCTGGCGGTGCGCCTGCCGGACGGGCGCGAGATCGGCGTGCTGCGCGTGGTCGATCCGCGTGCGCGCCACCTGCGCCTGCTCCTGTCCGCGCGCGGCCCGCGCCTGACCGTGCCCGCGGGCGTGCCCGCGCACGAGGCGCAGCGCTTCCTCGATCGGCATCTGGCCTGGCTTGCCGACCAACTGGCCGAGGATCCCGGCGCGCCCGCACCCGCCAGCGCGCTGGTCCCCGGCGAGGCCGCGCAGGTCCCGCTGCGCGGGCGACTGCTGGAGGTGGAGTGGCGCGCGAGCCGCCGGCTGGGCGTGACGCAGGACGGTGAAGGGCTGGTCATCGATCTGTCGCCGAGTGCGTCTCCCGCCGCCGTTCGCCGCGCGCTGCGCGAGTTCCACCTTTCCGAGGCGCGCGCCGACGTCGGGCGCTGGCTGCCGCACTACCTGCCGGGCCTCCCGCGCGCGCCGCGGCTGTGGCGGATTCGCCCGCTGGCCTCGCTGTGGGGCTCGATGAGCACCTCGGGCACGCTGTCGCTCGACCTTGCCCTGGTGCTGGGGCCGCCCGAGGCGTTCCACTACGTGCTGGTGCACGAGCTGTGCCATCTGATCCAGCCCAACCATTCGCCCGCCTTCTGGCGCGAAGTCGAACACCGCTTTCCCGACTGGCGCGCGCAGCGGCGTTACCTGCGCGAAGACGGGCTGGCGCTCAAGGGGACGCTGCGTACGCTGCTGGAAGACTAGGTGCCGGGGTCGAGATGGCGTTTCACCAGCGCGGCCAGCGCGTCGGCGTGGGACGCCTCGGCGTTGAGCGCGGGGATGTAGCGCAGGCTCTGGCCGCCGGCTTCACGAAAGAATCCGGCGTTCTGCACCGCGATTTCCTCCAGCGTTTCCAGGCAGTCCACCGCAAAGCCGGGACACACCACGTCCAGGTGTCTGACGCCGCGTGCGGCCAGCGCGCGCACGGTCTGGTCGGTGTAGGGCGTCAGCCACTGGGCGCGGCCCAGGCGCGACTGGAAGGAAAGCGACCAGTCGGCCTCTTCCAGCCCGAGGCGCCGGGCGATGGCGCGGGCGCTGGCGCGGCACTGGTCGGCATAGGGGTCGCCGCGATCCACGCAGCGCTGCGGGATGCCGTGGAACGAAAACAGCAGGTGCCCCGGCTCCGCCTGCGCTTCGCGATGTGTGCGTATCGAGCCAGCAACAGCGTCGATCCACGCGGCATCGTCGTGATAATCCGGGA
This sequence comes from Lysobacteraceae bacterium, assembly GCA_023954075.1. Taxonomy (GTDB): domain Bacteria; phylum Pseudomonadota; class Gammaproteobacteria; order Xanthomonadales; family Xanthomonadaceae; genus Denitratimonas; species Denitratimonas tolerans. The sequence continues at coordinate 73,992 of JAMLIV010000014.1, forward strand.
TCAGGTGCAGCTCCGGCCAGCGTCGCCAGCCGCCCAGCTCAGCGGTCACCGCATCGAACACCGAGGCGGTGGTGGTGCCCGAATATTGCGGATAGAGCGGCAGCACCACGAGCCGTTCCACGCCGCGTTCGCGCAGCGCCCGCATCTGCCGGGAAACCGACGGTTCGCCATAGCGCATCGCCAGGGCCACGGCGGTGCGGTCGGCGCATCGCGCCGCCACGGCGGCGGCCAAGTCCTCGCTGAGCCAGGCCAGCGGCGAGCCGCGTCCGGTCCAGATGCTGCGGTAAAGCGCGGCCGAACGCGGCGCGCGGAACGGCAGGATGATGCCATACAGGATCGGGAACCAGAGTGCGCGCGGCAGCTCGACGACGCGACGATCGGCGAGGAACTCTGCAAGATAACGGCGCAATGCGCGAGGTTCGGGAGATTCCGGGGTTCCAAGGTTGACCAGAAGCACGCCGGTGCGCGGCTCGTGGCCGGCGTCGTCGTCGGTGGAGGACAGGGAGTCGGTCATGGGATTCCGGGGCGGCGAGGCCGGCGGCGGTGCCGCGACGCGCCCGCCAGCGTTGATTGGGCGTGGGAAAGTGTTATGCTCGCGCACAGCGCCCGCGATTTCACATAGAGGCGCAGTGACGACGACCCCAATACTAATCGAAGGACGACACAGATGCGTCCCAGCATGCGCCGACGGCTTCTGGCCGCCCTGATCTGCCTGCTCCCGCTGCCCGTGCTGGCTGCGCCGCTGGCCTATGTTTCGGCGTGGAATACGCTGTACCGGCTCGATCTGGCCACCGGGCAGGCCACGCCGATCGGCACCGGCATCGGCTTCAACGACGTGGAAGGACTGGCCATCGCGCCGGACGGAACGCTCTACGGCGTGGCCGACGGCACCGCCGGCTCGGGATCGACCACGACCGACTTCCTGATCCGCATCGACACCACGACGGGCAGGGGGGCCCTGGTCGGCGCGCTGCCCGGCCTGCAGGACACGGGGCCCAACGGCCAGCTCGATTACGGCCTGGCCTTCACCTGCAACGGACGCCTCTGGGCATCCTCCGACACCACCGGCCTGCTTTGGGAAATCGATCCATCCAACGCCTCGGCGCGGCAGGTCGGAAATACCGGCGCGCCGCTGACCGGACTGGGCGGGCGGGGGAACCAGCTCTTTGGCATCGGCGTGCAGAACGGATTCGGTCAGCGCGAGCAGCAGGCGCTGTATCGCATCGATCCATCCACCGCCGTGGCCACGCGCATCGGCAGCCTCGGCATCGACGATACCCTCAGCAGCGGCGGCGCGGATTTCGATTCCACGGGCGCGCTGTGGGCCACGCTGGATTCCCAGCCGCCCGACGTGAACCGCGCGAGCCGCCTGGCACGCATCAACCTGGACACCGGCCGCGCCGAGGTCGTCGGCTCGATCAGCGGCGTCCTGGAGAACGTCAGCGTGCGCGGCATGGCCATCGCGCCGCCCGCCGGCTGCACCGGCAACGGCGGCCTCGGCACGGCGGTCCAGTCGGTTCCCGGACCGGGTGCGCCGATGCTGCTGCTGCTGGGGCTGGTCGCCGCGCTGCTTGGCGCGGGCCGCCTGCGTCGCGCGCACTGATTGCGCTTCCGGGCGTCGCCCCGCCGCGCGTACCGCCGCGGTTTGGGCCGGGATTCATTCCCGCGGCCGCATACTCGCCGCGTTTCCCGCACACATTCCACGGAGGCATCATGTCCCGCATTCTGCTCTCTATCCTGTTGCTGATCGGCATGGGCGTGTTCGCGTCAACCGCGCAGGCGCGCCCCACCGAGGACGAACGCCTGCAGCAGGCGGTAAAGGTGCTCGATGAAGTCATGCGGATGCCCGAGAACGCGATCCCGCAAAGGCTGCTGAGTGACGCCTACGCAGTCGCCGTCGTTCCCGAAGTGGTCAAGGCCGGACTCGTCGTCGGTGGACGTCACGGCCGCGGGGTGATTGCCGTGCGCCAGGCCGACGGCAGCTGGAGCACCCCGAGTTTCATCAGCCTCACCGGCGGCAGCATAGGTTTCCAGGCCGGCGTGCAGGCCACCGACGTGGTGCTGGTGTTCCGCTCCGAGCGCGGGGTGGATTCCATCGTCAATGGCAAGTTCACCCTCGGCGCGGATGCGGCGGTCGCCGCCGGCCCGGTGGGACGCATGGCCCAGGCGTCCACCGACGGTCAGCTCAAGGCCGAGATCTATTCCTACTCGCGCTCGCGCGGCCTGTTCGCCGGCGTTGCGCTGGACGGCGCGGTGCTGTCGATCGACCATCGCGCCAACGCCCGCGCCTACGGGCGCGACACCACGCCGCGCGCGGTCTTTGAAGGCCGCGTGAAGAAGGCACCGCCAGCCGTCGTGGATTTCCGCGACCGGCTGGAGGAATACGGCGCGCGCTGAGCCTGCCGGCCCGGCGGCGGCTGCGCTATGCTGCTTTCCTTTCCTTTCGTGAGGCATACGCCATGGGCGGCTTCAGTATCTGGCACTGGCTGATCGTGCTTCTGGTCGTGGTGCTGCTGTTTGGCACCAAGAAGCTGCGCAACGTGGGCTCCGACCTCGGCAGCGCCATCCGCAGCTTCCGCAAGGGTCTGCAGGAAGACGAGGCAGCGGACAAGAAGCTCGATGACGCTTCGGGCCAGGGCGCCGAGCAGCCGGCGCACAAGGCACCGACCGAGACCAAGGGCGACTGACCGGGCGGGACGCGACGATGTTCGAGGTCAGCCTGGTCGAACTGGCCGTGATCGGACTGGTGGCACTGCTCGTGCTCGGCCCGGAGCGGCTGCCGCGCGCCGCGCGCATGGCCGGGCTCTACCTGCGCAAGGCGCGCGCCACCTGGTATTCGATCCGCACCGACATCGAGCGCGAGCTGGCGGCCGATGACCTCAAGCGCGCGATGAAGGACACCCGGCAAAGCCTGCTCTCGGCACCATCGACCTCGGCTCCGGCCCGGGAGGTGCCTGACGCGGGTACCTCGTCCGAAGCAGACGTACCGCCCGAAACCGGCCGTGACGCCGGGCCGGCAGGCTGAGCCGTGGGATCGGCGGAAACCGGCACCGAGCAGAGCCTGATCGGCCACCTGGTCGAGCTGCGCGCGCGCCTGCTGCGCGCCGTGCTGGCGGTGCTGGCGATCTTCATTGCCCTGCTGCCTTTCGCCAACCGCATCTACACCCTGCTGTCCGAGCCGCTGCGCGCCAAGCTGCCCGCCGGCACCCAGATGGTCGCCATCGACGTCGCCAGCCCTTTCCTCACGCCGATCAAGCTGGCGCTGTTCACCGCCCTGATCCTGGCCATGCCGGTCGTGCTTTACCAGCTCTGGGCCTTCGTTGCGCCAGGGCTGTACCGGCACGAGCAGAAGCTCGCGCGCCCGCTGCTGGTCTCGGCCGTGCTGCTGTTCTACGTCGGCTGTGCCTTCGCCTACTTCCTGGTGCTGCCGGCGGTGTTCGGCTTCCTCACCGGCGTTGCGCCCGAAGGCGTGGCGATGATGACCGACATCAGCCGCTACCTCGATTTCGTGTTGGTGCTGTTCCTGGCCTTCGGCTTCAGCTTCGAGGTGCCGGTGGCGGTGGTGATCCTGGTGCTGCTGGGCTGGGTCAGCGTCGAGCAGCTGCGCGAATCGCGCGGCTACGTGATCGTGGGTGCCTTCGTGGTGGCGGCCGTCATCACCCCGCCGGACGTCATCTCCCAGCTGATGCTGGCCATTCCGATGTGCCTGCTGTATGAGGTCGGGCTGCTGGTGGCGCGCTCCATCACCCGCCAGCGTGAGGCCGACGCACCCACCGACAGCGAGTGACCGGGCATGGAACGCTACGAGCGCATCAACCTCCTGCACCGGCGCCTGAGCCAGGCGCGGGTGCCCGTATCCCTGCAGCGCCTGATCGAGGACCTGCAGTGCTCGCGCGCCACCGTCTACCGCGACGTGGCCTTCCTGCGCGACTACCTCGGTGCGCCGGTGGAGACCTCCGACGATCCGCCCGGGTTCCGCTACGACATGGCCGAAGCCGAGCGCTTCGAGCTGCCTGGCCTGTGGCTGAGTCCGGACGAACTGCACGCGCTGCTCGCCACGCACCAGCTGCTGGATCGCTCCGGCACCGGCGGGTTCCTCGGCGATGCGCTGGAACCCATCCGCGAGCGCATCGACCAGCTCCTGGCCGAACAGGCCGGCGGCAAGCGCTGGCCGGTTGAGCGGGTGCGGGTCATCAGCAGCGGCACCCGCAGCCTGGACCAGGCCGCGTTTCGCGCCGCCGCCGGTGCCGTGCTGCAGCGCCGGCGGCTGAGCTTTCGCTACCGCGCGCGCTCCACCGGGGCAACCACCCAGCGCACGGTCTCGCCGCAGCGCCTGACCCACTACCGCAACAACTGGTACCTGGACGCCTTCGACCACGAACGTCAGGCGTTGCGCAGCTTTTCGCTCGATCGGATCGACCAGGCGCGCCCCTTCGACGAAGCCGCCATCGACGTGCCGGAGGCCGAGCTCGACCAGCACCTGGCCTCCAGCTACGGCATCTTCTCCGGCCCGCCCAAAGCCTGGGCCACCGTGGTTTTTTCCGCCGACGCGGCGCGCTGGGCCGCGGAAGAGCGCTGGCACTCCCAGCAGCAGGGCCGCTTCCTGCCGGACGGGCGCTACGAACTGCGCCTGCCCTACAGCAGCTCGCGCGAACTGCTGATGGACGTGCTGCGCTACGGCCCCGACGCCACCGTGATGGAGCCGGTCAGCCTGCGCGCCGAAGCGCAGATCCGCCTGCGCCTGGCGCTGGGAAACTACGGCGGCTGAGGGGCGTGCTTGCGCCGCCGTTCGCCGCCGGGATTTGAGTGCTGCGTCCTTCCCGTCCTTCGGTGTGGTGGACGTTGTCGCAAGCAGGATGTGCCGCGCTTCTTCCTCTGCCTCAATAGGCGAAGTTGAGGCTCACCCACGCGCTGCGCGGTGCGCCCGGGGTGATGTTGTTGTTGCTGTGGGCGCTGGCGAAGTAGCGTTTGTCGGTCAGGTTCTCGATGTTGAGCTGCATCTGGAGCGATTCGGTCGCGCTCCAGTAGAGCGCGGCGTCGAAGCGGGTGAAGGCGGGCAGGGTCACCTGGTTGTCGACGTTGGCGTACATCGCGCCGCGATGGATGATGCCCAGGCCCGCGCCGAGGCGAGGGGTGAAGTCGTAGCGGTTCCAGAGCGAGGCGGAATGCCGCGGGAGCTGCGCGAGGCGGTTGCCCTTGTGCGCGCTGGTGCCGAGGTCTGCGAGAAGTTCGCCGTTCTGGCGGGCGTAGCCGCCCATCACCTGCCAGGCGTCGCTGATGCGTCCGGCCAGACCGATCTCCACGCCTCGGGTGACCTGCCCGTCGGTCAGCCGCATGCGGGTGGGATCGTCCGGGTCGACCACGGCCACGTTGCGGCGATCCAGCCGATAGACCGCGAGGCTGGCCTGCAGGTCGCGTCGGATATCCCACTTCGCGCCGAGCTCGCGGTTGCGGAAGCTCTCGGGTTCGAGTGCGGCGTTGTCGGCGTTGAGCGAGGCGAGCTGGTCGCCGGCGCGCGGCTGGAAGGCGCGGCTCAGGCTGGCGTACAGCGAGACGTCGGCCGTCGGCTTGAAGACGATGCCGGCGCGCGGCGAATTCTTGCGGTCTTTGGAGCGGAACACGTCGCCGTTGCGGCGATTGGTGAGGTCCACGCGGAAGTCGTCGTGGCGCAGGCCCAGGATCGCCAGCCAGCGCGGCGAGAAGGCAATCTGGTTTTGCAGGTACAGCGCCGAAATTTTCGCGACGCTGTGGTTGTCGGCATCGCTGGCGCTCTGGCTGAAGCTCACCGGCACGCGCACGTTGGGATCGAGCACGGACACCACGCTGTCGCCCGGGGCAAAGTGGCCGGTCAGGCGGGCGTTGTCGGTGGTCTGGCGGCCGAGCTCCACGCCGGCCAGCAGGGTGTGCTCGACCGCGCCGGCGCGCAGGTTCCAAACCAGGTCGGTCTGGTTGAAGAGGTTGCGGCGCGTGGTTTCGTTGCGGTACGCGGCAAGGCTCACCGTGGTCCCGCCGGCACCGACCGCACCGGGGAACACGTTCTGGTACATCTTGTCGTAGTCGGCGGCGCGCAGGTGGTTGCGCAGTTCGAGGTCGGGACTGAAGCGGTGTTCGAGCGCGGCGTCGAAGGCGTCCGCCGTGGCCTCGGAAACGCTCAGCGCGGGATTGCCGAAGAAAGTCGAGGGAGGCACGTCGACCGGGCGGCCCTGGAACGAGGGTACGCCGCGATCGGCGGTGCGCTCGTCGTGGAAGCGTTCGTAGGACAGATCCAGGTTCGTGTCTGGCCCGAGGTCGATGCCGTAGGTCGGATTGACGCCGTGGCGCTTGAGCCAGGCGTCGTCGCGATGGCTTTCCGAATCTTCCAGCATGGCGTTGAGGCGGAATCCGGCGGTCGTGCCTATCGCCCGACCGAGGTCGAGCGTGCCGCGCCGCCGCTGGTGCGAGCCGAACTGCAGCGTGCCGTTGGTCAGATCCACGCCGTCCGCCTTGCGGGTGATGCGGTTGATCACGCCGCCGCTGCCTCCGCGTCCGAAAATCATCGCGTTGGGGCCCTTGATCGCCTCCACGCGGTCGAGGTTGTACATGTCGCGGAAGTACTGCACGTCGTCGCGGATGCCGTCCACGAAGAAGTCGCCGGTGGTGCTGTTGCCGCGCAGCACGGCGGTATCGCGGTTGCCTTCGCCCTGCGCGGTGCCGATGCCCGGCAGGTAGCGGAAGGCATCGCCCAGGCTGGTGATGGCCTGGTCGGCCACGAGCTTGTCGGTAACGGTCGTGACGGCCTGCGGCACGTCGAGCAGCGGGGTGTCGGTTCTGGTTGCGCCGCGCGTGTTGCGGATGCTGTAGTCGGGCAGGTAGCGCTGCGCGGTGACCTCGATCGAGTCGAGCTTCCTCGCGGCGGCGCGCGGGCTGTCGCCGGCGTCGGCGCTCTTGGGGGCTGCGGTCGCCGAGGCCATGCATACCAGCGCGCCGACTGCGACGGTGGCGGCCATGCAGCGGGCGCAGGGTGTGGGTTGGCGTGGGTTGGTCGACATGGAAAGTCCTGAGGCTCGGAGCAGTGCAAGGGATGCGCATGCTAATGCGAGTCATTCCCATCCGCAAGGCGCGGTTTTCCTCCGCCGACGGCTTGAGAAGCTGCGCCATCGCCACCATTCCTGCGGTCATGGCCACTGGATGGGCAAAAGACGGCGCGGTACAGGAGCAGATCGACAGCACCGTCGAAGACGCCGTATCGCGTGCGCGCAGCCGTCTGGCCACGGGCCCGGGCCTGAGCGAATGCGAAGAGTGCGGCGAGCCGATTCCCGAGGCGCGCCGCAGGGCCATGCCCGGCGCGCGTCGCTGTCTGGCCTGCCAGAACGCGCACGATGAAGACGCGGCGTTTACCGGCTACAACCGGCGCGGCAGCAAGGACAGCCAGCTGCGCTGAGGGCCGCGTACGGCGGTCGCAAGGCAAGCATCCGGCCGCGCCGCAGGGCGTGACCTGGACAGACTCCCTTGATTTGTCCTTCACGCCAGCACAGTGCGGGAAGGACGAGCCGAGCGTCAGGGGCGATCAGCCCGGCGGCCCCAAAACGAACGGCGGGCCCGGAGGCCCGCCGTCGGTGCGCACGCCGGCGCGTGTGCGAAAGACTGCGTGCGAACCTACTTCGCCGCCATCAGCGCCAGCGTGGTATCGAGCATGCGGTTGGAGAAGCCCCACTCGTTGTCGTACCAGGACAGCACCTTCACCAGCGTCCCGTCCATCACGCGGGTCTGGGTGCTGTCGTAGATCGAGCTGCGCGGATCGTGGTTGAAGTCGATCGACACCAGCGGCTCGGTGTTGAAGCCCAGGATGCCCTTGAGCGCGCCTTCGCTGGCGGCCTTCACGGCGGCGTCGATTTCTTCCTTCGACGTGGCGCGCCTGGCGGTGAAGGTGAGGTCCACCACCGAGACGTTGATCGTCGGCACGCGCATCGCGAAGCCGTCGAGCTTGCCGTTGAGCTCGGGCAGCACCAGGCCCACCGCGGCGGCCGCGCCGGTCTTGGTCGGGATCTGGCTCATCGTGGCCGAGCGCGCGCGGCGCAGGTCGGAGTGGTAGACGTCGGTCAGCACCTGGTCGTTGGTGTAGGCGTGGATGGTGGTCATCAGGCCGTGCGCGATGCCGACGGAATCGTTCAGCACCTTGGCCAGCGGTGCCAGGCAGTTGGTGGTGCACGAGGCGTTGGAGATCACCGTGTCGCCGGCCTTGAGCACGCCGTGATTGACGCCGTACACCACGGTGGCGTCCACGTCGCTGCCGCCGGGGGCGGAGATGATCACCTTCTTCGCGCCGGCGGCGAGGTGCGCCGAAGCCTTGGCCTTGCTGGTGAAAAGGCCGGTGCACTCCAGCACCACGTCCACGCCCAGTTCGCCCCAGGGCAGCTTTGCGGGATCGCGCTCGGCGCAGACCCGGATGCGGTCGCCGTTGACGACCATGTGGCCGCCGTCCACGACCACGGTGCCGGGGAATCGGCCGTGCGCGGTATCGTGACGGGTCAGGTGCGCGTTGGTGTTGGCATCGCCCAGGTCGTTGATCGCCACCACCTGGATCTCGTTGGTGCGGCCGGACTCGTACAGCGCGCGCAGGATGTTGCGGCCGATGCGGCCGT
>JAMLIV010000015.1 GCA_023954075.1 Lysobacteraceae bacterium
CGCAACCTTGCACTTCAGGCGCGGCGTTGAGTGGAACCACAGCACAGCGGAAGCATCGACAGGTCGATTCCTTCACGCCGCGTTTTGCGGTCCTCGGCAACTTTCCCCTCAGCCAAGCCAAGGTCGTTTGCGCGACCGTCCTGGAGCACGAAGACATCACGCCCGCATGCGTATGGATGCGGGCGTTGTTGTATGCGGCGAATGCCGCCTCACCCACCGGGTAATTGACGATCCACCAACGAAGATCGATCCACTGACGAGGAGAACCTGAAGATGGCAACGAAGAAACCTGCAGCGAAGAAGGCGGCTGCCAAGAAGGCCCCGGCCAAGAAGGCGGCAGTGAAGAAGGCCCCGGCCAAGAAGGCGGCGGTGAAGAAGGCTCCGGCCAAGAAGGCGGCGGTGAAGAAGGCTCCGGCCAAGAAGGCGGCGGTGAAGAAGGCCCCGGCCAAGAAGGCGGCGGTGAAGAAGGCTCCGGCCAAGAAGGCGGCAGTGAAGAAGGCTCCGGCCAAGAAGGCGGCAGTGAAGAAGGCTCCGGCCAAGAAGGCGGCGGTGAAGAAGGCTCCGGCCAAGAAGGCCGCAGCGAAGAAGGCTCCGGTCAAGAAGGCGGCGACCAAGAAGCCCGCTGCAAAGAAGGCCGCAGCCAGAAAGCCCGTTGCCAAAAAGCCGTCCGGTACCATGCCGCCGGCACCGGTCGCGCCCGCACTCTGAGAGCATGATCAAAAACCGGTCGGCGCATGCCGACCCCGGGCCAGGGACGGCCAAGACGGCGCGGATAGCTATCCGCGCCTTTTTTTCACCTGACTTTTCCTGCGGGCAGGCACAGCACGCTGGAGTCAGGCGGGTGTCCCGTTCCTGCGCCGCGAACGTGCAGGAGCCGGCCCGGGCTGCCTCACACCCGGTAGTACTCCCGATACCAGTCCACGAAGCGCGCCACGCCTTCCTCCACCGTCACCTGCGGGCGGTAGCCCACCTGCGCGATCAGATCGGACACGTCGGCCTCGGTGTCGGGGACATCGCCCGCCTGCAGCGGCAGCATCTGCATCTGCGCCTTGCGTCCGAGGCAGGTTTCCAGCACCTCGATGTAGCGCAGCAGTTCCACCATTTCCTCGTTGCCGATGTTGTACAGCCGATACGGTGCCACGCCGCTGCTCGCCGGATCCGGCCGCAGTGCATCCCAGTCCGCGTCCTTTGCCGGCACGTGGTCGAGCGCACGCATCAGGCCTTCGACGATGTCGTCGATGTAGGTGAAGCTGCGCTTGTGGCGGCCGTGGTTGAAGACCTTGATCGGTTCGCCCGCGAGGATCGCCCGGGTGAACAGGAACAGGGCCATGTCCGGCCGGCCCCACGGCCCGTAGACGGTGAAGAACCGCAGCCCGGTGCAGGGCAGGCCGTACAGGTGGGCGTAGCTGTGCGCCATCATCTCGTTGGCCTTCTTGCTCGCCGCGTACAGGGTCAGCGGATGCTCGGCGGCGCGGTGTTCGGAGAAAGGCATCGCGCGGTTGGCACCGTACACCGAGCTGGTGGAGGCATAGACCAGATGCTCCACGCCGTGATGGCGGCAGCCTTCGAGTACGTGCAGGAAGCCGGTGACGTTGCTGGACACATAGACGTGCGGGTTCTCCGCCGCGTAGCGAACGCCTGCCTGTGCCGCAAGGTTGACCACCCGCTGCGGCCGGTGCCGCGCGAACGCCGCTTCCATCGCGTCGCGATCGGCCAGGTCGGCGGCGACGTGGGCATAGCGCGAATCGTCCAGCAGCCGCGCCAGCCGCGCCTTTTTCAGGGCGACGTCGTAGTAGTCGTTGAGGTTGTCGATACCCACGACCTCATCGCCACGCGCCAGCAGACGCTGCGCCACGTGCGATCCGATGAAGCCGGCGGTGCCGGTGACGAGGATTTTCATGGCGTCACTCCGGATGACGGCAGCCGCAGGAGAGGTGCTGATGGTGGCGCGCGGAGTCGCAGGCCGGGGCGTGGAGAGGCGAGGGATCCATCTACAGCCTCCCGTCGACCATCTCGCGCGGCAGCAGGTGCTTCACGTCATAAACAATGCCGCCGCGAGCGCTGAGCAGGCTCCGCACGCCGGTGCCGCCCATGCGCGCGAATACGTCGTGCGCCACGGCCAGCACGATGGCGTCGTAGGCACCCTGCTCCGGTGTCGCAATCGGACTGATGCCGTATTCGCGCTGCGCTTCATCGGCATCCACCCAGGGATCGAACACATCCACCTGCGCGCTGTAGTCGCGCAGCGCCGCCACGATGTCCACCACGCGGGTGTTGCGCAGGTCCGGGCAGTTTTCCTTGAAGGCCAGGCCCAGGATCAGGATGCGCGCCTGCACCGGGTTGATGCCCCGGCGAAGCATGAGCTTGATGGTCTGGTCGGCCACGTAGCCGCCCATGCCGTCGTTGGTGCGTCGTCCCGCGAGGATGACCTGCGGGTGGTGGCCGACTTCCTGCGCCTTGTGGGTGAGGTAGTAGGGATCCACGCTGATGCAGTGCCCGCCCACGAGGCCGGGACGGAACGGCAGGAAGTTCCACTTGGTGCCGGCGGCTTCGAGCACGTCGAGGGTGTCGATGCCGAGCTTGCCGAAGAGGATGGCCAGATCGTTGACCAGGGCGATGTTGAGGTCGCGCTGGGTGTTTTCGATGACTTTTGCGGCTTCGGCCACCTTGATGCTCGGTGCCCTGTGGGTGCCGGCGGTGATGATGCTGGCGTAGAGGGCGTCGACGAACTCGGCCGTGGCCGGGCTCGAGCCGGAGGTGACCTTGAGGATGCTGGTGACGCGGTGGGCCTTGTCGCCGGGGTTGATGCGCTCGGGCGAGTAGCCGATGGCGAAGGTGTTGGGGCGTGGCGATGGAGAGCCCCCTTCGCCCCAACCCATTCCATCGCTCGCGGGGGAGTGGGGGCCATCGGGCGCGGCTTCGTAGCGCAGGCCGGAAACGCGCGCCAGGATCGGGACGCAGACTTCTTCGGTGCAGCCGGGGAACACGGTGGATTCGTAGATCACCGTGTCGCCGGGTTTGAGCAGGGTGCCGATGGCTTCCGATGCGCGGATGAGCGGGGTCAGATCGGGGCGCTTGGCGGCGTCGATCGGGGTCGGGACGGTGACGATGTAGACGTTGCAGTCGCGCAGTTCGTCCAGCGCGTCGGTGAAGCGCAGCCGATCGGCCTGCGCCAGCAGTTCGGGTTCCACTTCCAGCGTGCTGTCGCGCCCCGCGCGCAGTTCGGCGATGCGCCCGGCGCGGATGTCGTAGCCGATGGTCGGATAGCGCTTGCCGAATTCGACCGCCAGCGGCAGGCCGACGTAGCCCAGGCCGACGATGGCAATGCGGAGGTTTTCGAGCTGCGGCACGCGGTTGTCCTTGCGCGGGGTTGGGGTGTTCACGACATGGCCGCCTGTGTGCCGCGAAGGCGGCCGCATTGAAATGGGGGCAACACCGCGCGCCCAGTGCACAGCCACCGGATGAAGGCTGCGGTCCTTTCATGCCGGGAACCCGGCCAATAGTAGCCCAGGCAAAGCAGTGCGAGGCGGGCACCAGAGGCAGGTGCGACACCTGCATGTGCAGCGTGATTGCCGCGGCCAGGCCGCTTGCAAAGCCGATCGCCCGGGAGACTCCGCCCGGCGGCAACGGCAGGATGCGGCGAAGCCGATCGAGGGGCTGTGACTGCGCCGTGCCGCCGGCTTCGTACCCGTGCCCCATCAAAAAACGGCCCGCACCGAAGTGCGGGCCGCCGGAATCGCCATTGTTGCGGGATCAGCGCGCCGCGTTGCTGTTCATCGTGGCGTTGCGTGAGGCGTTGAGGTACTGCGCCGGGTCGCGCATGCCGGCGGTGTGGCACTGGCCTTCGACGTGACCGCGGTTGACCGCGCCGGGGAGCTGGCCGTTGGCCTTCTCGGTGGTGCCGTCTTCCGGGTCGCTGAGTACCAGGTCGGTGGCCGCGTTGCAGTAGTCGTTGGTGTACCAGTTGGTGAGCTTGAACGAGGTCGTGTAGTAGTTGACCTTGGCGCGGGCGGAGTTGGGGATGCCGGCCAGCCAGGCGCTGGCGCCGCTGTAGCTCAGGTCGGTGTTCTTGCCGCAGCCCACGCCGAACCAGTTGCCGAGCTTGGCGAGGATGCCGGCGAGGTTGGTGCCCTTGTACGGCGTGCCGACCGACTGGATCAGGCGGCTGCCGGTGGCGTTGTCCAGACCGCTCCAGTAGTAGGTGTACAGGTGCAGGGAGGCTGCGCCGCCCTGGCTGTGCGCCACCACGCCGAAGGAGTTCCAGGTGCTGCCGAAGGACTTGATCAGACGTGCGAAGTAGTCGTGGCTGCGATTCTGGTTCTTGTCCAGGAAGGTGGACGAGGTACCGAACTGGGCTGCCGGCCACACGCCGCCCGAGCAGTAGCCGTGCACCAGCAGCAGGCGCTTGCCCACGCCCTTGGCCTGTGCGGCTTCGACCGGACGCGGGCCCATCGTCATCATTTCGTCGATCTCGATGTCCGCCGCTTTGGCACGCACGCGCAGCGCGGGCAGGCTGAGTCCCATGCGCGCGCTGGAGGCGATCGTGACCGAGGTGTCGGGGTCTTCGATGCGCAGGTTGCGCAGCTCGAACGGTGCCTGTGCGCCGGACTTGGCGATCCAGCGCTCGTCGAAGCCCAGGCCGAACTTGCCTGCTTCAGGCGTCACCATGCCGCCCACCCACGCCACCGGCACCTCGTTGCCGCGCGCGTCGCGCCCCCAGACTTCCGCGTAGCTGCGGTAGTGCGAAGCGTTCTTCGGCGCGGTGACGGGGATGTTGATGGTCAGTCGCGGGGTGGCGCTCTTGGCGGCGGTCGCGGTGGCGCGGCTGCCGGCCAGCGAGAGCGTCGGGTTGACGAAGGCAAGCAGGTGCTCGGCGGTGCGCAGCACGCGGTTGCCGTTGCGGTCCACGCCCTCGATGACGACCTGGGCGACGTGGCTGCCGGCCTCGGAGGCGGTGAACGCGGCACCGAAGATGCCGTCGCCGGCGGCACCGTCATCGTGCCGGCCGTCGTCGAACATCGCCATGCGCTGGATCTTGCCGCTGGGCGCGGTGACTTCCATCTCGGCACGCTCGATGCGCCCTGCGCCCGCGCCCGTGATGGCTTTCTCGGAGGCATCGAGCGCGGTGAGCTGCGCGGTCAGGCCCATCGTCTGGCCGACCAGCTGGCGGCTGTGGGTCGGATAGGAGGTCAGCCCGGTGGAGGCGCTGCCTTCGATCAGGAGATAGCCCTGCGAGGCCGCCTTGGCGCTGCCCTCCAGTTCGATCTTCCAGTTGCCCGAAGCAAGGCTGGGGAAGCTGTACATCTGCGCCGGAACCTGCGCCTCACCCATGCCGAAGCTGGAGGCTCTCGCGCTCTTGGCGGTATCGGCGGCGCGCAGCTTCTGCCCGGACGGGCCGGAAAGCGACACGTCCCACGGCATGCCGCCGGGCGTCAGAAGGGCAAAGCGAAGCGCGTTGTCCTCGACCGGAATGGTGGAGCTCCAGCCCGTGCCACCCTTCTTCTCGATCATGGAAACCGGCACCATCGCGCTGTGCGAGTGGATGGCCGATTCGACCGGGTCGGGTGAGCGCATGCTCTGGAAATCCGACGGCGGGCCCGAAAGCTGCTTGGGCACGATCTGTGCCCCGGCGGTGAACGTCACGCCCAGCGCGAGTGCGATGGACAGGCCGAGCGTGCGCCCGGTGAAGTGCGTCAGGTACTTCTGCATGATCGATTTTCCCCAAACCCCGAGTGATGTGTACCGGCAGCTGCCGGCGCGTCGGCTCCAGGTCCCGGTCGCGCGCGCGACCCCCCTGACCCGGAGCGGCGCAAGTAGACGACCATACGCCAGCGGATGCAATCCGCAGTGCAGCAAAAAACGGTGGCCCTCAGGAGCGCCAGCGGTAGCCGGCACCGTGCACGGTGTCGATCTCGTCGAATGCGGGATCGATCGCAACGAACTTCTTGCGCATGCGTTTGATGTGTGAGGTCACGGTGGCATCGTCCACCACGATCTGCGCTTCGCGCATGAGCTGTTCGCGCGACTTCACGTGGCCGGGGCGGTGGGCGAGGGCGTGCACCATCCAGAACTCGGTGACGGTGAGCGGGACGACCTCGTCGTTCCAGGTCACGCGCATACGCTCGGCCTCCAGGCGCAGGCCGCGCAGGGCAATCACCGTCTCGCGCGCCTGCGGTGCGCGCAGCGCCTCGGTGCGGCGGAACAGTGCCTGCACCCGCGCGGTGAGCTGGGGCAGGGAAATGTCCTTGGTGAGGTAGTCGTCCGCGCCCAGGCGCAGGCCGGAGATCACGTCGAAATCCGAGTCGCGCGCAGTCAGGAACAGGATCGGCAGCGTCGCCGAGCGCGCGCGCAATTCGCGGCACAGGTCGAAACCGCCCTCCGGCTCCTCGCCGAGCCCCACGTCGATGATCACCAGATCGGGAAGCTGCAGCGCGAACGCCTGCTGTGCGTCGGGCCGGTTGGCGAAGGCCACGACGCGGTGGCCGTAGCGCGTGAGCGCATCCACGTAGTTGGCGCGGATCGCGGGTTCGTCCTCGACGATGGCAATGGTGCGGGACATGCGGCAGGCCCGGGAGTGCAGGTGCAACGAGGATAGGCGGCGCTCCGGGAGCGGGCAACGCCGCGCCCGCAAATCGCCACATCCGGTAGCCGCGGTGCCCGCCCGCGGCCGCGCTGCGGCCAGCGCGGAGGGTTTGCATGGCACCACGCGCGGACCAATGCCCCGCGTTGGAGGCCGAGATGAGCACAACCCATCGAATGACGCGCAAGCCGACCCTGTTCCGCAGGGATGCGCGCCGCGCCGCGGGCGCGATGGCGGCGCTGTTTGCGCTTGCGGCGCAGCCGGCGCTGGCACAGCTGCCGGGTGATGCGCCACGCCGTGATGCCGCGCCGGCCGCCGATTCGCAGCCGGCGCGCGGGGCGGATGCGCGTGCGCCCGCCGCGCGCGGGCAGAGTCGTGAAGAGGGCACCCGCCGTCCGATTGGCTGGGCGGTGGCGATGGTCCTGATCGTGCTGGCGCTGCGGCCGGATGCCGTGGCCGAATCGGCGGAGGGCGCGTGATGGACCTGTGCCTTCCCGACGGCTGGCAGAATCACCCCGCAGCCGCGTTCCGCGATGATCTTGGCCCCGCGCCTGCGGCAGGCGTCGCGGCACCGCGCCACTACCTGTGCGGGCTGCGCGACTTCCGGTGCCCTGAGCCGCATCGACGTAGCGATGCGGCCCACGCAAACGGCCGCAGCGCTCAGTCGAAGTCGTCGCGGAACAGCCCGCCCTTCCAGGCCGGGCCGCCTTCGAACAGGATCGAATGGGCGGTGCCCGGGCGGTAGCTGCCGAACTCGCCGTTGTCCAGCGTCAACCGCCAGGTGTCCTGCGCGATGCGAACGGCGCGCGAGCTGAAGTCGTGCCAGCCGATCGTCTCCGGGTCACCCGGAGTGGATGGCCCGTAAAAGCGCAGGCTGTCGGAGGTGCCGAACCGGGCACCGTGGAACTTTAGCGTCACGCTGGCGCTGTCGCAGTCCCTGATCTCGAAGCGCGCGAGCTGGTGAGGATAGGCGAACCGGTCGCCGTCGGCGGCACGGTCGGCACCGTGATAGGCGGCGTAAACCGATTGCACGTCGACTGCCTGGGTGCAGCTTCCGGCCAGCGACGTGATGGCCACGGTGAAGTACCGGCCCGGTGCCAGTGGGCGCGCAGCGCTTCCGTCCGTGGCGCTGGTGAGCGATCCGACGTGGGATTCGAGGTGATCGGGAATTCCGTTGCCGTTGCCGTCGCCTGCATTGGGGGCCGACATCTCGACCGAATCGGGCACACCGTCGCCATCGGCATCGGCGACCTGGGTCAGGCTCCAGACGCCGCTCGTCGTTCCGGCGTAGAGCACCGTGGGTTCCACTGGGTCCGCCAACAGCGCGAGTGCCGCATCCGCCGGCAGACCGACGCTGATGGACTGCCAGCTGGCACCGCTGTCGGTGCTTTTGTAGATGTTTCCGGGGTTGGCATCGGTGCCGCCGCCGGACGCGTAGAGCACGCCCGGCGTGGTGGGATCGACGTGGATGGCGCGGATATCGACGGACAGCAGCCCGGTGCTGCTGTTGGCCCAGTTGGCCCCGCCGTCGACGGTTCGATAGATCCCGCCCTCGCCCGTTCCCCCGACC
The DNA here is from genome assembly GCA_023954075.1 of Lysobacteraceae bacterium. Lineage (GTDB taxonomy): Bacteria > Pseudomonadota > Gammaproteobacteria > Xanthomonadales > Xanthomonadaceae > Denitratimonas > Denitratimonas tolerans. The sequence goes on from JAMLIV010000015.1 coordinate 8,151, forward strand.
AGGTCGATCACCGAGCACCAGATTTCAGCCGGATTGGTCGGGTTGATGGCCAGGCTCAGGACATCGAACGCCGTGTCGGTCGAGCCGGCAACGCGCGGCAAACCGTTGCTGCGGTGGCTCCAGGTGGCCCCGCCGTCGGTACTGCGGAACACGCCGCTGGCGATGGTGGGCGGCGCGCCGTCCGTCCCACCGGAAAAAGTGCCCACGAAGAGCTCCTGCGGATTGATCGGATTGACCACGATCGGCACCGGAATCACGTTCTCATTGAATCCGGCACCCGTGGGTACCGGCTGGGGCAGGCCGCTGTCACTGCTTGTCCAGAAGTTCCCGCCGTTGGTGCTCTTCAGGATGCGGAAGCTGGCGGTGCCCGTTGATCCGTCCACGACACCGTTCGCCGTGGCATAGAGGGTCTGCAGCGGTCCCGTGACGCAGGGGCCGGCGGGTGGCGGCGACGCGCAGGAGCGCGGATCAAGCGCCAGGGCACGCACGGTGCCCACGAAGGGGGTTGCAAAGCCCGGATGCAGCGGCAGCCCGGCATCGATGGTGCTCCAGGTATTGCCGCCGTCCGAACTGCGGTAGAGACCGCCGTTGCGCGCATCCGCAGGCAAGGAGACCTGGCCTGCTCGACCGGCCGCGAAAATCCGCGTGCTGCCGATGCCGCTGCCCGTCGTGGTCGGATCGATGGCCAGCGCGCGGATCTGGTAGGCCGCAAGGCCGGTATTGGACGGTGCCCACGAGAAAGCCGCACCCGGTGCCGTGGTATTGCCGCGAAACAGCGCGGGCGATGGGCGGGATGAATCGCCGTAGCCGGCGAACAGGCGATGGGTGCTGGCGCTGTGGAACATCGCCAGGGCCCGGATATTGGTACCGGCGAGGCCGTCGTTGCGCGCGTTCCAGGTAGCGGCGTTGTCCGCGCTGAAGTAGATGCCGGCGTCTTCCGTGCCGATCCACAGGTGCGGCGTGGTGGGATAGTCCGGGTGCATCAGGATGGTCGTGACCGTGGCCGGGACGCCTGCCGCAACCAGGAGGCCGACATTGCGCGGCGCTGTCGTTGCGCCGCCATCGAGGGAGAGCTTCACGCCGGCTCGGCCGCCCGCCATCACGGTGTTGGGGATGACAGGATCTGGTTCAACCCAGCTCGCTTCCCCAACGGCCATCGGTCCGTTCCAGGTCAGACCCTTGTCATCGCTTCGGTACATGGTGTTGGCGATCGTGGCGTACACCGTGTTGCCGGCACCAAAGCGGATCGACTGCACCCACCCGTGGAAGAAATCGGGCGCTATTCCCTGGGTCAGGGTGCCGGACCAGGTGGCTCCGCCGTCCGTGGACAGGAACAGGGTTGCTGGATGCAGCGGATCGGCCTCTCCCTGATCCGTGCCTGCGATCATGCGCAGCGGATCGGCAGGATCGATCGCGAGGCGGTTGATCGAGGCCGTGGTCGGAAGGCCGCTGGCAAGGGCGGAAAAACTGGTGCCGTTGTCGCTGCTGACGAGGATGCCGGGCGCACCGGCGGGCAGCACGTAGAGCCGACCCGTGCTGCCCGGTGCGTCGACCACGGCGACGGCGTAGCCGGTCGGGACGGTGTAACCGGTCTGCGCCCAGTTCTCGCCCGCGTCGGTGCTCCGGTTGACCCGCCCGAACGAATCCACTGCCCAAAGCGTCGCGGGTGCCTGCGCATCCATGGCGAAGGCCGCGTATACGTTCCCACGGCCGCCGAACCCTGCCTGCTTGCGGACCCAGGTCACGCCGGCATCGTCGCTGCGGAAGATGCCGCCGCGGGTGCTGGCGTACAGGATGCTGGGCGTGGCTGGATTGACGTGCAGCGCGTAGATGCTGCCGCCCCAGGGGCCGTCGGAGGTCCAGATGCCGTTTCCGGCCGAGGCCGGACAGGCGACCAGCGCGCCGGCAAGAATCCATGCTGCCCATGCTTTCATTTCCTTGACTCCTCGTCCGGGTCAATCACGCGGGTGTTCCTGCAACCGGTCCAGGCGCAGTGTCGTGCGGCGACAGGGCGTGCCGGGTCGTGGCTGTCGCGCCCGGCCTGGTTCCCCGCGTGCCGGCGTTACGCCGTTCCCCGCTCAAGCTGTGCAATCGCCTGGCTCGTGCCCGGGGGCGTGGCGCGGCCGTTGCGCAGGGCGTCCTTCCAGACCGGCAACAGCACGATGGCGCTCTCGATGGCCTGCATCTGGTGCGCACTGACGATACGCCTCTCCGCCGCACGCTGCATCATGTTCTCGCCGGCGCGGCCCAGATCGGCCAGTGCCGGCGCGCCCACCAGCGGTGCCGAACCCTTGAGCGTGTGGAAGCAGCGCCCCAGCGTTCTGGCGAGCGTCGCGTCGGACGGATTGGCGCGCAGATCGGCCAGCGCTCCATTTGCGGCGGTGATCATCTCGCCCAGTTCGGCGAGGAAGGCATCGCGAAGCTCCTCGTCCACCTCGCCCATGCTGGCGGCGGCCGGGCGGCTGCCAAGGAGCGAGCGCAGGGGCAGGAGGAGGTTGGAAAGCCAGGCTGGCACCGGGAGGCGTGTCCGTCGGGTACTTCACGCATCATAGGAGGATTTGCCGCTGCGCGCGATTGCGGGCGGCCGCTGCGGATCGCCTGGGCCGGGCATGGCGCGGTCAGGGTGGCCGATTCGCTTCCGGAACGCGGATCCCGGTTGCGTCGGGCGTCAGGCCGCCTGGAAGCGCCCGTAGCCGCGCAGGCGCTCGTAGCGCTGGTCGATGAGGGTGGCTGGATCGATGCGTTCGAGCCGGTCGAGCTGGCCCAGGAGGGTCTGCTTCAGGCGCGCGGCCATGTCCTGCGGATCGCGGTGCGCACCACCCAGTGGCTCCCTCACGATCTGATCGATCAGGCCCAGTTCGAGCAGGCGCGGGGCGGTGATGCCCAGCGCCTCGGCGGCATCCTTGGCGCGCTCGGCGGTTTTCCACAGGATCGAGGCGCAGCCTTCGGGCGAGATGACCGAGTAGGTGCCGTATTCGAGCATCAGGGTGCGGTCTCCGACGCCGATGGCGAGCGCGCCGCCCGATCCGCCTTCGCCGATCACGGTGCAGACGATGGGCACCCGCAGGCGCGCCATCTCCAGCAGGTTGCGCGCGATCGCCTCGCTTTGGCCGCGCTCTTCCGCGCCGACGCCCGGATACGCGCCGGGCGTGTCGATGAAGGTGAGGATGGGCAGGCGGAAACGCTCGGCCATCTGCATCAGGCGCAGCGCCTTGCGGTAGCCCTCGGGTCGCGGCATGCCGAAGTTGCGCTTGATCTTGCTCTTGGTATCGCGGCCCTTCTGCTGGCCGATGAGCATCACCGCGCGCCCGTCGATGCGCGCCGGGCCGCCGACGATGGCGGCATCGTCGGCGTAGGCGCGATCGCCCGCCAGCTCGTGGAATTCCTCGCACATGAGCTTCACGTAGTCGAGCGTGTACGGGCGCTGCGGATGGCGCGCGAGCTGGGAAACCTGCCAGGGCGTCAGGTCACGGAAGATCTCGGCGGTGCGGGCGCGCAGCTTGTCCTGCAGCTTGCCCACTTCCTCTTCGATATCGAACGCGCTGCCCTGGCCGGCGTGGCGCAGTTCCTGGATGCGCGCCTCCAGTTCGGCGATGGGCTGTTCGAAATCGAGGAAGTTCGGATGCATGGGCGCATGACGAAGAAGCGGGCCGGTCAGTATAGTCGCGCTCCGGCCCGGCTGCTTCGGGCGACTCCGCCCGCAGCAGGATGCCCATGCAAGACATCACCACGCCGCTCATCACCAACGACATCGTCGTCTTCGGCCTGATCGCGGCCACCTTGGGCCTGATCTTCTGGGCTGCGAGCGGGCCGACGCCTTTCCTGCAGCGTTTTTTCAAAATCGTGCCGGCGCTGCTGCTGTGCTACTTCATCCCTGCGATCTACAACACCGCGGGCGTGCTCGACGGCACCGTCACCAAGGTCTACAACCCGATCGCGCGCGATGTGCTGCTGCCCGGCGCGCTGGTGCTGCTGACGCTTTCGATCGATTTGCCCGCCATTTTCAAGCTCGGACCGAAGCTCCTGATCGTGTTTTGCGCCGGCACCTTCGGGATCATGGCCGGTGCGGTGGTGAGCTTCCTGCTGTTTTCCTGGATCCATCCGGAAACCGTGGCCGGCGACACCTGGGCCGGCATGGCCGCGCTCAGCGGCAGCTGGATCGGCGGCGGTGCCAACATGGTGGCGATCCGCGAGGTATTCCAGGTCGACGCGACCACCTTCGGGCAGTTCGCCGTGGTGGATGTGGCGGTGGCCAGCCTGTGGATGGCGGTGCTGCTGTTCCTCGCCGGGCGGGCCAGGGAAATCGATGCGCGCAGCGGTGCCGATACCCGCGCGCTGGACGAGCTCACCGCGCACGTGGAGGCCTATCAGGCCCAGCACGCGCGCATCCCGACCCTTGCCGACCTGATGCTGATCGTGGGCGTGGGCTTTGGTTTCGTGGGCCTGGCGCATGCGCTCGCGGTGCCGATCGCGAACTGGTTCGCCGCCAACGTGTCCTGGGCCTCGCAGTTCAGCCTGACCTCGTCCTATGTCTGGGTGGTGGTGCTGTCCACCACGTTCGGATTGATCCTGAGCTTCACCCGCGCGCGCCGGCTGGAAGGTGCCGGCGCTTCGCGCGTGGGCACGCTGCTGCTGTATTTCCTGATCGCCTGCATCGGCATGCAGATGGACCTGCTCTCGCTGCTCGATCGCCCCTGGCTGTTCGGTCTGGCCGTGGTGTGGATGCTCACCCACATCACCTGCCTCTGGATTGCCGCCAAGCTCACCCGCGCGCCGCTGTTCTATTTCGCCATCGGCTCGCAGGGCAACATCGGCGCGGCGGCGTCGGCCCCCGTGGTGGCGGCGGCCTTCCACCCCTCGCTCGCCCCGGTCGGCGTGCTGCTGGGCACCGTCGGCTATGCCACCGGCACCTATCTGGCCTACATCACCGGCATCACCCTGCGCGCGCTGGCGGGTGGGTGAGGCGCGGGCGGCGCGAAGGATTTCGCGCCGCCTTTCCGCAGCCTACAGCGCCTCGGAGGCGAAATCGGCCAGGCGCGAGCGTTCGCCGCGGCGCAGGGTGATGTGCGCGCTGTGCGGCCAGTGCTTGAAGCGATCCACCGCGTAGGTGAGCCCCGAAGTGGTTTCGGTGAGGTAGGGCGTATCGATCTGTTCGACGTTGCCCAGGCACACCATCTTGGTGCCCGGCCCGGCGCGGGTGAGCAGGGTCTTCATCTGCTTGGGCGAGAGATTCTGAGCCTCGTCGATGATCACGAAGCGGCTCAGGAAGGTGCGTCCGCGCATGAAGTTCATGGCGCGGATCTTGATGCGGCTGGAGAGCAGATCGTTGGTGGCCGCGCGGCCCCAGGCACCGCCTTCCTGCGGGGTGTGGGTGAGCACTTCGAGGTTGTCGGTGAGCGCGCCCATCCACGGCGTCATCTTTTCTTCCTCGGTGCCCGGCAAAAAGCCGATGTCCTCGCCCACCGAAACGGTGGCGCGGGTCATGATGATCTCGCGATAGCGCTGCTGATCCATCGTCTGCGCCAGGCCCGCGGCCAGCGCCAGCAGGGTCTTGCCGGTGCCGGCGGTGCCGAGCAGGGTGACGAAGTCGATGTCCGGGTTCATCAGCGCGTTGAGGGCGAAGTTCTGCTCGCGGTTGCGTGCGCTGATGCCCCAGACCTGATGGCCCTGGCTGGCGTAGTCGTCGATCACCTGCAGCACGGCGCGCGAGCCATCGGCCTGCGCCACGCGGAACTCCAGCTCCTCCTCGCCGGGGAGATAGAGGAACTGGTTGGGATGCCAGTCTTCCTCGGGCAGGCGTTCGACCTCGTAGAAGTTGTGGCCGCGCTCGGTCCAGGAGCGCAGCTCGCGCTCGTGCCGGTCCCAGAAATCCTGCGGCAGCGCCGCGGCACCGGTGTAGAGCAGGTTGAAATCGTCGAGCGCGCGGTCGTTCTCGTAGTCCTCCGCCGGCAGGCCCGCGATGTGGGCCTTGATGCGCAGGTTGATGTCCTTGGACACCAGCACCACGTCGCGGTCCATGTGCTCGGCGCGCAGCGCCAGGATGGCCGAGAGGATCTGGTTGTCCGGTGCGACCTTGCCGAAGTTGCGCGTGGCATCGGGCACCTGGGTCTGGAACAGCAGCACGCCGGTGTGGTCGGCGGCGCGCAGCTGCAGGCCCTCGGGGCGACGCAGGCGCAGGCCGGTGGCGATGCCGTCGGCACCGTCCGCCTCGATCAGCTCGTTGATGAAGCGGCTGACCTGGCGCGCGTTGCGGCTGGCCTCGGACATGCCCTTCTTGCTGGCGTCCAGTTCCTCCAGCACCGTCATCGGCAGGAACACGTCGTGCTCCTCGAACTTGAACAGTGCGGTGGGGTCGTGCATCAGCACGTTGGTGTCGAGTGCGTAGATGCGCCGGTTCGATGTCATAGGTGTTCCGTGGTGGGGAAGTTCAGCGCCGCGCGAGCAGCGCATCGAGGACGGCCGCGGCGTGGCCGGGCACTTTGACCGCGCGCCAGACTTCGGCCACGCGCAGGTCGGGATCGATCAGGAAGGTGCTGCGCACGATGCCCATCACCTTGCGGCCGTACATGTTCTTTTCCCGGATCACGTCGAAGGCGCGGCACAGCGTCTCGTCGGCGTCCGATACCAGCGGGAAGGGAAGGCACTGCCTGGCGATGAAGCCCTGGTGCGACTTCACCGAATCGCGCGATACCCCGAGGATGCGCGCGCCTTCGGCGTCGAAGCGCGGCGCGAGGTCGCGGAAATCGCCCGCTTCCACGGTGCAGCCGGGGGTGTTGTCCTTCGGATAGAAGTACAGCACCAGCCAGCGCCCGGCGTAGTCGGAAAACCGCGCCTGGCTGCCGTCGGAAAGGGTGAAAGCAAGGTCGGGAACCGCGTCGCCGGGCTGGATCATCGGGGTCAGAACTTCATCGGGTCCAGGATCGCGTCCAGGTTGAGATGGTCGCAGAACTCCAGGAAATCATCGCGCAGCGCGGCAATGTGCATCGAGGCGGGAATGCCCACGGTGAGCTGCGCGGAAAACATGTCGGCGCCGGTCTGCATGGCGCGGTAGCGCGAGGAGTGCAGGCTCTCGATGGTGATGCCCTGGCGGTCGAAGAAGTCGGCCAGCTGGAACAGGATGCCCGGCTTGTCGGCCGCGATCACTTCGACCAGATACGGCAACAGGTTGCTCTGCTCCGGCTTGGGGCCGGTGCGATACCACACCAGGCGCAGCCCGTCCTCGCGCTCCAGGCGACCGAGGCCCGATTCGAGTTTGGCCACCGCATCCCACGACCCCATCGCCAGCGCCAGTACCGACACGTCGCGCCCGACCGTGGACAGGCGCGCGTCGATCAGGTTGCAGCCGCTGTCGGCGATGCGCCGCGAAATCGCCAGGAGAGGCGAATCCGGGTGCGTCGCGAATGCGTTGATGAGGAGGTAGTTCTCGTTGGTGTTGGGGCGTTGCTGAGGGTCGGTCAAGGCGACATTCCGACAGGGGCGCGAAAAGCGCGAGGGGGTGCATCCGGCGGTGGACGCTGAAGGCGCGGGCAACCGCAGGGCCAGCATACTTGCCCGTGCTTTGCGCCGGCAAGTAACATCCTCGACCCTCCCGAAATGGCCATGCCCTTGCGACTTTCCGGCTGCATTACCGCGCTGGTGACGCCGTTCGACGAATCCGGCGCGACCGATCCCGCCGCCTGGCGGCGGCTGCTTGACGGCCAGCTCGCTGCCGGCATCCACGGACTGGTCGTGGCCGGGTCGACCGGCGAAGCGGCCATGCTCACGGCGGCGGAGTTCGGCGCGCTGATCCGCAGCGCGGTCGATGCCGTCGCGGGCCGGATCCCGGTGCTCGCCGGCGCGGGGCTTCCGGCCACGCAGGCCACCATCGAACAGTGCCGCCGCGCCCGCGATGCCGGTGCCGATGGCCTGCTGGTGGCCACGCCGCCCTATGTGCGCCCCACCCAGGAGGGCCTGCGCCGCCACTTCGAAGCGGTGGCTGAAGCGCTCGACGCTCCGATCGTTCTCTACAACGTGCCGCCACGCACCGGCGTGGATCTGTTGCCGGACACGGTGGCGCAGCTTGCGCCCGATCCGCGCATCGTCGGCATCAAGGAGGCCGTGCCCGACGCGGCGCGCATCGCCGCGCTGCTGGCCCTGCGCTCGCCCGGTTTTGCGGTGCTCAGCGGCGACGATGCCTCGGCCTGCGAGGCCCAGTTGAGCGGTGCCGACGGCGTGGTTTCGGTGGCGTCCAACGTCGTTCCTGCGGCGCTGGCGGCGCTTTCGACCCGCGCGCGCGCGGGCGATGCGCGCGGCGCGCGTGAGCTGAACGGGGAACTCGCCGCGCTGTTCCCGGTGCTGGCGCTGGAGCCCAATCCGATCCCGGTCAAGGCTATCCTTTCGCAGCTGGGGCTGTGCGCGGATCGCTTGCGGCTGCCGCTCGTGCCGCTATCCTCCCCGCATCGTGACGCCGCCGCGGCCGCCGCACGGCAGGCGCACGCCCTCGAAGCGCGCTTCCTGCCGAAGACGGCCGCGTGACGGCAACCCATCCCACCATCCTCGCGGAACCCCGGAGTGTCCCCTTCAATGAACAGCCTTCCCAAGCATGCGCGTTTCCTGCTCCTGGCCCTGGCCGCGGCCGCGCTGGTGGCCACCTCCGGATGCAGCATGTTCCGCGGCAAGACCGGCTACGAGCTGCCGCCGGAATCGCGTCCGCTGTCCATTCCGCCGGATCTCGATGCGCCGGCCACCGGTGACGGCCTGCGCATTCCCGCGGCCCCGGCGGTGACGGCGGCAGCGGCCGCGCCGGCGCAGGCCTTCACCCTGAGCGACACGCCGGCCAGCGCGTTCGGCCGCGTCGGCATCGCGCTCGATCGCATCGAGGGCGTCTCGATCAGCGAGCGCTCGCAGCTCCTGGGGGTCTACACGGTGGCCTACGAAGGCGAGACCTTCTTCATCCGCATCTCGCCCGAAGGCCAGGGCGCGCGCATCGCCGCCGCGAGCACGGACGGGCGCGAGATCAACAGCGGGGCCGGTGCCAGGCTCCTGGGCCTGCTGCGCCAGCGCCTGGGCTGACGGGAAGCCCTTTCCGCCGCACCCGCACGGCGGGTGCGGCGCGACGCTTTGTGAGCGCGACGGCCTGAAGTCGCTGGATGCCCGCCTGCGCGGGCATGACGGCAGGAGTTCCCGCAGGGCGGAACCGCCGCAGGCGATTCCGCCATCGCGCGCCGCCCTGCCGTTTCACGCCTCAGCGCTTTCGGCAGCGGTTGATCTCGTCGCGCAGCGCGCGCGCGGCGCGCGCGGCGGCTTGGGCGAAGTCCTCGCCGCGCGAGGCATAGAGGATGCCGCGCGAGGAGTTGATCATCAGCCCCGCGCCGTCCGCAGTCCGGCCATTCCGCACCACCGCGCCCACGTCGCCGCCCTGCGCGCCGACGCCGGGCACCAGCAGCGGCATCTCGCCCACCAGTTCGCGGATCACGCGCAGTTCTTCCGGAAACGTGGCACCGACCACCAGCGCGCAGTTGCCGCTGCCGTTCCACGCGGACGCGATGGTGCGGGCCACGCGCTGGTAGAGCGGGAGGCCGTCCACCACCAGTTCCTGGAAATCGCGTGCGCCCGGGTTGGAGGTGTGGCACAGGAAGATGCAGCCGCGCTTGGCGTGCGCGAGGAAGGGCGCGGCCGAATCGCGGCCCATGTAGGGATTGAGCGTCACCGCATCGGCGTTGAAGCGCACGAAGGCTTCAGCCACATACTGTTCGGCGGTGCTGCCGATGTCGCCGCGCTTGGCGTCGAGGATCACCGGTACGTCGGGGTGCGCGGCGTGGATATGGGCGATCAGCCGCGCCAGCGCCTCCTCGCCGCCGGCGTGCGCGGAGAAATAGGCGATCTGCGGCTTGAAGGCGCAGGCGAACTCGGCCGCGGCGTCCGCGATCTCGCGGCAGAAGCGGAACAGCCGATCCGGATCGCCGGCCAGATGCGCCGGAAACTTCGACGGGTCCGGGTCCAGCCCGACGCAGAGCAGGGTGTCGGCTTCGTGCCAGCGGCTGCGGAGTTTGTTGATGAAGGTCATGGAAAACCTCGTCTGGCGGGGTGGAAGGAGCGTCGGGGACGTAGCCCCGACCTGCGCGAGCCGCGCATTTTTCACGAATCCCGAATCCCCGATCCCGAATCCCGTCCTTACTTCAAGGCCTTGAACCTCAGCCGCTTGGGGCCGGCGTCGTCGCCGAGGCGGCGCTTCTTGTCTTCCTCGTACTCGCGGTAGTTGCCCTGGAAGAACTCCACGTGCGAGTTGCCCTCGAAGGCGAGGATGTGGGTGGCGATGCGGTCCAGGAACCAGCGGTCGTGGCTGATCACGAAGACGTTGCCGGGGAACTCCAGCAGGGCGTCTTCCAGCGCGCGCAGGGTCTCCACGTCGAGGTCGTTGGAGGGCTCGTCGAGCAGCAGCACGTTGCCGCCCTGCAGCAGGGTCTTGGCCAGATGCAGGCGACCGCGTTCACCGCCGGAAAGCGAGCTGACGATCTTCTGCTGGTCCTGGCCCTTGAAGTTGAAGCGGCCGATGTAGGCGCGCGACTGGATCTCGATGCCGTTGATGTTGAGGATGTCCGAGCCGCCGGAGACTTCCTGGAACACGTTGTGGTTGCCTTCCAGCGCGTCGCGGCTCTGGTCGACGTAGGCCAGCTGCACGGTGGGGCCGGTTTCGATGCTGCCCGAATCCGGCTTTTCCTTGCCGATGATCATCTTGAACAGGGTCGATTTGCCCGCGCCGTTGGGGCCGATGATGCCGACGATGGCACCGGGCGGCACCGAGAACGACAGGTCGTCGATCAGCAGGCGGTCGCCGAAGCTCTTGGAGACGTTCTTGAACTCGATCACCTTGTTGCCCAGGCGCTCGCCGGGCGGGATGAAGATCTCGTTGGTTTCGTTGCGGCGCTGGTAGTCGACCGACTGCAGCTCCTCGATCCGCGCCAGTCGCGCCTTGCCCTTGGAGCGGCCGCCCTTGGCGTTCTGCCGCGCCCACTCCAGTTCCTTCTGGATGGCCTTCTGGCGCGCCTTTTCCTGGTTTTCCTCCTGCTTCAGGCGCTCGTCCTTCTGCATCAGCCAGTCGGTGTAGTTGCCCTTCCACGGAATGCCGCGACCGCGGTCGAGTTCGAGGATCCATTCGGCGGCGTTGTCGAGAAAGTAGCGGTCGTGGGTAACGGCCACCACGGTGCCCGGATAGCGGTGCAGGAACTGCTCCAGCCATTCCACCGATTCGGCGTCGAGGTGGTTGGTGGGTTCGTCCAGCAGCAGCATGTCGGGCTTCTGCAGCAGCAGGCGGCACAGCGCCACGCGGCGCTTCTCGCCGCCGGAGAGCTTGCCGATCCTGGCGTCCCAGGGCGGCAGGCGCAGGGCGTCGGCGGCCACTTCGAGTTGCTGTTCCAGCGTGTTCGCATCGCCCGAGGCGAGGATGGCTTCGAGGCGCTCCTGCTCCTTGGCGAGCGCGTCGAAATCCGCGCCTTCCTCGGCGTAGGCGGCGTACACGGCTTCCAGCGCGGCCTGGGCCTGGAGCACTTCGCCCACGCCTTCTTCCACCGCCTCGCGCACGGTCTGCTCGGGATCGAGCTGGGGCTCCTGCGGCAGGTAGCCGACCTTGATGCCCGGCTGCGGGCGCGCCTCGCCCTCGAAATCGGTGTCCACGCCGGCCATGATGCGCAGCACGGTGGACTTGCCCGCGCCGTTCAGGCCCAGCAGGCCGATCTTGGCACCGGGGAAGAAGCTGAGCGAAATGTCCTTGATGATCTGCCGTTTGGGCGGGACCACCTTGGACACGCGGTTCATGGTGTAGATGTATTGCGACATGGGAATTCCTGCAGGAGGCTGCGGCACCCGCCTGTGCGGGCACCGTTGATCGAGAATCGGAAGCCGCCAAGTATAGCGGCTCGCGCGCGGCGGCAGCCTGTCGCGGGGCGCGGGTGTCGGGTCCGGGTCAGGTCTGGTTTCGCTGCGTGGCCGGGGCGAGGCGGGCTCCGGATGCCGGGTACGGGATTCCGGACGGGGAAGGCGATGGACGAGGAAACGGGCGGATTCACCTTCTGGAACGCGCTGCTGGCCGAGCTGGCGGCAGCGCACGCGCGGCGCGGAACGCTCACCTATCGCCAGCTGATCGAGCGCCTCGCCCTGCCCAGCCCGGCGATGGCCCCGCTGACTGCGGCGCTGGAGCGGCTCGCCGCGCAGGATGCGCAGGCCGGGCGGCCGCTGCGCGCCGCGCTGGTCACAAGCCAGGCCGGCAGTGGCGTACCGCGCCCCGGGTTTTTCGACTGTGCGGCGGCGCTGGGCGCGTGCCCGCGCGATCTGGATGCGGCCGGGATTCGCGACTGGTACGCCGCCGAGCTGGCGCGCGTGTTCGCCTGGGCGTATCCGGACGCCTGATCCCGCCGCCGCCCGCGGTTTGCCCGCGCTCGGCGGTTTCCTGCCCGCGAATCGCCCGCGGCTTGGGATGAGATGGCGCCGCCTCCTTCCTCGCCCGAGCGGTCATCCCATGCGCGCATTCCTGAAACTCGCCCTGATCGGCGTCATCCTGATCGGACTGCTGGTCCCGGTCTTCATGCTCAAGGGGCTGGTGTACGAACGACAGGCGCGCGGGCGCGAGGTGGCCGAGGACATCGCGCGCGCGAGCAGCCGCGCCCAGCACCTGATCGGCCCGCTGCTGCTGATCGAATCGGAGGACATCGTGCTGCGCACGCGCCGCCTGCACCAAGGCGGGCAGGGCGAGGAGGTGCGCCGCGAGGAGGTGAAGCGCAAGACGCACCGGCTGGTCGCGCCCGAAACGCTCGCCATCGACAGCCGCCTGAGCGCGCGCGAGCGCCGCCGCGGGCTGTTCGGTGCGCTGGTGTATACCGATCAGGTGGACCTCACGGCGCGGTTCGTCCTGCCCCAAGCCCCGCCGATCGAAGGCGAGCGCATCGGGCACCGCTGGGTTTCCGCGTCGCTGGTGCTGGGTCTGGGCGATGCGCGCGGCATCCAGCGCATCCGGGTGCGGGTGAACGGTGCCGAACAGCGCGTCGAGCCCGGTGCGCTGCTGGCTTTCGTCAGGGAAGGCGTACACGTGCCGCTGGACGCTGCGGGCTTGACCGCCGGGGCGTCGCTGGATCTCGCGCTGGACGCGCAGATCATCGGAACCCAGTCGCTGCAGTGGACGCCGCTGGCCGGCGAGGTGCAGGTGTCGGTGGCGGCCGACTGGCCGCACCCCAGCTTCCAGGGCCAGCGCCTGCCCGATGATTCGCAGGTGAGCGACACCGGATTCACTGCGGGATGGAGCCTGTCGCGGCTTTCCAACACCTCGCTGCAGGCGCTTTCGCGCTGCGGGACGGAACAGTCCTTCTGCGAAGGTCTGGACGGTGCCGCCTTCGGGGTGCGCCTGATGGACCCGGTGGATCGCTACGTCAAGACCGATCGCGCCATGAAGTACGCCCTGCTGCTGCTCGTGCTGGTGTTCGGCGCGGTGTTCTTCACCGAGGCGCTGCGCGCGGTGGCGGTGCACCCGCTGCAGTACGGCCTCACCGGCGCGGCGCTGGCGATCTTCTTCCTGCTGCTGCTCGCACTTTCCGAGCACATCGACTTTGGCTGGGCCTACCTGCTCGCGGCGGCGGTGTGTTCGGCCCTGATCGGGGCCTACATGGTGCCGGTGCTGGGCGGCGCGCGCCGCGGCTGGCTGTTCGGCGCGCTGGTGGCAGGCCTGTATGGCCTGCTCTACGGCCTGCTGCAGTCGGAGGACTACGCGCTGCTGATGGGTTCGCTGGTGCTCTTTGCCCTCCTCGCCGGGGTGATGCTGGCCACGCGCAGGCTGGACTGGAGCCGGGTGGGGCGATCGGCATGACGGCGGGCGGCTGCCGGGACCGGAAGCACGCCGGGACCGGGGAACAATGCCCCCGCCCGCGTTATCATGCCGGATCGGCCCATCGAGGTTCTCCGCATGTACGACCAAACCAGCACCATCGCCGCGTTCGACCCGGAACTGGCCCGCGCCATCGCCGCCGAATCGCAGCGCCAGGAAGACCACGTCGAGCTGATCGCCAGCGAGAACTACGCCAGCCCGCGGGTGATGGAGGCGCAGGGCTCCAAGCTCACCAACAAGTACGCCGAAGGCTATCCCGGCAAGCGCTACTACGGCGGCTGCGAGTACGTGGACGTGGCCGAGCGGCTCGCCATCGAGCGCGTCAAGGAGCTGTTCGGCGCGGACTACGCCAACGTGCAGCCGCATTCGGGCTCGCAGGCCAACCAGGCCGTGTATTTCGCCCTGCTGCAGCCGGGCGACACCATCCTCGGCATGAGCCTGGCGCACGGCGGCCACCTCACCCACGGAGCCAAGGTCAACGCCTCGGGCAAGCTGTTCCACGCGGTGCAGTACGGCGTCGACGACCAGGGCCTGATCGACTATGACGAAGTCGAGCGCCTGGCGCTGGAGCACAGGCCGAAGATGGTCGTCGCCGGTTTCTCGGCCTATTCGCAGGTGATCGACTGGGCGCGCTTTCGCGCCATCGCCGACAAGGTCGGTGCCTGGCTGTTCGTCGACATGGCGCACGTCGCCGGCCTGATCGCCGCGGGCGTCTATCCCAGCCCGCTGCCGCACGCGCATGCGGTCACCTCCACCACCCACAAGACCCTGCGTGGCCCGCGCGGCGGCATCATCCTCGCCAGCCGCGCCGCCATGGGCGATGCCGCCGAGGAGATCGAGAAGAAGCTCCAGTCGATCGTCTTTCCCGGCATCCAGGGCGGCCCGCTGATGCACGTGATCGCGGCCAAGGCAGTGGCTTTCAAGGAGGCGCTGGACCCTTCGTTCAAGACCTACCAGCAGCAGGTGGTGAAGAACGCGCAGGCGATGGCGAACGCGCTGATCGCACGCGGCTACAAGATCGTTTCCGGCGGCACGCGGAACCACCTGATGCTGGTGGACATGATCGGCAAGGAGGTGTCCGGCAAGGACGCCGAGGCCGCCCTCGGCCGCGCCCACATCACCGTCAACAAGAATTCGGTCCCCAACGACCCGCGCTCGCCCTTTGTCACCTCCGGTCTGCGCCTCGGCACCCCTGCCGTCACCACGCGAGGCTATGTCGAACAGGACTGCGTGGATCTCGCCAACTGGATCGCCGACATCCTCGATGCCCCGAACGACGAGGCCGTCATCACCCGCGTGCGCGAAGCGGTGACCGCGCAGTGCCGGAGGTATCCGGTGTATTGAGAGCCGGGAATGGGGAATCGGGAATCGGGAATGGCCGGTTCTCGGTACCCCCGACGCCCCGCTCTTCTCTATTCCCCACTCCCCATTTCCGCCCAAATGCATTGTCCTTTCTGCCACCACGAAGACACCCGCGTCATCGATTCGCGCGTCAGTGAGGACGGCGGATCGATCCGGCGCAGGCGCGAGTGCGCGCAGTGCGGGGAGCGCTTCAACACCACGGAAACCGCCGAGGTGAAGCTGCCCACGGTGGTCAAGGGCGACGGGCGGCGCGAGCCGTTCGATATCGACAAGCTGCGCCAGTCGATGGAGCGCGCCCTGCACAAGCGGCCGGTGCCGCAGGCGCAGATCGATGCCGCGGTGCGCGCGGTGGTGCAGCAGGCGCGCGCGTCCGGCGAGCGCGAGCTGGCTTCGCGCCGGCTGGGGGATTTCGTGATGACCCAGATGCGTCGCCTCGACCACGTCGGCTACGTGCGCTTCGCCTCGGTCTACCGCGCCTTCGAGGACGTGGCCGATTTCCGCGAGGAGATCGAGATGCTGGAGCGCGACCTGCCCGGCGGGCAGGAACAGCTGCCGCTGCTGGCGGGCGAGGTGGTGCCGTTCGGCAAGACGGCAGACAAGGGCCGCAAGCGCTGAGTCGCGAGCCGCCGCCGTGACGATTCCCGATTCCCGATTCCCCGCTTCCGGCTTTTCCGCCACCGACCACGCCCTGATGGCGCGCGCCCTGCGCCTGGCCGAGCGCGGCGCGTACACCACGCGGCCCAATCCGATGGTCGGCTGCGTGATCGCGCGCGGCGATGAGGTCGTTGGCGAAGGCTGGCACCAGCGCGCCGGCGGTCCGCACGCGGAGGTGTTCGCGCTGCGTGCGGCCGGCGAACGCGCGCGCGGCGCGACCGCCTACGTCACGCTGGAGCCCTGCGCCCACCACGGGCGCACGCCGCCGTGCGTGGACGCGCTGGCCGAATCGGGCGTGGCGCGCGTGGTCGCGGCGCTGCGCGATCCGTTCCTGACGGTGAATGGCGCAGGCTTCGATCGCCTGCGCGCCGCCGGCATCGACGTCGCCTTCGGGCTGCTGGAGGCCCAGGCGCGCGAACTCGATCGCGGCTTCCTTTCGCGCATCGAGCGCGGCCGGCCGTGGCTGCGGGTGAAGCTGGCGATGAGCCTGGACGGGCGCACCGCGCTGGGCAACGGCGAATCGAAGTGGATCACCGGCGAGGCCGCGCGCGCCGACGTGCAGCGCTGGCGCGCGCGCGCGGGAGCGATCCTCACCGGCAGCGGCACCGTGCTGGCGGACGATCCGCGCCTGACCGCGCGCGTGCCAGACGCCGATATCGCGCCGCCGCTGCGCGTGGTGCTGGATCGCCACCTGCGCACGCCGGCAGCGGCGAACCTGCTCGATGGCAGCGTGCCGACGCTGTGCTTCCATGCCGCCAGTGCGACGCCCGACGCGCGCTTTGCGCGGGTCGAATGCGAGCCGCTGCCGCAAGGCACCGGCGGCCTTTCGCTGGCCGTCGCGCTCGAGCACCTCGCCGCGCGCGACATCGGCGAGGTGCAGGTCGAAGCCGGCCCGACGCTGGCCGGCGCGCTGTTCGCGCAGGGGCTGGTGGACGAGCTGCTGCTCTACGTCGCGCCGGTGCTGCTCGGATCCGATGCGCGCGCGCTGCTGGCGCTGCCGCCGCTCACCGACATGGCCGACCGCTGGCGGCTGCGCATGGTGGACGAACGCAGGGTCGGCGACGACTGGCGGGTGCGCTGCCTGACGGCGTGACGCGGCAGGTCAGTTTTCAAAGCCATCGCGAAAGAGCCACGCGCCCTGGTGTTCGTACGCGCCAACGTCGCAGAGCGCCAGGCCGTCTCCATCACCATCGGTCGGGCGCGGCTGCGAGCGTGCGTCGATCGGCTGGCACAGCGCGCCGTCGCTGATTGAATCGATCACGGCGCTGCCGGTGAATTGCACCACGCCGACCTGCCCCGGCGTTTCGTCGATCGTGATGGTGCCGAGCGGGGCGTTCGGCAGCGCGCCCGCCGAGATCGCTCCACAGCTTGCATCGCTGAAGAGATTGGCCGCGATCAGATGGGGACTCGGGAGCGTGACGCTGCTGCCGCAGGCGCTTCCCGAAGCCGTGGGCGCAAACAGATTGGCCTTCGCGATCATCAGCGACGTACTCGAGCCAAAATTCACATGCGCGCCGTTCATGGCACCATTGTTGTGAAATGTGTTGTTGGACAGGGAGAGTCTGGTCGAAAAGGTGTGTACCGCGCCTCCTGCGACCGTTGCGTGATTGCCGACAAAGCTGCTGTTGGTCAGAATCGTCAAGACATCGTCCGGGCCGGCACCGAACTTTTGCGTCTTGATTCCTGCGCCATGCGTGGCCGAGTTGTCGCGAAAGTAGCTTCGCCGGATCTCGAGGATGCAGTGGTCGCAAAGCTGGTGGACGGCACCGCCGTATCCTGCTGCGGCACCGGGTGAGGCGGAGTTGCCGAGAAAGGTGGAGCCGCTGATTTCGAATATGCGGTCGACGCCTCCCAGCGCCAGCGCGCCGCCGGAGGCGAGGCCTCCGGTTATGGTGCTCACCGTGATTGCCTCGTTGTTTTCAAAAAGGCTGTTGGTGATCGTGACGTCAGAATGTGCGTACACGGCACCACCTCCTGATTGCGATTGCCCGGTCGTCGCGGTTGCCGTCACCGAGTTGGCGCTGAAGCGGCTGTGATTGATCTGGAGATCGCCCCCGTTTCGCGGCCAGTAGATCGCGCCGCCGTACGCCAGGCTGGTGGCGCTGGCAGAGCATTCGCTGAAGATGACGAAATCCAGGCGCAGGGTGCCGACCGTGGGCGGCGTGTTTGATACCTCGGCGATGCAGCCGCCTTTCTGCGCTGCATGGCCGCGGCTGAACTCCAGGTTGCTGATGCTCAGATTGATGTTGTTCTCGCCCACGCGAAGAATCTGTTGGACGCCCTGCCCGCTGATTGTGGGTCGGATGGTGCCTCCCATGATCGTCAGGTCCTTTGCCGTGATTGTCGGCAGCAGGCTCAGCAGGTTCACGGAACCGCCAACGGTAAACGGTGCCACGAACGCGATGGTGTGCGGCGTGTCGGGGGTGGCGTTGGCGCTGATGATGGCAGCTCTCAGCGTCCCGGTGCCGCTGTCGGCCTGACTGGTGACGTTGAACGTTGCCGCTTGTGCGCCAACCGTCAGCAGGCCGGCGAGCAGTGCGGCAATGGCGGTGATGCGACGAGTCATGACAAGCTTCCTGCGCGTGGATAACTCCACCAGATACAGGACGCAGTGCGAAAACCGGACACGCTGGCGCAGGAAGCACGGGGTTTCCCGTCCGAGTGCGGCACCGAGACGACGCAGCGGGCGCGTCGAGCCATCGCCAATGCGGTGAGCGCAGTCGAGGGCAAGCCTTGACAGGCTTTGGCACCCCTGTCCATCCTTGCCGGCCAAGCTGCCCTGCCGTCAGGTGCCATTCCGGAACCTGATCAGTCCGGTTCCTCCGCTCGTCATTCCCGCCAGGGAACCTCCGAGCAAAAGTCGTCATTCCAGTGAAGACTGGAAGACGATGGATATTTGTTCAGGCCTTCCCCGAAAGCCTGCGGAAGCGACGAGCCGGGCGTGAAAGCCAATTCCCGATCCCCAGTTCCCGGCCCTGTCCCATGTCCCTTACCGCGCAGATCCTCACCGCTCTCGTCGCCCTCCTGCAGCTCTGGTTCCTGGTGCTGGAGATGTTCCTCTGGACCACGCCGAAGGGGCGGCGCACCTTCGGGCTCGCTCCCGAGTTCGCGCAGCAGACCCGCGCGCTGGCCGCCAATCAGGGCCTCTACAACGGCTTTCTTGCGGCCGGTCTGGCGTGGGGGCTGTGGCTGGGCGCGGAGGGTTTTTCGATCCGCCTGTTCTTTCTGGGCTGCGTGGTCGTGGCCGGCGTCTTCGGTGCGGCGACCGCGAGCCGCAAGATCCTGTTCGTGCAGGCCCTTCCCGCTGCGCTGGCCATGGTTGCGACCTGGCTGGCACGCTGAAGGACGCGCCGCCGCGCCCTGCGGCCTGTGGCGATCGTGATGCCCTTGCCGGGCGTCATTGCGGGTAAAATCGACGGATGACCGCATCGCAATTCGTCCCCGGCCAGCGCTGGTTTTCCACCGCTGAGCCCGAACTTGGCCTCGGCACCGTCATGCGGCTCGCCGGCCGCTCCGTGCAGATCGTTTTCACCGGCTCGGGCGTGGTGCGCCAGTACGCCTTCGAATCCGCGCCGCTGGCGCGCGCCGAGTTCCGCGTGGGGGAAAGCGTGCGGGTGGAGGGGCGCGAGTGGGTGATCGAGTCGATCGAGCACGCCGACGGGCTGTACGCCTACTGCTGCGATGCGCAGGTCTTCCACGAAGGCCAGCTCGACGCCCAGCAGCCTGTGTCGCAGGCCGATTCGCGGCTGATCTCGGGTCGTCTCGACCGCAGCGACCAGTTCGACTTCCGTCAGGAGCTGCTGCGCCGCCGTGCCGCCGCGCAGCGGCATCCCGGATGGGGCGTGCTGGCGGCGCGCATCGACGTGATCGCGCACCAGCTTCGCGTGGCCGAGGTTGCCGCCGAGCGCCGCCCGCCGCGCCTGCTGCTGGCCGATGAGGTCGGGCTGGGCAAGACCATCGAAGCCGGGCTGATCATCGCCCAGCAGCTCGCCAGCGGGCGCGCCAGCCGCGTGCTCGTTCTGGTTCCCGAAAGCCTCGTGCACCAGTGGTTCGTCGAGCTGCGCCGGCGCTTCAACCTGGATTTCGCGATCTTCGACGAGGAGCGCTGCGAGTCGATCGAAATGGGCGGCGACGGCCGCAATCCGTTCGAGGACGAGCAGGGCGTCATCGCCGCCACGAACTGGCTGGCGCGCAGTGCCAAGCGCGCCGCGCAGGCGCGCGAGGCCGGCTGGGATCTTCTGGTGATCGACGAGGCCCATCACCTGGCCTGGGAACCGGGCAACGCCAGCCCGGAATACGCGCTGGCCCAGTCGCTGGCCGAGCGCGTGCCCGGCGCGATCCTGCTCACCGCCACGCCCGAGCAGCTCGGCTTGAGCGGGCACTTCGCGCGCCTGCGGCTGCTCGATCCGGCGCGCTATCGCGATCTGGCGGAGTTCGAGCGCGAGACGCAGCGATTCGTCGCGCTGTCGGGCACGGTGGAGCGCCTGCTGGACGGCTCGCCGCTGGATGCGGGCGATGAGGCCGCGCTGCGCGAAGTCGACGCCGGCCTTGGCGATGCGCAGCTGGATGCCATCCGGCGCGGCGACGCGGCGGCGCGGCGGCGGCTGGTGGACGCGCTGATCGATCGCCACGGCACCGGACGGGTGATGATCCGCAACCGCCGCGCCGCCGTGGGTGGCTTCCCCGAGCGCGTCAAAAACCTCTACCGGCTGCGGCCCGAGGACCACGATCCGGCGCTCGACGGACGCCTCATGGCCGAGTTCCTCGCCGATGCCGGCGCGCCCGGCCGGCTGGAGCCGGAGTACGACTACAGCCGCGATCCGAGGCTGGAATGGCTGCTCGGCGTGCTCGAATCGCTCGCGCCGCACAAGGTGCTGCTGCTGTGCCGCACCCGCGCCAAGGTGCAGGCGCTCGAAGATGCGCTGCGCACCCGCAGCGGCGTCGCGCTGGCGCGCTTCCACGAGGACATGAACCTCCTGCAGCGCGACCGCAACGCCGCCTGGTTCGCGCAAGCCGATGGCGCGCGCCTGCTGATCGCCTCGGAAATCGGCGCCGAGGGGCGCAACTTCCAGTTCGCCCAGCATCTGGTGCTGTGGGATCTGCCGCTCGATCCGGACATGCTCGAACAGCGCATCGGCCGGCTCGATCGCATCGGCCAGCGCGGCGACGTCAACATCCACGCCGTGGCGGTGGAAGACAGCGCGCAGGACGTGCTGCTGCGCTGGTACGACGAAGGGCTGGAGGCGTTCGAGCGGGTCTGCGCCGACGGACGCGAGCTGATGCGCCTGTTCGGCGATCGCCTGCTGCGGCTGGTGGCGGACTACGGCCCGGGCGAGGCGCGCGAGGCGGCGTTCGAGACGATGCTCGGGGAAACCCGGCGCGAACACGCGCGCCTGTCCGAACTCATCGCGCGCGGACGCGACCGCCTGCTCGAACTGGCCAGCCAGCGCGGTGCCGACCAGAGCCTCCTGCGCGACGCGCTGGCACGCGATGACCGCCACGCCGCCACCGACGATTTCGCCTGGCGGCTGCTCGAACAGTTCGGCGTGCAGAACGAAACGCTGGAACCGGGCGTGGTGCTGCTCGACCCCGAGTACCTCACCCTCGACGCCTTCGAAGAGTTCAAGAGCGGGCCGCGGCAGGCGACCCTGGACCGCGCCATCGCGCTGGCGCGCGACGACCTCCTCTACCTGCGCGACGATCATCCGCTGCTGCATTCGGGCGGCGACCTGCTGATCTCTTCCGAACTGGGCAACGCCGCCTGCCTGATCGACGACGCGCTGCCGCCGCGCAGCGTGCTGCTGGAGGCCGCCTACGTGCTCGAATGCGTCGCCGACCGGCGCCTTGGCGTGCCGCGCTACCTCGCCCCGCTGCCGCTGCGCGCGGTGGTCGATACGCGCCTGGCCGACCGCAGCGACTTCGCGCCCGGCCTGCGCGCGCTGCAGCGCGCGGGCGAGCGGCCCATCGACCTCACCCGCCACCGCCGCATCCTCAATACGCTGGTGCCGCCGATGCTGGAGGCGACCCGCAGCGGCGTCGCGGCGCAGGCGCAGGACGCCATTGCCGCGGCGCTGGCCGACATGGAGGCGCTGTTCGAGGACGAGATCACGCGGCTGGAGGCGCTGGCGCGGGTGAACCCGGCGGTGCATCCGGAGGAAATCGCTGCGCTGCGCGACGAACGCGACGCCTTGCGCGCCGCGATTCCGCAAGCGCGCCTGCGGCTGGATGCGCTGCGCCTGATCGCCAGCCCGGACTTCCTCGGCCTGCGCGGCTGAATCCGCACGGCCGAAGACACGAAGCGCCGGCACGACGCCGGCGCGGCGGAGCGGTTACGCCGCCTGCACCGGAATCGCGTTGCCGATGCGCGCGATCGCGTTCTTCCCGTCGGGATAGACCAGGGTCGGCTTGTGCTGCGCCATCGCCGCCTCGTCGATCACGCCGTAGGCGCAGATGATCACCAGATCATCCACCTTCGCCTTGTGCGCCGCCGCGCCGTTCACCGAGATGATCCCGCTGCCGTCCTGCGCGCGGATCGCGTAGGTGACGAAACGCTCGCCGTTGTTCACGTCGTAGATGTGGATCTGCTCGTATTCGCGGATGCCGCTGGCATCCAGCAGCACCCCGTCGATCGCGCACGAACCCTCGTAGTGAAGCTCCGCGTGGGTGACGCGGGCGCGGTGGATCTTGGCCTTGAGGACGTTGAGCTGCATGGCGTGACTCGGCATGGCGTGGTACGGGAACGCGCAGTGTAGGAACGATGTTGCACTGCCGCAAGGAAGGAGTGCCGGGCGAGCGTTCCCCGTCGATCGGAGGGTTGGTCGATGGTGGGACCAATCAGTGGCGATGATGTTGCGCTGGTGTTCCCGAGCGTGAGCGGGTGGGGCTCCTTCACGGCGCCATCAAATACCGCCCGCCGATTTCCGCCGAGCGCAGCAGCCAGGTGGGGGCGAGGTGGACGAGCCAGAGGCCGAGCGCGGCGTGGCTGGCGGCGAGCGGGAGCAGGGCGCGGTGACGCCAGCCGAGCCAGGCCCAGACGGTGCCGCCGGCGAAGGTGAAGGCCATCAGGGCGAAGTTGGGGGCGTGCAGCAGGCCGAAGGCCACGCCGCAGGCGAGCGCGGCGAGGCGCGCGTCGGGAATCAGGAGGCGCAGGCGCGGGGCGATGGCGACGAGCAGCAGCCACTGCTGCACCAGCGCCCAGAGCGGATAGCGCAGGAAGCGCGCGCTGTCGCGCGGCGCGCTGGCGCTGTCGTCGAGCCCGCCGAGCGGAGCGAGCAGGAGGCCGGCTGCAAGGGTGAAAACCAGCGCGGCGCGCCATGCGTTGCGATCACCCGACCCGCGCCAGCGCGGCGGGTCGGGCGCAGGGAAAAGCGCGAGCGCGAGCACACAGGCGGCAAAGCTGATCGTGATGGCGAGCGGGGTCTCGCGCGCGGGCCAGCCGGCGAGCAGCAGGGCGAGCGGCAGGCCCAGGCCGATCGCGAGTTCCGCCAGCGGGCGGGAGGCGGGAGCGGGCGTTTGCGTGCGCGCCGCGCGCCGCCGCGCGAGCGCGAACAGCACCAGCAGCGCGAGCGGCAGCGTCAGGATGCGCCAGAAGGCTTGAGGAAGCTCGGGCGTGAGGCGCGCAAGGGCGCGCGCGGCGCTGCCGAGCCAGCCTGCGGCTTCGGTCGCCGCTGCGGGATGCTCGACCAGCCGCGCGTCGCGCCAGGCGAGCAGGCGCTCGGGCATCGTGAAGAACGGCGCGGCGTGCGGCTGGCCGGGGCATCCGGAACCGGCGCAGGGCGCGGCGCGCAGCGCGAGGGCTTGCAGCGTGAGGCGGGTTCCGGGCGCGGATTCGATGCGCAGGAACAGGCCGTCGGGCGGAGCGCGGGATGCGCCGGGCGCGGCATCGAACGGCTGCAGCGCAAGTTCCAGCGCCGTCGGGCCGGGGTCCACGGTGGCATCCAGCCACACCGAAGGCGGGCCGGTGCTGCCCGCCAGGAGCATCAGGCGCGCCGGTGCGCCGGCCTCCAGTTCCATGCGCACACGGCTGACGGCGCGCGTGTCGATGCGCTCGCCGCGCAGGGCCAGCGAGAGGTTGGCGATACCGTCCTCGGGCAGGGTGATGTCCAGCCCGTCGCGGGTGCCGCGCGCCGCATCCAGCCCGTGGCTGCCGGGACGCACCACGGCGGCGGGTTGGCTGAAATCCCAGCGCCATGGGGAAAGGCCCTGCGCCCAATCGGCCTGCCGCTGATTGGCCTCGCGCGCCAGCCAGGTGGCCACGGTGAGCTGGGAAAGGAGCCAGAATCCCGCCAGCACGAGCACCGGAAAGAGGAGCGGCTGGGCGATCCGGCGGTTCACGCGCCGGGATCAGGCGTCGCCGTCGCCGGCCAGCAGGGTCGCCTTGGCGGCGCAGATGAAGTCGTTGTCGGAAAGCCCGCCGACGTCGTGGGTGGAGTAGCGCACCACACAGCGGTCGTAGTGCACGCCGAGGTCCGGGTGGTGGTCTTCGCGGTGTGCGATGAAGGCCAGCGCGTTCACGAAGGCCATCGTCCGGTAATAGTCTGGAAAGCGGAAGCTGCGGGTGATCGCGCCGCCTTCCTCGACCAGCGCCCAATCGGGCAGGTCGGCCAGCCGCTGCGCGGCGGCGGCGGGCGCGATGCGATGCTCGGCACCGCGCAGCGGGCGGCAGTGCTGTTGCGCGAGTTGCTGAAGGCGGGACATGGCGTGATTCCGTGACGGGCAGGGCGAAAGTATACGGCGGGCCCGGAAACACGCCGGCGCGCGGCGATAGAATGGCGGTGTTCATTGCGATGATGTGCCCATGATCCAGATCAGCGACCACGCGCAGCAGCACTTCCGCCGCCTGCTGGAAAGCCAGGGCGGCGATGCCGTCGGCATCCGCCTGGGTGCCAGCGAGCCCGGCACGCCTTCGGCCGAGGTGCGGCTGGAGTTTTGCGATGCCGGCGATCTCGATGGCCGCGAGCTGGCCATCGCCTGCGAGGGCTTCACCCTGTATCTGGATGCCGCCAGCGCGCCGTTCTTTGCCGAGGCCGAGGTTGATTACCAGGTCACGCCGACCGGCGGCGAGCTCAACATCCGCGCGCCGGGGCTCAAGGGCGAGCGCATGGGTGCCGATGCGGCGCTCGAAGACCGCGTGCGCTACACCCTCGACAGCGTCGTGAACCCCCAGCTCGCCAGCCACGGCGGGCGCGTCAAGCTCGAAGGCATCACCAGCGAGGGCATCGTGCTGCTGCGCTTCGGCGGCGGCTGCCACGGCTGCGGCATGGTGGATGTGACGCTCAAGCAGGGCGTGGAGAAAACCCTGCTGACCAAGGTGCCCGGCGTCACCGGCGTGCGCGATGTCACCGACCACGGCAGCGGCGAAACCCCCTACTACGCACCACGCTGAAAGGAGCATTCCATGGATGAGTTCATGCGGGCCGCCATCGACGAAGCGCGCGCCGGTTACGCCGAAGGCGGGATTCCGATCGGATCGGTGATCGTGCACGCGGGGCGCATCATCGGGCGCGGCCACAACCGCCGGGTGCAGAACGGCAGCCCGATCCTGCACGGGGAAATGGACGCCTTCGAGAACGCCGGCCGCCAGCCCGCCAGCGTGTACCGCGAGGCCACGCTCTACACCACGCTTTCGCCCTGCGCGATGTGCTCGGGTGCGATCCTGCTCTACGGCATCCCGCGCGTGATCGTCGGCGAGAACCGCAGCTTCATGGGCGAAGAGGCGCTGCTGCGCAGTCGCGGCGTGGAACTGACGGTGCTCGATGACCCTGAGTGCATCGAGCTGATGGCGCGCCTGATGCGCGAACAGCCGGCACTCTGGAACGAGGACATCGGCGAGTGAGCGCGGTGCCGGACGAGGCCGAGGTCATTGCCGCCACCCGGCGCTGGATCGAACGCGCCGTCATCGGCCTCAATCTGTGCCCGTTCGCCCGCGCGCCGTACCTGAAGGATCAGGTTCGCATCGTCGTCAGCCCGGCGCGTGATGAAGAGACGCTGCTGCTGGACCTGTGCGAAGAGCTGCAGCGCCTCGTCGTGACCGACGAGGCGCAAATCGAAACCACCCTGCTGGTGCACCCGCAGGTGCTGGGCGATTTTCTCGCGTTCAACGATTTTCTCGATCTCGCCGACGCGGCGCTCGTGGAGATGAAGCTCGACGGCGAACTGCAGGTCGCAAGTTTCCACCCCGACTACCAGTTCGGCGATGCCCCGGCCGACGACCCGGCCAACTACACCAACCGCTCGCCGTTCCCCACCCTGCACCTGCTGCGTGAAGCGTCGATCGAACGCGCGGTGGAGGCGGTCGAAGACACCGATGCGATCTACGAGCGCAACATGGCGCGGCTGCGGGCGATGGGCCGCGAAGGCTGGGAAGCGCTGTGGCACGCGCGCGCGGAAAGCCCCGAATAGGGCCGCCGCGGAACTCCCGCGCGCGCGGGCGACGCCGCGCGGCGTGATGGTTTAGGCTGTAGGCACGGTGCCGCGCGGCGCGCGTGGATCGGTTCCCGTACATTTTGGAGGGCTTGCCATGTCCACCCCATCGGTTCCCAAGGCGCTGTACCAGGCCAACATCGACCTGGCCCTGCGCATCGCCGCCCTGCTGCAGGAACACGGCCAGCAGTGGTACGACCTGTTCGCGGACGAGGCCGGCGTGCGGCTGGGGCAGGGGCTGGCCGGCGTGGATCGCTTCCGGCGCGATTTCTCCCTCGACGCCCTGCCGCCGCTGCCGGTCGATTTCGCGGGCCACTTCGATGCGCTGGACGCCGAACGCTGGCAGGCGCTGCTGGCCAAGGCGATCGATCACCAGTCGCGTTTTTCCGTGGGGGTGCAGGCGGCGCTGGAAGACTGGCAGGGTGCCTGCACCCAGCTGTTGGGCGAGGCGCTGCCCAAGGGTGCCCTGCCGGACCTGAGCCAGCTCATTGAATCGGTGCCGGGGCTGGGTGAGATCCTGTCCTCGCTGCAGCAGTTGGGTGCCCGTGGCGGGCGCGTCGCGGCAGCGCCCGCCGCGCCCAAGCCGGCGAAACCGCTTTCGGAAAAACCTGCGGCCGCCGGCAAGGTCGGTACCGCGAAAGCGCCGGCAAAGCCTGCCGCAAAGACGGTCGCAAAGACTCCCGCCAAGGCGGCGAAGGCTCCGACCAAGGCGGCAAAGGCTCCGACCAAGGCGGCGAAGGCTCCGACCAAGGCGGCGAAGGCTCCGACCAGAACCGTCGCCAAGGGTGGTCCCGCGAAGTTCCCCAGCCCGATACCGGCACTGGTCACCACCCCGCGCCAGCGCAAGAAATCCTGATCGCGGCACGCTTGCCCTTGAAGCCCGCTCCCGTCGGGCGCATGTTCGATAATGGTTCCTGTTGCGAGATTATGTCATGACGCTTGCCTGCGCGCTGCCCGGCCACTCGCCGGCATCGTTCCCCGATCCCGAGTTCGATCCCGCGGCCGACGCGGATGCCGCGCACGCCGAGATCGTGCTGGCCGGCGGCTGTTTCTGGTGCACCGAAGCGGTCTATCGCCAGCTCGACGGCGTCATCGAGGTGGTTTCCGGCTACAGCGGCGGCAGCGCCGAGACGGCCAATTACGAGGCGGTGTGCACCAACACCACCGGCCACGCCGAGGCGATCCGCATCGCCTACGACCCGCATCGCATCAGCCTGGGGCAGATCCTCAAGGTGTTCTTTTCCGTGGCGCACGACCCCACCCAGCTCAACCGGCAGGGCGGGGACATCGGCACGCAGTACCGCTCGGCGGTGTTCTTTGCCGATCAGGCGCAGCGCGAGCTGGCCGAGCGCTACATCGGGCAACTGGACGCTGCGGGGCTTTTCGACGCGCCCATCGTCACCGCGCTCGAACCGCTGGCTGCGTTCTACCCGGCCGAGGCCCACCATCAGGATTACGCCGCGCTCAATCCCGAGCAGCCCTTCATCCGCGCCGCCGCGCAGCCCAAGGTGGCCAAGCTGCGCCACGCCTTTCCCGACAAGGTGCGTCCGCAGTGAGCGCGACGCGCCCGCGATCCGCCTCGGGCTACGACCTCGTGCCGCTTTCCGGCCGCGAGCGCGAACGCCTCGCGGCGCGCCTGAGCCCGCAGCAGCGCCACGTCCTCCTGGCGCACGGCACCGAGGCACCGTTCTGCGGCAACCTGCTCGACAACCACCGCAGTGGCCGCTACGCCTGCGCGCTGTGCGGCCTGCCGCTGTTTTCCTCGGCCGACAAGTTCGACTCGGGCACCGGCTGGCCGAGCTTCTCGCGCCCGGTCGATCCCGGACACCTGAGCGCCCTGCGCGATGTCAGCCACGGCATGGTGCGCATCGAGGTCCGCTGCGCGCGCTGCGACGGGCATCTGGGCCACGTCTTCCCGGATGGGCCAGCCCCGACGTTCGAACGCTACTGCCTCAACTCCGAGGCGCTGGAGTTCTTCGACGAGGGTATCGAGCCGCCGCAGCACGCCGCTGATGGCGAGGTGCCGTGAGCGAAGGCGTGCGCATCGACGTGTGGCTGTGGGCCGCGCGTTTTTTCAAGACCCGGGCGCTGGCCAAGGAGGCCGTGACGCTTTCGAGGGTGAAGGTCGCCGGCCAGCCCTGCAAGCCCTCGCGCGCGGTGCGCGTGGGCGATGCGCTGAGCATCGAGCGCGCCGGTGAAACCTGGGAGATCACTGTACTGGGATTGTCCGACGCGCGCGGGCCGGCTTCCGTGGCGCAGCAGCTCTATCGGGAAGACGAGCAGTCGCGCCTCCATCGCGAGGCGCAGCGCGCGCTGCGCGCCGCCGAGCGCGCCGGCTACCGGCCGCCTGCGCACCGTCCCGACAAGCGCGCCCGCCGCCTGATCCAGGCCCTGGGCGACCTCGACGCGCAATAACTGGCGGGGCACTCCGGGCGGGTGTCGATCAGGCTGTGCACCCGCGTTGTCCGAGGCTGCCGCATGACCGACGCGTTCGCCGGTGCCTCCCGGGGGGGGCTGTGGCAGTGGTTGGCGTTGTGTTAGCGTGCGCTGGCGATTCAGCTGTCGTACACACAGATTCGATTGATCCAACCGCTTCGGGAGAACTCCTGTATGAGAAGTCACGGCCGCGCGCTTGCCGCCGCGGGTTGTACCCTGCTTGCGCTTGCCGCAGGCATTGGCGCTGCCACTGCAAAATCCCACAAAGTCATCGCCGCCCCCGGGCAGCTCGACCCGGCCACGCCGGGCGTGAGCCTGTGGCACGACTACGGTGCGTTCGGCCTGTATCGGGTCAGCGACGAAGCCTTGCGCGGCCTGTCCGGGGAGGCGCGCGCGCGCCTGCGGATCGATCCGGAGATGGACGCGATCCTTTTCGACCGCCATCCGATCAGCACGACCGCTGTCCGGGATGTCCCGCCCACGCTCGCGGCCAAGTCCCCGGCCGGTCCGGCGCTGCATCTGGTGCAATTCGTCGGCCCGATCAAGCAGGCCTGGCTGGATGAGGTCGAGGCGACCGGTGCCCGGCTGGTGCAGTACGTCGCCACCAACGGCTACATGGTGTGGTCCGATGCGGCAAGCCGCGGAAAGCTCGACGGCCTCGCGGCCGACGGCGACTTCCTCCAGTTCAGCGGCAGCTTCCAGCCCGCCTACAAGCTGGGTGGATCGATCGAGCGCCGCATCCTCGAAGCGACCCGGCCGGATGAGCTGGTGCCGGTGGTCGTGCAGATGTACAGCCACACCGGCAAGAGTGCGACCCAGCAAGCCGTGGCGAACCTGGCGGTCGAAGTGCAGGCCGACTGGTCCCCGATCCTCGCCTTCGAGAACACCCTCATCACCGTTCGCGCCGCGGACCTCCTGACCATCGCTGCGCTGCCCGACGTGGTGTGGGTGGGCGAGCGCTTCCCGCGCCACAAGATGGACGAGGTGCAGGGCCAGATCCTTGCGGGTGACTTCAACGCCGGAAACACCGGCCCGGCCGCGCCCGGCTACCTGGCCTGGCTGGACAGTCTGGGCTTCAGCCAGAACCCGGCCGACTATCCCCTCGTCAACGTGACCGACGATGGCGTGGGCAACGGCACCATCGTGAACGGTGCCGGCGATTCGACCCTGACCCGGTTCCGCGACGGCGTTACCAGCCGCATCGTCTACGCCAACAACTGCACCACCGATGCCCTGGCCGACGGACGCGGCGGCCATGGCCATATCAACACCAGCATCATCAGCGGCTATGACCAGCGCGCCGGGCTTCCGTTCACCGACGCGAACGGCTACCTGCGCGGCCAGGGCATCAATCCCTACGGCCGCACCGGCAACACCAAGATCTTCCGCAATGCGGGCGCCTACGACGTCTCGGTGTGCGGCAATACCGATACGGGGGTAATCAAGAGCGAACAGGACAAGGGCGCGGTGATCAGCTCCAACTCCTGGGGCTGCTCGGGCTGCGCCGGCAGCTATGACGACTCCTCGCAGGCCTATGACGTGGGCGTGCGCGACGCGGACCTGGCCGAGCCGGGCAACCAGCAGATGATCTACCTGTTCGCGGCCGGCAACAGCGGTTCGGGTGCGGGTACGGTCGGCACGCCGGGCAACGGCAAGAACATGATCACGGTCGGTGCCTCGGAGAACCAGCGCCCGAACGACGAAGGGGGGGGCTGGACGGACGGCTGCGGAGTCGGTGCCACCGGTGCCGACAACGCCATGGACGTGATCAACTTCTCCAGCCGCGGCCCCGCGCCCGGTTCGCGCGTCAAGCCGGAGATCATCGCGCCCGGCACGCATATCCAGGGCACCGCCAGCAACGCCACCGGCTATGCCGGCGACAGCGTCTGCGATCAGTACCGCCCGCCCGGCCAGACCGTCTTCGCCGCATCCTCGGGCACCAGCCATTCGACGCCCGCCGCCGCCGGCGTGGCCTCGCTCTACTACCGCTGGATGCAGACCGAATACGGCCTGAGCACGCCCAGCCCGGCGATGATGAAGGCCTACATGGTCGCGCACCCGACCTACCTGACCGGCGTCTCGGGCAACGGCAACCTGCCGACCAACAGCCAAGGCTACGGCATGCCCAACATGCAGCTGGCCTTCGACGACGCGCCGCGCGCGCTGCTGGACCAGACCCAGATCTTCGGCGCAACCGGCGAAACCTGGACCTGGAACGGTGCCGTAGCCGATCCGGGCAAGCCGGTGCGCATCGTCATGACCTACACCGATGCGGCCGGTGCCATCGGCACCAGTCCGCAGGTCAACAACCTGGACCTCCAGGCGACCGTGGGCGGAAGCAGCTACCTGGGCAACGCGTTCAGCGGCCAGTGGAGCACCACCGGAGGGACGGCCGACAACAAGAACAACTACGAGGCCATCTTTCTGCCGGCCGGTGCATCCGGCGCGATCTCGATCACGGTGACGGCGGCCAACGTGGCCGGTGACGGCGTGCCGAACAATGCCACGCCGACCGACCAGGACTTCGCCCTGGTCTGCTACAACTGCGCGCAGAATCCCGACTTCACCCAGCAGGTCACGCCGACCAGCCTTTCGGTATGCGCCCCGACGGCGGCGGATTACACGGTGAACATCGGCTCGATCCTGGGCTACAACGCCCCGGTGACGCTGGCCGTGAGCGGCAACCCGGCGGGCACGACGGCGAGCTTCAGCGCCAACCCGGTGACGCCGGTGGGCACGAGCACGCTGAGCATCGGCAACACCGGCGCGGCGGCGGCGGGCAGCTACACGCTGGATGTCACCGGCGACGCGGGCAGCGGCCCGAAGACCACGAGCGTGGGCCTGAACCTGTTCAGCGCGGTACCTTCGGCGGGCACGCTGACATCCCCGTCCAACGGCGCGCTGAACGTGCCGGCGCTGCCGACGTTCAGCTGGAGCGCGGTGGCGCAGGCGGCCGGCTACGACATCGAGGTGGCCACCGATGCGGCGTTCAGCAACGTCGTGGCCTCGGCCAGCGGGGTGAGCGGTACCAGCTGGACGCCTGGCACGGCGCTCAACACCAGCAGCACCTATTACTGGCGAGTGCGGGCCGGCAACACCTGCGGCAGCGGCGGCTGGTCGTCGGCATCGAGCTTCACCACGGTGGCGGCCCCGGGCGATTGCGGCCCGGGCACGGTGGCCAACGTGCTGGTGACCGAGACCTTCGAAGGCGGGCTGGGCGGGTGGACGACGCCGGCGGGTACGGGCGCCAACACCTGGGCGATCTCGACCGCCAACCCGAACGCCGGCGCGCAACACGTGCGCGGCGTGAACACGGGTTCGATCACCGACCAGCGCCTGGTGTCTCCGCCGGTGAGCCTGCCGACGGGCGAGAACCCGGTGGTACTGAAGTTCGACCACGTGCCGAACCTGGAGAACAACGGCACCGCGGGCTGCTACGACGGCGGCATCCTGGAGGTGAGCAGCAACGGTGGTTCGAGCTGGACCCAGGTGCCGAACGCGAACCTGCTGGTGGGCCCGTACGTGGGCGCGATATCGGGCAGCTTCAGCAACCCGCTGGCGGGCCTGCAGGCCTGGTGCAGCGCGACCACGACGACCTACCGGCAGACCATCGCGGACGTGAGCAGCTATGCCGGCCAGACGGTGCAGTTCCGCTGGCGGATCGGCACGGACAGCTCGGTGAGCCGTCCGGGCTGGGACGTGGACAACGTGAGCGTGCAGAGCTGCCAGGCCTCGGGCGGCATCCCGAACGCGAACGTGAGCCCGGCCTCGCTGTCGAGCACGCAGGCACCTGATGCCATCACCACGCAGACGCTGGACGTGGGCAACACGGGAACGGCGGACCTCCACTGGTCGATCGCCGAGGAAAACGCCCCGCGGCTTCCGCGGATGCCTGCCTTCGTCCCGTCGGCGCAGCCGGCGAGCGAGGTGGTGGGCGCGGATGCGCCGGCGGCGGCCGCGACCGGACGCTTGGCGACGGGTGCCTGGCTGGCCCCGCTGGCCACGCTGCACGACAACGGCCCGCTGGTGACCAATCCGGGCGGTGGCGCGGGTGGCGCGGACGTGAGCGCGCTGCAGTTGACCAACACCAGCCTTGGCTCCAACGTCAGTCAGGCCGGTCCGTTCCGTCTGGCCGACGACTTCACGGTACCGGCGGGCGGCTGGACGATCGACACGCTGACCTTCTTCGCCTATCAGACCGGCTCGACCACGGCCTCGACGATCACGGGCGTGAACCTGCGGATCTGGGACGGCGTGCCGGGCGCGGCGGGCAGCAACATCGTGTTCGGCGACGACAGCAGCAACCGTCTGGCGAGCACGGCCTTCACCAACGTCTACCGCACCAGCGGGACGGATCTGGGCAATACCCAGCGCCCGGTGATGGCGGTGGTGGCGACGGTGGGCACGAGCCTTGCGGCGGGCACGTACTGGGTGGATTGGCAGCTGAGCGGCTCGCTGGCCTCGGGCCCGTGGGCCCCTGCGGTGACGCTGGTTGGGCAGACCAATGCGCCGGGTGCCAACGCAATGCAGTACGTCGGATCGAGCAGCACCTGGCAGGCGGCGATGGATTCGGGCTCGACGACCCCGCAGGACTTCCCGTTCGTGGTGGAAGGCACGGCGGGCGGGGTGACGCCGCCGGCGTGCTCCGCGCCCTCGGACATTCCGTGGCTGACGGTATCGCCGGCGAGCGGAACGACGATCGCCGGCGGCAGCTCGGCGGTGACGGTGACGTTCGACGCGACCGGCCTCGCGGTGGGGAGCTATGCGGGCAACCTGTGCGTGACGAGCAATGACCCGGACGCGGGTCCGGGCAACGGCACCGCGCTGGTGGTGGTGCCGGTGTCGCTGACGGTGGACGCGCCGCTGCCGCCGGAGATCTTCTCCGACGGGTTCGAGTAAGGCGCACCTCCCGCGCACCTGCGTCGCCGCTGAATCGGGCGGCGCAGGTGGGGGCGGGGGTGGTGGGGAGACGTCGAACGCTTCGCCGTCTCCAGCCACCAGCGTGCGACGGATTGAACGAAGGGCCTCCCCGGCGGGAGGCCCTTCGTTTTCCGGATGTGGGCCGGTGCCTGACGCGCGCCTTCCTGACTTCTTTCCCATGCAAAAAAAATGGTACGCTCGATGCACTTTGGCCCGGATCGACGGGTCATTCGTACGCATCACACTCATGGGGAGTTTGAAGATGAAGGCATTTAGAACGGCGCCGTTGAGCGCCGCCGTCGCACTGCTCGTGTTCGGAAGCGGGGTCGGGCCGGCTGCCGCGCAGCCCGGATGGCAGCCAACGCAGCAGCCGTTTGAGGCGAATGCCACTTCCGCACCCGGCGCGAGTCGCTTCGTTCGCGTGCCGGCGGCCGGCGTGAATTCGCTCAACCTGCTGTCGCTGTCGCCGCGTTTCGAGGCCGACTACGGCAGCTTCCGCTGGCTGGAGCTTGGTGCGGCCGACTATCTGCGCATCGCCGCCTCGGGCGGCGGCTTCGAGGAAGACAGGGAGGCCGGCCAAATCCAGATCAACCGTTTCCGCTTCGATCCGCTCGTGGACGGCGCGCCGCCGGCCGGATCGGCCGGCGAATCCGATGGCGCAGGCCCCGGGTTCCATCTGGTGCAGTTCCGCGGCCCGGTGAAGGCCGGCTGGCTGGCCGATCTGGAAGCGGCCGGGCTCGATCCGCTGCAGTACTACCCGCACAACGCCTATCTGGTCTGGGGTGAGCCGCAGGCCTTGGCGCGTGCCGAGAGCCTGTCGTTCGTGCGCTGGCAGGGGCGCGTGCAACCGGCCTACAAGCCGTCGCAGAGCCTCGATGGCCGAGCCGGCATGATTCACAACGTCGATGTGATGTTCTACGACGAGAAGCAGGTCGAATCGACCCTGGCCTCGATCGAGAAGGCCGGTGGCCGCGTGCTGCAGCACTATCCGTCGCAGCCGGACCGCAAGTTCTTCAACGCCATCGTCGAAATGCCGGTCGACGCCATCGACGCGGTCGCGGCGATCGACAACGTGCTGTGGCTGGGCTACCAGGATGCACGGCCGATTCTCGACGATGAAATGTCGGCTCAGATCCAGGCCGGCAACCACCCGGGCGGCGTGCCGGTCGTGGGTTACGAGAACCATCTGGTGAACCTCGGCTTCGACGGTTCCGGCGTGACCTGGGCCATCACCGATACCGGCATCGACTACGACCACCCCGATCTGATCGGGCGCATCGTGGGCGGCTACAGCTTCCCCGGTGCCTGCAATCCGGCGGGCCAGCCCGGCTCCGACTGCTCCGGCGGCGGCCACGGCACCCACGTCGCCGGCATCGTCGCGGGCGATGCGAGCCTGGGCCTGACCGATGCCAACGGGTTCCTATACGGCCTGGGCGTGGCACCCGGTGCCGGCCTGTACGCGATGAACTCGCTGTCCGCCTCGGCCTGGCCGCCTTCGGGCGGCTGGCAGGAGCACTCCAAGCGCGCGGTGCTGGGTGGAGCCATCGGCACCAACAATTCCTGGACCACCGGCGAAGGCACCAACCACGGCTATCAGGCGTCCGAGCGCACCCATGACATCATGGCGCGCGATGGCGACTTCGATACCGCCGGCGTGGCCGAGCCCTTCATCCAAGTGTTCTCGGCGGGCAACTCCGGGACCAGCGGCCTGACCGCGCCCAAGGAAGCCAAGAACGTCATCGTCACCGCCTCGTCGCGCAACTACCGGGTCGGCAGCGTCGAGGACATCTCGAGCTTCTCCTCGCGCGGCCCGGCGGCGGACGGGCGGCAGGTGCCGACGATAGCGGCACCCGGCGAGCAGATCGCCTCGGCGCGCAACGATACCGGCGGCAGCTGCACCGGCAGCGGCTCCGACATCGGTGGCACCGGCAGCCCGGCACGCTATTCCTACTGTTCGGGCACCAGCATGGCGTCGCCGCACGCGGCCGGCGCGGTGGTGCTGCTGACCGAATGGTGGCGCAGCGTCAATGCCGGTGCCACGCCGAGCCCGGCCATGGCCAAGGCGCTGCTGGTCAACAACGCGATCGACATGGCCGGCAACACCTCGGCGCGCTGGAACACCATGGAAGGCTGGGGGCGGATCAACGTCAGCAACATCATCCAGCCGGGCGTCGCGGCGGAGTACTGGGACCAGACCCAGCTCCTCACCGCGACCGGCCAGACGCACCAGATCACTTTGGGCGTTGCTGATCCCGGCAAGCCGGTCAAGGTCACCCTGGCCTGGACCGATGCCCCGGGTGCGGCGGGCGCCAACCCGGCGCTGGTCAACAACCTGGATCTGTCGGTAGTCGATGGTGCCAGCACCTACCGGGGCAACGTGTTCACCGGCGGCTGGTCATCGACCGGCGGCACGGCGGACACCCGCAACAATCTGGAAAACGTCTTCATCCAGAACCCGAGCGGCGGCGCGCTGACGATCACGATCAGCGCCACGGCACTGGCCGGTGACGGCGTGCCGAACAATGCCACGCCGACCGACCAGGACTTTGCCCTGGTCTGCACCAATTGCGCGCTGTCGGCCGACTTCACCCAGCAGGTCACGCCGACCAGCCTTTCGGTATGCACCCCGACGGCGGCGGATTACACGGTGAACATCGGCTCGATCCTGGGCTACACCGCCCCGGTGACGCTGGCCGTGAGCGGCAACCCGGCGGGCACGACGGCGAGCTTCAGCGCCAACCCGGTGACGCCGGTGGGCACGAGCACGCTGAGCATCGGCAACACCGGCGCGGCGGCGGCGGGCAGCTACACGCTGGATGTCACCGGCGACGCGGGCAGCGGCCCGAAGACCACGAGCGTGGGCCTGAACCTGTTCAGCGCGGTACCTTCGGCGGGCACGCTGACATCCCCGTCCAACGGCGCGCTGAACGTGCCGGCGCTGCCGACGTTCAGCTGGAGCGCGGTGGCGCAGGCGGCCGGCTACGACATCGAGGTGGCCACCGATGCGGCGTTCAGCAACGTCGTGGCCTCGGCCAGCGGGGTGAGCGGTACCAGCTGGACGCCTGGCACGGCGCTCAACACCAGCAGCACCTATTACTGGCGAGTGCGGGCCGGCAACACCTGCGGCAGCGGCGGCTGGTCGTCGGCATCGAGCTTCACCACGGTGGCGGCCCCGGGCGATTGCGGCCCGGGCACGGTGGCCAACGTGCTGGTGACCGAGACCTTCGAAGGCGGGCTGGGCGGGTGGACGACGCCGGCGGGTACGGGCGCCAACACCTGGGCGATCTCGACCGCCAACCCGAACGCCGGCGCGCAACACGTGCGCGGCGTGAACACGGGTTCGATCACCGACCAGCGCCTGGTGTCTCCGCCGGTGAGCCTGCCGACGGGCGAGAACCCGGTGGTACTGAAGTTCGACCACGTGCCGAACCTGGAGAACAACGGCACCGCGGGCTGCTACGACGGCGGCATCCTGGAGGTGAGCAGCAACGGTGGTTCGAGCTGGACCCAGGTGCCGAACGCGAACCTGCTGGTGGGCCCGTACGTGGGCGCGATATCGGGCAGCTTCAGCAACCCGCTGGCGGGCCTGCAGGCCTGGTGCAGCGCGACCACGACGACCTACCGGCAGACCATCGCGGACGTGAGCAGCTATGCCGGCCAGACGGTGCAGTTCCGCTGGCGGATCGGCACGGACAGCTCGGTGAGCCGTCCGGGCTGGGACGTGGACAACGTGAGCGTGCAGAGCTGCCAGGCCTCGGGCGGCATCCCGAACGCGAACGTGAGCCCGGCCTCGCTGTCGAGCACGCAGGCACCTGATGCCATCACCACGCAGACGCTGGACGTGGGCAACACGGGAACGGCGGACCTCCACTGGTCGATCGCCGAGGAAAACGCCCCGCGGCTTCCGCGGATGCCTGCCTTCGTCCCGTCGGCGCAGCCGGCGAGCGAGGTGGTGGGCGCGGATGCGCCGGCGGCGGCCGCGACCGGACGCTTGGCGACGGGTGCCTGGCTGGCCCCGCTGGCCACGCTGCACGACAACGGCCCGCTGGTGACCAATCCGGGCGGTGGCGCGGGTGGCGCGGACGTGAGCGCGCTGCAGTTGACCAACACCAGCCTTGGCTCCAACGTCAGTCAGGCCGGTCCGTTCCGTCTGGCCGACGACTTCACGGTACCGGCGGGCGGCTGGACGATCGACACGCTGACCTTCTTCGCCTATCAGACCGGCTCGACCACGGCCTCGACGATCACGGGCGTGAACCTGCGGATCTGGGACGGCGTGCCGGGCGCGGCGGGCAGCAACATCGTGTTCGGCGACGACAGCAGCAACCGTCTGGCGAGCACGGCCTTCACCAACGTCTACCGCACCAGCGGGACGGATCTGGGCAATACCCAGCGCCCGGTGATGGCGGTGGTGGCGACGGTGGGCACGAGCCTTGCGGCGGGCACGTACTGGGTGGATTGGCAGCTGAGCGGCTCGCTGGCCTCGGGCCCGTGGGCCCCTGCGGTGACGCTGGTTGGGCAGACCAATGCGCCGGGTGCCAACGCAATGCAGTACGTCGGATCGAGCAGCACCTGGCAGGCGGCGATGGATTCGGGCTCGACGACCCCGCAGGACTTCCCGTTCGTGGTGGAAGGCACGGCGGGCGGGGTGACGCCGCCGGCGTGCTCCGCGCCCTCGGACATTCCGTGGCTGACGGTATCGCCGGCGAGCGGAACGACGATCGCCGGCGGCAGCTCGGCGGTGACGGTGACGTTCGATGCGACCGGCCTCGCGGTGGGGAGCTATGCGGGCAACCTGTGCGTGACGAGCAATGACCCGGACGCGGGTCCGGGCAACGGCACCGCGCTGGTGGTGGTGCCGGTGTCGCTGACGGTGGACGCGCCGCTGCCGCCGGAGATCTTCTCCGACGGGTTCGAGTAAGGCGCACCTCCCGCGCACCTGCGTCGCCGCTGAACCGGGCGGCGCAGGTGGGAAGTCAGGCAGCGCTTGCCTGACGCCGTGAACCTAGGACAAGGCCTCCCGCGCGGGAGGCCTTGTCGTCTGGGGGCGACCGGGCGAGCGCATGCGCGTGTTCATGGCATCATCCGCCCGATGGTGCGCACGGGTCTTCTGCTGCTGGTATTGGCTGCCGCCTGGCTCGCGGAAGGCGTGGCGCGGGCGCAGCCTGCGGTGGACGGCGAGATCCATCCCTTGCCCGAAGGCGCGGTCCTGTCCGGGGTCGTCACCGATGTGCGGCTGAAGGAAATCAGCGGTCTTGCGGTCTCACGCCGTCATCCGGGCATCGTCTGGATGCACAACGACAGCCACCAGCCGAGCGTGCTCTACGCGGTGGATGGGCACGGCAGCGTGCACGCGGCGCTGGAGCTGCCGGTGGAGGATCTGGACTGGGAAGACATGGCCAGCTTCGAGCACGCGGACCGGGCCTGGCTGCTGGTGGCCGATACCGGCGACAACGGCGGCCTGCGCCGCGAGCTGGCGCTGCACGTGCTCGAAGAGCCGGGGAGGCTGCAAGACGTTCGCATCGAATCGGTGCGCACGATCCGCTTCCGCTGGCCGGACGGCGCGCGCGACTGCGAGGCGGTGGCGGTGGACGCGGCGGAGGGCGCGATCTATCTCGTTTCCAAGAAGCGCGTGCCGCCCGAACTGTTCCGCCTGCCGCTGTTTCCCGTGGATGCAGAGGCGCTGCAGGTGGCCGAGCCGCTCGGGACGCTGGCCGGCATCGTCCAGCCCAGCGTGGAAGATCGCGAGCGCAATCCGGTCTATGGCCGATACCGTGGCCAGATCACCGCCGCGGATATCCGTGCCGACGGTTCCGCTTTCGCGGTGATGAGCTACCTGCATCTCTACCTGTGGCCGCGCCACTCCGATGGCTGGGCGGTTGCGCTGCGCCAGCCGCCGGTGCGGCTCGACTTGCCGTGGATGGCGCAGGCCGAGGGCATGGGCTTCGAGGCCGATGGCACCGCGGTCTGGATCAGTTCCGAGCGCCTGCCGGCACCGCTGGTGCGCTACGCCGTGCCGCCGCTGGGCACCGTGGTCACATCGGAGGTCGACGCTCGTCTTGTGAAGTGATATCGAAGTGATATCATAATTTCCAACCAAGGAGAGCCCCATGCACGAGATCGCGAGAAAATCATTGCCCGGCATACCCGTTCTGCTGGTCCTGCTGGCCGCCCTGCTGGCCGTCGCCGCCCTGTTCGTGATGGGGCTGACCCAGGTCACCGTGTGGGTGATCGTGGCCTCGATCCTTGCGGGCGTGGTGCTGCTCGCCTGCCTCGGCGGTTTCTATACCATCGAGCCCAACCAGGCCGGCGTGCTGAGCCTGTTCGGCAAGTACGTGGGCACCGTCAAGGAATCCGGCCTGCGCTGGAACAACCCTTTCTTTTCGGCGAAGAAGGTGTCGCTGCGGGTGCGCAACTTCGAGAGCGGCAAGCTCAAGGTCAACGAGCTGGAAGGCAGCCCGATCGAGATCGCCGCGGTGATCGTGTGGCAGGTGGTGGATTCGGCCGAGGCCGTCTACAACGTCGACGACTACGAGAGCTACGTGCACATCCAGTCCGAGGCGGCGCTGCGCGCGATGGCGTCGAGCTATCCCTATGACCAGCACGACGGCAGCAGCATCGCGCTGCGCAGCCACCCGCAGGAAGTGTCCGAGCATCTCAAGGCGCAGATCGCCGAGCGCCTCGCACGCGCCGGCGTGGACGTGATCGAAGCGCGCATCAGCCACCTGGCCTACGCCCCGGAAATCGCCCAGGCCATGCTCCAGCGCCAGCAGGCCGAGGCCGTGGTCGCGGCCCGCACCCGCATCGTCTACGGCGCGGTGAGCATGGTCGAAATGGCGCTCGATGAGCTGAAGAAGAACGGCGTGGTGGAGCTGGACGAGGAGCGCCGCGCCGCGATGGTGAGCAACCTGCTGGTGGTGCTGTGCTCCGACCGCGCCGCCCAGCCGGTACTCAACACCGGCTCGCTGTATTGAGAGCCGGGATTGGGGATTCGGGATTCGCGGAAGCGATCCCTGCCCCGGTTCCAACGGATCCCGGGTCACGAATCTTCAACCGCGATGAAAGAGAAAAAAGCCTATCCGCTGCGTATCGATGCCAAGGTGCTGGAAGCGGCGCAGCGCTGGGCCGACGACGAGTTGCGCTCGTTGAACGCACAGATCGAATACGCATTGCGCGCGGCGCTGCGCCGGGCCGGGCGCCTGCCGCCCGCCGCGCCGCCCGCGCCCGAAACCGAGCAAGGAGACGACGATGGCCAGTGAGCGCTGGGAGTACAAGGTGGTGACGGTCACCCCGAGCATCTGGGGCGAGTTCCGCCCCGACGAGGTGGCCGAACGGCTGAACATCGAAGGCGAGGCGCGCTGGGAGCTGGTCAATGCGCTGCTCTACGGCGTGGTGGTCACGCTGTTCCTGAAACGACCGCGTTGAGGAAGAACGCATGAATCGCAAACTCGTCATTGCCGTGCTCGCCATCGGCTCGCTGATCGGCGTCTACTTCAGCGCCGTCTGGCTGTTCGAGACCCTGCTGCTGCCGCCGGCGCAGAGTGCCCTGGCCGATCCGGAGCACCTGCGCATCGGCGAGGCCTTCCTCGACGATCTCGACGCCGGCCGTTTCGAGGACGCTCTCGCGCGCGGTACGCCGGAACTGCAGGAGGCGCTCGCCGGGGGCAAGCTCAAGGAGGTCTGGGAGGCGCTGCCTGCCCAGCTGGGCGCGCGGGCGTCGCGCAGCGCGCTGCGCGGGGAAAGCGTATCCGGCACGCCGGTGGTCACCTCCACGCTGACCTTCGGGCTGGTGGCGCTGGATGCGCGGATCGCGGTCGGTCCTGATGGCCGCATCAGCGGCTTCCGCCTGGTGCCGGCAAAATCCGATGCGCCCGCGCCCGCGCCCGCGCCTGCGCCGGTTTCCAACGAGCGCTTCAGCGAGGTGGAGCTCCCGGTCGGGGAGGGCGATGCCGCGCTCGGCGGCAAGCTCACCCTGCCCAGGGGAGAGGGGCCGTTTCCGGCCGTCGTTCTGGTGCACGGTTCGGGCCCGCATGATCGCGACGAGACCATCGGCCCCAATCACCCCTTCCGCGACATCGCCCACGCACTGGGCGAGCGCGGCGTGGCGGTGCTGCGCTACGACAAGCGCAGCAAGGCGCACCCGCAGGCGTTCGCCTCGGGCGATTTCACCGTGGATGATGAAACCGTCGATGACGCCGTGCGCGCGGTTTCGCTGCTGCGCGCCGCGCCCCGCATCGACCCGCAGCGGGTGTTCCTCGCCGGGCACAGCCTCGGCGCGATGATGGCGCCGCGCATCGCGCAGCGCGCGCCGGACCTGGCCGGGCTCATCCTGCTGGCGGCGCCGGCGCGCCCGCTCCATGACATCGTGGTCGAGCAGGTCCGCTACCTGGCCGAACTGGACGGAGAAGTCGGTTCGCACGAGCAGGCCGAGATCGACGCGATGGCGGTGAAAGCCTCCGCCGTTGCCAGTCTGTCCGGGGACGTTCCCGCCGCCGACACCCTGCTCGGCCTGCCGGCGCGGTACTGGATAGACCTGCGCGACTACGATCCGGTCGCGGTCGCCGCCACGCTGACCCAGCCAATCCTGCTGGTGCAAGGCGGGCGCGACTACCAGGTCAGCGTCGACGGGGACTTCGCGCGCTGGCACGCCGCCTTTGACGGCGACGCGCGCGTGCAGTTCGCCCTGCATCCGGCGCTCAATCACCTGATGATTGCGGGTGAAGGACCATCTGGCCCGGCCGAGTACGCCACCGCGGGCCGCGTGGACGAGGCGGTGATCGACGATATCGCCACCTTTGTCGGCGGCGGTCCGTGATCCGGGATTTCGCGATCGTGCCGCCCCGCAAGTCGGCCTTCGTGACGCTGGCGGCGCTGGCCCTTTTGCCGCTGCCCGTTTTTGCCGCCATCGCGGCGGTCCAGGGCGTGGGCGCGCTGCAGCCGGCATGGATCTTCGTGGTCATCAGCGCAGGCCTGGTCGCGTTCGTCGCGGTGATGTCCTGGAGCCTGCGACGGATGCGCGTGCGCCTCGCGGACGGGCGGATCACGGTGCGCGCCAGCGGCTATCGCCGCCGCCTCGCGCTGTCGGCGCTGGATCTTGATGCGGCGCGCATCCTCGCGCTGGATCCTTCCAGCGAGTGGTGGCCGAGACTGCGGATGAACGGCATCGGCCTGCCCGGCGCGGCGGTCGGCCACTTTCGCGCCAGCCGCTGGCACCGCAAGCTGTTCTGCGCGCTGACCGACCGCAGCCGCGTGCTGGTGCTGCCCGAACGCGGTGCCGATCGCGCCCTGCTGCTCAGCGTGGAGAAGCCGCAGGCGCTGCTGGAGGCGCTGCGGCGCGGATGAGCGCCGCGCGGATCCGCGCGCTGCCGAGGTGCGCGCCGCGGTGATCCCGACGCCAATACGCGCCGGGCTACAATCGCGGGGTCTTCGTTGCCCGGACGGAAGCCCCATGCAAACCCTCTATCCCGCGATCGAGCCCTACGCCAGCGGCACCCTGCAGGTGTCCGAGCGCCATTGCCTCCACTATGAGGAATGCGGCAATCCCGCCGGCAAACCCGTGGTGCTGCTGCACGGCGGGCCGGGCGGCGGCTGCAGTCCGAAAATGCGGCGCTTCCACGACCCGGCGCGCTATCGCATCGTGCTGTTCGATCAGCGCGGCAGCGGGCGCTCCACGCCGCACGCCGATCTGGTGGACAACACCACCTGGGATCTGGTGGCCGACATCGAGCGGCTGCGCGAACATCTGGGCATCGCGCGCTGGCAGGTGTTCGGCGGCTCCTGGGGCTCGACACTGGCGCTGGCCTATGCGCAAAAGCATCCGGCGGCGGTGGCCGAACTGGTGCTGCGCGGGATCTTCCTGCTGCGGCGCTGGGAGCTGGAATGGTTTTATCAGCAAGGCACCAGCCGTCTGTTTCCCGATGCCTGGGACGAGTATCTCGCCGCCATTCCCGCGGTCGAGCGTGGCGATCTGATCTCGGCCTACCACCGCCGCCTCACTTCGGACGATGCGGCGGTGCGGTTGGCCGCCGCGCGCGCCTGGTCGGTGTGGGAAGCCTCGTGCAGTTATCTGCACCAGGATCCGGCCTTCATCGATTCGCACCGCGGCGAAGACTTCGCGCTCGCCTTTGCCCGCATCGAGAGCCACTACTTCGTCAACGGCGGCTTCTTCGAGGAAGAAGGCCAGCTCCTGCGCGATGCCCACCGCCTGCACGGCATTCCCGGCACCATCGTGCAGGGGCGCTACGACGTGGTGTGTCCGATGCAGAGCGCCCTGGACCTGAAAAAGGTCTGGCCAGAGGCCGACCTGGTGATCTGCCCGGCTTCGGGGCACTCGGCCTTCGAGCCGGAAATCACCGCGGCGCTGGTGCAAGCCACCAACGCCTACGCCGGCTGAGCGGGCGTCGCGCCTCGAATCACGCAGCGTGCAGCAGTGAAAAGCCCGCCGGGAGGCGGGCTTTTCACCGTCGGTGCGGAAAATCGGAGCGGAAAGCTCAGGCCGCTTCCTTTACCGCCTTGCGCGGGCCGTTCAGCAGCGCCTGGCGGATCTGGGCGATGACCAAATCCACCTCGCGCGAGGTGATCGCAAAATGCGGGGTGAAGCGCAGCGAATTCGCGCCGCCGTGGATCACGCCGATGCCGTTCTTGCGCATGTATTCCTCGATGCTGTCGGAGCCATAGCACTTGAACAGCGGCGAAAGCTCG
Source organism: Lysobacteraceae bacterium (assembly GCA_023954075.1). Taxonomy (GTDB): domain Bacteria; phylum Pseudomonadota; class Gammaproteobacteria; order Xanthomonadales; family Xanthomonadaceae; genus Denitratimonas; species Denitratimonas tolerans. The sequence goes on from JAMLIV010000015.1 coordinate 52,495, forward strand.
CAGGAGAACAGCAGGCCCGTGCCCTGCACCTTGGTGATGAGCTCGGGCAGATCGCGGCGCAGGGCTTCGAGCTTCTCCACGAATTCGCGGCCGCGCTCGGCGATGTTCTTGCGAATGGCGGGCGTCAGCTGCGCCATGACCGCGGCCGCCACATCCATCGCGCGCGGGTTGGTGGTCATGGTGTTGCCATAGACCCCGGTGCGATAGAGCGCGGCGGTCGGGCCGCTCGCGGCGAGCACGGAAAGCGGGTACTGGCCGGCGTTGAGCGCCTTGGAATAGGTTTCCAGATCCGGCGCGGGGAGCTTCTCGAAGCCGGGATAGTCCACCACCGACAGCACCCCGTGGGCGCGCAGGCCGGCCTGGATCGAATCGACCAGGAACAGGCTGCCGTGCGCGGCGGTGAGCTCGCGCGCGGCGGCGTAGAATTCCGGCGTGACGCCGCGGCCCGGGTCGCCTTCGCCCATCACCGGCTCCAGGAACATCGCCTCGATGAACCAGCCCTCCCGGTCCGCCCTGGCGAACAGTCCGCGCAGCTGCGCCACGTCGTAGGGCTCGACCGTCAGCAGCGATTCGTCGCCGCGGTAGCTGGCCAGGTGCGCGAGGTAGGCCTTGCGGGTGGAGTCGGAGTAGCGCGCCGGGCCTTCGGTGCGGCCGTGGAACGCGCCCTTCACCGCGACGTGCTTGATCGTCTTGCCGGCGTGGCGCGCGCCCGGCTCGGTCTGCAGGCGCGCGTTGATGTCGACGATACGGCAGGCCAGCGTCACCGATTCGGAACCCGAGTTCAGGCACATGAAGCGCTCGTAGGGGCAGCCGTCGCTGCGGCGCTGACCGATCTCGGCGCGCAGCGCGCGCGTGAGGCGCAGCTGCGAAAGGGAGGGCGTCATGATGTTGGCCATCGCCTGCGGCCGCGCCATCGCATCGAGCACCGCCGTCGGCGTGTGGCCGAAGCCGAGCATGCCGTAGCCGCCCGAATCGTGCAGCACCGCGCCCTTGAGGGTGACGACCCACGGCCCGCGCGCGGCCAGCGCGACGTAGGGATTGACCGCATCGGCCGCATAGAAGTTGACGAAGCCGGCCTGCACCGTGGCGCACTGCGCGTCCTCGTCCATCGCGAGGATCTCGGGGAACTCGCCGCGCACCGCCTCGAACTGGGCGCGCGCCGCCTCGACCGCTTCGACCAGCTCGGGATAGTCGGGTGCCAGGCTCATGAGCTGCTCGTCGGACAGGCCGCGGGTGCGGACGGTACCGGGCTGGGTGCGCAGGTCGGAAAGGGCTTGGATCAGGTTCATGGTGCCTCCTCGCGGCAGGATCGGATGCGCAAACGAATGGCGCGAAGGGCATCGCGCTTCTCGTTTCCGTTTCATATCAGTCAATTGCGGAATTGTATCACTGCATCGGGGCCGGCATAACCCCCGCCGCCGCGGGCGGGTGAGGCATCGGGCGGCGGTTTGTCCGCCCTGCCCGCGCGCCGGATAATGGGCGGCCCACCTGGGACGCTGCGCGTGAAGAAATCCGATTTCCGCTACGACCTGCCGACCGAGCTGATCGCCCAGCACCCGCTGGCGGCGCGTTCGGCCAGCCGCCTGCTGCTGCTGCCGCCCGCACCTGCACCGCTGGAAGACCGCGCCGTCCGCGACCTGCCGGCGCTGCTGGCCCCCGGCGATCTGCTGGTGTTCAACGATACCCGCGTCATCCCCGCGCGCCTGTTCGGGCGCAAGGCCACGGGCGGGCGGGTCGAGGTGCTGGTGGAGCGCGTGCTGGACGGCAACGAGGCGCGCGCGCAGCTGGGCGTGAGCAAATCGCCCGCGGCGGGCAGCGAGCTGATCCTGGATGATGGCACCCGCGTCGCCGTGCTCGGGCGCGAGGGCGAGTTCTACCGGCTGCGCTTCGAAAGCGACGAACCGCTGGAAAAGCTGCTGAAGCGCATCGGCCGGATGCCGCTGCCGCCGTACATGACGCGCGAACCGGACGCCGCCGACGCCGAGCGCTACCAGACCGTCTTCGCCCGCGCCCCCGGCGCGGTGGCGGCACCCACCGCCGGGCTGCATTTCGATGAGGCGCTGCTGGCGGCGCTGCGCGCGCGCGGCGTCGAATTCGGCCACATCACCTTGCACGTGGGGGCCGGCACCTTCCAGCCGATGCGCGCCGAGGAGTTCAAGGACCACGTGATGCACAGCGAATGGCTCAACGTGGGCGCGTCGCTGTGCGAGCGGATCCGCGCCGCGAAGGCGCGCGGCGGCCGCGTGGTGGCGGTGGGCACCACGGTGGTGCGCGCGCTGGAATCGAGCTTTCGCGACGGCGAGGTTCGCCCCTTCGCCGGAGACACGCGATTGTTCCTGTTCCCCGGCAAGCGCATCCGCAGCGTCGATGCCCTGGTCACCAACTTCCACCTGCCCGAATCGACCCTGCTGATGCTGGTCAGCGCTTTCGCCGGCTACGAGCGGGTGATGGCGGCCTACGCCCACGCGGTGCGCGAGCGCTACCGCTTCTTCAGCTACGGGGATGCGATGCTGGTGTTTCCGGAGCGCGAGGGCGGGACGGACGCAACTGCACATGATTCCCGATTGCATTAAGATGCGCGCCTCCCGGCAACCTGCGGCCTGATCGCCGGGCCAGGACATCCCGTCTTTTTCGGAAACCGCTCATGCACATTCCCGTACTTTCCCATCGCCTGCGTCTGGCCGCCGGGGCGGCCGCTGCGCTGCTGCTGGCCGCCTGCGGCAGCCCCGCGCCGGAACAGGTCGCCGCACCGGCCTCGAAGGTCGAGCCCGCGGTGCCGAAAGCGGCCGCGGTGACGCTGTACACCACGCGCGAGCCGGGCCTGATCCAGCCGCTGCTGGACGCCTTTTCCCGCGAAACCGGCGTGGCGGTGGACACCGTGTTCGTGCGCGATGGTCTGCCCGAGCGGCTGCGCGCCGAGGGTGAGCGATCACCGGCCGATGTGCTGATGACGGTGGATACCGGCAACCTGCTGGACCTGGTCGAGAACGGTCATACCCAGGCCATCGAATCGGCGGCGCTGGACGCGGCGATTCCTGCCGGCCTGCGCGACGCGAACGGCCACTGGTATGCGCTGTCGCTGCGCGACCGGGTGCTGTATGCCGACAAGGATCTCGCGCTGGAGAGCTTCGCTTACGAGGATCTGGCGAAGCCCGAGTGGAAAGGCAGGGTCTGCATCCGCGCCGGCCAGCATCCCTACAACACCAGCCTGTTCGCCGCGATGGTCGCGCACGCGGGCGAAGCGGCTACCGAGGAGTGGCTGCGCGGGGTGAAGGCCAACCTGGCGCGCGCGGCGGCCGGCGGCGACCGCGAGGTGGCGCGCGACATCCTCGGCGGCATCTGCGACATCGGCATCGCCAACGCCTATTACGTGGGCCGGATGAAGCACAGCGAGGAGGGCTCCGAGCAGCGTGCCTGGGGCGATGCGATCAAGGTGATCCGCCCGGTGTTCGCCAGCGCGGCCGATGGCGGCACCCACGTCAACATCAGCGGCGCGGCGGTGGCGCGCCACGCGAAGAACCGCGCGGGCGCGGTGCGGCTGCTGGAATACCTGGTGTCCGACGCGGCCCAGAGCCTTTACGCCCGGGCCAACTACGAATACCCGGTGAAGCCCGGCGTGGCGCTGGATCCGGTGGTGGCGAGCTTCGGTGAACTGAAGATCGATCCGCTGCCGCTGGCCGAGGTGGTCAGGTACCGCAAGCGCGCCAGCGAGCTGGTGGATCGGGTCGGGTTCGACCAATAGGTTTCGCACAAGCTATACAAGTGCGTCATTCCGGCGTAAGCCGGAAAGACAGGTGTGGCGTGAACAGCCGAATCAAAGTTGTTTCAGCGTGACGACCGGCGAACGCCCATGGCGCGTAGCCGCGCTCGCCGTCGCCCTGCTGGTGCTGGTCCCCTTGCTGGCGTTGGCCTGGAACGCGGCGCAGGGCAGCGAGGGCCTGTGGTCGCACCTTGGCCGGTACGTGCTGCCGCGCGCCGGCCTCAACACGGTGCTGCTGCTGGCCGGCGTGGGCGGTATCGCGGCGGTGCTGGGTGCCGGCAGCGCCTGGCTGGTGAGCGCGCATGACTTTCCCGGCCGCGGCGTGCTGTCCTGGGCCCTGCTGCTGCCGCTGGCGATGCCGACCTACATCGTCGCCTATGCCTATCTCGACCTGCTGCATCCGCTCGGCCCGGTACAGGGTCTCCTGCGTACGCTGCTGGGCATCGACAGCCCGCGCGACTTCCGTCTGCCCGACGTGCGCTCGCTGGGCGGCTGCATCGTGCTGCTGGGCTTCGTGCTCTATCCCTACGTCTACCTCACCACGCGCGCCATGTTCCTGACCCAGGCCGGCGGGCTGCTGGACGCGGCGCGCGCGCTGGGCGTGCCGCGCCGCGCGCTGTTCATTCGCGTGGCGCTGCCGCTGGCGCGCCCGGCGCTGGCGGTAGGCGTGGCGCTGGTGCTGCTGGAAACCCTCAACGACATCGGCGCCTCCGAGTTCCTCGGCGTGCAGACGCTGACGGTGGCGGTGTACACGACGTGGATCAGCCGCGGCGATCTGCCCGGCGCGGCGCAGATTGCGCTCGGCATGCTGCTGATCGTGACTCTGCTGGTGTGGCTGGAACGCCACGGCCGCCGCCGCCAGCGCTATGCCGCCGGGCAGCGCCCCCGGCCGATGCAGGCGCAGCGATTGCATGGCGTGGCGGCCGTCGTGGCGCTGGCGCTGGGCGCGATCCCGGTGCTGATCGGCTTTCTGCTGCCGGCGCTGTATCTGGCCGGATCGGGCATCGCCCGGCTGCACTCGCACGGCGTTTCACCGGCGCTGCGCGACAGCGCGTGGAACACCGTGATGGTGGCGGGCTGCGCCACGCTGGCGACCCTGCTGGCGGGTCTCGCGGTGGCCTGGGCCTTGCGCCTCGCGCAGGCGCGCAGGCGCACGCGGCTTGCGGGCGCGTGCCTGCGCGTGGCCAGCCTCGGCTATGCGGTGCCGGGCACGGTGCTGGCCATCGGCCTGCTCTCGCCGCTGGGCTGGGTGGACATCGGGATAGGCGAAGCGCTGCGGCCGTTCGGCGTCGAGCCGCGCCAGTGGCTGATGGGTTCCATGCTGGCGCTGGTGCTGGCGTATGCCCTGCGCTTCCTGGCCATCGCCATCGGCAGCATCGATGCGGGCCTCGCGCGAATCACGCCGTCGCTGGACCAGGCCGCGCGCTGTCTTGGGCAGAGCGCGGGCGGCACGCTGCGGCGCGTGCACCTGCCGCTGCTGAAGCCGGCGATGGCTGCGGCGGCGCTGCTGGTGTTCGTGGATGCGATGAAGGAGCTGCCCGCCACGCTGATGCTGCGCCCGGTCAACGTCGAGACGCTGGCGACCTGGCTCTATGCGGACGCGGCGCGCGGAGCCTATGAAGAAGGCGCGGTGGCGGCTTTCCTGATCGTCCTGATCGGGCTGGTGCCGGTGGTGCTGCTGGCGCGCAGCGGGATGTCGCAGGAAACGCGCTGCGCGAACGCGAGCGCCGGAAGGGAAGCGGCATGAGCCTGGAACTGCAGGGGATTTCCGTGGGTTATCCAACTGCCGCCGGGTGCTTGACGGTGGTCGATGGGATGTCGCTGTCGCTGGAGCGCGGTGAGATCGGCAGCCTGCTGGGCACCTCGGGCTGCGGCAAGACGACGGTGCTGCGCGCCGTCGCCGGGTTCGAGCCGCTGCAGGCAGGGCGCATCGCGCTCGACGGGGTGACCGTAGCCGGACCGGACGGACAGTGGCCGCCGGAGCGTCGTCGCGTGGGCATGGTGTTTCAGGATTACGCGCTGTTCCCGCATCTTTGCGTCGCGGCGAATGTGGCGTTCGGGCTGCGCGGCACCACGCGCGAGGCGCGCCAGGCGCGGGTGCGCGAGATGCTGGAGCGGGTCGGGCTCGCTGAGCTGGGCGGGCGCTTTCCGCACGAGCTGTCCGGCGGACAGCAGCAGCGCGTGGCGCTGGCGCGCGCGCTGGCTCCCGAGCCTTCCGTACTGCTGCTCGACGAGCCGTTCTCCAATCTCGACATCCACACCCGCGGCCGGCTCGCGTCGGACGTGCGCGACCTGCTGAAAGCCTCCGGCACCACCGCCCTGCTGGTCACCCACGATCAGGCCGAAGCCTTCGCCGTCGCCGACCGCATCGGGGTGATGGATCGCGGCCGCATCCTGCAGTGGGGCGACGCGGCGAGCCTGTACCACGCGCCGCAGGATCGCTTCGTCGCCGGCTTCATCGGGCGCGGCGCGCTGGTGGCGGCGGCCACGCTCGGACTGGAAGGCGGGGGCGAGGTGCTGGTGCGGCCCGAGCAGGTGCGCATCGACCCTGCCGCGCCGATACGGGTGCGGCTGGTCGAGCGCATCTTCCACGGCCCGGAAACCCGCGCGGTGCTGGCGCTGCAGGACGGCGCGCGCATCGAGGCCGATCTGCCGCCGGATTCGGCGGCAGCCGTGGGCGACGAACTGGGGATATGGTTCTGCGGGGATGCGCAGCGCCGTTTTCACGTCGAAGCTTGATTCGGTCCGTGATCAGGCACGCCGGCGCTGCGACCTGGAACCGCCTGCGAATCCAGGGACGCATCAACGAGGGCGGACGCGCGTGCCGCAATACGCGACAATAGCCGGCTCGCACGCAATCTCTTCCTCATGTCCCGACTCGGATTCCAGCTCCAGCGCAGCGACGGTGCCGCCCGCCGCGGGCGGCTGACGTTCCCGCGCGGCACGGTCGAAACGCCGGCCTTCATGCCGGTGGGCACCTACGGTTCGGTCAAGGGGATGACGCCGGATTCGATCAAGGCGATCGGCGCGCAGATCATTCTGGGCAACACCTTCCATCTGTATTTGCGCCCCGGCCTGGAGGTGATCTCCGCGCACGGCGGGCTGCACGGTTTCGCGCGCTGGGACGGGCCGATCCTGACCGACTCGGGCGGCTTCCAGGTGTTCTCGCTCGCGCACCGGCGCAAGATCACCGAGGCCGGCGTGGCGTTTTCCTCGCCGGTGGACGGGCGGCGCGTGTTCATCGGCCCGGAGGAGAGCATGCAGATCCAGCGCACGCTCGATTCAGACATCGTGATGATCTTCGACGAATGCACGCCCTACGCCGTGGACGGCGTGGTGACGAGCGAGAAGCGCGCGAAGGAGTCGATGGAGTTGAGCCTGCGCTGGGCCGCGCGCAGCCGCGCCGAGCATGATCGGCTGGGGAACGACGCGGCGCTGTTCGGCATCGTGCAGGGCCACGTCCATCCGGAGCTGCGCAGCCGCTCGGCCGAGGGCCTGATGCGGATCGGCTTCGACGGCTACGCCGTGGGCGGCCTGGCCGTGGGCGAGCCGGAACACGAGCGCAACGCGATGCTCGAGCACACCTGCCCGCTATTGCCGGAGGATCATCCGCGTTACCTCATGGGCGTGGGCCGACCGCAGGACATCGTCGAGGCGGTGCGGCGCGGTATCGACATGTTCGACTGCGTGATGCCTACGCGCAATGCGCGCAATGGCCACTATTTCACCCGCTTCGGCACGGTGCGCATCCGCAACGCGAAGTACGAGAAGGACCTGCGCCCGATTGATCCGGAGTGCGCCTGCTACGCCTGCGCCGGTGGCTTCACCCGCGCCTACCTGCGTCACCTCGACCGCTGCAACGAGATGCTCGGACCGATGCTCGCCACCATCCACAACCTGCACTATTACCAGGAGCTGATGGCCGGCATCCGTGCGGCGATCGAGCAGGGGCGCTTCGAGGCCTTCGCGCAGGCGTTCTACGCGCGGCTGGCTGAAGGTGCGGATTGAAACGCGGTGCCGGAAACGACACGCGGGCCAGCGGCCCGCGTGTGTTGTGCGCTGAGGCGACGAGCCGAAGCGCTCAGGCCAGGCCCTCGGCCTTGAGCGCGGCCTGGACGCCGGCATCCGCTTCCATATGGGTGATGAATCGGGCCAGGTTGTCCAGGCCCGCGAGGTCCATCTGCATGGCGCGCGCCCAGGTCAGCACGACGTAAAGATAGGGATCGGCCACCGAACGCCGGTTGTCCACCAGCCAGGTGCCGCTGCCCAGCTGCGCGTCGAGTATCTCGAACTGCTTGCGCAGTCGGCCGATGGCCTTCTCTTTGAGACTTTCCCGGGCCGCTTCGCCGTCAACGAAGGCTGCGGGGCTGAACAGGGGCGAGAAATTCTTGTGTACGTCGGCGTTGATGAAGGCCAGCCAGCGCATCACCCGCGCGCGCGACAGCGCCGAGCCATCGCCCATCAGCTTCGCCTCGGGCGCAAGCCCGGCGAGGTAATCCAGGATCGCGATGTTCTGGGTGAGGATGGTGCCGTCGGCAAGCGCCAGCGCGGGCACCGCGCCGCTCGGGTTGACCTTGAGGTAGGAGGTCTTGAGCTCGTCGCGCGCCACCGGCTGGTACTGGTAGGGCTGGCCGATCCACTCGAGCACGATGTGGTCGGTCAGCGAGCAGGCGCCGGGCATGCAATACAGTTTCATGAAGGATTCCGGAAAAGATGGGTGGAACCCGTCAGCATGGGGGCGCACCGAACGCGCTTCAAGCCGGATCGCGCAGCGGCAGATCAGAGGCGGCGCGGCACTTGGTAGAAGGTGTGGTCACCGATCGTCGCCACCGGGACGCCCTGGGCCCAGTCCGGCGCGGCCTGCGCTCTCACCACGAAGTGGTCGGCACCGGGCACGACGAAGCGGCGGTCCGCGCGCGGCATGTTCCACTCGGCCTGGGCGCGCAGCGCGATGGCGACAGCGCGGTTCCACGCCTTGAGATTGTGCAGCCTGTAGTCGGCCGGAAGCAGGGTCGGGGCGAACTGGCGCGGGGCAGTGACGACTTCGCACAGCGTATCGCCCCAGCGGCTGTTATCGAGGCGCCGCAGGGCGACTTCCGCGACCGCACGCTGGCCCAGTTCGGACTGGTTGCGCGCCTCCAGATAGACCGTGGTCGCAAGACAGGCCTGGTCGGCATAGGGCTGGGGCATGAGCTGGGCAAGCCAGAGCACGGTGGCCAACTTCATCGCGGACTCCTTATCCGTTGCATCAGTGCGGGCCTTCTCCGGTCGCGGGCGGCGGGGCGGTTGGGCCTGGCCGTCGGATGACGCGGGAAAGCGGTGGCTGACATGGCGTTTCGGGGGTACGCCTGGCGCGGGCCGGTTCGGGCATCGCGGCGCCAGCCGCACGGGCGGAAGCGCTGACTGCGCTTCTACGAGCCGTTGGTTCCGGGTCGGCGAGGGATGGGCGGACCGGAACCGGCGGCAAGGTACGGATCGCAGGCACAACGGCAGCTGAATGGCCGGATTCGATGATTCACGCTGCGTTGCGTTGGCGCGGCTGCCGACGCAGCGCGGAAATGGTGCAGCCATCGGGTTTCCAATCGCGCGGGCTGCGGGTTCGCGGCTTGCGCGAGAGCAACTTTCACGGTTGCAGGAAAATGTCAACGCGCGCGATTGCTCGCGTAACGCTTGGCTCACAGCGCAGCGGCGAGCTCGCAGCCCTGTGCGATGGCGCGCTTGGCGTCCAGTTCGCCGGCGACGTCGGCACCGCCGATCAGGTGGGTGGGGCGTCCGGCCGCGTCGAGCGGTGCCTTCAGCTCGCGCTGCGATTCCTGTCCGGCGCAGACGATCACATGGTCCACCGCGAGCAGCCGCTCTTCCCCGGCCACGCGGATGTGCAGGCCGGCATCGTCGATGCGCCGGTATTCCACCGCGCCCAGCAGGTGTACCCGCGCGCGTCGGAGCGTGGCGCGGTGCACCCAGCCGGTGGTCTTGCCCAGGCGCTTGCCGAGCGCGCCCTCGGTGCGCTGCAGCAGCCAGACCTCACGCTCGGGCGCTTCGGGCTGCGCCGTCACGCCTTCGATGCCGCCGCGCGCGGCAAGCGTCGGGTCGATTCCCCATTCGGCCAGCCACTGGTCCGGACGCAGCGTGCTGGACGGCTGCGGCTGCACCAGGAACTCGGCCACGTCGAAGCCGATGCCGCCGGCACCGATGATGGCGACCCGTGGGCCGGCCGTGCGCCGTCCCGAAATCAGGTCGGCATAGACGATGGCCTTGGGGTGGTCGATGCCGTCGATCGGAGGAATGCGCGGCGTGACGCCGGTGGCCAGCACCACCTCGTCGAACCCGGCCAGTGCCTTGGCATCGGCGCGCTCGGAAAGCCGCAGCGTGACGCCGGTGAGTTCGATGCGGCGCTGGAAGTAGCGCAGCGTCTCGGCGAACTCCTCCTTGCCGGGAATGCGGCTGGCCAGGTTGAACTGGCCGCCGATCCGGTCCTGCGCCTCGAACAGCGTGACCGCGTGGCCGCGTTCGGCCGCGATGGTGGCGCAGGCCAGTCCCGCCGGCCCGGCACCGACCACCGCGATGTGCTTGCGCACCTTGGCCGGGCGATAGTTCAACTCGGTCTCGCGCCCAGCGCGCGGGTTGACCAGACAGCTCGCCGGCCTGTTCTCGAAGACGTGGTCCAGGCAGGCCTGGTTGCAGGCGATGCAGGTATTGATCCGGTCGCTGTGCCCGCGGCGGGCCTTGTTCACCCAGTCCGCGTCGGCCAGCAGCGGGCGCGCCATCGAAACCATGTCGGCCTCGCCGCGCGCCAGGATCGCTTCGGCCACGTCCGGCATGTTGATGCGGTTGCTGGCGATCAGCGGGATCGCAACCTCGCCACGCAGCCGCGCGGTGACGAAGCTGAACGCGGCGCGCGGCACGCTGGTGACGATGGTCGGGACGCGCGCCTCGTGCCAGCCGATGCCGGTGTTCAGGATCGACGCGCCGGCCGCTTCGATGGCCTTGGCGGTGGCGATGGTCTCCTCCAGCGTCGCACCGCCTTCGACCAGCTCCAGCATCGAAAGCCGGTAGATCAGGATGAAGTCCGGCCCGACCGCGGCGCGGGTCCGGCGCACGATTTCGGTGGCAAAGCGCAGGCGGTTCTCGAAGCTGCCGCCCCAGCGGTCGCTGCGATGGTTGGTGCGCGCGGCGAGGAACTCGTTGATGAGGTAGCCCTCCGAGCCCATGATCTCGACGCCGTCGTAGCCGGCTTCGCGCGCGAGGCTGGCGCAGCGCGCGAAATCGCGGATCTGGCGTTCGACTCCGCGTCCGGACAGCGCGCGCGGGGTGAAGGGCGTGATCGGGGACTTCAGGCGCGAGGGAGCCACCGCCAGCGGATGGTAGCCATACCGCCCCGCATGGAGAATCTGCATGCAGATGCGCCCGCCCTCGCCGTGCACCGCATCGGTGACCAGACGATGCTTGCGCGCCTCCCAGGGCCAGGACAGTTTGCCGGCGAAGGGCTTGACCCAGCCCGAGACGTTGGGCGCGATGCCGCCGGTGACCATCAGGGCCACGCCGCCGCGCGCCCGTTCGGCGAAGTAGGCGGCCAGCTTCGGAAAATCGCGCCGCCGGTCCTCCAGCCCGGTGTGCATCGAGCCCATGAGAACGCGGTTGGGCAGCACGCAGTGGCCAAGATCGAGGGGGGAAAAGAGCAGCGGGTGTCGGGAGGGCATGTCGGCAACGGACGTGGCGAAGGCGGACAGCCTACGGCGAATTGATGATCTGGTGTTATCAATGTGTTAAACTTGGTTCGTGTCGAGCGTGTAAACTTTCTGTCGTCGGCATTCCGCGAAACTGTCGCTCGCCGAGCTTCACGGGGCTTCCACTCCGCATCGTGTTCAATCGCAATACCCATTCAATGGAGTCACAAATGAAGAAGACGCTCCTTGGTTGTGCCCTCATCGGTGCGCTGGGCCTGGCTCAGGTCGCGACCGCACAGGATTTCGACGATCGCTGGTACCTGTCGGGCACCGCCGGTTTCATCCAGAACGACAGCGACCGCAAGGTCGACGACAGCCCGATCTACGCGCTGGGCGTCGGCAAGTTCTTCACCCGCAACTTCTCGCTGGATCTGGATCTGACCAGTTCCAATCCGACGAAGGACGGCAATGACCTGCACTGGAGCAGCTACGGTGCCATGCTGACCGCGCGCTCCCACTTCCGCGGCGCGGACCGCAACTGGTGGCCGTACGTGGCCTACGGCGCGGGCGTGCTGCGCCACGACGAATCCTTCCCGAACCAGAACGGCGGCCAGCCGATCAAGCGCAAGGACAACAACCTGGCCGCGCAGGTCGGCGTCGGCCTGCAGGCGGACTACAGCCGCATCGGCATGCGCACCGAGCTGCTGGCCCGCTACGACGCGGACGACCAGAGCGTGAATGCGCCGCGTGAAGATGGCTTCATGGACTACATCGCCCAGGTCAGCATGCTGGTCAAGCTCGGCCAGCCGGCCGCCGCGCCGATGGAAGAAGTGGCTCCGCCGCCCCCGCCGCCGCCGCAGCCGAGCTGCGCCGATCTGGACGACGACGGCGATGGCGTGAACAACTGCGACGACCGCTGCCCGGATTCGCAGCCCGGCCAGACCGTTGGTCCGGATGGCTGCCCGGTGGCCGTGACGATCGATCTGCGCGGCGTCAACTTCGACTTCGACAAGGCGACGCTGCGTCCGGATGCGGTCGAGACGCTGAAGGAAGCCGCTGCGGTGCTGACCCAGTACCCCGAGCTGCGCGTGGAAGTGGCTGGCCACACCGACCTGTGCGGTGCCGACGGCTACAACCAGAAGCTCTCGGAGAATCGCGCCAAGGCGGTGTACGACTACCTGACGAGCAACGGCGTGGCCGCCTCGCGTCTGGTCGGTCCGATCGGCTACGGCGAGAGCCGTCCGCTCGAGGCGACCGCGCAGACCTTCCCGGCCTGCAAGAGCGAGACCAATCGCCGCACCGAGCTGAACGTGCAGAACTGATCCGGCCGGGGTTCGCCCCGCGTTGCAGGAAAAGCGATGCCAAAAACGCCCCGACCTTCACGGTCGGGGCGTTTTTTTATGCTCGTGGATCGGGTGCCCGGATGGCAGGCGTGGCGGTTTCAGTCAGCGAATCCGTCTTGCTGCCCGGGCCTCAGAGCGGACGCAGCTCGCTGGCCGGCCGCGCCCGTTCCCAGACCTCGTTGAAATAGGCCAGAAGCTGGCGGTTGCGGGCCGGATCGAGCAGGCTGGCGCTGGCCTCGAAGCGCGTCGCGATGGGGCGGAACAGGTAGCCGCCGCGGTCATTGGCGACGAACGCGGCGGCGTACTGCACGTCGGGTTCATCCTCCACCACGCGGATCGCGAAATGGCTGGGAAGCCGCTGCGCCAGCGCAATCAGCGCGTGGCCTTCGCGCACCGCGCGCCGCAGATCGTGGACCAGGACGCGCGCCATCGTGTTGCGGGTGCCGATGGTGAAAGCGCGCAGCGCTTCGGACGCGGCGCGCGAGTCGAGGGTCGCCGGATCGAGGTCGCGGGTGTAGATGGAAAGCTCGCGCCGCGCGCGGCCGATGAGTTCCAGCGTCAGGTCGGCCACCTGTGCGGGAGAATCGGTTTCCCGCAGCGCGCGCTCGTCCGTCGGCCCCAGATCGAGCCGCATGCTGCGATGGCGGATTCCCGCCTCGTCGTATTCGGGGCCGAAGGCGGTGAAGCCGAAGCGTTCGTAGAAGCCGATGGCATGGGTCTGCGCGTGCAGTTCGATCGCGGGATGGCCCAGTGCGCGGGCACGTTCGATCAGATCCTGCAGCAGGGCCGCACCGACGCCGCGCCCGCGCCAGTCCGCCAGCACGGCCATGCGGCCGATGGTGTGCAACGGCGTCAGGCGGGCCGTGCCGATCGGCGCGCCGCTGGCGTCGCGCGCCAGAACGTGCACGCTCTGCGGATCGAGCTCATCCCACTCCAGCTCCGGCGGACAGTTCTGTTCCCGGATGAAGACCGGCTCGCGCACCGCGCGCAGGTCGGCGAGGTGTTCGGCGTAGTCGGCCAGTTCTATGTGGAAGTCGGAAGGGCTCATGCGGGCGATTCCTGCGCGGGCGAGCGTGGCGGAGACGGTGCCAGAATGCCGCGTTTCACCAGCGCATGCACCAGCGCGCGATCTTCCTGCCCGAGCGTGGCCCAGGCTGTGGCATCGACCGGCTCGCGCGCGCACAGCCGTCGCGCGAGCGTGCCGCCTGCGCTGAAACACTCGCCGTTCACGTGCAGCCGCGCGCGCACGCCGCGCCCGCGCCAGGCGCAGCGCGCCAGCGGGTGCAGATGCAGCGCGGCACCGCGCTCCAGGCGGCTTTCCACCTGCGCCGCGGACAGCGCGCGCGGCGGTGCCGCGATCTCGCCGCCGCTGCGGTAGCGGGTAATGAAGCCGCCGAACCAGTCGGCCAGCGTCTCGTCGTCGAACTGGCCGACGGGCTCCAGCGCGCGGCGCAGGCGGTCGAGGGTGGCCGCGTCGATGCGGCCGTCGCTGGCACCCGGCGCAAGGTCGGGATCGGCGTAGCGGGCCGTTTCGGGCAGGCGCTCGGCCAGCGTCTCGGCAAGATCGACCAGCAGTTCACCGCGCGAAGGTGCGCGCATCCCGACCGAGAGCGTCAGGCAGGCGTCCAGCGCCACGCCGTGGTGCGGCACGCCGGGTGGCAGGTAGAGCATGTCGCCCGGTTCCAGCACCCAGTCGTGCGTCGGCGTGAAGTGCTGCAGCAGCTTGAGTTCGACGTCCTTGCGGAACGCCTGCGGCGGATTGGGGCCGGCATCGATCATCCAGCGGCGCTGCCCGAGGCCCTGGATCAGGAACACGTCGTACTGGTCCACGTGTGCGCCGACCGAGCCTTCCGGCGCGGCGAAGCTCACCATGACATCGTCGATGCGCCAGCGCGGCAGGAAGGCGAAGTGTTGCAGCAGCGCGGCCACGTCCGGGTCCCACTTGTCCACGTCCTGCACCAGCAGCGTCCAGTCGTGCTCGGGCAGGCTGGCGAAGATATCCTCGGGAAAGGGGCCGCTGTGCACCTGCCAGCGGTCGCCGCGGGCCCGGTGGACGATCAGCCGGCCGAGTGTGCCTTCCTCGCAGGACAGGCCGGCCAGGTCATCGGGCGAGATCGGGCTGGTGAAGCCCGGAAACGCTCCGCGCACCAGCAGCGGATGCTTCTGCCAGTAGTCGCGCAGGAAGGCGGCTGGCGGGATGCCCAGGCGCTGGCTGCGCGTGGCGCGGCGTTCGATGGGCGGTGCGGTGTTTGTCATGGCGGTGGGCTCTCAGCCGTTCGCGCCGGCCAGACGCAGCTCGTCGGCCTGGAACTCGCGGCGCAGGGTGTCGATCAGTTCGGAAAGGTCGCCCGCCAGGATTTCCGGCAGGCGATACAGCGTCAGGTTGATGCGGTGGTCGGTGATCCGGCCCTGCGGGTAGTTGTAGGTACGGATGCGCTGGCTGCGATCGCCCGAACCCACCTGCAGGCGGCGCGACTCGGCCTGCGCCGCAGCCTGGCGGCCGCGTTCCTGATCCAGCAGGCGCGCCTTGAGCAGCGACAGGGCGCGGGCGCGGTTCTTGTGCTGGCTGCGCTCGTCCTGGCACTCCACCACGATGCCGGAAGGCAGGTGGGTGATGCGGATCGCCGAGTCGGTCTTGTTGACATGCTGCCCGCCGGCACCCGAGGCGCGGAAGGTGTCGATCTTCAGGTCCGCATCGCGCAGCGCCACATCCTCGATCTCGTCCATTTCCGGCAGGATGGCCACGGTCGCGGCCGAGGTGTGGATGCGGCCCTGGGATTCGGTTTGCGGAACCCGCTGCACGCGGTGGGTGCCGGACTCGAACTTGAGCTGGGCAAAGGCCCCCTGGCCTTCGATGCGGGCCACGATTTCCTTGAAGCCGCCGTGTTCGCCCGGGCTGGCGCTGAGGACCTCCACCTGCCAGCGGCGCGATTCGGCGTAGCGGGCGTACATGCGGAACAGGTCGCCGGCGAAGATCGCCGCCTCGTCGCCGCCGGCACCGGCGCGAATCTCCAGGAACAGGTTGGCATCGTCGCGCGGGTCGCGCGGCAGCAGCAGGAGGTTCAGCGACTGCTCCAGCGCCTCCAGACGCTCGCGCTGCCGGGCGATTTCCTCCTCGGCCAGATCGCCCAGTTCCGGATCGGCGCGCATGGTCTGGGCCGAGGCCAGCGCGGCAGTGGCAGCGTCGTGCTCGCGCAGCCCCGCCACCACGTCCTCCAGCTGCGCGTACTCGCGCGAAAGCTCGCGGAAGCGGTGCGGGTCGGCGTTGACCGAGGGTTCCGCCAGCAGCAGGCCGACCTCCTCATGGCGCTCAGCCAGTGCGTCGAGCTTGCGGCGGATGCTGGGCGTCATCGGAATCGATCGGGGAAGTGGGGGCATCGGCCCTGAACAGGCGTGCGGCCGCGTGCAGCACGTCGCGGTCGCCCTGCAGGGCGGCCTGGCGCAGGCCGGCGCTGGGGGCGTGCAGCAGCTTGTTGGTGAGGGTGTGGGCGAGATATTCGAGCGCCTGCTGCGGCGTCTTGCCCTGCGCCAGCAGCGCGCTGGCGCGCGCCAGCACCGCGTCCCGCGTGGCCTCGCCATCCTGGCGCAGGCGCTTGAGCGTGTCGCGGTCGTCCGAGGCGCGCCACCAGGCCAGATAGTGCTCGACCTGCAGTTCGATGATCGCCTCGGCCTGTTCGGCCGCCTCACGGCGCGAGCGGCGGCTCTCGTCGATCACCTGCTCCAGGTCGTCCACGGTGTAGAGGAATACGTCTTCCAGCGTCGCGGTGGTCGGTTCGATGTCGCGCGGGACGGCCAGATCGAGCAGGAACATGGGGCGGCGGCGGCGCTGGCGCAGCGCCGCGGCGACCATGTCGCGACCCAGGATCGGATCGCGGCTGGCGGTGGCCGACAGCACGATGTCGGCATCGGCAAGGTGGCGGCCGAGGTCGTCCAGTGGCAGCGCCATGCCGCCAAAGCGCGAAGCCAGCGTCTGCGCGTGCTCCAGGGTGCGGTTGGCCACCAGCAGGCGCTTGACCTTGTGATCGGCGAGATGGCGCGCCGCCAGTTCGACCGTATCGCCGGCACCGATCAGCAGCACCGTGGCCTGATCCAGCGCGGAAAACACGCGCTGCGCCAGCCGCACCGCGGCAAAGGCGATCGACACCGGATGCGCGCCGATGTGGGTGTCGGTACGGGCGCGCTTGGCCACCGCGAAGGTCTGCTGGAACAGGCGGTCGAGCGGGGTCTTGATCGCGCCCTGGCCGCGCGCGGCCTGCCAGGCTTCCTTGACCTGCCCCAGAATCTGCGGTTCGCCCAGCACCATCGAATCCAGCCCGGTGGCGACGCGGAACAGGTGGCGCACCGCCGCGCCGTCCTCGTGGCGATAAAGATAGGCTTCGAGCTGGTCCAGGCGCAGCTGTCCGAACTCCGCCAGCCAGCGCGCCGGCAGGTGTTCGGCTCCTGCGTCGATCTGGCAGTAGACCTCGGTGCGGTTGCAGGTGGACAGCAGCGCTGCCTCCACCACGCCCGGCTGCGCGGTCAGCGTGCGCAGGGCCTCGGGCAGTGCCGCAGGCCCGATCGCCAGCTTCTCGCGCAGCGAGACCGGTGCAGTCTGGTGATTCAGGCCGAGGGCAAGCAGGGGCATGGAAGGCTTGGGTTAGACTCTTGTCGCTGACGTGCGTTGCGTTGCAACGGCGAGCGCGAATCCGAAGTTTCCGGACCGGGACCGATGCCACGACTCCTAGTTTACCTGTTGCTGGCCGCGCTCGTGCCGGCCTGCGCCTGGTCATCCGAGCTGCAGCGCGCGCTGGAGCCGCTGATGCAAGGCGAGTTTGCCCTGCAGGAGGGCAGGCTTTCCGCCGCGGCGGACGCTTACGCGCGTGCCGCCGATGAGAGCGCCGACCCAAAAATCGCCGAACGGGCCGCGCAGGTCGCCCTGCTCGCCAAGGATGCGGCGCTGGCGCGACGCGCGCTGGCGCGCTGGGAGGTGCTGGCACCGCAGGACGAGAACGCTTCCGTGGGACGCCTCCGCCTGGCGCTGCTGGAAAGCGATGCGGCCGCGGCCCAGCCGCTGCTCGCGGCGCTTCTGGAGCGCGAGGATGGTTGGCGCAAGGCCGCCGCCGCGCTGATCGGTGCGCCCGATCCCGGAGTGGCCCGGGCTCTTGCCGCCCACGTGTTCGACCAGTCGCTGCTGCCGCGCGACATCGACGCCTGGCTTGCCTTCGGCGGCGTGGCGCTGCGGCTGCAGGACAAGGCGCTTTACTCGCGCCTGGCGCAGGCGGTGGCGGGCGTGTTCCCCGACGCGCCGCGAGCGCTGGCCTGGCAGGCCGAGGACGCGCTGGATCGCGGCGACCGGGCCGGCGCGCGCCGCGCCCTCGATGCGGCCCTGATCCTGCCGAACCTGACCCTGGTCGAACGCCTGGTGCTCGCGACGCAGCTGGGTGCCCTGGATGACCCGGCCGCAGCGGCGCAGGCGCTCGTGCCGGCAGGCGATGACGACCGCGCCTTGGCGGCGCGCGCCGACTATCTTTCCCGCGCCGGGGACGAAGCCGGCCTCAAGGCGCTGTACGACGAGGCTCTGGCGGGCATGTCTGCGACCAAGGCACCGGACGCGCGGCTGATGCTGATGGGCCAGCTGGCGGAAATCCGCGAGGATCCCGCGGCCGCAATGGCCTGGTACCGGCAAATCCGCGAGGGCCTCCTGCGCGAGCAGGCACGGCTGCGCATCGCGATCCTGCTGGATAAAACCGGCGAGCGCGCCGCCGCGCAGGATCTCCTTCGCGAGATCCAGACCAGCGACAGCGAGTGGGGCGACACCGTGCGCGATGCCTACCTTCTGGAGGCCGAACTGGCGCGCACCCATGGCGATGTGCAGGCCGAGATCGCGGCACTGGATCGCGGCCTGGTGGTGTTCGAGGACGATGCCGCGCTGCGCTACAACCGCGCGCTGGCCTACGAGCGGGCGGATCGCGTGGACGATGCCGTGGCCGACCTGCGCGCGCTGGTCGAGGCGCAGCCGGAAGATCCTGACTATCTCAACGGCCTGGGCTACACCCTGGTCGATCGCACCGACGCGCTGGAGGAAGGCCTGACGCTGATCCGGAAAGCGTTTGAACTCAAGCCAGATTCGGCCGCGATCATCGACAGCCTGGGCTGGGCCCTGCACCGGCTCGGGCGCAACGAGGAGGCGCTGCCGCACATCCGCCGCGCCTTCGAGCTGCAGCGCGATGCGGAAGTCGGCGCGCATCTGGCGGCGGTGCTGGCGGCGCTGGGGCAGTCCGAAGAAGCCCGCTCGGTGCTGCGGCTGGCGCAGGAACTGGACCCGGACAACCGTGCGGTGCGCCAGATGCGCGAGGCGCTGGGCGAATGAACCGTCCGGGAATCCTGGCGCTGCTGGCGCTGGTGCTGGTGCTGGTCGGTTGCGCCGGTGCACCGCGGCGGCCCGCGCTGCCGGCCGATGACCTGCTTCTCGTGCAGGCGGCGCGCGAGGCGCAGCTCGCTCGACACGCGGACTGGCGGCTGAGTGGACGCATCGCGGTGTCGGACGGCCGCGACGGCGGCAGCGGCCAGATCACCTGGACCCAGCGTGGCGAGCGCTACGAGATCACCCTCAATGCGCCGGTTTCCCGCCGCAGCTGGCGGCTGGTGGGCGAGCCCGGCCACGCGCGGCTGGAGGGCCTCGACGGCGGCCCGTTCAGCAGCGACAGCGCCGAAGCGCTGCTGCAGGAACATCTGGACTGGACGGTGCCGTTGAGCGATCTGGCGGCCTGGGTCCGCGGTATCCGCGCGCCGGGCAGCGCGTCGATCCGCTTCGCCGACTCGGGCCTTCCGGAGCGGATGGAGCAGGGTGGCTGGAGCATCGACTACCGCAGCTTCGACCAGGCGCTCGATCCACCCATGCCCAGCCGCGTGTTCGCGACCCGGGGCGAGCGCCGGGTGCGCCTGCAGGTGGGCGACTGGTCGCTTGCGCCCGGTTCGCCCTGACGCCGCGTGGACACCCTTTCCGACCTGCCGCCGACCTCGCACGCGGGCTGGAGCCTGTGGCCGGCTCCGGCCAAGCTCAACCTTTGCCTGCGCATCGTGGGGCGGCGCGAGGACGGCTATCACCTGCTGCAAACCGTGTTCCAGCTGCTCGACTGGGGCGACACCGTCGCCCTGCGCCTGCGCGGGGATGGCCGCATCCTGAGGGCGCGCGGCGCGGCCGGCGTTGCGCCCGCGGATGACCTTGCGGTGCGCGCCGCCGCCGCGCTGCGCGCCGTCGCGGGCGGCGATGTGCCCGGTGTCGACATCGACATCGACAAACGCATCCCGCAGGGCGGCGGCTTCGGCGGCGGCAGCTCGGATGCCGCCACCGTGCTGGTCGCCTTGAACCGGCTGTGGGGGCTGGATTTGTCCGAGGACGCGCTCGCCGATCTCGGCCTGGCGCTGGGTGCCGATGTGCCGGTGTTCGTGCGCGGCCGCAGCGCCTTTGCCGAGGGCGTGGGCGAGCGCCTGACGCCGCTGGATCTGCCGCCGCGCAGCTACCTGCTGGTGGATTCGGGTATCAACGTGCCTACGGCGGAGCTGTTCCGCGCCCCGGATTTGACGCGCGATTGCCCAGCCATGACAATATCCGGCTCCATTTCAGGTTTCATGGGCGAAAACGTCTTCGAGCCGGTGCTTCGGGCGCGCAGTCCCGCGATCGCCGCCATGCTGGATCGGTTGGCGCAGGTCGGGGAGGCGCGGGTCACCGGCACCGGCGGCGGCCTGTTCGTCGCCTTTGATCATCCCGACGCCGCGCAGGCCGCGCGGCAGGCGCTGCCGGGCGGCTGGCGCACCTGGGTGGCCAGAGGCGTGAACGAGTCACCGCTGCGGCAGCGGCTGGCGCAGGGTGCGCCACCGGGTTGAATACGCGGGTGCGGGCCTCGGTCCGCATCCGCAGGAAAACTGGGGCGTCGCCAAGCGGTAAGGCACCGGGTTTTGATCCCGGCATTCGCAGGTTCGAATCCTGCCGCCCCAGCCACATGCTATCGACCGGCGAAAGACGGCGATGCGGTTCCCGATCTTCCTTCGACGCGGCGTCGAATGCGCCATCAGGTACGTGAAGTGGATACCAACGGACTACTGATCTTCTCCGGCAACGCCAATCTCCCGCTCAGCCAGGCGGTCTGCCAGGATTTGGGCGTGCCGCTGGGCAAGGCCATGGTGGGCAAGTTCTCCGACGGCGAGGTGCAGATCGAAATCGAGGAGAACGTGCGCCGCCAGGAAGTTTTCGTGATCCAGTCGACCTGCGCGCCGGCGGCCGAGAACCTCATGGAGTTGCTGGTGCTGATCGACGCGCTCAAGCGCGCCAGCGCCGCCGGTGTCACCGCGGTGGTGCCGTACTTCGGCTACGCGCGCCAGGATCGCCGCCCGCGTTCGGCGCGCGTGCCGATCACCGCCAAGGTCGTGGCCGAGATGTTCGCCGCGGTCGGCACCGACCGGGTGCTGACGGTGGACCTCCACGCCGACCAGATCCAGGGCTTCTTCGACTTCCCGGTGGACAACGTCTACTCCTCGCCGCTGATGCTGGCCGATATCTGGCGCACCTACGGCACCCGCGACCTGATCGTGGTGAGCCCGGACGTGGGCGGCGTGGTGCGCGCGCGCGCCATCGCCAAGCGCCTGGACGATGCCGACCTTGCCATCATCGACAAGCGCCGCCCGCGCGCCAACGTGGCCACGGTGATGAACATCATCGGCGACGTGCGCGACAAGACCTGCGTGCTGGTCGATGACATCGTCGATACCGCCGGAACCCTGTGTGCGGCCGCAGCCGCGCTCAAGGGCAACGGCGCGCGCCGCGTGGTCGCCTATTGCACCCACCCGGTGCTTTCGGGTGCCGCCATCGCCAACCTCGAAAACTCCGCGCTGGACGAACTGGTCGTCACCGACACCATCCCGCTCAGCCCCGCCTCACGCGCCTGCGCCCGCATCCGCCAGCTCAGCGTGGCCGAGCTTCTCGCCGAAACCATCCGCCGCGTCGCCTTCGGAGAGTCGGTCAGCTCGCTGTACGTCGATTAGGGACGGGAATGGGGACTTGCCGGGATGTCCGCTCTTCGAATCCCCAATTTCCAATCCCGAATCCCCGCTTCACCCCCACTCACCTGGTCGCGGGTGAGTGTTTTCCCCGCCGCGAGGCGGGATCATTGCAACAACAGGAAGCAATACCATGGCACATCAAATCAACGTTGAGCGCCGTTCTGGGGCAGGGAAGGGTGCGAGCCGCCGCCTGCGTCACGACAGCAAGATTCCGGCCATCGTCTACGGTGGCGGGCTGGATCCGGTCATGATCCAGGTCGACCACGAGACCATCTGGCTGGCACAGCAGAACGAGTGGTTCTACTCGTCCATCCTCGACCTCAGCCTCGGCGGCGACGTGCAGAAAGTGCTGCTGCGCGACATGCAGCGCCACCCGGCCCGTCCGCGCGTGCTGCATCTGGACTTCCAGCGCGTCATGGCCGACGAGGCCATCCGCGTCTCGGTGCCGCTGCACTTCATCAACGCCGCGACCTCGCCGGCCGGCAAAGTTTCGGGCGTGGTGATCATGCACGAGCTCAACGAGGTCGAGATCTCCTGCCTGCCGGGCAACCTGCCCGAGCATATCGTGGTCGATCTGGGCGAGCTGAAGGAAGGCGACGTGCTGCACCTGTCGAGCATCGTGCTGCCGGCCGGCGTCGAGGTTCCTGCCCTGAAGCTGGGTCCGGACTACGACGTGGCGGTGGTGGTGGCTCGCCAGCTGCGCCACGCGGCCGAGCCGGAAGCGGCTGCCGCCGAGGCTCCGGCCGCCGAGGTTCCGGCGACCAAGGCCAAGGCTCCCGAGAAGAAGTGATGTCATCCGCGCTCCCGATCCGGCCGCGCGCCGGATCGGGAGCGCGACACGCGTGCATGACCGCCCTGCGACTCATCGTGGGACTGGGAAATCCCGGCCCGGACTACGAGCGAACCCGGCACAATGTCGGCTACTGGTTCGCCAATGCGCTGGCCGATGCGGCGCGCGTTCAGTTCTCGCCCGATGGCAAGCTCCACGGCGAATCGGTACGGCTGGGCAGCGGATTCGGTTCAGCGTGGCTGCTCAAGCCCTCGACGTTCATGAATCGCAGCGGCCAGTCGGTGGCCGCGGCGCTGCGCTACTTCAAGATCGAACCGGAGGAAATGCTGGTCGCGCATGATGACCTCGACCTTCCGCCCGGCACCGCGCGTCTCAAGTTCGACGGAGGCCACGGCGGCCAGAACGGGCTGCGCGACCTGGTCGCCCACCTGGGCCACGGCCGCTTCCACCGCCTGCGCCTGGGCATCGGCCATCCCGGCAGCCGCGACAAGGTCACGCCCTGGGTGCTGGGACGCCCCGGCAAGGACGACGAAGCCGCGATCCTGCGCGCCATCGACGAGGCCATGGGCGTGCTGCCGCTGGCGCTTTCCGGAGACTTCAACGAAGCCATGAAGCGTTTGCACACAAGCAGGGATTAGGGATTGGGGATTCGGGATTTGGCAGGGCGCGTCGCGCTTTTCACGAATCCCGAATCCCGAATCACCAATCCCGGATTTCAGCCATGGGCATCCAATGCGGCATCGTGGGACTTCCGAACGTCGGCAAGTCCACGCTTTTCAATGCGCTCACTCGCGCCGGCATCGCGGCGGCGAACTTTCCCTTCTGCACGATCGATCCGAACGTGGGCGTCGTGCCGGTGCCCGATCCGCGCCTCGACGAGCTGGCGAAGATCGTCAAGCCGCAGAAGGTCATACCCACGGCGGTTGAGTTCGTCGACATCGCCGGACTCGTCGCCGGTGCCAGCAAGGGCGAGGGGTTGGGCAACAAGTTCCTCGCCAACATTCGCGAAACCGACGCCATCGCCCACGTGGTGCGCTGCTTCGAGCACGACGACATCATCCACGTGGCCGGCCGGGTCGATCCCATCGCCGACATCGAGACCATCGATACCGAGCTGGCGCTGGCGGATCTGGAAAGCGTGGAAAAGGCCCATGCCCGCTACGAGCGTGCCGCCAAGGCCGGCGACAAGGACGCGATGGCGCGCCGCGATCTCCTGGCGCGCGTACGCGCCCACCTCGACGACGGCCATCCGGCGCGTTCGATGGGCCTCGCCGTCGAGGAAAAGGCGCTGCTGCGGGAGTTGTTCCTGCTCACGCTCAAGCCGGTGATGTACATCGCCAACGTGCGCGAGGACGGATTCACCGACAACCCGCACCTGGATGCCGTGCGCGCCCGCGCCGAAAAGGAGAGCGCGCAGGTGGTGCCGGTGTGCGCCGCGATCGAAGAGGAGCTTTCCCAGCTCGACGAGGCCGACCGCGAAGTCTTTCTCGCCGACATGGGTTTCGAGGAGCCGGGCCTCAACCGCGTGATCCGCGCCGCCTACGCGCTGCTGGGCCTGCAGACCTACTTCACCGCAGGGGTGAAGGAAGTACGCGCCTGGACGGTGAAAAAGGGCGCCACCGCCCCGCAGGCCGCCGCCGTGATCCACACCGATTTCGAAAAGGGCTTCATCCGCGCGGAAACCATCTCCTTCGACGACTTCATCCGCTACCGGGGCGAAGCCGGCGCGCGCGAAGCGGGCCGCCTGCGTCTGGAAGGCAAGGAGTACCTCGTGCAGGAAGGCGACGTGCTGCACTTCCGCTTCAACGTGTAAGCCGCCCGGCCTGCTTGCGGCCCCGGCGCCCGCTCGGCATCTGTGCTGCAAGCCTCTTGCCATTGTGAGAGGGATTGGAGCGAGAGCGCATTTGCCGGGTTTGATCCAAGGCGCCTCTCCGAGTGGAGCCAGCAGAGCATTTCCGCCCTGCACGAGTGCGGCACATCCGGCGATCTGGCACGCAGCGACCGTCGCCCGGTCAGGTGACGAAGGTGACGAGCGGCGCGTCTCGCCGGACTGCCGGCGATCCGGCGACGTTCGCGCGCGCTGGACGTGATTTTTCCGTGAGGATTCGTGAGCAAATGGAATAAATCCTTTCTTCTCAATGATTTGTTGAAAATTCCTGCTGGCGGTTACAAGTCCTTTGCCCTAAAATCCGCCCGATCGCCACCGCGCGGGTGGTGACACTCTTCACAATCCCATACAGGGGGAATTCGATGAACAGGACTTTCTTGTCACGGCTCGCGTGCGCGGCGACATCGCGCTTTGCCATGGGCCTGCGCGGCGGTTGGCCTTCGCGGCTGGCGCCGGCGCTGGCGCTGGCAGCGGCCATGTTGCCGGGGCTGCAAACGGCACAGGCGGAAGGCACCCGCACCCTGCATCCCGCAAGCGGTACCGGCTCCACCGGCAACCGTGGCGTGATGGACCTCACCAACACCAATGCCGCTGGCGTGGCCAGGCAGAGGCAGTTCACCTACGTGTATGCGCGCGAGGGCGAAGTGATCCTGCTCGGTTCGCGCAATCGCACCACCAACACCGGAACCAATCGCGGCCAGATCCGTCTTTGGGGGCCTGCGCCGAATTTCGGCACCAAGGGCACCGAGACGGATCCGTCGAATGCCTCGGCAGTGCTGACCTGCGATGGCACGGCCGGCGCAGGCCAATATGGCCTGATCCCCAACCGTGCCGCAGAACTCGCAGGCCCCAACAGCGCCGATGGCAGCGCCACGGTTCCCAACGGCTTCACCCCGTGCTGGTACCAGGTGCCGGTGGGAGGCGCGGGCATCTACGGGGTGCGCTTCTACGGCGCGAATTCCGGCGGCTCCAACCCTGCAAGTATTGCCGATCCGCAGGCTCACACCACTTTGGTACAAGCCTGGGATGTCACGGTGCGCGCCGACATGTCCTCGCTGGCCGACCTCAACGGCCGCGTCTTCACCTACGTCTGGGCGGTGTATCTCAACACCAACAATCGCTACCTGCGCAATAACCTCCACTACGTTTCGAGTGACGGTTACCGCTATCGCCAGACCTTCCAGGGCCTGGATCCGAACCGCGCGGTGTTCTATGCCAATCCCAAGGGCTTCATTGACGGCGGCGCGCCCCTGTACAAGGACATCCGCGGCAGCGACCAGAACGTGAATGCGGGCACCTCCTTCAACGCGGGTGTGACGGCCGAGCGCCCCGACTACCCGATTTTCTTCAGCGATGTCTCGCCCAGTGGACCCAACGCCGCGGAAGTCAACCGCGTGCTCACGGCATTGGCGATCCCGCAGGCACCGCTGCAGCCTCAGCTCACCGCGCCCACCTTCGTCGGCAACATGGGCGGGCCCAATTCGACGGTATCCAGCGGCGGCGTGTTCACCTTCACCACCGTCAATACGCTTACCTACGAGATCGTCGTCAAGCGTGGCGCGACCGGACCAGGCGACACCCCGCCCAATTGTCTCGACGACTACGACCCGGCCAATGTCTGCAACCGGGTGATGACGGGCGTTGCACTGACGGGCAACCACAGCGTGCTCTGGAATGGCCTGGACAACAGTGGCAATCCGTTCCCGATCGGCAACTACACTTTCCAGATCGTCGGACGCAACGGTGAAATCCACTTCCCGATGATCGATCTCGAAGGCAACGTCGATGGCGGCCCGACGCTGACCAAGCTCAATGCCTTCAATACTGCCGAAGCCACCACGGTCTATTTCGATGACCGCGGGCATCGCACCAGCAATAACACCCTGATCGGCCAGCTCAACGGCCACCTCTGCGGTGCCGGCAACTTGCAAGCGCAGCCCACCCCGAATCACTCACTGGTAGGTGTGGATTCGGCCGATGCCAACTGGAACGGTACCGGCAAGTACTATCGCCAGATCACGGGTTCCAGTGATCCCAATACGGATTGTTCCAACAACTCGGATGTGTACTTCGGTACCGCCAAGGGCCTGGACCTGTGGGCATTGGAGCGATCGCCGCTGTTCGTCGAGCCGGTCGTCATCGTCCCATCGGTGACGGGCGTGGATGTCGGCACCGTGGCCACGATGACACCTGCCGTGCTTCCGGGCGAAATATCTTATGGCAGCTTTGCTTTCAGCAATGCTGGCGACACCCCGGCCACGGGCGTTACCTACACCGTAACGCTGGGTAACTCTGGCATGCCTGCTACCTGCCCGAGCGCGGTGAACTTCACCGTTGTTCCTGCGGGCGTGACGGCTACCTATAACCCGGCGACGTGCAATATCACGTTTGCCGGCATGCCGACCACGTTGACGCCAGGTCAAACACTGGGTTTCAACTTCAATTATATGGTGGCGGTAAGCAATCCAGGCCCGATCCCGCTCGATACGGTGATCGCCGCCGTCAACGAAACCAATCCGCCGAACACCGCGCCCAACACTGCGCACGCGCAGACGTTGGTGGCCAAGCCGGTCATCACCTATGGCAAGGCGTCCAGCCCGGCGGCGGGAACCGATGTCAACGTGGGCGACACGATCACCTACACCGTGACCGTCAGCGTTGCCAACGCGCCGCTCACCAGCGTCTTCACTTTGACCGACACGCTCGGTACCGGCCTCACCTTCGGCAGCGTCAACAGCCAGAGCCCGCAATTCACCTGCGGCGGCAGTGTGAGCTGCACCCTGCCAGTGGGCACCGGCGTCGGCAGCTACACCGTCGAATACACCGCCACGGTCAATGCCTCGGCATCCGGTACTGTGGCCAACAACGTCACCGGCATGGGTGGCGGCGGCGACAACCCGCCGAGCTGCAGCGGCACCTGCACCGTCACTCACAACCTGCCGGTATCCGACATGTCGCCGGTGTTCGGCGGCCTGCCGCCCGTGCTCGCGCCGGGGCAGGTCGTGACCGGAGCAACCCTGACCTGCACCAACGCCGGCCCGGGTACCGCAGTTGCGGCAACCTGTGTGCCGAGCGTGGATGCCGGTTCGATCAGCAATCTGGTCTGTCTCCCGACGCCGCCGACGACGATGGCGATGGGCGGCTCCATCGTCTGCACCTTCGACTACACCGCGCCGGGCATGTCGGGAGGCGGCAACACGATTCCGACCGGAGTGCTCTTCACCGGCACCACCGGCGCGAGCAACGACTCGAATGGGGGTGCCGGAACGGGTGGCAATAACAGCACGACCGTGCCTGCGCCGATCATCGACGCCCTGGATGACGACTTCAGCGGCACGCCGATCAATGGCGGCACCGGCGGTATCACACCTTCGGTGATCGGCAACGATACCGTGGGCACCGATCCTGCCGTGATCGGCGGGAATGTCTCGCTCACGCCGGGAACCCCGTCGCATCCGGGCCTGGTGATGGATCCCAGCACCGGCATCATTACCGTTCCGCCGCTGATGCCGCCGGGTACTCATACCTATCCGTACACCATCTGCGTCATCCCCGCGACGGTGCCGCCGACCTGCGAGACCGCGACCGCCACCATCGTCGTGACCTCGGCCCCGGCGATGACCCTCGTCAAGAGCGTGACATCGGGCCCCGGCCCGTACGCGCTGGGCGACACGATCGGCTATGACATTGTTGTAACCAACACCGGCAACGTGGCCATGACGGGCGTCACGGTGAGCGACCCGAACGCGGTGCTGGGCGCCTGCGCCCCGGTCGCACTGCCGGGCACGCTGGCCGCGGGTGTGACGACGACCTGTCCGGCCACGCACGTGGTGACGGCTGCGGACGTGACCGCCGGCAGCGTGGTGAACGCCGCGACCGCGACGGGCACGCCGCCGGCGACGCCGGGCAACCCGACCCCGCCGCCGGTGACCACGCCGCCGAGCACGGTGACCTCGCCGGTGGCGGCACCTGGGCTGAACATCGTCAAAACAGGCCCGGCAATCACCCGGGCGGGGCAGCAGATCGTCTTCACGATCGTCGTGACCAACGCCGGCCCGGTGGTGGCCAATGGGGTGACGGTCACCGATCCGACGCCGACTGGGCTGACCTTCGTCTCCAATGCGGGTGACTGCACCACGGCCTTTCCCTGCGCGCTGGGCGCGATGGCGGTGGGTGAGACGCGCACCATCACGGTCACTTTGATGGTGCCGACGTCCTATGCCGGCCCGAACCCGATCATCAACACGGCGACCGTGAGCAGCACTTCGACCACCGACACATCCTCGTCGACGGCGAGCGTGCCGCTGGCGGTGGCGGCACCGCCGCGGCTGATTCCCGCCAATGCGCCGTGGGCACTGCTGCTGATGGCGCTGTCCACGCTGCTCGTCGGGGCTGGCGCGATGGGCCGGTTCCGCAGCTGACGCTCGGGCAGGCTGAATCTTGGGGCCGTCCGGAGGAATCCGGGCGGCCTTTTCTTTTCGCTGTAGCGGGGTGCGGGGCGATCGACGGCTGCCATGGAAGCACGGGTCGCGGGCCAGGTCGCAAAGGCCAGCCATCCGGCAGGGCAACCTCCCGAAAACCTCCATTGACATACCGGTCGATTCGATACAGAATGCACGGCTCGTTCGGAGGGATACCCAAGCGGCCAACGGGGGCAGACTGTAAATCTGCTGGCTCACGCCTTCGGTGGTTCGAATCCACCTCCCTCCACCAGCTACAACGGAGCTTCGCGTTGCGGGAGGTGGGTTCGAACCACCGAACGAACGTGAAGGTTCGACAGGAACGCCGGAGGGCGTTCCTGAACGTATCGCGCGGCGATGCGGCCCGGAGGGCGAGGCGCGAAGCGCCGAGTCATCCACCTCCCTCCACCACCTTGCCGGGACCGAATCCGGGCGGGTGGGGCGGCTGGCGGCGCGGCCCGCAGTATGCGGAACGCTTCGGCGTCCGCACGATGCGGGAGTAGTTCAATGGTAGAACCTCAGCCTTCCAAGCTGATGGTGCGGGTTCGATTCCCGTCTCCCGCTCCAGCGGGCTGCCGAGAACTCCTCTCGCGGGTGCGGAACGGCAGGACAGTCGTCCGGCGCAGGCGTCGGTCACTACATCGCTCATGTAGCTCAGTCGGTAGAGCACTTCCTTGGTAAGGAAGAGGTCACAGGTTCGATTCCTGTCATGAGCACCATCCCGGCCACTCCAGCCTTGGGCTGGTGTGGCTTTTTGTCCAACCAGAACGCATTGGGATCTAGCAATC
>JAMLIV010000016.1 GCA_023954075.1 Lysobacteraceae bacterium
GGTGGAGGCCGGCGAGAAGCTGGGCTTCCTGCCCGGCGACCTGACCCAAAAGGTCGACCCCTACCTGCGCCCGCTGTACGACGCGCTCTACGAGATGCTGGGCGTGGAAAAGGTCGCCCGTCTGATCGAGCGCAACGTGATCGAAGTGGCCCCCTTGGCCTACATGCGCGGACGCACGCTCAACGACGCCTGGGTGATCCTCGACGAAGCCCAGAACACCACGATCGAGCAGATGAAGATGTTCCTGACCCGCATCGGCTTCGGCTCCACCGCGGTCATCACCGGCGACCTGACCCAGACCGATCTTCCGCGCGGGCAGAAGTCCGGCCTGCGCGACGCGGTGGAAGTGCTGCGCGCGGTGGACGGGCTGAGCTTCACCTTCTTCACCTCGCACGATGTGGTGCGCCATCCGCTGGTGGCGCGCATCGTGCGCGCCTACGAGAGCCGGGAGACCGCATGATCCTGCCCGCCGGCGAATCGCTCGAGCTGGAGCTGGGCGTCAGCTACGCCCTGCCGCGCCGCGGCCTGCCGGCGGCGGTGTCGTTCCGGCGCTGGGCCGCAGCGGCCCTGCAGGGCCGCGTCCGGCGCGCGGACCTCGCGCTGCGGCTGGTGGACGAACGCGAAGGCTGCGCGCTGAACCGTCACTACCGCGGCAAGGACTACCCCACCAACGTGCTCAGCTTCCCGGCCGAACTGCCGCCGGGCGTGGCGCTGGAGCTGCCGATCCTGGGCGACCTGGTGCTGTGCGCGCCGGTGGTGGCGCGCGAGGCGCGCGAACAGGGCAAGCCACTGGCCCACCACTACGCCCACCTCACCGTCCACGGCGTGCTGCACCTCCTGGGCTTCGACCACATCGACCCGCGCGAAGCCGAGGCCATGGAGCTGCTGGAGCGCCAGATCCTCGCGCAGCTGGGTATCGCCGATCCGTATCGCGACTAGCCTGTCGCTCCGCGCCGCCCGCGGTGCCACCACCCCGACGCCTTGGCATTTGGGCTAGACTCCCCTTCCCCAGAACTGACGGTCCATACCACCCCCAAGATGCCCGAGGAACCCAGCAGTACCAGCGGCTCGCCGTCGAAATCCTGGCTTGAACGCCTTGGCCAGGCCCTTTCGAGCGAGCCGCGCAACCGCGAAGAGCTGGTCGACGAACTTCGCACCGCCCAGGCCAACGGCCTGCTTTCCGCCGAAACCCTGGCGATGATGGAAGGCGCGATCAGGGTCACCGTGCAGAGCGTGGGGGATGTGATGGTGCCGCGCGCGCAGATGGTGTCGATCGATGTGGAATTGCCGTATCTCGACGTGGTGAAAGTCGCGGTCGAGTCCGGCCATTCGCGCTTTCCCGTGCACGGCGAGGACCGCGACGAGGTGCTGGGCATCCTGCTCGCCAAGGATCTCCTGCGCGCGGTCGCGGAGGGACGCCAGCCCGGAACCCTGCGAGAACTGCTGCGCCCCGCGGTGCTGATCCCCGAGTCCAAGCGCCTGAACGTGCTGCTCAAGGAGTTCCGCCTCACCCGCAACCACATGGCGATCGTGGTCGACGAATACGGCGGCGTGGCCGGGCTGGTGACGATCGAAGACCTGCTCGAACAGATCGTGGGCGAGATCGACGACGAGTACGACGACGAGCCCCATGAGGGCCTGATCGAGGCGCAGGCGGACGGGCGCTATGTGGTCGACGCGCTGACGACGATCGGCGACTTCAACAAGCGCTTCGGTGCCGACTTCGACGACAGCGAATACGACACGCTGGGCGGGATGCTGGCGGCGGCCATCGGCCACCTGCCGGAAACCGGTGAGGAAATCAGCATCGGCCGCTTCGACTTCCGCATCGCGCGCGCCGACGCGCGCCGGGTTCAGGTGCTGCACATGACCGTGCGCGGCGATGCCTGATCGCCTTGTGCCCGGCGCGCCGGGCAGGCGCGCGCCGGCCCTGCCGGGCGTCCTGTTGCTCCTGTGCGGACTCTGGCTGGCCTTCGCTGCCGCCGCGGCTCGCGCGCAGGACGCCGCCGCGCCCCATCTGCCCCGCATCGGCGTGATGACGATGACGCCGGGCACCGAATACTGGGCGCGCTTCGGACACAATGCCGTCGTGGTGGACGATCCCGAACGCGGCCTGCGCATCTCCTACAACTTCGGCTACTTCGACTTCGACCAGCCGGGCTTCTTCACCAACTTCCTGCGCGGAGACATGCGCTACCGGCTGGTGGCGATGACGCTCGAGGACGATCTGCGCGGCTATGCCGCCGAAGGCCGCGGCGCG
This sequence comes from Lysobacteraceae bacterium, assembly GCA_023954075.1. Classification (GTDB taxonomy): domain Bacteria; phylum Pseudomonadota; class Gammaproteobacteria; order Xanthomonadales; family Xanthomonadaceae; genus Denitratimonas; species Denitratimonas tolerans. The sequence continues at coordinate 2,261 of JAMLIV010000016.1, forward strand.
ACGCTGCAGTGGCTCGATCTGGACCCCGACCAGGCCATCGCCGTGCGCGACTACCTGGCCTGGAACGCGCGTCCGGAGAATGCCGAGTATCGCTACGACTACTTTGCCGACAACTGCTCCACGCGCGTGCGCGACGTGCTCGACCGCGCGCTCGGGGGAGAGCTTGCGCGCCAGCTCTCCGGGCGCTCGCACGGGCTGACCTACCGGGTCGAATCGCTGCGCCTGGGGGCCGGCATCCCGTGGATGGCGCTCGGGATGCACGTCGGTCTGGGCCCCTATGCGGACCGGCCGCTGTCGATCTGGGATGAGGCTTTCGTGCCGCGCCGGCTGGCCGATGCGCTGGATCGCGCCACCGGCACCTCCGGCCGGCCGCTGGTGATCGAACGCGTGCCGCTGCTGGAGGATCACCTGGGCCTGGAGCGGCCGGGCGCGCCGGCGCTGCGCACCGCGTTTGCCGCGGCCGGCATCGTGCTGGCGCTGGCGTTCGCCGTCCTGCTGCGCCCCGGCGCGGACCGCGCCGCGCGGCGCGCGGGTGCCGTGCTGGCGGCGGGATTCTGGCTGGCCTGCGGCGTGACCGGGCTGGTGCTGCTCGGGCTGTGGGGCTTCACTGACCACCGCGCGGCGTTCGGCAACGAGAACGTGCTGCTGTTCAACCCGCTGTGCCTGGCGCTGCTGGCCACCGTGCCGACGCTGCTGCGGGGAGAGATGCCGCACCCATGGCTGCGCCGCATCGCCCGCCTCGTGCTGGCCTGCGCGGTGCTGGCACTGTTTCTGCGCTTCCTGCCGTTCCTGGTGCAGAACAACGGCGACTTCATCGCGCTCATCGCACCGATCCACGCGGTGCTGGCGTGGCGGCTGCCGCACGCGCGCGGCTGACATCGCGCGCCGTCCGTACATTCCCCGGGTTTTCCGCAGCGGTGGGAAGGAGCCGGCCCGCGCCGCGCCCGCAACCGCCGGTGAATCTGAACTACGCCTTCAGTCGAATGCTCGATTTCGCGGGGTGGTGGCTATAATCAGCGGCTGCCAGCCTCCCGTTTCACCGGCGGCGCCTTACCTTTCCTCCCCACCAGCAGCGCCGGCATCGCCGGCCCCGGCAAGGCCATCGTGAGCAGTCTCATCCAAGAACTCCAGCAGTCGTCCCAGTTGGCCGGCGGCAACGCCGATTATGTCGAGGGTCTCTACGAGGCCTGGCTTGAAGATCCCGCCTCGGTTTCCGCGCAGTGGCGCCGCTATTTCGAAACCTTCAAGGGCCGCGAGGCCGGTGACGTGCCGCACTCCGAAGTGCTCGCGCGCATCGCGCTGGCCGCGCGCATCGCACCCACGCTCGGCCCCAGTTCGGTGGTGAGCGACACCTATTCCGAAAGCCAGGGCGGCGTGCGCAAGCTCGTCACCGCCTACCGCTCGCGCGGCCACCTGGGTGCCAGCCTCGATCCGCTCGGCATGGCCGAGGAGCCCGGCGCGCCGGACCTCGATCTCCCCTTCCACGGCCTCTCGCCGGCCGATCTCGACGTGGAGTTCACCACCGGCGCGTTCTTCGGTGCCGAGCGCATGCCGCTGCGCGCCCTGCTGTCCGCGCTGCGCGCGACCTACAGCAGCAGCATCGGCGCGGAGTTCATGCACATTTCCGATGCCGTCCAGCGCAACTGGATCTACCGCCGCATGGAGAATGCCGGCGGCAAGTTCGGCTACAGCGCACAGCAGAAGAAGCGCATCCTCGAACGCCTCACCGCGGCCGAGGGGCTGGAGCGCTATCTGCACACCAAGTACGTCGGGCAGAAGCGCTTCTCGCTGGAAGGCGGCGACAGCCTGATCCCGCTGCTGGATGCGGTGGTGGAACGCGCCGGCAGCGCCGGGGTGAAGGAAATGGTCATCGGCATGGCCCACCGCGGCCGCCTCAACGTGCTGGTCAACACCCTCGGCAAGCCGCCGCACAAGCTGTTCGACGAGTTCCTCGGCAAGTTCGACGCGCCCGACTCGCCCGACCACTCGGGCGACGTGAAGTACCACATGGGCTTTTCGTCGGACGTGCAGACCTCGGCCGGCCCGGTCCACCTGGCGCTGGCCTTCAATCCCTCGCACCTTGAAATCGTCAATCCGGTGGTCGCCGGCTCCGTGCGATCGCGCCAGATGCGGCGCGAGGACGCGGCGCGCGAAGAGGCGATGCCGGTGCTCATCCACGGCGAGGCCGCGTTCGCCGGCCAGGGCGTGGTGATGGAAACCCTGCAGATGTCGCAGGCGCGCGGTTTTGCCGTGGGCGGCACCCTGCACGTGGTGATCAACAACCAGGTCGGCTTCACCACCAGCCGCGTGGACGACGCGCGCTCCACCCTGTACAGCACCGACGTGGCGAAGTTCGTCGGCGCGCCGGTGTTCCACGTCAACGGCGACGATCCCGAAGCGGTCGCCTTCGTGGCCCAGCTCGCCTTCGACTACCGCCGTGAATTCAAGCGCGACGTGGTGATCGAACTGGTCTGCTACCGTCGCCACGGCCACAACGAGGCCGACGAGCCGGCCGCGACCCAGCCGCTGATGTACCAGAACATCCGCCAGCGCAAGACCACGCGCGAGCTGTACGCGGAAAAGCTCCAGTCCGCCGGCGTGCTGGCCGCGGGCGAAGCCCAGGCGATGGTCGATGCCTACCGCGACAAGCTCGATCAGGGCGCACTCACCACCGAACTTGCAGCACCCGACGCCAGTATCCACACCGTCGACTGGTCGCCCTTCCTCAAGGGCACGCTGGCCGACGAAACGCCCACCAGCGTGCTGCGCCGCGATCTGGACGAGCTGGCGAAGCGCATCACCACCCTGCCCGCCGACCTCACCCTGCACCCGCGCGTGGCCAAGATCTACCAGGACCGCCAGAAGATGGCCGCCGGCGAGCTGCCGGGCGACTGGGGTTTTGCCGAGAACCTGGCCTATGCCAGCCTGATCCGGGAAGGCTACCGCCTGCGCCTGGTGGGTCAGGACTCCGGGCGCGGCACCTTCTTCCACCGCCACGCCGTGTTGCACGACCAGAACGACGGCCACACCTGGATGCCGCTGGCGCAGCTGGCCGGCAATCCCGAGCACGTCACCATCATCGACTCGCTTTTGAGCGAGGAGGCGGTGATGGCCTACGAGTACGGCTATTCCACTTCCGACCCCAACACGCTCGGCATCTGGGAGGCGCAGTTCGGCGACTTCGCCAACGGTGCCCAGGTGGTGATCGACCAGTTCATCAGTTCGGGCGAGGCCAAGTGGGGCCGCCTGTGCGGCTTGGCGCTGTTCCTGCCGCACGGTTATGAAGGCCAGGGCCCCGAGCACAGCTCGGCGCGCCTGGAGCGCTTCCTGCAGCTGTGCGCGCTCGACAACATGCAGGTCTGCGTGCCCACCACGCCGGCCCAGGCCTTCCACATGATCCGCCGCCAGATGAAGCGCCCCACCCGCAAGCCGCTGGTGGTGATGACGCCCAAGTCGCTGCTGCGCCACAAGCTGGCGGTTTCCTCGCTGGAAGAACTGGCCAACGGCCGCTTCCAGAACCTCATCCCGGACAGCTTCGCCACCGATCGGTCCAAGGTCACGCGCGTCGTCGCCTGCTCGGGCAAGGTCTACTACGACCTGCTGGAAGAAGCCCAGAAGCGCGGCCTGCAGAACGTCGCGCTGGTGCGGGTGGAGCAGCTCTACCCGTTCCCGCGCGAGGCGCTGGTGGCGGAAATCAAGCGCTTCGCCAACGCGACCGACCTGGTCTGGTGCCAGGAAGAGCCGATGAACCAGGGCGCGTGGTACCAGATCCAGCACCACCTGCGCTTCTGCCTGCAGGGCAAGCAGAAGCTCGGCTACGCCGGCCGCGTGCGTTCGCCCGCACCGGCGGCCGGGCAGCACCACACCCACGTGGTCGAGCAGGAGGGCCTGATCGAGGCCGCGCTCGTCGCCCCGCCCAACGGCGATCCCACCCGCGAATGACACCCCGCAGTCTTTCCATCAAACCCACGCCATCCCCGAACACATAAAGGACGTACGCCATGTCCATCGAAGTCAAAGTACCGGTACTGCCGGAATCCGTCTCCGACGCGACCATCGCCAACTGGCGCAAGAAGGTCGGCGAGGCCGTCGCACGCGACGAGAACCTGGTCGATCTGGAAACCGACAAGGTCGTGCTGGAAGTTCCCTCGCCGGTGGATGGCGTGCTCAGGGAAATCCGCTTCGACACCGGCGCAACCGTCACTTCCGAGCAGGTCATCGCGGTGATCGAGCAGGGTGCGGCCGCCCCTGCGCCCGCCAAGGCCGAAGCGCCCGCCGCCGCAGCGCCCGCACCTGCGCCCGCCAAGGCCGCGGCACCGGCCGCCGCCGCTGCGGGCACCGGCACGAGCCAGCTGCCTCCCGGCGCGCGCTTCGCCGCCGAGGTCAATCAGGTCAATCCGGCTGAAGTCGCCGGCACCGGCCGGCGCGGCGCGGTGACCAAGGAAGACATCGTCAACTACGTCAGGAACGCCCCGGTCGGCGGCGGCGCGCGTCCGGAAGAACGCGTGCCGATGACCCGCATCCGCACCCGCATCGCCGAGCGCCTGATGCACTCCAAGAACTCCATCGCGATGCTGACCTCGTTCAACGAGATCAACCTCGGCAAGGTCATGGCGATGCGCAAGGAGATGCAGGAGTCGTTCGAGAAGCAGTACGGCATCAAGCTCGGCTTCATGAGCTTCTTCGCCAAGGCGGCGGCCGAGGCGCTCAAGCGCCACCCCATCGTCAACGCCTCGGTCGACGGCAACGACATCATCTACCATGGCTACGCCGACATCTCCATCGCCGTGTCCACCGAAAAGGGCCTGGTCACGCCGGTGCTGCGCAACGTCGAGCGCATGGGCTTTGCCGACGTCGAGCGCGCCATCGCCGACTACGCCCGCGCGGCGCGCGAGGGCGGCCTGAAGCTGGAAGACCTGCAGGGTGGCACCTTCACCATCACCAACGGCGGCACCTTCGGCTCGCTGTTCTCCACCCCGATCGTGAATCCGCCGCAGAGTGCGATCCTGGGCATGCACGCCATCAAGGAGCGCCCGATCGTCGAAAACGGCCAGGTCGTCATCGCCCCGATGATGTACGTCGCCATCTCCTACGACCACCGCATCATCGACGGCAAGGACGCGGTGCTGTTCCTGGTGGACATCAAGAACCAGCTGGAGAATCCGCACAGGATGCTGCTCGGCCTCTGAGGCCCACAGCATCCGGGAATGGAGAATCGGGAATAAGGAATCGCAAAGGCAAAAGCCGGCGAGACCCTAGCTCTTACGATTCTCCATTCCCGATTCCCCATTCCCATTGAGAGCGAATGCAATGAGCGACCAATTCGACGTCATCGTCATCGGCGGCGGCCCCGCCGGCTATCACGCCGCGATCCGCGCGGCGCAGCTGGGCAAGAAGGTGGCCTGCGTCGACGCGGCGCTGGGCAAGGACGGCAAGCCGGCGCTGGGCGGCACCTGCCTGCGCGTGGGCTGCATCCCGTCCAAGGCGCTGCTCGATTCCAGCCGCCAGTTCTGGAACATGGGCCACCTGTTCGCCCAGCACGGCATCAGCTTCGAGAAGCCGGCGATCGACGTGGCCAGGATGGTCGCGCGCAAGGACGCCATCGTGAAGCAGTTCACCGGCGGCATCGCGGCGCTGTTCAAGGCCAACAAGGTTACCGCGTACCATGGCTTCGGCCAATTGCAGCCGGGCCGCGTGGTGACGGTGAAGCAGCACGATGGCACCACGGTCGAGCTGAAGGCAACGAACGTGATCCTCGCCGCCGGCTCCGACTCGATCGAGCTGCCGTTCGCCAGGTTCGGCGAGCACATCATCGACAACGTCGGCGCGCTCGACCTTCCCGCCGTGCCCAAGCGTCTGGGCGTGATCGGTGCCGGCGTCATCGGCCTGGAACTGGGCAGCGTGTGGAAGCGTCTCGGTGCCGAAGTCACCATCCTCGAGGGCCTGCCCGACTTCCTCGCCGCCGCCGATGCGGAAGTGTCGAAAGTCGCCGCACGCGAATTCAAGAAGCAGGGCCTCGACATCCGACTGGGCTGCAAGGTCTCCAACACCGAGGTCAAGGCCGACGGCGTGCACGTCTCCTACACCGATGCCAAGGGTGCCGCGCAGACCCTGGTGGTCGACAAGCTGCTGGTGGCCGTCGGTCGCCGCGCCGCGACCCGCGGCCTCCTGGCCGAAGGCACCGGCGTCACGCTCAGCGAGCGCGGCCAGATCGTGGTGGATGACCACTGCCATACCGCCGCCGAAGGCGTCTGGGCAGTGGGCGACTGCGTGCGCGGCCCGATGCTGGCGCACAAAGGCTTCGAGGAAGGCATCGCGGTCGCCGAGCTGATCGCGGGGCTGCCCGGCCACGTCAACTACGACACCATCCCGAACGTGATCTACACCGAGCCGGAAGTAGCCTGGGTCGGCAGGACCGAGGAACAGCTCAAGTCCGAAGGCGTTCCCTACAAAGCCGGCAGCTTCCCGTTCGCCGCCGTGGGCCGCGCCGTGGCCATGGCCGAACCGGCCGGCTTCGTGAAGGTGCTGGCGCACGCCGAGACCGACCGCGTGCTGGGCATGCACCTGGTCGGCGCGAACGTGTCCGAACTGGTGCACGAAGGCGTGCTGACCATGGAGTTCTCGGGTGCAGCCGACGACCTCGCGCGCATCTGCCACGCCCACCCGAGCCTGTCCGAAGCCGTGCACGACGCCGCCATGGCGGTGCACAAGCGGGCGATTCACAAGGTGAATTGAGAAAGCCGGGATTCGGGATTGGAAGATCGCCGATCCCGTTTCCTTGGCATCCTCGCGAAAACCGGACATGAGCACACTTCCCGATTCCTTCCCCGCCTTCCGCATCCACGGTGAAACCGGGGACGGCTGGCGCGCGGGGATCGAGGAAGTCGGGCTGGACGAGCTTTCGCCCGGCGAGGTGGTGATCCGGGCGCAGTGGTCGTCGGTGAACTACAAGGACGCGCTGGCCGGAACCGGGGCCGGCAGGATCCTGCGCAAGACCCCCCTGATCGGCGGCATCGATGTCTCGGGCACGGTGGTGTCTTCGGAAAGCCCGGACTTCGCGCCCGGCGACGCGGTGCTGGTGACCGGCTGCGGCCAGTCGGAAACGCGCGACGGCGGCTACGCCGGCTTCGTGCGCGCCGAGGCCGCAAGCGTGATTCCGCTGCCCCGCGGGCTGGACCTGCGCGAGGCGATGATCCTGGGTACGGCCGGGTTCACTGCCGCGCTGGCGCTGCTGCGCATGGAGCGCCTGGGCCAGAATCCCGGACAGGGGCCGATCGTGGTGACCGGTGCCAGCGGCGGCGTCGGAATGCTCGGCATCGACATCCTCACCCGCGCCGGCTACGAGGCCCATGCGATCACCGGCAAGCTCGAACACCTCGATTTCCTGACCGCGCTCGGCGCGCGCCAGGTGATTTCGCGCGACAAGCTCTACTGGGGACAGCGTCCGCTGGAGCCCGCACACTGGGCCGGCGCGCTCGACGGCGTCGGCGGGGAGATGCTCGACGGCCTGACCCGGGTGATCCAGCCACGCGGCAACATCGCCAGCTACGGCATGGCCGGCGGCACCGAGCTGCACACCACGGTGATGCCGTTCATCCTGCGTGCGGTGTCGTTGGTCGGGATATCGGCCTCCACCGCGCCGCGCGCCGACCGCGAAGCCGTATGGTCGCTGCTGGCGGGACCGTGGCGGCCCGCCCACCTGACCGCCATAGCCACGCGGGAAGTGACGCTGGACCAGCTTCCCGGCGTTTTCTCCGATATGCTCGACGGACGCGCCTTCGGGCGAACCTTGGTGCGTCTTCCGGGCTGAGTCCGCCCGGGCATCGGATTGCGTCGCAGTTCCGTCGGGCCATGCTTCAACCCGGGCGGCCAAACGGCTAGAATCGGTGTACAAAACAGGGGGCCACCGCACTTGCGCGGCGGCCAAAGCGATATCGAGGGACCTATGGCACGTGTTCTGATCGTCGACGATTCTCCTTCGCAGCTGATGGGCATGAAGCTCATCATCGAGCGTCTGGGGCACGAAACCATGACCGCCGAGGATGGCGCGCAGGGCGTTGAGGTGGCCAAGCGCGAAATGCCCGACCTGATCCTGATGGACGTGGTCATGCCCAACCTCAACGGCTTCCAGGCGACGCGATCCATCGCCAAGAACGCCGATACGGCGCACATCCCGATCATCCTGGTGACCACCAAGGATCAGGAAACCGACCGCGTCTGGGGCATGCGCCAGGGTGCCAAGGCCTACCTGACCAAGCCGGTCAACGAGGGCGCGCTGATCAAGCTGGTGAAGGAACTGCTTCCCGCCTGATCCCGCTGCCGGGCGGCGTTGCGCCGGCCAGGGAACGCATCCCGGAAAGCCGCGCGTCCCCGACGTGCGGCTTTCCTTCGTTCAGGCCTTGCGAACCAGGTTCACCACGCTGGAAAAATCGAGCGCGCCGCGCCCGGCCTGGCTGTTCATGGAATACAGGTTGCGCGCCAGTTCACCCAGCGGGATCGAGGCACCGGTGCCCAGCGCCGCCTCGGCGGCCAGCCCCAGGTCCTTGAGCATCAGATCGTTGCCGAAGCCGCCTTCGTAACCGCGCGACGCGGGTGCATTGGGCAGCACGCCCGGCCAGGGATTGCAGACTTCGGTGGCCCAGCTGCGGCTGGTGCTCACCGCCATCATCTGCGACAGCGCCGCCGGATCGAGACCGTGCGCCACGCCCAGCGCGATGGCTTCGCCGGTGGCGGCCATGATCACGCCCAGCGCCATGTTGTTGCACAGCTTGGCGACCTGCCCCGCCCCGGCACCGCCCATGTGGAAGATGTTCTTGCCCATGGCCGAAAGCACCGGCCGCGCGCGCTCCAGTGCTTCGGCCTCGCCGCCCACGATGAAGGTCAGCGTCCCGGCCGCGGCCCCCGCGGTGCCGCCGGATACCGGCGCGTCGATCATCGCCAGGCCGCGCGCGGCGGCGGCTTGCGCCACCTTGCGCGCGGACGCCGGCGCGATGGTGCTCGAATCGATCACCAGCGCACCCGCTTCGATCTGCGCCAGCAGCCCGTCCTCGCCCAAGTACAGCCCTTCGACGTGGCGACTGGCAGGCAGCATCGAAACCACGACCTGTGCCCCTTTTACCGCCCCGATGGCGCTGGCGGCCACCTTGGCACCGGCCGCCGCGGCGGCTTCCAGCGCCGCAGGAACCAGATCGAACACCTGCACCGGAAACCCGGCCTTGACCAGGTTGGCGGCCATCGGCCCGCCCATGTGGCCCAGGCCGATGAAGGCGACGATCGGATGCGATGTGGTGGTCATGGCGGTGTTCTCGTCTCTGATGGATGTGATCAAGCCGCGCGGCGTCGGGGGCGCAGCCCCGACCTGCGAACTCCCCCATCCCCCGCGCGGGGAAGAGGGTTGGTAGGTCGGGGCTACGTCCCCGACGTTTTTTCTCAGCGCAACGCCTCGCGCTGCGGATCGTCCTCGCCCAGATCGGCCAGCGGATGGCCGCCGACCGGCCAAGGCGCGGTGAAGAAGGTTTCGATGAAGTCCCCGGCGGTGTCGGCCAGCGTCGCCGGATTCCAGCGCGGAGCCTTGTCCTTGTCGATCAGCAGCGCGCGGATGCCCTCGAAGAAATCGCCGTGCGCCGCGCAGGCGAGTGCTGCGATGAGTTCGAGCCGGAAGATTTCCGCCAGCGACAGGCGGCTGGCGCGGCGCTGGATTTCCCAGGACAGGCGGATCGAGGACGGACAGCCGCGATCCAGCGCCGCCTGCGCCCTCTGCCACCAGGGATCATCGCAGGCGGTTTCGGCGATGGCCGCGACGGCCGCGTCCAGCGAGTGCCCGGCGCAGCTGGCATCGATCTGCGCGCGCAGGCGCTGCAGCGGGCCGGACGCAAGTCCCTCCAGTGCGAAGTCGCGCAGCAGGGCGTCGAGCCGCGCGGCGTTCACGCCCGCATCCGCGTGCCACTGTGCCGCGGCCAGCGCATCGAGCAGCTCCTCGTAGCGCGCGCCCGCGACGGCGTGGTCGGCAAAGCCGGCGTGGATCGCATCGGCGGCGTCGATGCTGGCTCCGGTGAGCGCGAGAAAGCGCCCGGTCGCACCCGGCGCGCGCGCCAGCATCCAGGTACCGCCGACATCGGGAAACAGCCCGATGCCGATTTCCGGCATCGCCAGGCGCGAAGTTTCGGTCACCACCCGGTGGCTCGCGCCCGCCATCAGGCCGATGCCGCCACCCATGACGATGCCCTGTCCCCAGCACAGGATCGGCTTGGGATAGGCGTGGATGCGGTAGTCGAGGCGGTATTCGCGCTCGAAGAATCCGCGCGCGGCGGAAATCGCCAGCGGGTCCACGCGGGCACCTCCGCCCACGCCCGCTTCGCGCATCCCGGCGTAGAGCGCGTGCAGGTCGCCGCCGGCGCAGAACGCCTTTTCGCCCGCCCCGCGCAGCAGCACCAGCGCGATGCCGGCGTCCGCGGCCCAGGCGTCGAGCCGCGCGGACAGCGCATCGACCATTTCCAGCGACAGTCCGTTGAGCGTCGCCGGCGCATTGAGCGTAGCGATGCCGATGCGGTGCGCGCCGGCGGCGCGCTCCTCGAACAGGGCCGACGCGCTCATCGCAATTCCCGATCCGATCCGAGCAGGCGGCGCGAGACGATCAGGCGCATGACCTCGTTGGTGCCTTCCAGGATGCGGTGCACGCGCAGGTCGCGCAGCAGGCGCTCGAGCGGAAATTCGCGGGTGTAGCCGTAGCCGCCGTGCAACTGCAGCGCGTCGTCCACGAGCGCGAAGCAGGTGTCGGTGGCGAAGCGCTTGGCCATCGCGCACCAGGCGCTGGCGTCGGCACTGCCGGCGTCGAGTTTGGCGGCGGCGCTGTGCACCATCTGGCGCGAGGCCACAAGGTTGGTCGCCATGTCGGCCACGCGGAACTGCAGCGCCTGGAACTCGGCCAGTGCCTTGCCGAACTGGCGGCGTTCGCCCAGGTACCTGCGCGCCTGGTCGAGCGCGGCCTGCGCCCCGCCCAGCGAGCAGGAGGCGATGTTGATGCGGCCGCCGTCCAGGCCCTTCATCGCGACGACGAAACCCTCGCCTTCTTCGCCCAGGCGACTGGCCAGCGGCACGCGCACGTTCTCGAAGGTGATGCCGCAGGTCGGCTGGCTGTGCCAGCCCATCTTTTCTTCCTGACGGCCATAGGTGATGCCGGGCGCGTCGGCTGGCACCGCGAAGGCGCTGATGCCCTTCGGGCCGTCCTGCCCGGTGCGCGCCATCACGACCAGAAGATCGCTGTGGCCGCCACCGGAAATGAAGGCCTTGCTGCCGCTGATGAGATAGCCGTCGCCCTCGCGCACGGCGCGGGTCTTGAGCGAAGCCGCGTCCGAACCCGAACCCGGCTCGGTCAGGCAGTAGGAGCCGAGCTTGCGGCCCGAGGTCAGCGCCTCGCCCCACTCGGCCTTGACCTCGGCCGTGCCCCACTGGCCCAGCATCCAGGTGACCATGTTGTGGATGGTGAAATAGGCGGCGGTCGACGGGCAGGCCGCGGCCAGCTCCTCGAACACCATCGCGGCCGACAGGCGCGAGACACCCAGGCCGCCGATGTCGGGATTGGCGTAGAGGCCGCAGAAGCCCAGCTCGCCGCCGGCCGCGATCACGTCGCGCGGGAAATGGTGCTCGGCATCCCACTGCGCCGCAAACGGCGCCATGCGCGCCTGCGCGAACTCGCGCGCGGCGTCGCGGAAGGCCTGCTGTTCCTCGTTCAGTTCCAGATCCACGCGCGCCTCACTTCAGCGAAATGGTGGTGTTGACGCCGTGCGCGGCGGTTTCCTCGTCGAACCAGCGCGCGATCACGGTCTTGGTCTGGGTGTAGAAGGCCACGACCTGCTTGCCGTAGGGACCAAGATCGCCGAGCTTGGAGGCGCGCGAGCCGGTAAAAGAAAAGTACGGCACCGGCACCGGGATCGGCAGGTTGATGCCGACCTGGCCGACGTCGATCTCTTCCTGGAACCTGCGCGCGGCCCAGCCGGACTGGGTGAACACCGCGGTACCGTTGCCGTTGGGATTGGCGTTGACCAGCGCGATGGCGTCATCCAGCGTGTCCACTTCGAGGATCACCAGCACCGGCCCGAAGATTTCCTCGTCATAGATGCGCATCCCCGGCTTCACGCCGGCGAAGATGGTCGGACCGACGAAGTTGCCCTTCTCGAAACCGGGAATGGCCGGGTTGCGCCCGTCGAGCACCAGCCGCGCGCCCTCGTCGACACCCGAGGCGATCATGCCCTCGATGCGCGAACGGGCGGTGCAGGAAATCACCGGGCCGACATCCGTACCGGCCTCGGTACCGGCATTGACCTTGAGCGCCCTGGCCTTTTCCACCAGATCGGGAATCCAGCTGCGCGCCTCGCCCACCAGCACCAGGGTCGAGGCCGCCATGCAGCGCTGGCCGGCGGCACCGAAGGCCGCGCCCACCATGGCATTGAGGGACTGCTCCTTGTTGGCGTCGGGCAGCACCACGGCGTGGTTCTTGGCACCCATCATGCACTGCGCGCGCTTGCCGGCGAGCGCGGCGCGCTGGTAGACGTGCGTGCCCACTTTCGTGGAGCCGACGAAGGAAACGGCCTTGATGTCGGGGTGGTCGCAGATCGCGTTGACCACGTCCGGGCCACCGTGCACCACGTTGAGCACGCCCTTGGGGATGCCGGCTTCCAGCGCCAGTTCGACCAGGCGCATGGTCACCATCGGGTCCTGTTCGGAGGGCTTGAGCACGAAGGTGTTGCCGGTGGCGATCGCCATCGGGAACATCCACAGCGGGATCATCGCCGGGAAGTTGAACGGGGTGATGCCGGCGCACACGCCCAGCGGCTGCAGCAGGGTGTAGGTGTCCACGCCGTTGGCGACGTTGTTGGCCAGTTCGCCCAACTGCAGGTTGCCGATGCCGGCGGCGTGCTCCACCACTTCCAGCCCGCGGAACACGTCGCCCTCGGCATCGGGCAGGGTCTTGCCCTGCTCGGCGGTGAGGATCGCCGCGAGCTCCTGCATGTGTTCGCGGATCAGCTGCTGGTACTTGAGGAAGATGCGCGCCCGCGTGCTGATCGGGGTCTTGCGCCAGGTCTTGAAGGCTTCCTTGGCCGCGGCCACCGCCGCATCCACCTCCGCCGTCGTGGCGAAGGGCACGCGCGCCAGCACGTCCTGGGTGGCCGGATTGACGACATCGCGCCATTCGGAGGTGCGGGAATCGACGAACGCGCCGTCGATCAGGAGCTTCACCGTCGGGATGCCGGCGGCGGCCTGGGTTGCAGTGTTCATGGGCGAGTGCCTCTGGAAAGAGATTGGAACGCTGGCGCGGCCCGCTTCGGCGCGCCTGCTGCTGGACAGCACCACCCAGTTTAGCAGCGCGGTTCTGCGCCCCGCACGTCGTGGCGCATCAAGACATGGGCGTATGGATCGCGCCGCGCGCGCCGATGCCGGCGCTATGGCGCGTGGCGCAGTCGCGCCAGCACCGGTGCCACCTGCGCGGCGCGATCCAGCGCGCGCCCGGCGTGCTCCAGGCGATCGGCAAGCTCGGCTGGCGACGACGCGCACAGCGTCGCATGGCCGACCTTGCGCCCGGCGCGCGGCACCTTGCCGTAGTCGTGCAGGTGCAGGCCCGGCACGGCGAGCGCGGTCCCCGCATCCGGCATCCGGCCGAGGAAGTTCAGCAGGCACGACACCCCGCGCGCGCCGGTATCGCCCAGCGGCCAGCCGAGCACGGCGCGCAGGTGGTTCTCGAACTGCGAGGTGCGCGCGCCTTCGATCGTCCAGTGTCCGGAATTGTGCACGCGCGGAGCCATCTCGTTGGCGAGCAGGCGCTCGCCCGCATCGAACAGCTCCAGTGCGAACACGCCGACGTAGCCGAGCGATTCGGCCAGGCGGCGGGCGTGGCCGATGGCCTCGGCCTCCTGCCCCGGCGAAACCTCGGCCGGCGCCAGGCTGGCCGAGAGCACGCCGTCGACATGCCAGTTCTCGGTGATCGGCCAGGCGGCGAATTCGCCGGACCGCGCCCGCACCGCGACCACGGACAGCTCGCGGCGAAACGGCACGAAAGCTTCGAGGATGAGGCCGACCGACGCTGCCTGATCGCCCAGCGCGGCCCAGGCGGCATCGAGGTCGGCTTCGCCGCGCAGGCGGAACTGGCCCTTGCCGTCGTAGCCGAAGCGACGGGTCTTGAGGATGGCGGGAAGGCCGAGCGAACGCGCGGCGGCGGCTAGCCCGGCGCGATCATCCACCGCCATGAAGCCGGGCGTGGGGATGCCCAGCGCATTGAAGCGGGTTTTTTCCACGAGCCGATCCTGCGCCGTGGCCAGCGCGTCGCGCCCGGGATGCGCGGGCACCCGCGCGGCCAGCAGGTCGAGGCTGGCGGCAGGCACGTTCTCGAAGTCGAAGGTGGCAAGGTCGATGCCGTCGGCGAACCGCGCCAGGGCGTCCGCATCGTCCCAGGCCGCCACGCGCAGCGGTGCGGCCTGCCCGGCACAGGCGTCGGGCGCGGGATCGAGCAGCGCAAAGCGCAGCCCCAGCGGCAGCCCGGCCAGCACCATCATGCGCGCCAGCTGGCCGCCGCCCAGAATGCCGACGGTCGAGGCTGTGCCCGCGTGGGTCATGAGTGCGCCGGATCCGGGTGCGCGCGCACCCGCGCCGTCTGCGCCGCGCGGAACGCATCGAGCGCCTCGCGCACGCGCGCATCGCCTGCGGCCAGAAGCGCGGCGGCGAACAGCGCCGCGTTGACGGCTCCGGCGCGACCGATGGCGAAGGTGGCGACCGGCACGCCGGCCGGCATCTGCACGATGGATAGCAGCGAGTCCATCCCGTTGAGCACCCGCGACTGCACCGGCACGCCGAGCACAGGCAGCGGCGTCAGCGAGGCCAGCATTCCCGGCAGGTGGGCGGCACCGCCGGCTCCCGCGATGATCGCCTTCAGACCGCGCTCACGCGCCGTGCGGGCGTACTCGAACAGGCGCTCGGGCGTGCGATGGGCCGACACCACTTCGCGCTCGAAGGTGATGTCCAGCGCTTCGAGCTGCGCGGCGGCATGGCACATCGTTTCCCAGTCCGAGCGCGAGCCCATCACCAGGCCCACCTGCGCTTGCAGCAACGTCTGGCTCATCCAATTGGTCCGTGGCGAGTCGAGCGCGTATTGTAGTGTCTGCACCGCGCTGACAGAATCCTTGCGCAGTTCCTGGAGTTCCGGCCTTGGCCCTCGACCCCCGACTTGTCGAAATCCTGCGCTGTCCGGCCTCCGGGCAGGCGCTGCGCGAGCTGGACCCGCAGCGGCTGGCCGCAGTGAATCTGGCGATCTCCGCAGGTACGGCGCACCGCGACGACGGCAGCGCCGCGCGCGAGGCACTTCGCGCCGCGCTCATCACGGCGAATGCGGATCGGGTCTATCGCATCAACGAGGGCATCCCGGTCATGCTCGCGAGCGAAGCGCTGATGCTGCCGCCCGGAACCGCGGACGACAGCGCCAGATGACCGCCGCCGACGCTCGCGCCATCCTCCCGACGCGCCTGCGCGAGCAGATCCAGGAGCATCTGGCGCAGCCGCTTCACGATCTGCTGGACGAACTGGACGCGCACCTTTTCGACCTCGCCGGGCGCAGCCGCTCGAGTGCGCAGCAGCAGATCTACTTCGACGCGCTGCGGGTGCTGCGCAGCGAGCGGGTGCAGGTGGAGACCGGCTTCCTCGAAGCGGCCGACATCCTGCTGGTTTCCAGCGACACGGCACCGCAGGCTGGCGTCCAGACCGGACCGCTGCGCCTGGTGGACAAGGACGAGCAGGAAGAGACGATGGCCCTGGAGAGCCTCGTCCAGCGCCTGTCCGAACGCCTGGCGCGCCCGCTGGAGGTGCTGCTGGCCCGGCTGGCCAATCTGTCGGGCGTTGCCGCTCCCGGGAATCCGCAGGACAGTGCGATTTCGCCGCGCGGCCTGAGCCGCCTGTTCCGCGAGGCCATCGAGCCGCTCGAACTCCACATCGAAATCCGCCTGATCACGTTCGGCCTCTTCGGCCAGCACGTCCTGCGCGCCCTTCCGGGCCTCTATTCCCGCCTCAACCGCATTCTGGCCGAGGGCGGCATCCTGCCGGACCTGTCCGAGAGCGAACCTTCGGCGCACCCGCGCGTCACCCGGCCGGCGCGGCGCAGCGCGCGCCACCGCATCCCGGAGCCGGGCGCGCCGCCGGTTCCCGCGTCGCGGCCGGCACCCCGGCCGCCGGGCACCGTGCCGGACGGCAACGACGCGCGCCTGCGCGAACTGCACCGGCTGCTGCGCGCCCGCGCGATGGCGGCCGCCGATGCCGGCACGGATACCCAACAAGCGCAGCCGCTGAGCGTCGGCGCACTTGACGTCGCGCTCGACCGGCTTTGGACCTTCGAAGGCGATCCGCTGACCTTCAAGGCCCACCTGGTCACCTCGGCGCGCCTTGTGAGCGGCCAGGAGGGCGCGGTGCTTTCCAGCGAGCACGAGGACATCATCGACCTCGTCAGCCTGCTGTTCGCGCGCGTGCGCAGCGACCCGAATCTGCCCGGGCCGATGCAGCGCCTGCTGTCGCGCCTGCACGTTCCGTTCCTGCGCACGGCGCTGGCCGATCCGGGGCTGCTCCACGCCGAGAGTCACCCGGCGCGCGAGCTTCTGGACGAGCTGGCGACGGCCGCGATCGGCTGGTGTCCCGCCGCCGACGCCGGCGAAAACCTGATCAAGCAGGTCGCCGTGATCGTCGAGAAGCTCGCCTCGCACCACGCCAGCGGTCAGCCGATCGAATTCGGCGGCGGCATCGATGCGCTGCGCCAGTTCGAGGACGCGCACCGTCGCCGCGCCGACATCGCCGAGCAGCGCGCCATCGAAACGGTGCTCGGGCGCGAGCGCCTCACGCTGGCGCGCAACCGCGTTGCCACCCTGTTCGAGCACGAGCTCGAACGACACGAGCCGATCCCGTGGGTACGCCAGCTGCTGCGCGGGCCGTGGTCCAATCATCTGGCGCTGCTCTGGCTGCGGCAGGGCGAAACCAGCGCGGCGTTTGGCGAGGCGATCGCGTTCGTCGAAGAACTGTTGTGGGCCGATGATCCCAGCGCCTTGCGCACCGACCCGGTCCGCCTCGCCCGCGCGCGCGAGTGCCTGCCCGACCAGCTTCGCCAGGGCCTGACCGGCGTCACGCAGTACGAGAGCGAGATCCAGTCCCTGGTCGCGCGACTGCAGGACTACCTGGACACCCAGATGCGCGGCGACGATGCGCCCGATGTGATGTACGAGGCCGATCCGGGCCTGGCGCAGGCGGACTTCAGCGCGCAGTGGCGCGAATCCCTCACCGATGAGCTTTCCACCCGCCCCGAGCCGGATGCCGACACCCTCGGCCTGGTGCGCTCGCTGCCGGTCGGCACCTGGATCGAGTTCCGCGCCATGCAGGCGGGAGAATTCGAGATGGAACGCGGCAAGCTGTGCTGGACCAGCCCCTACACCGGCCACGGCCTGTTCGTGAACCGCAACGGCGTGCGGCTGCGCGAGTCCTCGCCCGAGGCGCTGGCGATGGACCTGCAGGCCGGCCGCGCGCTGGTCATCGATGACAGCCGGCTGCTGGAGCGGACGCTGCGCAGCCTGGTCGACGAAGTGCAGCACGCCGTGGAACTGCCCGCGCGCATGGGCGAGGGCTGAGCCGGCGCAAGGCCGCGCTTCGGCGACCCGGCACTTTCCGGATTCAACGCAGATCAGGATGGATCCCGGACATCGCTGCGCGATTGCGGGATGACGGCGCGGGCTGCCCTGCCGTCGCGACGCGGCGGGGATCGGTCGTGGCCTGGGGCCATCGCGACGGGTATCCGTCGCGGCATGGTCCGGTCGCGACATGGCCGGCACGGGCCATGGGCCGATTGCGACAGGATTCCGGCGGGATCCGCTGCGCGGGCTCCGTCCTGCTCGAATTCGACCCGGCACCTCGGGCGGCGGCAACGCGACGCGGGTGAGGCCGCCCGCGCTCCGGGCAATTCAGGCTTTCGCACCAAAAAAGAGGCCTCCCGGAAGGGAGGCCTCGAAAGGTGTTGCCTGTCGGGTGCCGATCAGGGAATCGTGATCGCGGCACCGGCGCTGTTGTAGCCGTATTCCAGCACCTGCGCGGGCAGGCCGCCGGGCGAGACGGTCGTCATTCTGATGTAGCCGTAGTTCACCTGGCTGGTGGAGGAGTTGATGAAGGCAAAGCCGAGGTAACCATCGACTCCGCCGACCCAATTCACCAGCTTCAGGGACGCGGCGCTGATGGTGGACGCCGGGCCCACCGTGGCACCGCTGCCGAGCACGGCGAACTCGGTGCCACCGCCATCGACCACGCCGCCCACGCCCGTGAACACGTCGCCGTACCAGTAGACGGACAAGGTACCGTCGCCGTAGTCATACAGATTGACGTTGTCACTGCGACCCGGGTCGTAGGTGCCCCAGAGGCCGGCGGCGAAGTCCATCGTGAGACCGTCGCCATCGCCCAGCGCGACGGGCAGGTTGATCATGCCCGTCACGATGTTCGGATCGACCGGCGGATCATCGCCCTCGAAGCCATCGGAGAAGATCGCCGGCGGCAGCGGGGTCACCGTGAAGGTCACCGGAATCTCGAACTGCGGCGCAGCCAGGTCGTTGGTGTTGACGCACAGCAGGGCCTGGTGGGTTCCCACCGCGAGGCTCGCCGCATTCGCCGTGACCGTGACCGCCACGCTGCCCGGGCCGTTGATGGTGCCGCTCAGCGGCGCCGCCGACAGCCACGAGATGGCGCTCGGCGAACCGCAGCCGGTGCCCGGCGGGCCTGCCGCCACTTCGATCGCGCGGATGAACATCGACTTGTAGTCCGGGAAACCGTCCGCCGTCGCGCCCCAGGCACCGCCGCTGTACGAATAGCCGCCGGCATCGACCGCCGTGGTTTCGTCCGAAGCCAGATACAGCCCGCTGACCGTCTCGGCATTCCACTCCAGGCCGATGTAGACGCTGCCGCTGGCGATGTTCAGCCCCATGCCGGAGATGTCGATCGCTTGGAACGACTGATCCAGTGCGCTGCTGATGTTGTTGGCCGTGGCGCTGACGCGACCCAGCTCAGTACCCGGCGCACCACCGGCACCGTCATCGGCGAACACCACCACCTGCACCGGCGCGCTGGTCAGCCCGGCATTGGTCAGAAGCGAGACGCAGACCGTGCTGTAGCTGGCCGGATACGCGGACGGGGTGAACTTGTCCACGATCTTGGCATCGGTACCCGCGGTCGTATTCCAGCCGTAGCCGTTGTCCGGCGCGCCGTTGCCGTCGTGCACCACCAGGCCCGGCGTGCCGACGTCGCAGAGCGGGTCGTTGGCCAGGATGGCGTTGCCGAGCTGCGGCAGGTCACCGCCGCGGGCGTAGGCACCGATGAGGTCGTCCTGCACCGCGAACGGCAGGGTGCTGCCGAGCTTGGCGGCGCGTGCGGCCAGAGACTCGACCGTGGCGCGCGTCACCGACTCGCCGCGCATCGACTCCGGCGTGCCCTGTGCTTCGGGCAGCGCGCGGGTGATGTTGAAGGTCAGTCGGCCAGGACCCACGTTGCTCACCGTCAGCGTCCCGGTGTCGGACGTGCCGACCTGCGCCGTGAGGCTCAGGGAGATCGGCGACACCTGGGCTTCAGGCTGCGGCAGCGGGTCGTTGTTGACCGTGAGGGTGTAATCCTCGGCCTGGCCGTAACCGGCCGTGTTGCAGGGATCGGCCGCGGTATTGAACTTCTTGATCACGCGCATGCGGGTCGTGCCGAGCGTCGCCGTGGCCGGAACCACGATGCTGCCGGTCGCCTGCTTGCCGTCGGCACCGGTGGAGTTCACCAGGTCGCTGAGGTTGTACATCTCGCCCGCATCGGCGAACGAACCGTTCTGGTTCCAGTCGATGTAGGCGCGCACCTTGGTGGTGTAGTTGCCGCCCGTGTTGCCTTCGACCGCGATGTCGTACAGACCATCCAGCGACACCACGCCGCCGGTCACGGAGAGGAAGTTCTCCAGCGCCGGGCTGCCGCCCACGGTCGGGTCGCTCGGGTTGTCGATGCCGGTGAACACCACGCGGCTGATCGGCTCCACGGCGCTCGGGAAGGCGACGTTGCAGTACGGTGCCGGGAAGATCGCGTCGAAGTTCGCGATCACCGAGCAATCGGCCGTGACCGGAGCCGTGGTGAACACGTTGCCGGCCAGGGTGCCGCCGCAGGTGCCGCCGACGGTGCCGAGCTGGTAGCCGGCACCCGGGGTGAGCGTGAACGCGGTGGTGCCGTTCTCGTCCACGATGACGGCGGTGCTCGGCGAGATCGCGCCGTTGCCGGCACCGACGCTCGGGGTCACCGTGAAGGTGGCACCCACGGGCACGACGTCCAGCGCCACGGGCACGGCCACCATCGGGTTGGCCGGGTCATTGCTTTCCACGCAGATGTTGCCCGCGTAGCTGCCGATGGCCACACCGGTGGAATCGAACGTCATGGTCACCGCCGTGCTGCCGGCAGCCGCGGTGGTGCCGGTCGCCGGGCTGGCGGACAGCCACGGGATGCTCGACAGGTAGGTGCAGGCCGGGGCACCGCCCGCAGGGGTTCCGTTGACCTGGAACGGGTAGTCCTGCGCAGCCATCGAACCGCCATCCGTTGCCGCCACCCAGGCCGTACCGTCCCACTGCAGGGCGTTGGCACCCGGCTTGCCGGTCTGGCCAGACAGCGTCACCGCCGGTGCCCACGGACCGGAAGCCAGCGAGCCGCCGAGCTGCCAGTCGACCCAGTAGGTTCCCTCGGGCAGGATCGCGCCCACGCTGATGTCGACCGACATGATCGGGCGATCGGCGTTGGTGAGGTCCGTGTCGAGCGTGCGATAGATGCCGCTGAACGCGGTGGCCGCCAGGCGGTTGGTGGTGGTGTCGCCGAACACGATGTTGCTGCCGGCGGCACCCGGCACACCGTCCCAGATGCGCAGGTTGGCTGCATTCATCGTGGAGGTCGTGGTCGAACCGGTCTGGTAGGCGAATACGGTGATCGCATCGACCATCCAGCCGCCCGCGGGAACCGCGAAGTCATCCGCGACGCGGAAGCCGCCGGACACGCTGACATTGGAGCCGTAGCCGGTATTGCCCACTGCGGTCTGCAGCGCACTGGCGTCGGCACCGCCCGCGCCTGCACCGGCGTTGGTGGTCAGCGGACCGTTGTCATGCAGTACCGCCTCCGGAGCCTGCGGCAGGAGCAGCTTCACCGCATCGTCCTGCGCCGCCGGCGCGCTGCCGCGCACCGCCGCACCCACCCGCTCCTGGGCCGCCTGCTGCACGCGCTCCACCACCGGCATGGCCGACAGCGGACGCGGCAGGTTTTCTTCCTTGATCGTCCAGTTCAGGTCGCCGCCACCGCTGTTTCCGATGGTGAGCGTGTCGGTGGTCGTCATGTTCGTGTTCTGCGAGACGCTGAAGCCCGCCGCCGGGGTGACCCCGATGACCGGATCGGTACCCGCCGCGTTGATCTCGAAGTTGGCCACGACCGTGCAGTCCGCCATCACCGCATCCGTGGTGAAGGTGTTGCCCGCCAGGGTGCCGCCGCAGGTGCCGGTGACATCCAGGATGTGGTAGCCCAGCGCGGGGCTCAGCGTGAACGCCGCCGTGGTGCCCTCGTCCACAAGCTGCGGGGTGTCCGGGGTGATGGTGCCGCTCGGGCTGCCGACGCTCGGGGTGACCGTGTGCCTGGGAATGCCGCCCGGAATGGTGATCGCCGCACCGGTACTGTCGAAGCAGTAGTCGCCGATGACGGCCGGATAGCCGTCCGGTGCCACCGTGGTCATGTGCGCGTAGCCGTAGCAGGCGCTGGCGGTCGAGCAGGCGAACCGGAAGCCGAGATAACCGTCGGCTCCGGCGCGCCAGTTGGTGGCACCCGTGGTGGCAGTGTTGAAGGTCGACGCCGGGCCCACGGTGTCTCCCGGGTTCAGCACCAGCCAGGTACCGCCGGTGGTGGCCGATGCGACGCCCGCGTTTCCGGTCGAGGAGTTGGGCCAGAAGAAGGAAAGCTGAGTGGCACCATACGGGTTGAAGTTCGAGCCCGTGATCGATCCGGTGTCGCTGAAGGTGTTGTCTTCCCAGCGCACATAGGTGCCGTCGAAGGTCTGGGCAACGGAATGGCTCTGCGAGAAGCAGACCAGGCCGCCGGCGGGCGGGGCCACCGTCAGTTCGACCGGCACCTCGACCTGCGGATTCACCGGGTCGTTGCTGTTGACGCACAGGAGGCCGCTGTAGGTGCCGACCGCCAGACCGGTGGAATCGAACGTCACCGTCACCGTGGCGTTGCCGCCGGCGGCAATCGTGCCGCTGCCGGTATCGACGCTGGCCCACGGCAGGATGTCGCCCGCGGTGCAGCCGGAGACCGGTGGCGGGCCGGCGTCGAGCGAGACGTCGTCCACCATGAAATTGGTGACATCCGTCCCGGCGAACGAGGAATCGAACTTCAGGGTGTGCACGGCGTCGTCGGCATAGGCCGAAACGTCGATGACCACCTGAGCGTAGCCCGATGCGTAGGCAGCCACATTGTCGGCCGTCACGCGGAACACCTCGTTGCTGTCGATCAGGACCGCCATGTAATCCGCGGCATCACCGCTCGTGGCCGACACGTTCAGCCAGAAGCTGAGGGTGGCAGGACCGCCCGCGCTGATCGTCAGATCCTGCTGCACGGAGGCCGTCTCGACGGCGGCGATGCCGCCGAGCCAGGTCCACCACGTACCCGTGCGCGGGCCGAGGCCCCCGCCGGTACCGCAGAGCGCGGCGGTGCACAGCGGGCTGCCGAAATTCAGCGAAGCGACCGTCCAGAAGGGATTCGGATCGCCGGCCTCGAAGCCGCCGTCCTGAACGACTTCGGCCATCGGTGCCAGGGCCCAGTCGCGCGGTGCGGGCTGGCGCGGCGTGGCGAGGCGCGGAGACATGCGCTCGGCCGTGCCGGTGCCGGTGCCGCGCGGCAGGCCTTCCTCGATGCCCCAGTTCAGATCGCTGCCGCCGAGGTTCTCGATCAGGAGCGTCTGGGTCGTGGTCTGGTTGGTTTCCTGCGAGGCGCTGAGGCTGGCCGGAGTGACGTCGATGATCGGGTCGCCCGGCACCACGATCGCCTTGAAGTCGGCGATGACGGTGCAGTCCGCGGTGACCGCGGCGGTGGTGTAGACGGACGTGCCGGAATCGAGCGTGCCGCCGCAGGTGCCGCCGACGGCGTCGATCTCGAAGCCCGCATCAGGCGTCAGCGTGAAGGCGGCGGTGTCGCCGTCGTTCACCGTCTGCGCCGTGTTCGGCGAGATCGCGCCCGAAGGCGTGCCGACGCTGGGGGTGACGGTATGCGTGACCGGCGGCGCGCCGCAGGTATTGGCCGGCGAGGCGGAGTTGCGCGGTGCGGGAGTTGCCGTAATGAAGTCGGCGGCGTTGTCGTTGCTGTCGATACAGCCATCGCCGGCGCGGAACGCCGCCAGCGTCGCACTCGTAGCGGGTGCCGCAGCGGTGCCCTCAAAAGCCTCGCCGGTACCGAAGCCAACCAGATCGACGACCTGCGGGTCGCTCGCACACGCGGCCTTCTGACAGGCCAGTGCGGTGGTGACATTGGCCAGCGCGAGATTGCCGTTCGTGCCACCCGGGCTAAAGCTTGTAGAGGTCTGATCAGGCGTCACCGGCATGGGCGCGCCATTGGCACCCGAACCGAGTTGAACCAGGAAATAGCTGTGCGCGCCGATCGTGCCCGTCAGGTTGACCCTGCCGGACCAGTTGGTGCCAGCGGGAGCCGCATACTGCACCGACATGCCGGTGAGCGCGACGGCGCTGCTGCCGGGGTTGAACAGCTCGACGTACTTGGCGTTGAAGGTAGCGCCAGTATTGCCGCCGCCGCCATAAATCTGGCTGATGCGCACATGGGTCGAAGCCGGCACCGCCTTGAAGTTGGCGACAACCGTGCAGTCGGCCGTAATCGCACCCGTGGTGTAGTCGTTGCCCGCGAACGAGCCCGCCGGGCAGTCACCGCCGACGTTGTCGATCTCGTAGCCGGTGTCGGCCGCCAGCGTGAAGGTGGCGGTGGCTCCATCGACCACCGTCTGCGCCGTGTTCGGCGAGATCGAGCCCGAAGGCGTGCCGACGCTGGGGGTGACGGTGTGGATGACGGGGAGCGCCTTGAAGTTGGCGATGACGGTGCAGTCGCCGATGACCATGTTGGTCTGGTAACTGGAGCCAGTCAGAGTACCGCCGCAGGTGCCGCCGACGTTGTCGATCTCGAAGCCCGCGTCAGCCGCCAGCGTGAAGGTGACCGCATCGCCATAGTTGACCGTCTGCACGGTGTTCGGCGAGATGGATCCATTGCCGGCGCCGACGCTCGGGGTGACGGTGTGGGTCGATGCCACGCAGTCGTAGGAATTGACGTACTCCACCACTAGGTCATCGACCAGCATCGTGTTGTTCGCGGTCTGGCCTGTGCCCGTCGCCTGGGAAATCGCGACGTTGGCGATGTTGAGGCCCGCCGTTCCGTTGCCGCTGCCGTCTTCGTAGATCTGCGCGCCATTCATGCAGAGCTTGAGTGCGCCGGTGTCGCGGTTGACGATGGCCTTGAAGTTGAAATACGTGTCTATGGGCCAGAATGCACCCGTGTTGACGAACGTGCCGTTCCCCAGCGCGTCGAACGTGATCGCCTGGATGTTGCGCGTGGTGCTGCGCTCGAACTGGAGGATCGTCGTCACCAGGCCGGCCGCGGGATCCTGCGGGTTGAAGCGCCAAGTTGCGCCATTGGTGAGGCGCGAGAGGTTGATGTTCGCACTGATCGTCGCGTACGGCGCGGTGCCGATGGCGAAGGTCGGCGAGATTGCCAGCGCCTGGGTGCTCGTCGTCGGGCTCGCGAGGCTGACGGCGCGAAGATGCTGCGCGCCGTTGGCGGGCTGCAGATCCGATACCGTCCAGGTGCGCGCGCTCCAGCCCTGCTGCAAGTTCAGGGCACCGACGGTGAACGGCGCCTCGAAGCCGGTGGAGTACGCGGCGCTGTTGACACCTCCGATGGCGGTGAGCGCGGCGCTCGCGCCCGGGCCATCGCCCATGTCGGTGGCCAATGCACCGGCCGGCACGGTGTATGTGTAGTTGCCGCCCGAGGTGGCGCTGATGTCCACGCTAAGGGTGCAGCCGCCGTCGGGAACCGTACCGCCGCTGGCCAGGGTGAAGCTGCCCGCACCGTCGGCCGCTGTCAGGGTGCCACCGCAGGTGGTGGCTGCATTGCTCGGCGTCGCCACTTCCAGCCCGGCCGGAAGCGTGTTGACGAAGTCAGCGGTGAGCGTCGCAGGAGCGTCATTGTTGGTATTGCCGAAGGCGAAGCTCAGCGTGCTGGTAAACGGCACGGTGCCGGTCGCCGGCGAGAACGCCATGGTCATCGTCGGGGCGAACGGCAGCACCGTCGCGCTGGGATCGAGCGTGACCGTGTAGTCCTCGGACTGGCCGTAGCCCGTACCGGTGCGGCAGGGGAGAAGGCCGGAGAGCGCCGTGGCGTTGTAGGCGGTCATCGCGCGCATGCGCGTGTCGCCCAGCGTGGCACCGGCGGGAACCGTGATGACTGCTGTCACGGACTTAGCGTCCACACCCGTGGAGCCGGTGATCGTGCCTATCCAGTAACCTTCGTCGGCATCATCGAAGTCGCCGTCCTGGTTCCAGTCGACATAAAGCGCGTGTCCGTGGGAGAACGACGCCCCGTCCGTATTGGACTTCATCGTGACGGCGTACTTGGAACCCGGACGCAGCGTCCCCAGCACCGCCGTAAAATCCTCGTGCGGCGGATTAGCGCCGACCGTGGCATCTGATGCGTTTTCGATGTCGTTGATCTTCACCAGCGTGATGGGCTCAACGCTGCTGGTGTAGGTGTTCTCGCAGTAGGGCGCAATGGCCGCCGGCGCGTTGGGCGCGGTAGCTGCAAGCGAGTCTTCATGGAACTCGCGCGCCGTCACGGCGGTCGACGTGACCTTGTCGAACGAGGCTCCGGTGTCGCCCGTTGCGGCAAAGGCGGAGCTGCCCGCGAGGAGCCCTCCGCCCAGCAGCGCCAGCGCGACGGCTGTCATCAATCTGTTTTTCATGCCAATACTCCCCAAGGGTCTTTAGTCCAGGCGGCGTGCGGCTCCGCCGAAGGTGTTGCCATCCGGTAACGAACGTGCGCGACCCCTTCCAGCCCCTGATCGATCAGGCTACGCATGGTTCATCCGTGCCGGGGATTCAATCAAGGGACTACCGCGTGTTCACTTGCTTGCGTCAACGCAACGTGCGCTGAACGCACGCTTGCACCCCCGACTATAGGTGGTGGTGGCCAGCGAGACAAGCAGGGCGTCACCCGCCGAGAGCAGGCCATCGAGCGCCTGCCGCACGGCATCCAAAGCCGTTTGCTGCGACGCATCAATTCCTTGTTTATTCGGCATTTTCCGCAGGCATCAAGCGTTTGGAGGCAGGCCCGCTCCTGCCGGATGGCGACTTGCGCGCAGGTGCAGCACGGGATCGGAGCGGCTTCTTGGCGGCCATTCTTTTCCGACGCACCAGACATCTCAGGCTTCCGTCGGGGGCGTAGGTCGGCCCTACGTGGCCGACGTTATCGTTATGGCGTGCTGAAACCTTCCGTCGGGGGCGTAGCCCCGACCTACAATGGCGGTGCCGAAGTTCAATGGCGGTGCCGAAGTTTCGGCCATGGCGGCACGGGCCGCGACGCGACCTTGGCGGCCATTCCTTTCCGACGCACCAGACATCCAGGGGTTCCAGCGCATGAAAATCCTCGTCATCGGCTCGGGCGGGCGCGAACACGCGCTGGCGTGGAAGCTGGCGCAGTCGCCGCGCGTGGCCGAGGTCATCGTCGCGCCGGGCAACGCCGGCACCGCGACCGAGGCCAAATGCCGCAACGCGGCGGTGAAGGCGACCGATCTCGCCGGCCTGCTGGCGCTGGCGCAGCGCGAAGGCGTGGCGCTGACCGTGGTCGGGCCGGAAGGGCCGCTGGTGGCGGGCGTGGTGGACCGCTTCCGCGCCGCCGGGCTGCGCATCTTCGGGCCGACCGCCGCCGCCGCGCAGCTCGAAGGCAGCAAGGCCTTCGCCAAGGATTTCCTCGCCCGGCACGGGATTCCCACCGCGTTCTACGCCGTGCATACCGACGTGGACGCGGCGCTGGCCTACGTGCGCGCCGCTTCCATCAAGAGCGGGGGCGCACCCATCGTGATCAAGGCCGACGGGCTGGCCGCCGGCAAGGGCGTGATCGTGGCGATGACGCTGGCCGAGGCCGAGGCCGCGGTGCGCGACATGCTTTCCGGCAACGCCTTCGGCGACGCCGGCGCGCGGGTGGTGATCGAGGAGTTCCTCGATGGCGAGGAGGCCAGCTTCATCTCGATGGTGGACGGCAAAACCGCGTTGCCGCTCGCCACCAGCCAGGACCACAAGCGCGTCGGCGACGGCGACACCGGCCCCAACACCGGTGGCATGGGCGCGTATTCGCCCGCGCCGGTGGTCACGCCGGAACTCCACGCGCGGATCATGCGCGCGGTGGTGGAACCGACCGTGGCCGGCATGGCCGCCGACGGCGTGCCGTTCACCGGCTTCCTCTACGCCGGGCTGATGATCGACGCCAGCGGCGCGCCCAAAGTGATCGAGTTCAACGCGCGCTTCGGCGATCCGGAAACCCAGCCGATCCTGATGCGGCTGGCCTCGGATTTGGTCGACCTTCTCGAGGCGGGCATCGATGGCCGCCTCGACGCCGTGGCGGCGCAGTGGGATCCGCGCGCTGCGGTCGGCGTGGTGATGGCCTCGCGGCCCTATCCCGAAGCGCCCGTCACCGGCGAGGTGATTTCAGGTCTGGATGCCGTACCCGCGCAGGCCAAGGCCTTCCACGCCGGCACCGCGCTGGATGCGCAGGGCCGGGTGATCGCCAGCGGCGGGCGGGTGCTGTGCGTCACCGCGCTGGGCGACAGCGTCGCGCAGGCGCAGCAGCGCGCCTACGCGGGCGTGGACGCGATCCACTGGAACAGCGAATTCCACCGCCGCGATATCGGCTGGCGCGCGCTGGCGCGCGAGCGCGGCGAAAGCTGAGCGGCCGCACGGCCGCTCAATCCACCGGCACCACGCGCAGGGTCATGGCCTCAGCGGCGACGACGCGCACGCTGGCACCTTCCGGCAGGTCCGGGCCTTCGACCACCCAGTAGGCGTCATCGGCGTGGACCTGGCCGCGTCCGTTGGCGATGGCCCGCGTGAGCGGCAGGATGCGGCCCACCAGCTGGGCGGAGCGGCGGTTGAGCAGCGGCGCATCGTTGCGCTGCTGGCGACGTCCGCGTGCTTTCCAACCCAGGCCCACCGACAGCATCGCCAGGACGGCGAACAGGATGGCCTGCGCGGTGAGGCTCAGGCTCGGCAGGATCCAGTCGACCAGCGCCATGGCGGCGGCGGCGAAGCCCAGCCACAGCAGGAACGCGCCGGGCAGCACCGCTTCGGCGGCGAACAGCGCCAGCGCCAGGCCGGCCCAGAACCACGGAGACGACACCCAGTCCATGGCTCACCTCAGCCCGCGGCCGGCGGCTGCGGCCGGGCCGGCTGCGGCGGCCTCGGCGCGGGCGGCGGATCGGTGGTGAACACGGCGCGCTGCGGGGCCTTGGCTGCCGGCGGGCGCGGCGGCGCGTCCGGCCCGACCGCGCGGGTCAGCTCCACGATGCCGGCCAGCGAGCCGAGCACGCCGGTGGTTTCCATCGGCAGCAGCAGGGTTTTCTGGTTGGGCGAATGGGCGAAGTCCTTGAGCGCCTCCACGTACTTTTGCGCGACGAAATAGTTGATCGCCTGCAGGTCGCCCTGGGCAATGGCCTCGGACACCATCGTGGTGGCCTTGGCCTCGGCTTCGGCCAGGCGCTCGCGCGCCTCGGCGTCGCGGAAGGCGGCTTCGCGCCGGCCTTCGGCATCCAGCACCACGGCCTGCTTCTCGCCCTCGGCCTTGAGGATGGCGGCGGCGCGGAAGCCTTCGGCATCGAGAATGTTGGCGCGCTTCTCGCGCTCTGCCTTCATCTGCCGCGCCATCGAATCGATCAGGTCGCGCGGCGGCTGGATGTCCTTGATCTCGATGCGGTTGACCTTCACGCCCCAGGGGTGGGTGGCCTGATCGACCACCGCCAGCAGGCGCGAGTTGATCTCGTCGCGCTTGGAGAGCGATTCGTCCAGGTCCATCGCACCCAGCACGGTGCGGATGTTGGTCATGACGAGATTGAGGATGGCGACTTCCAGCTCGGCCACCTCGTAGGCCGCCTTGGCTGCGTCCAGCACCTGGAAGAACACCACGCCATCGACCTTCACCACGGCGTTGTCCTTGGTGATGACGTCCTGACTGGGCACGTCGAGCACCTGCTCCATCATGTTCATCTTGCGGCCGATCGCGTCGATCCACGGGATGATGAAGCCCAGCCCCGGCGACAGCGTGTGGGTGTAGCGGCCGAAGCGCTGCACCGTGTATTCGTAGCCCTGGGGCACCGATTTCACGCCGCGGAAGATCGTGATGACGACAAAGGCCATCAGTATCCAGATGAAGATCATGTGCGTGCCTCCCGACAATGGTGTGGGCATTCTAGACGAGCGGACGCGGCGGCTGTGACGGCTCGCGCCACGCTTCGCCACGTCCGCGCGACGCTCACCCTTCCCCCATCTGCAACCGCCACAGCGCGGCGTAGGTGCCGCCGCGGGCGACGAGCTCGTCGTGGCTGCCCGATTCCACGATGCGACCGGCCTCCATCACGTGGATGGCGTGGGCGTGGCGCACGGTGGAAAGGCGGTGCGCGACGATCAGCGTGGTGCGTTCGCCGGTGAGCGCGCGCAGCGCGGACTGGATCGCGGCCTCGGTTTCGTTGTCGACCGCCGAGGTGGCCTCGTCCAGCACGAGGATGGCCGGATCGCGGTAAAGCGCGCGGGCGATGGCGATGCGCTGGCGCTGGCCACCGGACAGCCGGCTGCCGCGCTCGCCCACGGGGCTGTCGACGCCCTGCGGCAGCGCCGCGATGAATTCCGCCGCCTGCGCCAGCTCGGCGGCGCGCGCGATGCGCGCACGATCGGGTTCGGCATCGCCATAGGCGATGTTGTCGGCGATGCTGGCATCGGTGAGGAAAGGATCCTGCGCCACGTAGCCGATGTGGCGGCGCAGGTGGGCCGGATCGAGTCCGGCGATGTCCACGCCGTCCACGCAGACGCGGCCCGATTCGGGCGCAACAAAACCCAGCAGCAACCGCAGCAGGCTGCTCTTGCCGCCGCCCGTCGGGCCGACCAGGGCCACGGTGTGGCCGGCGGGAATCGCGAGATCCACGCCGTGCAGCACCCGCCGCGCATCGTAGGAAAGCCGCACGTCCGCAAAGCGCACTTCGCCGCGCACCGGCTCGGGCAAGCTGCCACTCGGCAGCGGCGGCAGCGGCGCGTCGATGAGGTCCATCACCCGGTTCACCGAGGCCATGGCGCGCTGGTAGAGATCGGTCATGTCGGCCAGCCGCGTCAGCGGCCACAGCAGGCGCTGGGTCAGGAACACGAGCGCCGAATAGGCACCGATGCCCAGTTCCCCGGACAGCGCCTTCCAGCCACCGTAGAGCAGCGTCGCCACGAAGCCCGCCAGCACCGCCATGCGGATCACCGGGGTGATGGCGGCGGCGAAGCGGATTGCCTCGGCGTTGCGCGCGCGGTAGGCGTCGGACACCCCGCGCACGCGCTCGAACTCCTGCGCCTCGGCGGTGTAGGCCTTGATCGTGGCGATGCCGGCGAGGTTGTTGTTGAGCCGATCCGAAACCGCGGCGGCGGCCTCGCGCGCGGCGGCATAGCGCGGCGCGAGCTTCTTCTGGAACCAGAACGCCCCGACCAGGATCAGCGGGATCGGCAGAAAGGCGAGCGCGGCCAGGTCGGCGGTGAGCAGGAAGAACACCGTGCCGATCAGGCTGGCCGAAACCGCCACCTGGATCAGGTCGTTGGCCCCGGTGTTGAGGAAGCGCTCGATCTGGTGCACGTCCTCGTTGAGTACCGCCATCAGGCGACCGCTGCGCGCATCGGTGACGAAATCCGGCGGCAGCGCCTGCAGGTGCGAGTACGCCGCCAGCCGCAGCTCGTGCTGCAGGTCCTGCGCCAGCCGCCGCCACTTGAGCGCATAGAGATATTCGAACGTGGACTCGCACAGCCACACCAGCACCGTGATGCCGGTCAGCAGCAGCAGCTGGTGCAGCGGCTCGGCCACGCCCATGCGCGCGAGGAAGGAATCGCGCTGGTTGACGACGATATCCACCGCCACGCCGATCAGCGCCTCGGGCAGTACGTCGAACACCTTGTTGAGCACCGAGTACAGCGACGCCAGCGCGGCATCGCGGCGGTACGGTCGGGCGTAACGGAACAGGCGGCGCAGCGGGTGACGGGCTGCGGGAGCGGAGATGGGCGCGGAAGTCATTGCAGCATTTTCCCACGGCGAGGCGATCGATCTCGACTGCTGTCGCTGGAGGTGGCTTGCCTGCGAATGAGCTTCCGCCAAGCTCTGTCTCGCGCCAAATCCCGCTATCGTGACGCATTGTCTTCTGCCTGCGTGCCGATGCTCATCGCCTTCAACAAGCCCTACGGCGTGCTGTGCCAGTTCACCGACCGCAGCCAGCCGCCGCGCCCGACCCTGGCCGGCTTCGGCCTGCCGCCGGGGGTGTATCCGGCCGGGCGGCTGGACTTCGACTCCGAAGGCCTGCTGCTGCTGACCGACGACGGCGGCCTCGCGCACCGCATCACCGATCCGCGCCATCGCGAGGAAAAGTCCTATCTGGTACAGGTGGAAGGCGAACCGGACGAGGCCGCGCTGGAGGCGCTGCGCGCCGGCGTCGCGCTCAACGACGGCCGCACCCGTCCCGCGCGCGTGCGGCGCGTGGAGGCACCCGGCTGGCTCTGGAAGCGTGATCCACCCGTGCGCTTCCGCAAGAGCGTGCCGGACAGCTTCCTCGAACTAGCCATCAGCGAAGGCCGCAACCGCCAGGTGCGCCGCATGACCGCCGCCGTCGGCCATCCCACCCTGCGGCTGGTGCGCCTCGCCGTCGGCCACCACGCGCTGGACGGCCTCGCGCCGGGGGCGTGGCGGGTGGTCGGATAGGCCCCGAATATCGCGGGGCGTTTGTGCCGCGATGCAGGAACGACCTTGATCGCGACAGGGCGTCTGAGAATGACTTGCGTCAATTTCATGGACGCAGCGGTGCGATAGCGTGGCGCGACCATGAGCGGGAAGGGGAAACGGGATATGGACGAGGCGCTGGAGCGAGGCCGGCTGCGGGTCGCTGGATTCACCAATCCGGAAATGGAGTACCAGCTTCTTCGGCAGCTCGGCGCGATCCGCTACGGCGGCGCGGCGCTGGGCGAATGCCTGGGCCTGGCGCAGCAGATCGAAGACGGCAATCCGCAAAGCTGGGTCGACGCGTTTGCAGCCGCGGCGGCGCGCCAGCAAGCGGACGCGGAGCGGCGCGCGGCGCGCGGGCATGCGATCAGCGCGCGCGACGGTTTGCTGGTGGCCTGCAACAGCTGGCGGGCGGCCGAGTACTACGCCGCCGCCGACGATCCGCGCCATGCGCAGTACGGGTTGGCCAGCCGCGACTGCTTTCTGGCCGCGATGCGCGTCGGTGGGCACCACTGCGAGGAAGTCACCCTGTCCTGCGGCAGCCTCGGCCTGCCGGCCTACTATCTGCTGCCAGCCAAGGTGGGAACCGAACCCGGCAAAACGCTGATGATCATCAGCGGCTACGACGGCACGCTGGAGGAAACCTGGCTCGCCTACGGCCGCGCGGCGCTGGAGCGCGGCTACCGCGTGCTGCTGTTCACCGGGCCGGGCCAGATGGACACGCTGCGCTTTCATCCGGGGCTGGAATTCGCGCCGGACTTCGAGCGCGTCGGCACGCCCGCGGTGGACTACCTTCTGGGCCGCGCGGAAACGGATCGCGCGCGCATCGCGCTGATGGGCATCAGCTTCGGCGGCTATTTCGCCACCCGCATCGCGGTGCACGAGCCGCGCATCCGCGCGCTGATCCCCAATTCCCCGATCCTGGACCTGCACGCCTACATGACCTCGTTCGCGGGCTTCGATCCGGCGCGGATGCCCGATGCCGATGACTTTGGCGTGGCCGATCTCGAGCGGATTCCGGAAGACATCATGCCCGTCCAGACGCGGCTGATGTCGCGCAACCTGATGCTGCGCGTGGGCGGCGGCAGCTTCAAGGCCGCCTACCGGCGGCTGCAGGCATTCCGGATCGGGGACGAGGAGCTGGCCGGCCTGCGCTGCGCCTCGCTGGCGCTGGCGGGCGAAGGCGAGGGGCGCGAGCCGATAGCGCAGTACCGGCGCTTTCTGGCCCGGGTGCCGCGCGCGACCGGGCACCTGTTCGGCAAGGATGAAGGTGCCGAGGGGCACTGCCAATCGGGCAACCTGGCGTTTTCCGCGGCGGTTTCGATGGACTGGCTCAACGAGACCTTTGCCTGACCGGGAAACCGGTCGCTTTCTCAGCGCCCGGCGTCCATCACCACCAGCGCCAGCTCGGCGTGGTCGCTGCCGTGGGCGTTGCTGGCGCTGATTCGCAGCGCAAAAGTACCGGCCTCGTACACGGTGCCGTGGATCACGCCGCGCCGCGCATCCAGCGCCAGCCCCGGCGGCAGCCCCATGACCTCGAAGGACACCACCGGATTCCGGACTGCGATCCGATGGTGCCATGGTCTTCCGACCGGTGCCTGCACGCGCGCGGTCGCGCCGAGCAGCGGCTCGCGTGCGCCGTGGCGCAACCGCCAGGCGTTCAGCCGCAGGCGCGCGTTCTCGCGCAGGTCGAGCCAGAAGAGCGCGATGTCGAAGACGTGGAGGTTGCGCCCGCCGAACACGCCGCCGTCGTCGAAGCATGTCGCCGGCAGCACGCCCGGCGAGACGCGCGTGTAGCCGCCCCGCAGGATGGTCGAGACCTGCTGCGGCAGCAGCGCGGCATAGGTCTCCCGGGTGCCGAACGGCACCGCGCCGCGGTGCCGGCGCGCCGGCGTGCGGGCGCGTCGGGCATCCCAGCTCACCGGATTCATCCCGGCGAGCGGCCCGTCGGGCGGCGCGATCCAGCGCTGCGCGGCGCGACTCCAGTACGCGTTGTCCTGCCGCCACTGCGCAATTTCCTCCGGCTGCGCCCCCTCGCCGAAGGTTTGCCAGATGGCCACGCAGCCCACCTGCGACGGACGCTCGCAGGGCGGCAGGCGGATCAGGTCGTCCCGGAAGAATGCGCGCGGGATCGGCTGCCCGGGCAGGTAGGCGGCGACCAGCAGGTCTTCCATCGGCGTGCCCTGGATCGCCTCCAACAGCAGGCGCTGGGCGTGGTTGGTGCCCTGGCTGTGGCCCACCAGAAAGAAGGGGCGGCCCTGGTTGTAGTGCGTCGCGTAGTGTCGGAACGCGGCCAGCACGTCGGCGTAAGCGAGGTTGAGCGGGGCCTGCTGCGCCTGCGCGTCCAGCGCATAGGTCGACAAGGTGATCTGGCGGTAGCGCGGCGCGTACACTCGCGCCACCGCGTTGAACGGCGTGGCCTGGGTGAGCAGCATCAGTTCGGCCATGTGGTTGGCGTCCGCATCATCCAGCGACGCATTGCGCACGTCCTCGCGCATCGCCGTGGTCGGATGCACATAGAACACGTCGGCCACCGCCTGTGCCTGCAGATCGGAAAACCCCGCGCCGCGCGGCGTCGCCATCGCCGCCGACGGATGATCGGGAAGCGCCAGCCAGTGATCGGCCTGACCGTAGTCCAACGCCGCCCCGATCGGCACGTCGCCGCCCTGCGCGTGCGGCGCAGCACCCAGCCATCCGATCAGGAGCCCCACGGCGCACGCACCGCGCAGGCTGCGAAGCCGCCGGCGCGCGGATCGCGCCATCGTGTTCCATCGCGGATCGGGAAGCGTCATCGCGGTCTCCTCGGGCAGGAAGGGTGCGGAACCCCGCGGCGGACGTGGCGATCCCGGCACCGCCAGCTTAGGTGCCAGCCCGCGTCGCGCATAGCGCCGGCTGCCGCGCGGGCTTCGGCCCGGCGTCGGGCCACACCGCTTGCGGCCTTGCGGATCCTGGCCGCAGGTCCGGCAACCCGCCGCCGCAGCGCTTATTCCACCGTCACGCTCTTGGCCAGATTGCGCGGCTTGTCGACGTCGGTGCCGCGCGCCAGGGCGGTGTGATAGGCAAGCAGCTGCACCGGGATCGCGTGCACGATGGGAGACAGGATCCCGACGTGGCGCGGGGTGCGGATGACGTGCACGCCTTCGGACTGGGTGAAGCTGCTGTCGGCGTCGGCGAAGACGAACATCTCGCCGCCGCGCGCGCGCACTTCCTGGATGTTGGATTTCACCTTTTCCAGGAGCGCGTCGTTGGGCGCGATGACGACCACCGGCATGGCCTCGTCCACCAGCGCCAGCGGGCCATGCTTGAGCTCGCCGGCGGGGTAGCCTTCGGCGTGGATGTAGGAAATTTCCTTGAGCTTCAACGCGCCTTCCAGCGCGATCGGATAGTGCGTGCCGCGGCCGAGGAACAGGGCGTGCTGGCGCGGCGCGAATTTTTCCGCCCACGACGCCACCTGCGGCTCCAGGTTGAGCGCGTGCTGCACGCTGCCGGGCAGATGCCGCAGGTCATCGAGCAGCGCCGCTTCGCGTTCGGCATCGACCTGCCCGCGCAGTTTTCCGAGCGTGACCGCCAGCGCGAACAGCGCCACCAGCTGCGTGGTGAAGGCCTTGGTGGACGCCACGCCGATTTCCGCACCGGCACGGGTGTGGAACACCAGCCGGCTGGCGCGCGGGATGGCGCTCTCGGGCACGTTGCAGATCGACAGGGTCTTGTCCTGTCCCTGCGCCTTGGCGTATTTGAGCGCCTCCATCGTGTCCAGGGTTTCGCCGGACTGGGAGATGGTGACGATGAGCTGTTTCGGGTTCGCCACCACGCGGCGATAGCGGTATTCGCTGGCGATGTCGACGGCGCAGGGAAGACCGGCGAGCGCTTCGATCCAGTAGCGCGCGGTCAGGCCGGCGTAATAGCTGGTGCCGCAGGCCAGAACCTGCACCGAGTCCACGTCGGCGAGAAGCCGCGCGGCGTCCGCTCCGAACAGCACCGCGTCGAACCCGCCGGCATCGACGATGCCCTCCACGGTGTCGCCGATGGCGCGCGGCTGCTCGTGGATCTCCTTCTGCATGAAGTGGCGGTACGGGCCCAGCTCGAGCGAGGCGAGCGAGACATCGGAGACGTGCACCTCGCGCGTGACGGGCGCATCGTCGGCATCGAACACCCGCACCGCATCGCAGCTCAGCTCGGCGGTGTCGCCCTCCTCCAGGAAGATCACCCGGCGGGTGGCGGAAACGATCGCGGAAACGTCGGAAGCGACGAAGTTCTCGCCGTCGCCCAGGCCGACCAGCAGGGGACAGCCCACGCGCGCGGCCACCAGGGTGAAAGGATCGCGCCGGTCGATCACCGCCAGCGCGTAGGCACCGTGCAGCTCCTTCACCGCCTGCTGCAAGGCGCCGATCAGGCTGGCGCCCCGCGCGCGGTGGTGGTGGATGAGGTGGGCGATGACTTCGGTATCGGTCTGCGATTCGAACCGGTAGCCAAGCGCGATCAGGCGCTCGCGCTGCGCCTCGTGGTTCTCGATGATGCCGTTGTGCACCAGCGCCAGCTCGCCATGGCTGATGTGCGGGTGCGCGTTGGATTCGGTGACGCCGCCGTGCGTGGCCCAGCGCGTATGGCCGATGCCGAGGGTCGCGCTGAATCCTTCAGCCAATGCCGCCGATTCCATTTCCGCCACCCGCCCGGTGCGGCGCACGCGGTGCACGTCCTCGTTGGCGATCACCGCGATGCCGGCCGAATCATAGCCACGGTATTCCAGCCGCTTGAGGCCATCGACCAGCAGGGGAACGACGTCACGATGGGCGATGGCGCCGACGATTCCACACATGGAGCTTCTCAAGGGCGGGACGGGGCGGGAAGTATCGCATGCACCCCGTCCGGGGATTGTGGCAAACGTCCGGCCGGACAGGGCGGACAGCGGGCGGGATATAAAAAACACTGCAAAAACAAATGGCTGCGGCGGATAAATGGTTGGCATGCATCCTGCCTTATGAACAGGAGTATCCCGATCCGAGCCCTCCATGATCCGTGACACTTCCGCCCAAGACAGCCTGCGCAGCCCGCTCGACATCCGCCGCCGCACGCGTCGCCGCTGGCTGATCCTCGCCGCTGCGGGCCTTGCCTTCGTGCTGGCGCTGGCATGGCTGGTGTCGGGCTGGTCGACTGGTGGCCGTTCGGTTGATGCCTCGCGTCTGCGCATCGCCACCGTCACCCGCGGCGATCTGGTGCGCGACTTGTCGGCCGAGGCGCGTGTCATCACCGCCAACAGCCCCACCCTGTACGCCATCGCCGGCGGCACCGTGCGCCTGGACGTGGTCGCCGGCGACGCCGTAAGTGCGGGACAGACACTGGCCAGCATCGACAGCCCGGAACTGCGCAGCCGGCTGGTGCAGGAGGAATCCACCCTGGCCAGCCTGGAAGGCGAATCGCGCCGCGCCGGCCTGGATGCACGGCTGGCCCGCTTCGAGGCGCGCAAGCTGCTCGACCAGGCCCGGGTGGAACAGACCGCCGCCCAGCGCGACCTGGAGCGCATGCAGCGCGCCTTCGACCTGGGCGCGCTGCCGCGCAACGATCTGGATCGCGCCCGCGACAACCTGCGCAAGGCCGAGATCGGCGTCGCCGCCGCGCGCGAAAGCCACGAGTTGCAGTTGCAGGGCACAAAGATCGATGCCGAGAACAAGCGTCTGCTGGCGATCCGCCAGAAGGCCGTGGTCGATGAGCTGCAACGCCAGGTCGACGCCCTGGCCTTGCGCGCGCCCTTCGACGGACAGGTCGGCCAGGTGCAGGTGGCACAGGGTGCCAACGTCGCCATCCACGCACCGATCCTGAGCGTGGTGGATCTGTCGGAATTCGAGGTGGAAGTGCGCGTGCCCGAAAGTTTCGCGCGTGACCTTGCCATCGGCATTCCCGCCGAAGTGCGCGGCAACGCCGCGATGTACACCGCGAGCGTGGCGGCGGTATCACCCGAAGTGGTCAATGGCGAAGTGACCGCACGGCTGCGCTTCGACGAGGGCGAACAGCCGCCCGGCCTGCGCCAGAACCAGCGCCTTT
Organism: Lysobacteraceae bacterium; assembly: GCA_023954075.1. Lineage (GTDB taxonomy): Bacteria > Pseudomonadota > Gammaproteobacteria > Xanthomonadales > Xanthomonadaceae > Denitratimonas > Denitratimonas tolerans. The sequence goes on from JAMLIV010000016.1 coordinate 40,394, forward strand.
CCGCCCGCATCGTGCTGGACCGTCGCGATGACATCCTGCGGATCGAGCGCGGCCCCTTCCTGGAACAGGGTGGTGGCCGCTATGCCTGGGTGGTCGAGGGCAGCAGCGCGGTGCGCCGCCCGATCCAGCTCGGCGTGGCCGGGCTGGATGCGGTGGAAGTGATATCCGGTTTGGAGGCCGGCGACCGGGTGGTGATTTCCGGTGCCGACCGCTTCGACAACGCGGACAGGGTCCGCATCACGGGAGACTGAGCCATGCTCAACATGCAAGACGTCAGCAAGATCTATCGCACCGAACTGGTCGAAACCCACGCCCTGCGCGCGCTCGACCTCGTCGTGAAGGAAGGCGAGTTCGTCGCCGTCACCGGCCCGTCCGGTTCGGGCAAGACGACCTTCCTCAACATCGCCGGCCTGCTGGAGGAGTTCACCAGCGGCAGCTACGTGCTCGATGGCGTGGACGTCAAAGGTCTCGACGACAACGCCCGCTCGAAGCTGCGCAACCGCAAGATCGGCTTCATCTTCCAGAGCTTCAACCTGATCCCCGACCTCAACCTGTTCGACAATGTCGACGTGCCGCTGCGCTATCGCGGCATGGGCGCGGCCGAGCGCCGCCAACGCATCGAAAAGGCGCTGACCGACGTGGGCCTGGGCTCGCGCATGAAGCACTACCCGGCGGAACTGTCCGGCGGCCAGCAGCAGCGCGCCGCCATCGCCCGCGCCCTGGCCGGCGACCCGCGCCTGCTGCTGGCGGACGAGCCCACCGGCAACCTCGATTCGCAAATGGCCCGCAGCGTGATGGAGCTGCTGGAGGACATCAACGCGCGCGGCACCACCATCGTGATGGTCACCCACGACGCCGAACTGGCTGCCCGCGCCCAGCGCAACGTGCATATCGTCGATGGCATGGCGACCGACCTGCAGCGTGGTTCGGTGCTGGCCTCGGCCTGACCATGTTTGCCTACTACCTCAAACTCGCCCTGCGCAGTCTGCGTCGTCACCCGGTGTTGACCGTGTTGATGGTGCTGTCGATTGCCGTGGGCATCGGCGCGGCGATGACCACGCTGACGGTGATGCACCTGCTTTCCGGCGATCCGCTGCCGGGCCGCAGCCAGCATATCTTCTACCCGCAGGTGGACGCGCTTTCGACCGATCGCGCACGACGCCAGCCGCCGGACATGCTCGATTACACCTCCGCGATGGACTTGTGGCGCGCCCAACGCGCCGACCGCCAGGCCCTGGTGAACGACAGCCGGATCAAGTTGCAGGCACCGGATACCGGGCATCCGTCGCTGATGACGACGATGCTGTCCACCCACGCCGACTTCTTCCCGATGTTTGCCGTGCCCTTCGCCTTCGGGGGTGCCTGGACGGCCGAGGATGACGAGCGTCATGCGCGAGTCGCGGTGATTTCGGCGGATCTCAACGAAAAACTCTTCGGCGGCGACAACAGCGTCGGGCGAACGCTGCGCATCCGCGATGCCGAGGTCCGCATCGTCGGTGTGCTCGCACCGTGGCGGCCCTCGCCGCAATTCCACACCCTGGCCGGTGGCAACTTTTCGCAGGGCGATACCGCCAGCTTCTACGACACGCCGGAGGATGTGATGGTGCCGTTCCAGACGGGGCTGGAAATCAACGACGGCCACTTTGCCCAGTTCACCTGCAATGCCCTGCCGGCCACGCCCGGTAGCCTGCAGAACACCGATTGCGTGTGGTTGCAGTTGTGGGTGGAACTGGACAGTAACGCGAAAGTGGCCGATTACCGCCGTTTCGTCACCGACTACGCCGCGCAGCAAAAGGCGCTGGGGCGCATGCCGTTTCCGGAGAACGCCCGTCTGTTGTCGCTGATGGAATGGCTGGACTACAACCGGGTGGTGCCACGCGACGTGCGCCTGCAAAGCTGGTTGGCGCTGGCCTTCCTGCTGGTTTGCCTGTTCAACACGGTCGGCCTGCTGCTGGCGAAGTTCATGCGCCGTGGCGGTGAAATCGGCGTGCGTCGTGCGCTGGGTGCATCGAGGCGTTCGATCTTCGCCCAATGCCTGACCGAGGCGGGATTGACCGGAGTGATCGGCGGCGCGTTCGGACTGTTGCTGACCCTGCTCGGTCTTTGGGCGGTGCGCCGCCAGCCGGTGGAGTACGCCGACCTGATACACCTGGACATGCCGATGTTTGTGGCCACCTTCGCGCTTGCGCTGGCCGCCAGTGGGATCGCCGGGCTGTTCCCCGCCTTGCGTGCCAGCCGCATCGCGCCGGCCATGCAACTGAAAACACTCTGAGCGGAGCCGATACATGGACATCAAGCCGATCATCTCCGCACTGCGTCGCCACCGTGTCGCCGCGGCACTGATCACGCTGGAAATCGCGTTGGCCTGCGCGGTGCTGTGCAATGCGTTCTTCCTGATCAACAATCGCCAGGAACTGATGCGCATCGTCAGCGGAGTGGATGAAAGTGCCACCGGCGTGATCGCGTTGAGTGGTTGCGAGGGTTGCGGCAACGCCGACTTCAATGCGCGTGTGCTCGGCGCACTGCGTGCGATTCCCGGACTGCGTGCCGCCGGCACCGCAAACAGCACCCCGTTCGGCCCGCGTGCCGGCTACATGGGTGCCAGCCTCGACCGCGAGCAACAGCACTGGGCTGGCGTGCTGCACTTCTATCTGTTCGATGCCGCGGCGATCGAGGCGCTCGACCTGCATCCGGTGCAGGGCAGCCCCTTTGCTTCCGACGACTTCCAGCCCGTCGAGAACTTCATACCGACCGAGGCTCCGGTGTGGGTCACGCGTGCCTTGGCCGAGCATCTGTGGCCAGGGGAGAACCCGCTGGGCAGGGAATTGTGGAGCGGCGGGCATTTCCGTGTGACCGGCGTGGTGGAAAACTTCGCGGTCACCTCCCCGGGGCGCAGCGAAGAGGGTGTGGCCGGCGCGCAATGGTCGGTGATCGTGCCGGTGCGCGACGATGCACAATCGGGCAGCTACGTGCTGCGCGCCGATGCGCTCGACCTGCCCCGGGTGATGCAGGCCGCGCGCGAAGCGGTGGCGCGGGCCGTGCCCGAAGCGGTGCTTGACCTGCAGCAGAGCCGGGAACTGTCGGAGCTGCGTGAACACTATTTCCGCAGTGACCGCGCGATGGCCTGGCTGTTGATCGGCGTGATCGCCGCAATGCTGCTGGTCACCGCGCTGGGCATCGTCGGCCTGGCCAGCTTCTGGGTGCAGCAGCGCACTCGCCAGATCGGCGTGCGGCGCGCGCTCGGTGCCACGCGCAGCGACATCCTGCGCTATTTCCAGACGGAGAATTTCCTGCTCGCCGGCATGGGCATCGCGCTCGGCATGGCATTGGCCTATGGCGGCAATCTGCTGCTGATGCGCCACTTCGAACTGGCGCGGCTGCCGCTGGCCTACCTTCCGGCCGGTGCCTGCCTGTTGTGGCTCATCGGCCAGGTCGCCGTGCTCGGCCCTGCCCTGCGTGCCGCCGCCATTCCCCCCGCCACCGCCACCCGCAGCGCCTGAAAATCCGAGGAGCCGAAATGTTTGCCTATTACCTTCGTCTGGCTCTGCGCAGCTTCCGCCGCAACAAGGCGCTGACCGCGCTGATGGTGCTGGCGATCGCGCTGGGCATCGGCGCGACGATGACCACGCTGACGGTGTTCCATGTGCTGTCGGGTGACCCGATTCCGCAAAAGAGCGCGCGCTTGTTCTACGTGCAGCTCGATCCGCGCACCCGCGAGGGCTACCAGCCTGGCGAAGAGCCGGAGTGGCAGTTGACCCGCTACGACGCCGAGGAGCTGTTGCGCCAGAAGCGTGCGCCGCGCCAGGCGCTGATGACCGGTGGCGGCGGCATCGTGGAGCCGCGCGATACGGGCCTCAAGCCGTTCAGCGTCGGAGCACGCTATGCCTCTGCGGATTTCTTCCCGATGTTCGACACGCCGTTCCTCCATGGCTCGGGCTGGACCACTGCCGAGGATGTGAGCCATGCGCGGGTGGCGGTGATCAGTCGTGCGCTGAATGAAAAACTGTTCGGCGAAAGCAGCGGCGTGGGCCGGGAGGTCCGGTTCGACGGGAACGCGCTGCATGTGGTCGGCGTGCTCGACACCTGGAACCCGCAGCCATTGTTCTACGACCTGCGCGGTTACGACCGCCAGGAGGACGTTTTCATCCCCTTTTCCACTTCGCGAGACCTGAAGCTGGATCGCCGCGGGACGATGAACTGTTTCGGTCGCGAGATCGTCAACGACCAGACCGCGCTGAACGTGCCCTGCGCCTGGATCCAGTACTGGGTGGAACTGGACTCGCCGGCCGATGCGCCCGCGTTCAAGGCCTATCTGGACAACTATTCCGAGCAGCAGCGCGCCGCCGGCCGCTTCGAGCGCCCGGCCAACACCCGCCTGCGCGACGTGATGACGTGGCTGGATCATCGCGGCGTGGTGCCTGGCGACGTGCGGCTGCAGATGTGGCTGGCCTTCGGTTTCCTGCTGGTGTGTCTGGTCAACACGGTGGGTCTGCTGCTGGCCAAGTTCCTGCGCCGCAGTGGCGAGATCGGCGTGCGTCGCGCGCTGGGTGCCAGCCGCGCGGAGATCTTCCGGCAATGCCTGGTCGAGGCCGGAGCCATTGGTCTGGCCGGTGGCGTGCTGGGCCTGCTGCTGGCGTTGGGCGGCCTGTGGGTGGTGCGCCAACGGCCTGCCGACTACGCCTCGCTGGCGCATCTGGATGGCTCGATGCTGCTGCTGACGTTCGCGCTGGCGCTCATCGCCAGCCTGCTGGCTGGCGTGTTGCCGGCGTGGCGTGCGATGCAGGTGCCGCCTGCCCTGCAACTGAAATCCCAGTAGGTCGGGGCTGCGCCTCCGTCGCTTCCACTGGCCGAGGCACGCCCCGACACACCAAAGATCGATGCAGTGTCGCCAATGTTTTCGAACGTCCGCGCCCTTCCAAGCCATCGGGCGCACAGCCCCGATCCACGGCTCTCGACATACCACTGAGGTCACCATGGAAATCCGTCCCATCCTGTCCACCTTGCGCCGCCACAAGACCGCGGCCGGCCTGATCGTGCTGGAGATCGCGCTGAGCTGCGCGATCTTGTGCAACGCGCTGTTCATCGTCGGCGAGCGCCTGGATGTGCTGAATCTGCGCAGCGGTGTGGATGATGCACTGCTGGTGGAGATCGGTTTGAGCGGCGTCGGGCAGCAAGCCGATGCCGACGCCCGCAGCGCCGAGGACCTGGCCGTGCTGCGCGCCATTTCCGGCGTCGAGTCCGTGGCCATCATCAACCAGTTGCCGTTCCAGAGTGGCAGCTGGAACAGCTCGCTCGCGCTCACCGCCGAGCAGGAGATCCCGACGCTCAACGCGGCCCAGTACATGGTGGGCGAGGGCGCATTGGAGACGCTGGGCCTGGATCTGGTCGCCGGCCGGGACTTCGAGGCCGGCGAATACATGAGCAGCGACGTGCTGAGCAACGTGGAGGACGTCCAGGGGCTCACCTCGTCCGTGATCCTGAGCAAGGCGGCTGCCGACAGGCTGTTCCCCGAGGGTGGCGCGGTCGGCAAGACCGTGTACATGGCCAATATCCCGCTGACCATCGTCGGTGTGGTCGACACCCTGCTGCGCCCAAACCTGATGGACAACAACCGGACCCAGTCGATGATCTTTCCGATCCGCATGAACTTCAACAATGGCGGTCGCTACGTGATCCGCGTGGCCGATCCGTCGCGTCGCGCCGAGGTGCTGGACCAGGCGCTGGCCGCGCTGGACGACAATGATCCCAACCGACTGGTCTGGCGCCAGCGCAGTTTCGAGGAAAGCCGCGCGCGGTACTTCGCCAACGACCGCGACATGATCGGCCTGTTGCTGCTGGTCAGCGCACTGCTGCTGTTCATCACCGCGCTGGGCATCGTCGGGCTGACCAGTTTCTGGGTGGGCCAGCGTACCCGCCAGATCGGCATCCGCCGCGCGCTGGGTGCCACGCGCGGGCAGGTGCTGCGCTATTTCCAGGTGGAGAATTTCCTGCTTGCCGGCAGCGGCATCGCGCTCGGGCTCGGCCTGGCGTTCGGGCTCAACCAGTGGCTGATGGCGCATTACGAGCTGGCGCGCCTGCCGCTGGCCTACCTGCCATTGGGCGCGCTGACGCTTTGGCTGCTGGGTCAGATCGCCGTGTTCGGGCCGGCGCGGCGCGCCGCCAGCGTGCCGCCGGCCATCGCCACCCGCAGCGCGTAAATGCGGATGTGCTATATTATGACCATGGTCGCATGGTCATGGTTATTCCTATGGAAACCCATATCTCAAAATCGCAATTCAAGGCCCGGGCGCTGGAGTACTTCCGCCAGGTGGAAGCCGATGGCAAGCCCATCGTCGTGACCGACCACGGCAAGCCGACGCTGGAGATTCGCCCTTACCAGCCGCGTGATCGCGATCCGCTGAGCCTCCTGCGCGGCACCCTGCTGCGCTACGAGGCACCCACCGAGCCGGTGGCGGCGGACGAATGGGAGGCGCTGGGTTGATCGTCCTGGATACCCATGCGTTGCTGTGGTGGGTTGCAGGCGAACACGCCGCGCTCTCACCCACTGCGCTGCGGGCCATCGAAGCCGAGCGCGAGGGCGGTCGCATTGCCGTTTCCTCGATCAGTGCATGGGAGCTGGCGACGCTGGTCGCGCGCGGACGTGTGGCGCTGTCCGTCGATGTCGGCCAATGGCTGGAGCTGGTCGGGCAGATCGAGGCCGTGGAGTTCGTGCCGGTGGACAACACCATCGCGATCCAGAGCGTGGAATTGCCCGGTGACTTCCACAAGGACCCTGCCGATCGTCTGATCGTGGCTACCGCGCGCGTGCTCGACGCGCCGCTGGTCACCGCCGACGAAAAGATCCACGCCTACCCGCATCTGCGCACGATTTGGTAACCATGCCCACCATCCTCGTCATCGACGACAATCCTGCCGTCATCACCGCGCTGGAGACGCTGTTCTCCCTGCACGACATCCGGACGCTGGGCGCCGATTCGCCCGAGGCGGGATTGGAAGCGCTGCGCGGCGATGGCGTGGATCTGGTGATCCAGGACATGAACTTCCGCGCCGATACCACCTCCGGCGAGGAGGGCGTGGCCCTGTTCCGGCAGATTCGCGTGCGGCACCCCGATATGCCGGTGATTCTGCTGACGGCGTGGACGCATCTGGAATCCGCGGTCGATCTGGTCAAGGCCGGTGCCGCGGATTACCTGGGCAAGCCCTGGGACGACGCTCGGCTGCTGGCCAGCATCAACAACCTTCTGGAACTGGCTGAAACCCGGCACGCGCTGGACCAGCGTCGCGCCGAGGAGCAGCGTCGCCGCTCGACCCTGGCCGACGGCCACGCGCTGTGCGGATTCGTGTACGAGGACGGTGCCACCGAGGCGGTGCTCCAGCTGGCATTGCAGGTGGCGCGTTCGGATCTGCCGGTCTTGGTCACCGGCCCCAATGGCAGCGGCAAGGAAAAGATCGCCGAAATCCTGCACGCCAACTCGGCGGTGAAGAACGGACCATTCGTGGCAGTGAACTGTGGCGCACTGCCGCACGAGCTGATCGAGGCCGAGTTGTTTGGCGCAGAACCCGGGGCGTATACCGGTGCCGGCACCAAGGCGCGGGCCGGCAAGTTCGAGGCGGCCGATGGCGGCACCCTGTTCCTGGACGAAATCGGCACCTTGCCGCTGGCCGGGCAGGTGAAGCTGTTGCGGGTGCTGGAAACCGGGCGCTTCCAGCGCCTGGGTGGCAATCAGGAGCGCAGCGTGAAGGTGCGCGTGGTCAGCGCCACCAATGCCGATCTGTCCGCGATGATCGCCGATGGCCGCTTCCGCGAGGATCTCTATTACCGGCTAAATGGCATCGAGCTGCAGCTGCCGCCGCTGACGCAGCGCCGGCGCGACATCCTGCCGCTGGCACGGCATTTCCTGCCTCCAGGCAAAAGCCTTTCCGAGGCCGCGGCGCGCGCCCTGATGACCCATTCCTGGCCCGGCAACGTGCGCGAGTTGCGCAACGTGATGCAGCGCGCGGCGCTGCTTTCGGCAGGCACCATCGACGTGGCCGCATTGGGCCTGCCTGCGGCTTCGCCGGCCCCGGCAGGCGTGGATGCGCCGGCAGCGGCCGAGCCGGATCGAACCATGATCGAGGCCGCACTGGAGCGCAACGGAGGGGTGCTGGCGCAGGCGGCGGCGGAACTGGGTCTCTCACGCCAGGCCCTGTACCGGCGCCTGGAACGCTACGGCATCGCGCGCGATTAGCCATGGGCCGCCTGCGCAGCATGGGCCTGAACGCCCGCGTGATTGTGGTGGCACTGGCCGCAGCGATGGCGGCGGTGTTGACGACCCTGCTGTTCACGCGCTGGTTGCCGCCGTGGTTGGCGGCATTGTCGGGCATGGCCGTGGCCATCATCGTGGCGACTGCGCTGGCCTGGCAGGTGCTAGGCGGGATGCGTGCATTGTTCCGCGCCCTGGCCGGCACGGTGGCGGCCTATCGCGATGGCGACTTCAGCTTCGGCATCCACTGGGATGGCGCGGCCGATCTGGCCGAACTGGTCGGTGCGCACAATGCCCTGGGCGATGTGCTGCGCGATCAGCGCCAGGCTCTGGTACAGCGCGAACTGCTGCTCGATACCGTGTTGCAGAACACCCCGGTCGCGATGCTGCTGCTCGATCCATCGCGCCACGTCGTGCTGGGCAATCTCGCCGCGCGCCGCCTGCTGGGTGAGGGGCGGCGGCTGGAGGGGCGCAGCTTCGATGCCGTGCTCGATGGCCTGGATCCTGCGGTACGCGAGGCATTGTCCCGTCGCACGGATGGCCTGTTCACCGTGGGGCGGGCGGAAGCCGAGGAGATCTACCATCTGGCGCGCCGCAACTTCCTGCTCAATGGCCGGGCGCACGAGCTGGTGATGCTGCGCCAGCTCACCGCCGAGCTGCGCCGCCAGGAGGTGCAAACCTGGAAGAAGGTCATCCGCGTCATCAGCCATGAGCTGAACAACTCGTTGGCACCCATCGCCTCGCTGGCGCACTCGGGCGCCGAACTGCTGCGCCGCGGGCAGTACCAGCGTCTGCCGCTGGCGCTGGCCACCATCGAAGAGCGTTCCCGCCACCTGGAGGGCTTCATCCACGGCTACGCGCGCTTCGCCAAGCTGCCCGCACCGCAGGCCGTCGAGCTGGCGTGGCGCCCATTCATCGACCGGCTCGCCTCCCAGGCCACCTTCGAAATCGAACTGGAGCCGGAGGACGGCCGCGCCTGTTTCGATGCCGCACAGCTGGAGCAGGCCCTGCTCAACCTGTTGAAGAACGCGCACGAGTCCGGCTCGGCGGAATCCGAGGTGCGGCTGACGGTGCGGCGCGTGCCGCAGGGCTGGCGCATCGAGGTGCGTGATCGCGGTGACGGGATGAGCGAGGCGGTGCTCGCCAATGCCCTGCTGCCTTTTTATTCCACCAAACGCCAGGGCACCGGCCTGGGCCTGGCGCTGGCGCGCGAGATCATCGAGGCTCACGGAGGGCGCATCGGCCTGGGCAACCGCGCCGGTGGCGGCTTGTGCGTGAGCCTGCTGCTGCCCGACACGATGTGACCCTGGCACGCGGCGGTCCGGCACGGGGCGACAGCCGACCCAACAGGCAATGCTGCACCGCGTCATGGTTGTCCACGGCGCGGATCGCCTGCTATACTTGATGGGCTTGGCAGGACGTTTCCGCGCCGTTTGCGGCACGTCTCCCCGAACCGGAAGGCAACCGTGCTCAACTCCGTGACCCATGGCCGACGGCAGGCCCACAAGGCGCTGATCGTCCAACTGGTTGCGGTGGCTGCAACCGCATTGGCCCTCTTGGCCGCCAGCCCGGCGCATGCGCTGGCGGCGGCCCTGGGTGGCGGCGCGCTCGCGCTGGGAGGCTGGCTGTCGGCGTGGGTGGCCCTGAGTGGCGAGACACCGGCCGCGGCCGGGCTCGCGCTGGGGCGCCTGGTGACGGGGCTTGTGCTCAAGTGGGCGGTGCTGATCGCGGCGCTCCTGCTTGGGCTGGCGGTATGGAAACTGCCCCCTGCGGCTCTGGTCACCGGCGTCATCGTCGCGCTTGTGGCGCAAATCCTCGCGATGCTGCGGCGCTGAGCGGCTTCCCTCTACAACTCCATCGGTTTTCAGGGTCCAACACATGACGGTCGAGGCGGAACTCACTCCGGCAAGTTACATCGGGCACCATCTCCAGTACCTTGAAAAGCAGGTTGGCGAGGGCTCGTTCTGGACGCTGCATCTGGACACCCTGATCACCTCCGGCCTGCTTGGCCTGCTGATGGTGTTGGCTTTCTGGCTGGCCACGCGCAAGGCGACCTCCGGGGTTCCAGGCAAATGGCAGGCCTTCGTCGAGATCATGCTCGAGTTCGCCGACCGCCAGGCGCGCGACATCTACCACGGCAAGAGCAAGCTGGTCACGCCCATCGCGATCACGCTGTTCTTCTGGATCCTCCTGCTCAACGCCACCAAGTTCATCCCGGCCGACTTCATCGCCAAGCCGCTGGAGCTGCTCGGCGTTCCCTACTGGAAGCCGGTGCCCACCGCCGACGTGAACGCCACGCTCGGGCTGTCGATCAGCGTGTTCTTCCTGACCCTGTTCTTCGCGCTCAAGTCCAAGGGCGTGGGCGGGCTCACCAAGGAATTCCTGACCGCGCCGTTCGGCAAGTGGATGGTGCCGTTCAACCTCATCCTCAACATCGTCGAGTGGCTCTCCAAGCCGGTGTCGCTGGCGATGCGTCTTTTCGGCAACATGTTCGGCGGCGAGATCGTCTTCCTGCTGATCTGGGTACTGGGCGGCGCGGGCATCCTCGGGATGCTCGGCGGCGCCACCTTCGGCCTGGGCTGGATGATCTTCCACATCCTCGTGGTGCCGCTGCAGGCCTTCATCTTCATGATGCTGTCGATCGTCTACCTCAGCCTGGCCGAAGACAGCCACTGACGTTGTTGCTTTACCCGATTTTCCTTTCCTCAACCCTCAGCTATCCGTTTCGGAGTACACCATGGAAACTTTGACCGCCCTCGCTAACCTCCAGGCCTGGTCCGTTCTGGGCATCGGCATCATGATCGGCTTGAGCGCGCTGGGCGCCGGCCTGGGTCTGGCCATCATGGCCGGCAAGTTCCTCGAGTCTTCCGCCCGCCAGCCCGAGCTGATCCCGGTGCTGCAGGTCCGCATGTTCATCACCGCCGGCCTGATCGACGCCCCGTTCATCATCTCGGCCGCGGTCGGCCTGCTGTTCGCCTTTGCCAGCCCGTTCCTGAGCGCGCTGCAGGCCTACATCGGCTGATCGACGCCGGCCCGGGCGCGCGCCGATCTCCCGATCCGCGCGCCTGCCGGGCCGACCGGATCCCTTCCGGCACCGTTGCCGGAAGCACCCCGACCCCAGGCAGAGCGTACCCATGAACCTCAATCTGACCCTGATTGCCCAGGCGCTGGCCTTCGCCAGCCTGATCTGGCTGATCGCACGCTTCATCTGGCCGCCCCTGCTCAACGCGATCGAGGAACGCCAGAAGAAGATCGCCGAGGGCCTGGCCGCCGCGGACAAGAGCCAGGAAAGCCTGGCCCAGGCCGAAGCGCAGATTTCCGAACTGCTGCGCGAGGCGCGCACCAAGGCCAACCAGATCATCGACCAGGCCAACGCCCGCGCCAACCAGCTCATCGAGCAGGCAAAGCACGAGGCGATCGCCGAGGCCGAGCAGCAGAAGACGCTGGCGCAGGCCGAGATCCAGTCGGCCACGTTCCGCGCCAAGGAAGAGCTGCGCCGCCAGGTGGCCGACCTCGCAGTGGCCGGTGCCGAGAAGCTGATTTCACGCCAGATCGACGGCAGCGCCCAGAAGGCCCTGCTCGACGAACTCGCCGCCCAGCTTTGATTCCGGAGCCTTGCGATGAGCACCACCCTCACCCTCGCACGCCCCTACGCCCGCGCCGCGTTTTCGCTGGCGCGTGACAAGGGCCGCCTGCCGGACTGGTCCGCACAGCTCGGCCTGGCCGCCGCGATCGCCGCCGATGACGCGGTCCGCCCGCTGCTGGCCAGTCCCGGCATGACCGCCGACGCCGCCCTCGCCCTGCTTGCGCCGCCGCAGGGCGACGACGCCGATTTCCTGCAGTTCCTGCGCGTGCTGGTGGCCAACGGCCGCCTTCCGCTCCTGCCCGAGATCGCGCTGCTGTTCGAGCAGGCCCGCGCCGAGGCGGAAAAGGTGGTGAAGGTGAAGGTCACCTCGGCCGCGGCCATGGGTGCCGACGAGGTCGCCTCGCTCAGCGTTGCGCTGCGCCGCCGCTTCGGCAGTGAGATCGCACTGAGCCATACGGTCGACGCCAGCCTGATCGGCGGAGCGATCATCGACGCCGGCGACGTGGTGATCGATGGATCGGTGCGCGGCAAGCTGGACCGCCTGCGCACCGCGCTCGCGCAGTGACGATTTCTTCTTGAACCATTGCCGGCTTCCGCGCCGGACACCAGGGACACTTCCATGCAAACCCAGCTCAACCCGTCTGAAATCAGCGAACTGATCAAGCATCGCATCGAGAAGGCCAAGCTTTCCGCGGAAGCCCGCAACGAAGGCGCGGTGACCTCGGTAGCCGACGGCATCGTGCGCATCTACGGCCTGGCCGACGTGATGCAGGGCGAAATGATCGAACTGCCGGCCGCCGCCGAAGGCCAGCCCAGCTACGCGCTGGCGCTGAACCTGGAGCGCGACTCGGTCGGTGCCGTGGTGCTGGGCGACTACGAGCACCTGCGCGAAGGCGACGTGGCCAAGACCACCGGCCAGATCCTCTCGGTACCGATCGGCCCCGAGCTCCTCGGCCGCGTCGTGAACGCGCTGGGCGAGCCGATCGACGGCAAGGGCCCGATCACCACCCAGCTCACCGCGCCGGTCGAACGCGTGGCGCCGGGCGTGATCTGGCGCAAGTCGGTCGATCAGCCGGTGCAGACCGGCTACAAGTCGGTCGACTCGATGATCCCGATCGGCCGCGGCCAGCGCGAGCTGATCATCGGCGACCGCCAGACCGGCAAGACCGCGCTCGCGATCGACGCGGTGATCAACCAGAAGGGCACCGGCGTCAAGTGCGTGTACGTGGCCATCGGCCAGAAGGCCTCGACGGTGGCCAACATCGTGCGCCGCCTGGAAGAAAACGGCGCGCTGGCGCATACCATCGTGGTCGCCGCCACCGCCTCCGAGTCGGCCGCCATGCAGTACATCAGCGCCTACTCGGGCTGCACCATGGGCGAGTACTTCATGGACCGCGGCCAGGACGCCCTGATCGTCTATGACGACCTCTCCAAGCAGGCCGTGGCCTACCGCCAGATCTCGCTGCTGCTGCGCCGTCCGCCGGGCCGCGAAGCCTATCCGGGCGACGTGTTCTACCTGCACTCGCGCCTGCTCGAGCGCGCCGCGCGCGTTTCGACCGCCTACGTCGAAAAATTCACCAACGGCGAGGTCACCGGCAAGACCGGCTCGCTCACCGCGCTGCCGATCATCGAAACTCAGGCCGGCGACGTGTCCGCGTTCGTGCCGACCAACGTGATTTCGATCACCGACGGCCAGATCTTCCTGGAAACCGACCTGTTCAACGCCGGCATCCGCCCGGCCGTGAACGCCGGCATCTCGGTGTCGCGCGTCGGCGGTGCGGCCCAGACCAAGATCATGAAGAAGCTCTCCGGCGGCATCCGCATCGCGCTGGCGCAATACCGCGAGCTGGCGGCCTTCGCCCAGTTCGCCTCGGATCTCGACGAAGCCACCCGCAAGCAGCTCGAGCGCGGCCAGCGCGTCACCGAACTGATGAAGCAGAAGCAGTACGCACCGATGTCGGTGTCGCAGCAGTCGCTGTCGATCTACGCGGTCGACAAGGGCTACATGGACGATGTGCCCGTCGCCAGGATCGACGCGTTCGAGGCCGGCCTCCAGGCCCACTTCGCCAACACCGCCGGCGAGATGATGGACACCATCAACCGCACCGGCGACTGGAACAACGACATCGAAGCCGCGTTCAAGAAGGGCATCGAAGAGTTCAAGGCTACCGGCTCTTACTGAGCCGGCGGGATTGGAAATTAGGGATTAGGGATCAGGGATTCGCAGGAGCAGGGTTCGGCAAGCGGAGGCGCACGGCGCTCTTTCCGATCCCGGATCCCCGATCCCGAATCCCGGCGAGCGGAGCGAGCCCAATGGCTGGTGGACGGGAAATCAAAACCAAGATCAAGAGCGTGCAGAACACCCGCAAGGTGACGCGCGCGCTGGAGATGGTTTCGGCATCGAAGATCCGCAAGGCGCAGGATCGGATGAAGGCCTCGCGCCCCTATGCGCGCGCGATGCGGCAGGTGATCGGCCATCTGGCCCGCGCCAACACCGATTACGTGCACCCCTTCCTGGCCGAGCGCGACGAGGTCAAGCGGGTCGGCTACATCGTCATCTCTTCCGACCGCGGCCTGGCCGGCGGCCTCAACAACAACCTCTTCCGCAAGACCGTCACCGAGCTGCGCGGCTGGCAGGAAAAGGGCGTCGAGGCCGATCTGGTCACCATCGGCCAGAAGGCCTCGGTGTTCTTCCGCCGGGTCAAGGTCGACATGGTCGGCAGCGTCACCCACATCGGCGACGTGCCGCGCCTGGAGCCCCTGATCGGCGTCATCAAGGTGATGCTCGATGCGTACAGCGAAGGCCGCCTGGACCGGGTCTACATCGTCTATAACGACTTCGTGAACACGATGGTGCAGCGCGCCGCGTTCGACCAGCTGCTGCCGCTGCCGGCGTCGGAAACCGATGTGGTCAAGCACGACTGGGACTACATCTACGAACCCGACCCGGCCACCGTTCTCGATCACGTCATCAACCGCTACATCGAGTCGCTGGTCTATCACGCCGTGCTGGAAAACGTCGCCTCCGAACACGCCGCGCGCATGGTCGCGATGAAGGCCGCGAGCGACAACGCCAGCAAGCTGATCGACACCCTCAACCTCGTCTACAACAAAGCCCGCCAGGCCGCGATCACCCAGGAAATCTCGGAGATCGTGGGTGGGGCCGCGGCCGTTTAAGTGCGCTAATCCCTGAGCGCGAAGATCAAAAAGCGGCCATCCATGGCCGCACTTCCAACCAAAAGCACGCGACCTGCAAGGGCGCGACAGACGAAACCAGGATCAAAGTTACCTCCGGAGCAGCAACCATGAGCCAGGGCAAGATTGTTCAGATCATCGGCGCCGTCGTCGACGTCGAGTTTCCGCGCGAGAGCGTGCCGAAGGTGTACGACGCGCTGAAGGTCGACGGTACCGCGATCACGCTGGAGGTGCAGCAGCAGCTCGGTGACGGCGTCGTGCGCACCATCGCGCTCGGCTCCACCGACGGCCTCAAGCGCAACCTCGTGGCCAGCAACACCGGCAGCGCGATTTCGGTACCCGTCGGCACCGGCACCCTGGGCCGCATCCTGGACGTGCTGGGCAACGCCATCGACGAGGCCGGCCCGGTCAAGGCCGACGCGCACTGGGAAATCCACCGCTCGGCCCCGTCCTACGAGGACCAGTCCGCGGCCAACGAACTGCTGGAAACCGGCATCAAGGTCATCGACCTGATGTGCCCGTTCGCCAAGGGCGGCAAGGTCGGCCTGTTCGGCGGTGCCGGCGTCGGCAAGACGGTCAACATGATGGAGCTGATCAACAACATCGCCAAGGCGCATTCGGGCCTGTCGGTGTTCGCCGGCGTGGGCGAGCGCACCCGCGAGGGCAACGACTTCTACCACGAGATGATCGAATCGGGCGTCGTCAACCAGGAGAAGCCGGAGGAATCCAAGGTGGCGATGGTGTACGGCCAGATGAACGAGCCGCCCGGCAACCGCCTGCGCGTGGCGCTGACCGGCCTGACCATGGCCGAGTACTTCCGCGACACCAAGGACGCCAAGACCGGCAAGGGCAAGGACGTTCTGCTGTTCATCGACAACATCTACCGCTACACCCTGGCCGGCACGGAGGTTTCCGCGCTGCTGGGCCGCATGCCCTCCGCGGTGGGCTACCAGCCGACGCTGGCCGAGGAAATGGGCGTGCTGCAGGAGCGCATCACCTCCACCAAGACCGGCTCGATCACCTCGATTCAGGCCGTGTACGTGCCTGCCGACGACCTCACCGACCCTTCGCCCGCCACCACCTTCGCGCACCTCGACGCGACCGTCGTGCTCTCGCGCCAGATCGCCTCGCTGGGCATCTACCCGGCCGTGGATCCGCTGGACTCCACCAGTCGCCAGCTCGATCCCAACGTGATCGGCAACGAGCACTACGAGACCGCGCGCCGCGTGCAGGCCACGCTGCAGAAGTACAAGGAACTCAAGGACATCATCGCGATCCTGGGCATGGACGAGCTCTCCGAAGACGACAAGCTGGCGGTGTCGCGCGCGCGCAAGATCGAGCGCTTCTTCAGCCAGCCCTTCCACGTCGCGGAAGTCTTCACCGGCTCGCCCGGAAAGTACGTTTCGCTGAAGGACACCATCCGCGGCTTCAAGGGCATCGTCGACGGCGAGTACGACCACCTGCCCGAGCAGGCGTTCTACATGGTCGGCACCATCGAAGACGTGGTGGAAAAGGCCAAGAAGATTGCGGCTTAAGCCGCAATCTTCCGGGATTAGGGATTAGAGATTCGGGATTCGTAGAAGCGGGTTTTCGCAGTGATTTGAGGTGGGGGAATGGTGTGGAGCAGCGCGCTCTTGCCAATCCCCAATCCCCAATCCCGAATCCCGTTCCGAGCCACGCGAGGAACCACCATGGCAAGCTTCCGTTGTGACATCGTCAGCGCCGAAAGCGAGATCTTCCAGGGCGAGGCCACGCTGGTCGTCGCCACCGGCGAGGTTGGCGAGCTCGGCATCGCGGCACGCCACACGCCGCTCATCACGCGCCTGAAGCCGGGCAAGGTCGTGGTCACGCGACCCGACGGCGAGCGCCTGGACTTCGCCGTCTCCGGCGGCATCCTTGAAGTCCAGCCGGACGTGGTGACGGTGCTGGCCGACACCGCCATCCGCGCCGAGGAGATCGACGAGGCGGCGGTGCGCAAGGCCAAGGAAGAGGCCGAGCGCGTGCTGGCCGGCCGCGGCGAGGCGATGGAGCTGTCCGAGGCCCAGGCCAAGCTGGCCGAGTCGCTGGCCCAGCTCCAGGCGCTGGAGCGCCTGCGCAAGAACCTCAAGCACTGATCGGTTCGCGCGCCAGCCACCGTATCGGAAGCGCCGGCCCCGTGCCGGCGTTTTTCGTTTCAGGCGCAGGCACGGAACGCCATGCGCTCTGCCCGCTCCCGCCTCATCCTCGGGCGCGCGCCTTCAGGCGAGGATGCACCGGCATCCTCGGCTCCGCGTTCACGTCGAAGTTGAGCCAGGACAGCAGCATCTGGCTGCCCAGGATGATCGGCAGGGCCGCGAGCATCACCGTGCCCGCGGTCGCGGGCGTGCCGCTTCGCACCGATTCGACCCACTGCAGGGCACCATAGCCGGCACCCCACAGCCACAGCGCGGCACCCAACACCAGTTCGACGCTGGCGAGCGAAAAGCCGCGCACGAAGTAGTCGTACAGCACCCGCCGCCCGGTGTTGCGCGCGTGCCCGAGAAGAAAGGGACCGATCACCCGCAGCGGGCGCAGGCTGGAAGGTTCGCCTTCATAGCGCGCCTCCATCGGAACGTCGGCAACCACCGCGCCCAGCTCGTAGAGGTGGTAGAGCAGGTCCGACTCGAAGAAATAGCGCCGCGCCACGCGCTCCAGCTCCAGCTCGCCCGCCAGCTCGCGCCGGATCGCGGTGTAGCCGTTGGTGGGATCGGCAACCTGCCAGTAGCCGCTAGACAGCTTGGTCAGGAACGACAGCACCGCGTTTCCCGCCAGGCGAACCCAGGGCATCTGCCGCACGAAGCCGATGCGGTGGAAGCGGTTGCCCTTGGCGTAATCCGCCAGGCCTGCCAGCAGGGGCGCAGCAAAGCGCGGCAGCAGCGCCGGATCCATCTGTCCGTCGCCGTCGATCTTGACGATGACTTCGGCGGGCGTGTCCAGCGCCGCCCGGTATCCAGTCATCACCGCGCCACCCACGCCCTGGTTCAGCGCGTGGCGCAGCACCTGGACGCGCGGATCGCGGCAGTTTTCCTCAATCCAGCCACCGCTGCCCTCGGGGCAGGCATCGTCCACCGCGAAGATCCAGCCCACCTCGGGGCCGATGGCCGCGATCACGTCCAGCACCTGTTCCCGCACCCGGAAACAGGGAATGACGACGGCAATGCGAGCGGGCAATGTATTCATGCGGCGCGGTAGACCCAGTGGCGGGAAATGAAGAAGCTTGCGACGGCCAGCGCGGCTTCCACCACGGGCTTGGCGATCCAGGCCGCCTGCAGGCTGAGGTTCGACGCGATGGCGGCCAGGCCGAGCGTGCTCGCCGCGGTCAGCAGCAGCCACGCCGCGAGAAAGCGAACCAGCGCCGCACGCCCCAGGCGCGATCCGGGCCCGCCGAAGGTGAAGCGGCCGTTGAGCCAGAAGCCGAGCATGGCACCGCAGACGCGGCCGATCACGTTCGCCAGCCCCAGCGCCAAGCCGGCGCGACTGAGTCCGATCGTGACGGCGGAATCGAGCACGAGCTGGACGCCGCCCATCAGCAGAAACAGCGGCACCTGGCGCAGGATGCTCACCTGCCCGCCTCCTCGGCTTCGGGCATCCGCCACCACTCGGCCGGGCCGACCGCGGAAAACCGCCGCGCGCCGGCCTGTTCGAGCGCACGCAGGCGCACTGCGCGCGTGGAATTGCGCCGCACGATCACGTCGCTGGCCCCCTCGTCGCGCAGCAGCGCGACCCAGGCGCTGCCGTCGGGCACCTCGTCGGCGAGCCGGGCGGCACGCCGGAGGTCCGGGTCGTACCAGACCGTGGTGCGCCCGCGACTGCCGGCTTCGGCGAAATAGGGGTTCGCATCGTCGAGAAAAACCACGGTGCCGGACGGCGACCCCGCCTTTCGCAGCTGGCGCATCAGCACCCGCTCCGGCACGTAGGTCTCGAACACCGGCCGATCCGCACCAAGACGCGCAACGCTCAGCCGCACCGCGCCCTCGCGCATCATCCACTGGGCGCTCGCCTGGAACGCCAGATTCGCCGCGCAGACCAGTACCACCACCGCCGCACCCAGGCGCGGCTGCCACCGCATCGCGGCGATTGCCGCCACCACCGTCACCAGCACCATGCCCGGAAAGGCGTAGCGCAGGTATTGCAGGGCCAGCAGCGGGACGAACAGCAGCGCGAGCGAAAGGCCCATCGCCAGCCGCGCGCCGGGCCGCACCAGTGCGAGAGCCACCGCGCCCGCCAGCGCCAGCACCGCAAAGCCGGCCGACCCCGCATAGCTCTCGTTGAAGTCGTGCGTGCGAAAGGTCATGTCCCACAGCAGCGTCGGCCCGAATCCCGTCGCCCAGCGCGCGTCGAGCATGTTCTCGGGTTTGAAATAGGGCGAATGGAACCAGCCGTTGAACAGCGGCAGGAACGGATTGCCCGCAATCACCAGCGCATAGGTATAGCTCGACCCGGCCACCAGCGCGAAGAGGAGCGCGAGCGCCGCGATGCGGCGCGCAGGGGGCCAGGGAAAACGCACCAGTGCGATGAGCAGCAGCAAGGCCGCGAGCACCGCCGCGGTCAGTTTCAGCGCGGCCAAGCCCGCCGCCAGCAGGACCACGGCCAGCCAGCCGGGCCAATCCAGCGTGCGGCGCTCCACCACCAGCGCCAGCAGCCAGGCCAGAAGCGCCGTGGTCGGAAGCTCGGTGTGCATGCTGCCCATGAGGGTGGCGGTCAGCGGGAAGCTGCAAAACAACGCGATCGCGAGCCAGCGCACCCGGGCCGGCGCATTCAGCGCCCGTCCCAGGCGCCACAGCCCGCCCGCCGCGATCGCAAGCCACATCGCGTTGACCGGCCCGCGCGCTTCCGCCCTGCCGATGAGCTGCGCCATCGCGTGCACCACGTCCGAGGCCCAGGGTGCCAGCGCCCAGACCTGCGTCGAGGGATCGAGCAGGTAGCGGCCCTCCAGCTGGAGCTGCCAGGGCAGGCGCAGGTGGTAGGCGAGATCGTCGAACTGCAGGGTCGGAAGCCACGCCCCCGTGCTGGCCAGGCCCAGGACCAGCACGGCGAAGGCCGCCGACGCCGGCGCTTCCCGGGTCGCCCGCAACCACGCCCCGCCAAGCCGGCGGAGCGAACGCATGATCGTCCTGCGTCGAAAGAAGATCGCCGCCAGGGCCAGGCCCAGATACAGCAGGCCCCAGTGCAGCGGCAGCGGCAGCAGCCATCCGACCGCACCCGCGATCACCACCAGCCCGAGCGCGAGCTGGAGCCCTGCCGCTTCGCGCGAGCCGATTGCGCTGCCGAGCGCCAGCGCCGCGCCAGCGAGGATCAGGGTCGCGAGCGTCGGAAGCGGCCCCGCGAAGAGCACCAGGCCCAGGCCCCAGAACGCGGCCAGCGCACCGGCCAGTGAGACGCCGAACAGGCATCGCGCGAGCCAGGCGCAGGCCAGCGCCACGGCCGCAATGCCGAGGCCCTCCAGCGCGCGCATCGACGGGAGCTGCTCCCACATCCGGTAGTGCACCACGCCGCCGGCCAGCAGCAGTGGGCCAAGCCACAGGAGGCCGCTGCCGACACTCGTTGAAAAGCGCCGCGATGCCGGGCGCAGGGAGTCGGATTCCATCGCGCATATGCTACACGGCCGCCCGCCGATAGAATCCGGTGCAAGAACGGGAGGATGCATGAACAACGCGCTCAACGTGGTGATACTCGCCGCCGGAGAAGGCAAGCGCATGCGCTCGTCGCGGCCCAAGGTGCTGCAGCCGATCGCCGCGCGCCCGATGCTGGCGCACGTGATCGACGCCGCGCGCGCTCTCTCGCCTGCCGCCATCCACATCGTCCACGGGCACGAAGGTGCGGCGGTCCGCGCCGCCTTTGCCGATGACGCCGACCTGCGCTGGGTGGAACAGGCGCAGCGGCTGGGCACCGGGCACGCCGTGGCCCAGGCCATGCCCGGCATCGGCGACGACGCCCGCGTGCTGGTGCTCTATGGCGATGTGCCGCTGCTGCGCGCCGAAACGCTGTCCCGCCTTCTCACGGCGCAAGGCGCACTGGCCGTACTGGTGGCCGAACTGGATGACCCGACCGGCTATGGCCGCATCGTGCGCGACGCCGAGGGCCGCGTCGCCGCCATCGTCGAGGAGCGCGACGCGGATGCGGACCAGAAGCACATCCGCACCGTCAACACCGGTCTGGTCGCCGCCGATGCCGCCGCGCTGCGGCGCTGGCTGGCGGCACTGTCCAACCACAACGCCCAGGGCGAGTACTACCTCACCGACATCTTCGCGATGGCGGCATCCGCATTCACGCCCGCGCGCATGGTGCAGGTGTCCGACGCGCAGGAGATCGAGGGTGCCAACGATCTGTGGCAGCTCGCCCGGCTCGAACGCGCCTTCCAGCTTCGCGCCGCGCGCGCGCTGTGCGAACGGGGCGTGCGCCTGGCCGATCCGGCGCGCCTGGAGCAGCGCGGCACGGTGCGCGTCGGGCGCGAGGTCGAAATCGATATCGACGTGGTGCTCGAAGGCCGGGTGGAACTGGGCGACGGCGTGCGCATCGGTCCTTTCACCCGCCTGCGCGACGTGACGCTCGGGCCGGGCACGCAGGTCAAGGCGCACTGCGACCTGGAAGGCGTGGTGTGCGCGGCGAACGCGCAGATCGGCCCCTACGCGCGCCTGCGCCCGGGCACGGAGCTGGCCGACGGCGCGCACGTGGGCAACTTCGTGGAGCTCAAGAACACGCGACTGGGCCCGGGCAGCAAGGCCAATCACCTGAGCTATCTGGGCGACGCCCTCGTCGGCGCGCGGGTCAACATCGGCGCGGGCACCATCACCTGCAACTACGACGGGGTGAACAAGTCGCAGACCACCATCGGCGACGACGCCTTCATCGGCTCCAACAGCGCGCTGGTGGCACCGGTGGAGGTGGGCGAAGGGGCTACCCTGGGTGCCGGCACCGTGCTCACCAAACCCGCCCCGGCCAACCACCTCACCGTGGCCCGCGCCCGCCAGACCACCATCGAAGGCTGGCAGCGGCCGAAGAAGCGCTGAGGGCCCCGATGCTGCGATGCAGGAGCGACCTTGGTCGCGATGGGAATGCCCGCCAGCCGGTGCCGCTTCGCAATGCACCCGACGCCTTTATCGCGGGCAAGCCCGCTCCTGCCGGGCCGCGCTGATCTCGATGTTGCAATGGATGCAGGAGCGCCCTTGGTCGCGGCCGGGATGCCCGGCCTGCTGCATCCGGAGCCCGGGCAAAAAAAAAAACCGGCAAGGCCAAAGCCTCGCCGGTTGGAAAGCGTCGCCGCAAAATCGAGGGAGGGAGGGCGGCGACGCGCTTGCGGGGTGGTGCGGCTGCGGATCAGGCAGCGGCCTTGGCAGCCTTGCTGGCGGCCTTGGTCACGGTCTCGCTCGCGGTCTGGAACTCGGCGCGGAACAGCTGGCCGATGGCCTCGGAGGTCTTGAGTGCCTGGCCCAGCACTTCCTGGCTGGTGGAATAGAGCTGCTCGGACGAATTCTTCACCAGGGCAACGCTCTTGGGCCAAATGTCCTTGGCACCTTCCAGGTCGGCCACGTCGCCGGCCTCGGACAGGAACTCGACCGACGACTTCAGGCCGGCCTCGGCGGACTTGAGCTGCAGGTTGACGATGCGCTCGAAGCCCTCGAACGCCAGGGTGTTGGCCTGCAGCGCCGACTGGGCGAACTGGCGGGCCACGGAAGCAAACGGGAGAGTGAACTGCGTGGACATGTTCGAAATCCTCTGGGAGTGGCGGATGGTGGGCATAGCCTAGCGCACAATTTTGTGCAGTGCAACATCCAACAGCAAGAAGTCGCTCAATCCATGCTTGTTTTACAGATGAATCATTGTTATTGAAGGATTTTTTACAGACCCCCGAAGAATGCCGCAGCGCACTAAATGGCGCACAGAGCCGCGATCCCGGCTCCGCGCTACGCCGCCGGGCCGCTGTAGACGCAGCCCGAGGTACAGGTCTCGTGGATCACCACGCGCGAGAGCGGCGGCAGGGTCGGCTTGAGCTGATCCCAGATCCAGCGCGCGAGGTTCTCGCTGGTGGGGTTTTCCAGCCCCGGCACCTCGTTGAGGTAGTGGTGATCGAGCCGGTCGAACACCGGCTGGAAGGCGCGCTTGATGTCCGAGAAGTCCATCACCCACCCGGTCTGCGGCCCGGGTTCGCCACTCACGTGCAGTTCGATCAGGAAGGAGTGGCCGTGCAGGCGCGCGCACTTGTGGCCCTCGGGCACGTTGGGCAGCCGGTGCGCGGCCTCGATGTGGAAGCGTTTGAAAATGTCCATGGCCGATCAGCCCTCCGGGCTCAGGCAGCGCGCAAAGAACGCCTCGGTAAGACGCATGCGGTGCAGGCTGTTGTGGCGCTCAAGGCCGTGCTTGGCACCGGGATAGGTCATCAGGTCGAACTGGATGCCGCGCTTTTGCAGCTCGCCCATGAGCTGGGTGCTGTGGGTGAACAGCACGTTGTCGTCGGCCATGCCGTGTACCAGCAGCAGGCGCGAGCGCAGCCCGTCGAGGTGGGCGAACACGCGCGAATCGGCATAGCCTTCCGGGTTGTTGCCGGGAAGATCCATGTAGCGCTCGGTGTAGTGGGTGTCATAGAGCGCCCAGTCGGTGACCGGCGCACCGGCTGCGCCGCAGGCGTAGGTCTCGGAGGCCTTGGCCAGCAGCATCAGGGTCATGTAGCCGCCGTTCGACCAGCCGAACACGCCGATGCGCGCGCCGTCCACGCCCGGCTGCCGCGCCAGCCAGCGCGCGCCCATCACCTGGTCTTCCACTTCCACCGCGCCCTGATGGCGAAACAGCGCGCCGCCGAACTTGGCGCCGCGCCGCGGGGTACCGCGGTTGTCGAGGCTGAAGACCACATAGCCCTGCTGGGCCAGATACTGCGCGAACAGGGCATCTCCGCGCGCGGGCCAGGTTCGCAGCACGGTCTGCGTCGCCGGGCCGCCGTAGACGTAGACGATCGCCGGGTACTTCTTCGCCGGATCGAAATCGGGCGGCGTGATCAGGCTGTAGTGCAGCGTACTGCCGTCCGCCGCCAGGGTGCCGAATTCGGGCGCGCGGTGCGCGGCAAGGTACGGTGCATAGGGATGCGAGGGTTCGGCCGGGTCGTTGCGCAGGAGCATGGCGAGGCGCTTGCCGCCGGCCTCGTGCAGGGTGCTTTGCGGCGGCTGGGTCGGGCTGGAGTAGCTGTCGACGTAGACCTTGGCGTTCTTGCTGAAGCTCACCGTGTGGAAGCCCGCCTCTTGTGTCAGGCGCGTCAGCTCGCCGCCCGCGAGCGGCACCGCGTAGGCGTGCGATTGGGTGGGAGACTCGCGCGTGCCGCCGACGTAGGCCAGCCCCGCCTTTTCGTCCACGCCCAGAAGGCTGTCCACCACCCAGTCGCCCGCGGTGAGCGCGGTCGCCTCGCCCTGCGCATCCACCAGATAGAGGTGCTGGAAACCCGAGCGTTCGCTCATCCAGAGGAATCGACCGTCCTTGAGGAAACGCAGCCCGTTGTGCAGCGGCACCCAGGTCGCGCTGGTTTCGGTCACGAAGGTGCGCTGCGCACCGCTCGCAAGATCGACTTCGATCAGGTCCAGCCGGCGCTGGTCGCGGCTCTGGCGCTGGAAGGTCAGATGCCCGGCATCGCGCCAATCGACCCGCGCCAGATAGATGTCGCGCTCCGGCCCCAGATCGATCCTCTGCGGCGCAGGCGCGCCCATGCGCTCCTGCACGCGCACCTGGCGCGGGCCGTCCGAGGTTTCGATGGCATGGGCGACCGTGGCGGGCGGCGTGAGGAACTCCGCCGGGCGGGTGACAAAGAGATCGATCAGGACGTTTGGATCGCCCGCCGCCGGATAGCGCTGCTCGACGACCTCGGTGCGGTCGGGGTAAACCTCGTGGCGCTTCTGCACCGGCACCGGGGTCTCGTCGATGCGTGCGTAAGCGATGGCACTGTCGTCCGGGGCCCACCAGTAGCCGGTATGGCGATCCATTTCCTCGTCGGCCACGAACTCGGCCACGCCGCTGCCGATCACTTCCGAACCGTCGGCGGTGAGCTGTACTTCGCGCCCGCTCTCGATCTCCACCACCCACAGGTTGCGCCCGCGCACGAAGCTGACCCAGCGCCCTCGCGGCGACACCCTCGGATCGGTGGCGAAGCCCTCTCCCGATGTGAGCTTGCGCACCGCCTTCCCGGCCTTCGCGCCAAGGTCGTAGAGGTACAGCTCGCCGCCCAGCGGAAACAGCAGGCGGCGCGAGTCCGGTGCCCACTGGTAGGCCACGATGCCCGAGTAGGCAGCGATGCGCTGGCGCTCGCGCCGCGCCTTTTCCTCGTCGGAAAGCATCTCGGTGCCGGGCAGCACGTCGCTGGCGGCCACCAGACGTCGGGTCTGGCCGCTGGCAATGTCGTACTCCCACAGGTCGAGGCGATAGCCGTCGGCCTCGCCGCCGCGCAGGAAGGTGACGCGGCTGCCGTCGGGCGCGATCTTCGGCTGCATCAGCGAGGGGCCGGCCAGCGGCACGTCGCCGGCGATCGCTTCGAGCGTGAGCTTTTGCACGGCGACAGCGGCGGTGGCAGCGGGAACGGTCATGGCAAGCAGAAAAGCGGCAAGGTATCGGGCGAAAGGCATCGGGGCGTCTCCGGCATCAGGAGGCAGGCGCGGTGCCGCCGAACAGGACGGCGCGCTGGGCGTCATCCAGCGGCGTGCGTTCGATCTTCCCGTCCCAGGCATAGGCACGCTGCACCGCCGGGCGCGCCGCGATGGCGTCAAACCAGCGCTGCACCTGCGGATAGTCGCCAAGATCCACCTTCTGCTGCGCATGCGATGCGATCCACGGGTGGCAGGCCAGGTCGGCGATGGAAAGGCCGTCGCCCACGATGAACCGGCGATCCTTCAGACGCGCATCGAGCACCCCGTACAGGCGCCGGGTTTCGCGCTCGTAGCGTTCGATGGCGTAGGGAATCTTCTGCGTCGCGTAGGTACCGAAGTGGTGGTTCTGCCCCAGCATCGGCCCCAGCCCGCCGACCTGCCAGAACAGCCATTCCAGCACCTCGATCCGCGCGCGCGGATCGGCGGGGATGAGCTTGCCGGTCTTCTCCGCCAGGTACAGCAGGATCGCGCCCGACTCGAACACCGACACCGGCGCGCCGCCGTCGGCCGGCGCGCGGTCGACGATGGCCGGCATCTTGTTGTTGGGCGAGATCGCGAGGAACTCCGGCTTGAACTGGTCGCCGCGCCCGATGTCCACCGGGAACACGGTGTAGGGCAGCCCCGCTTCTTCGAGGAACAGGGTGATCTTGTGCCCATTGGGCGTGGGCCAGTAGTGAAGATCGATCATGGCGCGCTCCGGCAGCGGCGAGGGAAGACTCCACTGTACTTGCTCGCGCGACGCGCGGCTTGTGCGAAAAGTCCCCGCTCGCCTGCACAATCGCCGCAGGTCGACCCTACGCGGCCGACGGACGCGTACTCGGAGAAAGCCGTCGCCTCGTTCCTGCCGTCCATGCGTCGGGGCCGTGGCCCCGACCTGTGATGTCCGCCCATCGCATCGCGGCCAAGGCCGCTCCCACAACGCAGATTCGCAAGCTTTTGTGGAAGCACGGGCCTGCCCGCGATCCAGACGTCCTTGGAACCGTCGGGGACGTGGCCCCGACCTACCCGCATCGCCGCAGGTCGTAGCTCAGCGCGGCCGACGGGTTGAAATCAGAACCGCTCCTCCGGGAACTCCGCAATGGCGCTGGCACCCGCGAGCACCTGCTCGCGCAGGCCGGCGACGCGGGTCAGCAGGTGGTCGGCGTAGAAGCGCGCGGTCTTGAGCTTGGCGGTATTGAAGCCCGCATCGCCCTCGCCGGCATCGAGCCGGCGTCGCGCCACGCTGGCCATGCGCGCCATTTGCCAGCCACCGCAGGTCAGACCGGAGAGTACGAGAAAGGGCACCGAGCCGGCGTGCACCGCGATCGGATCCTTCGCGTAATTCTGCACCACCCAGGCCGCGCTGGCTTCGAAGGCTTCCAGCGCGGACGCCAGGCGCGCGCGGATCGCGGTCAGATCCGGGTCGCGTTCGTCCAGCGCATCGACGGCGGCGCGAATCTGCGCGGCAATGGCCGCGGCGGCGGCACCGCCGTCGCGCGCGGTCTTGCGGCCGATCAGGTCGTTGGCCTGGATCGCGGTGGTGCCTTCATAGATCGCGGTGATGCGCGCGTCGCGCAGGTGCTGGGCGGCACCGGTTTCCTCGATGAAGCCCATGCCGCCGTGTACCTGCACCCCAAGACTGGTGACTTCATTCGCCGCTTCAGTGGCCCAGCCCTTGTGGATCGGCACCAGGAATTCGGCCAGCGCCTGCGCCTCCTTGTTGCCGGCACGGCCGTGATCGAGCAGGGACGCGAGCGTCATCGAGAGCGCGCGGTTGGCTTCGGTGATGGCGCGCATGGTCAGCAGCATGCGGCGCACGTCGGGCTGGCGCGCGATCGGCGCGGTCGGTCCGCGCGGGTTGGAAATGTCGCGCCCCTGCAGGCGCTCGTGCGCGTAGGCGGCGGCCTGCTGGTAGGCGCGCTCGCCGATGGCGATGCCCTGCACGCCGACCGCATAGCGGGCCTCGTTCATCATGATGAACATGTACTCGAGACCGCGGTTGGCCTCGCCCACGAGGTAGCCGATGGCCCCGTCCTTTTCGCCGAAGTTGAGCACCGCGGTGGGGCTGGCGTGGATGCCGAGCTTGTGTTCGAGCGAGGCGCAGCGCACGTCGTTGCGCGCGCCGAGCGAACCGTCGGGATTGACCAGGAACTTGGGCACCACGAACAGCGAAATGCCCTTCACGCCCTCGGGCGCATCGGGCAGGCGCGCCAGCACCAGGTGCACGATGTTTTCGGTCATGTCGTGCTCGCCCCAGGTGATGAAAATCTTCTGCCCGCTGACGCGGTAGTGATCGCCTTCGGGCACGGCGCGGGTGCGCACCAGGGAAAGATCCGAGCCGGCCTGCGGCTCGGTGAGGTTCATGGTGCCGGTCCAGCTGCCGTCGATCATCTTCGGCAGATAGGTCTTCCTGAGGTGATCCGAGCCCACCAGCACCAGCGCCGAGACCGCGCCGGCGGTCAGCATCGGGCACAGCGAGAACGACAGGTTGGCCGACATCACCATTTCCGACACCGGACTGGAAACGATGTTGGGCAAGCCCTGGCCGCCCCACTCGACCGGAAACGGCAGCGCGTTCCAGCCCGATTCGCAATACTGGGCGTAGGCGTCGCGGAAGCCCGGCGCGCTGGTGACCTCGCCGTCCTTCCAGCGGCTGCCCTTGATGTCGCCTTCGCGGTTGAGCGGCGCGAGTACCTGGGCGGAAAACTTGCCGGCCTCTTCCAGCACCGCGTCGATCAGCTCGCGGCTGGTGTCCGCATGGCCCGGCAGCGCCTGGACGGCGGGCACGTCGATCAGGCTGTCGAGCACGAAGCGCAGGTCGTCGAGCGGCGGGGTGAAGGCGGTGCTCATGGCGGAAACTCCGGCGGCAAAATAGACTGGCATCGTAAACAGTACGGCGCAGTATGGCGAGCAGATGCTCTAAAACCGGAGCTGCGCCGGTGCCCCACGCCTCGTACCGCAAGAATGCGCGCTGCCGTCGCTCGCGCGAAGGCGCGGGCCCGGCGACTTTTTCCAGGTATTCAGCACCGCGGCGAAATCGCCTCCGGCTGTTCCGCCCTGCGAGAAACCCGCGTAGGGCGGAGCCCGCGCAGCGGTTTCCGCCGGTCCCGGATGCATGCCTTCGAGGGCCGGGTCAGTGCGGTGCCTCTCCCGGCAACGGCACGCGCGGATCATCCAGGTGCACCATCACAGCGTCCAGCGCGGCATGGACCTTGGGCAGCAGCGGCACGAAGCGCCGGCCGTAGTCGGGAAACGCCAGAAACGCGTCGAAGTGCTGCGCATCGGGCACGATCCACAGCGGCACCTTCCGCCCTGCGGCGCGTGCCATCTCGACGTAGGGCCGGCTGCTGAAGGCCAGCGGGATCAGGCCGTCGTCGCGGCCGTGCACCACGATCACCGGCAGCCCCGCGCGCGGCGGTGAGGCGCGGGTTTCTTCGACCCCCGCAGACACGCGCTCGCTCGCCACGTGATCGCGCCACAGCATGTTCAGGCAGCCGATTCCCGGCAGATCCGGATCCTCGTCTGCACGGCCGGGATCGATCAGGGCGATGCCGTTGCCCGGCGGAATGCCCGAGCCGTCGCTCCACCACAGCGCGCGCTCTTCCGCGGAGGCCGCGCGCGGCGCGCCGGCCGGGCCGAGCGGTGCCCAGGAAAACCCGCAGGGATGTTCGCCCGGCGCATGGCGACCGTAGGCCGAGGCGTAGGTCGCCGCCACCGCGCGCCACAGGTCGAAGCCGGTGGAAATTGCACCGCTGCGCAGGGCGTGGTCGTCGAAGCCGTAGCGCTTGAGCGTCGCCAGCGCCTCGCGCGCCTGCACGTCGAGATCGCCGCGCGGCAGCATGTCGTTGTCCGCGTAGCTCTTGCAGCGCGCCGCGCCCGCCGCGCGCAGGGCGTCCGGGCTGGGCGGCTGCGGCCAGTCCTCGATCGCCAGGAGCGCGCAAGGCATCAGCACCGCGGCGAGCGTGGCGTAGTCGTAGAGCGGCCTCGCGCCCTCGGCACGCGCGTAGACATTGGGCTCGCCCGCGACCACGGCGTCGATCAGGGCGTCCTCGGCCTCGGCGGCGCGCAGCACCGCGCCGCCGCCGTTGGAAATGCCCACCGCGATCACCCGCACGTGGCCGGCATCCATGCGATGGCCCGGGAATTGCCCGGCCAGCACCTCAAGTCCGTAGCGCACGGCCTGGCGCACGTGCCGGCCCCAATCGGCCTCCGGATTGTCCATGGAATGGGCGTGCTTGAAGGCGATGCCGCGCGGTTCGAGCGAGACCTCGGCATCCGGCGCGAACGCCAGCTCCTCGCCCGCCTCGACGCGGCCAACGGTGCCGTCGAGGCGGACGCCCAGCCCGGCATCCAGGTCGAAGTAATCCGTCCCCGCGCCCTTGTCGGTGTAGGCCACCGCGCAGCCGCGCGGCAGCGCCCACGGCCCGGCCACGGCGATCGCGCCGTAGACCCCGCGCGAGCCCGATGCCGGTGCCACCACCAGACAGGGATGCGCCGGATCGAAGGCGTCGGGCAACTGCAGCAGCACGCGGTGCGGCTGGCGCGCACCGTCCAGCCGCGCCAGCGCCGAGAACTCGCGCCCCGGCACCGAAGGCAGCGAATCGCCGGCACCGCCGCCCGGACGCAGGTCGGCGATGCCGCGCCAGTTCGCCCAGATGGCGCGACGGCGAAGCTCTTCAGGCGAGGGCGACGCCGGATTTTCGACCGCGGGCGGCGTCATGGCGCGCAGGCCGTCGATTCCCAGGCCCGCCGTGAGCAGGTCGTCCGCGCCGCGGTGGATGCTCTGGCGGATCGGCCCGAAGGTGCGGTCGGCGGTATTGGTGGCTGAAGTCATCGGCGTGGCCGCGCAGCCGGCCAGGCCCAAGGCCGTGGCCGCCGCGATCAGGAGTCGGAAAAGGGATGGATTCATGGCCCAAACATACCGCCGCATCCTCGGCGACGCACTCGGACCTTGGTGCGATGCGGCCCGGTTCCGACTGGCGCGGGGATATGTCCGGCCGTTAGGCTTTGCGCATGAAAATCGCCTGTCTATTCACCGCGCTCGCACTGATGGCGCTGACCGCTCCCGTCGCCGCCATGCCCGATCTGGACGACGACGCCATGGCCGAGCGCCTGGCGGCCTGCGCCGCCTGCCACGGTGCCCGCGGCGAAGGCGCGCCCGGCTCGGAGTACTACCCACACCTGGCCGGCAAGCCGGCCGGCTATCTATTCGCGCAGATGCAGGGCTTCCGCGACGGACGCCGCCACTATCCGCAGATGATCTATCTGATGCGCAACTGGGACGACGCATGGCTGGCGCGCATCGCGAGCTTCTTCGCCGCCCAGCCGATGGTCGCGCTGCAGCACGCGGCACCGGCCGCACAGAGCGACGCCGACCGCGCGCGCGCCGAACGCCTCGTACATGAAGGTGATCCGGCGCGGGATCTTCCGCCCTGTGCCAGCTGCCACGGGCCGCAGCTGCAGGGGCGCGAGCCGGGCGTGCCGGCGCTGGCCGGACTTCCCACCGACTATCTCATCGCCCAGCTCGGCGGCTGGATGACCGGATCGCGCCACTCGATCGCGCCCGACTGCATGGCGCAGGTGGTTTCGCGCCTGGATCCGACCGAGGTGCGGCGTGTGGCGACCTTCGTCGCCGGGCTGATTCCCGAGCCGGAGACGACAGCGCTGGAGGCCAGCGCCGAGCCGCTGCCGCTCGACTGCGGCGGTGCCACGCATTTCGATCCGGCGCGCGGGGTGCAGCCGTGAGCGCCGCGAAGGGCCCGAGCCTGCCCACTCTGCTGATGGCGTTCGGATTCCCGCTTTTCATGCTGGCAGCCGTGGTCACGGGCTTTCTCATCGCCGCGCAGGGCGGGCCGGGCGCACTTTCGCCGCCCGGCGGGGATTCGTCATCCGTGGCCACGGATGACGAAACGCTTGCGCGCGGCGAATACCTGGCGCGGATCGGCGACTGCGTGGCCTGCCACACCGCACGCGGCGGCGAACCGCTGGCCGGCGGTCGCGCTTTCGCCACGCCGTGGGGCACGCTGTATTCGAGCAACCTGACCGCCGATGCGGAACACGGCATCGGCGGCTGGTCGGCCGGGCAGTTCCGCCACGCGCTGGCGCACGGGGTCGGCCGCAGCGGCCTGCTCTATCCGGCCTTTCCGTTCGAGAGCTTCCAGCACCTGACGGCCGCCGATGCCGACGCGATGTTCGCCTGGCTGCGCAGCCAGCCCGCAGTGGCCACGTCGCCGCCGGAGAACACCCTCAGCGGCGTCCCGGGCTGGCGTCCGGCGCTGATCGGCTGGCGCATGCTCTTTTTCCGCCCCTGGGAGCTGCTGCCCGATCCGGCGCGCGGCGAGCGCTGGAACCGCGGCCGCTATCTGGCCGAAGGCATCGCGCACTGCACGATGTGCCACGGCGCGCGCAACGCCTTCGGTGCGATGGACCGCTCGCGCCGCTTCGTTGGCGGACGCATTTTCGGGCAGGGCTGGGTCGCGCCACCGCTCGACGGCCAATCGCTCGCCCACTGGAGCGTCGATGACCTGGCCGGCTATCTGCGCACCGGCGTGGCACCGCAGGCCGGCGCATTCGGCCCGATGGCCGAAGTGGTGGGCGCGAGCCTGCAATACCTCACGCCTGACGATGCCCGCGCCATCGCCGAATACATCCTCAGCCTGCCGCCGCTGCCGCAGCGCCCGGCCCCGCCCGCGCCGCGGGCTCGCGACGGGATCGGCCCGGCCAGCACCGCGCTCTACCAAAAGCACTGCGCCGATTGCCACGGCCGCGACGGACGCGGCCGCGAGCGCGTGTTCCCGCCGCTCGACGGCAACCCGCAGGTCGTGGCGAACGATCCGGTGAACCTGATCCGGGTCACGCTGTTCGGTGCCGCGGCACCGACCACCGCGGGCAATCCGGCCCCCCACTCGATGCCGCCCTTCACCGATCGCGTGTCCGAGGAGGAACTCCTCACCCTCATCAACCACGTGCGCGGCAGCTGGAGCAACGATGCCGGCGCGATCCGGCTCCACCAGCTGCGGGCCGCACGGGCGCTGCCGCTGGAGTGATCAGGCCGCCGCCGACACCGCGCGCGTGCAGAAGTCGCAGATCGCGCGCACCAGGCGCTCCTTGTCGCGCAGGGTCTTGCGGCTCGGGCCGATCGGGCCGACCAGGGCCTCGGTAAAGGCACCCACGATGCAGGCCGCGCCGGCATCGAGGTCCTGCCTGGGGAACTCGCCGCTGGCCACGCCGCGCTTGAGCACGGCCTTGAACACGTCGCCGAACCGCTTGCGCCCGCGGATGCGTTCGGCGTCCACTTCCGGTTCGGCCGGCTCGGCGATGAAGGCCCAGGCGAGGTTGGGGCCGGTCAGGGCGCGCCGCACGAAGGACGCCACCGCAGCTTCGAGCTGCGCGCGCGCGCCGGTTTGCACCGCGATCACATCACGCAGGATCTCGATCTCATGGTCCACGGCCTCGGTGAGCACCTCCACGAACAGCTCGGCCTTGGATGGGAAGTAGCGGTAGATGGTGCCGGTGGACACCTCCGCCTGCGCCGCCACCGCCGCGATCTGCGCATTTCGGAAGCCGCCTTCGGCGATCAGCCGCCGCGTCGCGCGCAGGATGCGCTCGCGGTTGCCGGCGAGACGTTCTTCCATCAGGCGGGTGCGGCGGTAGGCCATCGGCATTCCGGGATCAGGTTCGGGGGCATTCTACGGGAGCGCGACTTCGCCCCGCGTTCCGTCGCACGAAAAAATGAATTACGATTCATTTCATTGGGCGGCGCGGGACAGGCGGCGCCTGTCCACACATCCGGGCGGCCGGGCGGCCGCGGGGAGGATTCAGATGTCGCACACCGCATTCGACTTTGATCTTGGCGAAACCATCGACGCCCTGCGCGGGGCGGTGCGTGATTTCGCGCAGGCGCGCATCGCGCCGCTGGCCGAGGAAACCGACCGCAGCAACCAGTTCCCCAATGCGCTGTGGCGCGAGCTGGGCGACATGGGCCTGCTGGGCCTGACGGTGGACGAGGAGTACGGCGGCACCAACCTGGGCTACCTCGCCCACGTCGTGGCGATGGAGGAAATCTCGCGCGCCTCGGCCTCGATCGGCCTGTCCTACGGCGCGCATTCCAACCTCTGCGTGAACCAGCTGCGCAAGAACGGCAGCCCCGTGCAGAAGGCGAAGTACCTGCCGAAGCTTGTTTCCGGCGAACACGTCGGCGCGCTCGCCATGAGCGAGCCGGGCGCGGGGTCGGACGTGGTGTCGATGCGCCTTCGCGCCGAGCGCCGCGGCGATGCGTTCGTGCTCAACGGCAACAAGATGTGGATCACCAACGGCCCCGACGCCGACACCCTCGTGGTCTACGCCAAGACCGACGTCGCGGCCGGTTCCAAGGGCATCACCGCCTTCCTCGTGGAGAAGGGCTTCAAGGGTTTTTCCACCGCGCAGAAGCTCGACAAGCTCGGCATGCGCGGCTCCAACACCTGCGAACTGGTGTTCCAGGATTGCGAGGTGCCGGCGGAGAACGTGCTGGGCGAGGTGAACAAGGGCGTGCGGGTGCTGATGTCGGGGCTGGACTTCGAGCGCCTGGTGCTTTCGGGCGGGCCGCTCGGGATCATGGCGGCCTGCCTGGACGTCGCCCTGCCCTATTCGCGCGAACGCAAGCAGTTCGGCCGCTCCATCGCCGAGTTCCAGCTGATCCAGGGCAAGCTCGCCGACATGTACGTGGGCTTCAACGCCTGCCGCGCCTATGTCTATGCCGTCGCCCGCGCCTGCGACCGCGGCCAGACCACGCGCAAGGACGCCGCCGGTGCGATTCTCTACGCCGCCGAGAAGGCCACCTGGATGGCCGGCCAGACCATCCAGATCCTGGGCGGCAACGGCTACATCAACGACTACCCCGCCGGCCGCCTGTGGCGCGACGCCAAGCTCTACGAAATCGGCGCAGGCACCAGCGAGATCCGCCGCATGCTGATCGGCCGAGAGCTGTTCCAGGAGGGCCCGCGATGACGGTGCTCACGTCCGCGCTGAATGCGGGCAGCGAAACCTTTCGCGCCAACGCCGCGGCGATGCGCGCCCAGACCGATGCGCTGGCCGAACTGGTGGCGAAGATCGCGCAGGGCGGCGGCGAAAAGGCGCGTGCGCGCCACGTCGGGCGCGGCAAACTGCTGGTGCGCGATCGCATCGACGCCCTGCTCGACCCGGGTTCGCCGTTCCTGGAAATCGCCCCGCTCGCCGGCCACGCGCTGTACGAGGACGCCGTACCCTGCGCGGGGCTGGTGGCCGGCATTGGCCGCATCGAGGGCGTGGAATGCGTGATCGTGGCCAACGACGCCACGGTCAAGGGCGGCACCTACTATCCGATCACGGTGAAAAAGCACCTGCGCGCGCAGGAAATCGCCGAACAGAACCGCCTGCCCTGCGTGTATCTGGTCGATTCCGGCGGCGCCTTCCTGCCGCTGCAGGACGAGGTGTTTCCCGACCGCGACCACTTCGGCCGCATCTTCTACAACCAGGCCACGCTTTCGGCGCAGGGCATCCCGCAGATCGCCTGCGTGATGGGCTCGTGCACCGCCGGCGGCGCCTATGTGCCGGCGATGAGCGATGAAACCGTCATCGTGAAGGAGCAGGGCACGATCTTCCTCGGCGGCCCGCCGCTGGTGAAGGCCGCCACGGGCGAGGACGTGAGCGCGGAAGATCTCGGCGGTGCCGACGTGCATACCCGCATTTCCGGCGTGGCCGACCACTTCGCCCGGGACGACCGCCACGCGCTGGCGCAGGTGCGCCGCATCGTCGCCAACCTCAACTGGGAAAAGCGCGGGCGACTCGCCGTGCGCGAGCCCGAGGCGCCGCTGTATCCGGCAGAAGATCTTTACGGCGTGATCCCGGCCGACACCCGCAAGCCCTTCGACGTGCGCGAGGTGATCGCGCGCCTCGTCGACGGCTCGCGCCTCGACGAGTTCAAGGCCCGCTACGGCACCACCCTCGTGACCGGCTTTGCGCACCTGCACGGCTACCCGGTCGGGATCGTCGCCAACAACGGCATCCTGTTCTCCGAATCCGCGCTCAAGGGCGCGCACTTCGTCGAACTGTGCGCCAAACGCGGCATCCCGCTGGTGTTCTTGCAGAACATCACCGGATTCATGGTGGGGCGCAAATACGAGAACGGCGGCATCGCGCGCGACGGCGCGAAGATGGTGATGGCGGTGGCTTGCGCGAAGGTGCCCAAGTTCACCGTGGTGATCGGCGGCAGCTTCGGTGCCGGCAACTACGGCATGTGCGGGCGCGCCTATTCGCCGCGCTTTTTGTGGATGTGGCCCAACGCGCGCATCGGCGTGATGGGCGGCGAGCAGGCCGCAAGCGTGCTGGCGCGGGTGCGGCGCGACGGCATCGAGGCCAAGGGCGGAGCCTGGCCGCAGGCCGAGGAAGACGCCTTCAAGACGCCGATCCGCGAGAAATTCGAGCACCAGAGCCACCCGTTCTATGCCAGCGCGCGGCTCTGGGACGATGGCGTGATCGATCCGGCCAAAACCCGCGAGACGCTCGCCCTCGCCCTCTCGGCCGCGCTCAACGCGCCGCTGGAATCAACCGACTTCGGCATTTTCAGGATGTAGTGCGATGACCCATGAACTGGTCCAGATCGAACGCGCCGGCAGCGTTGCCACGCTCTGGCTCAACCGGCCCGACAAGCACAACGCCTTCGACGAGCACCTGATCGCCGCGATCACCGAGGGCCTGCGCGCGCTGGGCGACGACGCCACCGTGCGCGTCGTGGTGCTGGCCGGGCGCGGCAAGAGTTTTTCCGCCGGTGGCGATCTCGACTGGATGCGGCGCGCTGCCGGCTTCGGCTTCGAGCAGAACCTGGCCGACGCCAGCGCGCTGGCGACGATGCTGCGCACCCTGGCCGAACTTCCGAAACCCACGATCGCGCGGGTGCACGGCGCGGCCCTGGGCGGCGGCATGGGCCTGGCCTGCGCCTGCGACATCGCGGTCGCGAGCGAGGCGGCAGTGTTCGCCACATCGGAAGTGCGCTTCGGCCTGATCCCGGCCACCATCGGGCCGTATGTACTGCGCGCCATCGGCGCACGCCAGTGCCGGCGCTACTTCCAGAGCGCCGAGCGCATCGACGCCACCCGCGCGCTGCAGATCGGACTGGTGCATGAGGTCGTCGGCGCGGCCGCGCTCGACCCGAAGATCGCGGAAATCACCGCTTCACTGGCGGTCGGCGGCCCGCAGGCCCAGGCCCGCGCCAAGCGCTTCATCGCCGAGTTGTCCGATCGCCCCATCGATGCCGCGCTGGTGGCCGCAACCGCCGACGCCATCGCCCGCATTCGCGCCACCGACGAGGCGCGCGAAGGGCTGGCGGCATTCCTTGAAAAGCGCAAGGCAAGCTGGGCATGAGCAGAAAACCCTTCCACACTGTCCTGATCGCCAACCGCGGCGAGATCGCCTGTCGCGTGATCGCCACCTGCCGCCGGCTCGGAATCCGCACCGTCGCGGTGTATTCCGAAGCGGATGCGAAGGCGCGCCACGTGCGGCTGGCCGACGTGACCGTGCCCATCGGCCCCGCACCGGCGCGCGAGAGCTATCTGGTGGTGGAGAAGATCCTCGATGCCGCGAAAAAAACCGGTGCGCAGGCGATCCATCCGGGCTACGGATTCCTTTCCGAGAACGCGGCGTTTGCGCGCGCCTGCGCGCAGGCCGGCGTGGTCTTCATCGGCCCGCCGGCCGAGGCCATCGAGGCCATGGGCAGCAAGAGCGCAGCCAAGGCGCTGATGCAGACCGCCGGCGTGCCGCTCACGCCCGGCTACCACGGCGACAGTCAGGAGGCGGATTTCCTGCACGCGCAGGCTGACGCCATCGGCTATCCGGTGCTGATCAAGGCCAGCGCCGGCGGCGGCGGCAAGGGCATGCGTCGGGTGGATCGCAGCGAGGATTTCGCGGCCGCGCTGGAATCCTGCCGGCGCGAGGCGGCGGCGGCGTTCGGCAGCGACCGGGTGCTGGTGGAAAAGTACGTGCTGCGCCCGCGCCACATCGAAGTGCAGGTGTTCGCAGACGCGCACGGCGGCGTGGTGCACCTCAACGAGCGCGACTGCTCGGTGCAGCGCCGCTTCCAGAAGGTGCTGGAAGAGGCCCCCGCGCCGGGCATGACGCCCGCACGCCGCACCGCGATGGGCCGGGCTGCCGTCGATGCCGCGCGCGCAGTCGGCTACGTCGGTGCCGGCACGGTGGAATTCATCGCCTCGCAAGATGGCGAGTTCTATTTCATGGAAATGAACACGCGCCTGCAGGTCGAGCATCCGGTGACCGAGATGATCACCGGGTTGGACCTGGTCGAATGGCAGCTGCGCGTGGCGGCCGGCGAACCGCTGCCGCTTGCGCAGGCGGCCATCGGCATCCACGGCCACGCGATCGAGGCGCGCATCTACGCCGAAGACCCTGAGCGCGGCTTCCTGCCCTCCATCGGCACCGCGCGCCTGTTCGATCTGCCGTCGGGCGAAGGCATGCGGGTGGACACCGGCGTGGACGAAGGCGACGCCATAACGCCCTGGTACGACCCGATGCTGGCCAAGCTGATCGTGCACGGTGCCGACCGCGAGGAAGCGCTGGCGCGCCTGCGAACGGCGCTGGCCCATACCGCCGTGGCGGGGCTTTCCACCAACGCGCACTTTCTGCAGCGCCTCGTCGCGCCGGGAGGTGCCTTCGCCCGCGCCGATCTCGACACCGGGCTGATCGAGCGCGAACATGATGCGCTGTTCGCCCCGCTGCCGCTGGCCGCACCGCGCCAGGTGGCGCTGCTGGGGTTTGCCCTGCTCGCCGGTGAAGAGCCGCGCGTACTTCCGACCGATCCGCACTCGCCCTGGGCCACGCGCAGGGGCTGGCGGCTGGGGCATGACGCCCCGCGCGCGCTGCGCTGGCAGGGCAAGACCGGCCTGCGCGAAGCGCTTGCGCGCCGCGAAGGCGATGGCTGGCGCTTCGAGGTGGACGGCGACACGTTCCGCATCAGCGGAGCCTTCGACGGCACCCGCCTTGCGCTGCGCGTCAACGGCGAACGCGTCGAGGCCACGGCTCGCTGCATCGACGGCACCTGGCACCTGTTCGAGGGCGGCCCACCCTGCGCCCTCGCGCTGGAAGACCCGCTTGCCGGAAGCGAAGCCGACGCCGGCCACGGCGGCGGCCTCACCGCGCCGATGCCCGGCCGCGTGATCGCGCTCCTCGCCCGCCCCGGCGCGGTGGACGCCGGCGCGCCGCTGCTGGTGATGGAGGCGATGAAGATGGAACACACCCTCACCGCACCCGCCGCCGGCACCCTCGACGGCTTCCTGGTTGCGATGGGCGACCAGGTGGAGGAAGGTGCGGCGCTGGTGGAGTTCACCGCGGCGGAGGCGCAGGCATGAGCGCGAGCGATTTCGTCCGCATCGTCGAGGTTGGCCCGCGCGACGGGCTGCAGAACGAGGCCGCCGAGGTTTCCACGGCCACCAAGATCGCCCTGATCGACCGGCTCTCGGCCTGCGGTTTTCCCGTGGTCGAAGCGACCAGCTTCGTCAGCCCCAGGTGGGTGCCGCAGATGGCCGATGCCGCCGCAGTACTGGGCGGCATCGCCCGGCGCGACGGCGCGCTCTATCCGGTGCTGGTGCCCAACGAGAAGGGTCTGGATCGCGCGCTGGCGGCCGGGGTGCGCGAGATCGCGGTGTTCACCGCGGCATCGGACGCCTTCAACCGGCGCAACATCAACTGCGACATCGACGAATCCCTGCGCCGCCTCGCTCCCGTGGTCGCACGCGCGGTGGCCGATGGTCTGTGGGTACGCGGCTACATCTCCACCGTGCTGGGCTGCCCCTACCAGGGCCGGGTGCCGGTCAACGACGTGGTGCGCGTGGTCAAGGCGCTCGATGCGATGGGCTGTGCGGAAATATCGCTCGGCGACACCATCGGCGTCGGCACCGCGAAGAAGGCGCGCGCCATGCTGGAAGCCTGCGCCACCGAAGTGCCGATGGCGCGCCTTGCGGTGCACTTCCACGATACCTACGGGCAGGCGCTCGCCAACGTCTACGCCTGCCTCGAGGCCGGCGTGCGCGTGGTGGATGCCTCGGTCGCCGGCCTGGGTGGCTGCCCCTATGCGCAGGGTGCCAGCGGCAATCTCGCCAGCGAGGATCTCGTGTACCAGCTGCACGGGCTGGGCATGAACACCGGCGTGGAGCTCGACGCCCTGTGCGACACCGCGCGCTGGATCAACGCCGAACTTTCCCGCGAGCCTGCCAGCAAGCTGGCGCGCATCGCCAACGAACGGCGCTTCGCGGGCTGATCGCGCCTGCATCGCCGGCTCGCGCCGAATGGTGCGAACCGCCGATGCAGGTCACTGCGGAGTGCCGGTGCCCAGCAGGCGCGGTGCCGCCGGAAGCGTCAGCGACCAGCGCAGGCGCAGCGCGACGCGCTCGCGCCGTTCGCTTTCATTCGGGCTGTCCGCCTGCGAGACCACGGCCTCATCCGACGGCGCATCGCACGGTGTCACCTGGATCATCGGACTGGACACACCCCGTGCGACGGTCTGGATCGGCTGTCCGGTCATCGCCAGCGCCCCCAGGGCGATCACCGGAACGGCGAAACGCATGGCGAGGCGGAGAGTCAGGTGGTTCATGGCAGTGTCCTTGGTTCGTGCAATCCCATACCGACATGAGCAAGCCCCATGCCAAGCTTCCACCCCCGTGAAATCAGTCCCTTGGCACTCACGGCCTCCGTCCGGACGTCCGGCTTCCCGGAGACTTCGTCCGCCGCCGGACGGTCGAGCGGCGGCGGGCAGGGGTTGGAATCCTCTCTGACGGAGGAAGGTTCCCGTCGTGACATTGGCATCGCGGGCGTACTGGCATCAAAATGGATGCTTGGCTGCGCGAGGGAAGAACATGAGCCTGAAAGAAGCACGCGTTCCCGACATCGGGGACCATTCGGACGTTCCGGTGATCGAACTGCTGGTATCGCCTGGCGATACCGTGAGCAAGGATCAGGGTCTGGTCACGCTGGAATCGGCCAAGGCCACGATGGAAGTGCCCTCGCCGTTCGCCGGCGTGGTCAAGGAAGTGAAGGTCAAGCTGGGCGACAGCGTGTCCGAAGGCGCGGTGGTGGCCATCATCGAAGCGGCCGACGAGGCACCCGCGGCGGCACCCGAGCCGACTGCACCAGCGCCCGCCGCTCCCGCGCCTGCGGCACCCGCTCCTGCCGTGCAGCGGGCCGCGGAAACCGCCGCGCCGCGCAGCCCGCCCGTCAGCTTCGACGTCGATGCCGTGCTTCCCTCGAAGGTGCCCTACGCCACCCCGGCGGTGCGCCTGTTCGCGCGCGAGCTGGGCGTGGACCTCGCGCAGGTGCAGGGGCGTGGACGAGATGGCCGCATCCTGCGTCAGGACGTACAGGATTTCGTCAAGGCGGCGATGACCGGCGGTGTCGTCGCTGCCGGCGGCGCGCCCGCGGGTGGTGGTCTGAACCTCCTGCCCTGGCCGAAGGTGGACTTCGCCAAGTTCGGCGAGGTCGAGGTCGAGCCGCTGTCGCGCATCAAGAAGATTTCCGGCGCGAACCTCGCGCGCAACTGGGCAATGATCCCGCACGTGACCCAGTTCGAGCAGGCCGACATCACCGAGATGGAGGCATTCCGCAAGAAGCTGGGTGAAGAGAACAAGGATCTGCGCATCACCCCGCTGGTGTTCCAGATCAAGGCGGTGGTGTCCGCGCTCAAGCAGTTCCCGCAGTTCAACGCCTCGCTCGACGGCGACAACCTCGTCCTCAAGAAGTATTTCCACATCGGCATCGCGGTGGACACGCCGAACGGTCTGGTGGTGCCGGTGATCCGCGACTGCGACCAGAAGGGCTTCCTGCAGCTGGCGGCGGAGCTG
>JAMLIV010000017.1 GCA_023954075.1 Lysobacteraceae bacterium
GATCGACAGATCGTTGGAGAACAGACCGCGGAGACCTTTGAACATGGCGCGGTGCAAGCCTTTGAGGATGCAGGGGAAAAGTGCGCCAGTCTAACGGAGGGGTAGCGGGCCGGCAAGGAAATCGAGGTTAAGAAAGCCTTGTTTTCCGTGCTGTTCCGCACAGCTTGGCGTCGTGCCGGGCGCACCGTGATCGACCCTCGCGCCGCGCGCACCGCGACCGGCTGCGGCCATGACGGCGTCTTGCGCTAAGCTTTGCAGCTTTGCGCCCGCCAGCGGCGCGCCCCGTTGCCTGCACCGGAAGGTTTCGATGTCTGCACTGATCTGCGGTTCGCTTGCCTACGACACCATCATGGTCTTCCAGGACCAGTTCAAGAAGCACATCCTGCCCGACCAGGTGCACATCCTGAACGTGTCGTTCCTCGTGCCCGCGATGCGGCGCGAGTTCGGCGGCTGCGCCGGCAACATCGCCTACAACCTCAAGCTGCTGGGCGGCGACCCGATCCCGATGGCCACCGTCGGGCAGGATTTCGCGCCCTACCGCGAACACTTCGAGGCCTGCGGCATCTCCCTGGACAAGGTCAAGGAAATCGCCGGCCTGTTTACCGCGCAGGCGTTCATCACCACCGACCTCGACGACAACCAGATCACCGCCTTCCACCCCGGCGCGATGATGCGCAGCTACGAGAACCACGTGAAGGACGTGCCCGACGTGCGCTTCGGCATCGTCGGGCCGGACGGCTACGAGGCGATGCTGCAGAACGCGCGCGAGTTCGCCGAATGCGGCATTCCCTTCATCTTCGATCCCGGCCAGGCGATGCCGCTGTTCAACGGTGCCGAGCTGACGCAGATGATCGAGGAGGCCACCTACGTCACCGTCAACGACTATGAATCGAGCCTCCTGGAAGAGCGCACCGGGCTGTCGGCGCGGGCCATCGCCGAGCGCGTCGAAGCCTACATCGTCACGCGCGGCAGCAAGGGCTCGGAGGTCCACACCCGCAAGGGCGAGCTGACCATTCCGGCCGCCAGCGCGATCCGCGTGGTCGATCCCACCGGCTGCGGCGACGCCTATCGCGCCGGCCTCATCTATGGCCTCATGAACGGCATGGACATGCCCACCGCCGGGCGCATCGCCTCGCTGATGGGCGCAATCAAGATCGAGCACCTCGGCCCGCAGAACCAGCGCTTCGATTTCGACGGCTTCACCGAGCAGTTCCGCCAGCAGTTCGGCTATGCGCTGGGCTGAGTTGCCTAGCGGCGCGAGATGAAGGGGCTGCCCGCGACGTAAAACCGCAGCGGCTTGAGCGCCCATTCGCCGGCGTAGTCGACGCCGATGCGCGGGCGCACCACGATGTCGGCCGCGTCCACCGCCGGTGCCGCCGCGATGAAGAGGTCCGCGCTGCACAGGTCGTGGCCGTAGTGGCGGCGGTCGATGCCCATGGCCTTGCACAGCCGGCCCGGCCCGTTGCTGGCGAAGGGCAGTTCGCCGACGGGTTCGAGCGCGCGCAGCAGCACCGCGGTGCCCGAACCTTCCGCCCCGGTCACCACGTTCATGCAGTGGTGCATGCCGTAGATGAGATAGACGTAGGCGTGGCCCGGCGGGCCGAACATGGCCTCGGTGCGCGCGGTGCGCCCTTTCGATGTGTGCGCGGCCAGGTCCGTCGGGCCCAGGTACGCCTCCACTTCCACGATGCGGCCCACGCGCGTCGTCCCGTCCACCCGATGCACCAGCCATTGGCCCAGCAGGGCGCGGGCCACCGCTACCGTGTCGCGGTCGTAGAACGCACGCGGCAGCGGCGTGAGGCGGGCGGGCGCAGGCACGGCGATCAGACGCCGCGTGCTTCCAGCGCCGCGACCGCCGGCAGGGTCTTGCCCTCGCAGAATTCCAGGAACGCGCCGCCGCCGGTGGAAATGTAGGAAATGCCGTCGGTCACGCCGTACTTGTCCACCGCCGCCAGCGTGTCGCCGCCGCCGGCGATGGAGAACGCGGAAGATTCCGCGATGGCCTGCGCCAGCGCCTGGGTGCCGCCGCCGAAGG
The DNA here is from genome assembly GCA_023954075.1 of Lysobacteraceae bacterium. Classification (GTDB taxonomy): domain Bacteria; phylum Pseudomonadota; class Gammaproteobacteria; order Xanthomonadales; family Xanthomonadaceae; genus Denitratimonas; species Denitratimonas tolerans. The sequence goes on from JAMLIV010000017.1 coordinate 2,036, forward strand.
CGTCGAACTCGAACACGCCGACCGGGCCGTTCCACAGCACCGTGCCGGCATCCGTCACGATCTGCGCATAGCGCGCCGCGGTGGCGGGGCCGATGTCGAGGATCATTTCATCGCCGCGCACCTCGTCCAGCCCGCGCACGGTGGGCGTGGCATCGGCCGAAAACGCCGTCGCCACCACCGCGTCCAGCGGCAGCACCAGGCGCTCGCCGGCCTCGGCAAGAATGGCGCGCGCGCTGTCCAGGAGGTCGGCCTCCATCAGCGAGGTGCCCACGCCGTGGCCCTGCGCCGCCAGGAAGGTGTTGGCGATGCCGCCGCCCACGATCAGCCGGTCCACCTTTTCCAGCAGGCTGGAAAGCAGGGTGAGCTTGGTCGAGACCTTGGAGCCGGCGACGATGGCCAGCAGCGGGCGCGCCGGATTCAGCAGCGCGCGCGTCAGCGCATCGAGCTCGGCCATCAGCAGCGGGCCGCCACAGGCGATCTTGGCCTCGCGGATCACGCCGTGGGTCGAGGCCTGGGCGCGGTGCGCGGTACCGAAGGCGTCCATCACGAACACGTCGCACAGCGCGGCGTACTTCTTCGCCAGTGCGGGATCGTCCTTGCCTTCGCCCACGTTCATCCGGCAGTTTTCCAGCAGCACGATTTCGCCGGGAGCCACGTCCACGCCGTCCACCCAGTCGCGCATCAGCGGTACCGGGCGGCCGAGGAGTTCCGACAGGCGTCGGGCCACGGGCGCGAGCGAATCAGCCTCGGAGAGCACGCCCTCCTTCGGGCGGCCCAAGTGCGAGGTCACCATCACCGCCGCGCCCTTTTCCAGCGCCAGGCGCAGGGTCGGAAGCGCCGCGCGCAGGCGCTGCTCGGAGGTGACCTTGCCCGCGGCGACGGGTACGTTCAGGTCTTCACGGATCAGCACCCGCTGGCCGGAAAGATCGAGGTCGGTCATGCGCAGGATCGCCATGGGGCAGGCTCCGTGAAGGAAACCCGCATTGTCGCCGATCCCGCGCCGAAGCGTCAGGCCGGGCCACCTGAATGAAGCCGCCATCTTTGATCCGCATCAAGTGCGCGCCCCGCCGCCGCTGGCAGACTGCGCCCCATGGCCACTCCTCTTTTCTTCAGCGACGAACTGCTGCAGCGCTACGACCGCCCCGGTCCGCGCTACACCTCCTATCCCGCCGCCCCGCGTTTCCACGAGGGCTTCGGCGACCGCGAGCTGCGCGAGCACATCGCGTTGAGCAACGAGGATCCGGTGCCGCACCGGCTCTCGCTCTACGTCCACATTCCGTTTTGCGAAAGCCCGTGCTTCTACTGCGGCTGCAACCGCATCATCACCCGCGACCACCGCAAGGGTGCCGCGTACCTCGCCGCGCTGGATCAGGAGATCGAGCGCGTCGGGCCGCTGTTCGACCGCGATCGCGAAGTCATTCAGCTGCACCTGGGCGGCGGCACGCCCAACTTCATGACCCCGGCCCAGCTCGGCGCGCTGCTCGACAGCCTCGGCCGGCACTTCAGCTTCAGCGCGACCGCCGACCGCGACTACTCGATCGAACTCGACCCGCGCCACGTCACCCCGGACGAGATCGGCGAGCTGGCGCGGCTGGGCTTCAACCGCGCCAGCCTCGGCGTGCAGGACTTCGATCCGGTGGTGCAGGAGGCGGTCAACCGCATCCAGGGCGTGGAAATGACCCTGGACCTGATCCGCGCCTGCCGCACCCACGGCCTGCGTTCGGTCAACGTGGATCTCATCTACGGCCTGCCCAAGCAGACCGTCGAAGGCTTCGGCCGCACCCTGGATACCGTGCTCGAAGCCCGGCCGGACCGCCTGGCGATCTACGGCTACGCCCACCTGCCCGAAGTCTTCCGCGCCCAGACCCAGCTCAAGGCCGAGGATCTCCCCAGCGCCGCCACGCGCCTGGCGCTGCTGCGCCTGGCGATCGAGAAGCTCACCGCCGCCGGCTACGAGCACATCGGCATGGACCACTTCGCCCTGCCCGAGGACGAGCTGGCCAAGGCGCGGCGCAGCGGCAGCCTGCACCGCAACTTCATGGGCTACACCACCCACGCTGAAACCGATCTGATCGGTCTGGGCGTGAGCGCGATCAGCCATATCGGTGCCAGCTTCAGCCAGAACCCGCGCGACCTGGGCACCTGGGAAGCGCGCCTGGCGCACCAGCCCGACGCGCTGCCGGTGTGGCGCGGGCTGTCGCTGGATGCCGACGACCGCCTGCGTGCGGACGTGATCGGCCAGATCATGTGCCTGGGCGAAATCGATATCCGCGAGGTGGAAGCAGGCCACGGTATCGACTTCCGCGAGTATTTCCGGGCGGCGCTGGCGCGCCTCGAGCCGATGGTGGCCGACGGCCTGGTCGAGATCACCCGCGAGCGCGTCCGCGCCACCCCGCGCGGCCAGCTCCTGCTGCGCCACGTCGCCATGGCCTTCGACGCCTACCTGCACGAACGCGCCGAAGCGATGGCGCCGGCGCGGTTTTCCAAGGCGATTTGAGTTACGGAGCGCACGGGTACGGCGCGGGTCAACAAGGCTTCGAGAAAGCCTGTGTTCCGCATTCGGCAGATCTTTCTCGCGCTTTGTCAAAGGGCCCGGGGCGGTGGGAAACGTCCTGCTGACGCTCGTAATGCTCTGATTTCGCTGCTGGACAATGACCTGAGCAACGGTCTGTATGGCTTCTCAAGCCATGTCTCTGGCGGGCACGGCGCGCCTCTCTTCATTGTCCCAACCGGGCAGTTGACAAGCGAGGCGTTTTGATGTACTGGCCAAAAGTGGCGGGCTGATCAACCATTGGATCACTGATTGTGAGATCGGGCTTCAACGGCTTGCCATGACAGCGCGGTCTCCAGGGAGCGAAGACGCAAACATCTTGCAGCGGCACGAGGCGGCTTCCAGGCGGCCTCTTTCAGTGATTCGGGCAATCTACCGGGGGCGAATTGTCTTGTGCCATTCGCTACGCTTTACAGCAAAAGGAGGTGTTTCGATGAAAACCATCATTTCTCTCTTGGCACTGCTGATGGCCGCCCTCATTCCTGCAGGCCAGGCTGGCGCTCAATATTGCGAATACACCAATGCGCCAGATATTGATGGAGAGTATAAGTGCGGCAAATGCGCATACAATCCCGTTGGCTACCCAAAATATGAGCCGTTTCTTTTTATAAATTGTTTCTACGGCTGCCTGAGGTGCCAGGTTATCGCCCCCCGTCCGGGAGAGGATTCATCGTATTGCGATGAGGGTAGGCGGGATAGTTTTGCCATTGAAGATCCAGCGAACTCCGTATTGCTTCGTCTCACCGATGCGTTGGAAGGTGCCGACTGGGACGCACTCGTGAATAAATCACCGGCACATGCCATGTTTTTTGTTGGTGCCAAGGCGAAAGGTGATGCTGGAGAGCGCGTCGATGTGCGCGATTGGCACATAGCGATTCCGTTCATTCCGACGGAAGCCGTCGTCCGGATGTTCCAGGACGGCAGCGCCTCTCCCGCAAGTGTCGAGCGGGCGTCGGGAGCATTGAATCCCAATCAGAGCGTCAAGGTGGAAGCGCGCGGCAGGTCGCTCGACGGTGCAACGATCGAGCTGAATCTTGCTACCGTGATGGAGGTTGCTTCCGGCCTGGATGAAAAAATCCAGCGCGTGCTTGAGTCGGAAACATATTATTTGACGAGAAATGAGTCGCTGGATTATTTGAACAATTCTGCTGTCGGAAGCTATTCCATTGACTTCAGCATTGCCAAAAGCGCGGCTCACCCCGAAAAATAAGCCGCGCACTTCCGGTGCCCTGCGCCCCTGAAAACCGCGCCACGCTTGTAGCGTTCGCACGATTTTCCAAGTGGCCCGCGTCGCGGCGCGAGTACGATGACGCCCGCCGCTGCGAACAGCATGCGCAGCCGCGGGTGAACGCAGCAGTCGGCAGTCAATCCAGGAACAGATCCGGCAGCAGCGGCCGGCCCGGATCCACCGCGTAGCCGGAGAAGTCCGTCACTCCGGCCTCGCCCAGCACCTCTTCGTCGATCAGGAAGCGCCCGGTGAAGCCACTCGCCGGGCGCACCAGCACGGCGTGGGCGGCGTCGGCGACGATTTCGGGGGTGCGGCAGCCGCGCGTGTCCACGCCGGGAATCATGTTGAGCGCGTCGGTGGCGATGATGGTGCGCGGCCACAGCGCGTTGATCGCGATGCCGCGCCCGGCCAGCTCCGCGGCCAGGCCCAGGGTGACGAAGCTCATCCCCATCTTGGCGAGCGTGTAGCCGGTGTGCGGGGCCCACCATTTGGGATCGAGCGAGGGCGGCGGCGCGAGCGTGAGCACGTGCGGGTTGGCGGCCTTCAGCAGGTGCGGCAGGCACTTCTGCGTGACCAGGAAGGTGCCGCGCGCGTTGACCTGCTGCATCAGGTCGAAGCGCTTCATCGGGGTTTCGGCGATGCCCTTGAGCCAGATCGCGCTGGCGTTGTTGACGAGGATGTCGATGCCGCCGAAGCGCTCCGCCGCGGCGGCGACCGCGGCCTCCACGCCGGCTTCATCGCGGATGTCGCACTGGATCGCCAGCGCCTGGCCGCCGGCTGCTTCCACCTCGGCCGCGGCGGTGTGGATGGTGCCCGGCAGCCTGGGATTGGGCACGGCCGACTTGGCCGCGATGACGATGTTGGCACCGTCGCGCGCGGCGCGCCGCGCGATCGCCAGGCCGATGCCGCGCGAGGCACCGGTGATGAAGAGGGTCTTGCCGTCGAGGGAGTTCATGGGGATGCCGTGAATGAAGCAGGAACACGCCGGCACTCTAGCCCAGAAGCCCGTACGCGGGTGCCTTCTATACTTCGCCGATGAATTCGCAGACGCTCGACGCGCTGATCGCCTGGGTCGGCCACCATCCCACCGCAGCAGGCGTTGCGATCTTCCTGATTGCGTTCTTCGACGCCGTGGTGATCCTGGGGTTCGTCGTTCCGGCCATTCCGCTGCTGTTCGCCATCGGCGCGTTCATCGGCTTGGGTACCCTGGATGGCCCGTACGCAATCGCCTGTGCCAGCGCCGGCGCGTTCGCCGGCGACGGACTGAGCTACCTGTTCGGCCGCCACTACGGCGATCGCCTGCGGCGGATGTGGCCGTTTTCGCGCTATCCGGGCTGGCTGCCGCAGGGCGAGGCGATGTTTCGTCGCCACGGGCTCAAGAGCATCCTGATCGCACGCTACGTGGGTGCGGTGCGGCCGCTGGTGCCGGCCATCGCCGGGATGCTGGAAATGCCGGCGCGACGCTATGTCCCGGCCAGCGCGGTGGCCTCGCTCAGCTGGGGTGCGGCGTTCCTGCTCGCCGGCTGGGCCTTTGGTGCCTCGATCGACCTGCTTGCCGCCGTCGCGGGGCGGCTGGCGATCGTGGTGGGCGCGCTGCTGGCGCTGCTGGCGCTGATTTATTTCACCGTTTACCAGACTTACAAGGTGCTGGCACCGCGCACCTCGCTGATCCTGTCGCGGCTGCTGCGCTGGTCGGTGCGGCATCCGGTGCTGGGGCGTTTTGCCAGCGCCCTGATCGATCCGCGCCGGCGCGAATCGTCTTCGCTGCTGGCGATGGCGATCCTTCTCATCGCCGGAAGCTGGGCCTTCTTCTCGGTGCTGCTGCTGGCCGCCGGCCACGACGACCCCACGGCGCTGGATCTGACGGTTCACCACCTGATGTTCGGCCTGCGCACCCCGCTGGCCGATGTGCCGATGGCGGTGCTGGCCAGCCTGGGCGACTGGCAGGTGCTCGTGCCCGGCGTCACCGTAGTGGCGCTGTGGCTGGGCTGGCGCCGGCGCTGGGTGGCGCTGGGGCACTGGATCGCCGCGTTCGTGTTTGCCCTGGCGGCGGTCTGGGTGCTGGATCGCCTGATCCAGGTGCCGCGCCCGCCGGCGGCCATGGCGGTGGCCGGCTTCGATTTCCCCTCGGCGCAGGTCACCATGGCGACCGTCGTGTTCGGCTTTTTCGCCGTGCTGATCGCGCGCGAGCTGCCCGGTCGCCGCCGGGCGTGGCCCTACGGCATCGCGGCCATCGCGGTGGCCACGATCGCCTTCGCGCGCCTGTACCTGGGCGCGCACTGGCTGACCGACGTGCTGGGCGGCATTTTCCTGGGCGTGGCCTGGATCGCGGTGCTGGGGCTGGCCTACCGCCGCCGCGCGCTGCGCTCGTTCTGGATGCGTCCGCTGGCGCTCGGGTTCTATCTGTGCGTGATCGGCGTCGGACTCTGGCACGGCCACCGCAGCGCGTCCGACATCCTGGGCCAGTTCGCACCCCCCGAGCTGCGCACCGGAATACGCGCCGATGCCTGGCGCGACGGCGCCTGGGCGGAGCTGCCGGCGCGGCGCAACGATTTCCTGAGCAAGCGCGCCTGGCCGATGAACCTGCAGTACGCCGGCCCGATCGGTCCGCTGCGCGATCGTCTGCAGGCCGCCGGCTGGGAACCCGGCCCGCCGGCGAACATCGAAACCCTGCTTGCCATCCTCGACAAGACCGCGACCCCGGACAGCCTGCCGGTGCTGCCGGCGTCCCACAGCGGGCATGGCGATGCCTTGCTGATGACCCGCCCCGGCCCGGAGCCTGACACCCGCTTCGTGCTGCACCTGTGGTTCGCGCCGCTGTCGCTGGCACCGGACGAAACGCCCGTCTGGCAGGGCGCGGTCGCACTGCTGCGCGTTGGTACCGAGCTTTCGATCTTCCGCCTCTGGCGCGTGCAGGGTGACGATGGCGCGGCGCTGGAGGCCGTGTCCGGCGATCTGCCGGATCTGCCGCAGCATCGCGTCGCGCGCGGCGAGGACGGCACCCGGGTGCTGCTGCTGGGGCCGGATCAGGCGCGCTGAGCGCGCGGAGCCAGGGCCGTTGCGGTCCTAGGGATCGTCCAGCACGCGCAGGCGGCGTTCGCCATCGCTCAGCCGCACCGCGACCTCCTGTCCGCGCGACAGCGAGGCGGCCGATCGCACGCTGCGCCCGTCGGCATCCAGCACGATCGCATAGCCGCGCTGCAGCGTCGCCAGCGGATTGACCGCGTTGAGCGCGCGCGCGAGCGCGGCCAGGCGCGTGGCCTCGCGCGCAAGGCGCAGGGTGATGCCGCGATGGTGCGTGTCGATGAGCCGCGCGCTGGCTGCCGCCAGCGCCTCCACGCGCGGCCGGGGGTGGACCGCGGAGAGACGCCGCACGAGCGGGCCGAACCGCGCCCGGCGCGCGGCCTGCGCCTGGCCGATGCCCAGCCCGAGACGGTGCCACAGCATGGCGAGGCGTTCCGCGCCGCGCTGCAGCCGGGCCAGCGGCTGCTGCGCACCCAGGCGGTGCTGCAGTGGATCCAGACGCAGCCAGCCGCGCTCGATCCCGCGCCGCACGGCGATGTCGATCTGCTCACGCAGGCGGTGCAGCCGCCGCCGCAGGTCGCGACCGTCGGGGCTGAGCAATTCCGCGGCGGCAGAAGGGGTGGCGGCGCGCAGGTCGGCGACGAAGTCGCTGATGGAGACATCGATTTCGTGCCCGATCGCACTGACCACGACGGTGCGCGCCGCCGCGATGGCGCGCGCCAGCGCTTCGTCGTTGAAGGCGGCCAGATCTTCCAGCGAACCGCCGCCGCGGGTGAGCAGGAGCACGTCGTAGCGCGCGCTGGCGTCCGCGCGCGACAGCATCCGCACGATCTCGGCCGCAGCCTGTGGACCCTGCACCGGCACCGGAAGCAGGTCCACTTCCAGCAGGCCGAAGCGCCGCCGCAGCACGGTCAGCACATCGTGTACCGCCGCGCCGCCGGGCGAGCTGAGCACGCCGATGCGGGCGATGCGCGCCGGCAGCGGCCGCTTGCGCGTCGCGTCGAACAGGCCTTCCGCGGCCAGCTGTGCCTTCAGTGCCTCGAACGCGCGCCGCAGCGCACCTTCGCCCGCTTCCTCCAGGTGGTCGACGATGAGCTGGTACTCGCCGCGCGGTTCGTACAGCGTGACCCGCCCGTGCGCGAGCACTTGCAGCCCGTCGACCGGGCGGAAGCCGAGCCGCTGGCTCTTGGGCTTGAACAGCGCGCAGCGCACCTGGGCGCGCGCGTCCTTGAGGGCGAAGTAGAGGTGGCCCGACGCCGGGCGGGAGACGCCACCCAGCTCGCCTTCGATCCAGACCTGGCCGAGCGCGTCCTCCAGCAGGCCGCGCGCCAGCGCATTGAGCTGCGCGGGTGCAAGGACCTGGCGCGGCGGGGCGGGAAGAGGCGGTGTCACTGTGGCGTACGGTGCGGCGTGGGCATGGCATGATTTTCACACGGAATCGAGAAAGTGTCCGCAAATACACTGATTCACAATGCCTTGTGCCGAGTCGCGACGCGCCCGGACTTGCGATCCGGCGCGCGTCGCGGGAAGCTGCGTCCTGTCCGTCGGCCTCGCCTGGAGCGCGCATGATCAATCCCTACCGCAGCCTGAGCGCGAACCTGCCGGAGCGCCTGCCCGCCGGTCGCGACGCGCTGCCGGCCGATGCCAAGCGGCTGCATGCCTGGGTCGATGCCCTGCCGCGTGCCAACCAGCAGGCCTATCTGCTCCAGCTGTCCGGCGCGCTGGACGCCTTCCACGCGCGCCAGCTCGAGGGCTTCACCCGGCTGGAGGTGATGGAGGTGCTGCGTACGCCGCTACTGGAGGCGATCACCCTGCTGACCAGCCGCCTGCAGGGCAGCAGCTTTCCGCTGGCCGGGAGCAAGGCCGAGACGGCCGCGCAGCTGATCCACCTGCATCGCCAGCTTGCGCTCGGCTATCGCATGGCGCTGGTGGAAGCCTGCGCCCCGGCCGGCAAGGTGCCGTTCCTGCGCGGCAGCACGGTGGCCGTGGCCCTGGTGCGTGCGGTCTACCACCACGTCCGCTGGCTGGCCACGAGCTACTTCCTGTATCGCTCGCCGGAACCGGACGTGTGGGCGCAGCTTTACGCGCTGGCTGCGTTCGCCAGCGCACGCGGCCTGGACGACAAGGCCGTCGAGGACGCCTCCGAGCGTCGCTCGCTGACGGTGGCACTGCTGCAGAACCAGGCGGTGCTGATGGCGCTGGCCAATCCCTACCGCTTCAGCCAGCGCGAGCTGGTGGAGCTGTGGTCGCTGTGCCGCGACGTGGCGGCGACGGTGGAGATGACCCCGCAGCGCTTTGCCGCGGCCGGCGTGCTGGCGATGATCGACACCGACCTGCCGCCGACCTTCGTTTCGCGCGCGCCCGATCCGGATGAAGGGGACATGCTGTGGATCGACCTGCGCAAGCTCGAGGCGCTGGTGCGCGGCACCCTCTCGCGCAGCGGCGAGGGCGGCGAGGCCGTGCTGCGGCTGTCGCGCGACTACCGCCTGACGGTACCGACCAGCCTGCTCGAACGCGCGCTGGAAGGCTGGAGCCAGGATGTGACCCGCGCCAGCCCGCGCCTGGAAGGAGGCTACGCGCTCGACACGATCGTGGGCCTGAGCGGCCTGCACTACCAGCTCGCCGGGGGCCAGGATTTCGACTCCTTCATGCGCGAAGTGCGCGGCGTCTCGGCGGTTTCCCTGAATCGGGCGTCCTGGGCCCAGGCCAGTGCCGATGCCGTGCACGCGACGCTGGCGAGCGCACGCATCCAGGACCAGAGCCTGGGCGGCTACCGGCTGCGCTGGGAGGCCGCGCAGGGCGTGCGTGCCCGCATCGGCGAACTGGTCGGGCTGGGCCTTCCGGCCGAGGGCGGTCCCTACGACTGGATGGTCGGCCTGGTGCGCTGGCTGCGCTACGACGAAGGCGGCATGGAGGCCGGCGTCGACCTGGTTTCCCGGCGCGCCCACGCGGTCGGCCTGCGCTCCCTGGACGAAGCCGGCGGCTCCGAGGCCCCGATCCGGGCGATCGGGCTGGCACCGCTGTCGGGCGAGGCGAGCGGCCCCGAGCTGTTCCTGCTGCCTGCGGTCAACGATGTCGACGCGCCCCGGCTGGAAGTGACGCGCAGCAGCGATCGCTGGGATGGGCCGGGCGCGAAAGGCTCCAACGTCTATGCCTGCGGCGCGCTGCGCACGCTGCGTCGCACCGGCGACTATCTGTTGGCGGAGGCCGACCGCGCCTGAGTCGTGCGTGCGACGGCGCGCTTGCGCGATAATGCGAGGCTGCGTGGCACCGTACCGGTGCCCCGTTCCTGCAGGTGAGGCATGAGCCGCGTATCCACTCCGATCCGTCATCGCACCCTCGCCGCCCGCGTGGGTGGTGTCGCGCTGGGCGGGGATGCACCCATCGTGGTGCAGTCGATGACCAACACCGACACCGCCGACGTCAACGCCACCACGCGCCAGGTGGCCGAACTCTGGCGCGCCGGCTCCGAGCTGGTCCGCATCACCGTCAACAACGCCGAGGCCGCCGCCGCCGTGCCGCGCATCCGCGACCGGTTGGCGATGATGGGCGTATCGGTGCCGCTGATCGGCGATTTCCACTACAACGGCCACCAGCTCCTCACGGATGAACCCGCCGCCGCCGAGGCGCTGGCGAAATACCGCATCAACCCGGGCAACGTCGGCTTCGGGCGCAAGCGCGACACCCAGTTCGCCACCCTGATCGAACTGGCCCTGCGCCACGGCAAGCCGGTGCGCATCGGTGCCAACTGGGGCTCGCTCGACCAGGACCTGGCGGCGCGCCTGATGGACGAAAACGCCGGGCGCGCCGAACCCTGGGACGCCGCCGCAGTGCTGCGCGAAGCGCTGATCCGCTCGGCGCTGGATTCGGCCGCGCGTGCGGTCGAGCTGGGCATGGCGCGAGAGGACATCATCCTGTCCTGCAAAGTTTCCGGCGTGCAGGATCTCATCGCCGTCTACCGCGACCTGGCGTCGCGCAGCGACTACCCGCTGCACCTTGGCCTGACCGAGGCCGGCATGGGCAGCAAGGGCATCGTGGCCTCGTCCGCGGCGCTCGCGGTGCTGCTGCAGGAAGGCATCGGCGACACCATCCGCATTTCGCTCACGCCCGAGCCGGAGCAGTCGCGCACCGCCGAGGTGATCGTGGCCCAGGAGCTGCTGCAGACCATGGGACTGCGCGCCTTCACCCCGATGGTGACCGCCTGCCCGGGCTGCGGGCGCACCACCTCCACCTTCTTCCAGCACCTGGCCAAGGTGGTGCAGGACCATGTGCGCGAAAAGATGCCGGTATGGAAACTGGCCCATCCCGGCGTGGAGAACCTGACCCTGGCGGTGATGGGCTGCATCGTCAACGGCCCCGGCGAATCGCGCCACGCCAACATCGGCATCTCGCTGCCCGGCACCGGCGAAGCGCCCGCCGCGCCGGTCTTCATCGACGGCAAGAAGGCCATGACCCTGCGCGGGGAAAACATCGCCGAGGAGTTCGTCGGCATCATCGACGGCTACGTGCGCGAGCACTACCGGATCGCGGGCGACTGATTCCGCGCAGTCTGCCTTGCGATAAAAAACAAAGGGCCGCATTTGCGGCCCTTTGCCTGTACTTGCGGGAAATGGCCGGAATCAGCCCTTCATCCGCTTCGCCAGGGTGCTGCCCAGGTCGCCGGGCGACTTGACCGTGGTGACGCCGGCTTTTTCCAGCGCCGCGAACTTGCCTTCGGCCGTGCCCGAGCCGCCCGAGGCGATCGCGCCGGCGTGGCCCATGCGCTTGCCCTTGGGGGCCGAGGCACCGGCGATGAAGCCGACCACCGGCTTGGTGACGTATTCGGCGATGAACTCGGCCGCTTCTTCCTCGGCGCTGCCGCCGATTTCGCCGACCATGATGATGCCCTCGGTCTGCGGATCGTCCTGGAACAGGCGCAGGGCATCGATGAAGTTCATGCCCTGGATCGGATCGCCGCCGATGCCGATCACGGTGGACTGGCCGAGGCCGGCGCTGGTGGTCTGCTTGACCGCTTCATAGGTCAGCGTGCCCGAACGCGACACGATGCCGACCTTGCCCACGCTGTGGATGTGGCCGGGCATGATGCCGATCTTGCATTCGCCCGGGGTGATGACGCCGGGGCAGTTGGGTCCGATCAGCACCACGTCGTCGTAGCCGGCGAGCACGTGCTTGACCCGCAGCATGTCCAGCACCGGGATGCCCTCGGTGATGCAGACGATGACCTGGATGCCGGCGTCGGCCGCTTCCAGGATGGCGTCGGCGGCGAACGGGGGCGGCACGTAGATGACCGAGGCGTTGGCACCGGTTTCCTCGACCGCTTCGAGCACCGTGTTGAACACCGGCAGGCCGATGTGCTGGGTGCCACCCTTGCCCGGCGTGACGCCGCCGACGACCTTGGTGCCGTATTCCACCATCTGGGTGGCGTGGAAGGTGCCCTGCTGGCCGGTGAAGCCCTGCACGATCACCCGGGTGTTCTTGTTGACCAAAACGCTCATGGTGTTCGTTCCTCAGGCAGCGATCGCGGCAACGGCTTTCTTGGCGCCGTCGTTGATGTCGTCGGCCGGCGTGATCGCCAGGCCGGAGTTCTTGAGCAGTTCCTTGCCCTTCTCGACGTTGGTGCCTTCCAGGCGCACGATCACCGGCACTTTCACGTCCACTTCCTTGACCGCGGCGATGATGCCCTCGGCGATCATGTCGCAGCGCACGATGCCGCCGAAGATGTTGACGAAGATCGCCTTCACCTTGTCGCTGGAAAGGATCAGCTTGAAGGCCTCGGTGACGCGCTCCTTGGTGGCACCGCCGCCGACGTCGAGGAAGTTCGCCGGCTCGCCGCCTTCGAGCTTGATCACGTCCATCGTGGCCATCGCAAGACCGGCACCGTTGACCATGCAGCCGATGTTGCCGTCCATCGTGACGTAGTTGAGGTCGTGCTGGCTGGCCAGCACCTCGGTCTCGTCTTCCTGGCGGATGTCGCGCATCGCGGCGAGATCGGGATGGCGGTAGGTGGCGTTGTCGTCGGAATTGACCTTGCCGTCGAGCACCGCGAGGTCGCCGTTGGTGAGGATCGCCAGCGGGTTCAGTTCGACCAGCGACAGGTCCTTTTCATTGAACAGCTTGAACAGGCCGAGCATCAGCTTGGTGAGCTGGTTGACCTGCTTGGCGCTGAGGCCCATGGCAAAGCCGACCTGGCGGCACTGGAAGGGCTGCAGGCCTTGCACATAGTTGACGTGCAGGGTCTGGATCTTCTCCGGCGTTTCGGCGGCCACCTGCTCGATGTCGACGCCGCCTTCGCTGGAGGTGATGAAGGTGATGGACTTGGTGGAGCGGTCCACCAGCAGCGAGAGGTACAGCTCCTGGGCGATGTCGGTGGCCTGGGTCACCAGCACGGTGTCGATCGGCAGGGCGATGCCGGCGCTCTGGTAGGTGGCCATCTTCGTGCCGAGCATGGCACTGGCGTACTGCTTCACCTCGTCGAGGGTCCGGGCGAGCTTCACGCCGCCGGCCTTGCCGCGGCCGCCCGCGTGGATCTGGGCCTTGACCACCCAGAAGTCGCCACCGATGGCCTTGGCGGCCTCGACGGCTTCATCCGGCGTGCGTGCAACCTTGCCGGCCGGAACCGGAATGCCGAACTGGGCAAACAGCTCCTTGGCCTGATATTCGTGGAAGTTCATGCGTCACCCTGTGGGGAGGAGGGGGGAGGGGAAAGGCGGCCGAGCCGTCGTGCCGCGTCGCGCCTGAAAACGGCGGCGGGCCGCCCATTTTGATCGACCGACCCGGCAAAGGCAAAACGCGCCATACTGGACACCGGTATCGGCAGCCCCGTCGCGTCGGACGATGGGGAGGCGTCAGGACGAGGAAGCAGGCGCTATGAACGCAGCCGTGCGCGAGCTGAGTGAAGCGGACGACCGGGCCTATGCCGGCGACGAGTCGCTGCGGCGTGAACAGTACTTCTTCACCCTGTACCGCACCTTGGTCGCGGCCCTGTTCACGCTGCTGGCCTTTGGTTCGCTGCCTGACGAATGGGTCACGCTGAACCACCCGCGGCTGGCGGCCTGGACGGCGGCCGCCTACCTGGTCGCGGCGCTGCTGCTGCTGCTGCACGGGCGCAACTCGGGGCGTCCGCTGGCCGGTCAGGTGATCGTGGGTGTGGTGCTGGACGTGCTGGCCACGGTACTGATGGTGCACTCGGTGGCGCACCTGCAGACCGGCATCGCGATGGCGCTGATCGTCAACTTCAGCGCCGCCGCAGTGCTGCTGCCGCTGCGCACGACCCTGACGCTGGCCATCGCGGCGGGAGTCCTGCTGCTGGGCGAGTACCTGCTCTCGCGCGGCGACGCGGCCCTGGACAGCCGCACCCTGATCGAAATCCTGATCTGCGCGCTGGGCTACGTCGCCATGGCCAAGCTGGGCGACATGGTCGGCCGCCAGATGCGCGCCACCCATGTCCTGGCGCAGCAGCGCGGCGAAGAGGTCGCCAGCCTGGCGCAGATCAACGAACTCATCATCCGGCGCATGCGCACCGGCGTGCTGGTGGTGGACGTGGCCGGCATCGTGCACCTGCACAACGAGGCGGCCTGGCAGCTTCTCGGCCAGCCGCAGACGGACCGTCTGACCCTGGGCGATGCCGCCCCGGAGCTGGCGCAGCGCCTGTTCCAGTGGCGCATGGAGGATGACCGCAACGACGGCAAGCCGCTGCGCCTGGGGCCGGACCAGCTCGACCTGATACCGCGCTTTGCCGGGCTGGGCGTCAGCAGCGAGCTGTTCGTGATCTTCCTGGACGATGCCTCGATCCTGGCCCGGCGGGCCGAGGAAATGACGCTGTCCAACCTCGGCCGCCTTTCGGCCAGCATCGCCCACGAGATTCGCAACCCGCTGGCCGCGATCAGCTATTCCGCCCAGCTTCTGGAGGAGTCGCCGGACCTGCCGGAGGCCGACCGCCGCCTGGTGGAGATCGTGCTCAACCACTGCCAGCGCATGAACGGCATCATCGAGAACGTGCTGGCGCTCTCGCGCCGCGAGCGTTCGCGGCCCGAATCGATCGAGGTGACGCAGTGGGTCGCGCGCTTCGTCGACGAGTACAAGGCCGGGCACTACATCGACGCCACCCAGCTGCGTGCGGTGGCGCAGACCTCCCGGCTCCTTGCGATGGTGGATCCGCAGCATCTGGATCAGGTGGTGAGTTGCCTGGTGCAGAACGCCATGATCCACGGGCACCTTCCCGGCGAGCCGGCGCGCATCACGGTGACGGCGCGACGCCTGCGCGAGAACGAGGCCATCGTGGTCGAGGTGCTCGATCGCGGGCCGGGCATCCCGCCCAAGGTGGCGAGCACGATCTTCGAACCCTTCGTCACCACGCACGAGCACGGCAACGGACTGGGGCTCTACATCGCGCGTCAGCTGTGCGAGGCCAACCAGGCCAAGCTCGAATATCTGCCGATGGCTGGCGGAAGCTGCTTCCGCATCACCTTGCCGCATGCGCAGCGGCTGGAAAACCTGCCCGGCATGAAGCCGGCGGGTTCCGCGATCAGCGCGGCAGCCGCGACCGCTCCACCACCCTGAATTCACCCTCGATCACGTTCGGATCGAGCGGGCGTCCCGGTGCCGGACGCGTGCCGGACAGGCGCAGCCACAGCCGCCTGATCGCATAGGCGGCCAGCACGACGGCCGCGATCAGGAGGCCGATGAGGCCGAAGAACCCGAGCAGCACCAGCCCGGTCAGGCCCAGCGCGAAGCGCGCCATCGGGTGGCGCGGAGGCTGGAACGAGAAGAACAGCGGTCGCATGGATCGATCCCCAGCGTGTCAGAATGAGCGGGTCGAAGACCCAGTATCGGGGTCGTTCCAGTCCACCACAAGTGACATCGGGTCTGTTTTGAGCCACGTTTTCCTTTCAGTCATCGACGCGCTGCCCGACGGCGGTGCGGCCGGCCTCGATGCCGAGGTGGGCGGCGAACCGTCGCCGCTGCTGGCGCTGCGCCGCGGCAACGAGGTGCGCGTCTTCCACAACGTCTGCCCGCACGCCGGTCGTCGCCTGGAGGTGGCCCCTGGCCGTTTCATCGTCGATGCCGACACCGTGGTCTGTGCCGCCCACGGCGCGTGTTTCACCATTCCCGCCGGCGACTGCATCGCCGGGCCCTGCCGCGGGCAGAGCCTGCGCGAGGTGCCGTGCGAGCTGCGGGATGGGGAAGTGTGGATCGATCCGCGCGGCTGACGCCGTTCCGGATCAGTCCGGAACGGCCTCGGCTTCCACCACGGCCGCCACCAGCGCGCCCAGCTCCAGCAGCCGCAGGTCGCTGCCCGGCAGGCCCACCAGCTGCAGGCCGATGCCATCGCCCAGCGGCAGCGCCAGCGCCGGACAGCCGGCGAGCGAGGCCAGGGCGGTGAAGTCGGCCAGGTTCGGGGGCTCGGGCGCATCCACCGCCGGCGGCGGCAGCGGCGACACCGGCAGCAGCAGGGCGTCGAAACGCTCGAACAGCCGCCGCACCCGGGCCACGTGCGCATCCAGGCGCAGGTCCGCGCGGGCGTAGTCGGCGGCGGATTTGCGCCGCGCGAAATCGAGCATCGCCGAAAGCGGCGGCGAAGCGGCTTCGAGCAGGGGGCCGTGCGCCGCCAGCAGCTCGGCTTCCATCATCAGCAGCGCGGCGCGGCGCGTGGCGGCGATGTCCAGCGCGGCGAGCTGGAAGGGCGATACCGACACCCGGCCCAGCAGTTCCGCGCAGCGGCCCAGGGCCGCATCGAACGCCGCGATCACCGCCGGCGCGGCACCGACGGACGCGGCATCGGCCAGCACGCCGACCCGCAGCGTGGACGGATTCCAGTCCGGCGCGGCCAGGGCAACGCGGCGGCGGCGCGAGCGCGGGTCGTCCGGATCATGCCCGCACATCACCTGCAGCAGCGGCGCGATGTCCTCGGCGCTGCGGGCGATCACGCCGGGGCAGTCGAGCCGGCGCAGCGACGGGCGCAGGCCGCCGGAGGAAAGTTCGCCGTGGGTCGGCTTGAGCCCGACCACGCCGCAGAATGCGGCAGGAATGCGGATCGAGCCCAGCGTGTCCGATCCCAGCGCCGCGACCGCGTGACCGGCGGCCACCGCCACCGCGGAACCGGCGGAGGATCCGCCGCTGGCGCGGCCGGGAAGCTGCGGGTTGGCCACGTCGCCGAAATGGGCGTTGCGCCCCACCGTTCCCAGGGTGGCCTCGTCCAGGCTGGTCTTGCCCAGCAGCACCGCACCGGCACCGCGCAGCCGCGCGACGATGAAGGCGTCGCGCGCCGCCGGCGGTTCCGCGCCTGCGGGCAGCCCCAGCGTGGTCGGCATCCCGGCCACGTCGATGTTGTCCTTGATCGCCAGCGGCACGCCATCCAGCCGTCCCAGCGGCGCACCCGAGGCGCGGCGCGCGTCGGAGGCGCGCGCCGCGGCCAGCGCGCCTTCGCCATCGACGTGCAGCCAGGCGTTGAGGGCGCGGTCGCGTTCGATCGCGGCAAGGAACGCGCGGGTCAGCGCCTCGCTGCTGACCTGGCCGGCGGCGAGCGCGTGCAGCACGCGGATCAGGGATGCCTTGCGCAGGGAATCGGCGTCGTGGGCCATCGTGTGCGGACCGTGTCGGGAAACGCGCATGGTGCGGGTTTGCCCGCCCTGCCGCAAACCCGCACAATGCGGCGTTGCACCAACATACGCAGCCGAAGGGAAGCCAGCCGATGAGCGAGCGCGAGTTCATGGAGTACGACGTCGTCACCGTGGGTGGCGGCCCCGCCGGACTGGCCTTTGCGATCCGGCTCAAGCAGATCAGGCCGGAGCTTTCGGTGTGCGTGATCGAGAAGGCCAGCACCATCGGCGCACAGATCCTGTCCGGCGCGGTGATCGAGCCCGAACCGCTCGACGCGCTCCTGCCCGGCTGGCGCGACAGCCCGCCGCCGGTCTGCATTCCCGCGACCGAGGACGAGTTCTGGATGCTGTCGAAAACCGGCGGCTTCAAATTCCCCTTCCTGCCGCCGGGCATGCGCAACCACGGCAATTTCATCGTCTCGCTCGGCGCGATGTGCGCGTGGATGGCACCGCAGGCCGAGGCGCTGGGCGTGGAGATCTATCCGGGCTTTGCCGCTGCGGACCTTTATTACAACGAAGACGGCTCGGTCGGCGGCGTGCGCATCGGCGACATGGGCGTGGCCAAGGACGGTTCGCACAAGCCCGGCTACACCCAGGGCATCGACATCAGGGCGAAGGTCACGGTGCTGGCCGAAGGCGCGCGCGGCCACCTCACCAAGCGCCTGATCGAGAAGTTCAGGCTCGACAGCGGCTGCGATCCGCAGGGCTATTCCATCGGCATCAAGGAGCTGTGGCAGGTGCCCGAGGAGCGCGTGACGCCCGGCAAGATCGTGCACGCCATGGGCTGGCCGGCCGACAGCCGCACCTATGGCGGCAGCTTCGTTTACCACTTGGACAAGGGCCGCATCGCGCTGGGCTATGTTTCCGGGCTCGACTACACCGATCCGCGCTACAAGCCCTGGGAAGCCTTCCAGCAGTGGAAGAACCACCCGCACGTCAAGGCGCTGCTCGAAGGCGGCAGCATCGTCTCGGCCGGCGCGCGCGCCATCGTCACCGGCGGTTGGCAGTCGCTGCCCAAGTGCGAAATGCCCGGCGCGATCCTGATCGGCGACACCGCGGGCCTCTTGAACGTGCCCAAGATCAAGGGCACCCACCAGGCGATCCGTTCGGCGATGCTGGCGGCCGAGCACCTCGCGGGCAGCGAGCTGTCACCGCAGGGCTTCGACGCCAAGCTGCGCGCCTCGCCCGCGATGGCGGAGCTGCGCACGGTGCGCAACGTCAAGCCCGGCTTCAAGCGCGGCCTGTGGTTCGGCCTGATCAACGCCGCCTGGGAAACGGTGGTCGGCGGGCGCTCGCCGTGGACCTTCAGGAACAAGGCCGACTGGACCACCCTGCACAAGCTGGGTGAGTACGAGGAGCCGCGGCGCGACTATGTCGAGCGCACCCTGCCGCCGCGCGATCGCCTCGCCGGGGTGTACTTCGCCGCCACCGAGCACGATGAGGACCAGCCGGTGCATCTGATCGTGCACAACACCGACGTGTGCGCGACGACGTGCCTGAAGGAATACGACAACCCCTGCACCCGCTTCTGCCCGGCCGGCGTGTACGAAATGGTCGATGACGGCACCGGCGGCAAGCGCCTGCAGGTCAACGCCGCCAACTGCGTGCACTGCAAGACCTGCGACATCAAGGATCCCTACGAGAACATCACCTGGGTCACGCCCGAGGGCGGTGCCGGGCCGAACTACCAGAACCTCTAGCTCGCAGCCGCGCGCATCGCGTGGCGACCGCCGCGGCGCACCGGGGCATCGTTCGGCCGGCGCAGGCGGCGGCTGAAACCAGCGCCGGGCCGCTGCCCGGCGTTTGGAGCACGTCCTCGGAACCGCCGCGATACAATCATGCCCCTGACCGGCGGCACGCGCCGCCACCCTGATTCCAACCCTTCAGGAACCCTGAAACCGATGAAGATTCTGGTCGGCTACAAGCGCGTGGTGGATTTCAACGTGCGTATCCAGGTCAAGCCGGACGGCTCCGGCGTGGTGACCGATGGCGTGAAGCTCTCGCCCAACCCCTTCGACGACATCGCGCTGGAAGAGGCGCTGCGGCTGCGCGAAAAAGGCGTGGCGACCGAGGTGGTCGTCGCTACCATCGCCCCGGCCGACGCCCAGGCGCATCTGCGCAACGGGCTGGCGATGGGTGCCAACCGCGCCATTCATGTCGTCGCCGATGGCGCGGTGCAGCCGCTCACCGCGGCGCGCGCCTTCCTCAAGCTGGTCGAGAAGGAGCAGCCGGACATCGTGCTGCTGGGCAAGCAGGCGATCGACGACGATGCCAACCAGACCGGCCAGATGCTGGCCACGCTGTGGGGGCGGCCGCAGGCCACCTTCGCCAGCAAGGTCGATGTAGCCGATGGCTGCGCCACCGTGGTGCGCGAGGTCGATGCGGGCCTGGAAACGCTGGAAGTGGACCTGCCGGCGGTGATCACCACCGACCTGCGCCTCAACGAGCCGCGCTTCATCAAGCTGCCCGACATCATGAAGGCCAAGAGCAAGCCGCTGGAAACCCTGGCGCTGGCGGATCTGGGCGTGGAATCCGGCGATTTCCTCACCACCACGAAGTACGAGGCACCCGCCGGCCGCAGCCGCGGCGTAATGGTCAAGGACGCGGCCGAACTGGTCGCGGCGCTGAAGGCCAAGGGGTTGCTGTAGGTCGGGGTTACACCCCCGACGCAACACCCGCCATCGACGTAGGGTGGAACCCGCGCAGCGGATTCCTCCTTCCTGCAAGAACATTGGTGGAATCGCCTGCGGCGGTTCCACCCTACGGTTGCAATACAAGGAAGCCGACATGTCCAAAGTCCTGATCGTTGCCGAGCACCTGAACGGTGCACTCAACGCCTCGGCCACCGCCAAGACGGTGTCCGCCGCGCGCGCGCTGTCGCCGGAAAGCATCGATGTGATCGTGCTGTCCGACGCGCCCGATGCGATCGCGGCCGAGGCCGCGAAGATCGACGGGGTGGCTGCCGTCCTCACTGTCGCCCACCCCGCCAACGCCCACGCCGTCGCGGCGGTACTGGCACCGCAGATCGCCAAGGCGGCGGCCGGCTACAGCCACGTCTTCGGTCCGTCCACCACCTTCGGCAAGGATGTGATGCCCTGCGTCGCGGCGCTGCTGGGCGTGGCACAGGTCAGCGACGTGATGGCGGTGGAATCCAGCCACGTCTTCAAGCGCCCGATCTACGCCGGCAACGCCATCGTCACGGTCGGCACCCCGGCCGACAGGCCGGTCGTCGCCACCGTGCGCGTGGCCTCCTGGCCCGCGGCGGGGCAGGGCGGCAGCGCCGCGGTGCGCGCTCTGGCGCTCGATGTGGCCCTGCCCACGCACACCCGCTTTGCGGGCCTGGCGGCGGGCAAGTCCGATCGTCCGGATCTGCAGAGCGCGGCGCGCGTGGTATCCGGCGGTCGCGGGGTCGGTTCGGCCGAAAACTTCCAGGTCATCTATCACCTCGCCGACCGGCTCGGTGCGGCGGTCGGCGCGTCGCGCGCCGCGGTCGATGCCGGCTATGTGCCCAACGAGCTGCAGGTTGGCCAGACCGGCAAGATCATTGCGCCCGAGCTGTACGTCGCGGTCGGCATTTCCGGCGCGATCCAGCACCTCACCGGCATCAAGGACGCCGGCACCATCGTTGCGATCAACAAGGACGGCGATGCCCCGATCTTCGAGATCGCCGACATCGGTCTGGTCGGGGATCTGTTCACCCTGTTGCCGGAAATCGAGGCCGCGCTGGGCTGAAGCCCAGCGTTCGCGTGTTCCCGGAAGGCCTGCCCGTGCGGGCCTTCCGCGTTTCTGCGGCGCGGAAGCGTGCGACAACATCGCGGCATCATTCCTTTCATCGCGATGAAGCGATAAGCTGTGCCGCTCCGCCTTGCGCAAGGATTCCCGATGCCCGCGATCAGCCTCGAGTTCTACCCGCCCAAAACCGAAGAACAGCGCGCCCAGCTGCATCGCGCGGCCGCGAAGCTCGCCGCGTATTCGCCCGAGTATGTGTCGGTGACCTTCGGTGCGGGCGGTTCGACGCTGAGCTATACGCCCGAAACCGTCGACGCGCTGCGCGCCCGGTACGGCTTCGACGCCGCGCCGCACGTCTCCTGCGTCGGCGGCACGCGCGCCGAGCTGGCCGAACTCCTCGACAGCTACCGTGCCCGTGGCTGCCGGCGCATCGTGGCGCTGCGCGGCGATCTGCCCTCGGGCATGGCCAGCACCGGCGACTTCCACTACGCCAGCAATCTGGTCGAATTCATCCGCGTCCGCCACGGCGACTGGTTCCGCATCGAGGTGGGCTGCTATCCGGAAACCCATCCGCAGGCCGGGGACGCCTTTGCGGATCTGGCGCACTTCAAGCGCAAGGTGGATGCCGGCGCGGACGCGGCGATCACCCAGTACTTCTACAACGCCGACGCCTACTTCCGCTTCGTGGACGACGTGCGCGCGCTGGGCGTGTCGATCCCGATCACGCCCGGGGTCATGCCGATCTCCAACTTCACCCAGCTCAAGCGCTTTTCCGAACTGTGCGGCGCGGAAATCCCGCGCTGGATGCAGCGCCGCCTGTCGGCCTACGGCGATGATGCCGCGAGCCTCAAGGCGTTCGCCGCCGATGCCGTGGCCGGGCTGTGCCGACGCCTGCTCGACGGCGGCGCACCGGGGCTGCACTTCTACACCCTGAACCTCGCCCGGCCGACCCGGTCCGTACTGGATCGGCTGGCCTGAGCGCAGGCGGCGGGGCGCGATAAGCTGTGCCGATGAACAGGCATACGCGCTGGTTTGCGGTTCTCGTCCTCGCGCTGCTGGCCGGTGATGCCACTGCCGCGGTGCGGCGCTGCGTGGCCGAGGACGGCACGCTCATCTACACCGACCGCGCTTGCGAGCACTTCGATGCACGCGAGGCACGCACGGATTCGGTGCCCGGCTCGGGCCTCCCGGCCACCAGCGCGGAAAGTGGAATCGACGGGAGTTCAGCGCCACTGCCGCTGGCGTCCTACGGTCCGGTCGCCGCCGACTGCGCGCGCACGCCCGAGGCCCTGCTGATGAGCCTGCGCCACCTGCTGGACATGCGCGACGTGAACGGCCTTTCGGGCCTCTACCACTGGCCCGGCACGGGAAAGTGGAGCGCGCGTGCGGTGATGGACCGGCTGGAAATGATCGCGGCGCAGTCCGACGGCTCGGCCGAGCTGGTCTATCCCGAGGCCGCCTTCGTCGTGTTCGACCCGGAGGCCTATCCCGGCATCCCGCCGGAAGATCCCGAGGCGGTGCGCATCGGCGCGTTCCACGAGAGCGGGCTGAGCGAGCCTTCACCGCCGCCGCTGGCGACGCTGAGGGTGGTCCGCCACGCCGGCTGCTGGTGGCTGCGCTTCTGAGCCGCGCTCAGGCGTGGCCCGGTTCCGGGCCTGGCTCGAATTCCAGTATGGCGCGACTGCCCTGGCGATCCGTGCGCGGCTCCAGCCGCACGCGCCAGCCGTAGAGATCGCACAGCCGGCGGACGATCGCAAGGCCGATGCCGGCCCCCTTGCTGCCGGCCGAACTGCTGCCGCGGTAGCCGCGTTCGAAGAGGCGTTCGGCATCCTCGTGGGCTATGCCCGGCCCGCTGTCGGCGACTTCGACCCGGTCCGCCAGCACCGTCACCGCGACTTCGCCTTCGAGGGTGTACTTGCAGGCGTTGCCGATCAGGTTGTTGAGCGCCACCGACAGCACCGCCTCGGGCGCATCGACGAAGACGTCGCGCTGGCCGTCCACGCGCAGGCGCACCGGCTTGTTCAGCAGGTGCACGCGGTTGGCCTCGGCCTGGGCTTCGACGATCCGCCGCACGTCGCTGCGCCCGCTGCCGCGCTCGTTGCGCGAGAGCATCAAGAGCGCCGTGGTCAGATCGGTGCTCTGCTGGGTGGCGCGCTCGATGCGCAGCAGGCGCTGGCGCATCTTTTCGGAGAGATCGGGAGTGGCCAGCAGCAGCTCGGTGGCACCGCGGATCACCGCCAGCGGGGTGCGCAGCTCGTGGCTCACGTCGGCGTTGAACTCGCGGTCGCGCGCAACCCGTTCGGTGAGCTGGTCGGCGTAGTCGTCCAGCGCCTGGGCGAGCTGGCCGACTTCATCCTGCGCGAAGTGCGGTGCCAGCGCGGTGCGCGCGACGTCGCCGCCAAAGCCCTCCACGCGCGCCGCAAGATCCGCCACCGGACGCATCACCCGGCGCGAGGACCACAGCCCGATCAGCCAGGCCAGCAGGGTGAAGGCCACCACGCTGACGCCCAGGACCGTCATCAGCTGCTGCGCGCTGAGCGCCTGACGGCCGTAGCCGTACTTGATGTAGGTGACGATGTCCGGCGCGCGCGCCACGGCGAGCTTGAAGTCGGCATTGCGGCCGCGCGCATCCGGGTCGCGCCAGTCGTGCACGCCGGACGGAAGATCGCGCCAGGCCAGCGGGATCTGCGGGCTTTCGGGCCGGAATGCGAACATCTCGATCTGCTGCTCCTGCAGGCCATAGGCCGCGCTGGGTTCGGGATGGGCGCGCTTGAACTCCAGGTAGCTGGTCGCTTCCGCCCCCAGCCATGCACCGACGAGCTGGTTTTCGATGCGCGCGCGCAGCGCCAGGGTGGATGCGGCGAACAGCGCGGTGAGGCCGAAGCCCAGCAGCACGAAGGACGCCACGATGCGCGCGCGCAGGCGCTGGCGGGGAATCGGTCGTTCGGGCAAACCCGCCACGGTGTCGCTCACGCGGACGGTTCGAGATCCACCAGCCGGTAGCCGATGCCGTGCCGGGTATGGATCAGCGGCCGGTCGAACGGCTTGTCGATGGCCGCACGCAGGCCGTGGATGTGCACGCGCAGGCTGTCCGAATCGGGCAGCTCTTCACCCCAGACGCGGGTTTCGAGATCCTGCCGCGTCACCACGGCGGGAGACGCCTCCATCAGCACCTGGAGAATCTTGAGCGCGGTCGGATTGAGCGTGATCGACGTGCCGGCGCGCACCACTTCCAGGGTATCGAGGTTGTATTCCAGATCCGATACGGTCAGCACGCGCGAATGGCTGCCGCGCCCGCGCCGCAGCAGCACGCTCAGGCGTGCATCCAGCTCCTGCAGTGCGAACGGCTTGACCAGATAGTCATCGGCCCCCGATTCGAACCCGGCCAGCTTCTGCTCGAGCGCGTCGCGCGCCGTCAGCATGAGCACCGGCGTGTCCTTGTGCGCCTCCTGGCGCAGCTTGCGACACACCTCCAGCCCATCCATGCCCGGCAGGTTGAGATCGAGGATGATGGCGTCGAAGCTGTCGACCACGGCGCGGTGCAGGCCGGTGATGCCGTCGGCGGCAAAATCCACGGTATGACCGCGGTCCTCCAGGTAATCGCCGAGGTTGGCCGCGATGTCGGTGTTGTCTTCGATGACCAGGATGCGCATGGGATGTGTGCCGGGTGAGGGAGCCCGCCGCCAGCATAGCCGCATCGCGCGGCCTCATGCCGTGCCGGACACCGAACGGCGGCGCGCGGGCAACAAAAAGGCCCGCGGTCGCGGCGGGGGGACGCCGGTACACGCGGGCCGAAGGTGTTGCCCCGATTACCGCAATCTACCTGTCACGCAATCCTCAGGAGTGTCGAGGAAGATCCAGGTGGCGACAGGCTACGTGCGGCGGGCGAAGAAGATCGTTAAGGGGATTTCAGGGTTTCGTTAATCGGCCGCCGCGTGCGGCGCGGGCTGGTGCCGGCCGCCGGGCGCTGCGCGGCGTGCCGTGCGACGTGGCGGATGATTTCCGCCGCCACGTCCATTCCGCTCGCCGCCTCGATGCCTTCGAGGCCGGGCGAGGCGTTCACCTCCAGCACCAGCGGGCCGCGGTGCGAGCGCAGCAAATCCACGCCCGCTACTTCCAGCCCGACCGCCCGGGCCGCGCGCACCGCCGCATCCGCCTCGGCCGCGTCCAGGCTCGCCGCCTGCGCGCTGCCGCCGCGGTGCAGGTTGGCGCGAAACTCGCCGCTGCCGGCCTGGCGCTGCATCGCGGCCACCACGCGTTCGCCCACGACCAGGCAGCGCAGGTCCGAACCGCCGGCCTCGGCCACGAACTCCTGCACCAGGAAATCCGCCGACAGCCCGCGGAAGGCCTCGGTCACGCTGCGCGAGGCCTGCACCGTGTCGGTGAGCACCACGCCCAGGCCCTGGCTGCCCTGATTGAGCTTGACGATGTGCGGCGGCGGCCCGAGCAGCGCGAGGAGATCGGCGGTGTCGTCCGGGCTGTCGCCGGCCACCGTCAGCGGCATCCCCAGCCCGCAGGCCGCCACCAGCTGGTGACAACGCAGCTTGTCGCGCGCGCGGGCGATCGCATCGCCGCCGTTGGGCGAATACACGCCCATCAGCTCGAACTGGCGCACCACCGCGGTGCCGTAGCGGGTGATCGACGCCCCGATGCGCGGGATCACCGCGTCGTAGCCGCGCAGGGCGCGGCCCTTGTGGTGCAGCTCGAAGGCACCCGGGACGATGCGCAGGTAGCAGCGCAGCGGGTCGAGCACGCGCACCACGTGGCCCTGCGCGCGTGCCGCCTCGACCAGGCGGCGGGTGGAATAGAGCGCGGTGTTGCGCGAAAGGATCGCCAGCTTCACGCGGAGGCCTCGCCGTCGCCCAGGAGGAAGGTTCGCCCGGGATCCACGCACCAGTGCCCGGCGAGCGCCGCACGACCGATCAGCAGCCGATGGCGCAGCCCGTGCCGGTTGGCCAGCCCGATGTCCACCTCGTGCTCCCAGTCGCCCAGGCGCAGGCGGCTGCGGATGAAGATCCGCGACTCGCGCCCGCCGCCGGTGTCCGCCACCGTGCGTCGCCCCGCGATCGGCGCGCACAGCTCCCGCAGCGGAGCCTCCGGGGATTCGCGCAGCGCGAACGCCACCTGCGCGATGCCGTTTTCGACCCGCTCGCGCTGCCACTCGACGTGCAGCGCGCAGCTGCGCGCGCCGGTGTCGATCTTGGCCGCGATCCTGACCAGCCCGAGTGCGGGCAGGGTCGCCCACTCGCGCCAGCCCGTGACCGGCAGCTCGCCCGTCAGACGCATCGTGCCGCTCCGGCCGATTGGGGGGAGCAAAGTCTATCCGGCCGCCTGCGCGTCCCGCCAGCGCGCGCCGGTGCTCCCGGTTCAGTGGAACTGCATCACCTCGCCGTCGCGGTCGAACACCGCAAAATCGGCGACGCGGCCGTTGTTGATCGCGTTGACCATGAAGCGCAGCGGCTGGGCGGCCTCGTCGCTGCCGGGTGCGATGCCGCCGCGGCCGGCGAGCGCGCCGACGAAGACCAGGTCCCAGTCCTGTCCGGTGGCGGCGGACTCCTCGACAAGCGCGGCAAAGCCGGCCACCTCGCCCGGCACCTTGTCCACGCACAGGCAGGGCGAAATCGTGCCGCCTTCGCGCCGTTCGAAGCGCTCGCGCTGCTCAGGCGTGGCGTTTTCCGGCAGGCCGATGCGGGCAAAGACGAACAGCAGGCGCTGCGGTTCGGCCTGCTGCAGGGCGGCGTCCAGCAGGTCCTGGAAGCGGGTCAGGTGCATCGGCGGGTGCTCCGGCAGGGATCATGCGCGACGCGCGCGGCGATCCGGAGGCGACATGGTGCCTTGCCCCGGCCGTCCGTCAACTTGACGGTGGTCAAGCGCGGGCCTGCCGCATGCCGCTAGGATACGCGTGGGGCACCGGCACGCTGGTCGCCTCGACTCCAAGCCCGGCTGCCTGGGTCCTCGTGATACGGCAGACGGGCCGTGGCCGCGCCGGAAACGGGGCGGCCACCGGGTCGGAACCGGAAACGGGTCGGCCTCCCGCGCTTGGACTGGAGCACAACATGGCAACCCTCGTGGACGGCTTCGGCCGCACGTTTCCCTATCTGCGGCTGTCGCTGACGGAAGCCTGCAACTTCCGCTGCAGCTACTGCCTGCCGGACGGCTACCGGGCCGATGGACGCCCCACCTTCCTGACGCTGGAGGAAGTTCGGCGGCTGGTGCGCGGCTTCGCAGCGGTGGGGATGCGCAAGATCCGCCTGACCGGCGGCGAGCCCAGCCTGCGCAAGGACCTGCCGTCGATCATCGCCGCCGTCTCGGCGACGCCGGGCGTGCAGAAGATCGCCCTGACCACCAACGGCTGCCTGCTGCCCCGGCACGTGCGCCTGTGGCGCGAAGCCGGGCTGACCGCGCTCAACGTCAGCCTGGACAGCCTGCAGCCGGCGCGCTTCGCCGCCATCACCGGCCATGACCGCTTCGACGAGGTGATGGAGGGCGTCGAGATCGCGCAGGGCCTCGGCTTCGCTGCGGTCAAGCTCAATGCGGTGCTGCTGCGCGGGCTGAACGACGACGAGCTGCCGGCGTGGATGGACTTCCTGCGCGACCGCGATGTCGCCATCCGCTTCATCGAGCTGATGCGTACCGGCACCAACCTGGCCTATTTCGAGCGCCACCACTATCGCGCCGAGGCGCTGGAGCAGCAGCTGATCGATACCGGGTGGATGCTGCGCCCGCGCGCGCCCGACGCCGGCCCGGCGCGCGAATACGCGCACCCGGACTATCGCGGACGGATCGGCATCATCGCCCCGTACTCCAAGGACTTCTGCGCCGGCTGCAACCGCCTGCGCGTCACCGCGCGCGGCGACCTGCGGCTGTGCCTGTTCGGCGATTTCGGCATCCCGCTGCGACCCTTGCTGCAGTCGGACGACGACCACGAGGCGCTGGCCGCGCGCATCGCCTCCCAGCTCGGCCTGAAGGCCGCCGGCCACGGCCTGCACCAGGGCAACACCGGCATCACTCCGCACCTGGCTTCGATCGGTGGATAGGCAGGCACCCATGACGACGCAATCCGACGCGGCTTTCCACATGGCCGATATCCGCAACAAGCGCCCGACCCGCCGGCGCGCGGTGGCGGTGGGCGAATTCCTGCCCGGTGCCGAAGCGTTCGCCACCGTGGTCGAGCGCCGCTTGCCCAAGGGCGATGCCCTGGTGATGGCGGAAATCGCCGGCCTGCAGGGGGCCAAGATGGCCTCGCAGCTGATGCCGCTGTGCCACCCGATCTCGCTGGAGCTGGTGCGCGTGCGCTGCGTGCCGGTGCCGGCGCGCCACGCCATCCGGGTGTACTGCGAATGCGCGCTGGAGGCCCGCACCGGGGTCGAGATGGAAGCGCTGGCCGGGGTCAATGCGGCCCTGCTCACGCTCTACGACCTGACCAAGCCGGTGCAGCCGGCGCTGACGATTTCCGGCATCCGCCTGCTGTTCAAGGAAGGCGGCAAGAAGGGGCTGTGGGTGCATCCCGACGGCATGACGGACGACGAGCGCGCGCACTACCGGCCGCACGGCCTGGCCCGCCTCGACGGCGTGCCCTGCGCGGTCATCACCCTGAGCGACCGCGCCAGCTCCGGCGACTACGAGGACCGCTCCGGCCCGGTGCTGGTGGGAGGGCTGCGCAAACTCGGTGCCGAGGTCGGCCACATCGAAGTACTGCCGGATGGCATCGATCCGCTGGCCGAACGCCTGCGCGCGCTGGCCGCCAAGGGCGTGCGCCTGTGCCTGTGCAGCGGCGGAACGGGCCTGGGTCCGCGCGACGTGACCCCGGAAGCACTGCGGCGGGTGGCCGATCGCCCGGTCGACGGTCTGGCCGAAATGCTGCGGGCCGAGAGCGCGAAACACACGCCGTTGGCCTGGCTCAGCCGCGCCGAGGTGGTGCAGATCGGCGGCATGCTGGCGTTCGCGCTGCCGGGCAGCCCGCGCGCGGCGCAGCAGTGCATGGACATGCTCAGCCCGCTGCTGGCGCACGCGCTGGCGATGCTCGACGGCAGGCCGCACCCGTGATCGGCTACGACGAGGCGCTGGCGCACATCCTGCGGGAAGCCAAACCGCTGCCGGTGGTGCCGCGCACGCCGGTGCCGGGACAGGTGCTGGCCGAGCCGGTGCACAGCCGCGAAGACCTGCCGCCGTTCGACAATTCCGCGATGGACGGCTTCGCCCTGCGAGTGGGCGATGCGGGCATTGCGGCGGGTGCCGAGTTCGAGGTGCTGGGCGCGCAGGCGGCCGGCGACGAACGGGTTTCCGCGCCGGCGGGCGCGTGGGAAATCATGACCGGCGCGCGCATCCCGGACGGGTTGGATGCGGTGATCCCGGTCGAGCAGGTCGAAGTGCTGGCCCGCGATGACGACGGCAAGCCGGCGCGCATCCGCCTGCAAGCCGAGGTGCCGCGCGGCCAGCATGTGCGCCGGCATGGCGAGGACGTGCGCAAGGGCGACCGCTTCCTTGCCGCCGGTACCCGCCTGGATGCGCCGCAGCTGATGCTGCTGGCCGCGCTGGGCGTGTCGCTGGTGGACGTGCGCGCGGCCCCGCGGGTGGCGCTGATCAACACCGGCCGCGAGCTGGTGGACGATCCCGCGCGGCCGCTGGCCTCGGGCGAAATCCGCAACAGCAACGGTCCGTACCTGGCGCAGCGGGTCGAACAGGCCGGGGCCGAACTGGTGCTGCGCCAGACCGTGAGCGACGAGGTGGATGCGTTCTTCATCGCGATGGAAGAGGCGCGCTCGGCCGGTGCCGAACTGGTGCTGAGCACCGGCGCGGTGTCGATGGGCCGCTACGACTTCATCCCCGACGCGCTGCGCAAGCTCGGCGCGACCATCCATTTCCACAAGGTGGCGATCCGCCCCGGCAAGCCGCTCTTGTTCGCCACCCTGCCCAACGGCGCGCTGTTCTTCGGCCTGCCGGGCAATCCGGCGTCGAGCGCGGTGGGGCTGCGGTTTTTCGTGGAGCCGGCGCTGCGCGCGATGCTGGGCCTGGCCCCCGAGCGCGCCCTGCGCCTTCCGCTGCGCGGCGGCCGCCGCGCGCATCATGCCCTGCGCGTCTTCCTCAAGGCGCGGGTGGAACTGGATGCACACGGACGCCTGTGGGCGCAGGCGCTGCCTGGGCAGGAATCGTTCCGGATCGCGCCGCTGGCGCAGGCCAATGCCTGGGTCGTGATCGATGGAAGCGCGGGTGACCTGCCCGAAGGCGCGCCGGTGGAGGTCTGCGGCCCCGGGCACCTGCTCGGATTGACGCTGGAAGGAGTACAGCCGTGAAGGTGGAAGTGAAGCTGTTCGGCGCGTTCCGCGACCACCAGCCCGATGGCTGCGTCCACCTGGAGTTGGCCCCGGGTGCGCGCGTGGACGATTTGCGCCTGGCGCTGGAAGCCTACGCCAGCGCGCACTGGCCGGCGTTTTGCCCGAAACTGTTGAAGTACTCGGCCTTCGCCAGCGAAAAGGCCGTGCTGCGCGAAGCCGATCCCGTGCCCGAGGACGGCCGCATGGCGGTGCTGCCGCCGGTCAGCGGAGGCTGAGCGTGGATGCCCATCGACTGATCGTGCGCGACATTGCCGAAGGCGGGCTCGATCCGGCTGCGGCGCTGGATTTCGTGTCCGACCCCGGTTTCGGCGGCATCGCGATGTTCGTCGGGCGGGTGCGCGACCTCAACCACGGCCGCGCGGTGCTCGGGGTCAGCTACGACATGTTCGTGCCGCTGGCGCTCAACGGTTTCGCCGAGATCGCGGCCAAGGCCGAGCGCGACTTCGATGGCAGGCTGAAGCTCTACATCGGCCACGCCAAGGGCCGCCTGGGGATCGGCGATGTGGCGATGGTGGTGGTCGCCGGCACCCCGCACCGCGACGAGGCCTTCCGCGCCTGCCGGCAGGTGGTCGAGGCGGTCAAGCACAGCAGCCCGATCTGGAAGCAGGAGCACTACACCGACGGCGACAGCATCTGGAGCGAGGGCTGTTCGCTGTGCGAGCGTGAGGAGGCGGCCCCGCTGCATGAAGGGCATGCGCACTGACGCGCCCTGGACGGGCGTGCTGCTGGCCGGCGGGCGCTCGCGCCGCATGGGCCGGGACAAGGCCGGGCTGGTCTGGAACGGACGCACCCTGCTGCAGCACCAGTCGCAGTTGCTGATGGACGCCGGCGCGCAGCGCGTGGTGGTCAGCGGCGACTATCCGCAGGCACAGGGCATCCCCGACGCCGTGTCCGACCAGGGACCGCTGGGCGGCCTCCTCGCGGTCAGCGCCGTGCTGGAGGACGGACCGCTCGTGGTGCTTCCGATCGACATGCCGCAGGTCGCGCCCGCGCTGCTCGCCGCGCTGGCGCAGGCCCCGGCGCGCTGCGCGCACTATCGCGGCCACGTCCTGCCGCTGCGGCTGGCGCTGGACGCGGCGCTGCGCGCCTGGCTCGCGCAGAGCCCGCAGCTTCCGCCGGAGCAGCGCTCGCTGCGGGCGCTGCATGCGGCCTGCAACGGCACCATCCTGCCGCTTGCGCCGGGCGACGTGCGCTTGCTCGCAAACTGCAACACGCCGGACGAATGGGCGGCGCTGGCATCATGAAGATCCAGATCAATGGGCAGCAGCTGCGCTTCCGCATCGACGAGGATGCCCTGGCCGAACTTCTGGACAGCGGCCATCTGACTCGCAGCAGCCACCTGTCGCCGGGCGTTCGGCTGGTCCAGCGCATCGTTCTGGGGGACGCGCCGGACGGAGCGGCGCTGCAGGTCGAGCCGGGCGCGTGGAGCCTGCGGCTGCCGCGCGCGGATCTTCTGGACTACGTCGCGCGCCTTCCCTGCCGCGACGCGCTGGCCTATGTCCTGCCCGGCGGTGCCGCGGATGCGCCCCTGTATGTAGGCATCGAGGTGGACGTGCGCGACAGCGTGCGTCGCCGCGGCCCGCGTCGGCGCGGCACCGGAACCGCGCCCGATCCGACGGCGGAGTGAGTCGCGCGCGGCGTGAGTATCGCTGGCGCACGGGAAATCCGCTGCCGATTTCGGAGAAATTGACGTCAGTCAAACGGCGGATCAGCACTCGGACCAGCATGCGTGGTCGCGGCGAGTGCGCCAGTCGAAGCCTGACGGCCAGTCTCACGACGCCCTGCCGCGTCCGTCTGCCGAGAGGGTTTCCCGATGAGCTATTTCCTTGACCGCCTGCAGTTCTTCAAGCGCCAGGCGGAGCCGTTCGCCGACGGCCACGGCTTCACCAAGACCGAAAGCCGCGACTGGGAGAACGGCTACCGTGCGCGCTGGCAGTACGACAAGATCGTGCGCTCCACCCACGGGGTGAACTGCACCGGCTCCTGCAGCTGGAAGATCTACGTCAAGAACGGCCTGGTGACCTGGGAAACCCAGCAGACCGACTACCCGCGCACGCGGCCCGACCTGCCCAACCACGAGCCGCGCGGCTGCCCGCGCGGGGCCAGCTATTCCTGGTACCTGTACAGCGCCAACCGCCTGAAGTACCCGCTGATCCGCGGCGCGCTGCTGCGCCTGTGGCGGCAGGCGCGCAAGACCATGGCACCGGTGGACGCCTGGGCCAGCATCGTGGAAGACCCGGCCAAGGCGGCGGACTACAAGTCGCGCCGCGGCATGGGCGGCTTCGCGCGGGTGCGCTGGGAGGAGGCCAACGAGCTGATCGCCGCCTCGAACCTTTACACGGTGAAAAAGTACGGCCCGGATCGCGTGGTCGGGTTCTCGCCGATCCCGGCGATGTCGATGGTGTCCTACGCCTCCGGCGCGCGCTACCTGTCGCTGCTCGGCGGTGCCTGCCTGTCGTTCTACGACTGGTACTGCGACCTGCCGCCGTCCTCGCCGCAGGTGTGGGGCGAGCAGACCGACGTGCCGGAATCGGCCGACTGGTACAACAGCCGCTACATCATCGCGTGGGGCTCCAACGTCCCGCAGACCCGCACGCCCGACGCGCACTTCTTCACCGAGGCGCGCTACAACGGCACCAAGACGGTGGCGATCACCCCGGACTATTCCGAAGTCGCCAAGCTCACCGACCACTGGCTGCACCCCAAGCAGGGCACCGACGCCGCGCTGGCGTTCGCGTTCGGCCACGTGATCCTGAAGGAGTTCCACGTCGACCGGCCCTCGCAGTACTTCACCGACTATTGCCGGCAATACACCGACATGCCGCTGCTGGTGCGGCTGGAGCGGCGCGACGATGGCCGGCTGGTGGCGGGGCGTTACCTGCGCGCCTCCGACCTCGGCGGGCTGGGCGAGGCCAACAATCCCGAATGGAAGAGCCTGGCGTTCGACGAGACCACCGGTGCCGTCACCGTGCCGAACGGCTCGGTCGGTTTCCGCTGGGGCGAAAAGGGCAAGTGGAACATCGAGGAAAAGGACAGCGCCGGTCGCGAGACGCGCCTGCGGCTGAGCTTCAAGGACGCCCATGACGGCATCGAGGCGGTGAGCTTTCCGTACTTCGGCGGCATCGAGCACGAGAAGTGGACCGCCGTCAAGTTCGAGGACGTGCTGGAGCGCAACATCCCGGTGCGCAGGCTGCAGACCGCCGATGGCGCGGAAACCCTGGTCGCCACGGTGTACGACCTGCTGCTGGCGCAGTACGGCGTGGACCGCGGCTTCGGCGGCGGCAACGTGGCCACCAGCTTCGACGACAACCTGCCGGGCACCCCGGCCTGGCAGGAAACGATCACCGGCGTGCCGCGTCTGGACGTGATCGAGATCGCCCGCGAGTTCGCCCGCACCGCCGACAAGACCCGTGGCCGCAGCATGATCATCGTCGGCGCGGCGATGAACCACTGGTACCACAACGACATGAACTACCGCGGCCTGATCAACATGCTGGTCATGTGCGGCTGCGTGGGTCAGACGGGAGGCGGCTGGGCGCACTACGTCGGGCAGGAAAAGCTGCGCCCGCAGACCGGCTGGCAGCCGCTGGCGTTCGCGCTGGACTGGAGCAAGCCACCGCGCCACATGAATGGCACCTCGTTCTTCTACTTCAACTCCGACCAATGGCGCTACGAGAAGCTGGACGTGAAGGAGATCCTTTCGCCGCTGGCCGACCCGGCGAAGTTCACCGGCTCGATGGCCGACCTGAACCTGCGCGCGGTGCGCATGGGCTGGCTGCCCAGCGCGCCGCAGCTGGACCGCAATCCGATCGAGGTGGTGCGCGAGGCCGAGGCGGCCGGCGTGGCACCGGTCGACTACGCGGTGGCGCAGCTGAAGTCCGGCGCGCTGGACTTCGCCTTCGCCGATCCGGACGCGCCGCAGAACTTCCCGCGCAACCTCTTCATCTGGCGCTCCAACCTGCTGGGCTCGTCCGGCAAGGGCCATGAATACATGCTGCGCCACCTGCTCGGCACCCGCCACGGCGTGCAGGGCAAGGACCTGGGCGAGCGCGGCGCGACCAAGCCCGAGGAAGTGAGGTGGCGCGACGAGGCACCCGAGGGCAAGCTCGATCTGCTGGTCACGCTCGACTTCCGCATGTGCACCACCGCGCTGTATTCCGACGTGGTGCTGCCCACCGCCACCTGGTACGAAAAGAACGACCTCAACACCTCCGACATGCACCCCTTCATCCATCCGCTGTCGAAAGCGGTGGATCCGGCGTGGGAATCGCGCAGCGACTGGGACATCTTCAAGGGCATCGCGCGCACCGTCAGCGAGCTGGCCCCCGGCGTGCTGGACGTGGTCAAGGACCTGGTGCTGGTGCCGACCCTGCACGACACCCCCAACGAGCTGGCGATGCCGCTGGGCGTGACCGACTGGAAGAAGGGCGAGTGCGAGGCCATCCCCGGCAAGACCATGCCGTCGATGGTGGTGGTGGAGCGCGACTACCCGAACCTCTACAAGAAGTTCACCTCGCTGGGCCCGCTGCTGGACAAGCAGGGCAACGGCGGCAAGGGCATGAACTGGGATACCAGGGACGAGGTGCACTTCCTCGGCGATCTCAACCAGCGCGTGCGCGAGGAGGGTGTGAGCCACGGCCGGCCGCAGATCGATTCGGCCATCGACGCCTGCGAGGTGATCCTGCACCTGGCGCCGGAAACCAACGGCCACGTCGCCGTGAAGGCGTGGGAATCGCTCGGCACCTTCACCGGCCGCGACCACACCCATCTCGCCGTCGGCAAGGAGCACGAGGCGATCCGCTTCCGCGACATCCAGGCGCAGCCGCGCAAGATCATTTCCTCGCCGATCTGGTCGGGGCTGGAGGACGAGCACGTCAGCTACAACGCCGGCTACACCAATGTCCACGAGCTGATCCCGTGGCGCACCCTGACCGGGCGCCAGCAGTTCTACCAGGACCACGAGTGGATGCTGGCCTTCGGCGAGGGCTTCATGCAGTACCGCCCGCCGGTGGACACCAAGACCATCGCGCCGATGCTCGGCAAGAAACCGAACGGCCACAAGGAGATCGTGCTGAACTGGATCACCCCGCACCAGAAGTGGGGCATCCACAGCACCTACTCCGACAACCTCATCATGCAGACGCTCTCGCGCGGCGGGCCGATCGTGTGGCTCAGCGAGGACGATGCGCGCGAGGCGGGGATCGAGGACAACGACTGGATCGAGCTGTTCAACGTCAACGGCGCGATCGCGGCCCGCGCCGTGGTCAGCCAGCGGGTGAAGCCGGGCATGGCGATGATGTACCACGCCCAGGAGCGCATCATCAACACGCCCGGTTCCGAGATCACCGGCACCCGCGGCGGCATCCACAACTCGGTGACGCGCGTGGTGCTCAAGCCGACCCACATGATCGGCGGCTACGCCCAGTATTCCTACGGCTTCAACTACTACGGCACCGTCGGCACCAACCGCGACGAGCTGGTGGTGGTGAGGAAGATGGACAGGATCGACTGGCTGGACGGCGAGCCCGTGCCTGCCAATGCCCGGGAGGTGGTGTGATGAAAGTCCGCGCACAGATCGCGATGGTGCTGAACCTGGACAAGTGCATCGGCTGCCACACGTGTTCCATCACCTGCAAGAACGTCTGGACCAGCCGCGAAGGCGTCGAGTACGCCTGGTTCAACAACGTCGAGACCAAGCCCGGCGTCGGCTATCCCAAGGAGTGGGAAAACCAGGACAAGTGGAACGGCGGCTGGGTGCGCACCCGCGCCGGCAAGCTCGTGCCCAAGGCCGGCGGGCGCTGGCGGATGCTTGCGAAGATCTTCGCCAACCCCGACCTGCCGCAGATCGACGACTACTACGAGCCGTTCGACTTCGACTACCAGCACCTGCACGAAGCCCCGGACGTGAAGCACCAGCCGACCGCGCGCCCGCGCTCGCTGATCTCCGGCGAGCGCATGCAGAAGATCCACTGGGGACCGAACTGGGAGGAAATCCTCGGCACCGAATTCGCCAAGCGCAGCAAGGACAGAAACTTCGACGGCGTGCAGAAGGAGATCTACGGCGCGTTCGAGAAGACCTTCATGATGTACCTGCCGCGGCTGTGCGAGCACTGCCTCAACCCGGCGTGCGTGTCGGCGTGCCCCTCGGGCGCGATCTACAAGCGCGAGGAGGACGGCATCGTGCTGATCGACCAGGACAAGTGCCGCGGCTGGCGCATGTGCGTGTCGGCCTGCCCGTACAAGAAGATCTACTACAACTGGAAGACCGGCAAATCCGAGAAGTGCATCTTCTGCTACCCGCGCATCGAGATGGGCGAGCCCACGGTGTGCTCGGAAACCTGCGTCGGCCGCATCCGCTACCTCGGCGTGCTGCTGTACGACGCCGACCGCATCCAGGAAGCCGCCTCCGTGCCGGCCGAGAAGGACCTGTACCAGGCGCACCTGGACATCTTCCTCGACCCCAATGACCCGGCGGTGATCGAGGCCGCGCGCAAGGAAGGCATCCCCGACAGCTGGCTGGAGGCGGCAGTGAACTCGCCCACCTACAAGCTCGCCATCGACTGGAAGCTGGCGCTGCCGCTGCACCCGGAATACCGCACCCTGCCGATGGTCTGGTACGTGCCGCCGCTGTCGCCGATCCAGTCCGCGGCCGAGCGCGGCCGGGTGGGAATGAACGGCGAACTGCCCGACATCGCCTCGCTGCGCATCCCGGTGCGGTATCTGGCCAACATGCTGACCGCCGGCGATGAAGCGCCGGTGGTGCGTGCGCTGGAGCGGATGATGGCGATGCGTGCCTGGCGGCGTTCGCTGAACGTGGACGGGGTCGAGGACCACGCCGTGCTGAAGCAGGCCGGGCTGACCGTGGCACAGGCCGAGGACATGTACCGCTATCTGGCCATCGCCAACTACGAGGACCGCTTCGTGATTCCCTCGGCGCACCGCGAATACGCCAACGACGCCTTCGGCGAGCGCGGCGGCTGCGGCTTCACCTTCGGCAACGGCTGCAGCGGCGATTCGCCGGCGGACCTCTTCGGCCAGCGCAAGAGCACCAGCTACGCGGTGCATCCGAACCGGCAGGAAAAATCGCTCGAGGTGACCCGATGAGCCTGCTCAAGCTCATCGGCGTACTGCTCGACTATCCGCGGGACGCGCTCTGGGAACACGGTGAGGAACTCCTCGCCGCGGCGCAGGACGACGCCCTCCCGCCGGCGCGCCGGCAGGCGCTGGTGCAGCACGTGCGCGACCTGCTCGCCACCGATCCGCTCGAGGCGCAGGAGCGCTGGCTGGCGCTTTTCGACCGCGGCCGGTCGATGAGCCTGCTCTTGTTCGAGCACATCCACGGCGAATCGCGCGATCGCGGCCAGGCGATGGTCGACCTGATCGAGGCCTACCGCAGGAACGGCTACGAGCTGTCCGCGCGCGAGCTGCCGGACTACCTGCCGCTGCTGCTGGAATACCTGGGCCAACGCCCGCCGGAGGAGGCGCGCGACTGGCTGCAGCACGTCAGCCACATCATCGGCCTTCTGGCCGCGCGCGCGGGCGAGCGCGGAAGCAGTCACGCCGTGCTGCTCGAAACCCTGGTGGAGTACGCCAGCGGTGCGGTCGATATCGACGCGCTGCGCCGCCGCGCGCGGCAGGAGCCGCGCGACGACACGCCCGAGGTCATGGACCAGCTCTGGGAGGAGGAGGCGGTGCGCTTCGGTGCCGAGGCCCCCGCCCAGGACTGCGATCCTTCCGCCACCCGCGCGCCGCGTCCGGCGGCCGCGCCCAGCCATGCCAACCCGCAGGTGCAGCCATGAGCCACGTGGATACCTTCGCCTTCCAGATTTATCCCTACATCGCGCTCGCGGTGTTCTTCATCGGCAGCTGGGCGCGCTTCGACCGCGCCATGTTCACCTGGCGCGCCGGCTCCAGCCAGCTCCTGTCCGACAAGGGCATGCGCTGGGGCAGCAACCTCTTCCACATCGGCATCCTGGCGATCCTCGCCGGCCACCTCGTCGGCCTCCTGACGCCGCACTGGGTATACGAGCCCTTCATCACCGTGCCGCAGAAGCAGCTGCTGGCGATGGTGGTGGGCGGCGCGTTCGGCGCGGTCTGCCTGGTCGGCATCAGCATCCTCACCTTGCGCCGGCTGACCAATCCGCGGGTCAGGGCCACCGGCACGTTCGCAGATACCGCGATCCTGCTGCTGCTGTTCGCGCAGCTGCTGCTGGGCCTCTACACCATCGTCGAATCCAGCAAGCACATGGACGGTGGCGTGATGATGGCGCTGGCCGAATGGGCGCAGCGCATCGTCACCTTCCGCGGCGGCGCGGCCGAGTTCGTGGCCGGCGTGAGCTGGGTCTACAAGGCGCACATCTTCCTCGGCCTGACCCTGTTCCTGCTGACGCCCTTCACCCGCCTGGTGCACGTGTGGAGCATCCCGCTCAGCTACCTTTGGCGGCCCTATCAGGTGGTGCGCCGCCGCCAGCCGCCGCTGCGCTACGGCCCGAGGGCCTGATGATGGAACGCAGTCGCCCGCTTGCCATCACCCTGATCGACTCGCAGGCACCGGTCGCCGATGACGCCCACGCCGACCGCGCGCGCGACGCCAGCGAAGGCCCGCGCACGCTGGGCCAGCGCGCCCCGGCGTTCCTGTTCGTCGGCGATACGGCGATCAGCGAGGCGCAGATCGCCGGGGAAATGCAGTTCCACCGCGCCATGAAGCCCGAGCAGTCGCGCGCCAGCGCGGCGCGTGCGCTGGTGGTGCGCGAGCTGCTGCGCCGCGAGGCGGAGCGGCTGGGCATTGCGCAGGATTTGCAGCCCCATCCCGGCGAGCCGCTCGAGGAGGCCTGCATCCGCGTCCTGCTCGAACGCGAGGCAGAGAGCCGCACGCCGTCCGAGCAAGACTGCCGGCGCTACTTCGAGCAGAATCCCGGGCGCTTCCATGCGCCGCTGCGCCTGCGCGCGCGCCACATCCTGCTGGCCGCGGCGGCGGATGACGTGAACGGCCGCTTCAGCGCGCGCAGCCGCGCCGAAGAACTGATCGCGGAGCTGAAGACGCGGCCGCAGCTCTTCGCCGACTTCGCCCTGCGCCATTCGGACTGCCCCTCGAAGGACCAGGGCGGGGATCTGGGCTGGCTGGAGCGCGGCCAGACCGTGCCCGAGTTCGATCGCCAGGTGTTCCGCCTGCGCCAGGGGCTGGCCGGCTTCCCGGTCGAGTCGCGCTGGGGCTATCACGTCGTGCAGGTCGACGGGATCGCCGACGGCGAGGCGCTCGAATTCGATGCCGTGCACCAGCGCATCCGCGATTACCTCGAACTGCAGGTACGCCAGCAGGCGCTCCAGCAATACCTGCTCGAACTCCAGCACCGCTACACGGTGCGCGGGCTGGAGGCGATCGAAGCGGCGGCCTGACCGCCACTCCGGTGCGCCGGGTTCCGGTTCCCCCAACTCACAGTCGAGACATTCCATGCAGGACTCAACAGCCATCGAGCGCGGCCCCCAGCAGCGGGCGCTGTGGATGTCCACGGCCGCCTTCACCGCGTGCTTCGCGGTGTGGACGATCTTCTCGATCATCGGCATCGAGGTGCAGAAGCAGCTGGGGCTGAGCGAAACCCAGTTCGGCCTGCTGATCGGCATGCCGATCCTGACCGGCAGTCTGATCCGGCTGATTCTGGGCATCTGGGCCGACCAGCACGGCGGTCGCCTGGTGCAGGTGCTGGTGATGCTGGCGGCGGCGGCGGCCACCTGGATGCTGACCTACGCCGACAGCTACGCCAGCTTCCTCCTCGCGGCGGTCGGCGTGGGCATCGCCGGCGGTGCCTTCTCGGTGGGCGTGGCCTACGTCTCGCGCTGGTTCCCGGCCAGCCGTCAGGGCCTGGCGCTGGGCATCTTCGGTGCCGGCAACGTCGGCGCGGCGGTCACCAAGCTGCTTGCCCCGATGGTGATGGTCGCGCTCGGCTGGCAGGCGGTGGCTCAGTA
Source organism: Lysobacteraceae bacterium (assembly GCA_023954075.1). Taxonomy (GTDB): domain Bacteria; phylum Pseudomonadota; class Gammaproteobacteria; order Xanthomonadales; family Xanthomonadaceae; genus Denitratimonas; species Denitratimonas tolerans. The sequence continues at coordinate 42,464 of JAMLIV010000017.1, forward strand.
CTGGGCGATCGGACTGGCGGTGATGGCGGTGATTTTCTGGTTCACCACCAGCGACGACCCGGAGCAGGAACAGCGCCGTCGGGAAGGCGCGAAGCCGCCGAGCCTGGCCAGCATGCTGGAGCCGCTCAAGAACGTGCAGGTCTGGCGCTTTTCGCTCTACTACTTCTTCGTCTTCGGCGGCTTCGTCGCGCTGTCGCTGTGGCTGCCGCGCTACCTGATCGGCGTCTACGGCATGGACATCCGCACCGCGGGCATGGTGGCAGCCGCCTATTCGATCCCGGCCAGCCTGTTCCGGGTATACGGCGGCGTGCTGTCCGACAAGTTCGGCGCGCGCCGGGTGATGTACTGGACCTTCGGCGTGTCCATCGCCTGCTGCTTCCTGCTGGCCTATCCGCCGACGGACTACGTCATCCACGGCATCGAAGGACCGATCCGGTTCACCCTCAGTACCGGCGTGACGGGATTCATCGTGCTGGTGTTCGTGCTGGGCTTCTTCATGAGCCTGGGCAAGGCCGCGGTGTACAAGCACATCCCGGTGTACTACCCCAAGCACGTGGGCGCGGTCGGTGGCATCGTCGGTCTGGTCGGCGGCCTCGGCGGCTTCCTGCTGCCGATCGCGTTCGGCGCGCTGAATGATCTGGTGGGCATCTGGCAAAGCTGCTTTGCGCTGCTTTTCGTGGTCGTGCTGGCGTCGCTGGTGTGGATGCACGTCTCGGTCCGCGCGATGGAGCGCGGGGTCGCCGAGAAGGAGCTGCGCAAGCTGCCGGAACTGCCGGAAATGCAGCCCATCCACAAGCCCGAGCACGAGGGCGTGCTGGGCAGCCACCTGCTGGAGGACTGGCGGCCGGAGGATCCCGTTTTCTGGGAGGCCACCGGGCGGCGCATCGCCCGGCGCAACCTGTGGCTGTCGATTCCCTCCCTGCTGCTGTCGTTCGCGGTCTGGATGGTGTGGTCGGTGGTGGTCGCCAAGCTCCCCGCCGTCGGCTTCCGGCTCACGACCGACCAGCTCTTCTGGCTGGCGGCGCTGCCGGCGCTGTCGGGTGCGACCCTGCGTATCTTCTACTCCTTCGTGGTGCCGATCTTCGGCGGGCGCTTCTGGACCACGCTGGCGACCTGGTCGCTGATGATCCCGGCGCTGGGCATCGGTTTCGCGGTGCAGAATCCGGATACGCCGTACTGGATCCTGCTGCTTCTGGCCCTGCTGTGCGGCTTCGGCGGCGGCAACTTCGCCTCCTCGATGTCGAACATCTCCTTCTTTTTCCCCAAGTCCGAGAAGGGCCACGCGCTGGCGCTCAACGCCGGACTCGGGAACCTGGGCGTGAGCGCGGTGCAGTTCCTGGTGCCGCTGGTGATCACCGTCGGGGTTTTCGGGGCCCTCGGCGGCGAGCCGCTGATGAGCTCGGACGGCGTGGCCGATCACCAGCCGCTGTGGCTGCAGAATGCCGGCTTCATCTGGGTGCCCTTCATCGCCCTGTCCGCGATCGGCGCGTGGTTCGGCATGAACGACCTCACCACCGCCAAGGCGTCCTTCGCCGAGCAGTCGGTGATCTTCCGCCGCAGCCACAACTGGATCATGTGCTGGCTGTACCTGGGCACCTTCGGTTCCTTCATCGGCTACTCCGCCGCCTTCCCGCTGCTGGCCAAGATCCAGTTCCCGCACGTGCCGGTGCTCAAGCTCGCCTTCCTCGGGCCGCTGGTGGGCGCGCTCAGCCGCTCGTTCACCGGCTGGATTTCCGATCGCTGGGGCGGGGCGAGGGTGACGTTCTGGGTGTTCGTCGGGATGGCGGCAGGCGTCCTGGGCGTGGTGTATTTCCTCCACGCGCAGAGCTTTTCCGGCTTCTTCGCGGTGTTCCTGTTCCTGTTCTTCGTCAGCGGCGTGGGCAATGCCTCCACCTTCCAGATGATCCCGGTGATCATGCGCAAGGAAATCGACCGGCTGATGCCGGGCATGACGCCGGAAGAACGCACCCGGCAGGCCGACAAGGAAAGCGCGGCCATCATCGGCTTCAGTTCGGCGATCGCGGCCTACGGCGGCTTCTTCATCCCCAAGAGCTACGGATCCTCGATCGCGCTGACCGGCAGCGCCGACGCCGCGCTGTGGTCGTTCTTCGTGTTCTACCTGAGCTGCATCGGTTTGACCTGGTGGGCCTACACCCGCCGCGGCGGACTGCTGCACGACATCGAGCGCGCGCCGCGCGTGAAGTGACGGGGATGCGTGCCGGGTCCGTCCCGGGATCAGCCGTCGGCCGTCCGCCACTGCCGGTACAGCGCGCGCAGCTGCCCGGCGAACAGCAGCGCCCAGGCCGCCATGCCGATGGCGAACATCGCCTGCGGCAGGCGCGCGAGGAAGGGAAGCTGCAGCGCGTCGATCATGCGATGCGTGCTGGCCGCGTACATGCCCAGCGGGAACACCGCGCCCCAGTACATCGGGTCGTAGGTGAAGGGAAAGCGCCGCACGCCGTGGCGCCAGATCGCCAGCACCACCAGCATGGGAATCCACCAGGTGCCGGTGGCCCAGTAGAACACCGTGAAGCCCTTGATGAAGGGCAGCATTGAGTGCAGGAACGGCGCGTGCGGGGTGTTGAGGATCAGCAGCGAACCGGCCAGGGTGGAGATCGCCATCGCCCCCATGTTGATCCAGTACGGCGGCGACAGGTCGGCGGGGGAGAACGCGAAGAAGGTGTAGCGGTAGAAGATCAGCGACATCATCCAGATGTAGAGCATCCCGCCCCACAGCCACATCGACAGCGCGAAGAAGTTGAGTTCCATGCGCAGCGGCTGCCCGACCTCGGGGGCGATCAGCGCCGCCAGCACCGCCATCGACTGGGTCGCCACCACCGCCAGCAGCCAGCCGCCGTTGATGCCGCGCGCAAGCTCCGGTTTCTCCTGCTTGACCGTGAGCACGGTGAAAATGGTGTAGGTGAAACCGATCCAGGCCAGCAGCCCGACGATGCCCAGCGTCGCTGCCACGCGCAGGTCGCCGCCGATCAGAAGGCTCTGGCTCCCCAGCACCCCGCACGCCGCCACGAAGGTGAAGAAACCCGGCGCGTTGAGGTGGTTGAAGAGGTCGTCGCGCACCCGTCGCGGGTGCCAGACCAGGTGCGCCAGCGCCAGCGTGCCGATCACGATGAAGAGCAGCCAGTTGAGCGCGAGCAGGGCCTTCGCCAGCACCGGGACGCCCAGCAGATGGGCGGCGATCGACATGATGCCGGTGGCCATCACCATGCTGAAATAGCCCGGTGACAGCGACGCGGTGGCGTGGCGCAGGTGGCGCAGCAGGCTGGGCATCGCGGCGAATTCCCCCGAACGGATGGCGCACCCGGCGAAATCCGGGCAGGCGATCGGCAGACTAGGGCCGCCGGGCCGGCGTGGACTTGATGGAAGTCAAACCCGCTTCCGGCCTAGACCAGCAGCGCGACCGCCTTGACCTGCGCCCACAGCATCATTCCCGGCTGCAGCGCCAGACGCTCGACCGAGTGATGCGAGATCCGCGCCAGCAGCGGCGCGCCCGATGCCTCCAGCCGCGCCTGCACCTGCCCGCCGGGCAGCGGATCGAGCGCGACCAGGCGCGCCGGCACGAGGTTGAGCAGGCTGGAATCCCCGTGCCGGCTCAGCGCCAGGCTGACGTCGCGCGCCTGGATGCGCACGCGCAGCACCGTGCCGGCGGCCAGCGTCGCGCCGTGTGCATACAGCGTGCCGGCCGCGGTGGCGAGCCGCACCAGCCCGTGCGCGTCGCGCGCGTCGGCCGTGGCGTCGAGCACGACGCCGGCGTCCTCGCGCAGCGCGAGCGGCAGGTCGGCGCGGTTGAGCACCTCCAGCGCCGGCCCGCAGGCGCGGGCGCGGCCGTCTTCCAGCAGCACCAGATGATCGGCCAGGCGCACCGCCTCGTCGATCGCATGGGTGACGTGGAGGATCGGCAGGCCGGCCTCGCGTCGCACGGTTTCAAGGAATGGCAGCACCTCCGCGCGGCGCGCCGCATCCAGCGCGCTGAGCGGCTCGTCCAACAGCAGCCAGCGCGGCTCGCACGCCAGCGCGCGGGCCAGCGCCACGCGTTGGCGCTCGCCCCCCGAAAGCGTTTCCGGGCGGCGCGGCAGCAGCGCCGAAAGCGCCAGGCGCTCGATCCAGGCATCGAGCGTGGCGGTTGCCGCACCGGCACGCTTCCAGCCGTAGCGCAGGTTGTCCAGCACGCTCAGGTGCGGCAGCAGCGCCGCGTGCTGGAACACCACGCCGAGCGCGCGACGGTGCGGCGGCAGGAAGGAATCCGCGTCCTGCCACGTTTCCCCGCCGATCCGCACGCAGCCTCGCGCGGCGGGCTCCAGTCCGGCGGCGATCCGCAGCAGGCTGCTCTTGCCACTGCCCGAGGGGCCGAACAGGACGGTGGTGCCGCGCGCCGGCAGGCGCAGGTCCACGTCGAGCGTGAAGCTGCCGCGCGCGAGCCGGGTCTGGAGAGTGATGCCCGCCGGCTCAGCCATCGGTGACCGCCGTGCGGCGACCGAGCCACTGCATCGCCAGCAGCAGGCCGAACGAAAACAGCAGGAGGCCCGCGGCCAGCCGGTGCGCCTCGCCGTAGGCCATCGCCTCGACCTGGTCGTAGAGCAGCACCGACAGCACCCGCGTCTGGCCCTCGATGCTGCCGCCCACCATCAGCACCACGCCGAACTCGCCAACGGTATGGGCGAAGCCGAGCAGGGTGGCGGTCAGGAGCGAAGGCCGCACCAGCGGCAGCGCCACGCTGAAGAAGCGGTCGAGTGGTCCGGCGCGCAGCGTCGCGGCCGCCTCCAGCACCGGCGCGGAGAGGCCGGAAAAGCCGGCCTGCAGCGGATGCACCACGAAGGGCAGGGAGTAGAGCACCGAAGCCAGCAGCAGGCCCTGGAAGGTGAAGGCCCAGGATCCCAGCCCGAGGAGATCGGTGGTGCGGCCGATGATCCCGTCCGGTGCCAGCGCGATGAGCAGGTAGAAACCCAGCACCGTGGGCGGCAGCACCATCGGCAGCGACACCAGCGCGCCCACCGGCGCGCGCCAGGCCGAGCCGGTGCGCGCCAGCCACCACGCCAGCGGCATGCCCAGCGCCAGCAGGATGATCGTGGTGAGGCCGGCGAGCTTGAGCGTCACCCACGCCGCCAGCACCCAGGACGGCCACTGCATCGGGTCAGTCCACCCGGTCATAGCCGTGCTCACGCACGATGGCGCGCGCCGGCGCGCTGCGCAGGTAGTCGGAGAATGCGCGCGCGGCCGGATTGTCGCTGCCGCGGATGAGCAGCACGGCGCTTTGCACGATGGGTGCGTGCCAGTCGGCGGGAACTTCCCAGCCGGATCCGCGCGCGCGCCGCTCGGCTTCCTGCACCTGGGAGCGCGGCAACAGGCCCAGCGGGGCCGCGCCCGTCGCCACGAACTGCATCGCCTGGCCCACGTTCTCGCCCTGCACCAGCGCCGGCTGCAGCGCCTCCCAGCGCCCCAGCCGCTGCAGCACTTCGCGCGCCGCCGCGCCGTAGGGTGCCAGCGCCGGATTGGCGATCGCCAGCCGCGCAATCTTTCCGCCGCGCAGCAGCGCCTCGCCGTCGCCGATCCGCTCCGGATCGCGGCTCCACAGCACCAGCCGCCCGAGGGCGTAGTCATGGACTGAATCGGCCTTGGCCAAACCTTCGGACACCAGCCGCCGCGGCGTCGCGGCGTCGGCCGCGAGCAGGAGGTCGAAGGGCGCGCCGGCGCGGATCTGGGCGTAGAGCTTGCCGGTCGAAGCCGAGCTGATCCGCAGGCGGTGGCCGGTGCGGGCGTGGAAATCCTCGGCCAGCGCCTCGCAGGTATGCAGGAAGTTGGAGGCGACCGCGGCACGCGCCTCGCCCGCCCGCGCGAGGCCCGATCCCGCCGCCAGGCAGAGCAGGAGCAGGGCGCACAGCCCGCGCGGGATCGGCGTCATGGCGCACCTGTGCCACAGCCTGCGCCGGGCAACGGCGCGTTCGACAGCGCGTGACGCCCGTCGCCGCAGACCGCGCAGTCGCTGTGCCGATGCAGCGCGAGCCGGTCGAACCGCATCGTCAGCGCATCCACGCAGAGCAGGGTGCCCAGCAGCGGCTCGCCGATGCCCAGCAGCAGCTTGAGCGTCTCGGTCGCCTGCAGCATCCCGACCAGGCCGGGCAGCACGCCCAGCACGCCGGCCTGCGCGCAGTTGGGCACCAGCTCGGCCGGCGGCGGCGCGGGAAACAGGCAGCGGTAGCAGCCCGCCTCGGGCCGGCGCGCCGGCCAGAACAGCGCCACCTGCCCGCGGAATCGATCCACCGCGCCGTGCACCAGCGGCAGCCCGAGGCGCACGCAGGCGTCGCTGAGCAGGTAGCGCGTGAGGAAGTTGTCGGCACCGTCCACCACGACATCGTGATCCGCCAGCAGCGCGTCCGCGTTGCCGGGGCCGAGCCGGACCGCGTCCTGCCGCAGCGCGATGCCCGGCCACAGCGCCGCCAGGCGATCCGCGGCCGAGGCGACCTTGGGGCGGCCAATATCGGCCTCGCCGTGCAATACCTGGCGCTGCAGGTTGCTGCGGTCCACGCGGTCGTCGTCGATCAGGCTGAGGTGGCCCACGCCGGCCGCCGCCAGATACAGCGCGACCGGGGAACCGAGGCCGCCCGCGCCGACCAGCGCCACGCGCGCATCGCGCAGCCGGCGCTGGCCCTCCAGCCCCACCTCGGGCAGCAGCAGATGGCGGCCGAAGCGTTCGAGGAAGTCGGGCGTCTCGTTCGGCGCGGTGACGGGCAGCGCCTCGGCGCGCCAGCGCGCCAGTCCGCCGGCGACCGACCAGACTCGCGCATGGCCCAGCTCCCGCAGCCGCGCCGCGGCGCGCGCGGTGCGCTGGCCGCTGGCGCACAGCAGGCCGACTTCCTGCATCGGGGCGGGCAGCGCGGCAGCCGGATCGGCCAGCAGTTCGTCGAGCGCCACTGCGCGCGCGCCTTCGGCCGTGCCCGCGGCGCGCTCGCCCTCGCTGCGCACGTCCAGAAGCGGCACGCCCGCGCGGACGCGCGCCCAGGCCTCAGGCGGAGACAGTTCGAGCGGAGCGTCCGGGCCGGCGTCGCGGTGGCCGGAGCGCGAGGCGGCGGCGTTCTTCATGTCACTCCAAGTTCTGCACCTGCTCGCGCATCTGTTCGATCAGCACCTTCAGCTCCACCGCGACCTGGCTGGTGCGGGCGTCGACGGACTTGGAGCCCAGGGTGTTGGCTTCGCGGTTGAATTCCTGCATGAGGAAGTCGAGGCGACGGCCGACGGCTTCGCGCAGGCCGAGCACGCGGCGGGCTTCGGCGATGTGGGTGGCGAGGCGGTCGAGCTCTTCGTCCACGTCGAGCTTCTGCAGCCACAGCACGAATTCCTGCTCCAGGCGGCCGGGATCGAGCGCGGGTGCCAGCTCGGCGAAGCGCGCCTCAAGGCGGGTGCGCAGGCCGGTGCGGATCTCCGGCAGCCACTGGCGCACCTGCGCGCAGGCCGCTTCGACGCCGGCGAGGCGCTCGCGCAGCGTGGCGGCGAGCATCTCACCCTCGCGCTCGCGGGCACAAAGGAACTCGGCGATGGTTTCCTCGGCCAGCGCCAGCGCCTCGCCCTGCAGGCCGGCGCTGTCGATGCCGTCCTGCTGCATCACGCCCGGCAGCGCCAGCAGCGTGGCGAAGTCGACGGTGAGGCCGGGGAAGCGCGGGCCGAAGGTGCGCGAGGCGGCGGCGAGCTGATCGAGCAGGGGCTCGTTGAGCCGCAGCGTCGCGCTGGCGGCATCGGGCGCGGCGCGCAGGCGCAGGCTGAGCTCCAGCTTGCCACGCTGGACCTTGGCACCGATGCGCTCGCGCAGCGCCGGCTCCAGCACGCGCAGCTCTTCGGGCGCGCGCACCGAAAGCTCCAGATAGCGGTGGTTCACCGCGCGCAGCTCGCACCCCAGTGTGCCCCACGGAGTCTGGCGTTCGGCCGAGGCGAAGGCGGTCATGCTGCGGATCATGCGGTGTCTCCGTGAGTGCAAAGCGCAATGCTGCATTGTCGGGCATGCGGCGGCGCATCGCCATGGCGGCGGCGCGCCGCGGTGGCCGGCGGCAACGCGGTCGCGTCCGGATGGTAAGGTGCCTGTTTTCACACGGACCTTCCCCATGACCTCGTTTTCCCGCCCGAGCGGCCGCGCGCCGGACCAGTTGCGGCCGGTCCGCATCCAGCGTCGCTACACCCGCCACGCCGAGGGTTCGGTGCTGGTCTGCTTCGGCGACACCCAGGTGTTGTGCACCGCCAGCGTGGAGGCGCGCGTGCCGCCGTTCCTGCGCGGCAAGGGCGAGGGCTGGGTGACGGCCGAATACGGAATGCTGCCGCGCTCCACCCACACCCGCAACGACCGCGAAGCCGCACGCGGCAAGCAGGGCGGTCGCACCCTGGAGATCCAGCGCCTGATCGGCCGCGCGCTGCGCGCCTGCGTCGATCGGCGCCTGCTGGGCGAGCGCACCATCACGCTCGATTGCGACGTGCTGCAGGCCGACGGCGGCACCCGCACCGCAGCGATCACCGGAGCCTACGTCGCGCTGCACGATGCGGTGGGCTGGCTGATGGCGCGCCGCGAGATCGCGCGCTCGCCGATCTTCGGTGCCATCGCCGCGGTGTCGGTGGGCGTCTATCGCGGCGTGCCGGTGCTGGATCTCGACTACGCCGAGGATTCGGACTGCGACACCGACATGAACCTCGTCATGAACGACGGCGGCGGCTTCATCGAGCTGCAGGGCACGGCCGAGGGCCATGCCTTCCGGCGCGACGAGCTCGACGCGCTGCTGGCGCTGGGCGAAGCGGGAGCGCGTGCGCTGTTCGCGGCGCAGCAGGCCGCGCTGGCCGAATGATCCTGCCGGCAAGGCGCGGTCTCGCCATCCCGGTGCGGATGGCTGCCGCGCGCTTGGCGCAGCCGGCAGAGGGTTGCCATACTTCATGCACTGGATTGCGCGGCGGGCGCGGCGGCAGGCCCCGGAGAGGTTCTGATGGATGCTGGGCGCGACATCGACACGGATCAGACCTGCGAGCTGGCGCGGCGCTGCGCGGAAGGCGACGCAGCGGCGCGCGACCGGCTCTTCGCCGCCGTGTACGACGACCTGCGCCAGCGCGCCCACCGCCTGCTGCGCCAGTCCGAGGGTGCGACGCTCTCGACCACCGCGCTGGTGCATGAAACCTATCTCAAGCTCGCCGGTGGCCGCCTCGCGCCGCAGGACCGCGCCCACTTCCACGCCATCGCCGCAGCAGCGATGCGCCAGGTGTTGCTCAACGCGATGCGCGACCGCGTCGCCGCCAAGCGCGGCGGCGGGCAGCTGTGCGTCACGCTCGGCGCGGCCGAGGACGTGGCAACAGCGGATCCGGACGCCGCGACCGACCTGTTCGCGCTGGACGCCGCGCTCACCGCGCTGGCGCGTGAGGATGCGCGCCTGGCGCAGGTGGTGGAGCTGCATTTTTTCGCAGGCCTGGGCTTTGCCGAGATCGCCGAGCTTGTGGCGCTGTCGGAACGCACGGTGGCGCGCGACTGGCGCGCGGCGCGCGCGCTCCTGCGCCTGCACATGGCCCAGGCGCAGTGAGCCTGGACGAGATCGCGCTGCTGCGCGAGGCGCTGGAACTGCCGGAGTCCGAACGCCGGGCATTCGTCGAGCGCCGCTGTGCCGATGATCCGGCGCGGCGCGCGCGCCTGCTCGACCTCGTCGTGCTGGACGCCGAGGGCGATACCCTGCTCGACGGCGGTGTCGATGCGCTGTTGGCCGATGCGTTTGCCGGCGACGCGGCACCCGCGCCGCCCATGGTCGATCGCAGCGGCGAAACCATCGGGCCCTGGCGCATCCTGCGGCATCTGGCCGAGGGCGGCATGGGCAGCGTCTGGCTGGCCGAGCGTGCCGACGGCGCGTTCGCCCAGACCGTGGCGCTCAAGACGATCAAACCGGGCATGGACAGCGCCGCCGTGCTGCGCGCCTTCGAGCGGGAGCGCAGCCTTCTGGCGCGGCTGCAGCATCCACAGATCGCGCACCTGATCGATGGCGGCGTCGATGCCTCGGTACGGCCCTGGTTCGCGATGCGCTACGTGGAAGGCGAACCGCTCGACCTCTGGCTGCAGCAGGCACCGCCGCTGCACCGCCGCCTGGAACTGTTTGCCTCGCTCTGCCGCGTGCTGGCCTATGCGCACCGCCAGCTCGTGGTGCATCAGGACATCAAGCCCGGCAACGTCATCGTGCAGGCCGACGGCACGCCCTGCCTGCTGGACTTCGGCATTGGACGCATCCTGCAGGGCGACGCCGCCGGTGGCATCCAGACCGTACAGCGCTTCGCCAGCCCGGCCTACGCCGCGCCCGAGCAGATCGCGGGCGGAGCGATCAGCACCGCCACGGACGTGTATGCGCTCGGCACCATCCTGTTCGAACTTCTGACCGGGCGGCGCTACAGCGCGATGCATCGCGACGGCGACGCCACCACGCGGCCGTCGCACGCGGTGGGTTCCGGCGACGATCCGGCGGCGATTGCGCTGCCGGCAGCGCAGCTGCGCGGCGACCTGGATGCCATTGCCGCACGCGCGCTGGCGGTCGATCCCGCGCGCCGCTACGGCGGCGCCGATCTGCTGGCCGACGATGTGGAACGCTACCTCGCCGGCTGGCCGGTGACCGCGCGTCCCGATGGCGAGCTGTATCGCTTCTCCAAGTGGGTGCAGCGCAACCGCCTGGCCGCGACGGCGCTGCTCGCGGCGCTGCTGGCGCTGGGCATCGGGCTCGTCGTCAGCCTGCAGCAAACCCGGGTGGCGCGGCAGGAAGCGCAGCGCGCCACCGCGATGAAGGATTACCTGGTCAGCCTGTTCGACGCCGGGCGCATCAACGCCGCGGGCGTGGGCGTGCTGGACCAGCGCGTGATCGACCTGCTCGATGCCAGTGCCGATCGTCTCAAGGAGGAGCTGGCCGGCTTGCCCGAGGTGCGCGACGAGATCTACACCACCCTGGTGGAAATCTACGACGCCAACTACCGCTCCGAACGCTCTGCGGCGCTGGCGCGCGAGCGCCTCGAACAGGCCGAGCGCGCCTTCGGCACCGATGATGTGCGGGTGGTGCCGGCGCTGACGCTGCTGGCGGGCGTGCATCTCAACCAAGCGGAGAACGCGCCGGTGCCGGCGCTGCTGGAGCGCGCCCAGGCGCTGCTGGATGCCGCCAACGAGCACGATTCGCTGACCCAGGCCCTGATATGGCAATACCGCGGCGTACTGGCGGATCGCGAGGGCCGGGTCGACGAGGCCGTCGCCCTGCTGGGGCGCGCCGTCACCCTCTTGCGCGAGCGTTTCCCCGGCAGCGACGAACGCATCATCACGCTGTTGCAGTTGCTCCAGGCCCTGCCCGCGGCACAGAACCCGGCCCACGCGCAGGCGCTGATCCGAGAAATGCGCCAAGCGGTGCGGGAAAAGCACGGTACGGAGCACGTCTACGACGTGCAGGTCGACGTGATGGAGGCCCAGCTCCTGTCCGCGCTCGGCCGGTTCGGCGAGAGCCGGGACATCTTGCGCCGCGCCGTTCCGCGCATGCAGCACTTCTTCGGGGAATGGCATCACGACGTGTTCGCCATGCGCTTCCAGGAAATCGGCGTGCTGCTGGCCATGGACCGGCTCGACGAGGCCGAGGCGCTCTGGCGCGAGGTGGACGCCCAGCGCCAGGCGCACGCGGCCGCCGCGCCGGATCTGGCCGAGGGATTCCGGGCCCTTCGCGAGCAGATCGATGGAATGCGCGCGCAGGGCGGCACCGCGCCACAATAGCGCGCATGGATCACCCGCAGACTTCCGCGTCGACCGCCCTGCCGCGCCGCCGGCGCGTCCAGCCCGGCCGCTTCCGCTGGCTGTGGATCGCGCTGGCCTGGCTAGCGCTGGGTTTGGGCATCCTCGGCATCGCGCTGCCGGGCCTGCCCACCGTGCCCTTCATCCTCGCCGCCTCGTTCTGCGCCGCGCGTGGCTCGCGCAAGCTGCACGTGTGGATGCGCCGGCACCGCCGCTTCGGGCCGATGATCCGCAACTGGGAAGACCGCGGCGCGGTCAGCCGCCGCGCCAAGTGGCTGGCGAGCGCGATGATGGCGCTGTGCTCGCTGCTGATGGCCCTCAGCCCTTCGCCCTTCTGGGCCTGGGCCACGGGCAGCGCGATCATGCTGATCGTCGCCATCTGGCTGTGGCTGCGGCCGGAGTCGTAGACTCCCGCAACGCGCGCTCGCCGCGGCGGCGGGTGGCTGCCCATCCGGGAGACCTCTCATGCGCCTGCGTTCCGCCCTGCCGCTGCTCCTGCTGCTCGCCGCGCCCGGTGCCTGGAGTGCCACCCATCAGGTCGGCCCGACGCGGCCCCACGCCACGCTCGATGCGCTGTTTGCCGCCGTCGATCTGGCGGGTGGCGACGTGGTGGAGGTCGATGGCGGCGTGACCTACGCCGGCGGCGTGATCGTGCCGCCGGCGGACGGCGGCAGCCCCGGCAATCCGGTGGTGATCCGCGGCCTGCGCGCCAGCGGCCTGCGTCCGGTGCTTTCCGGCGGCACCAACACCATCGAGTTCCGCCGCGCCGACCACGTCGTGTTCGAAGGATTCGAGGTCACCGGCGGCAGCTCGCGCTGCGTCTTCGTTGTCGCCCACGAGATCACCCTGCGCGATCTGTTGATCCACGACTGCCCGAGCCACGGCGTCCTCAGCGCCGACAGCCATTCGGGCACCCTCACGCTGGAATTCAGCGAGATCCATTCCGCCGGGAGCGGCACCACGCGCCACGCGCTCTACATCCAGAGCGACGAAATGACCCATCCCGGCTCGGTTTTCCGGATGCGCTGCAACTACGTCCACTCCGGCACCGGAGGCAACCTGCTCAAGAGCCGGCACGAGCGCAGCGAGATCCACTACAACTGGTTCGAAGGCGCGGCCTACCACGAGCTGGAGCTGATCGGCCCGGATGCGGTGACGCAGCTGCCCGGCTGGACCCCGGGCCTCGTGCGCGAGGACCAGGACGTGGTCGGCAACGTCATCGTGCACTCCAATCCGGGCTTCGGCGCGGTGATCCGCGTCGGCGGCGACGGCAGCGGGGAAAGCCGCGGCCGGGTGCGTTTTGCCAACAACACCATCGCGGTCACCAGCGGGAGGGACGCGACCGTATTCCGCATCTTCGACGGCATCCAGGCGGTGGAGGCGCACAACAACGTGCTGGCCGCGCCCAGCGGCGGCACCCTGCGGGTGGAGCGCACGGTGGAAGCGCAGTGGACGAACGGGCGCCAGGTCGGCGGCAGCAACAACTGGGTGCAGAGCGATGCGACCTATCTGCCGCCGGAATGGATCGGCACGCTGCTGGGGACCAGCGCCGGCTTCGTCAACGCCGGCGGCCTCAACTTCATCCCGACCGCCGGCAGCCCGCTGCTGGATGCGGCCAACCCCGCGCCGCAGCCCATTCCCGGCTACGCCGTGCCCGATACGCTGTTCCCGCCGACGCTGCAGCCGCAGCGTGGACCGGACTGCACGCCGCGCCTCGCCAGCGGCACGCTCGACATCGGCGCGCTGGAGCGCGACGCGAACGCGCTGTTTGTCGACGGGTTCGAGGGATGACGTGATCGTCCAGCCGTGCTGCACGGCGCGCCACCGGTTCGCCGACCGTCCGCGCCAGGAAGACGCGCGATGCGAGCGCCTGCGCGAGCTGATCCGTCGCCTGCGCGGAGTCGCTGCCACAGCGCCGCGGGCGAACTTCGCAGTCGCGTGCGGGTGTTTTTCCTAGGCGAGCTCCCCGCAGGCTCCGATGCGTGCGTCCGGCGTGCGCCGATGGGTGCGCAGCGGCGCGTTTCGCACACTGTCTCCACCGGCCGGGAAGCCTCCCGACGGATTCGCACTCACACACCGGAGACACGCCATGAACCGTTTTGCCCTCGTCCTCAAGTCCCTGTTCCTTTCCCTCGTGCTGAGCGCCTCGGCGTTCGCCGCCGGCGCGGTCAACATCAACACCGCCGACGCGCCGGCGCTGGCCGCCGGCCTCACCGGCGTCGGCCCGGCCAAGGCGCAGGCCATCGTCGAATACCGCCAGGCCAACGGGCCGTTCAAGAGCGCCGACCAGCTCGCTGCGGTGAAGGGCATCGGGCTGGCCACGGTGGAAAAGAACCGCGACCGCATCGAGCTTGGCGGCACCCCGCGCACCAAGTGATGCCGTTCCACTCGAAGTGCCCCGCGGCTTGATTGCCGCGGGGCGTTTGCGCGCGTGTGGACGGCTGCTGCGACGCGCGCGGCGTCGATCAGGCCGGATCGGCCGCAAACCGCGCCTGCATCCACCCCGCAAGGTCGCGGATTTCCTCGGCGCAAACGGCGTGGGGCATGGGGTAGCGGTGCCATTCCACCCGATAGCCGAGCGCGCTGAGCGCATCGCGGCTGGCTTCGGCGCGGGGAATCTGGATCACCGGGTCGATGCTGCCGTGAGCCATGAAGATGGGGGTTTCCCGGTTGGCCGAAGCGGCCTCGGCTTCCAGCGTCCAGGCCAAAGGCAGGTAGGTGGACAGGGCGATGATGCCGCCCAGCGCGTTGCTCTGGCGCAGGCCGGCGGTGAGCACGATGGCGCCGCCCTGCGAGAACCCGGCCAGGAGGATGCGCCCGGCGGCGATGCCGCGCGCAATCTCGCGTTCCACCAGGCGGTCGACAAAGGCCGCCGAGGCGCGGATGCCGGCCTCGTCCTGCCGTACATCGAGGTCCACGCCAAGGATGTCGTACCAGGAGCGCATCCGGGCGCCGCCGTTGATCGTGACCGGCTGCACCGGCGCGTGCGGGAAGACGAAGCGGATGGCGGGCCAGTCGCGCTGCACGAGTTCCGGCACGATGGGTTCGAAGTCGTGGCCGTCGGCCCCCAGGCCGTGCAGCCAGATCACTGCCCACGCCGGTGCGGGGCCGGTCTGGCGTTCGATGCCGTCGAAGTCGGTCACAGTCGGTTCCTTTTCTGGTCAGTGGCTTGCCGTATCGCGAATCAGTGTAGCCGGCGGCGTTGGTCCGGTTCGCGCCACCGCGGGCGCCGGCGCGGTGATAATGTCGCGTCGGTGCCGCGCCGAAGGCCTCATGGTCGCGCGCATCGACAGGTTCCACATGCTCCGGGGAAACGAGAAGTCATGTACAGCATTCCGGTTCACTGCGATGCCCACGGTGGCTGGGGCATGCTGCACGGCGTCGTGCATCTGGAGGAGGGCCGGCTGCGGCTGGAGTACCAGACCGGCGACGCCGTGCTGGGCCTGCTGCGGTCGGCCAGCAAGGAGCTGGTGGCTGGCTTGGATGCGGTGGCGAGCGTGCGCTACCGGTCCGGGTTTCTCTGGATGAGCCCGAAGATCGAGCTGGAGTTTTCCGACTTCAAGCTGGTCAGCAGCGTGCCGGCGGGCTATTCGGGCAAGCTTGCGCTGAAGGTGCCACGCGACAGCCGCGCGATGGCGCGAAAATTCGTCGAGGAACTGGATCGGGAGCTGTCGTTCCGGCGGCAGCTGCGATTGGAGCAGGACATCCAGCGCCTGAGCCGGGCCGATCCGCGCCCGCAGCATGATGAAGCGGCTGCTGTTGAACCACCGGCCGCGCGGCGTCCGGGATCGTCGGCCGACGGTGCCCATGCGGTGCGTGAGTGACGGCGCGCACATGAATTGCGCCTGAGCCTGTCCGCTGGCGTGGAGAACGCCGGCGAACGATAATCGCCAGTCCTTTCATGCAATCGCCCGGTACGCGCACGACAGGTGCGGCGGGGTGCTGCGGGCCGTTCTGCGAGGCGTTCCGAGATCCATGACCCCACCTGAAGATGCCGCCGTCGTTTTCGACAGGGTCACGCTGGCCTACGGTCCGCGCACGATCCTGTCGGGCGTGGACATGGCGATGCCGCGCGGCAGCATCACCGCCGTGCTGGGGCCGTCGGGCGCAGGCAAGTCCACCCTGCTGCGCGCCGCGGTGGGCGAGCTGGATCCTTCCGCCGGGCGCATCACCGTGCTGGGTGCGCCCTTGCCGCGCCCGAGCGTGCGCAGCCTGTTCGCGCTGCGCCGCCACATGGGCGTGATGCTGCAGGGCAACGGCCTCCTGAGCGACCTCGACGTGTTCGAAAACGTGGCGCTGCCGCTGCGCACCCACACCCGGCTGCCCGAGGCGCTGATCGTCGAGCTGGTGCGGATGAAGCTCGCCGCGGTCGGGCTGGCCGAGGCCGGCGCGCTGGAGGTCAACGAGCTGTCCGGCGGCATGGCCAGGCGCGTGGCGCTGGCGCGTGCGGTGGTGATGGATCCGCCGCTGATGTTCTACGACGAACCGCTGACCGGCCTGGATCCCATCGCCTGCGGCGTCATCGTCGAGCTGATCCGCGGCCTCAACGAGGCACTCGGCATGACCAGCCTGGTGATCTCGCACAACATCCACGAGGTGGTTGCCATTGCCGACCAGGTGCTGATCGTGGCCAATCGCGGCATCGTTTTTGCCGGCGCGCCGGACGAGCTGGCCGCCACCGATGATCCGCTGGTGCGCCAGTTCATGGACGGCCTGCCGGACGGACCGATCGGTTTCGACTACCGCGCCACGAAGAAGGCGAACCATGGCTAGCCAACTCGCCGCGCTCGGCGCCTTCGGGCTGTTCCTGCTGCGCATCCTGGGCGCGATCCGGTTCACGCGGCCGCAGCTGCGCGACACCATCCGGCAGATCTACGTCATCGGCGCGCGCTCGGTGCCGATCATCGCGGTGGGCGGTGCCTTCGTGGGACTTGTGATGACGCTGCAGGGCTACCGCACCCTGGTCACCTTCGGTGCCGGCAACGCGCTGGGCACGATGCTCTCGCTCACCGTGTTCCGCGAGCTGGGGCCGGTGCTCACGGCGATCCTGTTCTGCGGGCGCGCGGGTTCCGCGATGGCGGCCGAGCTGGGCCTGATGCGCGCCACCGACCAGATCACCTCGCTCTCGATGATGGCGATCGATCCGGTCGGCAAGGTGGTGGTGCCGCGCTTCCTCGCCGGCTTCATCAGCGTGCCGCTGCTGACCGCGGTATTCATTGCCTTTTCGATCCTCGCCGGCTGGCTGCAGGCGGTCTACATCCTGGGCGTGGATTCGGGCTACTTCTGGGCCTCGCTGCAGTCGAGCGTGGACCTGTACGAGGACTATGGCCAAGCCTTCGTGAAGGCGATCGTGTTCGGTGCGTTTTGCGCGCTGATCGCCACCCACGTGGGCTACCACGCCAAACCGACCCCGGAAGGCACCTCGATCGCCACCACCCAAGCGGTGGTGTACGGCTCGCTGATGGTGCTGTTCCTGGACTTTCTGCTCAGCGCGACCTTGTACTGAGGCGTGCGCGGCGTTGATGATGAACTGATGCGGAGGGTGTGCTGATGGCCAGTCCCAAGACCGAGTGGAGCGTGGGTGCCTTCATCCTGATGGGGTTTGCCTGTGCGCTGGTGCTCGCGTTCGCCTCGACCAACTCGGCCGATCGCATGGGCGGTGCCAGCTATCGGGTCACCGCCAGCTTCACCAACGCCGGCGATCTCAAGGCGCGCGCGCCGGTGAAGATCGCCGGGGTGAAGGTGGGTGAGATCGAGTCGATCTCGCTCGATCCGAACTTCGATGCGAAGGTCACCCTGCGCCTGCAGCAGTCTGCCGGCGAGTTGCCGGCAGACACGGGTGCCGCGATCTTCACCAGCGGCCTGCTGGGCGAGCGCTACATCGGCCTGTCGCCCGGCGGCGATCCCGAGCCGCTCAAGGACGGGGACGAGATCCTCCTGACCCAGCCGGCCGTGGTGCTGGAGCAGCTGATCGGGAAATTCCTGTTCAACGCCGATTCCGCCCGCAGCGACGATGCTGGCGGCGGCGCGCCCGCGCGCTGATCCCTTCGACAACGAGAAGAAACCATGCTCCTGCGCCTCTTTCTTGCCCTGCTGCTGACCGTTGGTGCCGCGCCCGCGGCGTTTTCCATGGAGCCGAGCGAGCTCGTGCTCGAGCGCAGCCATGCGGTGCTGGACGCCATCGCCACGCGGCGCGAGGAGTTCCGCGCCGATCCGGCGGCGCTGCGCGGCTTCGTCAAGTCCCAGCTCAACGACGTGATGGACCGGCCCTATGCCGCCCAGCTGGTGCTGGCGCGCCACGCGCGCGGGGCCAGCGCGCAGCAGATCCAGGCGTTTGCCGACGCGCTCACCGACAACCTCCTGCGCCGCTACGCCGATGCCCTGCTCGACGTGGACGCGGGCACCGATGTGCGCATCGCGGCGACCACGCCGCTGCGCGATGGCCAGATCGTGCGCGTCGCCAGCCGCATCGTGCGCCGCGCCGGCGAGCCGGTGCAGGTGGACTACATGTTCCGCCGCAAGGGCGATGCCTGGCTCGTGTTCGACGTGATCGTCGAGGGCATTTCCTATGTGCAGACCTACCGCAACCAGTTCGACGAAATCCTGCGCACGCGCAACCTCGATGCGGTGATCGAGGACCTGCGCAGCGGGCAAATCCAGCTCGAGGACTGACCGTGGACACGAACGCCGCAGCCCCCTGGCCGCTTCCCGAGCGGCTCACCCTCGAAACCGTCGGCGGCATCCATGCGCAGTGGCTTGGCAAGGAAACCGCAATCGGCGATCTGGACCTTTCCGGGGTGAATGAGATCGACAGCGCCGGCGTCGCGCTGCTGCACTGGCTTCGCGGGCGCCAGCGCGCCCTCGGACGCGCGCCCTCGCGGGTGCGCGAGGACGCGGCGGGGCGCTATCGCGCGCTCTGCCGCGCGCATCGACTCGATGACATGGCAGGATGAGGCCGTGAACGGGCTGCGTGCTCTGGTGATGGTTGCACTGCTCATGGCGCTGGCCGCGTGTGCCGGGAACGGCACGCGCACGCCGCCGCCGGACGCCGGACGGGATGCGGCGGCCGCCGACGCCGATTCGGCCGCGCTGGCGGGCGCGGAAGAAAAGCCGCATTACGGACTGGCTCCCGAGGATCCCTGGGAGCGCTTCAACCGCGGCATGTTCGCCTTCAACGACACCTTCGACCGCATCCTGCTGCGGCCGGTCGCCAAGGGCTACGCCACCGTGACGCCGCGCCCGCTGCGCACCGGCATCAGCAACTTCTTCACCAACCTGCAGCAGCCCCTCACCGGCATCAACCTGCTGCTGCAGGGGCATCCGGGGCAGGCAGGCAGCGCGCTGGGACGGTTCGCGCTGAACGCGTTCCTGGGCCTTGGCGGCGTCCTGGATCCGGCGACCGACGTCGGCATCCCGCTGCGCGACCGCGGCTTCGGACAGACGCTGGCGAAGTGGGGGTGGCTGGATTCGCGCTATCTCGTGCTGCCGCTGTTTGGCCCGAGCACGGTGCGCGACGGCATCGGCAAGGGCGTCAACGCCTCGGTCAGCCCGATCACCTGGCTGGCGGGGCGCGAAGGCGCCGAGGTCAGTCTCCTGTACGGTGTCGACGCGCGCGCCTCGGTGCTGCCGTACGAAGCCATGATGGAGGGCGCGGCCGATCGCTACCTCTTGATCCGCGACGCCTACCTGCAGCGCCGCCGCTGCCAGATCATCGACTGCAGCGGCGAGATGCCCGATTACCTGCTGCCGGATTACGAGTTCGAGATTCCGGATTTCGATACGCTGCGAAACTGACGCGCGCATCCGCACCGAGGGGAGAGTTATCCATGAGCCAACACGACGACACGCCGGTCACGCAGGCGCAGGCCGAAAGCGCGATACGCACCCTGCTGCGCTGGGCCGGCGACGATCCCGCGCGCGAGGGCCTGCTCGACACGCCCACGCGCGTGGCGCGCGCCTACCGCGACTGGTTTTCCGGTTACGAGATCGATCCGGCCGAGTACCTGCACCGCACCTTCGAGGAAGTGGCCGGCTACGACGCCATGGTGGTCCTGCGCAACATCCACTTCGAGAGCCACTGCGAACACCACTTGGCCCCGATCATCGGCCACGCGCACGTCGGCTACCTGCCCAGCGACAAGGTGGTGGGCATCAGCAAGCTGGCGCGCGTGGTGGATGCCTATGCGCGCCGCTTCCAGGTGCAGGAAAAGCTCACCGCGCAGATCGCGCACTGCATCCAGCAGGTGCTCAAGCCGCGCGGCGTGGGCGTGGTGATCGAGGCCTCGCACGAGTGCATGACCACGCGCGGCGTGCACAAGCGCGGGGTCAGCATGGTCACCAGCCAGATGCTGGGCGACTTCCGCGAGGACGCCCGCACCCGCGCCGAGTTCATGCAGCTGATCCGCGGCTCGCAGCCCGGCTGAGGCCCGCCCCGCGAAAGCCTCGCCCGCGCTCAGGCCCCGGACTGGCGCAGCAGCTTCAGCACCATCGACACCACGCTGAACGCGCCCAGCAGCAGCAGGGCCCAGAGCAGCCACTGCCAGGGCGTGGGCGAGCCGGAGGCATCCGGTCGCGGTGCCAGCGCCGCGCCGCCGCCCAGCTCCGCGCCGCGCCCCAGCCGCGCCTGTGTCGGCATCCAGTCAGCACCGCGCGCGCTGCGCGCCTCCAGCAGCACCGCGTTGAGCGGAAAACTGCCGCGCTCGCTGCGCGCGCTGCCGGCGGCGAGGCGGAACGGGCCCTCGCCCTGGGTCAGGAAGGCGAAGCGGTCCGGCCGCCAGGACAGGGTCAGCGTCGGCGTCTTGAGCTGTACCGGATCGGTGCGCACGCGCCACTGGCGATCGCGCACCGGCTCGATGTCGAACGGACTGGATTCGACCGCGCCGCCGCGCCCCGACAGGTGAAACACCGCGCCGCGCGCGCGTTCGCGCCAGGGCAGGTCGCTGCGCGGCCGGCTCTCGATGATGACGCTGGCGGCGGCGTTGCGTTCGGCCAGGGTCACGAGGATGCGTTCCACCGGCAGCGGGCCATTGGCCTGGTACAGGAATCCGGGCAGGCGCGCCTCGGTGTGCCCGGTCAACTCGACGCTGGCGGTGGCGCGGGCGACCGGATCGGGCGTGCGGCTGCGCAGCGCCTGGACGGTGACGACGGGAAGCGGCTGTGGCGCATCGGTGCGCACCAGTCGCACATAGGGCAGCGCCGTGTCGGAGAACTCGATCCGGCGTCGTTCAAGGCGCAGGCCGTTGTCGTTCAGCGCCACCAGCGCCTGCGCGGTGGCCAGCCGCGTCCAGGCGGACAGGTCGCGGCTTCCCAGCACATCCACCCGCGCCACCAGACCTTCGGTCCCGGGGCTGAACTCGACCGTGAGGCCGCGGGTTCGGCCGGGCATGGCGGAAAGATCGAGCAGGATCTCGGAGGCGGATTCGGTGACGACATCCCCGCCCATGTCCAGGTTCGCGTCCAGCCGTTCCAGGTGCCCGTCGGTGCGCCGGGCCACGACCAGCCGCAGGCGCTCGCTGGCGGTACGCGCGCCGCTCACCGGGATGCGGAACATCGGCACCTCCACGGGTGCCGTGGGCGCACGCGCGAGGTCGGCACGGGCCAGCACGGCATCGAGCGGGGCGGTCGGCACGGCCTCGTCGTGGCCGTTGAACACCACCAGATCAGCCACGTCGTCGCGCCAGAGCCGGGCGTAGACTTCCGGGGTCAGCTCGACCTGCACGAGGTCTTCCTGCGGTGCCACGGTGAGCGGCCACTGCCAGGCGAAGTCCTGCGGCGCGGGCGGCAGGTTGCGCAATTCCTGGGCCGGTGCCAGCGAGGCGATCAGCAGCAGCGCGAAGGGGAGGATGCGCGCGATCATGGGCGGGACTCCTGACGGGGTTCATGGCGTGGCGGCGTCGGGGCGATGCGCCCGACCAGCACCAGCAGCAGGCCCACCGCCATGAAGGAAACGATGCCGGCAATGTTGCCGACGTACTGGCGATCCACCAGCACCAGCTTGAGCAGCACCAGGCCCATGGTGATCGCCCCGGCAAGCCAGAGGCTCCAGCGCTGGCGGCGCGAGCCCAGCAGCCAGGCTCCCACGCCCAGAATGCTCCACAGTACCGTCAGCGTCGTTTGCGCCACGCCGTGGTTGAGGATCATCGGATTCCACGCCAGCCCGGCGAAGTGGTGCACCGCGCGCAGCCCCGCCAGGCTCAGCACGAGGAGGGCCGCGCCTGCCACCAGCGCCGGTGCCGGTTCCGGCACGCGCTGCCAGGCCCAGCGCGCCGCGACGATCAGCCCGATCGCCTGCAGCAGTTCGCTCGGGTTGACGAGCGGCAGGAAGGGCAGGGGCGCGGTGTCGCCGGACAGCAGCAGCGACTGGGCCCAGGCCAGCGCAAGCACGATGCCCGACAGCGCGAACCAGATGCGTGCATATCCTGGAAACTCCCGCGCCAGCGGAAATGCGCCCAGCGCCGGCAGGCGCCAGGTCAGCAGCGCCAGTGCGATCAGCGGTGCCAGCCCGAGCGCGAACACCCAGTCCTCGCCCAGCGCCGCGGCACGCGCCACCTGCGCCAAGGCCCCGCCGTAGACCAGTGCGAGCGTTGCCAGAAACAGGAGGTGCCCGACGCCCAGCCCGCGCTGTGCGGGTCGGCGCAGCAGCGCCAGCCCGGCGAGTGCTGCCGCGACCCAGGCCAGCCACACCGTGCCCTGCGGCCAGTGCAGTGCGAGCGCGGCCTCGTGCTGGCCGATCAGCGCCAGCGCCGCACTCAGGGCCAGCGCCAGCAGCACGTTCCAGCCCAGGCGCGGCCAGCGCAGCAGGTGGCGCAGGCCGCCCATCGCCAGCAGGGTGAGCGCGGCGAAGGCGAGCCAGGCCAGCGGCGTGCCCGCGCCCGTCGAAAGCAGCCCGCTGCCGTGCGCGTGCTGGTCGATTTCGCGCGCACCGGCCAGATGCCACCAGGCCGTGCCCACGAGGAATCCCGGCCACACCGCCAGGCGGCCGGCCCCGGCGCGCTCGTACAGCCGGCTGGTCGCAAAGGCCGAGGCGGCCAGCAGCGATACCGCCAGCGCGTGGCCGTTGAGGACGGGCCATTCACCGGCAGCGGCGTCCCAGCCGCCGTCGAACAGGCTGATGAAACAGGCCGCGCCCGCCAATAGCTGCAGGGCCAGGCCCGACGCCTGCGGCAGCGCGCGCCGCTGGCGCAGGCCGAGCCAGACCAGCGCGGCACCTTCCAGCGCCCAGGTGATTGCGGTCCAGCGCGAGGAGAACGCGAGCGGGATGGCAAGCGTCGCGAATCCCGCCGCCAGGATTCCGAACGACTGCCCGATGAGGGCCATGTCGCGCCGTCGCAGCAGCCACCAGGCCAGCCCGGCGTAAAGCACCGCCACCGCCATCGCGCTCCAGGCCAGGCGCATCGGCTGGTCGTGAAGCATCCCGGCCTGCAGCCCGAAGGCGAGCAGCGGCGTGCCGAACACGATCGGCCCATCGACCAGTCCGCGCAGGCGTCCGGGCGCGCGCAGCGCGTGCAGCGCGGCGATGGCGACATAGAAGCCGAAGAACAGGATCAGGAACGGCTCGACCGTGGCGAAGTGCTCGGGCCGGTAGTAGCGCATGCCCCAGCCCAGCCCGATCAGGAAGGTGAAGGCGAAGCCGATGAGGTTGAGCGCGCGCCAGTGCCGCACCCAGGCGATGGCGAAGACCGCCAGGTTGAGCAGCGCGTAGTAGGAAAACAGCACGACGTGGCTGCCGCTGCCGGTCGACAGCAGCACCGGTGCCAGGTAACCGCCGAGGAATCCCGGCACCGCCAGCGCGACCGCGTTCTGCAGCACCGCCAGCATCGCTGCGCCGGCCACCAGCACCAGCACCAGGGAGAAGGCGACACCGGCAGGCAGCAGCGCGTAAAGCCGGTACGCCGCGAAAGTCGTCAGCAGCAGGATGCCGATGCCGCCGCCCTGCAGGCTCAGGCCGAACGCCGGCCGCTCGATGCGGTTGCGCCAGCCCCACAGCACCGCCGCCACGCCGCCGGCGGCGATCAGCGCCAGGCGCAGCGGCAGCGGCAGGCTGACCCAGCCCGCGTCGATCGAATACTTGAGCGCCGCCGCCACGCCGAACAGCAGCACCAGCATGCCGATCTTCACCGGCACGTTGCCGCTGAAGAACCATGCGCGCACCCGCTGCAACCCGCGCTCCAGCGGCGAGGGGCCGGCCGGGACCCCGGTCTGGACGCGGGCGTTGGAAACGGCCGCCGGCGGCATCGCGCGGATCGGTTCGGTGCGGGCAGGCGACGTCGGGGCGACAACCGATTCGAGCAGTTCGGGCGCACTTTCCATCCCGGTCGAATCCACGCAGCCGGCTTCGCGCTCGGCTGGATTCACCCCGGCGTGCCGTGCCGGCGATTCGCTCCCCGCCTCGTGCGCGGGCGGAATGCCGGCGTCGGATGTCGCGACCGGAGCCTTGGGCGACGCGGTACCGGGCGCTGCCGCTTCCGCGACCGGTTGCGCGCCCTGACGCGCCACCTGGCTTGAACGCAGCGCGCGCAGACGCGCCTCCACCGCGTCCAGCCGTCGGCCCAGCGCGCGAATGCGGCCCCACTGCCAGCCCAGCAGCGCGCCTGCGAGGAACCCGAGGAACGCCGCGCTTCCGTCGCCCGCCACCAGGCCCAGAATCGACCCGACCAGCGCCATGATCCAATGCATCGCACACCGCACAAGACGGGCGACGCCTGCGCCCGGGGGGAACGAGTATGGCGCAAGCGCGGGTGGCCGCAGCGGCGTTGCATGACGTGGGGCATTTGCGCGCCCTTCCGCTCGCTGACACAATCCGACGCGCACTCAGGGGTGGGGCACACGGATTCGGCAGGACATCGGGATTCCCGACGTCGGGCGGCCTGTTGCCAAGGCGTCGGATCGGCCGAGGGGTCGGGCGCAGCTTGCTCCCGTGCCGCGCCGCTGCCGATGGTGCGAACGTGCTCACTCCGGTTGTTTCGGCACCGACCTCATCCTTCCACGGAACTCCATGCCAATGCCTCTTCCCTTTCCAGTGACACGGCTGGCCATCGGGCTGGCCGTCGCGTTTGCCTGCGGCAGCGCCTTCGCGCAGGCCCCCGAACTGATGCTGACCCCGGCGCGCGACGCCGCGCCCGAAACCATCGCCGAAGACTATTTGCGCCAGTCGGCCGCGGCGCGCGGCCTGGCGGACTCCGACCTGGAGTACCGGCACCAGGACAGCAGCTACGCCACCCGCCACAACGGCGTGTCGCACCAGTTCTTCCAGCAGTTCGTCGATGGCCTCCCGGTCTACAAGGCGATCGCACAGGTGAACGTCATGCCCGACGGACGGGTGCTGAGCGCGACCAGTGCGTTCGAGTCGAACGTGCAGGCGCGCACCTCCGCGCGCGAGCCGGCGCTGACGGCCCCGCAGATGCTCACCCGGGTGGCCGCGCATTTCGGCATTGATCGCTTCAACGTGCCGCTGCCCGAGCGCGCGCCGACCGGTCGCCAGCAGCACGCCCGTTATCCCGGCGGCATGCTGTCGGAATCCCCGATCGACATGGAGCTGGTGTACGAACCCGTCGGCACCGAGCTGCGCCTGGCCTGGCGCGTGGTGATCGACCATTACCAGACCCGGCAGGAGCATCTGGACATGCGCTTCGACGCGCTGACCGGTGCATTGCTGGCGCAGGACAACTGGGTCGATGACATCGCCGACGGCGCGGCGGCACCGGCCGCGGCGGCCTACAACGCCGAGTACCGCGTCTTCGGCCTGGGCGTGGAAAGCCCCGGTCACCCCGGTGCCTCGCACGACCTCGTGTCCAATCCGCCCGAAGCCAACGCCTCGCCTTCGGGCTGGCAGGACACCCGCACCAGCCCAGCCGCCGGCGCGCCCGAGGCGCTGTACACCCGCGGCAACAACGTGCGCGCGCAGTGGGATTCTGTCAGGCAGCAATACCGACGCCGACGCCAACCGCCCGCTCGGGGTGTGGGACGCAGGGACCCAGACGCTGACCTTCGATTTTCCCTGGGCCGAAAGCGAGGAGCCGGCCACCGCGACCAACCGCGTGGCTTCGGCGGTGAATCTCTTCTACTGGAACAACATCATCCACGACGTGCTGTGGCAGTACGGCTTCGATGAGCCTTCCGGCAACTTCCAGCAGAACAACTTCGGCCGCGGCGGAGCGGGCAACGACGCGGTGCGCGCCGACGCGCTCGACGGCTCGGGCACCAACAACGCCAACTTCTCCACGCCCGGCGACGGCAGCCCCGGCCGGATGCAGATGTTTCGCTGGACATCGCCCGGCGGCATCTACGTCACCGCGCCTTACGCAGCCACCTACCACTCACCCGTGCCGGCCGAATGGGGCGGCAACTTCACCTCGTTCAGCGGCGAGGTGGTCCCGGTGCAGGGGCCGGCCACGGGCATCGTCGGCTGCGAAGGGCCTTACCTCAACGCCGCCGAGGTGAGCGGGAAAATTGCCCTGGTGAAGCGCGGCAACTGCGAGTTCGGCCTCAAGGCGCTGATCGCGCAGCAGAACGGTGCCGCCGCCGTGATTCTCTTCAACAACGACGGCACCAACAGCGGCGCGAACATGGCGATCGGAGTCAACGGCGGCAGCGTGACCATTCCCGTGATGGGCATGATGGGCAATCAGGACGGCGACGCCCTGGTGGCGGCCGCGCAAACCGGGCCGGTCAACGTCACCATGACGTCCAAGCTCTATCCGGATCGCGACAGCGATTTCGATGCCGGCATCATCGTGCACGAATACGGCCACGGTGTCTCGAACCGCCTGACCGGTGGCTCCTCGACCGGCTGTCTGTCCGGCGAGGAGCAGGCCGGCGAGGGCTGGAGCGATTTCTACGGGCTGATGCTTACCATGACCGACGCGGTGTGCGACCTGCCGCGCGGCGTGGGCACCTATTCGAGCTTCGAGCCCGGCACGGGCCGCGGCATCCGGCGCTTTCCGTACAGCCCGGACATGAACGTCAATCCGTTCACCTTTGCCGACGTGGCCGATACCGCGCAGTCGGTACCGCACGGCGTGGGTTCGGTCTGGGCCACGATGCTGTGGGACATGAGCTGCAAGCTGGTGGACCGCTACGGCTACGAGCAGGACATCCACAGCCGCGGCGGCGGCAACGGTCTGGCGCTACAGCTGGTGACCGATGGCCTCAAGCTGCAGGGTTGCCGGCCGACCTTCGTGATGGGGCGCAACGGCATCCTCGCCGCCGATGCCGCCATGGCCACGACCGATCCGGACTACCTGAGCAACAAGTGCATCATCTGGCACGCCTTCGCGCGCCGGGGCCTGGGCAATGCCGCCACCAGCGGCACCGTCGGCAGCCGCAGCGACCAGGTCGAGGACTTCACCGTCCCGGCTGAATGCCTGAGCTTCCAGGTGCAGGTGAACGTGACCGGTGCGGGCACGGTGAGTCCGTCTGGTTCGCCGGTTGGCGCGGCCTACGAGGACGTGCTTGGCTTCACGCTCACGCCGAACGCCGCGGGCGGCGCGATCGTTTCGGCAGAAGGCTGCGAGGGCACGCTCACCGGCAACGTCTTCACCACCCGACCGATCGTGCGCAACTGCACCATCGAGGTGGTGTTCGACGATGGTCCGCTGCCCGACGAGATCTTCGCGGACGGCTTCGAGGGAGATGACGCACCCTGATTCCGGCGCTGGAGTCTGCATTGCCGCAACGCAAAACGCCCCGGTCTGACCGGGGCGTTTTGGTTTCCGCGCCGGACAGGCCGGGCGTTACCAGCTGTAGCCGGCGCGGGCGTAGTAATAGCGGCCGTTGAAGCCGAACGGCGACTGCAGGCTGTAGGGGATCAGGCCGAAGGTGGAATTGGCGTCGATCACCTTGTCCGGATAGGCGTCGGTGACGTTGTCCGCGCCCAGGGTGAAGGACCAGTTCGCGTTCGGCCGGAAGCTGGCGGAAAGGTCGACCACCCACGTGGCACCAAAGCGCTGGTCCTGCGCCGGAACGCTGGCGTGGCGCGTGGTGAACTCGCCGTAGCGGGTCGAGCCGAGGTTGAAGGTCCACCGCTCCAGCGTCCAGTTGCCGCCCAGGGCGAACTTGTCGCGCGGGAAGCCTTCCTCGATGCGGCCGCGCTCGTCGCGCCCCATGCGTTCGAGGTTGGCACCGAGGGCATCGAGCTGGGACGGATTGGGCGCGACGCGGGTCACGTCGGTCTTGTTGCGGTTGTAGCTGGCGGTCAGGTCGAGGTTGCTGGACGCCAGCGGGATCGACCAGGTGCCCACCACGTCCACACCGCGGGTGCGGGTGTCGATGGCGTTGTTGAAGTAGCGCGCGCTGGTGACGCCGGAGATGCCCAGGCTGGCGAGAAGATCCTGCGCGGCCTGATTGCTTCCGAGCAGGAGGTTGGACGACAGCACGATGCGGTCGTCGATGCTGATCTCGTAGGCGTCGATGGTGAAGTACAGCGCGTCGGTCGGCTGCAGCACCAGGCCCAGGCTGTAGGAGAGCGAGGTTTCCGCCTGCAGCGGCTCGGCACCCAGCGCGCGCGCCACCGGCCCGGCCGCCGGGAAGGTGCCGGCCTCGTAGGCCACGCCGTTGGTGATGTTGGTGGTGACCGCCTGGTAGTTCTGCTGCGCCAGCGAGGGCGCGCGGAAGCCGCTGGCCACGGTGGCGCGCAGCGCCGCCGCGTCGGTGAAGGCGTAGCGGCCCGAGAGCTTGCCCGAGAACTCGCTGCCGAAGTCCGAGTAGTCCTCGTAGCGCCCGGCCACGCCGCCGGAAAACGCGTCGCTGAAGTCCGCTTCCAGCCCGGCATAGGCGGCGATGTTGTGGCGCTCGTGGCGGCCGGCGTTGCGCGGGGTGAAGCCGCCAAAGCCCTGTGCGCCCGAGCCGAAATAGGAATCCGGCTCGCCGGCGCTCTGCTCCCAGGTCTCCTTGCGGTACTCGGTGCCGAGCGAGAGCGTGGCCGGATAGTCCAGCCCGATGTTTACGGGGCGGGAGAAGTCCGCGTTGATCACCTGCTGGGTGTAGGCAAGCGAGCCGTCGTAGAAGCTGCGCGGGCTGTTGGCACCGAGCGCGTAGTTGATGGTGTTCTGGGTGCGGAAATCGAGGGTGTTGCGGCCGTAGTCGTAGCTCACGTCCCAGCTCCAGCCGCCCTCCGAGCCGCCGTTGGCGCCGAGCACGAAGCTGCGGTCTTTCGACTTCTGGTTGATCTCGGGCACATAGCCGTTCGGATACACCTGCGCCAGCAGCGCGCCCTGGCCGCTGTGGTTCTTCGAGCGGTAGAAGGCGAACGAGTCGATGTCGCGGTCGCTGCCCATCAGGGTGGCGTAGAAACGGGTATCGTCGGCCACCTGCAGGCTGGCGTTGGCGGCCACGGAAGTCGCTTCAACTTCCGGATCGCCGATCTTGAAGGTGGCCTCGCCCACGCCCGGGAAGTTGCCGGTGTGCGGTGCCGAGCCGGTGTAGGCGCCGGAGCGGTTGGTGATGTCCTGGTGGCCGGTCTCGGCGGTCAGGTGCACGCTGCCGGCCCCTTCGCCGAAGCTCAGCCCGCCATCGGCCGCAAGCTGCCACTGCTGGCCGTCGCCCTCGGAATACTCGCCATAGCGCGCGGCGATGCTGCCGCCCGATCCCGCGCCCTTGAGCACCAGGTTGACCACGCCGGCGATGGCGTCGGAGCCGTACTGCGCCGAGGCGCCGTCGCGCAGCACCTCGACCCGCTCGATGGCGCTGACCGGGATCGCGTTGAGATCCACCGCCGAGGAGC
Source organism: Lysobacteraceae bacterium (assembly GCA_023954075.1). Classification (GTDB taxonomy): domain Bacteria; phylum Pseudomonadota; class Gammaproteobacteria; order Xanthomonadales; family Xanthomonadaceae; genus Denitratimonas; species Denitratimonas tolerans. The sequence goes on from JAMLIV010000017.1 coordinate 71,956, forward strand.
CGCGCCCGATGGTGCCGTTGACGTTCACCAGCGCCGAGACGTGGCGGCGCTTGCCGTTGACCAGGATCAGCACCTGATCGGGTGCCAGGCCGCGCAGCTGCGCCGGACGCACGCCGCTGGTGCCGTCGGCGATGGCCGGGCGCGGGAAGTTGAGCGAGGGCAGCGCCCGCGCCAGCGCCGTGGCCAGCTCGGTGGTGCCGGTCGCCTGCAGCAGTTCGGGCGTGATGATGTCGATGGGCGACTGCGATTGCGCCACGGTGCGATCGGTGACGCGGGTACCGGTCACGATGACGGTATCGAGCGCCTTGGCCCCTTCCGAGCGCGCGGCGTCCTGCGCCTGCGCGGGGGCCGCGAGCGCCAGCACGATGGCCAGCGACAGCGAGGTGTGCTTGAGTGACATGCGGTGTGTCCTTTTCTTGTGGGGAGAGTCGGGGCGGTTCGCAGCGCGGCTTTGTGCGCTGCACGATCCACCAAGTAGCGTGATTCCCGCACCCTGTCAAACGCCCGCAGGTTCTGTCAACAGAACCGGCGCGAAGACCTCGCCGCACGGCCCCGGCGCGGGCAGCGGGTGGTAACGTAGTGGCCCCGTTCCCGAGGTCCAGCCTCATGCGCCAGTCAGCCGCTCTTCTGCCCTGCCTGTTTTTTTCCGCCGCGATGCTGCTTTCCGGCTGCGGTCGGGAAACCGATGCGCCGCCGCCCGCCGCCGAATCCCCCGCCGCGCCCGCCGCACCGCCCGAGGTCGAACTGATCACCCGCGAGGTGCTGTTCGGAAATCCCGAGCGCGCCAGCGTGCAGATCAGCCCGGACGGCACCACCCTGAGCTGGGTCGCGCCGCGCGAGGGCGTGATGAACGTCTGGGTCGCGCCGGTCGGCGATCTCGCCGCCGCGCGTGCGGTCACCGCCGATACCGGGCGCGGCATCCGCAACCACTTCTGGTCTTACCGGCCGGGCACCCTGCTGTACGTGCGCGACAGCGGCGGCGACGAGAACTTCCACCTGTTTGCGGTGGAACTGGCCAGCGGCGAGAGCCGCGATCTCACGCCCTTTGCCGCCACCACCGCAAGCGTGGTCGGGCTCAGTCACCGCCATCCGGATGCCGTGCTGGTCGGCATGAACGACCGCGATCCGCAGTGGCACGACCTCTACCGGGTCGATCTTCGCGACGGCACGCGCAGCCTGGTGGAAAAGAACGAGCAGCGTATCGGCCAGTACCTTGCCGATGGCGAGCTGCAGCCGCGCTTCGCCGTGCGCAGCCGCCCGGACGGCGGTGCCGATGTGCTGCAGCGCAAGGGCGATGCCTGGGTGCCGTTCGACAGCATCGGGTTCGAGGATTCGCTGACCACCGGCCCGGTCGGCCTGAGCGACGATGGTGCCACGCTCTACCTGCGCGATTCGCGCGAGCGCGACACCTCCGCGATGTTCGCGCTCGATGTCGCCAGCGGCGCGCGCAGCCTGCTGCATCAGGACGCGCGCGCCGACGTGGGCGACTGGCTCGCCGATCCGGTGACGGGGCGGGTGCAGGCGGTCTCGGTGAACTATCTGCGCGACGAGTGGACCGCCGTGGACGATGCGATCCGCGCCGACCTCGACCGACTGGCGACGCTCGGTCCGGGCGAAGTTTCGGTCAATGCGCGCACGCTCGATGACCGCGTCTGGGTGCTGGCCTACTCGGCGGCCGAGTCGCCGGTGCAGTACTACCGCTACGACCGCGACGGCGATGGCACACTGACTCGCCTGTTCTCCGCGCGCCCGGCGCTGGAAGGCGCGCCGCTGGTGCCGATGTGGCCGCAGGAAATCCGCTCGCGCGACGGCCTGACCCTGGTGAGCTACCTCTCCCTGCCCGCTGCCGCCGACCCGGACGGCGACGGAAAAACCAACGCACCGGTGCCGATGGTGCTGCTGGTGCACGGTGGCCCCTGGGCGCGCGACTACTACGGCTACAGCGGCATGATCCAGTGGCTCGCCAACCGCGGCTACGCGGTGCTGAACGTCAACTTCCGCGGCTCCACCGGATTCGGCAAGGCGTTCACCAACGCCGGCGACGGCGAATGGGCGGCGAAGATGCACGACGACCTTCTCGATGCGGTCGACTGGGCCGTCGCGCGGGGCGTCACCCGGCGCGATCAGGTCGCGATCATGGGCGGCAGCTACGGCGGCTATGCCACCCTCGTCGGCCTCACCTTCACGCCGGACACGTTCGCCTGCGGCGTCGATATCGTCGGCCCGTCCAACCTCAACACCCTGCTGGCCACCGTGCCGCCCTACTGGGCCAGTTTTTTCGAACAGCTCGCGCGGCGCATGGGCGATCCGCGCACCGACGCCGGGCGTGCCTGGCTCACCGAGCGCTCGCCGCTGACCCGGGTCGATCAGATCCGCAAGCCGCTCCTGATCGGGCAGGGCGCCAACGATCCGCGCGTCAAGCAGGACGAGAGCGACCAGATCGTCAACGCCATGACCGCGCGCAACATTCCGGTGACCTATGTGCTCTTCCCGGATGAAGGCCACGGCTTCCAGCGCCCCGAGAACGGCAAGGCATTCAACGCCGTCGCGGAAGGCTTCCTCGGGCAGTGCCTCGGCGGGCGCGTGCAGCCGATCGGCGAAGACTTCGCCGGCTCCAGCATCCAGGTTCCCGCCGGCGCGGCGCAGGTGCCCGGCCTGGAGCAGGCCCTGTCCACCCACGCCGGCGAAGTCAGGCAATAGCGCGCCGGTTCGCGACGCCGGAAACGCCGGGCGGTTCACGCGGAGCCGCGTACTGCCCGGTTACGGGCGCGTCCATGGCACCCCGGATTTGCCGGGGATCCCTCACGTGAATCGTCCGGGCGCCCCCGCGAGGTGCCCGACTACAGCAGCCCTGAAACAAGGCCCAGCGCAACCACGACCAGCATGACCGCGACCAGGCGTTGAATGCCCGGCATGGTCATCTTCCTGAGGTGGCTGTTGCCCAGTGCCGCCCCGGCGAATGCCGCCACTACCGCCGCCGCCAGCAAGCCGTAATCGAAGCCTGCGCTCTCGCGGGCGAGCGCGGTGGAATAGATGGCGAGGCGGGAAAAATCGATCAGGCAGGCGATGACCACGCCCGTGGCAATGAACGCCTCCTTGGTCAGCCCCGCCCGCGACAGGAAGGCCGAGCGCAGCGCCCCCTGCATCCCGGAGAGACCGCCAAAAAACCCGCTGAGCGCGCCGCCCAGGGGCATGTACTGCGCCCCAAACGACAGGCTGCGAAAGCGCGGGAGGAACTCCAGCAGGGCGAAGAGCAGCAGGAGCAATCCCACCACCAGCTTGACCGGCGTAACCGACACCACCCGCCCGAACGCCGAGTAGGAGAACATCGGCGTGATGCCGGCGAGCCAGATCAGGGCCCAGGCACCAAGGAACGACATGACGATGGCCGGAAGGCCGAAGCGGACGACCACGCGCCGGTCGGCGTGCCGCCCGGTCAGCGCAAGCTTGAACAGACTGTTGAGGAAATGGACGATCGCGGTGAGCGCCACGGCCTGCTCGATGGGAAAGAACAGAGCGAAGGCCGGCAGCAGCAGCGTGCCCAGACCGAAGCCGGAGAAGAACGTCAGGGCCGATGCCAGCAATGCCACGGTACAGATGATCAGGTAACTCATGAGGCAATCACCGCGCTGTCCTCCGGGTCTCCGCGCGCCTGTTCGATCAGGTCAATGCGCATCTGCTGCACCTGGCCGCACCACTCATCCACGCCCATCGCTGGCAGGGCTTCGCGTGGTCGCGGCCGATGCCAGCCGGATCAGGGTCAGCCCCCGCGCCAATGCGCCGTTGCAGGCCGATCACTGGGCGTTCGCCCTGCTCCTGCCCGGTGCCAACGGATCCTGCCCCCGTTTCACGGACACCCGCCTAAGCAGCGTTTGCCTTCTCGAACTGCTCGGGACTGAGATAGCCCAGTGTCGAGTGCAGGCGGTTTCGATTGTAGTCAACCTCGATGTGCTCGAACACATGCGCACGCGCCTGCTCGCGCATGGCGAAGCGCTCGCCGTGGATCGCCTCGACCTTGAGGCTGTGGTTCCAGCTTTCCATCGCCGGGCGGGCTCTGACATGAAGTGCAACACGGCGGATTCAATACTGATTCGCAACACTCACGGTTGTGAGGAGGCTCAGGCGACCTGACCCGCTCGCATCAAACCGCCTGCGCATCGGGCATATCGGGGGGCTTAAGTTGGGAGCATTGGGACTTCAGCACCCTCAGCGGGGATGAATTGAGCTGGATCGAGGCTCACCTCCACACTCGTCCACGCAAGAAGCACGGATTCAAAACACCCCTCGATGTGTTCGAGGATTCCATCAACGGTGTTGCGAATGAGGGTTGAATTCGCCGCTCGGGCAAAGCCCAGCACAAAGCCGAATGCACGAATCCAACCGCTCCCGCCTTGCCGAAGTTGAAGCAGAAATGTCAGCAGGAAAAACAGGGTTTCAACGCCGTGAAGCGGTCGCTTCATGAAACCCGGCCGTCAGGGGTTGACGAGGGAGTCCATACACGCATTGTTAGGCCGCAAACCCTCACAACCTGCCCCAGGACTGGCGAAGCCCAGCAAGGTGCGCAAGACCAATAGCGAGACAGATCGAGGAGCTCACGACCCAGAACGTGACGCTGTTGCCTGGAAAGTACGCCATGACTGGAACGAACGCCACACCGCGCACGATGTAAATGGCCGTAACGGCAGAGAGAACCGTCCGGCGCAGCGGAAGCTTGCGAAGCACGCCCGCAGCGGACAGGGCGTAGGCTGCCCAAACTGCCAGAACTGCGGCGATCGCGAGCGTAACTACTGTGGGGTACCAATGACCCGCGGTATGCATCTGGGCTATTTGCTCCCCCGCACCCAAGAGCCGGAAGAGCGGCGCGCCGACCAACAAGCATGCGAGGTGCAGGAGGGCCGCAAGACCACTCAATGCGCCGCCAACGATCAAGAGTTTGTTCTTTGGGCCTGCCACGCGCTTCCCCTTGCGGCCTAACGCTTGAAGTAAGCCGCGCCGCGAAGCGGCGTCGGCTTGAATGATCGAATGGACTCCCCCGCGTCCCACACGGCTTCGATGAGCCAGACTGAGGTTGCGCCGTCAGACACGGGATCATGAGAGGAGTCCGACATGCACGCTACCACCAAATCCACCGCGACTGAATCTTCCGCCGTCCTGCTCGCCATCGATCTGGCCAAGGACGTGTTCGAACTGGCCTTTGCCGATGCCGGCGGCCGTATCGTCGCGCGCAAGCGGCTCAAGCGCGGGCCGTTCGCCACGTGTCTTGAGAATCGCGCGCCGCTGCGCATCGTGATGGAAGCCTGCGGTTCGGCGCATGCGTGGGCGCGCAGGTTCGCCCGGCTCGGGCATGAGGCCGTGCTGCTGCCGGCCCAGCACGTGCGCCCGTATGCTCGTCGCACCAAGACCGATCGCGCCGATGCCGCCGGGCTGCTGGAAGCGGCGCGCTGCGGCGATATTCGCCCGGTGCCAATCAAAACCCCGGAGCAGCAAGGGTGAGGCGGCGCGTTTGGCGAGTCCTGCTCGCCGCGCCGCCGAACGCCCGCACACGGATGTGCGGGCCGGGCGAGGCTTCAGGATGACTGCTTGCCGCGGCTCAAGGCC
>JAMLIV010000018.1 GCA_023954075.1 Lysobacteraceae bacterium
TTCAAGGGGGCCGCGATGAATCACCAGCACACCATGGATTGCCTCGACCAGCTCTATCAGCTGCTGACCTCGATGCAGGGACAGATCAACCTGCTTGTTGACGTGCTCCATTCCTGCCCGCGGCACGAGCTGTCCATCTCCAGCGACAACCTGCTCAATGCACTGGTGGTGCTGTCGCAGCAACTGGAAGCCGTGCAGGATATTGCCAGCGGCGAGCTTCCGGAGACGCTTGGGCTGAATCCGCCGCCCGCCCTGAGATGACGGATCAAATCTTGTTCAGAGCTTCCCTAGCACTCTCTGTGGCCTGCCGCAATTCATCACATGCCTGCGTAAAGACTGCAAGGAATGTCTGCACGTCGAACATCATTTGTACACCATTCTGCAAAATTCTTTGGTCATGGAAAAAAGAAACCTCTAGCTGCCCATCATCGCGCTCATTGCGCACTTCACAAAGAAGTTGCTTGTCGAACGATATCTCTACGGCTAGGTTCCTGTAGCTCGCGGGGCTTACAAAATCTAAGGAAAAACCGTTCATTGGCTACCTCTTTGGATCAAGAAAAGTATTGAACGCACCATCTGCATCGAAACGAACGCCTTGGCCGTTTGGAAGCCTGTATTCGAATCCTCCTCTGGAGAGATCAGTCCTTACAGCATTCGGGTGCTCCAGTATCCCTTGGACTGTCTCACTAGCCATATTGTTCCTCTGTGCAACATTTCCCGTAGGGGCAGTAAAAGTTCCGCCAGGACGAGTGGCGTGCTGTTCCAGCTTTCGGGCGGCAACCGACAGTCCAGTGCTGTTAAACGGCTTGTTTGCTGCACCGACCATCGTCCTTATTTCGCTGGAAGCCAATGCCTTGGCGCCAGTAGCGACACCAGTTACACCGGCAACATCGGCAGCAATTTCACCGACAGTAGCAATAGCCGCGGGATTAGAAAGGGCTGCTATCCCTACTTCAACGCCCACTACTGCAGCAATCGGAATGGCCATGGCAGTGAGTCCCACACCAATCGCCGGTCCCAACCAGTCGTTGGCATCCCGAGGCGGGGGCTGCACCCCTAACCGCTTGTTATCCAGCTCGAACTCTCGCCCGCCCGGAAACCGTCCATCCGGGTCAACAAACCTGTACGGGTTGTTGTTGGCATACCAATACCGATTGAAGCTCCCATGATCGGCGCTCACCGGGTCCGGGCTGATGAAGCCGGTCTCCGGGTCATGGTAGCGCTGCTGCATGTAGACCAGCTGGTTCGCCGCGTCCATCGCGTGGCCGGTGAAGCCGGGGCCGTCGCGCCAGAGGTGGTCGTGGGGTTCGCCGTAGGCGTCGTTCCAGCTTCGGTAGATGACGTCGCGGTTGCTCGCGGTCTTCACGCTCGGGGTGCCGCGATGGTCGCTGTGCAGGTACGCGACGGTGGCGGCGCTGGCGTTGAGCGCGCGCGTGCGCTCGGCGACCAGCTGGCCGTTGAGGTGGATGTACTCGGTGCGCTCGTTGCTGGCGCTGTCTTCCGCGTAGCGCAGCGCGCCGCGGCGGTCGTAGACCTGGTAGCGCGTGCCCCACATGGGTTCGATGGTGAGGACCCTTCGGCCGTGGGCGTCGTAGCGGTGGGTGATGCCGTTGGCGCTGACCAGGCGCTCGGCGTTGTCGAAGGTGAAGGTGCCCGATGTGCTGATGAGGTCTTCCTCGAAGCCGTTGCGGAAGATCGTCGGCGGCGTGAAGCCGGGGTTGCCGGCGCTGTGCCAGGTGGTCGACCTACGCGCCCAAGTGTTGATGCTGACCCACGACCGACCGGCCCAGCGGCGGCGCTGGTGGCCTTGGGGGGCTTGACTTTTCCCCTGAATGTTGTTACAATCGTAGTTGCTGCTGAGTAAAAACTATGCAATTCGACTGGGATGAAGACAAAGCCGCCACCAATCTGATCAAGCACGGCGTACCGTTCAATGAAGCCTTGGCCGTGTTCCTCGACGTAAACCGACTCGACCGCTACGACGAGCGCGAAGACTACGGCGAGGATCGCTTCATCACGGTGGGGCTGGTTGATGGCCACGAACTGGCCGTCGCCTACACCTTGCGCGACGACACCATCCGCATCATTTCTGCCCGAAAGGCCACTCCCCATGAGCGACGCGAATACTGGAAAAACCGTTAGGTTCACCCTCGACCCGGCCAACCCGCCCAAGATGAGCGAGGAAACCAAGGCCCGGTTGAAGGCCATGAAGGACGAGGACATCGACTTGAGCGACATTCCGGCCAGCTCGGATAACGCCATATGGACGCGCCCCGGCCTGCTCACCAGCGAGAACAAGCAGCAACTGACCCTGCGGCTGGATCGGGATGTGGTGGACTTCTTCAAGCAGTCTGGCCGCCGGTACCAGACCCGGATCAATGCCGTGCTGCGCGCCTTCGTGGATGCCCAAAGGCCCCGTCCATGACGCAACCCACCTCATGGGCGATACAACCCGTGTGGTCGAGCCGCTTGCCGCCGCTGTACTGATCGAGGATGCGGCCCGGCAGGCCGCGGGCGTTCTGCGTGACGCTGCGCGCGAGGCCGTTGCCGTAGCTGAACCCCTTGACCTGGCCGTTGGGGTGATACATGGCGGAGATGGCATGGCTGCCGGCCTGCGTGGGCTGGCCGAGGGCGTTGGGCGCGTAGGCGATGCTCAGCGCGGTGCCGGGTGCGGTGTCCGGGTAGGTGAGCGAGGCGTCGTGGCCGAGGGCGGTGTAGCCGTGGGTGAGGGCGAAGGTTCTGTTTTCCGGCGGCAGGTGCAGGGACTCGGTGGTGGGCAGGCGGCGCTTGTTGTAGCCGTAGGTCCACTCGCTGGTCCTGCTGCTCCAGGCCAGCGGGGCGGTGGCGGACAGCGTGCCGGTGGTGGCGGTGTGCAGCGCGCCGTCGGGGTGGTAGGTGAAACCCACGTCCTCGGTGCTGCCGGGGTGGTCGATGGCGATCAGGCGGTTGCGCGCATCGTGGACGTGGGCGCTGCGCTTGCTCGGGCCGACCGAGCCGGTCTGGCAGCTGGTGGTGCTGGTGAGGGTGTTCTGGCCGGTGGCGCGCCAGGCCAGGTTGCCGGCGGCGTCGTACAGGAACAGCGAGATGCCGGCGTCGGGCTCGATGGTCTTGCACAGGCGCTGCTGGCTGTCGTACAGGTAGCGGCGCGTCAGGCTGAGGCTTTCCGGGCCGCCGCCGGGCGGGGTGTAGCTGCCGCTGCGGGTGAGGGTGAGCGGCTTGCCGTAGGCATCGCGCGTGTAGGTGGTGGTGACGCCTTCGGGCGCGGCAACGCTCAGCGGCAGGCGGTAGTCGGGCTCGTCGAAGGTCTGGTGGCTGGTCGTGGTGACGTGGCCCCTCGGATCGATGACGGCGACCTGGTTGCCGGGCAGGTAGCTGATTTCGGTGGTGAGGATGCCGAGCTCGGAGTTGGCCTGCGTTTTCCGGGTTCGGCCCAGCGCATCGTACTGGGTGGTGATGCCGGTGGCGGGGCTGCTGCCGGTGCTGGGATAGGAGGCGAAGGTTTCCCGGCCCTGGCTGTCGAAGGCGCGCTTCACGTAGCGGGTGGTGGCGCTGCTGGCGGTGTCGCGTTCGCGGGTGAGCACGGGGCGCCACAGGGCGTCGTAGAAGGTGTCGCGGCTATGGGTTCCGGTCGTTTCGGCCAGCCGCCAGCGGCCGGCGGGAATGCCTGCGTCGGTGTCGTCACTGGCGAGCGGGGCGAAACTTCGCGAGGTGGGGGTCCAGGCGGTGCTGTCGCCGGCGGGCCAGGTGATGCTGGAGAGCCTGCCCATCGGGTCATAGCCGTAGTTCGTGGCGTAGCCCAGTTCGTCGGTGATCCGGGTGATTTCGCCTCGCGCGCTGACGATGGCCGTCTGCGTCGCGCCGGCGGGTGCTTCGGCGGTGGCCGGGTGCCGGATGTGGCGCGGCACGCCGCGGTACCAGTCGGTGAAGGTGGTGGTGTGGCCGTTGCCGTCGGTGCTGGTGTGCAGCGAACCGTCCGCATGCCAGGTCAGGGTTTGCAGCACCTGGCCATAGGCGGCGTGGGTGAGCGGCAGGGCGGTGACGGGATCGAAGGTGGTTTGCGCCACGGCGGTGTTGGTGCAGCCCGTGCCGCCCGCCGTGGTGCTGAGGCAGGTGCGTTTTTCCATCTGGCCCAGCACCCACCGCGCGGTGTTGTCGTGATAGGCGATCTTTTCAACCCGCGTGGCACTGCCCGTCCGGGTGATCCGGGTGGGGCGGGCGAAGATATCGAAGTCCGCCGGCGCGACGGACCAGCCGAAGGTGTTGCCATCCTGCGTGATCGTGTTGCCTTTTTGCGGAATGTTCCGGCCTGCCATGCCGTCGGTGCGCTGCATGGGGCTAAAACCGACATGCGATGGAAAGGCAAGCCCCGCCGATGACGTCTGATGGGTCATCGTTTCGGTACGAAGGATAGTGTTGATGTTGGGACCGGTTTCCCGCTTCAGCAGTCGTCCTTCGTTCTCCGCGTACTTCGTGCCGAAGGTGTGCCGGACGAAATCGTCCGGCCCGGTCACCGCGACCGCCTTGGTGGTGATGCATCCGCTGCCGCACTCGCCCTGCCAGGTGGCGTTGGCGGTGCCGTAGTCGAACTGCCAAGTCAGCGGCGCTGCGAGGCCCGGCCCGGAGATGGTCTTGGTCTTGAGGGCAAAGGATGAGAAGTACCGGGGGTGAACCGTGTAATAGCTGGTTCCGTTATTTTGATTCAGGTACGGTGCGCAAATCTGCGGAACGCTCGCGCGGCCATGTTGCGTGGGCCGGAATGTGAACATGCCCGTGGCACCGGAAGGGTGCGTGATCGTTGCGTGATGGGAGGTTTGCGCGTTGTCTCGCAGCAACTCTCCTCCACACCCCCGGTCTTCCAGGGTCATGGGATAAAGCCACACCAGGTCTGCCATCTGGTAGCCCCAGGCCGAACCATCCGGGCGCGTGGCGCTCAACAGGAAGTCACGCGCGGCATCGTACTGGTAGTTCCAGGTTCGGGTGCCATCCGTGGCCGAAGCAATGACATCGTTGTCGTACGTCAGTGTGATGCTGCGCCCGTCGCTGGCCGCGATCTGCATGAGCTTCGCACCATACCAGGTGAAGGCGACGAAGTTGCCGAAGCGGTCCTCGATCCGGGTCGGGTAAATCCAGACATCGTCACGCGGAAGGATTGCCATGCCCGGTGCCGTCGGCACCAGATCCTTGCTGTCCTCCGTACCAGGCATACTGGGTGTCGCGCGCAACGGCGGCATGCCAAGAGGCTTGCTCAGAAGTTGCGTTCGATAAGGAACCATCCAGTCGAAGGTGTAGCGTGTGCCATTCGGGTCGATGGCCAGAAAGCCCTGCCCTGAATACCCGTTGCCGTTGGCCAGCGTGGACAGACAGCTGAAGAACCACTGGTCCTGCGTGACCCAGTAGTATGGTCCGCCGCTGGCGGGCTGGTTCGGATTGCTGCTCTGCTGGTAGACGAGCAGTTCCTGTTCACCTGCGCCGGGCGCATAGAGGTGATGGCCATACCAGTAGTCGGCACCGCTGAACGGCTGCCCCAGGTAATACACCGTCGGTGGCTCGGTGAGCATGACGTTCGAGCAGCGGTTACCCGAAGGAGGCGAGGACCAGCCCGTCTGGCGGGCAAACGTGCCGTGGACGTGCGGGATGTCGATCTGCCAGTCGGCGAACGGATAGATCGGTTGCTCATCCGCGTCGATCTTGTTCTCGACGACATAGCGCCGCCCTAGCCGGACCGGTACCAGGCCGGGACCGGGCAGTTCGATGTCGGTGACGGTGAACTCGGTGCTGCCGGTGTACAGATTGGTCTGCTCGCCAAAGGCGTCCGGACCCAGGTTGCCGACCACTTCCGCACTTTGGATCACCCGCCCGTATTCGTGCGCCAGCGTGGTTTCCTGGGCGCGGGTGGGGGCAAGAACCGGCAAGGCCAGCAGCAGGAGCGAGAGGCGGCGCAGGAAGCGTGGCGGCGGGATGCCTGCCGAGGATGCGAATGCCTTGTCATTGCGGATCATGGGTTGTCTCCGGTGGAGCGGGCGAGAGTTCTTTCGTACAGGCAGCCGTTGATCCGGCGGTGATCGCAGGTCGGTCGTGGTTCATCCTGCCCCTATGCGGGCTCGGCGGGGAGTGGAGGTGAAGTATTGATTCAATCATTTCACCTGATTAGCCCTGACTCTCAGCTCGTCATTCCTGCGAAGGCAGGAATCCAGTGTCTTTGCTTTCAGATGCCTCCACAACAAAAGCCAAGTCACCGGGTTTCCGCCAAAAGCATGCGGGAATGGCGAGCCAAAGCCACTCTTCGCCGAAGCATCGGCTGAGGATCAGGGCTAATCAGGTCATTTCATGAATCAAACTTCAAATTTCATTGAACCGGAACTTCATCTTCCGGCTCCATGGACGAGAAAAAGCAATTTGCCAAGCGACTGCGTGCCGCGATGATTGCCGCAGGTCATGAGCCGCGCCCCAGCGTGCTCGAAAAACACTTCAACGCCCGTTACTGGGGGCGCTCCGTGACCTATCAGGCGGTGCGCCGCTGGCTTCTCGGGCTATCCATTCCGGCGCAGGAGAAGTTGCAGGTTCTCGCCGATTGGCTGCATGTCGAGCCGCAAGTGTTGCGCTACGGCCTTACCGGGGGCACCCGACAAGCCGCGAAAAGCATGGGCATCCGCGCGCCGCACTGGGACTCGATTGCGGCGACTGACCAGGCACTGATCCAAGCCTATCTCTCGCTCCCCGAGGCCACGCGCCAGCATCTGCGCGCGTTCATCGCGGCGCTGCGGTGATTCGGAGCACAGGGGCGGGAGCGGCGCGCAGCAGCGATGTTCCCGCAGGGCGGAACATCGCCACCTTGCCGGGTCAGGGCACGACCTCCATCCATTCCTGGGTGCCGAACTTCGCCGCGACCAGCGCCTTGGCGCGGGTCATTTCTTCGGCCGAGATCGCGCTCGGGGCGAGGCCGTGGTCCTGGCGGAAGGTGTCGATCATGCATTCGATCACGGCTTCGCGGGGCAGGCCGGTCTGGCTGCGCAAGGGATCGACGCGCTTGACCGCGCTCTGGGTGCCCTTGTCGGAGAGTTTCTCGCGGCCGATGCGCAGCACCTCCAGCATCTTGGCCGCGTCGATGTCGTAGGCCATGGTGACGTGGTGCAACACCGCCCGCGAGCGGCGCGCCTGGGCCGCGCCGGCGATCTTGCCCGATGCCGAGGCGATGTCGTTGAGCGGCACGTACCAGGCCTCGATGCCGAGTGATCGCAGCGCCTTGAGCACCCAGGCATCCATGAAGGCGTAGGCCTCCTGGAAGCTCATGCCTTCGACCAGGGACTCGGGCGCGGAGAGTGAATAGGTGATGGTGTTGCCCGGTTCGATGAACATCGCGCCGCCGCCGCTGATGCGGCGCACCACCTCGATGCCGTGGTGCCGTGCGCCCTCGGGATCGACTTCGTTGCGCAGCGACTGGAAGCGCCCGATCACCACTGCCGACGAGGCCCACTCCCACACCCGCAGCGTGGGTGGACGACGGCCGGCGCCGACTTCATCGGTGATGACCTCGTCCAGCGCCATGTGCAGCGCGGGCGATTGCGGTGCGGCGTGGATGAGCTGCCAGTCGTACCGGTTCCAGCGTTCGATCACGCGGATTCTCCCACGTCGATGGCGCGCCGCACCGCGGTCGCGATGGCTGCGGGGCTGACGCCGTACATCCGCACGCCGTCCGGCAGGCCGGACGCGATCGCGTCCGCGAGCGCCTCCGCGTCCGTATCGGCGGACAGGCCCGCGAGGGCGGCGTTGATCGCCTCCAGCGCGGCATCGGGCTCCAGGAAGAAGTCGCCGCTGACCTGCACCCGCGCCAGGCACCCGCGTTCGATCGAGAGATCGACGACGGTGAGCTTGCCGCCGGGCATCTTGTATTCGCCGTGTCGGTTCATGCGCGCATCTTAGTGCCGCAGGCGGGGATCGGGATAAGCTTGGGCGATGCGTTTGCCCTGCCTTCCCATCGCACTGGTGTCCGGCTGATGCGTCTGTCCGAGCGTTCCGGCCTGGCGCGTGCCGGTGTCGTCGCGGTGCTGCTGTTGCTGTTCGCCCTGCACCTGGCGCTGTTCGCCTTCGCCACCCTGGTCACCGACTCGGGCCGCGATCTGGCCAACGCCTGGGCGATCGGCCACGGTGGGCCGTATCCGGAGTACGGGCCGAGCCTGTTCGGGCGCTGGAAGCTGGGGCCGGTCTGGTTCTACGCGCTCGCGCTGCCGCTGCGGGTGTTCGGCAGCGTGACTGCGGCGGCGCTGTTCACCGGCGCGCTCGCGGCGCTGAAGATCCCGCTGGCGTTTCTGGTCGGGCGTCGGCTGGTGGATGCGCGCCTGGGCCTGCTCGCGGCATTGGCCATGTCGCTGCCGGGCTGGAGCAGCGTCGGCACGCTGGTGATCGCGCACACCAGCGCGGTGGAAACCGGCGTGCTGGCGACGATCTGGCTGGCGCTGGCGGCCTGGCAGGACCGCCGTCCGGCCTTCCTCGCGCCGGCCTTCCTTGCGCTGGCGCTGGCGCTGCATGCGCATCCGACCGCGCTGGTGGCCGCGCCGGTGCTGTTGCCCGCGCTCCGGCAGGCGATCCGCACGCCGGGGGCGCGGCGCTGGATCCTCGCGGGCGGCGTGCTGTTCGCGCTGCCCTTCCTGCCGGCGCTGCTGGCGGAAATGCGCGCCGGCTGGCCGCAGGCGGCGGCCAGCCTGGGCTATCTGCAGGAGGCCGATCCGATGGCGCGGCTGGCGCGGATTCCGGCCATCGCCTCGGCGCTGGCGCTGGGCGGCGCGTGGTTCGGCGGGCGTTTCCTGCTGTCGCTGCCGGCCGCGAGCGTCTGGATGCTGCACGGACTGGTCCTGCTGGCCGCGTCCGCGGGCGCGATCCGGTTGCTGCGTATCGGGCCGGGCAATGAAAGCGTCCGGCGCGCGCGCCGCGCGTGGTGGGTCGTGGCGGTCGGTACGCTGTGCGCCATCGCCTTTCTCGCCCTGCTGCGCGACGCCACGCCCGCCTGGATGACCTACGCGCTGGCACCGTTCGGCGCGGGCCTGCTGGCGCTGGGCGGCTGGGGCCTGATCCACGACCGCGCGCGCCGCGACGCTGCGCTGGGCGTGCTGGCGCTGCTGGCGCTGGGCAGCGCTGCGCTGGGGCTGTCGCAGCGCGCGGCGCTGGAATCGTCCGGACGGATTCTGCTGCCGGGCGGCAGCATCGGCGACATCGCCGCCTCGCGCGCCGCAGCGGCGCAGTACAGCCCCTGGCTCTCGGTGCGCCAGTTCGACGCGCTGGCGGCGCGCGCCTGTCCCGCGACCGGGGCCTTGACCTTGCACGGCGAGCTGGCGGCGGTATTCGATTTCAGCCAGGGCGTGGCGGCGCGGCTGCACTGTCCGCCCGATCGCCTGCCGGGGCTTGGCGGCAGCGCCGGGACGCGGCATCTGGCGGGCGTGGCGGCGGGGTTGGCGGTCGAGCTCGGGCTGGAGCCGATGCCGGTCGAGTTCGGCCACGTGCTGCGCACCCCGCTGCGCGTGCTGACCGATGCCGCGCGCCTGGCCGAGGTCGACGTGCGCTATCGGCCGGAGCGGCAGGCGGCCTTCGATGCCGCCGGCGACCAGGTGCTCGAAGGGCGCGCACCCTGCCCACCCGATGCGCTGGTGGCCTTCACCAACCTGACGCCGATGGTCAACCGCGCGCAGTTCGAGCTGTGGATCGACGGGGAAGCGGTGCCGCCGCTCGCCGATTCGCGCCTGACGCGCTACTACGCCTGCGGCGGTAGCGAGGTGGCCTGGCGCGTCCGTACGCCCGATCCGGCCTCGATCGACGCGGTGATTCTCTCCCGCCGCGCCCGCTGAGCCGCGGCGCAACGGCCGGACAGGCCTGCCGAGTGTGCCGGGGCCGCGGCCGGCCGGCATCGGCTACAATCCGCCGGCTGTACCTATTCCTTTGCGATCTTCCGGAAATCCCATGAGCGACGAGTCGGCCACCTGGTTTTACGAGCACTTCGAGCATTCGGGGTCGGCGATCGGCTTTCGCGTCACCGGCAAGGTCGACGAAGTGCAGTCGCCGTTCCAGAAGATCGAGATCTGGGATACCACCGACTGGGGCAAGCTGATGGTGATCGACGGGGCCATCATGCTCACCACGCGCGACAACTTCCTCTACCACGAGATGATGTCGCACCCGGTGCTGTTCACCCACTCCAATCCCAAGCGCGTGGTCATCATCGGCGGCGGCGACTGCGGCACGCTGCGCGAGGTGCTCAAGCACAAGGAAGTGGAGCAGGTGGTGCAGGTCGACATCGACGAGCAGGTCACGCGCATGGCGGAAAAGCACTTCCCCGAGCTGTGCGATGCCAACACCGACCCGCGCGCCCAGCTGCTGTTCGATGACGGCATCGCCTACATGAAGAACGCCGCGCCCGAGAGCGTGGACGTGATCATCGTGGACTCCACCGATCCGGTCGGCCCGGCCGAAGGGCTGTTCAACGAGGCCTTCTACGCCTCCTGCCACCGCGCGCTGCGGGCCGGCGGCATCCTGGTGCAGCAGTCCGAGTCGCCGCTGGTGCACCTGTCCCTGATCAAGTCGATGCGCCACCACATGGCCGCCGCCGGCTTCGCGCACTTCCGCACCCTGCCTTTTCCCCAGCCCTGCTATCCGACCGGCTGGTGGAGCTGCACGCTGGCGCGCAAGGGGGCCGAGCTCAGCGGTTTCCGCGAGCGCGGCGCGCACTCCAAGACCTTTCCCACCCGTTACTACAACGTCGACATCCACCGCGCCGCGCTCGCCAGCCCCGAGTTCATGCGCGAGCTGGGCGACTGACACAGGATTTTCCCGTGCTGCTTGAACGCCTGCCCGAATTCGTCAGCGCCCATCCGATCCTCGTGCTCGGATTCGTCGCCGTCACCCTTGCCCTGATCGCCAACGAGTTCTCGCGCTTCACGCGCGGCTACAAGGCGCTGACGCCCGCGCTCCTGACCCATCTCATCAACCGCGAGAACGCGCTGGTGGTGGACGTGAGCCCGCTCAACGACTTCGAGAAGGGCCACATCGTGGGTTCGAAGAACGTGGTGATGAGCCAGTTCGATCCGGAGAACAAGCTGCTGGCCAAGGCGCAGGAGCTGCCGATCGCGGTGGTCTGCCGCAACGGCATGGTGTCCGGGCAGGCGGCCAAGCGGCTGGTCAAGGCCGGCTTCAAGCGCGTGCACTGGCTGGACGGCGGCATCGGTGCCTGGCAGGCGGCCGATCTGCCGCTCGCACGTGGGCGCTGAGGCGCAGGTTCCGCGCGATGGCTCGCACCACGGGCGCGGATGCGCAAGAATGAAGGCATGAACCGTTCGCCGCTTCGCAGACTGCTGGTCCTCTTCGCCCTGATGCTCCCGGCCGGCTGCGGCGTGGGCACGCAGAACGATCTGCGCGACAACGCCCTGTTCGCCTATGCCGGCGCCATCCGCTGGGGTCACATCGATGATGCGTGGTCGATGGTCGACCCGGACTACGCGCGCGAGCATCCGATGACGGCGCTCGATCGCGAGCGCTTCGAGCAGATCCAGGTGACCGGCTACCAGGTCAAGGGCAGCGAGATGCTGTCCGAGAACGAGATGCTGCAGCTGGTGGAAATCCGGCTCATCAACAAGCACACCCAGGCCGAGCGCACGGTGCAGGATCGGCAGCGCTGGCGCTGGGATCCGCAGCTGCGGCGCTGGTGGCTGACGACGGGCCTGCCAAAAATCACCGCCGGCACTACCTGATCGGTCCACTCGACACCCCCATGATCGCCTCCAACCGGATTCCCGGCGGCCAGTTCGAGCCCAAGCTCGTCTCGATCCTGCGGCACGGCTATACCCTGCGCGACCTGCGCGCCGACGCCATCGCCGGCTTCACCGTGGCGGTGGTGGCGCTGCCCCTGGCCATGGCGCTGGCGATCGCCTCGGGTGCCACGCCCGACAAGGGTCTGCACACCGCCATCGTCGCCGGCTTCCTGATCTCGGCGCTGGGCGGCTCCAAGGTCCAGATCGGCGGCCCCACCGCGGCCTTCATCCCGGTGGTGTTCAACGTCATCGAGAAGTTCGGCTACGGCGGGATGATCATCTGTACCCTGATGGCCGGCCTGATGCTGATCGCGGCGGGCGTGCTGCGGCTGGGCAACCTGATGAAGTTCATGCCCCAGCCGGTCATCACCGGCTTCACCGCCGGCATCGCGGTCACCATCTTCGTCAGCCAGATCAAGGACGCCCTCGGGCTGGAGATCGAGCACCTGCCGGGCGAGTTCATCGCGCGCTGGAAGACCTACTTCGCGCACATGGACAGCTTCAGCCCGGTGACGCTCGGCCTGACCCTGGCGTGCCTGGCGCTGATCATCGTGATCAAGCGCTGGCGGCCGAAGTGGCCGGTGCTGCTGATCTGCGTCGCGGTCGGCTCGCTGGCGGCGCTTGCCCTGCCGGTGGCCACCATCGCTTCGACCTTCGGCGAGCTGCCGAGCACCCTGCCGCGCCTGAGCTTGCCGCACATCCCCTTCGACCGCGCGCTCGAACTGCTGCCGGCCGCGTTCACCATCGCTTTCCTCGCCGGCGTCGAATCGCTGCTGTCGGCGGTGGTGGCCGACGGCATGATCGACGGCCGCCACCGCTCCAACGCCGAGCTGGTGGCGCAGGGCGTGGCCAACATCGGATCGGCCCTGGTCGGCGGCCTGCCGGCCACCGGCGCGATCGCGCGCACCGCCACCGGCATCCGCGCCGGCGCGCGTTCGCCCATGGCCGGCATCCTGCACGCGGCATTCCTGCTTGCCTTCATGCTGCTGCTGGGCCCGGTGATGGGCTACGTGCCGCTGGCCGCGCTCGCGGCGGTGCTGCTGATGGTGGCCTGGAACATGAGCGAGGTGGAGCGCTTCCGCTACCTCATGCGCTCTTCCTGGGGCGACCGGCTGGTGCTGCTGACCACGTTCGTTCTGACGGTGATGTTCGACCTCACCGTGGCCATCGAGGTGGGCGTGGTGATGGCCGCCTTCGTCTTCATGAACCGCATGAGCCGGGTCGTGGAAGTCGAGCCCGACGCGCCGGGACAGGCGCTGCTGGACGAGGTTGGCGAGGAGGCCGGCTCCGCCCAGCGCGAGGCGCTGCCCGCAGGCGTGGAAGCCTGCCGGGTGTCGGGTCCGCTGTTCTTCGCCGCGGTCAGCCGCATCGACAACGTGCTCGACCAGGTGCCCCGCACGACGCGCGTCTTCATCCTGCGCACGCGCCTGGTGCCGATCATGGACGCCTCCGGCGTGACCGCGCTGCAGGGGCTGCTGGATCGCTGCCAGCGCTACGGGATGCGCGTGATCTTCTCGGGCCTGCAGGCGCAGCCGCGCCGCGCCGTGGTGCGCATGGGTCTGTCCCGTCACCCGGCCCTGCTGGGCATGGCCGAAGACTTTCCCACGGCCATCGCAATGGCACAGGACTATCTGGCCCGGGAGTGAGCGCGGATTCGGGGGCGGGCGCAGTCGCGGCGCGGCACCGCTACACTGGCAGACCGATTCGCTCCACGAGGATGCCGCCGATGTTCCACGCGCAGGCGCTTGCGGGCAGCAAGCCCGAACAGTACGCCCAGCTCCTGGCGCAGGCGCGCGCGCTGCTGCACGGTGAGCGCGACCGCATTGCCAATGCGGCCAACCTGTCGGCGCTGGTCTACCACGCGCTGCCGGCGCTCAACTGGGTCGGCTTCTATTTCCACGATGGCAGGGAGCTGGTGGTCGGCCCGTTCCAGGGGCGGCCGGCCTGCGTGCGCATTGCGCTCGGGCGCGGCGTCTGCGGCACGGCGGCGGCCACCGGTGAAATCCAGCGCGTGGATGACGTCAACGCCTTCCCCGGCCACATCGCCTGCGATACCGCCTCCCGTTCGGAGCTCGTGATCCCGCTGCACGATGGGCAGCGGCTGGTCGGCGTGTTCGACCTCGACAGCCCCGAGCCGGCCCGCTTCGACGACGAGGACGCGGCGGGCCTGGCGGCAATCGCCGCCCTCTACCTGGAGTTGATCCGATGAGCACACCCCTGAAAATTGGCCCCAAGTCCGTCGCCTGGCTGCGCCAGGTGGGCATCCGCAGCCAGGAGGATCTGGCCGCCGTCGGTGCCGTGGCGGCTTATGTCAAATGCAAGCGCGCCGGCTTCCGCCCCAGCCTCAACATGCTCTACGCGCTGGAAGGCACGCTGCTGGGCTGCCACTGGCAGAAGGTGCCGGAAGCGCGCCGCGCCGAGCTGTCGGCCCAGGCCGAGGCGCAGGTGGCGCTGATCCCGCCTTCGCGCGGACGCGCGGCGGCGCTGGCGGTGTCGGCGGTGCGCGACGTCTCCGCCGAGGCTGGCGAGGCCGCGCCGATGGAGTTCAGCTTCGGCTTCGACGAGCCGGGATCCTCGTCCGCCGAGGATCACTGAGGCGCAGGCGCATCACGCCGGGCGCACCGCTGCTCGCGAACGCGCCTCCTCGCCCCAGCGTGGCGCTGCGGCGATGCCGGGCAGCACGTCCTCGGGCCGCGCCACCCGCGACCACAGTTCGCGGTGCTCGGGATTGAGGAAGCGCTGTGCGATGACCTGTTCATCCATGAACTTCAGCAGCGGCTGCCAGTAGCCGAGCGTGTCCAGCAGCAGGATCGGATTGGCGTAGAGGCCCAGGCGCTTGAGCGTGATGGCCTCGAACAGCTCTTCCAGCGTGCCGCTTCCGCCCGGCAGCGCCACCACCGCATCCGAGCCGGTGAGCAGCAGGTGCTTGCGCTCGCGCATGTCGCCCACCAGCTCCAGACGGGTCAGGCCGGGATGGCCCCACTCCAGGTCGGCCATGAAGCGCGGCAGGATGCCGATGACCTTGCCGCCAGCCGACAGCGCGCCGTCGGCGATCGCGCCCATCGATCCACGCGAGCCGCCGCCATAGACGATCTCGCAGCCAGCCTGCGCCAGCAGCACGCCCAGGCGGGTGGCGTCGTCGGTGTAGGCGGCGGGGGCGTAGTCGCTGGAGGAGGCGTAGATGCAGACGCGCACGGGCGGATGTCCTTGGGGCGGGCCGGCATTCTGCCACGGCGAGGCGGCCGGGTTGCGTGCCGTCCCGGCGCGCATGGCCCCTGATCGCGCCGATTCGCGTGGAGGAAGTCGACCACCCACGGAACCGCCGCCATGACCCTGCAACTGATGCGCTCCTTCCTCTTCCTGCTGCTGGCCGGCACCCTGCCTGCCCACGCCGCCGAATACTGCGTCGGCACCCCGGGAACGTTCCAGATTGCGCTCGATGACGCCGAGCTGGACGGCGAGGACAGCTTGATCAAGGTGCGCGCCGGCACCTACAACCTGAGCAACGAGCTGCGCTACGAGCCAGGCCTCGAATACGCGTTGCCGGCCGGGCGCCTGACCATCCGCGGCGGCTACAACGCCGACTGCAGCAGCTATTCGCTGACGCCGGGTGCAACCACACTGGTCAGCAGCAACCACTCCTCCCTGGATATCATCACCAGCACCGGCCATGCGAGTGTGGCCGGAATGAGCTTCCAGGGCAGTTCGCTGGTGATGCAAAGCCCGATCCTGAGCCCCTGCCCCGCGCAACGGCGCACGTTCGCCCTGTATCGTGTACGCATCGACCAGGCCCAGTTCGATGCCGTCGCGTGGTGCCACAACGTACGGGTCGAGAACTCGCTGTTCACCAACGGGATACGTCATCCCGACAACACCATCGTTCCCTACAACACCGCCTTCAGCACCTATCTGGCTGATGACGATGACACCTACGACGCGGCCTCGACCCTGACCATGGTGAACTCGACGGTGTTCAATGGCTTGACGTGGCTGAACAGCCTGGACGCCGGGAGGCAGGGCACAGCGATCCTCTACAACAGCATTTTCAGCGTCTCCGGCAACGACGTCGAAAGCCGGGCGCACATCTTTGCCGCCAGCAGCCGCTATGACGGCATCAGCTTCATCGGCGGCGCGATGTTGATTCCGGGTTCGGGTCAGAACACCACCGCCAACCCGCAGCTCGATGCCAACTACGTGCCGGCGGTCGGCTCGCCGATGATCAACGCCGGCACCAGCGTCGTGCCCGACGGGCTGCCGGAGACCGATCATGCCGGCGGTGCCCGCGTGATCGGTGTCGCCGTGGACATCGGCGCGCTGGAATCGCCGGTCGACGGCACCGGCGTGTTCACCGTCACCAATACCAACGCCTCCGGCGCAGGCTCGCTGGCCCAGGCGCTGGCCAACGCCAATGCCGATCCGGGCTTCAACCGCATCCGCTTCAACATCCCCGGCGGCTGTCCGCAGACGATCGCCCTGTCCGGCTCGCTGCAGGTGCACGAAAGCGTGAACTTCGACGGCTGGTCGCAGCCCGGCTCGGTCAAGAACACCAGCGAATCCGGTTTCAACGCACTGCCCTGCGTGATCCTGAGCGGCAACGGTGGCATCGGCATCGAAACCATGGGCAGTCTCGGCAGCGACCCGATCACGGTGCGCGGGCTGGCCTTCGGCGGTTTTGACCTGGCCATCTCGCTGGCCTTCGGCAAAGGCCACGCCGTTTACGGCAACCAGTTCGGCGGCCAGATCGGCAGCCAGTTCGGTCCGCTCCTGTCCGCCAACAACCAGGCCATCGCGCTGATCGGAGGCGGTCTCAGCGTGATCGGCGGCAATCCTGCGGCCTATCGCAACATGATCGGCGGCTCCACCGATGTGGGCGTGCTGATCACCACCTTCCTGGGGCTGGGCGGCAACGACAACAGCGTGATCAACAACCTGATCGGCATCGACAAGGATGGCATGAGCGCGCTCGCCAACGGCACCGGCATCCGCATCAACGGCGGCTTCAACCTGATCCGCGGCAACCGCATCGGCGGCAACCTGCAGGACGGCATCCTGCTCTCCGGCGAGAACGCCAGAAGCAACCGGATCGAGGACAACCGCATCGGTGGCGGGGTCCTTGCGTTCGGTTTTGCCTCATCCAGCAACGGCCGCATGGGCGTCATGCTGCAATCGGACGCGAACAACAACCGCATCGGGCCGGACAACGTCATCGGCCGCAACGGCGACGACGGCGTGCGCATCATGCCCACGGCGCGCGGCCGCAACACCATCGTCGGCAATCACATCGCCCGCAACTCGGCGCTGGGCATCGACCTGGGCGGCAATGGCGTGACCGCCAACGACGCCGACCCGGTGATCTGCGATCCGACCCTGGGCTGCGCCGCCAATCGCGGGCAGAACTTCGCGGTGCTGACGAGCGCCGAACTGCGCCACAGCGGGGTCATACCGCTCGGCCGGCCGATCCGCGTCCAGGGCACGCTGCGGTCGACCCTCGGCGGACCGTACCGTATCGAGGTCTTCGGCAGCGACGGCTGCGAGGCCAACGGACACGGGGAAGGCCAGCGGCCGCTGGCCGCGACGTTCCTGACCATCGACAATGCGCCCTATTGCCCGCCGGGCGGTGGCATCTGCATCGTTTGCGCGGACGGCAACTGCACCCAGCCGTTCACGGCGTGGCTGCCCGAGGTCGATGCCGCGGTGGGCGATTCCATCACCGTGACCGTGACCAGCCCCGCTGGCGACACCTCGGAGTTTTCGGCCTGCAAGACACTGACCGAAGAGCAGGGTGTGCCAGGCGGCGATGCGATCTTTGCCGACGGCTTCGAGGATTGATCGTGCAGTGAAGCCGGAGCGCCACGGCGGGCCGCGCACCTTCCCGGGGGCGCTCCGCCGTGGCCTTGGCAGCCCCGGCACGCATGCAAGGGCCGATCCCGGCTTGCGCCACGCCTGATCGAAACCTACAGTGCGTGGGGAAAGTCGAAGGGGTGCGGCACGATGCGGGTGATGGTGACCGGGGGCGGCGGGTTTCTCGGTCGGGCGATCTGCGCCCGGCTGGTCGAGCGTGGCTGCGAGGTGCTTTCCTATTCGCGCGGCGAATATCCCGAACTCAGGGCCATGGGCGTGCGTCAGCTGCGCGGCGACATCGCCAGCTTCAGCGACGTGACCGCCGCCTTTGCCGACGTCGACGCCGCCTTCCACGTTGCGGCCAAGGCCGGTGCCTGGGGCAGCTTCCACGACTACTTCGATGCCAACGTGCGCGGCACCTGGAACGTGATCGCGGCCTGCCGCATGAACCGCGTCCGCACCCTGGTGCATACCTCCACGCCCAGCGTCGCGCACCGCGGCACGCGCCCGGTGACCGGGGCCAATGAAGAAGGCGCGCCGCTGGCCGAGCGTTACAAGGCCTGGTATCCCGCGACCAAGCGCGTGGCCGAGGAGCACGTGCTGGCGGCCAACGGCAATGCGCTCAGCACCGTGGCGCTGCGCCCGCGCCTGATCTGGGGGCCGGGCGACAACCACCTCCTGCCGCGCCTGGCCGAGCGCGCCCGCGCCGGCAGGCTCAAGTTCGTCGGCGATGGCCTGAACCTGGTGGACACCACCTACATCGACAACGCCGCGCAGGCACATCTGAACGCCTTCGACGCATTGCACGACAAGCCCGGCGCGCCCTGCGCCGGCAAGGCCTACTTCATCTCCAACGGCGAACCCAAGCCGATCGGCGACATCCTCAACGGCCTGCTGCGCGCGGTGGGCGCGCCCACGGTGACCCGGCTGATGCCGTTCCGCGTGGCCTACTACGCCGGCGCGCTGCTGGAGCTCGGGTATTCGATCCTGCCGCTCAAGGGCGAGCCGCCGATGACGCGCTTTCTCGCCGAGCAGCTTTCGACCGCGCACTATTACGACATCGGTGCCGCGCGCCGCGATTTCGGTTACCAGCCCAAGGTCAGCACGCTCGAAGGCCTGCGCCAGCTCACGAACTGGTGGCGCAAGCAGGGTGGCGGCGCGCCAGGCACCTGAGCGGGAAGGCGTACTGCACGCGCCGGCGTCGCCCTCACGGGCGAGGGGTCATTCCGGATCGATGCCGTTGGTCGGTACGTCCGGCGCAGCGCCCGCTGCCGCATCGTCGCGTGCCGCCGCCTCGCCTGCGATCATCGCGCCGACCGTGGCCACGCCCACGATGGCCGCCTGGTCCGCACTCGGCTGCGCCGCCTTGCGGCGCGCCTCGGCCTCGCGCATCTGGCGGATTTCCTCCGGACCGATCAGCCGCCCGGCGTCGCCGCGGCTGTTGTCGATGCGCTGCGCGGCCACCGCCAGCGTGCCCACGACCATGAAGACCAGCGCACCGATCAGGCACAGCGCCGCCAAGGCAATCGAGGTGGTCTTGAAGACCACCGCAAAGCACAGCAGGGAACCCACAAACCAAAGCCAGCGCATGGACATCTCCGGGAGCGGCGGACAGGCAGCGGTGACACTGCCCTCCCCGCTAGTTTACGGGCCATCGCGACGGGCAGGCCAGCACCGCGCGGACGGCTGTCGGGCTTGCCGTGCCGGCGGTCGCTTTTGCTAGAGCAGCGGCGAAAACAGCCGCGCGGTGGCGTCGCCGAGGTGGCGCCAGCGCGAGACGGGCTGGTTTGCGCGAACCTCCACGCAGCGCGTGGCGTAGTCGTTCCAGGCCGCTTCCATCGCCAGCGCGAGCTGCGCGTCGCTGACCAGGGTGGACAGTTCGAAGTTCACCCGGAAGCTGCGGTTGTCGAAGTTGGCGCTGCCGATCATGACGTGGTGCCGGTCGATGAGCAGGGTCTTGGCGTGCAGCAGGTTGGGCTGGTATTCGAAGATGCGCACGCCCGCGCCCAGCAGTTCGTCGTAGTAGGAGCGCGCCGCGGCGCTCACCAGGCGCGAGTCGGCGCGCCGCGGCAGCATCAGACGCACGTCCACGCCGCACAGCGCGGCATTGGTCAGCGCCATGCGAGCCGCCTCGCTCGGCACGAAGTAGGGCGTCACCAGCCAGACCCGCGCGGTGGCGTCGTGGATCGCTTCGACGCTGACGCGATGGTAGGCCTCCCAGCTGCTGTCGGGGCCGGACGGGATCACCAGCGCCGGCGAACCAGCGGAATCCATCGCCGGCCAGAAGCCGTCGTCGCACAGCGCGGCACCGGTGACGTAGCTCCAGTCTTCGACGAAGGTGACCTGCAGGCCCTGCACCGCCGCGCCGGAAAAGCGCAGGTGCAGGTCGCAAAACGCATCGGCGCGGCGGCGCGGGTCCTGGGTATCGGAGATATTCACCCCGCCGGTGAAACCGAGCCTGCCGTCCACGATCAGGAGCTTGCGGTGGCTGCGCTGATTGAGCGCCGGGCGGCGCGCAAAGCGCAGCCGCACCGGGTGGAACCAGGCGACTTCGCCACCGGCCGCGCGCAGCGCTGCGAAGAAGCGGTTGCGCGTGCCCGCGCTGCCGACGCTGTCGATCAACAGCCGCACCGCGACGCCCTCGCGCGCCTTGGCCGTCAGCGCGTCGCGGAAGCGTCGTCCGGTTTCATCGGGATCGAAGATGTAGCTGGCGAGGTGGATGTGATGGCGCGCCGCCGCAATGGCTTCGAGCATGGCCTCGTAGGTTTCCGCGCCGTCGCGCAGCAGGTGCGGCTCGCGCATGCGCTTGGGCGCGAGTCCGGTGGTGCGCCGTGCCAGCCGCGCCACCTGCAGATCGGAGATCGGAGCCAGATCGTCCGCGAGCGCGGGTGAGGCCAGTGCGGAACGCGCCCGCGCGCGCCGGATGCGCTGGCGGCGAATGCGCATCGGTCCGAACAGGTAGTAGATCACCAGGCCCACGACCGGCAGCGCCGCCAGCGACAGCAGCCAGCTCAACGTGGCGACCGGCTCGCGCCTGTCCCAGATGATCCAGAGCGCCAGGACCACGAGATAGAGGCTCCAGGCCAGCGCCAGCGGCACGCCGATGTGCGGGATCGAGGCAAGCTGCAGCCAGAACGATTCAAGCATGGGCGGCACCAGAGAGGCGACCCATCATCGTCGGCGCGCGACGGTCCGGCAAGTGCGGCCTTCCGGCGGGTCTGCCATGCCGCAAGCGCGCTGCGATCCGCGTCCGGCCATGCGTTCGCATCAACGTGACCGTAGCAAAACCGACACATCCCTGTCGCAGGACCGTCACGCCGGCCGCCTAAGGTACGTGCTCCCTCCCCAACAGGATTGGCAACCATGTCCTTCCCGCTTCGCAAGACTGCCCTCGCGCTGGCGCTGTCCAGCGCCTCACTCGCCTGCGCCGCGCAAGTGGTCGTCAACGACGGCCTCGACGGCAACTGGTTCGCGCCGAACGCGGGTGGACGCGGCGTTTCGGTTGATGCCATCGCAAACGAAGACGGCAGTTCCCGCATCTACGGCGTGGTGTTCACCTACGACACCGCCGGCAAGCCGCTGTGGCTGACCATGCTCGGCGACGTGCCCGCCGGCCAGAGCGTCGTCGACGGCGTGCCCGTGCTTCGCTTCGAAGGCGGTCGCTTCGACAGCGCCAACCCCGCCCCGACCAGCACCGTCGTCGGCACCGCCTCCATCGACGTCTCCAGCTGCAAGGCCATCAGCCTGACGTTCGACATGAACGCAGACTCCGGTCTGCCCGACGCCACCCTCGACGTGGCCCCGGCGCAGGTCAACGTGGGCTATGCCGCCAACCCGCTGTGCGCAGCGGCACCGGTGCTTGCCGCGTGCCCGACCGGCACCACGGCCGAAGGTGCCGACTGCCTCCTGCCCAACAGCATCACCGGCAACCTTTACCTGCCGGCCGGCAAGAAGTACCTCGTGCGCGGCGCGGTGATCGTCGAAGGTGGCGGCACCCTGACCGTCGCCCCGGGCGTCACCGTGCAGGGTCATTCCGACATCTCGGTCGCCAACTTCATTGGCGTCAAGCAGGACGGGCGCATCTACGCCGATGGCACGCCCACCCGCCCGATCGTGTTCACCGGCCCGACGCCGGAAGTCGGCTCCTGGGGCGGCCTGCACATCGCCGGGCGCTCCACCTGCAACGACTACGTCTCCGCGGCCGAGCCGTGCCGCTTCGAGGCGTATCCCGACATGGCCTTCGGCGGCGGCAAGCTCGATGACAGCTCCGGCGTCCTGCGCTACGTGCGCATCGAGTGGGCCGGCGTTCCGATCCGCCCGAACGAAGAGCTGAACTCGCTGACCCTGCTGGGCGTGGGCGCGGGCACCGTGCTCGATCACGTGCAGGTCGACGGCGGCAAGGACGATGGCTTCGAGTTCTTCGGCGGCAACGTCAACGGCAGCCACCTGGTGTGCTCGAACATGGGCGACGACTGCTTCGACTTCGACGACGGCTACCACGGCAAGCTGCAGTTCCTGCTCGCCTGGCAGGGTGACAACACCGACATCGGTTCGGACTCCAACGGCATCGAGTCGGACAACAGCAAGGATTCCCCGGACATTCAGCCGCGCACCCAGCCGCAGATTTCCAACATCACCCTGCTCGGCTCGTCGACCTTCCCCAACAAGCACGGGCTGCGCATCCGCCGCGGCAGCGGCGGCAACTACGCCAACCTGGTGGTGCATGGCTTCACCGACCGCTGCCTGGCACTCGATGATGCCGCCACCTTCGCGCTCGGCACCGCCAGCGGGCAGGGTGCGGCGCTCTCGATGACCCATTCCTTCGTCGGCCAGTGCGGGGGCGGTGCGTTTGACGACAGCGCCAACGATCCCTACCTGGTGAGCGCGTGGTTCAACGCCACCGGAGCCGGCAACCAGAGCGGCGATCCGAAGCTCAACGGCTTCCTGCCGGCGGCCGGTTCGCCGCTGCTGCAGGGTGGCAAGTCGCTGGCGGACCCGTTCTTCCGCCCGGTGAGCTACCGCGGCGCCTTCGCCGGCGCGCATGATGACTGGACCGCCGGCTGGACGGTCCACCTGCCGCGCTGATTGGCAGAGCCACCCCGGGGGCGACCCGCGTGTCGCTCCCGGGACGGCTGTCACACGACTGTCATGATGGTGCGATGCAATAATCACTTTGTCGACATAACGCCATCGCGAATGCACAAGCGAATCCTCATTGTCGAAGACGAAGCCTCCATCCGCGACATGGTCGCCTTCGCCCTGCGGCGGGTCGACATGGAGGTGCTGCAGGCGTCCGACGCGCGCAGCGCGCTGATCGCCCTGGCCGACGGTGCACCCGACCTGATCCTGCTGGACTGGATGCTGCCCGGAACCTCCGGGCTGGAGCTGGCGCGCCGCCTGCGCGCCGATCCGCGCAGCGCCGAGGTGCCGATCATCATGCTGACCGCACGTGGCGAGGAAACCGACCGCGTCGCCGGGCTGGAAGCGGGCGTGGACGATTACGTCGTCAAACCTTTTTCCACCCGCGAACTGATCGCGCGCATCCGCGCGGTGCTGCGCCGCGCGCAGGGCGACGATGGCACCGGCTCGATCGAAGTGGGCGGAGTGCGCATCGACGGCCCGGCACACCGGGTCTACGTGGGCGAAGAGCGCGTCGAGATGGGCCCGACCGAATACCGCCTGCTGCATTTCTTCCTCACCCATCCCGAGCGCGTGCATTCGCGCGCGCAGCTGCTCGACCAGGTCTGGGGCGGCAGCGTGTACGTCGAGGAGCGTACCGTCGACGTGCATATCCTGCGCCTGCGCAAGGCGCTCGAACCCTACGGCTGTGAACGCCTGGTGCAGACGGTGCGGGGTGCCGGCTACCGGTTCTCCGCCAAGCCGTGAGCCGCGTCCGCAAGCTGCTGGCCGGTCTCCACGATGTGCGGGGCGCGGCGGCGGCTTTCCCCGATGCCCTGCTGCTGCTCGATGCCTGCGGCCGGCTGCGCTGGTGCAATCCAGCGGCGGACCGCCTGCTCGGACTGGCCTGGCCGCAGCATCGCGGCGTTTGCGTGGCCGAGCACTTTGCCGATACCGAGGTGGGCGCGTGGCTGCGCGATGGCACGAACGATCCGGACGACATCGCGGCACCGACCGCTGCCGGCATGCGCCTGCAGCTCACCGCGATTCCCTACGGTGAACGCGGCCGGCTCCTGCTGGCGCGCGACGTCAGCCACGTCAGCCGCCTGGAGCAGATGCGGCGCGACTTTGTCGCCAACGTCTCGCACGAACTGCGCACGCCGCTCACGGTGATCCACGGCTACCTGGAACTGCTGGAGCCGGACGAGGTGCCGGCGCTGGCACCGGTGCTGGCCGAGATGCGGCTGCAGTCCCAGCGGATGCGCGAGATCGTGGAGGATCTGCTGACCCTGTCGCGCCTGGAGATGGAGCGGCAGCTGCCGGAAGAGTGGGTCAACATGTCCGCGATGCTCCGGGTGATGCGACGCGAAGCTGAGGCGCTGAGTCAGGGCCGCCACCGCGTCGTTCTCGAGGATGAAGCCGGGCTGGACCTGCTGGGCTCACACCGTGACCTGCACAGCGCGTTCTCCAATCTGGTGAGCAACGCGGTGCGCTACACGCCGGAAGGCGGCGTCATCACGATCGGTTGGAAGCAAACGCCCAAGGGCGCGACGTATTCGGTGGCGGACACCGGCTACGGCATTCCCGCCGAACACCTTTCGCGCCTGACGGAACGCTTCTATCGCGTGTCCTCCAGCCGCTCGCGCATCACCGGCGGTACCGGGCTGGGGCTTTCCATCGTCAAGCATGTGCTGAATCTGCACGCGGCGCGGCTCGACATCGCCAGCGAGCTGGGCAAGGGTTCGCGCTTCAGCGCCACCTTTTCCGCCGCGCGCCTGCGCAAGACCGAGCATCCCTGATGTCCGTCACGAAGCGCCGGAGAGCTTGAGCGCAATCAGCGCCGAGGTGTCGGCCTCGCCGTGGCCCTCGCGCACCAGCACGCCGTAGTCGGCCTCGGCCTGCGCCAGCACCGGATGCGCGATGCCGACGCCCTCGGCCGTGGCGCGCGCGATGCGCAGGTCCTTGAGCATGTGCTCGCACTTGAAGCCGGGGGTGAATTCACCGCGCAGCATGGTCGCGCCGCGCTTGTCCAGAAACCAGTTGGCGGCAGCACCCGAGCCCAGCGTGGGCAGCAGCACTTCGGCATCGAGGCCGAGCTTCGCGCCCAGCGCCAGCGCCTCGCACACCGCCTCGTTGATGCCGGCCACCATCACCTGATTGACCGCCTTGGCGGCCTGACCCGAACCCACCGGGCCCATGCGCGAGACGCGCGCTCCGTAGCATTCCAGCGCCGGGCGCACGGTTTCCAGCAGCGCCGGATCGGCACCGCACATCACCGAGAGCCGCCCGTTGCGCGCGCCTTCCACCCCGCCCGACACCGGCGCGTCGATGAAGCCGATGCCCTTGGCGGCGAGGATCTTCTGCGCCTCGATCGCGGTATCGCGCGCCACCGTGGAGTGGTCCACCACGATGGCTCCGGGCCTGAGCACCTCGGCCAGTGCGCGCACGTTGGCGAGCACGTCCGCATCGGCCGAAACGCAGAGCATCACCGCGCCGCAACCGGCGAATCCCGCCGCATCCGCGGACGCGCCCACGCCCAGCTCGGCGGCCAGCGCCCGGGCTTTGGTGTGGGTGCGGTTGCCGACCACGGTCAGCAGGCCTTTCGCGGCCAGGTGGCCGGCCATCGGCGCGCCCATCGCGCCCAGACCGATGAATCCGCAGCGCAGCGTGCTCATGGCGCGTTTCCTTGTGCAGATGCCGACGTCGCCTGCGGCTCCTCGGCCAGATAGGTATAGCCGGTCAGGCCGGCCTCCAGCGCCGCGCCCAGGCGCGCGGCTTCCTCGCGCGCCAGCCCGGCGGCGTCGATCAGCGCGGCGTAGCGCGCGCGCAGTGCGGCGAGGTCGTAGCCGACATAGTCGAGCATCACGTCGGAGGTGTCGCCGCGGCGCGAGCGCTCGAGGCGGTAGCCGGCACCGTCGAGGCGCACGTTGACCGCGTCGGTATCGCCGAACAGGTTGTGGATGTCGCCGAGCGTGTCCTGATAGGCCCCGACCAGGAAGATCCCGAGGCGATAGCTCTCGCCCTCGCGCAGCGGGTGCAGCGCCATCGAGGTGTCGAGGTCGCCGTCGTCCACGTAGGTGTCGATGCGTCCGTCCGAATCGCAGGTGAGATCCGCGATCACGCCGCGTCGGGTGGGTTCCTCGTCGAGGCGCGTGATCGGCGCGATCGGGAACACCTGGTCGATCGCCCAGATGTCGGGCGCGGATTCGAACACCGAGAAATTGAGGAAATACTTGTCCACCAGCCGCTCGGCCAGTTCGTCGAGCACGGCGCGGTGATTCTTTTCGTCGTAGGACAGCCGCGCCCGCACGCCGTGGGCGATGGCGTGGAACAGGTCGTCCAGGCGCGCGCGCTGGCGCAGGTCGAGCTGGCCCAGGGCGTACAGGTCCTGGCCCTCGCTCTGGTAGTGGCGCGCTTCCTGATACAGCTCCAGCGCCGGACGCTCGTCGAGCGCGGCGTGGATTTCGCGCAGGTGGCGGATCGTGGCCGGCTCCTCGGCGTCGGGCGGCGGCACGGCACCCGCCGGTGCCGCCTCCACCTCGGTCACGTTCGCCACCAGCACCGCGTGGTGGGCGGTGAGCGCGCGGCCCGATTCGGTGAGCACGCGCGGCGGCGTCAGCCCGTGCTCGGCGCAGGCCTCGGCCAGCGGCTGCACGATGGTGGCGGCGTACTGGCTGAGGCCGTAGTTGATCGAGCAGAAGCTGCGCGAGCGCGTGCCCTCGTAGTCCACGCCGAGGCCACCGCCCACGTCCATGAAGCGGATCGGGCAGCCCATGTGCGAGACCTCCACGAAGTAGCGCACCGCCTCGCGCACCCCGCGCGCGAGGTCGCGCACGTTGGAAATCTGCGAGCCCATGTGGAAGTGCAGCAGCTCCAGGCAGTCGAGCAGGCCGGCGTCGCGCAGGCGCTCGATCAGGTCGAGCAGCTGGCGCGGGGAAAGCCCGAACTTGGCCTTGTCGCCGCCGGAGTTCTGCCACTTGCCGGCACCCAGCGAAGCCAGTCGCATCCGCACCCCGAGGCGCGGACGCACGCCCAGCGTGCGCGCTTCTTCGATCACCAGATCGAGCTCGGAAGCCTTCTCGATCACGATGAAGGTCTCCAGCCCCAGGCGTTGGCCGATCAGGGCGAGGCGGATGTACTCGCGGTCCTTGTAGCCGTTGCAGATGATCGTGCCGCCCGGGCGCGACAGCGCCAGCACCGCCATCAGCTCGGGCTTCGAGCCCGCCTCCAGGCCGAAACCATCACCTGCGTGCGCCGCCAGTTCGCCGGCGACGCCGCGGTGCTGGTTGACCTTGATCGGATAGACCGCGGTGTAGCCGCCGGCGTAGTCGAGCTCGTCCATCGCCTGGGCGAAGGCTGCCTGCAGGCGCGCCAGGCGGTCGCCGAGGATGTCGGAAAATCGCAGCAGCAGCGGCAGCTTCAGCCCGTCGGCGAGCGCGGCATCGACGGCATCGGGCAGGGCGATGCGTGGCCCGCCCGCGCCGCGCGGCTGCACCGTCACCTGCCCGCGGGCGTCGATGTCGAAATAGCCCTCGCCCCAGTGGGCGATGGAGTAGGTGCGGCGGGCGTCATCAAGGGTCCACGCGCTCATCGTGCGGCAGGTCTCCGGGTGGGAACGCCGGCAGCGGCCGGTCGGGGCGCAAATGGTATCAGGCGGTTTGTCCGGGCCGGCGGAAAGCTCAGCGCGCCGCGCCGGCCGCCTGCTCCAGCGCGGCACGTGCGGCGATGACGCGGCGGGTCTCCGGATGCTCGTCACCAAAGCCCTTGCGCAGCAGAGTGACCACCGCGTCCTGCTCGGCCAGCGCCAGGTCGTGCTGCCCGAGCGCCGACAGGGCCGCGGCGCGCGCCTCCATGATCTGCCCGCGTTCGCTGTGCAGGGCGGGATCGTCCGATAGCGCGCGCGCCGCGGCCTCGGCCTCGTGCAGCGCCCGCTCGGCCTGACCAGTGCGTGCCAGCAGCATGGCGTGGTTGGCGCGCACCACCACGCAGAGCTGGTTCTCGCTCCGGCCCGCCTGTTCGCACAGGCTCACCGCGCGGTCGAGCGAAGTCAGCGCGGCATCGTGGTCGCCGACCAGGTTCCGGGCGATGGACAGGTAGCGCAGCGGCGAAATCGCGCCGCTGCCGCCGAGGCGCTCGAACATGGTGATGGACTCGTCCAGCAGCGCGATTCCCTCCGACACGTCGCCCCGATGGGCGCGCTGCAGGCCGAGCTGTGCCAGCGAGGCGGCGGTCCACGGGTGGTCGCCGGTGAAGCTGGTCCGCGCCAGCGCCAGCGCGCGCTCGGTCAGGGCCTGTTCCTGCGCGGTGTTGCCGAGCTGGTACTCCTGCTGCGCCAGCGAGGTGAGTGCGGGCCACAGCGTGGGGGAGTTGGGGCCATGCTCGCGCTCGATCAGCGCCATGACCTCACCGAAAAGCGCCTGCGCCAGGGGATACTCGCCCGCCTCGGAGGCCAGCAGGGCGGAGTTGGACAGCGCCGGGATCATCCGCGCATCGCCGGGTATCGACTGGCGGTACAGGCGCAGCGCGCGATCGCTGCTCGCGCGGGCGGCGCGGCGATCGCCTTGCGTGTGCTGCAGCGCGGCGAGGGAGGTGAGCGCCGCCGCCAGCGCGACCGGATCGCCGCCCTCGTCGCGCTCGAGGATCGCCACGGCGCGCTGGATGTAGCGGTTCGCGTCCTGGATCCGATCGGTGATCTCGGCGACCACGGCGAGGTTGACCAGCGATTCGGCGGCGACCGGATGGTCGGGGCCGTACTCCTTCTCGGCCACTGCCAGTGCCTGTTCGAACAGCGCTGTCGCCTCGTCGAAACGACCCTGGTTGGCGCGGATTTCGCCGAAGTCGTCGAGCACGTCGGCCTGCAGCACCGGATCGTTGGAAAGCTCGGTGCGGGCGCGTTCGAGCGCGGCGTCGAAGGCCTGCGCGACCGTTTGCGGCGCGTCCGCATCGCGGCGCATCGGATCGGCGGCGATAAAGATCGACACCATGAACTCTTTGACCTTGCCGGTGCGGGCCACCTGCGCGCGCGCCTGCTCCGCCGCGCGCTCGGCGCGCTGCGCCTCGGCGTTGGCACGCACGGCGTGGTCCTGCGCGATCCGGGCCTGCCACAGCGCCAGCGCCAGGCCGCCGAGCAGCGCCAGCAGCACCGCGCTGGCGCTGCCCACGGCAAAACGATGGCGCGCGACGAACTTGCGCATCCGGTAGCTTGCCGTGTCCGGCTGTGCGGCGATCGGCCGACCATCGAGCCAGCGCCGGATGTCATCGCCCAGGCACCGTGCATCGGCGTAGCGTCGCGCCGGGTCCGGCTGCAGCGCGGTGGCAACGAGTGTGTCCAGGTCGGCGGGAATGTCGCTGGCTGCGGCGGTGGTGCGGCTGCCGCCGGTGTCGCGGATCTGCTCGCGCAGCGCGCGGCCGGGATGCGGCGCGGTTTCGTTGGCGAGATCGGCGATGAGGCGCTCCGGGGAGGCGCTGCGCCCGGGATGCGGCGGCGCGCCGACCAGCAGCTCGAACAGCACCGCGCCGAGCGCGAACACATCGGCCGCCGTGCCCACCGCCTGGCCGCGGATCTGCTCGGGGGCGGCATAGGCGGGAGAGAATACGCGTACGCCGGTGCCGGTCAGTGCCTCGGTGCCGGAATCGTCCAGCAGCCGCGCAATGCCGAAGTCCAGCACCCGCACGCGGCCCTGGGCGTCGACGAGGATGTTGGAAGGCTTCAGGTCGCGGTGCACGATCAGCTGCGTCTGCGCGTGCGCCACCGCGTCGCAGACCTGCAGCAGCAGCTCCACCCGCTCGCGCACGCCGAGCGTCCGGTCGTCGGCGAAGCGCACGATGTCGCTGCCCGTCACGAACTCCATCGCATACCACGGCGTACCGTCATCGTTCACGCCGCCGTCGAGCAGGCGCGCGATGCCGGGATGATCCAGGCGCGCCAGGATCTGCCGCTCGCGCGCGAAGCGCTCGCGCAGCGCCGGCGAATCAAGCAGCGGGCGGATCAGCTTGATCGCCACGGCCTGTTCAAAATCGCCCACGCGCTCGGCGCGCCACACTTCGCCCATGCCGCCGGTGCCGAGGTGCCGGGTGAGGATGTAGTGGCCAAACCGCCTGCCGCCGACCGCTTCCGCGCCAGCGCCGTCGGCTGCGGAGGACGCCAGCTGCGACATCACCGTGGCGGCGACGCGGACCACGCCGGCATCCAGCACGCCGTTGCGTTCATCCACCGCCAGCAGGTGTTGCAGCTCGGACGCCAGCGCCGCGTCCTCGCGTGCGATCTGCGCCAGTCGCGCCGCGCACGCCGGCGCGTCCAGCTCGAACAGTTCGTCGAGCAGGGACGCAAGCCGCTGCCAGCGTGATTCATGCATCGTCATGTGCTCCTTCCAGCGCCGCGTGCAGCACCGCGCGGGCGCGCCGCCAGTCGCGCTTGAGGCTGCGCTCGGAGCGGTCCGTGATGGCGGAGATCTCGGCCAGCTCCAGCCCGGCGAAGTAGCGCATTTCGACCAGGCGCACCAGCTGCGGGTCGAGTGCCGAAAGCCGATCCAGCGCCTGATCCAGCTCCAGCATGCGGCCGGCGTTTTCGTGCGAGGGGACGAGCCCGGCAATGTCGTCGAGGTTGTCCGGCACCGCGCCACCGCCACGCTTGGCGCTGGCGCTGCGGCGGGCGTGGTCGACCACGAGCTGGCGCATGGCGCGGGCGGCGAGCGCGAAGAAATGCTCGCGGTCGTTGATGCTCAGCGCCTCCGGGCCGGCCAGCCGCAGGTAGACTTCGTGTACCAGCGAGGTGGCACCCGGCCCGGACGCGGCGCGCTGCACCTGGCGGCGCGCCAGCATCCGCAGGTCGGCATAGACCAGCGCGAACGCCTGATCAGCCGCCTCGCGGTCACCTGCGTTCGCCGCCGCCAGCAGAAGACTCACATCCCCCATTCCGCTCTCCGCATCCGGTAGCGCGGGCGCAGTGTAAACCGATGTGGCGCGACGTGCGGTGCAGGGCAGCATGCCGCTGCCGCACACAGATTCACGGCAGGAACGCTGCCATCACATCGTTGAGGAAGCGCCAGCCGAGTTCGCTCGGGCGCACCCATTCTTCCGCCACGTCGAGCAGGCCGCGTTCGGACAGATCGGCAAGTTTGGGCGCGATGGTGGCTCGCGCAAGGCCGGTGCGGGCCTCGAAGTCGGCAAGCGGGAAGCCTTCGCGCAGGCGCAGGGCGTTGAGCATGTAGTCGAAGGGGCGGCGCTCGGCAGCGAGGTGCTCGTCGCCGCCGATGCGCGCGTCGCCGGCGGCGGCGTCCATGTAGGTTTTCGGGTGCTTGAGCTTCCAGCGCCGCAGGATGGTGCCGTCGGCGGGCAGGGTGATCTTGCCGTGCGCGCCGGCACCGATGCCCAGGTAGTCGCCGAAGCGCCAGTAGTTGAGGTTGTGCGCGCACTGGCGGCCTTCGCGGGCATAAGCGGAGACTTCGTACTGCGCGTAGCCCGCCTCGGCCAGGCGGGCCTGGCAGGCCTCCTGCATGTCCCAGGCGGCGTCGCCTTCGGGAATGCCGGCGGGTGGCTGGCGCGCGAACGGGGTGCCCGGTTCCAGGGTGAGCTGATAGTGCGACAGGTGCGCGGGATCGAGCGCGATCGCGCGTTCGAGATCGGCCAGCGCCATCGCCGCGCTCTGGCCGGGCAGGGCGTACATCAGGTCGAGATTGATGTTGGAAAACCCCGCGTCCTGCGCAAGCTTCACCGCGCGCTCGGCCTGCGCGGCGTCGTGGATGCGCCCGAGGCGCGCGAGGCAGCCGTCGTCGAAGCTCTGGATGCCGAAGCTCAGGCGGTTGACGCCGGCGCGCGCGTAGGCGTCGAAGCGGTCGTGCTCGACCGTGCCGGGATTGGTCTCCAGCGTCACTTCCAGATCGGGGCGAAAGCGCAGGCGCGCCGCCGCGCCCTGCAGGAACTCGCCGATGGCCTCGCCGGAAAACAGGCTGGGCGTGCCGCCGCCGAAAAACACGCTGGTCACGGTGCGGCCCCACACCAGCGGCAGATCCTGTTCCAGGTCCGCGAGGAGCGCGGCGACGTACTCGCGCTGCGGCAGGGCCTCGGGCGCGCGGTGCGAATTGAAGTCGCAGTACGGACACTTTCGCACGCACCAGGGGATGTGCACGTAGAGGGCGAGCGGCGGCAGGCTGAGCATGGGCGGGCAGTGGTTGAACGGGGCGAAACGACGCTGATCCGTACCGCGGCGTACGCGACGCCGCCAGCGCGGGCGCTGGTAGACTGCCATGCTGACACACGCACGCAGAAGCCGGCTATCGAACCGGCCTGTGCCGGGTGCGCCACCACCAGAAACAGCGCCGGGGCGCAGATGCCTCGCAGGGAGCAACCATGAATCCGTTGAATGACATGCCCGACAACGATGCCACCGAAACCCGCGAGTGGCTGGAGTCCCTGCAGGCGGTGACCGAGCGCGAGGGCACCGATCGCGCCCACTATCTGCTCGAGCGCATGGTGTCGCAGACGCGCCGCGCCGGCGGCTTCCTGCCCTTCGCGCCCACGACCGACTACATCAACACCATTCCGCCCCACGCCGAGGTGAAAAGCCCGGGCGATTCGGCGATGGAGTGGCGCATCCGTTCCCTGATCCGCTGGAACGCGATGGCGATGGTGGTGCGCACCAACCGCAAGCCGGGCGATCTGGGCGGGCACATCGCCAGCTTCGCCAGCGTGGCGACGCTGTTCGACGTCGGCTTCAACCATTTCTGGCGCGGCCCCACGGCCGATCATCCCGGCGACCTCGTTTCACTGCAGGGCCACTCCAGCCCCGGCGTGTATGCGCGCTCCTTTCTGGAGGGGCGCTTCACCGAATCCCAGCTCGACAACTTCCGCATGGAGGTGGACGGCAAGGGCATTTCCTCCTATCCGCATCCCTGGCTGATGCCCGATTACTGGCAGATGCCCACGGTGTCGATGGGCCTGGGGCCGCTGGCGGCGATCTATCAGGCGCGCAACAGCCGCTATCTCGAGCACCGTGGCCTCCTGCCCACCACCGACCGCAAGATCTGGTGTTTCCTGGGCGACGGCGAGTGCGACGAGCCCGAGAGCCTGGGCGCGATCTCGGTCGCCGGACGCGAGAACCTCGACAACCTGGTGTTCGTCGTGAACTGCAACCTGCAGCGCCTGGACGGCCCGGTGCGCGGCAATGGCAAGATCATCCAGGAGCTGGAAGGCGTGTTCCGCGGTGCCGGCTGGAACGTCATCAAGGTGCTCTGGGGCAGCTACTGGGATCCGCTTTTCGCGCGCGACAAGGACGGCATCCTGCGCCGCCTGATGATGGAAACCGTCGACGGCGAGTACCAGAACTACAAGGCCTTCGGCGGTGCCTACACGCGCGAGCATTTCTTCGGGAAATACCCGGAGACCGCGGCCATGGTGGCGAATCTTTCCGACGAGGACATCTGGCGCCTCAACCGCGGCGGCCACGATCCGCACAAGGTGTACGCCGCCTACCATCAGGCGGTGAACACCAAGGGCATGCCCACGGTGATCCTGGCCAAGACGGTCAAGGGCTACGGCATGGGCTCGGCGGGCGAGGCGCTCAACCCCACCCACCAGACCAAGAAGATGGATGACGGCGCGATCAAGGCCTTCCGCGATCGCTTCAACATTCCCGTCAGCGACAAGCAGATCGACGAATCCGAGCAGATTCCGTTCTACCACCCCGGCGAAAACTCGCCCGAGGTGCAGTACATGAAGGAGCGCCGCGCCGCGCTCGGCGGCTTTCTGCCGCGCCGCCGCCGCACCGCCGACCAGACCTTCGAAGTGCCGGCGCTGGACAAGTTCGAGCGCCTGCTCAAGAGCACCGGCGAGCGCGAAATCAGCACCACCATGGCCTTCGTGCAGGCCCTCAACATCCTCCTGCGCGACAAGGTCATCGGCCCGCACGTCGTCCCCATCGTGGGCGACGAGGCGCGCACCTTCGGCATGGAAGGCCTGTTCCGCCAGATCGGCATCTATGCCTCCAGCGGGCAGAAGTACAAGCCGGTGGATGCCGATCAGCTCATGTACTACCGCGAGGACCAGGCCGGGCAGGTGCTGCAGGAAGGCATCACCGAGGCCGGCGCGTTCGCCTCGTGGCTGGCGCTGGCCACCAGCTACAGCACCAACAACCTGCCGATGCTGCCATTTTTCATCTACTACTCGATGTTCGGCTTCCAGCGCTTCGGCGACCTGGCCTGGCAGGCCGGCGACATGCGCGCGCGCGGCTTCCTGCTGGGTGCCACCGCCGGGCGCACCACGCTCAACGGCGAGGGCCTGCAGCACGAGGACGGCCATTCGCACCTTTTCTCCAGCGCCATCCCCAACTGCCGCTCCTTCGATCCGGCGTTCGGTTACGAGGTCGTCGTGCTGCTGCAGCACGGCATGCGCAAGATGCTGACCGAACAGGTGGACGAGTATTACTACCTCACCCTGCTCAACGAGAACTACCCGCACCCGGACATGCCGGAAGGTGCCGCGGAAGGCATCGTGAAGGGCATGTATCTTCTGCGCGAATCGGGAATCGGGAATGGGGAATCGGGCAAGGGCAAAAGCCGGAGCAAGGCGTCGAGCGCGCCTTGCGTGCAGCTGATGGGCTCGGGCGCGATCCTGCGCGAGGTGATGGCGGCGGCGGAGCTGCTGGACAAGGAGTTCGGGGTCAAGGCCGACATCTGGAGCTGCACCAGCTTCACCGAGCTGGGCCGCGACGGCTTCGACGCCGAGCGCTGGAATCGCCTCAACCCCGAGACCAGGACGCCGCGCGTGCCCTATGTGACCGCGCAGCTGCAGGGCCGCACCGGCCCGGTGATCGCCGCGACCGACTACGTGCGCACCTTCGCCGACCAGATCCGCGCCTTCGTGCCGGGCCATTACACCGTGCTGGGCACCGACGGCTTCGGCCGCTCCGACACCCGCGCCAACCTGCGCCGCTTCTTCGAAGTGGACCGCTACCACATCGCCCACGCCGCCATCGACGCGCTGGCGAAGGAAGGCACCATGAACGTCCGCGACGTGGCGCGCGCGATCAAGGTGTTCGGCATCGACACGGCGCGGGAAAATCCGATGCATGTGTGAGTCGGGCGAGGAACGTTGACACAGCGACGCAAGACGCCCTGACTCTGTTGTCCAGGCTGCGCGCCGGGCTGTCGATCATGGCCCCGGCGCATTTTCCGTGCGGTTCGCGGGGTGCCCTTTCTGCGGGCATTCGGTATTCGTGTGCTTGAATCGCAGTGAGTCGGGCGTGCGCTGCGTGTGTTGTGCGGCAAGTACCGTGCAACTCTCCATCGGCCTGGCTGTGGCGTGCGAAGTCGAAGTCACCGACCTTTCCAGGATGGATGTCTATGAACTTTCCGCCACGGGACCATTCGTCGAACACCTGCACAAGCGCGGTCCGGGCCGTGTTCTCCGAATATCATTCTGACGTCGCGCCCGGAACCACATGGCAGGGCATCCGCTGCGAGGATGCGCAGGGCCTGACCTGGCCGGATGCCTGTTTTGATCCGGTAACTCATACCGAAGTATTCGAGCATGTGCCCGACGATGCGCGCGGGTTTTCGGAACTGCGCCGGGTTCTGCGGCCCGGGGGGAGGATACTGTTCACCGTGCCGCTGTTCGATGCGCAAGACACCGTGGAGCGCGTCCGGGGGGCGACGGCATTGAACACCTGATGCCGGCGGAGCATCACATCGATCCGTTCAACGGGAATGAGCCGGTTCTGGCGTTTCGCGACTACGGCCGCGATATCGTGCAGCGGCTCGAACGCGCGGGCTTTGGTGAGGCAAGGATCGAGGTGCCGGCCTTTCCGGTGCCGTGGGCGCGGCTGCGGCCGGTGGTGCGGGTCATCGCGGTATGAGGTGACGATTCACGGCGTTGGACGCGCTGAACACGACCGTTCGTCTGCCCGGATGCCTGCCGAGGTGCAGGCGACTATGCTCTTGCGTTCCGAACGACAGGAGACGTCCCATGAACATCCGCGCCAAGCACTTCCTTACCGCACTGGCCATCGCGTGTGCCGCTGCGGCGTGTTCCCAGCCCGCCGAACCGCCGCCGCCGCCGGCTCCGGTGCAGCCGCCGCCGCCGCCGGCTCCGCCCGCACCTCCCGCGCCGCCGCCGGCTGCGTCCGCCAGCGCGGAGCTGGCACCCACCGAAGGCAATGCCGCCGCCGGTACGCTGACGCTCACGGCCGAAGCCGACGGCGTGCGCATCACCGGCAGCCTCGCGGGCGTTGCGCCGGGCGGCACGCACGGTTTCCACGTGCACGAAACCGGTGACTGCAGCGCCCCCGATGCCTCCAGCGCCGGCCCGCACTTCAATCCGGGCAACCATCCGCACGGCCATCCGGGCCAGGGCGAGCACCACGCCGGCGACATGCCGAACCTGGTGGCCGACGACGCGGGCGTGCTGGCGGTCGATGTGGTGGTATCGGGCGTGACCCTGGGCGATGGCGCTGAAACGGACGTCCTCGGGCGCGCGCTGGTGCTGCACGCCAAGGCCGACGACTACGCCACCCAGCCGTCCGGTGATTCCGGCGCGCGCATCGCCTGCGGCGTGATTCGCTGATTCGACGCATCGCGACGGGAACCCTCGCCGACGCTCGTGCGGAACGGGCGTCGGCGGCGCAGCCCCGATCCGTGCGGCTGACGCTCCGCTCGGTCGGCTCCCGCCGCCAGCACAGTAGGTCGGCCCTACGCGGCCGACATTCCGCCTGGTCGGCCTCCGGATCGAATCCGGGGCAGGCCGCCGCGGCCGGCGCGGTGCTTCTGCCAGAATTGCGCGGATGAACGCCCTTCCCGCGCCGCTTGCCGGACACCTGCACCGCCAGCTCGAACGCCTGCGCGCGGCCGCACCGCAGGCGCTGGCGGAGCGGGCCGCCGCGCCGGCGCGGATGGCGTCGCTTGAGCGGATTCTGCTCGCCAGCGATTACGCGCTGGATCGGCTGTGCGCCGAGCCGGCGCTGCTGGCCGCGCTCGATGTGCCGCGCGAAGCGCTGGTACTTCCGCCGGGGGATCCGGCGTCGTGGGCCGCGCGCCTGCGCCGCCATCGGCATGCCGAAAGCGTGCGCCTGATCCACCGCGACGTGAACGGTATCGACACCATCGAGGACACCCTCGCCGGCACGTCGATCCTGGCCGAAGCCTGCCTTTGCGCCGCGCTGGCGGCGGTGGAAGACAGCCTGCGTGCTCGCCACGGCGTGCCGCGCAACGACGCGGGGCAGGAACAGCGCTTGGTGGTGTTCGCGCTCGGCAAACTCGGCGGCGGCGAGCTGAATTTTTCTTCCGATGTCGATCTGGTGTTCGCCTTTCCCGAGGCGGGCCAGAGCGACGGCGCGCGTCCGCTCGACAACGGCGACTGGTTCCAGCGCGCCGGCCAGCAGCTGATCCAGATGCTGTCGGCGGTGACCGCCGAAGGCATGGCCTATCGCGTCGACATGCGGCTGCGTCCGTTCGGCCAGAGCGGGCGGCTGGCGCAGTCGTTCGCCGCCATGGAGCACTATTTCCAGCGCGAGGGGCGCGACTGGGAACGCTATGCCTGGATCAAGGCGCGACCGGTGGCCGGCGACCTTGCCGCCGGCGAGCGTTTCCTGGCGACGTTGCGGCCCTTCGTCTACCGCCGCTACCTCGACTTCGGCGCGTTCGAGGGCCTGCGCGAAATGAAGACGCTGATCGAAGCCGAGGTGCAGCGCCGCGATCTGGAAGGCCACCTCAAGCTCGGGCGCGGCGGCATCCGCGAGATCGAGTTCATCGTGCAGCTGCAGCAGCTGATCCGCGGTGGACGCGAGCCGGCGCTGCGCGAGCGCGGCCTGCTGCCGGCGCTGGCGCGCCTGCGCGAGCACGGCCACGTTCCGGACGCCAGCGCCGCGGCGCTGGATGCGGCCTATCGCTTCCTGCGGCGTCTGGAAAACCGCCTGCAGATGCTGCGCGAGGAGCAGACCCACAGCCTGCCCGAAAGTGAAACCGACCGCGCGCGTATCGCCCTGGGCCTGGGGTTTGCGGACTGGGGCGCGCTGCTGACGATGCTGGAACGGCACCGCGATGCCGTGCGCGACGAATTCGCGCGGGTGTTCGAGGCGCGCGACCAGTTGCCTCGCGGCGCGCCCCGGGAGGACGTTGCCGCGCTCGACCTGGTCTGGATCGATCCGGAGGATGCCGCCGCGCCGTCGCGTCTGGCACAGGCCGGATTCACCGATGCCGCCGCGCTGGCGCGGCGGCTGATCGCGTTTCGGCGTCTTCCGGCGCTGGCGACGCTGTCGGCGCGCGCCGCCGGCCGGCTCGATCGCCTGATGCCGCGCCTGCTGGATGCGGCGGCGCACAGCGCTGCGCCGGACGCCGCGGCGATGCGGGCGCTGGAG
This sequence comes from Lysobacteraceae bacterium, assembly GCA_023954075.1. Taxonomy (GTDB): domain Bacteria; phylum Pseudomonadota; class Gammaproteobacteria; order Xanthomonadales; family Xanthomonadaceae; genus Denitratimonas; species Denitratimonas tolerans. The sequence goes on from JAMLIV010000018.1 coordinate 38,098, forward strand.
CTGGTGCAGGCGGTGCTGCGTCGCTCCAGCTACCTGGCGCTGCTCGACGAAGCGCCCGCCGCGCTGGCGCGGGTGGTGGACGTGATGGCGCGCAGCCGCTGGATGGCCGAACGCCTGTGCGCGCATCCGCTCCTGCTCGATGAATTGCTCGACGCGCGTGCCGATGCCGCACCGCCTTCGCAGGCCGAAATGGAGGCGGCGCTGGGCCGCGCGCTTGCCTCCCACGCGGAAGATGACATCGAGGCGCGCCTCATCACGCTCAACGAGTTTCGCCTGAGCTGTACGTTCCGGGTCGCGCGTGCGCGCCTGGTGGACCGGCAGGATGCGCCCAGCAGCGCGCGCCAGCTTGCCTTCATCGCCCAGGCGGTGCTGCGCGCGGTGCTGCCGATGGCGGTGGACGAGCTTGCGCACCAGCACGGCCGTCTGCCGTCCGGCGGCGTGGCCGCGATCGCCTACGGCAGCTTCGGCGGTGACGAGCTGGGCTTTGGCTCGGATCTGGATCTGGTTTTCCTCTACGACGAGGCCTTCGACGCGTCGGAAACCGACGGCGCGCGCCCGCTCGAAGCGGTGCGCTACCACACCCGCGTGGTGCAGAAGGTGATCGCGCTGCTGGCGATGGCGACGCCGGCCGGCCGCCTGTACGAAACCGACCTGCGGCTGCGCCCGGATGGTGGCAAGGGGCTCCTGGTCTCCAGCCTGCAGAGCTTTTCCAGCTATCAGCACGAGCGCGCCTGGACCTGGGAACAGCAGGCGCTGGTGCGCGCCCGCGCCGTGGCCGGGGACGCGGCGGTGCAGGCGGCCTTCGAGCGGATCCGGGCCGAGGTGCTGTGCCGCCCGCGTCCGCGCGCGACGGTGTGCCGCGACGCGCGCGACATGCGCCAGCGGATGCGCGCCGAGCTGGACCGCTCACGCGAGGACCTGTTCGATCTCAAGCAGGGCCATGGCGGGCTGGTGGACCTGGAATTCCTGGTGCAGGCCGCGGTGCTGATCGCCGCAGCCGAGGCACCGGGCGTGACCGCCAGCACCCGCACGCCGGAGCTGATCGACGCGCTGGCCGGCTGCGGTTTCTTCAGCACGCCTTCCGCGCAGGCGCTGCGCCGGGCGCACGGCGTGCTGCTTGCGCGCGCGTTGGCCTGTACGCTGGACGGCCGCGCGCGGCTGGCGACACCCGACGCTGCGCTGGATGACGCGCGTGCCGCGATCAAGGCCGCGTGGCAGAACTACCTGGCAAAACCGCTGCCTGATGCAACGGGTTGAGCAATGTCTTCGAACGATACCGGGTCCGTGACCCCTGCGAACGCCCTCGGGCGAGTGATCGATCTTCTGCGCGGACCGGCCGGCGGCGGCGTGCTGCTGGTGCTGTGCGCGGCGGCGGCGATGGTTGTCGCCAACAGTCCCTGGCGCGAAGCCTACTTCGCGCTGCTCGGCTATCCGCTCGGGCTGGGCAGCGGCACGATGCGGCTGGAGCTGTCGGCGCTGCTGTGGATCAACGATGCGCTGATGGCGCTGTTCTTTCTGCTGGTGGCGCTGGAGATCAAGCGCGAGATGGTGGTGGGGCAACTGCGTACCCGCGCCCAGCTGATGCTGCCCCTGCTGTGCGCGATCGGCGGCATGGCGGTGCCTGCGGCGATCTACGCCGGCTTCAATTTCGGCGACAGCGAAGCGATCCACGGCTGGGCCATTCCCTCGGCCACCGACATCGCCTTCGCGCTGGGCATCCTCGCGCTGCTGGGCAGCCGCGTGCCGCTCGGACTCAGGGTGCTGCTCTCGGCCATCGCGGTGCTCGACGATCTGGGTGCCATCGTGGTGATCGCGCTGTTCTACACCGACAAGCTTCGGATCGCGCTGCTGCTGGCCGCGCTCGGCGTGCTGGGGCTCATGTACCTGCTCAACCTGTTCGGTCTGGCGCGTACCTGGCTGTTGCTGGCGCTGGGCGCGGTGCTGTGGGTGCTGGTGTTCAACTCCGGCGTGCACGCGACGCTGGCGGGCGTGGCGACCGGCCTGATGATCCCGCTGCATGATCGCACCCGGCCGCAGCGCGGGCCGCTGGAGCGACTCGAACGCCAGTTCCATCCCTGGGTGACCTGGCTGATCCTGCCGCTGTTCGCTTTCGCCAATGCCGGCGTCGATCTGGCCGGGGTGACCCTGGAAATGGGCCTGCACCCGGTGCCGCTGGGTATCGCGATGGGCCTGGTGGTCGGCAAGCCGATCGGTATCGGCGGTGCAGCCTGGCTGGCGCGCCGCGCGGGCCTGGCGGCGTGGCCGGCGGGCGTGCGCGGTGACGCCTTGCTCGGCATGGCGATGCTGTGCGGCATCGGCTTCACCATGAGCCTGTTCATCGGCGGCCTGTCGTTTGCGCCCGGCAGCGAAGCCGCGCACATTCATCGACTGGGCATCCTCGGCGGATCCACCCTCGCCGCCATTTTTGGCAGCTTCTGGCTGCGGCGCTGCCTGCGCCCGGTGGAGCCGGTCTGATGCGCGCACTGGTGCTCGGTGCGACCGGACAGATCGGGCGGTTCCTGCTGCCCGAGCTTCTCGCCCAGGGGTTCGTGGTCGAGGCGGTTTCGCGCCAGGCGCAACCCGCACGCGAAGGCGTCACCTGGAGCCGCTTCGATCTTTACGCCGGCGGCGATGCGGCGACGGCACCGGATGTCGTGTTCAGCACCGGGCCACTCGACGGCCTGCTCGCCTGGCTCGGGCGCACGCGGCACCGGCCCGAGCGCATCGTCGCCTTCAGCTCCACCAGCGCGGAAACCAAGCGGGACTCGCCCGATGCGGGCGAGCGCGAACTGGCCGCCAACCTGGCGCGCGCCGAGGCGGCGCTCGAAGCCTTCTGCGATGCACGCCGCATCGGCTGGACCATCCTGCGACCGACCCTGGTCTACGGTTGCGGCCTGGACGCCAACCTGAGCCGCATCGCCGCGCTGGCCCGGCGCTGGCGCGTGGTGCCGCTTTCCATCGACGCCGTCGGCCTGCGCCAGCCCGTGCATGCGCAGGATCTGGCGGCTTGCGCAGTCCGCGCAGCGATGCGTCCGCAAAGTGCGCAACGGCACTATGACCTCGGCGGCGGAGAAGCACTTTCGTATCGGGAAATGGTGCAGCGCACCGTGGCGTGCATCCGGCCGCGGGGCTACCTCGTGCTGCTGCCCGCCTGGCTGTTCGATGGCCTGATGCAGACGGTCTCGCGGTTTCATGCCATGTCGGGAGCGGGGCGCGGCGTGGTGGAGCGGATGCGGCGCGACATGGTGTTCGACAACGCCGCCGCGGCGCGCGATCTGGACTGGAACCCGCGGCCCTACCGGCCGGGCGCGGCGGATTTTCCGAACGCCTGATGCCCGCGTGATGGTGCATCGCATCATGCGAACTCTTCGGTACCGTACGCCACAGCATTGCTAAGAGCTGAACGCGATACCTATGATAGGACCGCGTTGCGTCCATCCCCGGTTGCCGAAGGAACCCAGAACATGCCACCCAGGATCACCCTGACCTTGGCGCTGTCCTCGCTGCTGCTCGCCGCCTGTGGCGGTTCCAGCAACAGCGACCGCGCCGTGCCGACTTCACCCTCGAACAACAACAACGGCAACCCCGTCACCGGCGTGCTGACCGCGCGCTTCGACCCCACCAACGCGGTGCTGCCGCTGCCGAACAACCTGCTGCTGTCGGGCACCACCGACCTCACGCTGAACCCGCCGGTGGCCAATCCGAACAACTATGGCGATCCGACCGTGGCGATCGGCACGCTGGACGGCTGGAGCACGGTGGGTCCGATGTCCACCAGCTTCAACGCCAAGCCGGACGTGGCGTCGGTGGTTCCGGGACAGAGCGTGCGCATCTTCGAAGTCTCGCTGACCGGGCCCGGCGGTGGCACCACCAACATCGTGCGCGAACTCGCCGGCGGTGCCGAATTCGTCACCGCGCTGGCACCCAGCGATGCCAGCGGACGCACCCTGGCCATCATCCCCACCAAGCCGCTGCAGCAGCTCACTTCCTATCTGGTGGTGCTGACCGACGGCATCCGCGATGCCGGCGGCAACGACGCCACGCCCGACCAGACCTATTTCCTCTCCAAGCGCGCCTCGCCGCTGTGCGTCGGCGGCCAGAGCACCGAGCCCCTGCTGCCTGCGGCCACGGCCTGCGCGCTGGAGCCGCTGCGCCAGCTCACCAACTCGCACCTGGCGGTGGCCAATGCCGCCGGCATCGCGCGCGACAAGGTGGTGCTGAGCTGGGTCTTCACCACCCAGAGCATCACCCCGGTGATGCAGGCGGTGCGCTCGGTGACAGAGCCCGGCCAGGTGCAGCTGGCGAACAGCGGCCTGACCACGGCGGCTGCGGGCCTGCCGCCGATTGCCGACATCCATATCGGCACGCTGACCGTGCCCTATTACCTCTCGGCGCCGAGCAGCGCCAACCCGACCGCGCCGCTGACTGCCTTCTGGAAGGCCGCGCCCGGTGCCTACGTGCCGCCCTTCAACGCTGCGGGCCTGAGCCCGGCGTCGACCAACATCACCTTCGCCAACCCGTTCCCGGTCAAGACCAGCGACGTCACGATTCCGGTGCTGGCCACGATCCCGAACGCGGCGTCGGGTCGCAGCAGGCCGGCCAGCGGCTGGCCGGTGGTGATCTTCCAGCATGGCATCACCGGCAACCGCACCCACGCGCTGGCGGTGTCGGCCACGCTGGCGGCGCAGGGCTTCGCGGTAGTCGCCATCGACCTGCCGTTGCACGGCCTGCCGCCGGAAAGCCCGTTCGCGATCGGCAACACGCCGTTCGGCGCGGTCGCCTCGGAGCGCACCTTCAACGTCGACTACGTCGACAACGGCACCGGCGCACCCGGGCCGGACGGCGTTCCGGACGCCTCCGGCACGCATTTCATCAATCTCGCCTCGCTCCTGACCTCGCGTGACAACCTGCGCCAGGCGGTGGCCGATCTCTTCGTGCTGACCGCGTCGATCCCGCGGATTGACCTCGACGGCAACGGCACGGGGGATTTCGATTCCTCCAACATCCAGTTCGTCGGCCTGTCGCTGGGCGCGATGGTCGGCACCTCGTTCCTGGCGCTGGAGCCCAACGTCAACGTCGGCCTGCTGTCGGCACCGGGCGGCGGAATCGCGCGCCTGCTCGACGGCTCCGCCTCGTTCGGTCCGCGCATCCGCGCCGGTCTGGCCGCGTCGGGCGTGCAGGCCGGAACCCCGACCTACGACAGCTTCATGGGTGCGGCCCAGCAGGTGATCGACGCCATCGATCCGATCAACTATGGCTACGCCTCGGCGCAGAACGCCATCCTCCTGCACGAGATCGTCGGCGGCGGCTCCAACCTGCCCGATCAGGTCGTTCCCAACAGCGTGCCTGGCGCGCCGCTCGCGGGCACCGATCCGCTGATCCGCGCGCTGGGCCTCACCACCCTCACCCAGACCACGCAGGCCGCCAACGGCATCCGCGGCGTGGTGCGTTTCACCGCAGGCGAACACGCTTCGCTGATCAGCCCGACGGCACCGGCGGTCACTGCCGAAATGCAGGGCCAGATGGCCAGCCTGCTGGTCAGCGGTGGCGCTGCGGTACTGATCCAAGACACTTCCGTCATCCGCGCGCAGTAAGCCAGGAGCTCTCCCATGATCCCTATGCACAAGACCTCCCGCGCGGCACGCACGCCTCTGGCGCTGGCCATCGCCGGTGCCATCGCGATGGCGCTCCAGCCGGCCGCGGCCTTCGACTTCAGCCGCGGCGAACTTTCCGGCTCGCTCGACACCATCGTGTCCTTCGGTGCTTCCTGGCGTGCCGAGGACCCATCCGAAGATCTGCTGGCCAAGTCCTATATCGATCCGACCATCGTCGCCCAGATCAGCGCACTCACCGCCGCCGGCCGCTACCTGGACGCCCAGGCGCTGCAGGTCGCGGCGAATGGCCGCTTCTCGGCCAACCGCGATGACGGCAACATCAAGTACGAGAAGGGCGACGTGATTTCCAATGCGCTCAAGCTCACCTCGGAACTGTCGCTCAACTGGCGCGACTCCGGTGCGTTTGCCCGCGCCACGTACTTCTACGACTTCGAGAACGCCGACCGCAGCGACCTCACCCGCGAGGCCAAGGACCTGATCGGCGAACGCTTCCGCCTGCTGGATGCCTTCGTCTACCACAACTTCAGCTACGGCGAGGCCGGCACCGGCACGGTGCGCCTGGGTCGCCAGGTGGTGAGCTGGGGCGAGAGCACCTTCATCCAGAACGGCATCAATGTCATCAACCCGTTCGACCTGTCCGCCCTGCGCGTGGCCGGTGCGGAGCTGAAGGAAGCCTACCTGCCGGTCGATTCGATCTGGGCCTCGTTCTCCCTCACCGAAAAGCTCTCGCTCGAAGCGCTTTACCTGTTCGAGTTCGAGGAGGTGGAAATCGACGCCTCGGGCACCTACTTTTCCGCCAACGACTTCGCCTCGCCGGGTGGCGAGTACGTGATGCTGAACTTCGGCACCGTGCCGCAGCCGGTCAACAACCCCTCGCTGTACCGCAGCACCTGTTACAACGGTACCGCGGGCTACGCCAACAGCGACCTGTTTGCCGACTACAGCGCGCGTTACGGCGCGGCGACCGCCATGCAGCTGATCGGTGCCGGCTGCGCGGCGGCCTTTCCGCGCAGCCCCAACAACAACGCCAAGGACAGCGGCCAGTACGGTGCCGCGCTGCGCTACTACTCCGACTGGTTCAACGGCACCGAGTTCGGCCTCTACTACCTGCGCTACCACAGCCGCCTGCCGCTCATTTCGGGCATCTCGGTCGTCAACACCGCGCCCAACTCGGGCAGCTATTTCCTCGAGTATCCGGAAGGCATCGACCTCTACGGCCTGTCCTGGAGCACTTCGCTGCCCGGCGGCATCGCCTTCCAGGGCGAGCTGAGCTACCGGCCGAACATGCCGCTGCAGGTGGATGACGTGGAGCTGCTGTTCGCCGGCCTGACCCCGCTCAACGCGGTGATCCCGCAGCCGGCGCTGCGTTTCTCCAGCCAGCTGGGCGAGTACGGGCCCGGCGAGTACATCCGCGGCTGGGAAAAGCACAAGGTCAGCCAGATCCAGTCGACCTTCACCAAGATGTTCGGCCCGGGCAACTTCCTGGGTGCCGACCAGATCGCCGTGGTGGGCGAAATCGGTGCCACCAACGTCTGGGATTTCCCGGATGCGTCCCAGCTGCGTTACGAGGGCGAAGGCACCGACACCGGCGGCGGTTATGCCATCGATACGGGCTACCTGCGCAATCCGGCCAGGACTGCGGGCGGCTTCCCCACGGCCTTCAGCTGGGGCTATCGCGTAGCGGCACGCGCCGAGTACCCCGGCGCCTTCGGCGGCTCCATCAACCTGGCACCGCGCATCGCCTTCAACCACGACGTCAACGGTACCACCCCGGGTCCCGGCGGCAACTTCCTGGAGGGGCGCAAATCGGGCACGCTGGGCGTCGAGGCGAGCTACATGCAGCGCTGGAGCCTCGACTTGAGCTATACCATTTTCAGCGGCGGCAAGCCTTACAACCAGATCTACGACCGCGATTTCTACTCGCTCGTGGCCAAATACTCGTTCTGATCGCAGCCCAAGGAGTGCACACATGACCTTCCGTACCCGTACCACCTTGGCTGTCGTTGTCGGCATGGCGTTTGCTACCGGCAGCGTGTTCGCGGCCGTGGACGCCGGCCAGGCGGGCAAGCTGGGCAAGGAACTGACGCCGATCGGCGCGACCAAGGCCGGCAATGCCGCAGGAACCATTCCGGCATGGGAAGGCGGCATCACCAGCCCGCCGGCCAACTACGTCCAGGGCAAGTTCCACCCCGATCCCTTCGCCGCGGACAAGCCGCTGTTCTCGATCACCCAGGCCAACTACAAGGAACATGCCGATCAGCTGACCGAAGGCCAGAAGAGCATGTTCGCCAAGTACGCGACGTTCCGGATGGATGTCTATCCGACGCGCCGCTCGGCCTCGTTTCCCAAGCGCACTTACGAGTACACCATCAAGAACGCCACCACGGCCAGGCTGAGCGAGGACCTCAACGGCGTGCTCGACGCCGCCGAGGGCATCCCGTTCCCGATTCCGCAGAATGGTTCCGAAATCATCTGGAACCACAAGATGAAGTACAAGGGCATCAGCGCCGCGCGCTGGACCAACCTCGCCCCGGTGACCGCCGCTGGCCAGTTCAACATGGTCAAGATCCGCGAGGAGTTCATGGGGCTGTACTACAAGCCCGGCAACACCATCGCCGACATCAACAACGTGCTGCTCTACTTTTACCAGTCGGTGGAAGCGCCGGCGCGCCTCGCCGGCCAGGTGCTGCTGGTGCACGAAAGCCTCAACCAGGCGATCCAGCCGCGCAAGGCGTGGGTGTACAACCCCGGCCAGCGCCGCGTGCGCCTGGCACCCAACGTGGCCTACGACAACCCCGGAACGGCCTCCGACGGTCTGCGCACCTCGGACATGACCGACATGTTCAACGGCTCGCTGGACCGCTACGACTTCAAGCTCGTCGGCAAGCAGGAAATGTACGTTCCCTACAACTCGTACCGGCTGAAGAGTTCCGGTGCCAAGCTGTCGGAGATCATCAAGCGCAACCACATCAACCCGGACTACCTGCGCTACGAGCTGCACCGGGTCTGGGTGGTGGACGCCACGCTCAAGCCGGGCAAGCGCCACATCAATCCTCGCCGCACCTTCTACGTGGACGAGGACAGCTGGCAGATCCTGGTGCTGGACCACTACAACGCCCAGGGCCAGGTGTGGCGCTACTCGGAGGCACCGGCGATCAACTACTACGAAGTGCCGGTGTTCTGGACCGCGATGGAAAACAGCCACGACCTGCAGTCCGGCCGCTACCTCGCCACCGGCGTGGACAACGAGGACTCCCCTGCGGACTTCTCGTTCCAGTCCTCGCTCGAGAACTTCACTCCGCAGGCGCTGCGTACCCGCGGCGTGCGTTGATCCACTCGCAGTCTCCGTGCTCCCGTCAGCCGTGTCCGCAAGGCGCGGCTGACGGCGTTTTCACGGCGGGCAATACCGTGAATCGGCCCCTTGCCTGCCGCGTACCAGTAGCGGCACCATGCGATCAGGGCCGATGCCGGCAGAACCGGCACGGCGAATGCCCAGGGGAGGGTTGTCCATGCAAGTGATCCGAATCGTCTCGCGGCGCGTCGCGCTGGCCGTGCTCGGCGTCAGCCTGGCGGCGTCAGCATCAGCCGCCGAGCCCTTGCACAGCGAAATGATGCCGCTCGCGGTCAGCCGGGGCCTGATCCTTGACCTGGCTGAGGCGGCTTCGCGCGCCGTGGCCGTGGGAGATCGCGGCCAGATTCTCGTGTCCGAGAGCCGCACCGAATGGCGCCAGGTCGCCGACGTGCCCACCCGCGCCACGCTGACGGCGGTGGCAGCCGTGGGCGATGCGGTCTGGGCCGTCGGGCACGACGGCACCATCCTCGCCAGCCGCGATGGCGGCCTGAGCTGGGTGCTGCAGCGCGAAGACGTGCTCGACACCGGTCCCGATGCGGCGTTCGATCCGCGCCAGGGCGTGCCGCTGCTCGACATCCTCATGCTCGACACCGACCGCGGGTTTGCCGTCGGTGCCTATTCGCAGCTGTTGCGCACCACCGATGGCGGTGCGTCGTGGCAGTTCGTATCCACCGCATCCGATGCTCCCGAAGCCGATCCCGTGGATCAGGGCGGGGCGGTAGGAGACGAAGACAACTGGACGCTGTCCGATGCGGATCTGGCCATGGGCGATGTGAGCGATCCGCACTTCAACGCCATCGCCCGCACCGGCAGCGGCGCGCTCCTGATCGTGGGCGAGCGCGGCTCGGCATTCCGCTCGCGCGATGGTGGCGACACCTGGGAGCGCACCGAGCTGCCCTACGGCGGCTCGATGTTCGGCCTGATCGGCTACGAGGGTGAGCATGCGCTCGCGTTCGGCATGCGCGGCAACGTGTTCGAGACCCACGACCTGGGCGAGAGCTGGAGTGCCATCGAGACCGGCACCGATCTGAGCCTGATGGGCGGCGCGGCGCGGGGCGAGGGCGGCTTCGTGCTGGTGGGCGCGAACGGCATCGTTGTCCTGCGCGACGGGGCAGGCGAGGCCGTCACCAATCAGGTCTATGCCAACGCGGCGCATGAAACCCCGGTTCTGGCGGCGGTTCTCGCGCGCGCCAACCGCAGTCTGGTGGTATCCGGTGACAAGGGCGTGGACCAGTTTGCGCCACGCAGGCAATAAGCAGGGGAGCAAGCAATCATGGCGCATGGCGGCAACGTGGAAGCAGGCCCGATCACCCGGGCGCTGGAAAGCCTCATCTTTGGCGCGCGGCCGGTGGTGCTGGCGATATTCGCCATCGTCACGGTCATCGCGCTGGTCCTGGCCAGCCAGCTGCGCGTGGACGCGGGGTTCAAGAAACAGATCCCGCTGGAACACGAGTACATGCAGACCTTCCTCGACTACGAGGCGGACTTCGGCGGTGCCAACCGCGTGCTGGTCGCGCTGATGGCGCGCGATGGCCAGGACATGTTCACGCCGGGGTTCTTCACCGCGCTGGAGGGCCTCACCTCCGAGGTCATGGCGATCGACGCCACCGACAACGCCCGGGTGCGCTCGCTCTTCACCCCCAACGTGCGTTTCGTGGAGGTGGTGGAAGACGGTTTCGCCGGCGGCAACGTCATTCCCAACGAGTTCAGCGCCGAGCACGCGACGGACGAGAGCTTCGAGACCATCCGCAGCAACATCGTCAAGGCCGGCATCGTCGGCCGCCTGGTCGCCAAGGACTGGTCCGGCGCGATGATCTGGGCCGACCTCATCCCGGAAAGCGAGGTCAACAAGATCGACTACCAGGACATCGCCGCCCAGTTCGAGGCGCTGCGCGGCAAGTACGAGGCCCAGGGCTATGACGTGCGCATCATCGGCTTCGCCAAGATGGTCGGCGACATCAGCGACGGCGCGCGTTCGGTGATCCTCTTCTTTTTCCTGACCGTGGCCTTCACCTGGCTGCTGCTGTTCCTGTATTCGACCTCGGCCAAGCTCGCGAGCCTGACCGTGTTCGCCTCCCTCGTCGCGGTGGTCTGGATGCTCGGCGCGCTGCGCCTCATGGGCTTCGGCATCGATCCGATGAACATGCTCACGCCCTTCCTCATCTTCGCCATCGCGGTTTCGCACGGCGAGCAGATGATCAACCGCTTCCGCGGCGAGCTGTTCTTCGGCGGCCTGGAAGACGGCACCGTCGACGAGTTGCGCCAGCGCCAGGGCGTGGATTCACTCACCGCCGCGCGCGCCGCCTTCCGCATGCTGCTCATCCCCGGTGCCGTGGCCCTCATCGCCGGCTGCATCGGCTTTGCCACCATCCTGATGATCCCGATCCGGATCATCTTCGAGCTGGCCATCACCGCCACCGTGGGCGTGGCCCTCACGCTCCTGACCGATCTCATCCTGCTGCCGGTGCTGCTGTCCTATACCCGCCTGCGCAACATGGAGCGCAAGCGCGAGTACCGCCTGCGCCAGCTCACCCGCTTCGACGTGATCTGGGCCTTCCTCACCCGCTTCAGCAAGCCCATCCCGGCCGCCATCATCATCCTGATCGGCGTGACGACCTGGTGGTTCGCCGAGGACTATGGCGACAAGGTGATGGTCGGCGATGCCCAGGAAGGCGTGGCCGAGCTGCGCCCCGAGGCGCGCTACAACCAGGACGCGCGCGCCATCACCGAAAAATTTGCGCTCGGCGTGGACATCCTCAACGTCATCGTGGAAGGCCGCCCGGACGCCTGCACCATGAGCTATCCCACCATGGAACTGGTGGACCGCTTCGCCTGGCACCTGACCAACGTGCCGGGCGTGCAGCAGGTCATCACCCTGCCCATGGCCGCCAAGCTGGTCAACGCGGGCTGGAACGATGGCGCGATCAAGTGGCGCGTGCTGCCGCGCGATTCGGATTCGCTGCGCCTGGCCACGCAGGGCTTCGAGACCGATTCGGGCCTGCTCAACTCCGACTGCTCGGCGATGCCGGTCACCGCCTTCCTGTCCGACCACCGCGCCGAAACCATCGACCGCGTCGTTGCCTCCGTCAAGGATTTCCGCGAGGCGAACGGTGCCTGGCACGAAGGCGTGAACCTGCGCGAGCAGCTTGCCGCCGAGGCGCAGAAGGCCGAGGAAGCGGGCGAAGCCTTCACCAGCGATGCGGTCAACCTGCGCCTTGCCACCGGCAACATCGGCGTGATGGCCGCCACCAACGACACCGTGCGCGCGGTCGAGCAGCACATGCTGCTGTTCCTCTACGCCGCCGTGTTCCTGATGTGCCTGATCAGCTTCCGCAATCCGCTGGCGGCGCTGTGCATCGTGCTGCCGCTGGTGCTGGTGACCGAGCTGGGCCACTCGCTCATGGTCGAGCTCGACATCGGCATGAAGGTCAACACGCTTACCGTGGTGGCGCTGGGCGTGGGTATCGGCGTGGACTATGCGATCTACATCTTCGCCCGCATGCGCGAATCGCTGCGCCAGGGCAAGACCGTGTCCGAGTCCTACTTCATCGCGCTCAAGACCACCGGCATCGCGATTTTCTACACCGCGCTGACGCTGGCCGTGGGCGTGGCCATGTGGATCTTCTCGGATCTGAAATTCCAGGCCGACATGGGCGTGATGCTGACCTTCATGTTCGTGGTCAACATGATCGCCGCGATCATCTTCTTGCCGGCCCTGTGCCGCTGGCTGCTGCGCCCGTTCGAGAAGGACACCTTCAAGCCGCAGCTTTGAGCACCGCAGACGGCACAGACCCATCGCCGCGCGTTCGCGCCCCCGCCCACGGCGCGGGGGCGCGACGGCACTGACGTGGCCGGTTCAGGTCGCCGCGTCGCCCGCCAGCCGCGCCAGCAGCGACGCCAGCAGCGCCGGAAGCTGCGCGTTGGCGGCGGCGAGGTTGGCGAACACGTCCTCAAGGCTGATCTCCTTGCCGTCGCCGCAGCCGGCGGCCCAGTTCGCCACCGGTGCCAGGCAGGCGTAATCGAGATTCAGCTCGCGCGCCAGCGCGGCCTCGGGCATGCCGGTCATGCCGACGAGGTCGCAGCCGTCGCGCCGCATCCGCGCGATCTCGGCGCGGGTTTCAAAGCGCGGGCCGTTGGTCGCGCCGTAGCAGGCTCCATCCACCAGCGCCACGCCGGCGTCGCCGCCGGCATCGAGCAGCGCGTTGCGGATCCGCGCGCCGTAGGGCTCGCCGAATTCGACGTGGCGCATTTCGCCGGCGCCGTCCCAGTAGCTGGCGACGCGGCCGTGGGTGTAGTCGATGAGCTGATCGGGGACCACCAGTGCGCGCGGCGCACAGGCGGTCGTGATGCCGCCGACGGTGTTGATCGCAAGCACGGCCTGCGGGCCAAACTCGGCCAGCGCGTGCAGGTTGGCGCGGTAGTTGACCCGGTGCGGCGGCAGCGCGTGGTTTTCGCCGTGGCGGGCGAGGAACGCGACGGAGTAGCCGCAGAGCCGCCCGACGCGGATCGGGCCGGAAGGCTCGCCCCAGGGCGTTGCGGCTTCAATCGTGCGTTCCGGCGTGAAGCCGGGCAGCGCATACAGTCCGCTGCCGCCGATGACCGCCAGCGCGATCGGCCCGCCGCTCATATCGCGTAGATGCCCGGCAGGTTGCGGCCCTGTTCGTAGTAGTCCATGCCGAAGCCGAAGACATAGCGATCCGGCAATTCCACGCCGACGTAGTCGGCGCTGATGCCCGGCACGCGGCGGTCGTGAAGTTTGCTGGTCAGCACCGCGATGCGCACCTCCTTCGCGCCTTCGCGAAGGCAGGCGTCGCGCACCGCCACCAGCGTCTGTCCCTCGTCGAGGATGTCGTCGACCAGCAGCACGCGCCGGTCCAGCATCGGCACCTGCGGATGGCGCAGCCAGCTGAGCCCGGTGCCGCGCGTCTTGCCGCGGTAGCGGGTGGCGTGCAGGTAGTCGAACTCCAGGTCGGTCCTGATCTCGAGCGCCAGCAGCGATGCGAACAGCATGCCGCCGTGCATCACGGTGAGGAACAGCGGACGGTCGCCGGCGTAGTCGGTGTCGATCTGCCGCGCCATGCGCGCGATTTCGCGTTCGAGCGTGGCGCGATCGAACAGCAGGTCGGCGGTGGGCAGGGCGTCGGAAAGCTTGGGGGGAGTGGACATTGGCTTGGCGGCTCTTGCAAGAAACCTTCTCCCCTCGGGAGAAGGTGCCCGGAGGGCGGATGAGGGTACGAACGAAGCGTGACAGCAAAGCCTTGCAGCGAGACTCGGGCACGCGCTTCGGTCGCGCCCTCACCCTCTCCCGGCCAGGAGACGGGCTATGCCGTCTGCATTATGCCAAGCGCGGCGCGCGCATCGGACCAGCGCGCGTCGGCCAGCAGCGACGTCCAATCCATCGCGGGCTTTCCCGCCATCGATGCCAGCGCATCGGGGCGCATGTCCCGCGCGCGCATCGCCGCCAGCGCATCGGGCACCAGCGCCGGCGCGCACACCAGCACGCTGTCGCATCCGGCATCGTAATGGGCGTGCAGCCGCGCCGCGATGCCGCCGGCGGATTCGGCCGCCGCCATGCCGATGTCGTCGCTGAAGACCACCCCGCCGAACTTCATGGTTTCGCGCAGATACGCGATCCAGCGGCGCGAGTAGCCGGCCGGATCCGCATCCACTGCGGGATAGCTGACGTGGGCCATCATCACCGCCTCGGCACCGGCGGAAATTCCGCTGCGGAAGGGCAGCAGGTCCTCGGCTTCCAGCGCCTGCAGCGGGCGTGGATCGGTCGCGGCATCAAAGTGGGTGTCTTCCAGCACCGAGCCGTGACCGGGAAAGTGCTTGAGCGTGGCCGCCATGCCGGCCGCGTGCATGCCCTGCACGTAGGCGGCGGCAAGATTGGCCGTCACGCCGGGCGCGAGGTGGAAGGCGCGCTCGCCGATGGCGCGGTTGCCGCGCTTGAGGTCCACCACCGGCGCAAAGCTGAGGTCCAGCCCGATAGCGCGGATTTCCGCCGCCATCAGCCAGGCATGGGTGCGCGCGGCCTCCATCGCGCCGGCGGCGTCCGTATCGAACTGCGTCCCGAAGCGCGCCAGCGCCGGCAGCGCGGAAAACCCCTCGCGGAAGCGCTGCACCGGACCGCCTTCCTGATCCACGCACAGCAGAAGCGGGCGCGGCGCGGCCTCGCGCAGCGCCGCGCACAGCTCGCCGACCTGCGCGCGCGAAGCGAAATTGCGGGAGAACAGGATCACCCCGCCCACGCCCGGATGCGCCAGCCAGTCGCGCCCGGCGGCATCGAGTCCGGTACCGGCAATGCCGATCACGAGCACGGGTGGCGCTCCTTCTGCGTCCACTGCGAATACGGCCGCTCGGCCAGGGTCAGGTTGTAGTAGCGCAGCTGGTCGGTGACTTCCGGGCCCACCCATTCGGGCCTTTCGAAGGCCTCATCCAGCGCCGCAAGCTCGATCTCGGCCACGACCAGCCCGGCGTTTTCGCCGCCGAACTCGTCGATCTCCCACAGGTGCCCGGCGTGGTGCACGTGGTGGCGCGTCTTTTCGATCCGCCCGCCCACGCACAGCGCCAGCAGCGCCTCGGCATCGGCCAGCGGCACGGGATAGTCGAACTCCTGCCGCCACGCGCCCAGCTCGCGCGATTTGATGTTGAGCGCCGCCGATTCCCCCGCGATGCGCACCCGAATCGAGACGTTCTGCTCGCCCTCGCGCAGCGCCCGTGCGTCGTTGAGATAGCCCTGCGCCATGCGCTGGCTGTACGAGGCGCACGCACGCCAGGCGTCGCTTGCGGGCAGGAACTTGCGCTCGATTTCGATGGACATCCAGAACCTCAGCCTTCCCGCGTCGAACGCGCGCTCGCGTCCTGCCCGCCGACGGTGACGCGGGTTGCCACGCGCTACGACAAGCGCGGCAAAGGGCACCCATTCTGGTGGCGCCTCACCCTCGCATCAACCCTTCTCGAACAGCGCGATCGACTCCACGTGTGCGGTGTGCGGGAACATGTCCATCACACCGGCCGCCGCGAGCCGGTAGCCATGATCGCGCACCAGGAGGCCGGCGTCGCGCGCCAGCGAGCCGGGGTGGCAGGAGACGTAGACGATGCGGCCGATCCCGTCGAGCGGAAGCTGCGCGATGGTGGCATCGGCACCGGTGCGCGGCGGGTCGAGCAGCAGCGCATCGAACCCTTGGCGCAGCCACGGCGCATTGCGCAGGTCGCCGACCAGGTCGGCGGCGTGGAAGTCGACGTTGCCGATGCCGTTGCGCCGCGCATTCTCGTGCGCGCGCCGCACCAGTCCGGCGTCACCTTCCACGCCTACTGCCTGGGCGCAGCGGCGCGCCAGCGGCAGGGTGAAGTTGCCCAGGCCGCAGAAGAGATCGAGCACGCGCTCGTACGGCGCGGGATCGAGCAGGGAGAGCGCGTGGTCGATCATGCGCTGGTTCATCGCGCCGTTGACCTGGATGAAGTCGAGCGGGCGGAATGCGTAATCCACGCCGTGGGCGGGAAGCGCGAAGTGCAACTCCTCCGCGCCGCCGTCGATCGGCACCACGGTATCGTTGCCGCCCGGCTGCAGGAAGATCGCGAAACCTTCGCGCTCGCCGAAGGCCACCAGCCGCGCGCGGTCCTCATCGGACAGCGGCTGGAGGTTGCGGAACACCAGCGCGGTGCGGTCGTCGCCGGCGGCGATCTCGATCTGCGGAATCTGCGCGCGCGCGTCCATCGCATCGACCAGTTCGGCGATGGCCGCGACGCGGCTGCCGACGCCCTCGACCAGCACCTCGCAGCGCGAAACGTCCGCGATGAAGCGCGGATCGGCGGCTTCGCGGAAGCCGGCCAGCACGCGGCCCTTCTTCGGCACGAACTTGACGCCGAGCCGGGCCTTGCGCCGGTAGTTCCACGGCTCGCCCACCAGCGGTTCGAGCCAGCGCTCGGGCCGTACCTGGCCGATGCGCTCGAAGTTCTCGGCCAGCGTGTGCTGCTTGGCCGCGACCTGCGCCTGCGGGGCCAGATGCTGCAGGACGCAGCCGCCGCACACGCCAAAGTGCGCGCAGCGGGGCGTGACGCGATGTGGCGAGGCGGCAAGCACCTCGATGGTGCCGCCTTCGTCGAACTGTTTGCGCGAAACGCGGACCTGGGCGCGGACCTTTTCACCCGGCAGCGCGCCGGTCACGAAGACGGCCTTGCCCTCGTGACGCGCGACGCCGCGGCCATCGTGGCTCAGGTCGGTGATGTCGAGCTCAAGCTCGACGAACTGCTGGGGACGGCGCGTTCTGGACACGGGCGGGCACGATGCGAGGCGGGCGGGAGCCGGGCATTCTCGCAGATTCGGCCGTGCGGGCTGACAACGCGGCCGCAGGCATGGACAATGCGCGCTCTTCTTTGCGCCTGTCGTACTTGGGGAAAGGCCAGGTGAGGGGCGAACGGCGAAGCGGCGATGACTCTCTGCTGCCGCGGCTGAAAAAGCCCCCTCACCCCAACCCTCTCCCCCGCCGCAGGCCGGGGAGAGGGAGCACGGAAGCGCGCCGGCCCGAACGGTGCGTTGCGGCAGGAATATCCGGATGGGTGGCCGAGCGGTTTAAGGCACCGGTCTTGAAAACCGGCGGGATGCCGAAGCCAACGGCGCAGCGCTGGCCCCGAAGGGGCGGGGGCAGGACGCCCCGAGTCAAACCGGCGTCGCCGGGTGACGTTGCGATATCGTTGAAAGATGCGGATGGGTGGCCGAGCGGTTTAAGGCACCGGTCTTGAAAACCGGCGTAGTGGCGACACTACCGTGGGTTCGAATCCCACCCCATCCGCCACCTGCGGTGGCTCTGCCAAAGTGATTCCCGGCCATCGCGCTTGCAGGCGCGATGGCGTTCACAGGCTCGCAGCTTCCGCTGCTCGAAAGCCCTGTTCACCCCATCCGCCAGCTTTTTCAGCCGGCGTTCGCCACCGGCGGCAGCACCAGTTCGGCCGCCACGGCCAGGTGGTCGGAAGACAGGTCCGCCAGCGCCCAGCGGCGCTCGACGCCGACCTCGCCCGAGACCAGGATATGGTCGATGGCGCGACGCGGCTGCCACCTCGGGAACGACGGGATGCGCTCGTCGGGCGGGCGCAGCTGGGTGTGGCGATAGAGCGACAGCATCTCGGGCGAATCGGATTCGCAGTTGAAGTCGCCCATCAGCACCTTGTGCCCCGGGCCGGTCAGGAGTTCGCCGAGGAACGCGGCCTGCGCGGTGCGCGCGCGCAGGGAGAGCGAGAGGTGGGCGATGGCGATGGTCAGCGAATCCGCGCCGTGGCCGTAGCGCACCACGAGCGCGCCGCGGCCGGGAATGCGGCTGGGAAGGGCGTAATCGACCACTTCATCGGGCTGGTCCCGGCACAGCAGGCCGTTGGCGCTGGCCGCGACGCCGGCCAGACGGCGGTTGGGCTGGTGGCTCCAGTACGGGAAGCCGGCGCGTTCGGCCAGGTAGTGGGTCTGGTTGACGAAGCCCGAGCGCAGCGAGCCGGCATCGGCTTCCTGCAGGCCCACGAGGTCGAAGCCGGAGACCTGATCGGCCAGCACGTCGAGGTTGTCGCGCTTGCGCCGGCTCGGCAGCACGTGGTTCCACGAACCGGTGACGTACTCGCGATAGCTGTTGGTGGCGTGGCCGGCCTGGATGTTGGCGCTGAGCAGCGACAGGCGCCGCGACTCGGATCGCGGCGCAGCAGGATGCGATGACGGCTTCAGGGTCATGTTGCCGAACTGGGGCCGGTGCGCACGGGCTTCAAGCCGGGCCGGATTCGCGCTTCAGGCCGCGGCCGGCTTGCGCGCGGCGCGCTCGCGGGCGATCAGCCGGTCGACGATCTCCAGCATGCCCTTGAAGCCGCCCCGATCCTGCGGCGGCGCCATGACGCGGTACTTGCCGGCGACGACCATGGTCGGCGTGCCCTCGATGTTCCAGGCCGCGGCGCGCTCGCGCGCGGTGGCGACCTTGGCGTTCACCGGGAAGCTGTCGAGGGTGGACAGGAACTGCGCCTTGTCCACGCCGTGCTCGGCGTAGAAGTCGGCCAGATCCTCGATCTTGCTGACGGGGCGGCGCTCGGTGTGCAGCGCTTCGAACAGGGCGTCGTGGGTCTTGTCGAGTGCGCCCATGGTTTCGGCGGTGTAGTAGACCCGCGCGTAGACCTCCCAGACGCCGCCGAAGGCCGCCGGCAGGTATTCGAACTTCACGTCGTCCGCCAGCGTCTTCTTCCACTGGCTGACCAGCGGCTGGAAGTGGGCGCAGTGCGAGCAGGAATAGCCGAACACCTCCACCACCTCGATCGCGTCGGCGCTGGTCTCGGTGGCCGGCGTGATGAGGGTGTAGTCGCGCCCTTCGACCGGATCGGTGGACTGGGCGTACGCCGCGCCGGCAAACGCCGCGGTGAGAAGTACAAGAGCCGCCATCTGGCCGCTTCGGCGCATGAAACGCTGCAACATCGGGAATCTCCCTGCCTTGAAGAAAGAGCCGAAGACGTCGGCCCGAAGTGGTGTCTAGACTACCGCGCGCGGCGAAGGTTCCGCACCCGCCGGGCGGAACGTCGATTCAGGAACCCCCAGACGACGATCCCCGCACGCGGCGGGGATCGTCTGGCACCCGGCGGGCGCGATCAGCGCGCCGCCGCCTGCTGTTGGGCGATTTCACGCTGCGCCAGCCAGCGCGCGGTCTGCAGCATGCCCTCGTGGCCGCGATCGCCGGTCGGCGGCACGCGGTACTTGCCCGCCACGACCAGGGTCGGCGTGCTTTCCACGCCCCAGCGCACCAGGGTCTTCTGGCTGCGCGAGATTTGGGTGTTGACGGCGAACGAGGCCGCCGTCGCCTTGAACGCCTCGGCATCGACGCCCAGTTCGGCGTAGAGCTTGGCGATGTCGTCGATCTTCCCGGCCCCGAGGCGCTGCTGTTCGGCCAGTGCCTTGAACATGCCGGCCTGGGTCTGCTCGAGCATGCCCATCGCCTGCGCGGCGTAGAAGCCGCGCGCGATCGGCTCGAACGCGCCGTGCGACATCGGGGCCTGGACGAAATTCACCTGCGGCGGAAGCGAGGCCTCCCAGGCCGGAAGCAGGGTCTGCAAGCGCGCGCAGTGGATGCAGGTGTAGGAAAACACCTCGGCGATCTCGACCTTGCCCGGAACCGAGGTCAGCGTCTGCGGCGGATCGATGGGCTGGTAGTCCGTGCCCAGGCGCGGCTCGGGGCCTTCCGGCACGACCGGCACGACCGGCTGCGCCGGTGCGGCGTCGGCCACAGCCGCCTGCGGCGGGGCGGATGGCGCGTCAGGCGTGGCCTCGACGGCGTCTGCTTCGGCTGCGGCGGCTTGCGTCGGCGCGGCGTCGGCGGGCACTGCGGCGGGAGTTGCTTCAGCCGGTGCTTCGGCCGGTGCGGCGGGCGCGCTGGCGGCAGGGGTTGACGCGGCGGGCGGATTCGGCGCGGAGCTTTCGCCACCGCAGGCGGCCAGCGCCAGCAGGCCCAGCGCGATCAGCCCGCGCGTGGCGACGACGTTCAGGCGGCTCATTGGGCTGCCACGTCGGCAGCGGCGTGCAGACCTTCGATGTAGCTGGCCAGCGCCTGGACCTCCTGGTCGGTCAGCTGCCGGGCCACGTCCACCATGACCGTGTTGGCGTTGTCGCCCGCGCCCCAGGCCACGCCGGAGCGGAACGATTCGAGCTGCTTGACGGTGTAGGTCGCGTGCTGGCCGCCGAGCGCCGGATAGCCGCTGAGCGGATTGCCCTGGCCGCTCGGGCCATGGCAGGACAGGCAGGCCGGGATGCCGCGCGGGGTATCTCCGCCGCGATACAGCGCCTGGCCGACCTCGTAGAAGGAACGCCCATCGTCCAGCTTGCTGTCGTCGGCGATGCCGGCCGTGATGGTGAGCGTGGCGTAGTAGGCACCCAGGTCGCGCATGTCCTGCGGGGTGAGCCCGGCCGACATGCCGAGCATGACCGGATCCACGCGGGTGCCGTCCTGGAACATGGCGAGCTGGCGCGCGGCATAGGCCTCGTGCTGCCCGGCGAGCTTGGGATACATCGGGATCATGGAGTTGCCGTCCATGCCGTGGCAGGCCGCGCAAACCGCCGACTTGGCCTCGCCTGCCGCCGCGTCGCCGGGCAGGGCCGGGCCGTGTGCGTCGGTCAGCACCTCGGCCGGGGCCGGTTCGGCCTCGGGCGCGGCGGTGACTTCCGCGGGCGTGGCGGTGTCCTGTGCGGACGCGGTGAATGCCAGACCCAGGCCGAGGGCCAGCGCGACGACCATGCCACAATAGCAACGCAGGTTCATGTGTGTGCTCCGCAAAGAAGTGTGTTCCGGTCTGCGCGTCGGGACGCTGCTGCCCGGGGATCGGGCGCGTTGCGGTCGCCGCCTGCGGGCGGCAACCTTCGCGATCCGGGCAAGCGACAGCGGGTGCTCCACCCGACGACGCAGAAACGCAGGAATTATTCCAGTCGGCCGGTAGCCGGTCAAACCAGAGACGATCCTTAGATGTCCCCACCCAACCTGCTGCGCACCGCGCACTACCTCAAAAGCGTGCACGAACTTCACCAGTTGCCGCCGGACGACAGCCGCGAGGTGGCGATCGCCGGTCGCTCCAACGCCGGTAAATCCAGCGCAATCAACGCCATTTGCGACCAGAACGGCCTGGCCCGCACCAGCAAGACCCCCGGCCGCACCCAGCAGCTGGTGTATTTCCAGGTGGCCCCGCAGCGCTATCTGGTCGACTTGCCCGGCTACGGCTACGCCAAGGTGCCGCCTGGTCTGCGCGACCACTGGCGCGGCCTGATCGAGGCCTACTTCCGCACCCGCGCCAGCCTTCAAGGCCTGATGGTGGTGATGGACGTGCGCCACCCGCTGCGCGATTTCGACCGGCAGATGCTCGAATACGGCACCGCGCGCGGCCTGGCCTGCCACTGCCTTTTGACCAAGGCCGACAAGCTGCCGCGCGGGCAGGCGGCGCGCGCCCTGCAGGAAACCCGGCGCGCGGTTGCGCCGGGCGTGGCGGTGCAGCTGTTCTCCGCGACCTCGCACCAGGGCGTGGACGAGGCGCGCGCGACGCTCACCGGCTGGCTGGCGCTGGGTGACGCGGGCGCGTGATCCGCGGCCGGCGTCGGTGCTGCATTGCACAAGCGCCGCCGCGCGCCGAACCACGCCCCAGGCCGGTTTGACGCGAGTGCTCGCCACCCGCCATCCTCGCGCCTTCATTGCGCCAGCCGTCGGCTGGTTGCGTCCCGTTCACGTATCGATCCGGAGCCCGGCCCATGAGCTCGACCCCAACCCCGGCGACCGGCGACTCCGCCCAGGCGTCGCTGCCCGCATTCCCGCAAATGCTCGGCCATCCGCGCCCGCTGTGGATGCTGTTCATGACCGAATTCTGGGAACGCTTTGCGTTCTACGGCATGCGCTGGGCGCTGGCGCTGTACATCGTGGCGCAGTTCTACGCCGGCGACAGCGCGGGTGAAGCGCCGGCAAGCCGGCTCTACGGCGCGTATCTGGCCCTGGTCTATGCGGCCGCACTGTTCGGCGGCTACGTCGCCGATCGCGTGATCGGCTACCAGCGCTCGATCCTGCTGGGTGCCATCATCATGGCCGCCGGTCTGTTCATGATCGTCATGCCCAACGAACAGGTCTTCAAGCTGGGTCTGGCCACGATCATCGCCGGCAACGGCCTGTTCAAGCCGAACATCTCGACCATGGTCGGCAAACTGTACGCCACCGGCGACGAGCGCCGCGATTCCGGTTTCACCCTTTTCTACATGGGCATCAACGCCGGTGCCCTGATCGCGCCGATCCTGACCGGCTGGCTGGCCGAGCGCATGTTCGGCGGCTCGCCCGACATGCCGGCGTACAAGGTGGTGTTCATCGCCTCGGGCATCGGCATGCTGATCAGCCTGGTGTGGTTCTGGTTCGGCCGCAGGCAGCTGGCGGGCATCGGCCGTCCGGCGGAAGGCAGCGGCGGCATCCAGCGGGTGGTGTTCACCCTGCTGGGCACGCTGGCGGCGATCCCGGTGATCTATTTCCTGCTCGCCATCGACGCCAGCCAGCTGCAGTGGCTCCTGACCGCGCTGTTCGTGGCGCTGTGCGTGCTGATCCTGCGCGAAGGATTCCGCGACGGCGCGGTGCGGCGCGACATGGCCATCGCGATGCTGATCATCTTCGCCTTCAACGTGCTGTTCTGGATCTTCTTCGAACAGGCCGGCAGCTCGTTCAACTTCCTCGCGCAGAACATCGTCAACCGCGACTTCGGCGGCTGGATCTTCCCGGTCGGCTGGTTCCAGTCGGTCAACTCGCTGGCGATCATCACCCTGGCCCCGGTCGTCGCGTGGATCTGGGTGAAGCTGGGGCGGCCAACCCGTCGATTCCGCGCAAGTTCGGCCTCGGGATCATCTTCAACGGCCTGGCCTTCCTGCTGCTGATGATCGCGCTGTCGAGCATGGTCGATCCGCAGACCCTGAAGATCCCGTTCTGGACGCTGTTCATGGTCTACGTGATCCAGTCCATCGGCGAGCTGTGCCTGTCGCCGATCGGCCTGTCGATGGTGACCAAGCTGGCGCCGGTGCGCCTGGTCGGCTTCGGCATGGGCGGCTGGTTCCTCTCCACCGCGATCGGCAACAACCTCTCGGGCATCTTCGCCAGCCACGTCAGCGGCGAAGGCGGCATGAGCGTGGAATCGGCCCTGTCCGGCTACACCTTCGGCTTCTGGGTGCTGCTCGGCTCCGGCGTGTTCCTCTTCCTGATCGCGCCGCTGATCCAGAAGCTCATGCACGGCGTGAAGTGAAGACAGGATGTCTTCATCCCGTGCAGGCCACGGATGGCCACTGGCAGACCATCGATGACTTCGGAAACGGCGGCTCTGGCCGCCGTTTCCGTCTGCGCATTCCCGCGACGATGAGCGCCGCGATCGGCGCGCGGGCCGCGGACCGGCCTTGGCGTCAGTCGTCCGCCGGCTCGGGCGAGGGCGCGAGCACATCGAGCAGGCGCACCAGCCAGCGCTGTTCCTCCCGGCTCAGGCGCGCCAGCAGGCGGCGTTCGTGCTCGATCGCCAGCGGCACGATCTCGTCGTGCACGCGGCGCCCGGCCGCGCTCAGTCGCAGGCGCGAGGCGCGCCGGTCTTCGCGCGCCGTGGCGCGCAGGACGAAGCCGCGCTCGACCAGCGCGGAGAGCGCGCGGCTGACCGCGACCTTGTCCATCGCGGTGCGCTCGGCGACGTCACGCGCGGCCAGACCGTCGTGCCGGCCCAGGATCGCCATGACCCGCCACTGCGTCACCGAAAGCCCGAAGCGTTCTTCGTAGTCGGCGGCGATCGCCTGGCTGATGGTGTTGGATGCCACCGACATGCGATAGGGAAGAAAGTTGGCGAAGTCGAGTGCGGGGCGATGGGGCATGGTGCGTTGCCGATTGCAAATGGTTTCAGTTGAAACTATAAAGGCGAATACTTGGCCGGACAATCGCGGCCTCGTCCACTCCAGGAGAATCCCATGAGCGCCCAACCCGACGCCGGCATGAAGCCGGTCACCTTCGAGAACCCCATGGGCATCGACGGCTTCGAGTTCGTCGAGTATGCCGCGCCCGCCGGCCAGGCTGGGCTTTTGCACGACTACTTCAGGAAGCTCGGCTTCGTGCAGGTTGCGCGGCACAAGTCCCGCCCGATCCACACCTATCGGCAGGGCGACTGCACCTTCCTGATCAACGAGGATCCCGACTCCTTCGCGGCGCGTTTCGCCGCCCAGCACGGCCCCTCGGCCTGCGGTTTTGCGATCCGCTTCAACAAGCTGGCCGAGTGGGTGCGGGTGCAGGCGCTCAAGAACGGTGCCGAAGCCTTCGACGCGAAGGACGAGTTGTCCAAGGCCGTGGCTGCGCCGGTGATCAAGGGCATCGGCGGCTGCATGCTGTATCTGGTGGACCGCTACGACGCCAAGGGCACCATCCATGATCCGGACTACGAGTACCTGCCGGGCGTGGAGCTCATGCCCAAGGGCTTCGGCCTGACCTTCATCGACCACCTCACCCACAACCTCTTCGAGGGGAACATGGCGAAGTGGTCGGACTACTACGAGCGCCTGTTCAACTTCCGCGAGATCCGCTATTTCGACATCAAGGGCGCCAAGACCGGCCTCCTGTCCAAGGCCATGACCGCGCCCGACGGCCTGGTGCGCATCCCGCTCAACGAGTCCTCCGATCCCAAGAGCCAGATCAACGAGTACCTCAACGAGTACAAGGGCGAAGGCATCCAGCACATCGCCTGCTTCACCGACGACATCTATGAAACCGTGGAGAAGATGAAGGCGGCCGGCATCGCCTTCCTCGACACGCCCGACGCCTATTTCGACTACGTCGACGAGCGCATTCCCGGCCACGGCGAAGACCTGCCGCGGCTGCGCAGGAACAGCATCCTCATCGACGCCGATCCGGAGACGAAAAAGCGCCTGCTGCTGCAGATCTTCACCCAGAACGCGCTCGGTCCGATCTTCTTCGAGATCATCCAGCGCAAGGGCAACGAGGGCTTCGGCGAGGGCAACTTCCAGGCGCTGTTCGAATCGATCGAGCGCGACCAGATGCGGCGCGGCGTGCTGTAAACATGAGCCCCTCTCCCGCTGGGGCAAACAGGGCTTTCGAGCGGCGCAGCCGCGAGCCTGCGAGCGCCCGCCGGCATGCAAGCCGGTGGGCCGGGGCGCGGGTTTGAAGATCGTGGAGAGGTTGAAGATGTCACACGCCAATACCTACATGACCGGCTTCGGCAACGAATTCGCCACCGAGGCGCTGGCCGGCACGCTGCCGGTCGGGCGCAACTCGCCCCAGCGCGTGGCGCACGGGCTCTACGCCGAGCAGCTCACCGGCACCGCCTTCACCGCGCCGCGCGCGGCGAACCGGCGCAGCTGGCTGTACCGAATCCGCCCGGCGGCAGTGCACGGAAGGTTCGAGCCGTTCTCCCAGCCTGCGTTCCACAGCGACTTCGGCACCGGGCCGGTGACGCCGGAAAAGCTGCGCTGGAGCCCGCTGCCGCTGCCACAGGCACCCACCGACTTCATCGAAGGCCTCTACACCATGGCCGGCAACGGCGGGCCGGTGGCCGGCACCGGCGTCGGCATCCATCTTTATGCGGCCAACCGCGACATGCAGGGCCGCTGGTTCTGCAACGCCGATGCGGAAATGCTTTTCGTGCCGCAGCTGGGCCGGCTGCGGCTTGAAACCGAGCTGGGCATCGTCGAAATCGAGCCGCAGGAGATCGCCCTGGTGCCGCGCGGGGTGCGGTTCCGCGTGGCGCTGCCGGACGGGCAGGCGCGCGGCTATGTCTGCGAGAACTTCGGCGCGCTGCTGCGCCTGCCGGACCTGGGCCCCATCGGCAGCAACGGCCTGGCCAATCCGCGCGATTTCCTCTATCCGGTGGCGGCCTACGAGGACGTGGAAGGCGACTTCGAGCTGCTGACCAAGTTCCAGGGCCACCTGTGGCGCGCGCCGATCAGCCACTCGCCGCTGGACGTCGTCGGCTGGCACGGCAACTACGCGCCCTGCAAGTACGACCTGCGCCGTTTCAACGCGATCGGCTCGATCAGCTTCGATCATCCGGACCCGTCGATTTTCCTGGTGCTGTACTCGCCCAGCGATACGCCCGGCACCAGCAATCTCGACTTCGCGATCTTCCCGCCGCGCATCCTCGCCATGCAGGACACCTTCCGCCCGGCCTGGTTCCACCGCAACATCGCCAGCGAATTCATGGGCCTGGTGCACGGTGTGTACGATGCCAAGGCGGAAGGCTTCGCGCCCGGCGGCTGTTCGCTGCACAACTGCATGACCGGGCACGGGCCGGACGCGGCCACCTTCGAGAAGGCCAGCCGCGCCGATACCTCCCGGCCCGACTACGTCACCGATACCATGGCCATCATGTTCGAGACCCGCGCGGTGATCCGGCCGGTGGCGCAGGCGCTGCAGGCGCCGCACCGCCAGACGGACTATCCGGACGTGTGGATGGGCCTGGCGCGGCACTTCACCGGCGGCTGATCCGCCCTTTCCGCTTCAGAACGAGTCTTGCCGATGAAACTAGCTTCGCTTCGTGAGGGCGGCCGCGACGGCACCCTGATCGTGGTCTCGCGCGACCTGTCGCGCGCCGTGGCCGTGCCCGACATCGCGGCGACGCTGCAGGCCGCACTCGACGATTGGGCGCGCACGGCACCGCGGCTGGCGACCGTGGCCGAGGCGATCGAAGCACCGAACGTGGCGACGATCAACGGCATGGACGTGTTCGCACTCGATCCTGCCGCGCTGGCCGCGCCGCTGCCGCGCGCCTACGAATTCGTCGATGGTTCGGCCTATCTGCCGCACGTGGCGCGCGTGCGGCGCGCGCGCGGCGCGGAAGTGCCGGAGAGCTTCTACGTCGATCCGCTGATGTACCAGGCCACCAGCGCCGGGTTTCTCGGCCCGCGCGATCCGGTGAAGGTGCCGAGCGAGGACATGGGCATCGACCTGGAGGCCGAGGTCATTGTCGTCACCGACGACGTGCCGATGGGCGTCACGCCCGAAGCCGCGGCCGGCCACATCGTGCTGGTCGGACTGGTCAACGACGTTTCGCTGCGCAACCTGATTCCGGCCGAGCTGGCCAAGGGCTTCGGCTTCCTGCAGTCCAAGCCGCGCTCGGCGCTGTCGCCGGTGTTCGTCACGCCGGACGAGTTGGGCCCGGACTGGCGCGACTCCACGCTGCACCGGCCGCTGGTCACGCACATCAACGGCGCATGGTTCGGTGCGCCCGAGGCCGGCGTGGACATGCAGTTCAATTTTGCCCGGCTCGTGGCCCACGCCGCCCGCACCCGCCCGCTGACGGCCGGCACCCTGGTCGGCTCGGGTACGGTCGCCAACGAGGACACTTCGCTGGGTGCCTCGTGCTTTGCCGAGAAGCGCACCGTGGAAACGCTCGAACACGGCGCACCGATCACGCCCTTCATGAAGGACGGCGACACCGTGCGGATCGAGATGTTCGACCGCGAGGGCCACAGCATCTTCGGTGCCATCGAGCAGCGCATCGCCGTCTGATCCCGTCGCACGCGGCCTGAGATCGCGGTACGCTGGGCGAAAACCGCGGGAGGGCCGGATCATGGTCGAGCGTTTCGAGCTGTACGGCTACTGGCGATCGAGCGCGGCCTACCGCGTGCGCATCGCGCTGAACCTCAAGGGCCTGGAGTACGAGCAGGTGCCGGTGCACCTGGCGCGCGACGGCGGCGAGCAGCATCGACCGCAGTTCCACGAGATCAGCCCGCAGGCGCAGGTGCCGGTGCTGCGCCACGGCGCGCGCCTGATCCGGCAGTCGATGGCCATCATCGAATACCTCGACGAAGTGCATCCCGCCCCGCCGCTGCTGCCGGCGGTATCGCGCGACCGGGCGCGGGTGCGCGCGCTGGCCATGGTGGTGGCCTGCGACATCCATCCGCTCAACAACCTGCGCGTGACCCGGTATCTGGAGCGCGAGCTGGGCGCGAACGAGGCGCAGCGCCTGGCCTGGATGCAGCACTGGATGGCGCTCGGCCTGGAGGGCCTGGAGGCGCAGGTGGCCGATCACCCCTCCACCGGCGACTTCTGCGAGGGCGAAGCCCCGACCATGGCCGACTGCTGCCTCGTTCCGCAGCTCTACAACGCGCGCCGCTACGGCATGGACCTGACGGCCTGGCCGACGCTGTTGCGCATCGAAGCCAACTGCATGGCGCTGGCGGCATTTCAGGACGCCGCACCCGAGGCGCAGCCGGACGCGCCCTGAGGCATCCGCCGCGCCGCCGCTCAGGCGTTGAACGCGTCCGCGTAGGGGTCGTGCTCGCCGCTGGCGCCTTCCGACAGGCGGATCTTGAGGGCGAGTCCATCGCGCGAATCGGCCTTGCGCAGCGCCTCTTCCAGCTCGATCCGCCCGTCCTTGTACATGGCGAAGAGGTCCTGGTCGAAGGTCTGCATGCCTTCCTGCAGCGAACGCTCCATCGCTTCCTTGATCTCGTGGATCTGGCCGCGACGGATGATGTCGCGGATCAGCGGCGTATTGATCAGGATCTCCGCCGCCGGCATGCGCTTTCCATCCATGCCCACCACCAGGCGCTGGCTGACGACCGCCTTCAGGTTGAGCGAGAGGTTCATCAGGATGTTCTTGTGCGCGGCCTCGGGGAAGAAGTTGAGGATGCGCTCCAGGGTCTGGTCGGCGTTGTTGGAGTGCAGCGTGGCCAGGCACAGGTGGCCGGTCTCGGCGAAGGCGATGGCCGCCTCCATCGTCACCTGATCGAGGATTTCGCCGATCAGGATCACGTCCGGCGCCTCGCGCATCGCGTTCTTGAGCGCATTGTGGAAGCCGTGGGTGTCCAGGCCGACCTCGCGCTGGTTGACGATCGACTTCTTGTGGCGGTGCAGGAACTCGATCGGATCCTCCACCGTCAGGATGTGGCCGGTGGTGTTGGTGTTGCGGTGGTCGATCATCGCCGCGAGCGAGGTGGACTTGCCCGAACCGGTGGAGCCGACCACCAGCACCAGGCCGCGCGGCTCCATGATGATGTCTTTCAGGATCGGCGGCAGCTTGAGCTGCTCGATGGTGGGGATCTCGCTCTTGATCGCGCGGATCACCATGCCCACCTCACCGCGCTGCTTGAACACGTTGACGCGGAAACGTCCGGCGTCCTTCACCGCGATCGCCATGTTGAGCTCCAGGTCGCGCTCGAACTGCGGCACCTGGCCCTCGTCCATCAGCGAATAGGCGATCTTCTTCACCATGCCGGCGGGAAGGCCCGTGTTGCCCAGCGGATAAAGCCTGCCTTCCACCTTGATGTTCACCGGCGCGCCGGTCGTCAGGAACATGTCCGAGGCGTTTTTCTCGGTCATGAGCTTGAGGAAATAGCCGATGTCCATGCGTGGTCCTTGGTCTGTCTTTCCGGCAGGTCGGGCGGTGCCGGCACGGTTGGCGATTGCGGGCAGAGCCCACGGGACGCCAGAATGCCATGCATCCGGGCCGATGTGCGATGCCCCCTTGACGGTTGCATGATATGACACCCCACACCGCCAGACTTCGATTCGCCGCACTGATTGGCGCACTGCTTCTCGCAGGCTGCGCCGCCGCCCCGCCGCCGCGCACGGCGCTGGAGGCCGCGCAGACGGGTATCGAACAGGCCAGCGCGCTGGGCGCGCGGGACTACGCCCCGATGGAACTGGCGCGCGCGCAGCAGCGTCTGGGCGACGCCGAGGTCGCCTTCGGCGAACGCAAGTACGCCGATGCCGACCGCCTGGCCTCACACGCCCTGCTGGAGGCCCAGCTCGCGCAGTACCGCTCGCGCGCCGCGACCGGGCGCGAGGAAGTGCGGCGACGCAACGAGGAGAACGCGCGCCTGCGGCGCGAGCTGCTGGGTCAGGGAGGCACGCCATGAATCGCCTGCTGATGAGCGTGGTCCTGGCGCTGTGCCTGTGCGCGCCGGCGCTGGCGCAGAAGGTCGATCCGGAAATGGAACGGCTGCGCGCGCAGCTTCGCTCGCTCGATGAGGAGCCCGCCCTGGGCACCCTGGCACCGGCCGAGCGCCTGCGCGCGCAGCAGGCCATCGAGGCGCTGTCCACCGCCTCCCGGCGCGAACGGTCGGACGCGCTGCTGGTGGCCGAGCGGCGCCTGGACATCGCCCGCGCCGCAGCCGAAGCGGAAGCCTGGCAGCGGCAGATCGCCCAGCTCGAGCGCGAGCGCGACCAGATCCTGCTGGAAGCCAGCCGCCGCGACGCCGAGGCCGCGCGCCTGGAAGCCGAAAAGCTGCGCCTGCAGAGCCTGGCGCGCGCCGAAGAGGCCGAGCGCGCGCAAGAAGTGGCCGCCAGCGCCATCGCGCTGAGCGAGCTGTCCACCGCCGAGGCCGAGCAGGCCAAGCGCCTGGCCGAAGCCCAGTCGCAGGAGGCCGCGCTGGCGCGCCGCGAGGCCGATCTCGCGTTTGCCGCCGCCGACAGCCTGCGGCTTCAGCTGCAGACCATGACCGCCACCAGCGAGGCGCGCGGCCAGGTCATGACGCTCTCTGGCGAAGCCTTTGCCAGCGGCCAGTCGCGCCTCAAGCCCGAAGCCCGCGCCAACCTGCAGCGCGTGGTCGAGTTCGTCGGCCGCTTTCCCGACAAGGACGTGCTCATCGAAGGCCATACCGACAGCCAGGGCGGTGCCAACCTCAACCAGGTGCTGTCGCAAAAGCGCGCCGAGGCGGTGCGCGACGCCCTCGTCCAGGACGGCGTGGACGCCACCCGTCTGACCGCCGTGGGCCTGGGCAAGGACCGCCCGGTCGCCGACAACGCCAGCGCCGAAGGCCGCGCCCGCAACCGCCGCGTGGAGATCGTGGTGCTGGAGGCGCGCTGAGGGCGCTGTCCGGGTGCGCCATCGCGGTCAGCCGGTTCAGGGCATCGTGGCTGGGCCGCCGTGACGCCGTGCGCGTCGGTCTGGCTGCTGCGGTTGCCGGCGGCGTCGTAGGCGTATTCGCGTGCCTCAGCGTTCCGAATGCCCGGTATCGAATCCGTCGCGGCGGCCGAAGAGCGAGGGTTTCACCAGATCGACGAAGGCGCGCGCCTGGGGCGAGAGGTATTTGCCCTTGCGGATCACCACGCCGTAGCTGCGCGGCGGGAAGTAGGCGCGCAGGTTGCGCACCGCCAGGCGCTCGTGGTCGGCGTCGGTGATGCAGATGCCGGTGACGATGGAAATGCCCAGGCCCATCGCGACGTACTGCTTGATGATTTCCCAGCCGCCCACTTCCAGCGCCACGGTGTAGGGTACGCGGCGCTGCTGGAATACCAGGTCCACGAGGCGATAGGTGGTCAGGCGGCTGGGCGGCAGGATCAGGCCGTAGGGTGAAAGATCTTCCAGGGTGAGCGGGTGGCGCGCGGCCAGCGGGTGGTCGTGCGGGGTGATCAGCATGGGGTCGAAGCTGCGCACCGGGGCGTAGTCGAGGTCGGTGGGCACGTCCAGCATCGAGCCCACGGCCAGATCCACCTCGTCGGAGCGGATCAGCGCCAGGCCGTCCTTGCCGGTGACGTTGTGCAGCTTGAGCTGCACTTCGGGATACGCGGCGCGGAAGGCCTCCACGAACGGCGGCAGGAAGTAGAGGATGGTCGAGCTGCCGGCGGCGATGTTGAGCTCGCCGGCCGAGAGCCCGCGCAGACGGTCGCGGAAGTCGCTTTCCAGCGAATCGAGCCCGTCCATCAGCGGGCGCGCCAGCTCGTAAAGCTCCTCGCCCTCGTGGGTGAGGTTGAGGCGTCGGCCCCGGCGATCGAACAATTTCACGCCCAGTTCGCTCTCCAGCGCGCCCAGCTGCAGGCTCACGGCCGGTTGGCTGAGGAACAGCGCTTCGGCCGCGCGGGTGACCGATCCCAGCCGCGCGGCGTGGCAAAAAGCCCGCAACTGCTTGAGCCGACTGCCTTTGTAGTAGAAACGCGGAGAGGTCTTGGCCATGATTCGAGCAGATGCTCCATTCGCGTATTGGGAATGTTAATGCCAGGCATTGAAACATTTAGCTTGGCAAAGTCAACGCTTGCTGCCTACCTTTGACCCGTCCCGCCGCTCAGGAGGCCGCCATGGCCGATGCGTCCAATCATCGCGATATCGAGTTTCCGACACCGGCCGCGCCGGGCCAGGAGGCGATCCTGACGCCGGCCGCGCGGGAGCTGATCGCCGATCTGCACCGCCGCTTCGAGCCGCAGCGCCAGGCGCTGCTGGCGGCGCGCCGCGCGCGCCAGGCGCGTCTGGATGCCGGCGGGTTGCCCGACTTCCGCGCCGATACCCGCTCGATCCGCGAGTCGGACTGGCGCGTGGCGCCGATACCCGCCGCCCTGCAGGACCGCCGCGTGGAAATCACCGGCCCGGTCGATCGCAAGATGATCATCAACGCGCTCAAC
>JAMLIV010000019.1 GCA_023954075.1 Lysobacteraceae bacterium
GCCCTCGACCCCGACCGCCTGGGCGCGCACGGGATGAGCCTGAACGAGCTGGCGCAGCGCCTGCAGTCGGTCGGCTTTTCCGTATCGGGCGGCACCATCGACGAGGGCGGGCGGCGGTTGCGGGTGCAGCCGCTGGGAGAACTGCGGGATCTGTCGGAACTGCGCGATCTGGTGCTGAACAAGGCCGGCTTGCGGCTGTCCGACGTCGCCACGGTGCATCTGAAGCCGGCACGCATGGACTATCGGCGCCAACTGGAGGGCCGCCCCGCGGTCGGCATCGACGTCTACAAGGAACGCAGCGCCAACCTGGTGGAAGTCTCGCGCGCCACCCGCGCCGAGATCGAGCGCATCGCCCAGCAGGAGGAGTTCTCCGGCATCCGCTTCACCATGATCGAGGACCAGGGCGCCAACGTCACCGACTCGCTCACGGAGTTGACCGAGGCCGGCATCATCGGCCTGCTGTTGGCCATCGGGGTGCTGTATTTCTTCCTGCGCCACTGGGCCTCGACCCTGATGGTGGCGCTCGCCATCCCGGTGTGTTTCGTGGTGACCCTGGGCTTCATGCACTTCTTCGGCATCACCCTGAACGTGCTGTCGATGATGGGCCTGCTGCTGGCCGTGGGCATGCTGGTGGACAACGCCGTGGTGGTGGTCGAGAGCATCTATCAGGAACGCGAGCATCGGCCCAGCCTGCCACGGCTGGCGGCCATCATCGGCACCCGCAACGTGGCCATTGCGCTGTCGGCCGGCACCCTGTGTCACTGCATCGTGTTCTTGCCGAATCTGTTTGGTGAGGTCAACCAGATCAGCATCTTCATGACCCAGATCGCCATCACCATCACGGTGTCGTTGTTGTCCTCTTGGTTGGTGGCGATCAGCCTGATTCCGATGCTGGCCGCACGCATGGCCACGCCGCCAGCAGCCACCGACGAAAACAGCCTGATCGGGCGCGTGCGAACCCGATACGCGCAACTTTTGGACTGGAGCCTGCGCCATCGCGGTTGGAGCGTGGTGACGATCCTTGCCATCGTGGCCGTGAGCCTCATTCCGATGAATCTCATGAAGGTCGACATGTTCGCAAGCTCCGAAGGGCGCGACGTGAGCATGTATTACCAATGGCGCGCGGCCTATCCGCTCGACGAGATGCAGACTGAGATCAACAAGGTCGAACACTGGTTGGATCAACGGCGCGATGAGCTGCAAATCGAGCAGATCTATTCCTTCTTCAGCGAACAGGGCTGGGGTGGAACGCGGCTGACCTTGCGTTCGGAAGGGCCGGGGCTGCGGACGACCGAATCGATCATGGACGAGATCCGCAAAGGCCTGCCCAAGTCCGCGCGCGCCGGAATCGGATTTCGGGGCAATCATGGCGGTGGTGGAGGCGGTGGTCAGGACGGGCTTTCGGTATCGCTGATTGGTGATTCGTCGGAGGTTTTGACCCAGTTGGGGGATCAGGTTGTGCCGCTTCTGGCGCAGCGCGCCGAGTTGCGCGACGTGCGTGTGGAAGCCGGCGATCGCAACAGCGAGCTGGCCATCCATGTGGATCGCGAGCGCGCCGCACGCTACGGGTTTTCCGCACAGGATGTCGCGCGCTACGTCGGTATCGCCTTGCGTGGCACACCTTTGCGCGAATTTCGCCGCGATGGCATCGAGGTTCCCGTGCAGTTGCGTTTTGCCGGCGCCGAACAGACGCGGGTCGCAGACCTGAGTAGTTTCAGCCTTCGTTCGCCCTCGGGCGAACAGATTCCATTGATGGCTTTGGTGGATGTGGACCTGCGTCCGGCGGATTCCGAGATCAGTCGCGTCGATCGACAAACCATGCTCGAACTGAAGGCCGAGCTGGCGCCCGGCCACACCGCCGAACAGGCACGCCAAGCCATTGACGAGGTATTGAAAGCCGCCAATTTCCCGAGCGGCTACAGCTATACCTTCGAGGGCAATTTCCGCCAGAACGACGAAGCCGGCGCGCAAATGTCCTTCAATACCCTGATTGCGCTGGTTCTCATTTACGTCGTGATGGCGGCGGTGTTCGAGTCGCTGCTGTTTCCGGCGGCCATTCTCTCAGGCATCGCGTTTTCCGTACTGGGCGTGTTCTGGCTGTTCGCATTGACCGGCTCCACCTTCACGATCATGGCCTCGATCGGCATCTTGGTGCTGATGGGCGTGGTGGTGAACAACGGCATCGTGATGGTGGAACACATCAACACCCTGCGGCGCGGCGGACTGCCCCGCACCGAGGCGCTGGTGCAGGGCTGCCGCGACCGCCTGCGCCCGATCCTGATGACCATGGGCTGCGCCATCCTGGGCATGGTGCCGATCAGCCTGTCCACCACGCAGATCGCCGGCGGCGGCCCGCCGTACTACCCGATGGCCCGTGCCATCGCCGGCGGTTTGGCCTTCTCCACCGTGGTCACCCTGCTGTTCCTGCCGACGATCTACTCCATCCTCGACGACCTGCGCCTGGCGGTTTCGCGCGGAGTGGCGCGGATCCGCGGGCGCGGCGAGGTGATTGAGTCAAAGCCAGGCGCGCGGCCGCTGGAGGAGCCGGGCGGCTGACGGGCCGGAGGGCCTCGGGTTCAGACCTCTCAGGCCCCGGCGAGGAACTCGGCCACCGCCGGCGAGAAGCGCGCGAAGTCCACGAGGAAGGCGTCGTGGCCCTGCGGCGAGGGGAAGGCGAGGCACTCGGCCTGGCTGCCGCCGCGGCGCAGTCCTTCGGCGATTTCCTCCTGCTGGCTGCTCGGGAACAGGATGTCGGTAGTGACGCCCAGAACCCGGGCGCGCGGCACGCGCAGCGTCGCCAGCGCGGCGATGGCGTCGCCGCCGGCGGATTCGGACAGGTCGAACCAGTCCATCGCGCGGCTGAGGTAGAGGTAGCAGTTGGGGTCGTACTGGCGGATGAAGCGGCGCGCGTGGCCTTCCAGATAGGATTCCACCTCGAACTCCAGGCCGAAGGGATCGTCCTCGCGCCGGTCCGGGTCCAGCCGCACCCGGCCGAAGCGGCCGTCCCATTCCAGCGCCGAACGGTAGGTGACCACGCCGAGCTTGCGCGCCATGCGCATGCCCGACTCGGGATAGCTTTCCTCGGTATAGCGGCCCTGGTCCCAGGCCGGATCGAGCCGGATCGCCTCGCGCTGCAGCGAGCGGATCGCGATGGAGAAGGGCAGCGCGTGCGTGGCACCGGAAATGTTGATGTACGAGCCGACCGCGCCGGGAAACTGCTGCAGGTAGGCCAGTGAGGACATGCCGCCCAGCGAGCAACCGATCAGGGCGGCCAGCCGCTCGATGCCCAGCGCCTGCACCAGCGCGCCGGTCGATGCGGCGATGTCCTCCAGCGCAAGGTCGGGGAAGTCGAGGCGGTAGGTTTCCCCGCTGGCCGGATTGATCGAGGCCGGTCCGGTGGAGCCCTTGCAGCTTCCCAGCGGGTTGGCGCAGATCACGAACCAGCGGCGCGTGTCGATGGCCTTGCCCGGGCCGATCATCGCCTCCCACCAGCCCGGCTCCGGGTTGTCCTCGCGCGAGGCCGCATGTGCGCTGGGCGACAGGCCGGTGTGGATCAGGATGGCGTTGTCGCGGGCCGGCGACAGCGTGCCCCAGGTTTCATACGCCAGGCGCGCGCCCGTCAGGCTGCCGCCGCGCCGCATCGCGAAGGGCGAGGGCAGATCGAAGAACCGCGTCGCGGGTGGAATGAACTCGGCCACGGCGCGGTCAGGGGGCGATGCGGTCGATGACCAGTTCGACCGGCTCGGTTCGCGAGGTGGAAATCGCGGGCGAGAGGGTTTCCAGATCGCCCGGCTGCGCCTGGGCGCTGCCGCTGCGCGAGATGCGCGCGCCCACCACCACCTGCGCCACGCTGGAGAGGTTCATCTGCGGCACCATGGCGTGGCTGTCGTCGAGCGTGAGGGTGAGCGGCAGATCGCGCGCGGCAAGGCGCTGGATCGCGAGCGGCGCGCGCGAGCCTTCGGGCGCGCGGGCAAACACGAACAGGGTGTCATCGGGGGCCATGCGGCCGGCCAGGGCGGGCGACAGCGACACCTGCACGGTGAGGCGGGCGGGCGATGCGGCGGCCGCTTGGGAGGCGGGCGCAGGCTGCGCGGGTACGGCAATGCCGGCCTGTGCCTTCAGTTCGTCGATGCGCTGGCGCAGGGTTCCGCGGGTCGGGCTGTCTTCGGGGATCACCGTGAGCAGGTGCTCCCAGACTGCCATCGCCTGATCGGTTTCGCCCGCTTGGTAATGTGCGATGCCGCGCAGCCAGAGCCCGCGCTGGTTGTCGGGCTCGAGCCGCAGGGCGAGTTCGAGCAGCAGCAGCGCCTCGCCTTCGAAGCGGCGCGAGGGCGAGGCCAGCGTCTGCGCCTCGGCGTACTCGATCATCACGCTGCCCGATTCGGGTGCCAGCGCCATGGCGCGGGAGAAGGCCGTCTGGGCGTCGGAAAAGCGCTCGATGCTCTTGTAGGCGCGGCCGAGCAGCAGCCAGCCTTCCAGGTCGTCGGGCTCGTGCTCCAGCCGGTCGCGCAGGCCGGCGATGGCCTGTTCCATCGGCGGCATGCCTTCCTGACGGGCCTGCTGCATGGCGGCGGTGGCCGATTGCACCGCCGGATCGAACACGCGCGGATCGCCGAGCCGATAGTACAGCGCGATGCTGATCAGCGGGACCAGCACCACGAGGGCAATCACCACGCCGCGCGCGCTGCGTCGCAGCGGCGGGATGAGAAAGGCGAGCGCCGCGATGACCATCACCGCGCACAGGGTCCAGAACGCGGTCATCACCAGTCCTCGTTGTCTTCGGATTGCGGCGGCGAGCCGGCGGCGGTGGCGCGCCGGCGCACCACCGCGAAAAGGACGGCGGCACCGCCGAGCAGCAGCAGCGGTGGCGCGATCCACAGCCACAGCGTGCTGCCGCGCAGCGGCGGGCGGTAGAGCACGAAGTCGCTATAGCGCTCGGTCAGGAAGGCCTTGATCTCGTCGTCGCTCTTGCCCTGCTGCATGAGTTCGAGCACCTCGTTGCGCAGGTCGCGCGCGATGGGTGCACTGGAGTCGGCCAGCGACTGGTTCTGGCACATCACGCAGCGCAGTTCGGCGGCCAGCGCGCGAAAGCGCGCCTCCTCGGCGGCATCGCGGAAGGGCATCGGATCGACCGCGAAAGCGGCGGCGGCGGCAAGACAGAGCAACAGCGCCAGCAGCGCGCGCCCGGCAAGCTCCCGCCCTCGGCTTGTTGCTTCTTCTCCCCCGGTTCCGACAGGAGAGAGGGTTGGAGTGGGGGAGACTCTTCGCGCCGCGGCGATCCTGCGGCGAGTGATTGCAAAAACGCTCATCGCGCCGCCGCCTTCAGCCGCGGCATGATTTCCCGCGCGATGATTTCAGGGGTGAGTGCGCCGATATGCTTGAAGCGCACGATGCCCTGCGCATCCACAAAGAAGGTTTCCGGTGCGGCATAGATGCCCAGGTTGATCGCGGTGCGGCCGGATTCGTCGGCCACGATCACTTCGTAGGGATCGCCGAACTGCTGCAGCCAGCGCATCGCGTCCTGCGGCTCGTCCTTGTAGTTGTAGCCCACCACGCGGATCACGCCGGCGCGCGCCAGCTTCTCGAACTCGGGATGCTCGACCCGGCACTCCGGGCACCAGCTCGCCCAGA
Organism: Lysobacteraceae bacterium; assembly: GCA_023954075.1. Taxonomy (GTDB): domain Bacteria; phylum Pseudomonadota; class Gammaproteobacteria; order Xanthomonadales; family Xanthomonadaceae; genus Denitratimonas; species Denitratimonas tolerans. Next base: position 5,632 of record JAMLIV010000019.1, read on the forward strand.
CGTTGAGGAGATAGGGCGTGCCGATGAGACTGGCCGAATCCACCGTGCGCGAGGGATCGTGCAGCATCGGCAGCGAGAATGCCGGCAGTGGGCGGTCGATGAAGGGCGAGGGAATGGCGTTCGGGTCGCGCTGCTGCGACAGGCGGATGCCGGCCCACAGCAGCAGGCCGAGTGAGGCGAACAGGATCAGCGGCAGCCAGCGCTTGAGCACGGTCAGACCACTCCGGCCGGTGCCGCGGCGGCGCGCGCGGGCGCGTCTGTCGAAGGCGCGTCGATGGCTTCGCGCGACGGGGCCAGGTCGCGTCGGAAGCGCCGGTCCGCCGCCGCGATGAAGCCGCCGAGCATCATCATCAGCGCGCCCAGCCAGATCCAGCGCACGAAGGGCTTCACATAGATGCGCAGCGCCCAGTTTTCCGCGCCCAGCGGTTCGCCCAGCGCCACGTACAGGTCGCGGAACAGGCCTGGCGCGATCGCTGCCTCGGTCATCACCTGGCCGCCGCTGGCGTAGGCGCGCTTTTCCGGGTGCAGCACCGCGATCTGGCGCCCCTTGGCCGTGACCGTGACGGTGCCGCGGTCGGCCTCGTAGTTCGGGCCGACGTGGTGCACCACCCCGTCGAAGCGGAATTCGTAGCCGCGCACCTCGGTCACCTGGCCCGGCGACACCGCCACATCCTTTTCCACGCCCACGGTTTCCACGACCAGCGCGCCGACGATGAACACCGCGACGCCGGTGTGGGCCAGCAGCATGCCGAGCATTTCCGGCGGGAAGCGCCGCCCGGCAGGCATCTGGCGGATGCGCTGGATGGCATAGAGCGCCACGCCGCCGAGGATCCACGCGCTGCCGGCAACGCCGGCGATGGCGAGGATGTCCCAGCCATCGCCCAGCAGCCAGGCAATGGTCGCGGCGATCACGGCGCAGGCGAGGCTGATCCGCAAGGTCGGCAGAAGGCGCGGAAACTGCTCGCGACCCCAGCGCGCGAACGGCCCGAACGGCAGCAGCACCACCACCGGCAGCATCAGCCAGACGAACTGTGTGGCGAAGTAGGGCGGGCCGACGGAAATCTTGCCCAGGTTGAGCGCCTCGAACAGCAGCGGCGAAAGCGTGCCGACCAGCACCATCGCGGCCGCCGCCGACAGCATGAGGTTGTTGATGAGCAGCAGGGTTTCGCGCGACAGCGCGGCAAAGGGCTTGCCGGCTTCCTGTCCCGGTGCGCGCAGCGCGTACAGCAGCAGCGAGCCGCCCGTCACCACGATGAGGAAGATGAGGATGAAGACGCCGCGCCCGGGATCGGAGGCGAAGGCATGGACCGAGGTCAGCACGCCCGAGCGCACGATGAAGGTGCCCAGGAGCGACAGCGAGAACGCGGCGATGGCCAGCAGGATGGTCCAGCCGCGGAAGCCGCCGCGCTTTTCCGTGACCGCCTGCGAATGGATCAGCGCGGTGCCCACCAGCCAGGGCATGAAGCTGGCGTTTTCCACCGGATCCCAGAACCACCAGCCGCCCCAGCCCAGTTCGTAATAGGCCCACCAGGAACCCAGCGCGATGCCGATCGTCATGAAGGCCCAGGCCACGTTGGTCCAGGGCCGCGCCCAGCGCACCCAGCGCGGGTCCAGTTCACGACCCAGCAGCGAGGCCACGGCAAAGGCGAAGGCCACCGAGAAGCCGACGTAGCCGAAATAGAGCATCGGCGGGTGCAGGATCAGGCCGACGTCCTGCAGCATCGGGTTGAGATCGCGGCCTTCCGCCGCCGCAGGCAGCAGGCGGTCGAAGGGGTTGGAGGTGAACAGCACGAAGGCGAGGAAGCCGACGCTGACCCAGCCCAGCACGCCCAGCACGCGCGCCACCACCTCATCGGGCAGGTTGCGCGAAAACACCGCCACCGCCAGCGTCCAGCCGGCCAGGATCAGGATCCAAAGCAGCAGCGAGCCCTCGTGCGCGCCCCAGACCGCCGAAATGCGATACATCACCGGCAGCAGGGAGTTGGAGTTCTGGGCGACGTATTGCACCGAGAAGTCGCCCTGCACGAAGGCGATCGCCAGGATGACGAAGGACAGCGCCACGAACACGAATTGCCCGAGCGCCGCCGGCCGCGCCGTGGCGATCAGCGCCGCCTGCTTGCGCCACGCGCCGATCAGCGGCAGCGTCGCCAGCGCCAGTGCGATCACCAGCGCCAGGATCAGCGCGAAGTTGCCCAGTTCAGGGAGCATCGGTGGCCTGCGCGGTGTCCGGCACGTTGTGCTTGGTGTGTGCGGCTTCCATCTTTTCGGCCAGCTCGCGCGGCATGTAGGTCTCGTCGTGCTTGGCCAGCACTTCGGTGGCCACGAAGCGGTCGCCGTGCATCGCGCCGGTGGCGATCACCGACTGGTTGTCGCGAAACAGGTCGGGAAGGATGCCGGTGTAGGACACCACCAGTTCGGCGTCGCCGTCGCTCACCGTAAAACGGCTTTCCAGCGAATCTTCGATGCGCTCGATCGAGCCTTCCTTGACCATGCCGCCCAGGCGGAACACGGCGCGCTCGCCGGCGTCGCCCGCCAGCACTTCGGCGGGGGTGTAGAGATAGGCGAGATTGCTGCTCAGCGCCTTGACCACCAGGACGCCGGCGATCAAGCCGGCGACCAGCACGGCGATCACCACGTACAGGCGGCGTTTGCGGGTCGGGTTCATGGCGTACCTCCAGTGTTGCGGGCCGCCTCGCGCCTGAGGCGGGTTGCCACGACGCGGCGCGTGCGGCGCAGGCGGAGGCGGGGAATCACGTAGTCCCAGACCAGCATCGCGACGAAGATCGCATAGCTGGACCAGACGTAGGGGGCGTATTGATCCATGCTGAAGTTCATCCGCGCGCTTCCATGTCCCGCCGTACCCAGTCCTTGGTCGATTCCAGCTCGTACATCGTGGCCCGGGTGCGTGCCAGGAGCGAGCCTGCGAACCAGAGCTTGGTGCCGAAAGTAAGCGCGATCAAGGGCGGCAGCATGCTTGGATCGATCGTGGATTTGCCGAACAGGCGGATCGTCGCGCCCTGATGCAGCGAGTTCCACCATTCTACCGAGAAGTGCACGATCGGGACGTTGACCAGGCCGATCAGGGCGAGGAAGCAGGCGGCACGCGCTGCCGCGCGGCGGTCCTCGATCGCGGCATAGAGGCCCATCACGCCCAGGTACAGGAACAGCAGCACCAGTTCCGAGGTCAGGCGCGCGTCCCAGGTCCACCAGGTGCCCCACATCGGCTTGCCCCAGATCGCGCCGGTGGCGAGCGTGACGAAGGTGAAGGCGGCGCCGATCGGCGCACAGCTCATCGCCAGCACTTCGGACAGCTTGATGCGCCAGACCAGGGCGATGAAGCCGTTCACCGCCATCACGCCGTAGATGAACAGGCTCATCCAGGCGCTTGGCACGTGGATGAAGAGGATGCGGTAGCTGTCGCCCTGCTGGTAGTCGGCCGGCACCACGAACAGCGCCTGCCAGATGCCCCAGGCCATCAGTGGCAGTGCCGCGAGATAGAACCAGGGCACCCAGCGGGAGGCGAAGGCATGGAAGTTGGGCGGTGCACCCAGATAGTGCACCCAGCGCATGAAGCGATTCATTGGAGAGCAATTCTCAGCGCCGCCGCAGCGGCCAGCGGGGCCAGTACCAGTGTCATCACCAGACCCGCCCCCAACAGCAGCAGCGCGCCGTCGTAGGGCAGACCGTGTGCTGCCGCCATCACGCTGCCGGCACCGAAGATCAGCACGGGCACGTAAAGCGGCAGGGCCAAAAGGGCCAAAAGCATACCAGAGCGACGCATCCCGACCGTGAGCGCCACGATCACCGCGCCGATCAGACTGAGCAGGGGCGTGCCCAGCAGCAGCGAGAGCATCAGCGGCCCGAGCGTGCCCTCGGGCAGGTAGAGCAGGGTGGCGAACAGCGGCGTGGCCACGATCAGCGGCAGCGCGGTGCTGGCCCAATGCACCAGGATCTTGCCGCCCACCAGCACCGACAGCGGATGCGGTGCCAGCATGAGCTGCTCCAGGCTGCCGTCGTCCAGATCGGCGCGAAACAGGGTATCGAGCGATAACAGGCCGGCCAGCAGTAGCGCCACCCAGATCACCCCAGGCGCGATCCGTGCCAGCGTCGTGGGCTCCGGCCCCAGCGCGAAAGGAAACAGCGAGATCACCAGCAGCGCGAACAGCACCGGGTTGATCGCGTCGCCGCGCCGCCGCCACAGCAGCCGGAAGTCGCGCCGCAGCAGCGCTCCGAACGCCGCGGGGGTGGATGGCTGCTCAGCCACGACGCGCCCCCCCGCAGGAGCGAGCTTGCTCGCGATGGATCAGGGCGGCTCGTTCAAGCACGGACTGCCTCCAGCTCCAGCGTGCGCGTGCGCACCGCGCCGGTGGCATAGGCACCGTGGCTGGTGACCAGCGCCGCGCCGCCACGCGCCAGGTGCAGGCCGATGAGCCGGTTGACCAGCTCGATGCCGGGCAGGTCGAGGTTGGCGTAGGGCTCGTCCAGCAGCCACAGCGGCGCGGGAACCAGCAGCAGGCGCGCCAGCGCCAGGCGCTTGCGCTGTCCGGCGGAAAACTGCCGCGCCAGCGCGTCCTCGAATCCGGCCAGGCCCACGGTGGCCAGGGCCGCATCGATGTCCGAGCCGGGGCGCTGGCCGAACAGGCCGCAGGCGAATTCGAGGTTTTCCACCGCGGTCAGTTCGCCCTTGTGCCCGAGCAGGTGCCCGAGCAGGGTGCAGGTGCCGGCGATGCGCTCGACCGTGGCGGGCTCGCCTTCGATGAGGATTCGCCCGCGCGTCGCCGAGAGCAACCCGGCCAGCACGCGCAGGAGGGTGGTCTTGCCCGAGCCGTTGCTGCCGTGGATCAGCACTGCCTCGCCAGCTTCGACATGGAAATCCAGTGGCCCGAAGATCGGCTCGTCGTTGCGGTCGAAGCCCAGTCCCTCGGCGCGCAGCAGCGCCGCGGCGGGCGCGGAGGTGGCAAGAGGACTCATCGGGCGCAGATGCTAGCCGGGATCGGGGAGAAGGTCACGGGATTTGCCTGCCCTGTCGCGCCGCCGCTGGGCACCGACGCGGTGCGGGTGGTTTCACGCCGAGGCTGTGGCAGGATATTTGGATTGACGCGGTTCATGCGCGAGGCCGCGTGGCGTGCCGCCCCTGCCCGGAGAAAATCGATATGCGCGATGTGATGGTGTGTCTGGCGTTGGCGGCGGGCCTTGGTGCCGGCGCGGTGCTGGCTGCCGGGCCTGATGTTCCTTCTGCGAAGGCAGCGGCCGGTTCGGTCTGGCTGGTGGAGTTCGAGGATGCGCCGCTGGCCGCCTTCCGCGGTGCCGATGACCGCGCCCAGCCCAAGCTGCGCGGGCTGAAGGCCACCAGCCCGGCGGTGACCGGCGCGGCGCGCCTGGACGTGGATGCCCCTGCGTCCCGCGCCTATCGCGCCGCGCTGGCCGAGCTGCGCGCCGAGCGCCTGGGCGACATGGCGGTGCGCATCGGGCGTCCGCTCGATCCGCTTTTCGCCTACGACGTGGTGAACAATGGTGTGGCGCTTTCGCTGACGCCGGCCGAAGCGGACGCGGTGCGCCGCATCCCGGGCGTGGTTTCCGTCGAGCCGGAGTTCGTGCGCCGGCCCATGACCGATGCCGGGCCGGCCTGGATCCGCGCCGATGCGATCTGGAGCGCCACCCCGGCCAGCGGCGGCAACCGCGGCGAAAACCGCGTGATCGGCATCATCGACACCGGCATCACGCCGAGCCATCGTGCCTTCGGCAACAACAGCGACGGATATCCGATCCAGAATCCGCGCGGCCGCTACCTCGGCCTGTGCGCCGGCTCCACGTCGGCCGGATGCAACGCCAAGCTGATCGGCATCCATGACCTCACCACCGGCGACAGCGACAAGGAGGCCAACGACGGGATCGACCTGGATGGCCACGGCACGCACGTGGCGTCGATCGCAGCGGGCAATCCCATGAACCTGCGATCCGGCAACGACACCTATCGCGTTTCCGGCGTGGCGCCGCGCGCCAATCTCGTCAGCTACAAGGCCTGCGAGGCCGAGGCCAAGTGCCGCGGCAGCTGGACGCTCGCCGCGATCAACAAGGCGGTCGAGGATCGCGTCGACGTCATCAACTATTCGATCGGCGGCGACGCGCGCGATCCCTGGGCCAGCGGTTCGGAGATGCAGGCCATGCTGGCGGCGCGCGAAGCGGGCGTGGTGATCGTGGTCTCGGCGGGAAACGACGGGCCCGAGCCAGGCAGCCTGACCTCGCCCGCCAACGCGCCCTGGGTCATCGGCGTGGCCAACGTCAGCCACGACCGAGCCAACGTGGCGCGGGTGACGCTCAGCGGCGGTGGCTCGCCGCCCCCGTCGGGCGGAATGCTCGCCGGGGCCAGCCTGACCCAGACGGGCTACGGGCCGGCACCGGTCGTCCACGCCGGCAGCTTCGGCTCCGCGCTCTGCGCGACCGGCCCGAACGTGGACGCGCTGCCGCCGGACACCAGCACCTCGCCCTGGAGTGGCACGCCGTTTTCCGGGCAGATCGTGGTGTGCGATCGCGGCATCTACGCCCGCGTGGTGAAGGGCCTCAACGTGAAGAACGCCGGCGGCGGCGGGATGATCCTGGTGAACGCCGCGGCCGATGGTGCCAGCCTGGTGGCCGATGCCCACGAGCTGCCCGCCACGCATCTGCCCTACGCGGCCGGCGTGGTGCTCAAGCAGTGGCTGGCCAGCGGCAGCGGGCATCGCGCCACGATCGGCGCCTCGGCCGTGGAGCGGGTGGCGGCCTTCGGCGACGTGCTGGCGGCCAGCAGCGGGCGCGGTCCGGTGGCTGGTGATTGGCTCCAGCCCAGCCTCGCGGCCCCCGGCACCAACATCCTCGCGGCCTACAAGGACTCCGCCACCTCGTTCGGCTACATGAGCGGAACCTCGATGGCCGCGCCGCACGTCAGCGGCGCGGTCGCGCTGCTGCGCGGGGCGCATCCGTCGTGGGGCCCGACGCAGGTGGAAAGCGCGCTGCAGGGAACCGCGCGCGCCAGCGTGCGCCTGTCCGATGACGTCACGCCGGCCGGCGCGCTCGATGCCGGCGCGGGCACGATCGACCTGTCCCGAGCGGTGCGCGCGGGACTGTATTTCCCGGTCTCCGGCACCGAGTTCCGCGCAGCCAGCGGTTCGGCGCGCACACTCAACCAAGGCGCGCTGGTGGACGGGAACTGCCTGCGCGCCTGCGAGTTCACCCGCACCGTCCAGGATCTGGCCAGCGGTGGCCAGTGGCAGGCCTCGGCGCAGGTGCCCGGCGGCACGATGACGATCACGCCGCCCGGATTCACCGTGGCTGCCGGCGGCACGCAGGCGCTGCAGTTCCGCTTCGCGCCATCGGCCGACGCCGAATTCGGGCGCTGGCTGAGCGGCAGCGTGAAGCTGTCGCGCGTAGGCGGCGGCTCCCCCGACATCGTCCTGCCGGTGGCGATCCGGCCTTCCGCCGGCAACCTGCCGGCACAGATCGTGCTGCCCCAGGCCGGTGCGCAGGTCGAATCGGAATCCGGCTGGAGCGACGTTGCGCTCTCCGGACTGGTCGCGCTGCCGAGCGCGCGCTTTGCCGGCAGCGACTTGGTCGAACCGCTGTCCGCCGCGCCGATGATCCCGCAGGACCCGACCAAGGACGAGGTTTACGACAACCTCGGCGCGGCGAACGAGGGCGTCAGCCTCTTCCGGCTTGTGGCCGATCGCGGCGGCCGCATGCGGCTGCGCGTGGAGGCGTCCTCCAGCACCGCGGGCGACATCGACCTCTACGTCGGGCGGGCCTCGAGCGCGTCGGCGCTGCCAAGCGACGGCACGCGGATCTGCAAGTCGGCCTCGCCCACGGCAACCGAGCATTGCGATCTGGTGCTTGACGTGGCGCAGGGCGAGCACTTCTGGATCCTGGTGCAGAACTGGCGCGCGTCCGCCGCCGGGCAGGATCGCGTCGTGGTCAACGCCGCGCTGGTGCCGCTCGTCGCCTCGCAGCGGGCCGAGACGCAGCGGCCGCTGGTGGCGACCGGCCCCGGCGTCACCGTCGACGGCGAGGCGTTCCGGGTGCGGCTGGCGTGGAACGACCCGACGCTGGTGCCGGGCGAGTCGCGCTGGGGGCACCTGATCATCGGCGCGGGCAGCGCCCGCCCGGACGGCGTGGCGCAGGTGCTGGTCAAGCTGACGCGCGCCTCCAACGGGTCGCCGGCCGCGGCCGCTCTGGTGCCGGGCGAGAAGCGGACCATGCGCCTGCTGGCCGGTCAGGCGCAGGATCGCCTGTACGTGGAGGTGCCGCCGAATGCGACGCGGCTGCGCGCCACCAGCCAGGGCAGTGGCGAGGTCAAGCTGTATCTGACGCACGAGCCCTCGCCGTCTTCGCCGTCGATTGCCGCGGCACCGCCGCGCAGCGCCGCGGCGGCGGCCTCGTCGAATCCCGGTGCCAACGATGCGGTGCAGGTGAGCGGGGCTGCCCTCGCGCCGGGGCGCTGGTACGTGACGCCGGTGAACGTGGGGCAGGCCGTGGCGAACTTCGATCTGTCGATAATGCTGGATTACGGCACCGACCGCCCGCAGCCGGGCTACGGCAACTGGTTCAACCCGGATCGCTCCGGTTCCGGCTTCTTCTTTTCACCGTTCGCCGACGGCGCGATCTGGACGCTGTCCTGGTACACCTACCTGCAGGACGGCACGCCGGCCTGGCTGGGCGGCACCCTGACCGCGCCGGGGCCGACGCAGGGCAATGCGACCTATGCGCTGTATCGCTTCACCTGGGACGGCAGCCGGACCCACGCGGTGGTCGTGGGCGATGCCACGCTGAGCTTCATCGATTCCCGGAACATGCGGGTGAGCTTCAATCTCGACGGCGAGAGCGGATCGCAGAAGCTGGTGCGGATCGAGGCCACGGGCGGTGCCTGCGAACCGCTGCCGGGCGGGGCGCTCAAGCCGGACGGCAACTGGTACACCCCGGCGCGCTCGGGCTTCGGCTTCGAAATCCTGACCTATCCGGGCCTTGAGACCTACCTGGCCTACATCTACGACGCGCAGGGTCGCGCACGCTGGACGCGCGCGCACCGCGAGGCCTCGGCCCCGGTGGGCGAACTGCGGGAGCTGGTGGCCCAGGTGATGACGGGAGCCTGCCCGCTGTGCTCGATGGGGCCGTCGACCACGACCGACATCGGTGTGTTCCGCCGCCGCTTCGTGGACGCGACGCATGGCCGGATGGGCACCGACCTGACCTTCCCCGCGCCGATGGGCGGGCAGTGGAAGAGCTGGGAGGATGTCGAGATGCTGACTTCGCCGGTGCCCTGCCAGTGAACCTTGCCCTCGCCACCAAGCTGCCGCGCGTCGGCACCACGATCTTCACCACGATGTCGCAGCTGGCGGCCGAGCATTCGGCGGTCAACCTCGGCCAGGGCTTTCCCGATTTCGACGTGCCGCCCTTTCTGGTGGAGGCGCTGGCGCAGGCGATGCGCGAGGGCCACAACCAGTACGCGCCGATGGCGGGCGTGCCGGCGCTGCGCGAGGCCATCGCCGAAAAGGCGGCCGGTCTGTACGGCGCGCGGGTGGATGCCGGCAGCGACATCACCGTCACCAGCGGTGCCACCGAGGCGATCTTCTGCGCGGTGCATGCCGCGGTGCGCGCCGGCGACGAAGTGATCGTGCTCGATCCCTGTTACGACAGCTACGAGCCGGCGATCGACCTGGCCGGCGCGCGCGCGGTGCACGTGCCGCTGGTCGAGCCGGACTTCCACGTCGACTGGCAGCGCGTGTGCGAGGCCATCACGCCGCGCACCCGGATGCTGATCGTCAACTCGCCGAACAACCCGACCGGCGCGGTGTTTTCCGCCGCCGATCTCGATGCGCTGGCCGCAATCCTCCGGGAGACGCGCGTGCTGCTCCTGTCCGACGAGGTGTACGAACACATCGTGTTCGACGGTGCCGTCCACCAGAGCGTGCTGCGCCACCCGGAGCTGGCGGCGCGCAGCTTCGTGGTGTCCTCGTTCGGCAAGACCTACCACTGCACCGGCTGGAAGCTCGGCCATTGCATCGCCCCGCCGGCGCTGTCGGCGGAGTTCCGCAAGGTGCACCAGTACGTCACCTTCTGCAGCTTCAACCCGGCCCAGCACGCGCTGGCGCGGATGATGCGCGAGCATCCGGAGCATCACCTGGAACTGCCGGCGTTCTATCAGGACAAGCGCGATCGCTTCCGTGCGCTGCTGGCCGATACCCCGTTCCGGCCGCTGCCGGTGGCCGGCACCTATTTCCAGCTCGCCGACTATTCGGCCATCAGCGATCTGGATGACCTCGCCTTCTGCCGCTGGCTGACCGTGGAGAAGGGGGTCACCGCGATTCCGCTCTCGCCGTTCCTGGCCGAACCGCCGCCGGGCCAGCGCCTGGTGCGGTTCTGCTTTGCCAAGTCCGACGCCACCCAGCAGGCCGCTGCCGAGCGCCTGCACACGCTGTGAGCCACTGAATGAACCTCGCCCCTGAATCCGACCTGCGCGTCGCCCTGGTCCAGGCCGACACCGTCTGGCGCAACGCCGCCGCCAATCGCGCGCGCTACGGCGGCCTGATGCGCCCGCTGGCGGGTCAGACCGACCTGATCGTGCTGCCGGAAACCTTCACCAGCGGCTTCGGCAACGAGGCCATCGGCGAGGCCGAGGACATGCACGGTGCCAGCGTCGCCTGGCTGCGGGCGCTGGCCGACGAGGTGGGCGCGGTGGTGACCGGCTCGATGGTGATCGCGGAAGCCGGACGCGTCTGGAACCGCCTGCTGTGGGCCGAGCCCGGCGGCGGACTGCTCTGGTACGACAAGCGCCACCTGTTCCGCATGGCCGACGAGCACCTGCGCTACGGTCAGGGCGAAAGCCGCATCATCACCCGCTGCCGCGGCTGGCGCGTGCTGCCCTTGGTCTGCTACGACCTGCGCTTCCCGGTGTGGAGCCGCAACCGCGTGCCCGAGGACGGCGGCTGTGAATACGATCTGGCGCTCTATGTCGCCAACTGGCCCAGCGCGCGGCGCTACGCCTGGCGCACCCTGCTGCGCGCACGCGCGATCGAGAACCTCGCCTGCGTGGTCGGCGTCAACCGCGTGGGTACCGACGGCAACGGCTTCCACTACGCCGGCGACAGCGCCGCGCTCGATCCGCTCGGCCAGCCGCTGGTGGAACTGGGCGAACAGCCGCAGGTGGTCACCGTCACCCTGTCGGCGCAAGGCCTGCGCGCGCACCGCGAGCGTTTCCCGGCATTCCGTGATGCGGACCGCTTTGTCTTGAACGCGAACTGAGCCGTCCGGCGCGCATGAACCTCGCCCGAAAGGCCGCGGTGCCCGCGGCACTACAATGTGCCTCCTTCCCGCGCCCTGGTCTTGATGCGGCATGAGCCAGTCCCCGCTGCCTGCCTCGCGGCGCGCGGATCTTCCGGCCGTCTCCGATGATCCGGTGCGCTGGCGGATCCTGTCGGTCCTCCTGATCGCGATCTTCATGTCGCTGATCGGGGTGAGCATCGTCAACGTCGCGCTGCCCTCGATCCAGGTCGCGCTCGATGCCTCGCTGTCGGACATCCAGTGGGTGCTGTCCGGCTATGCGCTCACCTTCGGCGTGGTGCTGGTGTCGGCCGGCCGCGCCGGTGACATCTTCGGACGCGGCGGCATCTTCCTTGTCGGCGTGGTCGTCTTCACGCTGTCCTCGGCGGCGGCCGGGCTGGCGCCTTCGGCCAACTGGCTCAACGCTGCGCGGCTGATGCAGGGCGTGGGTTCGGGCCTGCTCAGCCCGCAGGCGCTGGGCATGATCCAGCAGTACTTCCACGGCGAGGAGCGCGGGCGCGCCTTTGGCCGCCTTGGCACCGCGGTCGGCGTCTCGGTGGCGATCGGACCGGTGCTGGCGGGCTTCCTCATCAAGGTGGCCGGGGTCGACCTGGGCTGGCGGCTGACCTTCCTGATCAACCTGCCCATCGGGCTCCTGACCCTGGCAATGGGCCTGCGCTGGTTTCCCCGGCCGCTGTTCCGGCGCGCCGCGGGCGCGGGAGGAACGGTGCGCGGCGGCTGGCGTTCGCTCGATCCGGTCGGCGCGCTGCTGCTCGGGCTGGCGGTGCTGGCGGTGCTGTATCCCTTCGTCGAAGCGCGCGATTCGCTGCACATCTGGTTGCTGCTGCCGGCGAGCGCGCTGCTGCTGGTGATGTGGGTGGCCTGGGAGCGGCGCTGGGCGCGCAGGGGTTTCAGCCCGATGGTGGACCTGGGCATCTTTTCGATCCCGAGCTTTGCCAACGGCACCGTCATCATGACCCTGTATTTCCTCGGCATGACCAGCATCTGGGTGCTGCTGGCGCTCTATGTGCAGAAGGGCGATGGGCGCAGCGCGTTCGAATCGGGCGTGTTCGGCATTCCCGCCTCGCTGCTGTCCGCCTATGCCGCGCACTGGGCCGGCAAGCGCGTGGCGCGGCTCGGCCGACGCGTGGTGATCGGCGGCCTGATCCTGGCCATCGTCGGCCTGATCCTGTGCTGCGTCGTCATTGCGCTGCACGAAGCCGGGTACCTGAGCGTGTGGTGGCTGGTGCTGAGCCTTTCGTTCGTCGGACTGGCGCAGGGTTCCATCATCAGTCCCAACCAGACCCTCACCCTGGCCGACGTGCCGCTCGCCTATGCCGGCAGCTCCGGCGCGATCATGCAGACCGGCCAGCGCATCGGCACCTCGGTGGGCATCGCGGTCATCACCGCCATCGTCTTCTCGACCCTCAAAGTCAGCTCCTGGGCGGCCGCCACCATCACCGGATTCTGCGCGATCATCCTGGTGACCCTGGTGGCGCTGGCATTCGCCTTCAAGGACCAGCGCGACCGCTCGCGGCTGCGCGCCACCGAGGCGGTGCCGTTGGACAGCGCCCTGTAGCGCGACGGGCGCGCGCCAACTGCGACCGGGATCGCGCCGGCGTGACTTTCGGCCTGTACGCCGCCCGGCGTGTTCAGGCTATGGTCACTGGCCCGAAATACCCGCGTGAATCCCATGCTCCGATTCCCGATTGCCGCGCTGTGCGCCGCCGTGCTGGCGCTGGCTGTTTCCCCGTCCGCGATGGCACGGAAGAAGCCCGCGTCGCCTGAGCCGCCGCCGTGGACCGGTGAGGTCTATTCCAGCACCTACCGCCCGGTCGCGTCCGCGCCGGTCCTGATCACCGGTGCGACCGTGCTGGTCGGCAACGGCGAACGCCTCGATGGTGCCGACGTGCTGCTGCAGGACGGTCGCATCGCGGCCGTGGGCGTGGGCCTGACGGCACCTGCCGGTGCGCTGCGCGTGGATGGCAGCGGCAAGTGGGTGACGCCGGGCATCATCGACAACCACTCGCACCTGGGCGTGTATCCCAGCCCCGGCACGCAGTCGCACGCCGACGGCAACGAGATGGTGGCACCGGTGACGTCGCAGGTCTGGGCCGAGCACTCGGCCTGGCCGCAGGACCCCGGTTTCGCCGCGGCGCTGGCCGGCGGAGTGACCACCCTGCAACTGCTTCCCGGTTCGGCCAACCTCGTGGGCGGGCGCGGAGTGACGCTCAAGAACGTGCCGAGCGTGGACGTGCAAGGCATGAAGTTTCCCGGTGCGCCCTACGGACTGAAGATGGCCTGCGGGGAAAATCCCAAGCGCGTCTACGGCCAGAAGGGCGGGCCGATGACGCGCATGGGCAACGTGGCCGGCCTCCGCACCGCCTTCATCGAGGCCCGGGAATACGCCCGGCGTCGTGCCGGCAGCGAACCGGGCAAGCGTGACCTCAAGCTCGATACGCTGGCCGCCGCGATGGCCGGCGAAATCCAGGTGCACATCCACTGCTACCGCGCCGACGAGATCGCGGTGATGCTGGATCTGGCGCGCGAGTTCGGCTTCACCATCGCCTCGATCCACCACGGCGTGGAGGCCTACAAGCTGGCCGATCGGCTGGCGGGCGAGGGCGTGTGCGCCTCGCTCTGGGCCGACTGGTGGGGTTTCAAGATGGAGGCCTTCGACGGCATCCAGGAAAACCTGGTGATGGTCGATCGCCCGACCAACGGCTGCGCTATCGTGCATTCCGATTCGCCCGAGGGCATCCAGCGGCTCAACCAGGAGGCGGCCAAGGCGATGGCCGCGGGCCGCCGCGCCGGCATCGAGGTCGCGCCCGAGCGCGCGATCCGCTGGCTCACGCAAAATCCGGCGCGCTCGCTCGGCGTGCTGGAGCAGACCGGCACCCTGGAGGCCGGCAAGATGGGTGACGTGGTGCTGTGGAACGGCAATCCCTTCAGCTCCTACGCGCTGGCCGACAAGGTCTGGATCGACGGGGCGCTGATGTACGACCGGCAGGACCGCTCGCGCCAGCCGGTGTCCGACTTCCTCCTGGGCCAGTCCGATTCGCAGGGAGGCACGCCATGAGCCCGCGCTTCATTCTTTCCGTGCTGGCGCTGCTGCCCGTGCTGCTGCCGACCGCGTCGGCGCAGAATCTTCTGATCCGCAATGCCACCGTGCATACCGCCACCGCGCAGGGCACGCTGGCCCAGGCCGACGTTCTGGTCCGCGATGGCAGGATCGCGGCCATCGGCACGAATCTGGCGGCCGAAGGCATCGAAGTCGTCGATGCCGGCGGCCTGCCGCTCACCCCGACCCTGTTCGGCGGCATCAGCGGCATCGGGTTGGAAGAGGTTTCCAGCGAAACCTTCACCCGCGATGCCGCGCTGGCCCTGGGCGCAACGGCCAAGGACATCGTGGTGCGGCCGGAGTTCGACGTGACGCTGGCCTACAACCCGGATTCGATCCTTGCGCCGGTGGCGCGGGTGGAAGGCATCGGCTTCACCCTGCTGTCGGCCAACGCGACCGCGGGCGGATCGATCATCGGCGGGCAGGGCGCGGTGGTGCGGCTTGACGGCAGTCCGGACCCGATCGGGCCCAAGGCGCTGTTCGTCACGCTGGGCGGCGGCTCGTCGGAGTTCAGCGGGGTGTCGCGCGCCGGGCAGTGGATGCTGCTCGACCAGCTCGTGTCCGAACTGCGCGGCACCGTGCCGGCGGGAATGGCGCACCTCACCCCGGCCGGGCGCACGGCGCTCAAGCGCTACATCGATGGCGGTGCGCGCATCGTGTTCGATGTGAATCGCGCCGCCGACATCCGCCAGCTGCTGCGCTGGGCCGGGAAGCAGCGGCTCTCCATCGCCATCAGCGGCGGTGCCGAGGCCTGGAAGCTGGCCCCTGCACTGGCGGCGGCGAAGGTGCCGGTGTTCCTGGATTCGCTGTCGGGCCTGCCCGGCAACTTCGACCAGATCCACGCCTCGCTGGAAAATGCCGCGCGCCTGCGTGCCGCGGGCGTGGCGGTCGGCTTCAATCCTTCCGGTGACGGTTCGCACAACGCACGCAAGAACCGTCAGCTCGCCGGCAACGCCGTGGCGCACGGGCTGTCGTGGGAGGACGCGCTGGCCGGACTGACCCGCGTGCCGGCGGATGCCTTCGGGGTGGCGGATCGCATCGGCACCATTGCCGTGGGGCGCAGCGCGGACCTGGTGCTGTGGACCGGCGACCCGCTGGATGTCGCGCACACCGCGCGCCAGGTCTGGATGGACGGGCGTACGATTCCGATGCGCTCGCGCCAGACCGAACTGCGCGACCGCTACCTGCGTCCGGAACCGAACCCCGAACGCGGCGCGCTGCCGCGGGCCTATTCTGTTCCCGGTCGCTGATTCTCCCTGCCGACTTCGCTCGAGGACCGTCGCATGACCCGTCACCGCCTCATCCTTGCCATCCTCGCCGGCCTGGTCGCACTGCCGGCGCAGGCCGCGCCCGACACCCTGGCCCTGCACTGCGGCGCGCTGTTCGATGCGCGTGCGGGCAAGCTCCTCGACGCGCACACCGTGGTCGTGCGCGAGGGCAGGATCGCCGAGGTGCGCGACGGGCGCGCCGTCGTGCCCGAGGCCGAGGTCATCGATCTTTCCGCGCATACCTGCAGCCCCGGCTGGACCGACCTGCACGTGCACCTGGGCAGCCAGTCCAGCCCGCAGAGCTATTCGGAAGGCTTTCGCCTGGATCCGGTGGACTACGCCTTCCGCGCGGTCGGCTATGCCGAAAAGACCCTGCTGGCCGGCTTCACCAGCGTGCGCGATCTGGGCGGTGAAGTGGCCCCGCATCTGCGCGATGCGATCGGTCAGGGCCTGGTGAAGGGGCCGCGCATCTTCGCCGCCGGCAAGTCCATCGCGACCACCGGTGGCCATGCCGATCCGACCAACGGCATCAATGACCGTCTGGCGCACCTGATCGGTCCGCCCGGGCCGACCGAGGGCGTGGTCAACTCGCCCGACGACGCGCGCCAGGCTGTGCGCCAGCGCTACAAGGACGGCAGCGACGTCATCAAGATCACCGCCACCGGCGGCGTGCTGAGTTATGCCAAGTCGGGCGACGCGCCGCAGTTCACCGTGGACGAGGTCAGGGTGATCGTCGATACCGCGAAGGACTACGGCTATCGCGTCGCCGCGCACGCGCACGGCGAGGAGGGCATGTACCGCGCCGTGACGGGCGGGGTGACCAGCATCGAGCACGGCACCTACATGAGCGATCGGGTGGTCAAGGCGATGAAGGAGCGCGGTACCTGGTACGTGCCGACCGTTTACGCCGGCCGCTTCGTGGCCGACAAGGCCAGGATCGACGGCTACTTTCCGCCCGTCGTGCGGCCCAAGGCCGAGCGCATCGGCGCGCTGATCCAGGAAACCGCGGGCCGCGCCTGGCGCGCGGGCGTGAAGATCGCCTTCGGCACCGACATGGGCGTGGGCCCGCACGGCGACAACGCGCGCGAGTTCATCTACATGGTCGAAGCCGGGATTCCCGCCGCCTACGCCCTGCAGGCGGCCACGGTGCACGCGGCCGAGGTGCTGGGCGTGGACGACCAGGGCGTGATCGAGGTCGGCAAGCGCGCCGATATCGTGGCGGTGCCGGGCGATCCGCTGGCCGACATCTCCGTGGTGATGGACGTGTCCTTCGTGATGAAGGATGGGGTGGTGTACCGGCGGCCCTGAGTCCGCCACCCGCGCGGCTGGCGGGGATGGATGGGCGGGAAGGAATTGCCTTTTGGGTCGTCCATCATTAGACTCATATTCGTCTATAAATGGACGAATGAGGTGCGCCATGGCCGTCTATCCGCTGAAATCCGTGCTCTCCGGCGTGCGGGAAGGGCCTGCGCTGGCCTATCGCGCGCCGCGCGGCGT
The DNA here is from genome assembly GCA_023954075.1 of Lysobacteraceae bacterium. Taxonomy (GTDB): domain Bacteria; phylum Pseudomonadota; class Gammaproteobacteria; order Xanthomonadales; family Xanthomonadaceae; genus Denitratimonas; species Denitratimonas tolerans. The sequence goes on from JAMLIV010000019.1 coordinate 22,804, forward strand.
CGAGGCCTACGTGCGCGAAGTGGCGGCCGCCGAGCCGCTTCAGCTGGTCGGCATCGAGCGTGAAGGCGTCGAGGCGGGGTTCGTCAAGGATCTCGCGCGGCGCATGGATGTGCCCGCGACGCGACTGTTCGCCATCCTCGGAGTGCCGCGCGCGACCGCTGAAAAGAAGGCGTCCGCGAAGGAGCGCATCGGCGGCATCGGTGGAGTTGCCGCGCTCGGATTGATCCGGCTTATGGGCGTAGCCCAGGAGATCGCGGCCGCCAGCACTCATCCGGATGCCGCCGGGCTGGATGTCCCGCGCTGGCTCGGGCAATGGATCGAACAGCCGCAGCCGGCGCTGGGCGGTCGTCGCCCCGCGGAACTCCTGGATACCCCGACCGGCGCGGAAGTGGTCACGCGCCTGCTCGGCTCGATGGCCAGCGGCGCCTATCAATGAGGCTGTGGCGGATCGCCGCGGAAACCCGCGACTATCCCGCGGATGATCTTTCCGGCAACGGCGCGGCGCGTTTCCCCGGGCGCTGGAACGACCTCGGCGAGCCCTTGCTGTACTGCGCGACCAGCCTGTCGCTGGCGGTGCTCGAAACCACCGCGCACCTCCAGGGTGTGCTGCCGCTGAACCGCTTCGTCGTCGCCATCGAGGTTTCCGATGCGGTCTGGGAGGCGCGGCAGGAGTTCGCGGCCGACGCGCTGCCTGCCGCCTGGCGCGCGATTCCGGCGGGTCAGGCCAGCGTGCGGATCGGCTCGGGATGGCTGGCATCGCGCCGTTCCGCGATCCTGCTGGTTCCCTCGGTCATCGTGCCGGAGGAGCGCGTGGCGCTGGTCAATCCGCTGCATCCGGACAGCCGTGCGCTTCGCGCCGAGGTGGTGCGGGTGTTCGAGTACCACGCGCTCCTGCGCGGCGACGCCTGAGAACCCGCGCATCGAAATCCGCGAAAATCCCGCCGCCTGCGTGGCGTACCATGTCACGCGTGGCGCACCGCCGCGTCATGCCGACGCCCCGTCCATTTCCGGAGACACCCCATGTTCAAACGTTTCTCGCGCAGCTGGAGTCTGATCAAGGCCAGTGCGGGCGTGCTGGCCAAGGACAAGGAGCTGCTGGTCTTTCCCCTGCTGTCGGCCATATGCACCCTGATCGTCGCCGCGGCCTTCGTGCTCCCCATGTTCGGCCTGGGCGCGCTGGATGGCCTGCGGGAGGATTCGGATGGCGGAGTGTCGCTGGCGGTCTATGTAGTGGCCTTCCTGTTCTATCTGGTGCAGTACTTCGTCATCTTCTTCTTCAACTCCGCGCTCGTGGGGGCCGCGATGATCCGGCTGGATGGCGGCGATCCCACCCTGCGCGACGGCCTGCGCATCGCCGGCTCCAAGGCGCTCCCGATCCTGGGCTATGCGGCCATCGCGGCCACCGTGGGCATGGTTTTGCGGGCCATCCAGGAGCGCGCGGGATGGATCGGGAACATCGTCGTCGGCCTGCTCGGCGTGGCCTGGACGGTGGCGAGTTTTCTGGTGGTGCCGGTGCTGGTTTCGCGCGACGTGGGGCCGATCGATGCGGTCAAGGAGAGCGCGCTGCTGCTGAAGAAGACCTGGGGCGAAAACCTCATCGGGCAGGGCGGAGTCGGCCTGGTGTTCGGCTTCATCGTGTTCGGCGTGGTGCTGATGGGTGCCGCGGCCATCGTCGGTGCCGCCATGACCGGCAGCGGCGTGCTGATCGGCGTGGTGGTCGCGGTGTTCATCGTCGCGCTGCTGCTGGTGGGCCTGGTGCAGGCCGTTCTGTCCGGCATCTACTCGGCCGCGCTCTACCGCTACGCCAGCGGCGAAGAGTCGACCGATGGATTCGACGCGGGGCTGCTCGAAAATGCTTTCGCGGTGAAGACCAAGTAGGTCGCTGCCCGATTCCGATCTGCGGTACAAACGCACGGTCGGCCATTGTGGCCGACCGTGCGCGCGGCTATTCGAAGCCGTCGGCGAACAGGCCGCCCTGGCCTTTCAGCGCGAACACGGCGCTGCCGGGCGGCGTATTTCCCGTTACTTCCACCAGGACCGAGTGGCTGCCGTAGCCCACGGGTGCGAATACCACGTCGAGGTTGCAGCCCGCGCCTGGCGCGAGCTGGTGCGGCACCGGGCCGCAGGTTCCGTCCAGTACCTGGAAGGCCGGCGGCATCGGACTGGGCGTCGGCGCGTACAGCTGGATGTGCCAGGCGGCGGTGCCCGCATTGAACAGGCTGACGATGCCGCTGGCGCTGCTCCCCGGATCGACCGAGCCCAGATCCAGCGTCGTGGGTGACACGACCGGGAGCGGGGTGCCCGCTGTTCCGGTGGCATCGAGCCGGATCATCCAGTTGCCATCGCTGGTGCCGCCAAACAGCGCGGCACGCACCGTCGCAACCGGAAGGTCGGCCCAGGCCAGATGGTTCGGATCGATCGGAGTGAGTGGCGCCGGCGGGGTGGCCCAGTTGGCCGCGATGAAGCTGTGGTCGTTGGGCGGGTAGGTGGGTGGCTCGTCCGTACCGTCGGTGTCGATGGCGGCCACTTGCGGCATGCCGGTATAGGCGACGATGGCACCCGCGAAGATGATGTCTCCCGCCTGGAAGGTCAGTGGCTGGAGCAACGCATAGCTGTTGAAGGTGTTGGTGCCGGAGTTGGCCACGAAGCCCGTCGCCGTGGCGAGCACGGGGTCGTGATCGGGCAAACCATCGAGGTTGGAGTCCAGCCACACGTGGACGGCCACGGGGGTGCCGTTTGGAATGTTGCTGGCGAGGAGGCTGCCTCCGAAGGCGACGTTCACCGCGGTGATGGTTTCGTACCCGGATCGGATCACGAAGCGGTTCAGCCAGGCCAGCGAGTACTGCCGGGAGGGCTGCAGCCCGATGCCCAGTTCCTTGACGCCATCGTCAAGGCGGTATTCGTTGGCGGCCTCGGCGCCGGCGGCGAAGCCGAGGAAGAGGACGGAAAGACGTGAAGTGTGGCGCAGCAGGAGCGGAAACATGGTGCCCTCCTTACAGGTCCCTTGCGGACCTTGTGCGACGTGCGGGTCTGGACGCCCACCGTATTGCGCTCTACTCCATTGTCAGTCGTATGTCAAGAGATGGCCCGTGATCCGGGCAGCGGCGCATCCGGAAGGGCGCAAGGCAGCGCCAGCGTCGCGGGACCGGCACTACTGGCTGAACTGCAGTCGCGCCAGCTCGGCGTAGAGACCGCCCTGGGTAATCAGGTCCTCGTGCTTTCCTTCGGCCACGATGCGGCCGCCGTCCAGCACCACGATGCGGTCGGCGCGGCGGATGGTGGCCAGGCGGTGGGCGATCACCAGGGTGGTGCGGCCGTGGGTCAGGCGTTCGAGGGCCTGCTGGATGTCGCGCTCGCTCTGCGCGTCGAGCGCGCTGGTGGCCTCGTCCAGCAGCAGGATCGGCGCGTCCTTGAGCACCGCGCGGGCGATGGCCACGCGCTGCTGCTGGCCGCCCGAGAGGCGCACGCCGCGCTCGCCCAGGTGGGTTCCATAGCCTTCCGGCAGCGCGGCGAGGAAGCCGTCGGCTTCCGCGATGCGGGCCGCCTCGACGACCTCCTGATCGCTGGCATCGAGCCGGCCGTAGCGGATGTTGGTGCGCGCGTCGTCGCCGAACAGCACCGGATCCTGCGGTACCAGGGCGACCTGGCCGCGCAGTTCGCGCGGGTCGAGCTGGCGCAGGTCGATGCCGTCGACGCGGATCGCGCCCTCGTCCGGGTCATGGAAGCGCAGCAGGAGCTGCAGCACGGTGCTCTTTCCGGCGCCGGAGGGGCCGACCAGGGCGACGTTTTCGCCGGGCCTGACGTGCAGGCTGAAGTCGATCAGCGCCGGCGCGTCGGGGCGGGTGGGATAGCGGAAGGTGACGTTCTCGAACGTCAGTTCGCCCGCCACGCGCGCAGGCAGGACCGCGGGTTCGTGGGGCGTCTGGATGGCGGAGCGCTCGTTCAGCAGTTCATCGATCCGGCCCATGCCGCCGCCGGCGCGCTGCAGCTCCGCCCAGACTTCGGTCAGCGCGCCGATGGAGCCGGCGCCGATCACCGCATAGAGCACGAACTGGCCGAGGGTGCCGGCGGTGAGCGTGCCGCCGATCACGTCGCGCGCGCCGATCCACAGCACGCCCGTGATCGCGCCGAACACCAGCAGGATCACCACCGCGGTGAGACCCGCCTGGGTCGCAATGCGCCGGCGCGCGGCACCGATGGCGGTGCGGACCGCCGCCGCGAATCGGCCTGATTCGTGGGCCTCGCGGGCGTAGCTTTGCACGGTGTGGATGGCGGTGAGGGTTTCGGTGGCGCGCGCGTTGGCGTCCGCGATGCGGTCCTGGTTGTCGCGCGAGAGCTTCTGCACGCGCCGCCCGTAGAGCACGATGGGCAGCACGATCACCGGGATGCCGATGGCCGCCATGCCGGCCAGCCGCGGGCTGGTGATGAGCAGCGCGACGCCGCTGCCGAACATGGTCACGAAGCTGCGCAATGCCACCGAGAGGGTGGAAGCGATCACGCTGCGCAAAAGCTCGGTATCGGCGGCGAGGCGGCTGACCAGTTCGCCGGCACGGGTGCGCGCGAAGAACTCCATGTCCAGATGCAACAGGTGCCCGAACACGCGCTCGCGCAGGTCCGCGATCACTTTTTCACCCAGCAGGCTGATGCAGAAGAAGCGTCCGGCCGTGGCCACGGCCAGCACCAGGGCGACGAGGATCAGGCCGACGAACCAGCGGTCGATGCCGCTCGGGTCCTGATCGGAAAAGCCGCGGTCGATCATGAATCGCACGGCCACCGGCAGCGCCAGGGTCGCGCTCGATGAGAGGATGAGGAAGCCCAGCCAGCCCGCCAGCAGGCCGCGATAGGGGCGAAGGAAGGGCAACAGGGTGCGCAGTGCCGCGAGCGGGCGAGGGCGGGCGGCGGATTCTTCGGTGTTCACACGATGGGATTCGGAGGCCTACGGAGGCGCAAGTCGCGGGCCGGCACGGGTATCGCCGTCGCTGTGCCGGATCAGCTCGCCCTGGCCGCGCGTTGCATCGCGAAGTGTAGCGGCTAGTGCGTCGAAGTTGGCTTCGGGCAGCTCCAGCTCCAGTTCCAGGCCGTCGGCGTCGTAGCGTTCGCCAAGCTTGCGCGCGTCGTGTGCGGCGATCAGGGCATGCGCGGTGTTGGCGTGGGCGAAGCCGCAGCGCAAGGTGGCCATGACGGTTTCCACCACGGTCATGCGCTCGGCCTGGCGCAGACACTCGGCGGCGGTGCCGCCGTAGGCGCGCACCAGCCCGCCGGCGCCCAGCTTGATGCCGCCGAACCAGCGCGTGACGACCACCATCACGCCGTCGAGGCCCTGACCCTCGATGGCGGCCAGGATTGGTTTGCCCGCGGTGCTGGCCGGTTCGCCGTCGTCGGAGAAGCGGTAGGCCGGATCGATGCGCCAGGCCCAGCAGTTGTGGGTGGCGGCGGGATCGCCCACCTGGGCCAGGAACGCCATCGCCTCTTCCGGTGAGGACACCGGTGCGGCCTGCGCGAGGAAGCGGCTCTTGCGGATGTCCTGCTCCAGCCGCGCCGGCCGGGCGAGCGTGACGCGGCTCATCCGGCCAGCAGTCGGACCAGATCGTCCGGCACCTTGCGCGAGGGATTCTTGTGCTGGAACTGGCGCAGGCTCTGCACGGCACCGGGGCGGTCGCCGCGCAGCAGCCGCTCGCGCACGCGCTCGAGCCAGGCGTCGGGCTCCAGTCGCGCGTCTTCACGCCAGTGCGGCAGGGGGACGCCGGTGTCGGGATCGAGGCGCGCCCCGGACGCGCGGATCGCGTCGCTCGTAATGCCCTCCTGCGCCATCGCGCTGCGTTCGCGTGCGGCTTCGGCGCGGGCCGGTGGTGGCGGTGCGGCCGGCGGTGCCGGCTCCTGCATCACCGGGGTGGCCTTGGGCGACGATGTGGCCGGTGCGCCATTGTCGCGGACATCGGCGGGCGCGGATGCCGGTGCTGGTGGTGGCGGCGCGGGCGGTGCCGCCGGCTGAACCGCCGCCGCGATTTCGGCTTCGTCCTGCGACGGAGGCTTCGGCGCTGCGCGGTGCTTGAGATCGACGTCCACCGCCTCGCGGGTGTCCGACGTATCGGCCATGGGCGCGCGGCTGCGCGGCACCGGCACCGAGCTGCCGGTGCCGATATCGAAAATGCCTGCCTGCCAGGCGACGCCTGCCGCCAGCACGGCCGCTGCCGCCGTGCCCAGGCTGGCGCTGAGCCACCACGGACGCCGGCGCGGCGCTGTTCGTGGCCTGGATTCCAGCGCCTCCCGCGCCTGCGCCAGCACCCGCGCATCGAGCGCCGGCGCGGGTTCCACCGCGGGCAAGCGCGCCAGCGCGTCGGCCAGCGCGCGTTCCTCGGGGCACAGCGGCTCGCGCGGCAGGTTCGCACTCATGGCCCCAGCCTCGCGCGCAGCTTGTCCATGGCGTAGCGCAGCCGCGATTTCACGGTCTCGCGTCCGACGCCGGTGATTTCGCCGATTTCCTCCAGCGAAAGCTCCTGCTCCAGCCGCAGCTGCAGCACGAGACGCTGCTCGTCGGGCAGTTCGGCCAGCGCCTGCTGCAGGCGGCGCTGCTCCTCGAAGCGACTGAGCGCCTGCTCGGGTTTGTCCTGCTCGTCACCGGCCAGATGCAAGGGGCTGTCGTCTTCGTCCAGCGAGACTTGCGGGCGGACGCGGCGGTACTGGTCGATCATCAGGCGCTGGGCGATCTGGTAGAGCCAGGTGCCGAACTTCGCCTCGGGCCGATAGCGCACGCGCGCGGCGACCACGCGCCCCCAGGTGTCCTGGAAGCATTCGTCGGCGGTGGCGCGCGGGGAAATGCCGCGCACGATGAAGCGGTACAGCGGCCCGCGATGGCGCGCGTACAGCGTCTCGAATGCGGCGATGTCGCCTGCGGCGTAGGCCAGCATCAGTTCCTCGTCGGTGCGCTCGTGACTCATGCGCGGCGGATCAGGGGCACGCATTCTGCCGCCCGGAAGAACGCTTGGGGGCGCATATCGCCGGATTCAACGCGCGAACGCGCGCGCGAGGGTGAAATCCGCACGCCGAGGCGCGCGGCAGCGTTTGGAAACGGCTGGCGGCAGGCGGTGGCGGCGGGGTTTGCGGCATCGGGAGTCGGAGCAGGTGGACGACAGCGCGCAGGGTATAGTGCCCGGCCGCCACGACAAAGCCCCGCCATGCCCAACGCTCCCGTCACCCTGGCCCTGATCGCGATCACCTGTGCGGCTTCGTTCCTCGCCTGGAAAAAATCCCGGGTGATGGAGCGACTGATCCTGTGGCCGCCGGCGGTGTCGCGCGGGCACGAGTACTGGCGGCTGCTGGGCTACGGCTTCATCCATGCCGACGGCCAGCACCTGCTGTTCAACATGGTGACGCTGTATTTCTTTGGCGGTGCGATGGAAGCCTACCTGAGCCAGCTGGGCCTGCCCTGGCCCTGGGGCTTCGTCGGGTTCTACCTCTCGGCGCTCGTGGTGTCGATCCTGCCCAGCTACCTGCGCCATCGCCACGACGCCGGCTACCGCAGCCTGGGCGCATCGGGCGCGGTATCGGCGGTGCTGTTCGCCTACATCCTGATCCAGCCCTGGTCGCTGATCATCGTGTTCGTGGTGCCGGTGCCGGCGATCGTGTACGCGGTGCTCTATGTCGGCTACAGCGTCTGGATGGAGCGGCGCGGGCAGGGCAACATCAACCACAGCGCGCACCTGTGGGGTGCCGGTTACGGCGTGCTGTTCACCGTGCTGCTGCAGCCGCGCATCGTCGAGCACTTCTTCTCGAAGCTGCTCAATCCGGGGTTTTCCGGCTGAGAAGCGCCGCGCCCGACAGCCTGCGCGAGAGCGGGCGCACGTCCAGCCGCACCCGCACCAGTCCCGGCTCGTCGGGGATCGACTCGCGCCGGAATCCGAGTGAATCGGCCAGGCCCAGCATGGCATCGTTCTCGTCGAGCACATCGCCGTAGATCTCGTCCAGGCGCTTCAGCCTGGCCCAGCGGATCAACTGCTTCATCAGCAGCGTTCCCAACCCCTGACCGGCGAGGAAGCGGCTGACCAGGATGGCGAATTCGGCGCGAAGGGTGCCCTCGTCGATGGCGAGCCGCGCCACCGCACCGATCAGCGCCTGTCCCGGAGGCAGGGGTTCGGCGACCACCAGGGCGAACTGGCTGCGCGGGTCGATCTGCGTCAGGCGCTTCAGCAGGTCGCCCTTCAGCTCCTTGATCGGGTGCAGGAAGCGCAGCCGGACTTCCTCGGGCGAGAGCAGCGGGAAGGTCTGCCGGATCGGCTCGGCGTCGGCCGGTTCGATCGGACGCAGGGTCAGGATGCGCCCGTCGCTCAATTCGAGGCGCTGGGTCCAGCGCTCCGGCAGGGGCGTGGCGCGAACGCGCTGCGCGCGCTTCCGATTCAAGGGCGAGGGCCGTGCCACCTTCAGGTCCACGTATGGTTCCGGTGCAGGATGCCAGATTCCGGAGTGTCCCCCGAACGCGGAGATTGCTGCAATGCAGCATGATTTGGCGAGGGGCGTGCCGTTCAGGCGGCATCCGGTGCGATTTTCAGCCCGATTCCTGCCGCAGCCACTCCAGATGCCATCCGCGCGCGCTGTCCCCGATCGCCTGCGCCAGCTCGGGCAGGGCCTGCCGCAGCGCCTGATCGAGCTTCCAGGGCGGATTGAGCAGCAGCATGCCGCTGCCGTTGAGCCGCAGCGGGGAGTCGTCGGCATGGCGCATCAGTTCGGCGAGGAGCACGCTGCGCGCGGGCAGGGCCGCCGCGCGCCGGAAGAACGGTGCCAGCGCGCGGCGCAGCTTGATCGGATACCACAGCGCGAAAATGCCCTGCGGCCAGCGTGCCAGGCCGTCCCTCAGCGCGCCGATCACCTGGTCGAACTCGGCCAGCTGGGCCTCGTAGGGTGGATCGACGAGGACCAGGCCGCGCTTTTCCCTGGGCGGCAGCAGCGCCTTGAGCGCGCCATAGCCGTCGCGCTGGTGCACGCCCACGCGCGGATCGCGTGCGAACAGGGCCTTGAGCTGCCGCGCAGGCTCCGGGTTCAGCTCGCAGCAGGCCATCCGATCCTCCGGGCGCAGGCGGGCTGCGCTCAGGCGCGGCGAGCCGGGGTAGCGCCCCGCAGCCAGGAACGGCGCAACGGCGTCGAGGTAGCGCGTCAGTGCCGGGCTCAGTGCGGTGCGGCCCTTGCTCCAGGCGGCCAGCCGCAGCGCGCCGTCCGCGGCCTCGCCGGTGACGGTGGCCTGACGCGACTGCAGCGCGTACTCGCCTTGTCCGGCATGGGTGTCGAGCACGAAGTAGGGCGTCGGCTTGCGCGCCAGTGCGTCCAGCAGGGCCAGAAGCACCAGATGCTTGAGCACGTCGGCATGGTTGCCGGCATGGAAGGCGTGGTCGTAGTTCATGCCGCCATTGTGCGGCATCTCGCACGCCACGCGGCAGCGGATCGGGGTTAGCATGGAGCCGTTACCCGAATGGACCGATGCCCGCATGTCCTGGCGAACCCTCATCGATGCCGCATCGCTCGACGCCGCGCTCTCCGATCCGCTGGTGGCGGTGATCGACTGCCGTTTCGATCTGGCCGATCCCGCCGCCGGAGAGCGCGCGTGGTTCGAGGGACATATCCCGGGTGCCCACTACGCCCACCTGGATCGTGACCTTTCCGACCTGCATCGCCCCGGTCGCGGTCGCCATCCCCTGCCCGATGCCGACGCGTTCTGCGCGGCGCTGGAGCGTTGGGATATCACGCCGGAACACCAGGTGGTCGCCTACGACGCCAGCGGCGGCACGATCGCCGCGCGCCTGTGGTGGATGCTGCGCCTGTTCGGGCATCGCCGGGTGGCGGTGCTCGATGGCGGATTGGCGGCATGGACGGCGCACGGCGGCGCGCTCGAGCGCGGCGCGCGCAAGCCGGGCAGGGGGCGCTATCGGGCCCGTTTCGACAGCCGCTCGATCGTCACCACCGCAGTGGTTGCCGCGCGCCTGGCCAGCGGCAACGGCGTGCTGCTCGATGCCCGGGTTCCCGAACGCTTCCGCGGCGAGGTGGAGCCGCTGGATCCGCGCGCCGGGCACATCCCGGGTGCGGTCAACAGCCCGTTCCAGAACAATCTCGGGCTCGACGGCCGCTTCCTGCCGGCCGAGCAGCTCGAGGTCCGCTACCGCGCGCTGATTCGCGGCCAGGTGCCGGGCGATGTGGTGCACATGTGCGGCTCGGGCGTGACCGCCTGCCACAACCTGCTGGCGATGGAGCACGCCGGCCTGCCCGGCTCGCGCGTCTACGCCGGCTCCTGGAGCGAGTGGGTGTCCGTGCCCTCGCGCCCGATCGCGACCGGGCCGGCCTGAGGCGGAAGCCTGCGCGGCCGGGAATTCCCGACTATCCCTTGCCGAGACGCGCGAGCACTTCGCGCAGCACGGCCTGGGTCTCGGGCGTCTGCCAGGCGGCGAGGAAGCGCGGCAGGTCCAGGCGCGCCGGATCATCGATCGATTCCAGCAGGTCGCGCCGCGCGATGCGCCGGGTTTCGCGCTGCGCCGCCTGCGGCAGCGCCAGCATGCCATCCAGCCAGGCCAGGGCGCGCGCGGTGACTTCGGCCATCGGTGCCAGTTCATCCACCATGCCGTAGCCGGCGGCTTCCTCGGCGGTGAACATGGCACCGGCCACCATCAGCCGCTCGGCGCGATGCGCGCCGACCAGGCGCTTGAGCGCGTACTGGATGGCATCGGGCACGAACAGGCCGACGGCCACTTCGTTGAGGCCGGTGCGGAAGGGGCCGCGCGCCGCCAGCGGATCGGGCGCGACCGGGCTGCGCGCCATGATGCGGTAGTCGCAGTAAAGACTGATGACCGCACCGCCGGCCGGGTTGTGGCCGGCGATGGCCGCGACCGAAAGCAGGGGCGAGGCCGCCAGCGCGCGACAGACCTGACCGAAGGCAAGCCAGGTGGCCTCGACCGCGTCGACGCCGTTGCCGACCAGGTACGGCAGGTCCAGTCCCGCGGTGAAAATGCCCGGGCTGCCGCTCAGGACCAGCGCGCGCGCGCCGGCGGCCGGCGCGCCTTCGATCGCATCGCGCAATTCGCCGAGCAGCCCCTGTTCCAGCGCGTTGACCGGCGGACGGGCGAGCCGCAGTTCCAGAATGCCGTGGTGGCTGATGCGTTCGAGCATGGCGCTGCACCGGTGTGGGTGATGACTCAGCCTAGCAGTTTTCCCGCGCTGTCCGTACCTTTCGGTACGGAGCTGCGCAATGCGTCACGGTCGCACCGCGGCGGGCCAGCGGTAGCGCACCGTGTAGCGCAGGGTGGTGCTCTTGCCGGCGGGCACCTTCAGGTTGAAGGTGACGGCCTGGGCATGGGCTTTGTCCCACGGGGCGGTGGCGTCGAGGATCTCCCAGTCCTGCCAGCGGCCGAGCGCCTCGTGCACGCGCACCGTGACCTCCTGCGCCTTGGCGTTGGACAGCGTGACCTCGATGGTTTCGGTCAGGCTGAGGCGGTCGTCTGCCAGGCGGAAATCGGTGGCCTTGCGCCGCGCGGTGAGATCGAAGGCCGTGCCCAGGTCAAGGCGCACCGTCTGGCCCGCCGCCGTGTGTCCAAGCGCGGCTTCGCCGAGCAGCGATTCACCGCTGGCATCGGCCTGGAACACCCGCACGCGCCCGGCGGGCAGGGGCACGCCCAGCCGCGCCTTCGCGGTGTTCTCGAACTCCAGCGTGGTGGTCACGCTTTCGGTCTGTTCGTCCGGGGCCGGGTGCACCTGCGGATAGCTCGGGCGGTAGCCGGACCGCGCGCTTCCAACCTCGTAACGCCGCAGGCAGGCGATGTTTTCCGCCGTATCGAGCAGCGACACGCGCTGCACGCTGCCATTGGGCAGATCCACCGCCTGACGCAGCGGATAGGCGTGGTATTCGCCCGAGTCCTGCACCGCGGGGGCCGATTCGTAGGCGTCGGCCACCTTGGCGCGCGCCATCATCGGGGCCGGTGCCGGTGGAGGAGCCAGTCCGGCCGGGCGCGCCTGATTGGGCGCACCCGCCACCAGGGTCAGCGCGGCGGCGGGAAAATCCAGGCCCGAGCGGTTGACGATCTGCGCCGCGCCGGAGAACGCCATCCGGCAACTCTGCGCCGGGCCATCGAGCTGGGCCAGGTATTCGGCCTGCCAGGCCAGGCCGCCGGTGGCGTAGTCGAGCTGGAAGGTTTCCTTGCCCGCGCGCGGGCTCTCGATGTTCCAGCGCAGGGTGGGGCGTGCGGAAAGCCCTTCGGGCACGCGCTCCAGCTCGAAGCTGTCGTAGCGCGCCAGCACCCGCACCCGGCCATCGTCCTGCGCCAGGGTGAGGCCGTTGCCGGCGGAAATCAGGATGCCGGAAAAGCGCCGGGTTTCGTTGCCGGTGGCCTGTTCGACCACGACGCGCTGGCCGAGCGACTGGCTCAGGAGCTGGTTCTGGTCGACCAGGGCGAAATCGTAGCGCTGGCTCGCGATGCGCGGGCCTTGCGATGACGGTGCAAACCGCACCGTGCCCACGTCGATGGCCACGGGCAGCGCGTCCAGCGCAATCTCGTTGCCGCCGCGCGCAAGCTCGCGGGTCAGCGGCTGGTTGACCAGCGCCAGTCCGGGCATCCGGGCCGACGGGTAGCTTTGCGACACCGCATCGAAGGTGCCCGAATACAGCGTGATCCGGGTTTGCGCGTGGCTGGGGTTCATGGCGATCAGCGAAAGGATGACGGAGGTGGAGAGAAGGGCAAGGCGCATGGCGTGTCTCCGGAGTGAAGGTCGTATCATAGGCACATGAACGCAAGACTTCGTTTGATGGGGTGGGGTGTGCTGGCGCTGGCGTCGGCCATGGTTCAGGCGCAGGAATCCCCCGATGCCGCCGCGCTCGTGGTGCACGAGGCGTGGATACGCACGGCCCCGCCGACGGCACCCGTGCGCGCGGGCTATGGCGTGATCGAGAACTCCGGCCGGCGCGAGGTCGTCATCGATGCGGTGCGCTCGGACGCCTTCGGCGCGATCGAAATCCATGAGATGCGCGAAGTGGACGGCGTGATGCGCATGCGCCGGCTGCCGTCGCTGACGCTGGAGCCGGGCCGCAGCGTCTCGCTGGAACCGGGAGGCATGCACCTGATGCTGTTTCGCGCCATGGGGCCCCTGGAAGCCGGTGCGCGCGTGAGCATCGGGTTTTTTGCCCGTGAGGTCGAGGTGGCGCGCGCCGAGTTCGTCGTGCGTGAGGCACCGTGACGGCGGTTGTGCGATGCCCGCCGTGCCAGAATCCCCTGGCATCGCAATGATCCCGGAGGCACCGTGTCACTCCGAATCCTGCTGTCAGCCGCCCTCGCGCTGGGCCTTGCCGCCTGTGGCCCTGCGTCCGGACCGGACGCGCCGGTGAGTCCGGTCCCGGAGGACGCGCCGCCACCGCCGGTGTCGGTGCGGTTTGCCACCTGGAACACCTCGCTGTTCGACCCGGTGGCCGGTGGCCTCGTCGCGCGCCTGGAGCGCGGCGACGAGGCCGCGAAAAGCATCGCCGCACTGCTGCAGCGCCAGCGCCCGGACGTGGTGCTGCTCAACGAGTTCGACTACGACGCGGCGCAGCGCGCCGCCGAACTGTTCCAGCGCCGCTATCTGGAAGTGCCGCAGGCCGGGCAGGCACCGATCCGCTACGACTACCGCTACCTCGCCCCGGTCAATACCGGCGAGCCCAGCGGCCTGGATCTCGACAACGACGGCCGCACGGACGGACCCAACGACGCCTGGGGATACGGCACCCACCCGGGCCAGTACGGCATGCTGGTGCTCTCGCGCTTTCCGATCGACGCGCTGGCGGTGCGCAGCTTCCGGCATTTTCTCTGGAAGGATCTGCCCGCCGCCCGCCGCCCGCTGCATCCCGACGGCACGCCCTGGCACGCCGATGCGACCTGGGCGCAGCTGCGCCTGTCGTCGAAATCACACTGGGACGTGCCGATCCGCACCGCGCTGGGCACCGTGCACTTCCTCGTCTCACACCCGACGCCGCCGGTGTTCGACGGCCCGGAAGACCGCAACGGCGCGCGCAATGCCGACGAGATCGCGCTCTGGAACCATTACCTTTCCGATCCCGACGCCGCGTGGCTGTGCGATGACCGCGGTGCCTGCGGCGGACTCGCGGCCGATGCGCGCTTCGTGCTGGCCGGTGACCTCAACGCCGACCGCGACGATGGCGACGGCCGCCGCGAGGCCATCGCCGCGCTCTTGGACAACCCGCGCGTGGACGCGGCCTTCGTGCCGCGCAGCGAAGGTGCGGGGCCGGCCGCCGCCGGCTACGGCTTCGAGCGCCGCGGCGACGTGAGCGCCCACACCGGCGATTTCGGCCCGCGCAGCGGCACCCTGCGGATCGACTACCTGCTGCCCTCGAAGGACTTTTCGATCCTGGCCGGCGGCGTGTTCTGGCCGTTGGAAGGCGCGCCCGAGGCGGAATGGACGCGCGTCACCGACCACCACATGGTCTGGCTGGATCTGGCCGATCCGACACCCTGATAGCGCGTGCCGCCGGCCGTTTCCGGCGCACGTCAGCGCCAGCGCCAGTGCGAACAGGATTGGGGGGCGGCGGGCGGCGAGCTTGTGCGCAAGCTGAACCCCTCCGGCCGGGTTCACAGCCGATTAAGCGCCTGATTCCTAGCGTGCATCGTGTGCGCCGAGGGGTGCGCTTTCGGAGAACCGTCATGCAGATACGTCGATTCCCGCTGGCTTTCGCCGCGTTGCTGGCAGCCGTCGGCTTTGCCGGCAGTGCCGCCGCGCAGGAGTACCGCGAGTACGCCGAACCAATCTACGACTGGGCCGAGGTGGTACGCGTGGAGCCGATCTTCAGCGTCGTGAACCAGCCGACCTACCGCGATCAGTGCTGGGATGAGCCGGTCACCTACCGCGAACCGCCGCGCTATGTGCGCCACGATGGACCGGGCGCGCCCGCCGTGCTGGGCGCGATCGTGGGCGGCGTGATCGGCAACCAGTTCGGCCACGGTGGCGGCCGCGCCGCGTCCACCGCGTTCGGCGCGATGCTGGGCCACGAAATGGTGCGCGATACGCAGGGCGGCTATTACGCCGGCGGCCGCGAATACACCCGCTACGAACGCCGCTGCGCGCCGCGGACCGGGTACCGGCGCGACGAGCGCGTGACCGGCTACGACGTCACCTATCGTTATCAGGGGCGGCTGTACCAGACCGTCACCGACTATCCGCCGGGCGAGAGCCTGCAGGTGCGAGTGGACGTAAGCCCGGTTCCTTGAACCAGGCTCTCCCAGGGATGGGACAGACGGGGCCTTCGGGCCCCGTCTTCGTTGCGCCGGCGTACACTGCGCGCGGCCTGACCTGTGCTTCCATCTCCATGACCACACGACCGCTCCTGATCGGCGTTTCGCCCCGCATCCTTCGCCAGACGCCGCCGGAACTGGGCGCACACGGCAAGACCCTGCAATACCTCGGGCAGTCGGTCGCACACTGGATCATGGCGCTGGGTGCGGCCTGCGTGATGCTGCCCACGGTGGAGCGGGAGGGCGCGATCCGGCGCGCCGAGATCCACACCCGCGATTTCGCCGCGATGCTCGACGGGCTGGTGCTGCAGGGCGGTTCGGATATCGATCCGGCGCTTTACGGCGAATCGCGCCGGCACATCGTGGGTGCGGTGGACTGCGTGCGCGACCGCTTCGAGCTCGATCTGATCCATGCCTTCGTGATGCAGGAAAAGCCGGTTCTGGGCATCTGCCGCGGCATGCAGCTCATCAACGTCGCGTTCGGCGGAACCCTGCACCAGGATCTCATTGCCGACGGCGTGACGCAGGTTTCGCACGCCGATCTTCCACGCTATGACGATTACCACCACGACCTCCTCCTCAGCGACGGCGGCGTGCTCTCGCGCTGGCACGGCGGCGCGACGCGCGGCGTGGTGAATTCGATCCACCACCAGGGCGTGGCGCGGCTGGCGGACGGTTTCGTGCCGGTCGCGCACGCGCCCGACGGCGTGCCCGAGGCGATCTGGCGCGATGCGCCGGGCTTCGTGCTCGGCGTGCAGTGGCACCCGGAGTTCCACGACGGCAGCGATCCGACGCTGCTGGACGCCGATCCGATGATGCGCGCCTTCCTCGACGCCGCACGCGCGCGGCGCGAGGCCGCTTGAGCGGCACGGCGCTGGATCTGGCCTTGCCGCGTATTGCTGCATCGCAGCACGCATTGCCACATAATCGCGTTTCCGCAGCGCGAAGGCCGGCGCCTGCGGTCTGGCTACCGGCCGATTCGCAGGAAGGAAAGCCATGACGCCTCCCGCTGTGTCCGGCGCGCCCGCCGCGCCGTGGGTCGTTATGAAGTTCGGTGGCACCAGCGTGTCGAGCCGCGCGCGCTGGGACACGATCGGCGACCTGGTGGCGAAACGGAAGTCCGAAGGCTTCCGGGTGCTGGTGGTGGTGTCGGCGGTGTCCGGCGTGACCAACGCGCTGGTGGCGCTGACTGAAGCGGGCGGCGGGCGTTCGACGCGGCTGATGCAGACCGAGGCGCTGGAGACGAAGCATCGCGACTTCGCCGCCGCACTCGATCTCGATGCCGGCGCGGTCATCGGCGATCTGATCGCCGCGCTGCGCGCGCTGGCCGCCGATCCGCGCGCCGACGCGGCGGCGCTCGACTGGCAGGCGGAGCTGCTGGCGCTGGGTGAACTTTTTTCCAGCCGGCTGGGTTCGGCCTATCTTTCCGCGCGCGGGCTGGACCTGCGCTGGAGCGATGCGCGCCGGCACCTGCGTGCGGTGAAGCTGCCCAATCAGAGCGCCTGGGCGGCACGGCTGTCGGTCAACTGCAGCCTGCAGGCGGAACCGGACTTTGCCGAGCGCTTCGCGGCGCAGGGCGACACCCTCATCACCCAGGGCTTCATCTGCGCCGACGATGAAGGGAAAACCTGCATCCTCGGGCGCGGCGGCTCGGATACCTCGGCGGCGTATTTCGGCGCGCTCCTGCGCGCGGCGCGGGTGGAAACCTGGACCGACGTGCCCGGCATGTTCAGCGCCAACCCGCGCCAGGTGCCGCAGGCGCGGCTGCTGGCGCGCTTGGACTATGAAGAGGCTCAGGAAATCGCCAGCACCGGTGCCAAGGTGCTGCACCCGCGCTGCATTTCGCCCTGCCGCGAGGCGCGCGTGCCGCTGTGGATCCGCGATACCTCGCAGCCGGACTTCGAAGGCACCGTGATCGGCCCGCGCCTGGCCGATGCGGTGCCCGGCGTGAAGGCGATCAGCTCCAAGCGCGGCATCGTGCTGGTGTCGATGGACGGCATCGGCATGTGGCAGCAGGTGGGCTTCCTGGCCGACGTGTTCGAGCGCTTCAAGCGCCACGGGCTGTCGGTGGACCTGATCGGCTCGTCCGAGGCCAACGTCACCGTCTCGCTCGATCCGTCCGACAACCTGGTCACCACCGACGTGCTCGAACGCCTCGCCGCGGACCTGGCCGAAGTGTGCCGGGTGAAGGTGATCGCGCCCTGCGCCTCGATCACGCTGGTCGGTCGCGGGATGCGTTCGCTGCTGCACAGGCTCTCCGACGTGCTGGCCGAGTTCGGGCGCGAGCGCGTGCACCTGATTTCGCAAAGCTCCAACGACCTCAACCTCACCTTCGTGGTGGACGAGGCGGTGGCCGAGGACATGCTGCCGCGCCTGCACGAACTCCTGATCCACGCCCAGGCCATGCCGGTGGACGAGGCGTCGGTGTTCGGCCCGAGCTGGAAGGAAATGCAGCGCGGCTCGTCTCCCCGGCCACAGCCCTGGTGGGCGCTGCGGCGCGAGGCGCTGCTGGCGCAGGCGGCGCTCGGTACGCCGCGCTACGTCTACGATCTGGCGAGCGTGCGCGAGAACGCGCGCGCGCTGCGCGGTCTCGGCGCGCTCGACCGGCGCTTCTACGCGATCAAGGCCAATCCGCATCCGGACATCCTGCGGGTGCTGGAGGAAGAAGGCTTCGGCTTCGAGTGCGTGTCGGCCGGCGAGATCGGGCGGGTGTTTTCGCTGTTCCCGAAGCTCGATCCGACCCGCGTGCTGTTCACCCCGAGCTTTGCCGCGCGCGCCGAGTACGAGGCGGCGCTGGCGCGCGATGTCTGGGTCACGCTCGACAGTGCGTATCCGCTGCGCCACTGGCCCGAGCTGTTCCGCCGCCGCGCGCTCTGGCTGCGACTGGATCCGGGCTACGGCCGCGGCCACCATGAAAAGGTGCGCACCGGCGGTACCGGCGCCAAGTTCGGCCTGCCGCTGGATGCGCTGGAGGAATTCGCGGCCGAGGCGGCGCGCGCCGGTGCCATGATTTTCGGCCTGCACGCGCACCTGGGCAGCGGCATCTTCGACGCCTTGCACTGGCGCGACGTGTTCGCCCGCCTGGCCGCGGCGGCCGAAACGCTCGGCACGGTCGAGGCGCTCAACCTGGGCGGCGGGCTGGGCGTGGCCTCGGAGCCGGAACTGGATCCGTTCGAGATGGATGCGCTGGCCGAGGTGCTGGCGCAGGCCAAGGCGCTGTGCCCGCAGTACGCGCTGTGGATGGAGCCGGGGCGCTATCTGGTGGCGCGCGCCGGCGTGCTGCTGCTGCGCGTGACCCAGGTGGTGGAGAAGTCCGGCGTGCGGCGTGTGGGCGTGGACGGCGGAATGAACGCGCTGCTGCGCCCGGCGCTCTACAACGCCCGCCACGAGGTGGTGAACCTCAGTCGCCTGGGTGAAGCCGACGACGGCCAGTTCGACGTGGTCGGGCCGATCTGCGAAACCGGCGACGTGCTGGCGCGCCGCCGCCGGCTTCCGGCCAGCTTCGAGGGCGACGTGCTCCTGGTCGCCACCGCCGGAGCCTATGGCGCAGTGATGGCCTCCACCTACAATCTGCGCGACTTGCCGACGGAGGCCGTGCTCGATGACTGAGGTCCGAAAACCGGGCGAGGGCTGGACGTTCCGGCGCGATGCGATCCAGCGCTTCCGCTTCGTGCGTGCGGCGCTGGATGAAGCCACCGGCCGGGTCGAGCTGGTCTACGCCTTCGACGATGGCCCGGCGCTGGTCGAAGCGCTGGAGATTCCCGGCGCGCCGTTCGCGCTCGATGCGCCGCGCCGGCGGGCGGTGGACGCGGCGCTGCGGCTCTTGCACCTGATCGCCGGCATCAGTTACTACAAGGCGGCGCTGCCGCCCGAACTGGTGGTGGAGAGCGAGGCGCCGGACGCGGCGCTGGCCGAACTCCTGACCGCGGTCTACGAGGACGGGCTGGGCGAGTTCGCCTACCGCAACGGGCTGTCGCTGCGCGGGAAAATCCGCTTTCCGGCGGCAGGCGATGGGGCCGCCGCCACGGCTGCGGGGCTTGCGCCGCGCGCCATCACCGCGATCGGCGGCGGCAAGGATTCGCTGGTCAGCATCGAGGCCCTGCGCGACGCCGGCGTGGAGCAGAGCCTCGCCTTCATCGGCAACTCGCCGCTGATCCACGCCTGCGCCGAGCGCACCGGGCTGCCGGCCATCAACATCGCGCGCCGGCTGGCACCCGAACTGTTCGATTTCAACGCCGCCGGCGCGTGGAACGGACACATTCCCGTCACCGCGGTGAATTCCGCCATCCTGGTGCTCGTCGCCCTGCTGCGCGGTGCCGACCAGGTGGTGTTTTCCAACGAGCGATCGGCCAGCTACGGCAGCCTCATTCCGGGTACGGGCGAGGTGAACCACCAATGGTCCAAGAGCTGGGACTTCGAGCGGCGTTTCGCCGCCTACGTGCGCGCGCACGTCGCCGCGGACCTTGCCTACTACTCGCTGCTGCGTCCGCTTTCCGAGCTGGCCGTGGCGCGCCGGTTCGCGAAGATCGACCGCTACGACGCGCATTTTTCCAGCTGCAATCGCAACTTCCACATCCTCGGCGAACGCCCGGCGCAGCGCTGGTGCGGGGAGTGTCCCAAGTGCCGCTTCGTGTTCCTCGCGCTCGCACCCTTCATGCCCAAGCCGCGCCTCACCGCGATCTTCGGGCGCAACCTGCTGGATGAACCGGCGCAGGCGCAGGGCTTCGACGCACTGATCGAGTACGGCGAGCACAAGCCCTTCGAGTGCGTGGGCGAGGGGCGCGAGGCGCGCGCGGCTTTCTTCGAACTCGCCGCGCGCCCGGTTTGGCGGGAAGATGCGCTGGTGCGTCGATTCGCGCGTGAAATTGCCCCGAGGATTGGGGCAGAATCGCTTCCGGCGCTGCTCGTCCCGCAGGGAGAGCACGGCATTCCCGAGGCTGTCTGGAAGCGCGTGGGTGAATCTTTCCGAACTTGAGGGCAGGCGCATTGCGATCTGGGGCTACGGCCAGGAAGGCCGGGCCACCCTGGCCGCACTGCGCTGGCGGCTTCCACGCGCACCGCTCGCGCTCCTGTGCAGCGCGGCCGAAGCCAGCGAGGTGATGGGGCTGGGCGATCCGGCGCTCTACATCTTCACCGAGGAAGTGACGGCCGACCTCCTGGTGCGCTTCGACGTGGTGATCAAGTCGCCGGGCATCAGTCCGTACCACGGCGTTGCGGCGCAAGCGCTGGCGCGCGGGGTTCGCTTCACCTCGGGCACCGCGCTGTGGTTTGCCGAAAGCCCGGAGGCGCGAACGATCTGCGTGACCGGCACCAAGGGCAAGAGCACCACCAGCGCGCTGATCGCCCATCTCCTGCGCGCCGGTGGCGTACGTACCGGCCTGGCCGGCAACATCGGCCTGCCGCTGCTGGATTTGCTCGAAGCCGACCCGCCGGCCGAGATCAACGTGCTGGAGCTGTCGAGCTACCAGACCCGCGATGCGGTGGCGCCCGAGGTGGCGGTGGTGCTGAACCTTTTCCCCGAGCACCTGGACTGGCACGGCAGCGAGGAGCGCTACGTCGCCGACAAGCTCGCGCTCGCCACCGTCGCCAATCCGCGCCATCTGGTCCTGAACGCCGCCGATGCGCGGCTGGCGAGTCTGGGCCGCAGCGCGGTGGTGCAGGGCAGTGCCTCGGAAACGAACCTGGGCGCGGAAGCCGGCGGCACTCGCGCCGCGCAGCTTTGGTGGTTCAACGCGCGCCACGGCTGGCACCTGCGCGGCAGCGTGATTCACCGCGGCGAGGAAGAGGTGATGGACGCATCCGCGCTGCCGCTGCCCGGCGCGCACAATCGCGGCAACCTGTGCGCCGCGCTCTCGGCCATCGAGGCCGCGGGCTTCGACGCGCGCGCGCTGGCGCGGCACGCCATGAGCTTTCGCCCGCTGCCGCACCGGCTGCAGGTCATCGGTCACCGCGACGGGCGCGAATACGTCAACGACTCCATCAGCACCACGCCGCACGCCTCGCTCGCCGCGCTTGACTGCCACGCCAACCGCCGCGTCGCGATCCTGGTGGGCGGCTTCGACCGCGGCCTGGACTGGTCGGTGTTCTTCGAACGCATGAACCGCGAGCCGCCGCTGGCCATCATCACCATGGGCCAGAACGGCCCGCAGATATACGACGGGCTGAAATTCGCCTCGCGCGGCGGGCGCTTCGGCCTGTTCCAGGCCCCCGACATGCCCGAAGCCGTGCGCATTGCCGAACAGGTGATCGGCGCCGACGGCGTGATCCTGCTTTCGCCCGGCGCGCCGAGCTTCCCGCGCTACCGCGACTACGTCGAGCGCGGCCGCCACTTCGCCCAGGTCGCCGGCTTCGACCCCGACCAGATCAGCGCGATTCCCGGGCTTGGCGTGGGGTGATCCCTTTGGGTTGTCCGGCCCAACTCCGGATTCACGCGTCGACAGGCAATCTGGTCGAATCCCGGTTGCGCGACGCGCAGCCGCAGGCGCGACGCCCGACTTCCGGCACCCGCCGCGTTCGCGCATCGAGGGTAGGATGCGCTTTCGTTTTCGGTCGCCGGGGAAGGTTCATGCGCGCGTTCGTTCTGCTCGTCGGGGTGTTGTGGGTGGCGCTGGCCGCGGCGCAGGCTCCCGGTTACTACCGCTATCCCGCGATTCACGGCGACACCGTGGTTTTCACCGCCGAAGGCGACCTGTGGTCGGTGGCGGCCACGGGCGGGGCGGCGCGGCGTTTGACCACCCACGCGGGCGAAGAGTCGCGCGCGGTGATTTCCCCCGATGGCGCGCAGGTGGCCTTCACCGCCTCGTATGCGGGAGCGCAGGAAGCCTATGTGATGCCGCTGGGCGGCGGCGCGCCGCAGCGCGTGAGTTTCGAGGAGCTTCCCGCACTGGTGATTGGCTGGACGCCTGCCGGCGAGGTGCTCTATGGCACCCAGATCGCCGGCGGCACGGGCGGTTCGCAGCGCGTGGTGGTGGCGGTCGATCCGACCACGCTGGTGCGCCGGGTGCTGCCGCTGGCCGAGGCCAACGATGCGGCGATCAGCGCCGACGGGCGCACGCTGTACTTCGTTCGTTTCGGCGCGGGTCTGATGAACGACAACCTCAAGGGCTATCGCGGCGGCCTGCTTGGCCAGCTCTGGCGCTTCGATCTTTCGGGGACGGCCGAGGCGCAGCGCATCGGCCCCGCCGACGTCAACCTGCGCCGGCCGATGCTGTACGGCAGCGGGCTGATCGTGATCGCCGACCCGCAGGGCCGCGACACGCTGGCGCGGCTGGATTCGGCGACCGGCGCACTGCAGCCGCTGGCGCTGGATGCGCCGTTCGACGTGCGCAGCGCGGCGATCTCGGGGGATCGCATCGTCTATTCCAGCGGCGCGGATCTGCGTCTGTACGACCTGGCCGCGGGGCGCGATGCGGCGATCCCGGTGCGGCTGGTGTCCGACTTCGCCCAGCGCCAGCCGCGCTGGCTGGAAAAGCCGCTCGGCTTTGCCGAGGCCAGCGTGGTGTCGCCCGACGGCGAGCGCCTGGCGGTGATCGCGCGCGGTCAGGCCGCGGTGGCCGGCGTCGGCGCGCCGCGGCGCGCGCTCCTGGGGGCGGATGAGGGAACGCGGCTGTCCGCGTTGGCGTTTTCGCCGGACCGGCGCTTCGTCTACGCGATCTCCGACGCCAGCGGGGAAGAGGAAATCTGGCGCTATCCCGCCGACGGCGGCAGCACCGCCAAACAGCTCACCCGCGATGGCGACACCCAGCGCCGGGACGTGCGGGTGTCGCCCGACGGCAAGTGGCTGGCGCACTCGGACAAGCGCGGCCGGCTCTGGCTGCTCGATGTCGACAAGGGCGGCAACCAGGTGATCGACAACGGCGCTGCCGACGGCAGCGAAGGCTACGATGACGTGGTCTGGGCACCCGACAGCCGCCATCTCGCCTTCGTTCGCGCCAGCGGCGTCGCGGGGCGCAGCCGCATCGGGCTGTATTCGCTCGATCGCAAGGCGATGGCGTGGCTGACCGGGGTGAACTACGAATCCGGTTCGCCGGCCTTCAGCCCGGACGGCCAATGGCTGTGGTTCCTTTCCGAACGCGAGTTCAAGCTGGTCAACGGTTCGCCCTGGGGCGACCGCAACACCGGACCGTACTTCGACCGCCGCACCCGCATCTACGCGCTGGCGCTGCAGCCGGGCAACCGCTTCCCGTTCCAGGCACGCGACGAGCTGCAGGTGGAGAAGACGCCCGATTCCGATGCGGGTGCCGGCAAGGACAAGGGCGATGCGCCGGATGCGGTCAAGGCGCTGGTGTGGAACGGCCTGGCCGAGCGCCTGTTCGAAGTGCCGGTGGCCGCCGGCAACTATGCCGGCCTCGCGGCCGACGCCAAGCGCCTCTACTTCCTGGAGCGCGAGGGCGACAAGCAGCATCTGCGCAGCCTCGCCTTCGATGCCGACAAGGCCAAGCTGGAAACCTTCGCTTCGGACGTGAAGGGCTATGCGCTTTCCGGCAACGGCAAGGTGCTTGCGGTGCAGAAGGACGAGGACAGTGCCTACCTGTTGCCGGCCGCTGCCAAGGCACCCGACGACCTTTCCGCCCACAAGGTGCGCCTGGACGACTGGCGTCTGCGGGTGGATCCGGTGGCCGAGTGGCGGCAGATGTTCGACGACGCCTGGCGCATGCACCGCGACCATTTCTACGATGCCAGGCTGCGCGGCGTGGACTGGCAGGCGGTGCGCGCGCGCTATGCGGTGCTGTTGCCGCGCGTCACCGACCGGCTCGAACTCGACGACCTGTTCGGCCAGATGATCGGCGAGCTGAACGCGCTGCACTCGCAGGTGCGCGGCGGCGAGTACCGCAAGGTGAGCGAGGTGCCGAACTTCGCCGGCCTCGGCGCACGCTTTGCCAAGACGGATGGCGGTTGGCGCATCGAGCAGATCTACCGCACCGATCCGGAGCTGCCTTCGCGCCGCGGCCCGCTGCAAAAGCCCGGCAGCGACATCCGCGCAGGCGACGTGGTGGCGGCGGTCAATGGCCGAGCCGCGGCCGCCGTCGCGCACATCTCCGACCTGGTGCGCGACAACGCCGGGCAGCAGGTGCTGCTGACCCTTTCGCGCGGCGAAAAAACCTGGCAGGAGGTCGTGGTGCCGGTCGATGCCATGGGCGAAGACGCCTTGCGCTACTCCGACTGGCTGATCTCGCGCCGCGAGGCGGTGGATGCCGCCAGCGGCGGACGCATCGGCTACCTGCACCTGCGCGCCATGGGGCCGAATGACATCGCCGGTTTCGTGCGCGACTTCTATGCCCAGGTCGAGTGCGACGGACTCATCGTCGACGTGCGCCGCAATCGCGGCGGCAACATCGACAGCTGGGTGTTCGAGAAGCTGCTGCGCCGGGTCTGGGCCTTCTGGCAGCGCCCCGGCGGCCTGCCCTACGGCAACATGCAGCAGAGCTTTCGCGGGCACATCGCGGTGCTGGCCGATGCGATGACCTATTCGGATGGCGAAACCTTCGCCGCCGGCACCCGGGCGCTCGGGATCGGGCCGCTGATCGGCACCCGCACGGCGGGCGCGGGGGTCTGGCTTACCGACAGCAATGCGCTGGTGGACAAGGGCCGCGCCCGCGTCGCGGAAATTCCGCAATACGATCTGGACGGCCAGTGGATCGTCGAGGGTACGGGCGTGGCTCCCGACATCGAGGTGGACAACCTGCCGCATGAAAGCTTCAACGGCAGCGACCGCCAGCTCGACGCCGCGATCCAGTGGCTCACGCGCAAGCTGGAGGCCGATCCGGTGAAGCCGCTGCGCCGCGGCGCAATTGCGCCGCTGGCGGTGCGGTAGCGCGCGGTTTCCCGACTGCCGCATGGCCTGGCCGGGACATGCAGGAACAGCGCGCACAGGCAGCAGAACACGCGCAGCAGCATGCCAATGAATCCCTTGTCGGATCGACGAAGCACGGAAGCATAGCCGGGAAAAACACCTCCTGCGGGTCAAGTGCTGTTGACGCCGAAAGCATGTAGTAGTATTACTTACAAATGCTTCTGACCGACACTCAGCACGCCGTCCTCTCCCTCATCGCCGAACGCATCGAGGCCGACGGCCTGCCGCCTTCACAGGCGGAGATCGCCAGTGCGCTTGGCTTCCGCAGCCTGCGCGCTGCGCAATACCACCTCGAGGCGCTGGAGGCGGCCGGTGCGATCGAGCGATTGCCCGGTCGCGCGCGCGGGATCCGGCTGCGGGTGCCGGTGGCCGGCAGGCAGCCGGAGCTGCCGTTCGGGAAGGCGCAGGCTCCGGACGATGTGCTGCGGCTGCCGATCCTTGGACGCGTGGCGGCGGGCGGGCCGATCGGGTCGGGTGCCGACGCCGGAAGCGACGACGCCCTGGCCATTGATCGCGGCCTGTTCCGGCCGTCGCCCGACTATCTCCTGCGCGTCGAAGGCGATTCGATGCGCGACGAGGGCATCCTTCACGGCGATCTTGTCGGGGTCCAGCGCACGGCGCTGGCGCGCAGCGGCCAGATCGTCGTGGCGCGCATCGACGAGGAAATCACCATCAAGCGGCTGGAAACCTCGGCACAGGGCATTCGACTGCTGCCCTGCAATGCCGGCTACGCGCCGATCGTGGTCCCTGCCGATGCCGATTTTGCCGTCGAAGGCCTCTATTGCGGCCTGCTGCGGCCCAATCCCGGTACACGGCGATGATCGCGTGCCGTCGGGTCGGATGTCGTGATGCGCCGCGCCGCGACCGGGGCGTTTTCCGATGCGCGATCGCGATGGCGGCCGATGTCGCGCCAGCGCGGCGCGCGGGATGCTGGTTGCCGTGGGTGGCTGTCTCAGGATTTGAGACGACGCCCCGATAGACTGCTTTCCATCCACTTCACCCCATCAGTTTCACTACTGCCAATTCACCCCATCCGAGGATTTTCCCATGGACGAGAACAAGAAGCGCGCGCTGTCCGCCGCCCTGTCGCAGATCGAGAAGCAGTTCGGCAAGGGCGCGGTCATGCGCATGGGCGACAAGGTCGCCGAGGCCGTGGAGGTGATCAGCACCGGTTCGCTGATGCTCGACATCGCGCTGGGCATCGGCGGCCTGCCCAAGGGCCGCGTGGTCGAGGTCTACGGGCCGGAGTCTTCCGGCAAGACCACCCTCACCCTGCAGGCCATTGCCCAGTGCCAGAAGGCCGGCGGCACCTGCGCCTTCATTGATGCCGAGCACGCGCTGGACCCGATCTATGCACAGAAGCTCGGCGTCAACCTGGAAGAGCTTTACCTCTCCCAGCCCGATACCGGCGAACAGGCGCTTGAAATCGCCGACATGCTGGTGCGCTCCAACGCCGTGGACATGGTGGTGATCGACTCGGTCGCCGCGCTCACGCCCAAGGCCGAGATCGAGGGCGACATGGGCGACCAGCTACCCGGCCTGCAGGCGCGCCTGATGAGCCAGGCGCTGCGCAAGCTCACCGGCAACATCAAGCGCTCCAACTGCCTGGTGATCTTCATCAACCAGCTGCGCATGAAGATCGGGGTCATGATGCCGGGCCAGAGTCCGGAAGTGACCACCGGCGGCAACGCGCTCAAGTTCTACGCCTCGGTGCGCCTGGACATCCGCCGCATCGGCGCGGTGAAGAAGGGCGACGAGATCATCGGCAACCAGACCAAGATCAAGGTCGTCAAGAACAAGATGGCACCGCCCTTCAAGCAGATCGTGACCGAAATCCTCTACGGCGAGGGCATCAGTCGCGAAGGCGAGCTGATCGACATGGGCGTCGAGGCCAAGCTGGTGGAGAAAGCGGGTGCCTGGTACAGCTATGGCAGCGAGCGCATCGGCCAGGGCAAGGACAACGCCCGCCAGTACCTGAAGGAACATCCGGGAATGGCCGCCGAACTGGAGTCCAGGCTGCGCGAGCGCTTCGTGCCGGAACTGGCGGCCGGCGACGAGACGACTGCCGAGGCCGAAGAGGCGTGAACGCCGATCGGCGTCCGATCCTGCCGGCGGATGCCGCCGGCCTGATCGGGCGCGCTTCCCGCCTGCTCGATCCTGCGCGCGCGGCCTCGCCGCCGGATGTGCGGGCACCGGACGACACCGCCGTGGAGCAGCGCCCGGGCGCCGCCGCGGTCGGCGCAGCGGAGTACGGAGATACGCCTCGCACATGTGGCCGGAACGCCGACGCCGGCGCGCCCGATCCGCGCCGCAAGGCCATCGAGCTGCTCGCGCGGCGCGAGCACTCGCAGCGTGAGCTGGTCCGCAAGCTCACCGATCGTGGCTTCAGCGCCGATGCGGCGTGCGAGGCGGTGGAGCTGCTTGTCCGGGAGGGTTGGCAGGATGACCAGCGCTACGCCGCAGCGCTCGCGCGGCATCGCGCGCAGGGCGGCTACGGGCCGTTGAGGATTCGTGCCGAACTGCGCACCCACGGGCTGGATGAAGCGCTCATCGCCACCGCGCTCGATGCCTGCGGGATGGATTGGGGCCGCGCCGCGCAGGCGCAGCTGCAGAAGCGCTTCGGCACCCGACGCGCGACCACGCGCCAGTCGCTGGCGCGGCAGGGCGCGTTTTTGCAGCGCCGTGGTTTTGAGCTGGATGACGTCCGCCGGGCGCTGGCGCACGCTGCGGAGGACGACTGAATCAGGCCGACTCTCGGTGCAGGGCAGGCCGCCGTAGCGCGGCAAGCGCGGGGCCTCGGCGCGAGCAGCCCGCCGCAAATTGCGGGATAATCCGAAAAAGCCGGGGCAGTCTCCGGCTTTTTTCGCGTCCGGACCGTGCGTTCCACGCGCGCCACCCCGCACCAGCCTGCCCGATGCAGCCTGGTGCGGAGCGTGCGGCGCGCATGCGATGGGCGTCTTGTTTTCCTGCGGCCCGTCTCCCGATGAGCGGCCGCACAAACATGAAGGAGCAGGGCAATGGGTCAGTCGGTAGTGGTGCTGGGTGCGCAGTGGGGTGACGAGGGCAAGGGCAAGATCGTCGATCTTTTGACCGAAAAGGTCAGCGCGGTCGCGCGCTTCCAGGGCGGGCACAACGCCGGCCACACCCTGGTGATCGGCGGCAAGAAGACAGTGCTGCACCTGATCCCCTCGGGCATCCTGCGCGAGGGCGTGCTGTGCCTCATCGGCAACGGCGTGGTGCTTTCGCCCACGGCGCTGCGCAAGGAAGTCGACGAACTGGAAGGCGAGGGTGTGGAGGTGCGTTCACGCCTCAAGATCAGCCCCGCCACGCCGCTCATCATGCCCTACCACATCGCGCTGGATCAGGCGCGCGAGAAGGCCGCCGGCGGCAAGGCCATCGGCACCACCGGGCGCGGCATCGGTCCGGCCTACGAGGACAAGGCGGCGCGCCGCGGCATCCGCGTCGCCGACCTGCATTACCCCAACGAGCTGGCCGAGAAGCTGCGCGCGGCGCTCGATTACCACAACTTCGTGCTGGTGAACTATCTGGGCGTCGAGGCCGTGGATTTCCAGCAGACCCTGGACGATGCGCTGGCGTTCGCCGACTACGTCGAGCCGATGAAGTCGGATGTTGCAGGCCTCCTGCACCAGCTTCGCCGCGAGGGCAAGCGCGTGCTGTTCGAAGGCGCGCAGGGCGCGCTGCTCGACATCGACCACGGCACCTATCCCTACGTCACCAGCTCCAATACCACGGTCGGCGGCGCGCTGGCTGGCACCGGCGTCGGGGCGGACGCCATAGACTACGTGCTCGGCATCGCCAAGGCCTATGCGACGCGCGTGGGCGGCGGACCGTTCCCGACCGAATTGAACGACGCGCTGGGCGAGGAAATCCGCCAGCGCGGAGCCGAGTTCGGTGCCTCCACCGGGCGCCCGCGCCGCTGCGGCTGGATCGACATCGTTGCGCTCAAGCGCGCCGTGGCGATCAACGGCATCTCCGGGCTGTGCGTGACCAAGCTCGACGTGCTCGACGGCCTGCCCAGCCTGAAGATGTGCATCGGCTACCGCTACCGCGGCAAGAGCACCGAGTATGCGCCGCTGGATGCGGCCGGCTGGGATGAGTGCGAACCGGAGTACCTGGAGTTTCCCGGCTGGCAGGAATCGACCCACGACATCACCGAATGGGGCCATTTGCCACCGGCTGCGCGGGCCTATCTCAGGTCGCTCGAAGAGTTGGTGGGCTGCCCGCTGGCGATGGTGTCCACCGGCCCGGATCGCGGTGCCAACATCATCCTGCGCGACCCCTTTGCCTGAGGCGCGGGCGCGACCGTGCCGACATCCGGCTCCAGCCACCTGAGGCATCTCGTCGCAGGAATGCTGCCGATCCTGCTGGTGTTCGCCTGCGCGTGCGCACAGGCGAACGGCTTCGATCTGGCCCAATACCGGCTGCGCGCGGCTACCGATCGCGCCGCCGGGCTCGAGGAAGGCTGGCGGGTGCTGGCCGATGGGGTATTCCAGGGCAATCCGGCGGGCGAGCGAATGCTGCTCTGGTACATGGGCGCGGCCGCGATCGGTGCGTCGGAAGATGACGCGCTCGATGCCATCACCACCCGGCTCGAGCGCCTCGCGCGCGAACACGAGGATGAGGTCGCGCGCAGCTACGCGGGATTCCTGCGCGGCGCGCGCCTGATCGATGCGGGCGACGCGCGGGCCGGCCTGGTGATGGTGCTCGAAGCGGCCAACCGGGTTTTTGCCCAGGACGACCCGCTGGCGCGCATCACCGCCGCCGGCGAGCTTTGCAGCGCCTACATTGCCGCAGACCTTGCGCAGACCGCGCTG
This sequence comes from Lysobacteraceae bacterium, assembly GCA_023954075.1. Lineage (GTDB taxonomy): Bacteria > Pseudomonadota > Gammaproteobacteria > Xanthomonadales > Xanthomonadaceae > Denitratimonas > Denitratimonas tolerans. The sequence goes on from JAMLIV010000019.1 coordinate 52,740, forward strand.
GAGCACTGCCACCGTTACCGTCGCCTGGCGCAGGCTTCAGGCGATGCCGTCTTCATGGCGCGTGCGGATTACCTCGACGCCAGCGCGCTCAGCCGCGCCGGCCAGCCGCAGCAGGCGATCGAGCGCTGGCAGGGAGCCAGGCAGCATTTCCTGGCGCTGGGCCTGAAGGGTCTGGCGGCGCGTACCGCAGGATCCATGGCCGGCGACCTGATCATCATCGAGCGCCATGCGGAGGCGCTGGCGATGGCGCAGGAAGCGCTGGATGCGGCAATCGCCGTATCCAGCCCGATCAGCATGGCCATCTCGCGCGGCGTCCGGGCCGATGCGCTGGTCGGGCTGAAGCGGTATGACGAGGCCCAGACCGAGTTGGATCAGGCGCTTGCGCTGGTCGCACCGATGGAACAGCCCCTGCTCCTGGGAGACCTGCTGCAGACGCAGGCGGACCTGCTGCTCGCGGTCGAGGGCGATTCGCCGCGCGCCCGCGAGGTGCAGGCCCGCGCGCTGGCCTTGAAGGACACCGGCATGCATCTGGGCGATGGCCAGGAGCTCGAATCGCTCGAACTCAAGTTCCGCGAGCGCGAGCAGCAGCTGCAGATTCGCGAATTGGAAACCGAAAAGCGCGCCCAGGAGCTGGCGCTGGAACAGGCCCGGCTCGAAGCCGAGCGCAGCGAAGCCGCGCTGGCTCGCCAGCGCCAGGTGATGTGGGCCGTCGGGATCCTGATCCTGGCCCTGATCGCGGGGCTGGCGGTGGTGATCCGGCTGCTGCGCGCACAGCGGCGGCTGGCGGAAGCGCTGCGCGTGCAGGCTTACCGCGATGCGCTGACCGGCATTCCGAACCGGCGCGCGCTCAATGAGCTGGCTGGCGCACTGCTGCCCGAGCCGGACAGCGAGGAGCGCGGGCACGTGCTGATGATGACCGACCTGGATTATTTCAAGTCCATCAATGATCGCTACGGCCATCCGTTCGGGGATCAGGTGCTGGCCACGGTGGCCGAACTGCTCCAGTCGCTGGTGCCGGCGACGGCGCTGGTCACGCGCATGGGCGGCGAGGAATTCGCGCTGTTGTGCCCGGACCTGGGCAAGGCGGGCGCGATCGAACTGGCCTCGTCGATCCGCCGCGCGGTGGGGTCCCTGGTCCTGGAGTCCCGGGGCGAGCGCGTTCTCGTCACGATCAGCATCGGGGTTGCGGTGTTCGGTCCCGGCACCCGGGATTTTTCCGCCTGGATCCGGGCCGCCGATGCCGCGCTTTACCGCGCCAAGGCGGCAGGGCGCAACTGCGTGGAACTGGCGGCGGACTGAGCGCGCGTGCGGCGCGGTTCAGGGCGCGGTGCCTTCGAGCCCGTCGCTGAAGATCATATCGCCCCAGGTCAGGCGTTCGGAGGCCATCGCAATGGGCGCGCCGCGCCCGGTGGCCTGCCAGAGGTTGTGCAGGGTCTGGCCCCAGTGGTCGGTGGCGTTGCCGTCGCGCAGCGCCTCGATGTAGTGGCGGGTGAGTGACTGGTAATAGAGCGTCGCATCGACCCGCACCGCGCCTGTCGGGAGCGTCACCGAGGTGTCGTGCCAGTACTGGCCATCGGCGTAGCCGATGCCCACGGCCGGCGCGCCGCCGTCGGCAAAGGCGGCGTTGTCGAAGCCGCGCGGCGGGATGCGGGTGTCCTTCCAAATCGTGTCGGCCAGCGCCATGTGGGTGGTGACGCCCGCGGGCTTGCCGGTGGCGGCCGCCGCGTCGTCGCTCAGCGCGACCAGCATTTCGTATACCGTGGTGCCGGCTTCGTCGAGATGGGCCTCGGCCGTGTCGTAGTGGCCGCGCTCCAGCACGAGCGCGCCGCTGGCGTCGAAGAACCGCAGGTTGAGCCAGGCGCGGCGGCCTTCGATATGGCCGGTCGGCAGCTTGTGGCCGGTCTGGTTGAGCACCCGCGCCAGCACGGTACTCGCCGTGAGACTCAGCTCGATGGTGGCGGCGCGCTGCAGCATCGAGAGCGCTTTGGCGCGGCCGGCGGCGATGTGCGCGGGATCGACCGCCGGATCGTTGGCCGTGTAGGCCGCGATCAGGTCGAGCGAGGGCACGGCCGCGCCGGCGAAATCGTGGGTGGCCATGTCCTGCCGCACCGGCCCGTAGCTGCAGGCCTGCGATGCCGTCGTCGGCATGTGGCAGTCCTGGCAGCTCGACACCACGTTGCCGCGGCTGCCGCCGAAGCGGCCGCCCAGATCCACGCCACCGTCGGCGAAGGCGGAGAGCTGCCATTCGGTGAAGGTGCGCTCCAGCGGGAACTGCGTCCACGGATCGTGATCGGGTGCCTCGGCGTTGATTGCGTTGTAGCGGTAGCGTCCGTCCGGGAGCTTGGACACCGCGACGTTGCCCACGTCGTGGCAGGTGCCGCACAGGCGCGAGTCGCGCAGGAAGGGCGAGACCAGCAGCTCGTGGTCGGCCTGATGGTCGCTGCGCGGGCCGCGCCGGCGGCCCTGGGGGTCGAGCACGAACATGGCGTTGGCGGTGAACTGTGGCACGTCGGCCAGCGCCGCGAGGATGGCCGCGTCCTCCGGCGGACTGACGCCCGACTGGTACTGCGGGTCGACCATGCTGTGGCAGAAGTGGCAGGTGACGCCTTCCCGGTCGCGCGCGTCGAGCGAGTTGCCCGACGCATCGTCGGCGTGGCCGCTGACGACGGCGACCGGCACGTGGCAGCGCAGGCAGAAGGTGCCGACGTTGGCGACATCCTGGTTGGCGTTGGTCAGTTGCGCGAAGAACAGCGGATCCTTGCCGCCCAGCGCCATCAGGCTGCCGGCCCAGGTCGCGTAAGGCTCGGCGGTTTCGTTGAAATAGCCGTGGCAGCTGCGGCAGTTGTTGGCGGGCCACAGGTTGGAGACGGGCATGTCGCCGAACTGGGTGCCCGGCACCTTGAAGTCCAGCGGCGTCATCGGCACCTGCGCCAGCGCGACGCCGGCGAGGGCGATCGCCGCGCCTGCCGTCATGAATTGTCCCCAGCGTAGGTGCGCCATGGCCATTCTCCCCGTTCGACCGGATGCTAAGCGGGCGCAGCCGGTGCGGGCCTTGATGCGGGTCAAGCCCGCGCAAGGCGCGTTGAACCGGGGCGCGGATTCATCCCGATCGCTGCATGCCCGCTAGAATCCGCCCATGGACAAGCCCCTGCCGCTCTACCGCTGCGAGGACGTGCGCGCCTTCGAGGCCCGCGCGATGGAACACGACGGCATCGACGCCTACGCGCTGATGACCCGCGCCGCTGCCGCGGCGTTCGCGCGCATGAAGCTCGACTGGCCGATGGCGCGGCGGCTGTGCGTGGTCTGCGGGCGCGGCAACAACGGTGGCGACGGTTTTGTTTTCGCGCGCCTGGCCCGGATGGCCGGGATGCAGGTCAGCGTAGTGGTGGGAACGCCCGAACCGCCTGTCGTCGAGCCGGCGGCGCGGGCGTTTTCGCACTGGCGCGAAACCGGCGGCGAGGAAATCCTGTTCGCGCCCGGCACCGCGCTCCCGGATGCCGACGTGATGGTCGATGCACTGTTCGGGATCGGCCTGTCGCGCCTGCCCGAAGGCATCGGCGCGGCGCTGATCGCGGCGATCAACGCCAGCGGCCGCCCGGTGCTGGCGATGGACGTGCCTTCGGGGCTGGACGCCGACAACGGCGCTGCGCCCGGCGCGGCGGTCAAGGCGACCCGCACGGTGTCCTTCATCTCGCACAAGCGCGGCCTCTTCACCGGACGCGGGCGCGCCTTGGCCGGACCGGTGGAACTGGCCACGCTCGATGTCCCGATCGAAACCCGGGCCTCGCAGCCGCCGGCCGCCTGGTTGGTCGAGGTCGGTCAGCTCGGGCGCTGGCTCAGACCGCGGCAGCGCGACGCGCACAAGGGCGATCACGGCCGCGTGCTGGCCATCGGCGGCGACCACGGCTACGGCGGCGCGATCCGCCTGTGCGTGGAAAGCGCGCTGCGCAGCGGAGCCGGGCTGGTCACGGTGGCGACGCGCGAAAGCCACGTCGCGCCGATGCTGGCGGCGCGCCCGGAGGCGATGCCGCACGCGATCAGCGACGCTGCGCGGCTGCGCCAGCTTGCCGCCAATGCCGACGTGCTGGCGCTGGGGCCGGGCCTGGGGCGCAGCGAGTGGTCGCAGTCGCTGTTCCAGGCCGCCGTCGCGCTGGGCCTGCCTGCGGTGATCGACGCCGATGGCCTGAATCTTCTGGCCATCACCCAGACCCGCGTGCCCGACGCCGTGCTCAGTCCGCACCCGGGCGAGGCGGCGCGCCTCCTGGGCACCGATGTCCCCAGCGTGGAGCGCGACCGCTTCGGCGCGGCGCAGGCGCTGGTGGAACGATACGACGCCGTGGTGGTGCTGAAGGGTGCCGGCAGCATCGTCGCGGCGCACGGTGAGGTGCCGATCGTGATCGGTGCCGGCAACCCGGGCATGGCCTCGGGCGGCATGGGTGACGTGCTGACCGGCACCATCGCGGCGCTGCGGGCGCAGGGCCTTCGCGCCTTCGATGCCGCCTGTGCCGGCACCTTGCTGCACTCGGCCGCCGCCGACGCCGCGGCGCGCGACGGTGGCGAACGCGGCCTGCTCGCCAGCGACCTGTTCCCGCACCTGCGCCGCCTGGCCAACCCGTGACTGGACTTTCGCTGCACGCGCCCTCGGATACCGAACGCCTCGGCGCACTGCTGGCCCAACACCTGCCCGAAGGCAGGCTGGTCGCCTGGCTGGATGGCGACCTGGGTGCCGGCAAGACCACGACCGCCCGCGCGCTGCTGCGCGCGCTGGGCGTCGCAGGCGGCGTGCGCAGCCCCACCTACACCCTGGTCGAACGCTACGACACCGCCGCCGGCGAGGTCGCCCACCTCGATCTCTACCGCATCGCGGATCCCGAAGAGCTGCACTATCTGGCGCTCGACGAGCTGGTCGAGCGCGCCCGCCTGTGGTTGGTCGAATGGCCGCAGCGCGGGCAGGGCGTGCTGCCGCCGCCCGACCTGGTGCTGCAGCTGCAGGTGGACGGGACGGGGCGCCTCGCGCGCCTTGTGTCGCATTCTGCCGCCGGGCGCGCGTGGGCCGAGGCCGTCCATCGCGCCTGGGTCACCGTGGCGTGAGCCGGGCGGGGCCGGCGCGGCGCGGGTACGGGAACTTCCGGAAGCGATCCCGCAACGCCATGAAACACAAGAAAAAATTAACGATTCGCGGGTGCCTGCTGCGGTGCCGGCCAAGCGAGTATCGTGCTTCGTGATGTAGGAAGGTTCGCTAACACCATGGATTATCAGGAGAAAGCGCTTGCACTCCTGGCGCAATTGGTGATTGAATTGGCACCATGAGGCCGTCCGTATCCTCCTTTGCCGCGATTCTGGCGTTTCTGGCGCTCGCGCTGGTGATGCCCAGGCAGTCGTTTGCCGCCGAAGTCCAGGCGCTGCGCGTCTGGACCGGGCCGGACCACACCCGCGCGGTGTTCGACGTGTCCGGCCCGCTCGACTACAAGGTATTCACCCTCGAATCGCCCAATCGCCTCGTGCTCGACATGGGCGATACCTCGATCAGCAAGGCCTTTGCCGCGCCGGCCGCATCGGGCGTGCTGAGCGGCGTGCGCACCGGCAAGCTCGGCGAGCGCGGCGTGCGCGTGGTCTTCGATCTGGCCGAAGGCGTGCGGCCGCAAAGCTTCCTGCTGCCGCCCGCCGATGCGCTGGGCCATCGACTGGTGATCGACCTGCATCCGCTCAAGGCCGTGGTGCCGGCGGTGCGCACGGTGCAGCAGGCGGTGCCTGCCACCGGACGCAAGGTCGTCGTGGCCATCGACGCCGGCCACGGCGGCGAGGATCCGGGTGCCAGGGGAGCCTCCGGCACGTGGGAGAAGGTCATCACCCTGGCCGTGGCACGCGAACTCAAGCGCCAGATCGATGCCGAGCCCGGCATGGAGGCGGTGCTGATCCGCGACGGCGACTACTTCATCGCGCTGCAGCAGCGTTACCAGAAGGCGCGCGAGGCGCGCGCCGATCTGTTCATCTCGGTCCATGCCGACGCCTTCCACAAGGCGGCGGCTTCGGGATCCTCGGTGTACGTGCTGTCCACCCGCGGCGCTTCGAACGAGGCCGCGCGCTGGCTGGCGGCGAGCGAGAACAAGTCGGACCTGGTCGGCGGCGTGTCGCTCGACGACAAGGACAACACCCTGGCGGCGGTGCTGCTCGATCTTTCCCAGAGCGCCACGATGCAGGCCTCCGACGATGTCGCCAACCACGTGCTGGAGGCGATGAAGCGCCTCGGCAAGACCCACAAGCCGCACGTGGAGCGCGCCAACTTCGTGGTGCTGCGCTCGCCGGATGTGCCGTCGATGCTGGTCGAGACGGCCTTCATCAGCAATCCGGGCGAAGAAAAGAAGCTCAACGATCCGGCGCATCGCACCCGCCTGGCCGCTGCCATCGTGGAAGGCGTGCGCGATTATTTCAGCGTGCAGCCGCCGCCGGGCACCTGGCTGGCAAGCAACGCCACGCCGCGCGCGCGCCAGCACGTGGTCAGCCGCGGCGAGACCCTGAGCCTCATCGCACAGCGTCACGGCGTCACGCTGGCGAGCCTGCGTTCGGTCAATACCATCAAGGGCGACGTGGTGCGAGTCGGCGATCGACTCACGATCCCGCTGGCGATGGGACCGGGCTGATCCGTCGCGCAGGCGAAGTCATTACCCCAGTTCGATGTGATCGTGGCCCAGATAGAGGGTCAGTGCATCCAGGGTCGCCGCCAGTTCCGCCGCGCAGACGCCCGCCTCCAGAGGCTCGCGCACCGCGTCCTCGATGCGGCCATACAGCACCTGGCGCAGCTGGTCCTCGCTGCGCGCGCGGACCAGCACGTCCTCCAGCACCCGCGCGAATTCGCCCGGCGTGGGTGACATCCCGGCGCGCTGGAACAGCGCCGCCAGCGCCTGGAACAGCGTGCGCGCGTCCTCGCCCAGGCCGTAGTCCTGCGGGCGGTATTCGAGGAAAGCGCGCTGCGCGTCGGTCCAGATGCGGAAGCTGGCGCGCGCCAGCGAATGGTAGAGCGGTGCCTCGGAGATCAGCGCCAGCAGCAGGTGGCGCGGGTTGGCGACCGCACTGACGCTGCCGTGTGGCCACTCGCCGCTGGCGGCAAACGCGTGCAGGCGGATATGGTCGGCAAAGTCCGCGAGCTGGAGCTGGTCGAGGATGAGGATGGTGCGCTCGCCCTCGGAATAGGCACAGGCCTCGGTCACGACGCGTTCGAACGCGCTCATCGGCGCTTCGGTCGGTTCGTGCGGCGGTTCGTCGACCGCGTGGATCGGCGCAGGCGGCGGCTCGCGCTGGCCGAAATCGTGATAGAGGATGTGCGGATATTCCAGCGCCCGCGCCAATGCCGTGGCGAACGCGGTCTTGCGCCGGCCCGCCGCGCCGTCCACGTGCAGCACGCGCAGGTGCGCGGCCTGCGCCTCGAACAGGCAGCGCAGCGCGAACTCGTAGTCGTCGTTGGATTCGAAGCCGTGCTGGGCGAGCGCGTGGCGCAGATTCATCGGAAAAGGGCAGGGCGGATCTGGGGCAATGATGGTGGCATGGCGGGCGCGTCTCAAGCGGCCGTCCGCGCGCCTGGCGTCGTGCCGCCGGGGCTGGCACGACGCCCTCCGGTGCGGGAGCGGCGTGCCATCACGGATTCCAGGGCGGCAGACGACCTGCCAGCACCGCTCAGGGCGACACCACCGTGACCGTCTTCTGCGGCGAGGTGCCCATGCCCGAGAGCTGCGGGCGGTACATGTCTTCGACGCTGGGCGGCGGTACCACGTAGGTGCCCGGCGATACCGCGCGCACCAGGTAGAACAGGCGTGCGGTCGAGCCGCTCCAGAGTTTGATTGCGGCCACGTAGCGGTCGTCGCGGTATTCCTCGTGGCGCAGGTCGACGCCGTACTCGCGCTCGGACAGCGACACCCCGTCGATCATCAGTTCGCCGAAGGCGTCGTTGCCGCCCAGCGCGAGGTTTTCGATCTCCACCCCGCCGGGCAGGAGGTCCACCACCAGCGCGTCGGGGATGTATTCGTCGGCCTCCACCGTCACCATCGCGATCAGGCTCTCGCCTTCGGTCAGCCGGGTGCCGGTAAACAGCGTGCCGTCGGTGCGGTACCAGGCGCGGCGCACGCGCAGGCCCGATTCGCTGGGTGCCGGTGCGCTGGTCGGGTAGCCGACGATGTCCTGCGACAGCCAGAACGGCCCGCTGCCTTCCAGCGTCAGGCTCACGCCGCGGCGCAGATCTTCCAGGCCGACCTCGCGCGAGACCAGCGGCCGGCCGCTGAGCGCGTGCGGCGTGCCGGCGATGCGGAATTCGCCCTGCAGGCCGTCGTGGTTTTCCGAGAGCACGGTGCGCCCGAGGCGGAAGATCGCCAGGCGCTCCTGGGTGCTGAACCAGTAGCGCGACATTTCGGGCCGGCGCAGTTCGCGCGCCAGCTTCATCACGCGCCCACCGGTGGCCTGGCTGGCCAGGCCGTGTTCGTACAGCAGGGCCAGCAGCAGCGCCTCGTCACGCACGTCCGAGCCGTAGTCGCCGAGATAGCCGGGACGTTCGGAGGTCATTTCCAGGGCCGCGGCGATGGCGGCATCGGCGCGCTTCTCGTCGCCGGCCAGCTTCAGCGCGATACCCAGATGCACCAGCGGCAGCGCCGTGAGCGAGCGATCGCGCTGGTTGTCCCAGAGCGAGCGCAGGGTGCCGAGCGGAGCACGGTTCACGCGCGCGAGCACGTAGCCGCCGTAGGCGTTGGACGCAAAGCGCAGATGCTGGGAATGGTCGTAGCTGTAATAGCCGTCACCGCCGGTGAGGAGGTCGTCGTTGAGGCGCGTCAGCGCCTTCTCCAGCACGGTTTCGGGGATCGCGATGCCGTTCTGCTTCGCGGTGATGAGGATGTCGGCCACATAGGCGTTCATCTGCGGCATCGGCGAATCCTCGCCGGGCCAGAAGCTGAACTGGCCGTTCTGCCGCTGCATCGCGGCAATGCGGCCGAAGCCGGTATCGAGCATGTCCTTGCGCTTGGCCTCTTCCAGTGGTTCCAGGCCGAACTTGCGCGACGTGGCGGCGTCCAGGTCCACCAGCGGCCACAGCCGGCTGGTGGTCTGCTCGATGCAGCCGTAGGGGTAGCCGATCAGTCCGTCGATCGCGGTGGTGAAGGGCAGCGGCGGGATCGAGGCGATGCTCAGCTGCGCGATGCCCGATTCGGCGAACAGGCCGTCGAACAGGCTGGGGCCGAAGCTGAGCGTCTGCGCGCCGTCGAGCTGCTGCGCCTTGCTGCGCCGCACCGCCGGCCAGGCCGGCCGCACGGTGATCTCGAACTGGCGCGTGAGGCTGGATTCGGGCGACTGCGCGCTGACGCTGAACTTGCCCACCGCATTCTGGCTGCCGGCCAGCAGCGGGAAGTGCAGGGTGGTGCGCGCATTGTCCGCCAGGGTGACTTCGCGCGCCGGTGCCTCGATGCCGATCGGCGCGGTGCCGACCGCGCTGACCCGCCAGCTGGCGCTCTTGCCGCTGAGGTTGTGAAGGTCGACGGTGAGCTGGGCGCGGTCACCCGGTGCCATCACGCGCGGCGTGCTGACCTCCATCACCAGCGGTGCGCGCACCAGGGTTTCGTCATCGGCACGGGCATAGCGATCTTCGGAGAATGCCAGTGCGGCGACGCGCAGGGTGCCGTTGAAGTCCGGGGCGGTGAACTCGACGCTGGCGCGGCCCTGCGCATCGAAGCGCACCGGAGCGGCATGCAGCGCGACGGTCTGTACCTTGGCGGTGGGGCGGCGCGCCTGCGGCAGCGCCGCCAGCGCGGCATCACCGCCGTAGCGCAGGCGTGCGGCGGCACCGTCCAGCGGCGCGATCACGCGGCCGTAGAGGTCGTAGGCGTCGATGCCGAAACCGCGCGGGGCGAGGAAATGGCCGGCCGCGTCGGGTACCGGATAGCCGGTCAGGTTGATGATGCCCAGGTCCACCGCCTCCACCACGGCGTGCGCCTCCGTGCCCGCGAACTCGGGAGAGGACAGATCGATCCGGATCGCCTGTCCCGGGCGCGTCAGTTCCGGCACCTTCACCTCGAGGCTGGCATCGCGCTGGCCGCGGGCGATGGGCAGGTGCGCCACGCCGATCGCTCGATTGGGACCAACGAGGCTGGCCTGGTCGGCTGGCCGGAAGACCAGCGCGGTCACGTAGACGTCGTGGCGCATGAAGCTGGCGTCGACCGGAATCTTGACCGTGGTGGCACCGCGCACCTGCACGTTGCCGCGGTAGAGCAGCCGGTCGGATTCGACCAGCACCACGGCCGGACCGTCGTAGGGCGAGGTCAGGGTGACGACGGCGGTGTCACCGGCACGGTAGCCGCTCTGGTCGAACGCCACCTTCACCTTGTCCGGACGCGCGTCGATGCCCTGGTTGTCGTTGTTCCAGCTCCAGCCGGCGGTGAAGGGGTAGCGCATGGTGAGGCCGGTGGACGGGTCGGTGACTTCGAGCCGGTACTCGCCCCATTCCACGCGTGCCGAGAAGCGCGCCGGCGTGGTGCCGTCGAAGTTCACCGTCGCCTCGGAGTCGGTCTGGTAGCGGCGGGTGAAGTCGGTGTTCCAGCCGCTGCCGTCGACCCAGTGCCAGTGGTAGTTGCGCAGTTCGCGCACCAGCTTGACCGAGAGGTTCTGCGCCGGCTGCAGGTTTCCTTCCGGATCGGATTTCACGATCTCGAAGGCGATCTCGCTGTTGGCATTGGGGCCGTCCTCGGCATCGAACAGCGGGCGCACGCCGACCAGCGCGTCGGCCGGCCACACCGCGCGTACCAGCGAGCGGCGTACCGCGCGGCCGCCGGACTCGAACACGCTGCCGCTGACGATCACCTCGAACGGTGCCTTGGGCGCTTCGGCATCGGGCAGCACCGCGATGGGTTCGTGCAGCTGGCCTTTGTCGTCCAGCGTCGTGTCGATGGACTGTTCGGGCTCCTTGGGCAGCGAGACGGTGGGATCGCCGAAAAAGTAGCCCTTCAGCGCCGGCACCGCGCGCAGCGCCGGACGGTAAAGCACTTCGGCCAGGAAGCGGTTGCCGGCAGCGGGCGCGCCGTAGAGGAAGTCGGCGTCCACGTCGAGCGGCAGCGGCGCGCCGGGCGCGAGCCGGGCAACCGCCGATTCGAGCACCAGCTTGAGGCGCTCGGGCAGGAACTCCTCGATGCGGAACTCGAAGCGGCCGATCGGATCGGCGGCGGTCGGATCGAGCCGGAACTCCAGCGCCCAGCGGCCGGTGGGCACGTCATCGGTCAGGGTGCGCTGGTAGCTGTAGTAGCCCAGCTCGCCCGGCTCCAGCGGCAGGGTGGAGGTGACGCGGCCATCGGGCTGGCGCAGGGTGGCAAACAGCGTCTGCGCTTCGGGCAGCGGGCGTCCGTCGTAGTCGCGCAGCAGCGCCGAGACCTGCAGCACCTCACCGGGGCGGAAAAGGTCGCGTCCGGACCAGGCGTAGACATCCTGCGCTGTCTGGCGGCGGCCGCCCACGGAGAAGTCGGAAAGGTCGATCGCCGGCTGGTTGAACGAAACCACGGCCACTTCACTGCCCTGGCGGGCGATCAGCACGAGCTTGTCCTTCGGCTGCGCCGGCAGCATGGCGGCGCCATCGGAGTCGGTGCTGGCGCTGGCCAGGGTTTCACCCTTGCGGTTCTGCAGGCGCAGCTCCACGCCGTTGCGCGGCTGGCCGCTGGAGAGGGCGGCGGCGTGCACGAACAGCCCGTCCTTCTCCGCGCGTGCGTGCAGGCCAAGGTCGGTGACGTAGAAGTGGGTGGTCTCGTAGCTGCCGTCGAACGCGCCGGCGCGGCGCAGTACCGCGAAATAGACGCCCGGCTCGCGCAGTTCGGCGATGGTCTGCACCGGCAGGAAACTCACCTGGCGTACGTTGCGGCTGGCGTCGACGGCAAAGCGGTTGGCATAGACCGAGTCGGCCAGGGCGTTGATATGGTCCAGCTCCCAATAACCGCGGCTCTCGGCGCGACCGTAGCGCCCGAGGAAGTCCGACAGCGATTTCTCGCGCACGCGGAAGAACTCCACATCCACTTCCGGCGTGTTCACCCCGATGATCGGCAGCCCGCGCGTGCCGCGCGCCGGCAGCACGCTGCCCTGGCTGGCGAACCCGACCGCCGGCGGCAGATTGCCCGAATACACCTCGCGGTCAGGCAGGGCACCGAGGCTGCGGCCGTCCGGCGTCGCCAGCCCGGCCTTGAAGCTGATCGTGTAGGTTTTGTCGCCCTGGACGTAGGGGAAGCGCAGCACGCGCGTGTCTTCCTCATCGAGCGACCAGCTTCCCGGGGCATCCGCGCCTTCGGCATCGCGCACCAGCAGCAGATCGTCGAACGGCAGGTCGGCCACCAGCGGCTGGGAGAACGCGAGCCGCAGCGCGGGGCGGCCGTTCCAGCTTTCCCCGGTGGCCTCGGCCAGGATGAAGGCGTCGGTGGTGGCGGGCTCGGTGGCCACCGGTGGTGCCTGCGGCGGAGCGTCGGGCGTGCCGCAGCCTGGCAGCAGCACCAAAAGGATCAGCGTGGCAAGAAAGGTTGCCGTGAGGCCGAATCGACGCGAGATGCACATGCCGGATGCCCTTGGGAAAGACTGGCCGCAGTATAGGCGAGCGGCGTCACGCTTCCGTGGCAAATCGCGGGCAGGCGCGTGGCGCGGTGCGGCCGATTGGGGCGGCTTGCGCGGATGCGGGGCGACGAAGAACCTGCGGCAGCTCGCGCGGGCTGCCGCAGGCGGGAGCAGCGGCCTACTTCGCCGCCACAGCGAATTCCTCGTAGGCCTGAATCGCGTGCGAGGCGTACATCAGCGAGGGACCGCCGCCCATGTAGACCGCCACGCCGAGCATCTCGCGCAGCTCCTCGGGCGTGCCGTGCAGGCGTACCAGCGCCTTGGTGTG